>CANJRG010000004.1 GCA_947476745.1 Acidimicrobiia bacterium | reverse complement strand
GTGACGCCGTGCCAGCCGGAGATGGTGCAGTACGGGTCCCAGCGGATCTGCGCGTCGTAGTGGGTGTGCAGGTCCACGAAGCCGGGGGCGACGATCAGCCCGTCGGCGTCGATGATCTTCTCGGACACGCCCTTGGCCCGGCCGCCGATCTGGGCGATCTTGCCGTCCTTGATCCACACGTCGCCGCGGTAGCGGGGCACCCGGGTGCCGTCGACGATCGTGCCACCCTTGATGTGGATGTCGAAATCAGTCATGTGTAGTCCTTCCCCCCTCGGCATCCCCCGATGCCGCGCGCGAGGTAACCAAGAACCTACCGCATTGCTGCGGCGTTCAACCCCTCGTCGAAGGGGAAAGCTGGAGGGGTAGGGTGCGGCCATGGACAACCGATCGGTGCCCCTGCCACCGTGTGACGTGGTGACCGCGCTGCTCGGGGTGCACGGGATCGTCGTTCCCGACGACGACGTCGCGGCTATCGCCGAGCTGTACCCGGGCCTGCGTCGCCGCATGGAGCGCATCCATGCCGTCGAGTGTGGGGACGGGTCATGAACGCCGACGAGATCCGGCGCAGCAGCGTGCTGGAGCTGGCGGCGGCACTCGAGCAAGGCGCGGTCACCTCGGTGGAGCTGGTCCGCACCTATCAGCAGGCCGCTGACCGGGTCGATCCGCAGACCGGCACATACCTGCGCCGCTTCGACGAGGCTGCACGTGCCGCTGCGGGTGAGCTCGACGCGGAGCGGGCCGCGGGCCGGGTGCGTTCGGCCGTGCACGGCGTCCCGCTCGGGGTGAAGGACATCCTGGCCACCGACGAGGGCCCGACCACGGCGCAGTCCCTGGCGCTCGACCCGGCCTGGGGGGTGGCGGGAGACGGTCCGGTGGTTGCACGGCTGCGGACCGCCGGTGCCATCGTGCTGGGCAAGACCACCACGATGGAGTTCGCCATCGGCTTTCCCGACCTGCGCCTTCACCGCCTCGATGACAGCCCGCAGGAGGCCGCCAAGCCCTTCCCGCTGCCACGCAACCCCTGGAGCCTCGAGCACTGGCCCGGCGGGTCGTCGTCGGGGACGGCGACCGGGGTGGCCGCCGGGCTGTTCCCCGCTGGCCTGGGGACCGACACCGCAGGCAGCATCCGCCTGCCGGCTGGGTACTGCGGGGTGACCGGCCACAAGCCGACCTTCGGGCTGGTTCCCAAGAACGGCTGCGTCCCGCTGGGCTTCAGCTACGACCACATCGGACCTCTGGCCCGCAGCGCCGCGGACTGCGCGGCGTTGCTGAACGTGATCGCCGGGCCCGACCCGGGCGACGACACCACGGTGCTGCGGCCCGTCGAGGACTTCACCGCCGGCCTCGACCGTGGTATCGCCGGGCTGCGTATCGGCGTCGCCCGCTCGGTCACCGTGGACGCCGGCTCGGCATCGCCGGGGGTGGCAGCGTGCTTCGAGGCCGCCCTCGACGCCCTGAGCGAAGCCGGTGCCGTGCTGGTCCCCGTCGAGTTCCCGTTGTGGGACGAGCTCGCCGAGTCCTGCTTCAGCGGCCTGTTCGCCGAGGCCTTCGCCTGGCATCGAGACCTGCTGGCCCGACGCTGGGACGACTACGGCGTGGACACCCGGCGCGGCATCGCCCAGGGCGCCCTCATCAGCGGCGGCGACTACGTACAGATCCAACGGCTGCGGTCGCTGGGCCGCCGCCGGGTCGCCGAGCTGTTCGGTTCGGTCGATCTGATCGCCACCCCGACCACGGGGACCACCGCGGTTCGCTACGGCGGCGACCCGGACCGTTCGGCCCGGCTGCGCACGCTGTACACCCCGCCGTACAACTCGTTGGGCCTGCCCGCGATCGCCCTGCCGATGGGTCTGGCCGAGTCGCTACCGGCCTCGCTGCAGCTCGCCGGTCCGGCGTTCGCCGACGCCCTGGTGCTGCAGGCCGGCGCGGCGTTCCAACGGGTCACCGACTGGCACCGGGCCATCCCGCCCGTCTGGTGACGTAGCTGGCACCGGGTGCCCGGCTGGGCCGCCCGCCGGGCACATCTGCACGGGCAGAGGCCCTGTGCACACCACTTCCGAGCGTCAACCCTGAGCAAAGGATCTGATCATGGCTTCCTCCGGTACCGCCGACGTCGAGTTCTTCTGGGACCCGGTCTGCCCCTGGGCATGGCTCACCTCCCGCTGGGTTGCCGAGGTGGCGGCCCTGCGCGACCTCGAGGTCGACTGGCGTTTCATCTGCCTGCGGCTGCTCAACAAGGACAAGGACTACGCCACGGACTTCCCCGACGGCTACATCGCCGGCCACGGCAGCGGCCAGAAGCTGCTGCGGGTGGCAGCCGCCATCCGCGCCGAGGAGGGCCCGACACGCATGGGCGAGCTGTACACCCAGTTCGGCGGCGACCTGCACGTCCGGCGCCGTCGCCACGACATCGTCGACCACTTCGAGGCCGGCTTCCCCGACTACCTGCGTTCGGTCGGTGTGGCCGAGCGGTATCTCGCTGCGGCCAACGACCCGGTATGGGACGACGTGCTGCAGGCCGAGACCGACGACGCCCTCAGCCGTACCGGTCGCGACGTCGGCACACCGATCATCAGCTTCCGTCGCGACGGGCAGACCTACTCGTTCTTCGGCCCGGTCATCAGCCGGGTGCCCCGCGGCGATGAGGCTCTGCGGCTGTGGGACGCGGTGTGGGAGGTGGCGACCTTCCCCGGCATGGCCGAGCTCAAGCGCTCGCTGCGGGAGAAGCCGCAGCTCGCCGACAGCCTCGGGGTCGCCGAGCAGGGCTGAGCCCCCGTGCGATTCGCCCGTCCCCGCGCCGGCTACCGGCCCGCCGGGGCGGGGCCCGGCCGCCTCGGGGTCGCCCTTGCGGAATCCAGCCCGGCCGTGAGCCGGTACGGCGCCTGGTCGCTCAGGCCGCGTTGCCGATGGTGGCCAGGCCCAGCTCGGTCATCTCGATCCGGGCCTCGAACGGACGGGCGAGGGTCGGGTTCTCGTTGAGGAAGGCCAGCACGGCCAACGACCCGAGGTGGATGACCGAAACCTCCCCGTCGGCGTGCAGGCCGACGGTCGCGGGGGCCCCGGTGAGCAGGGCACGACCCACGAACAGCTCGCCCGGCCCGACCTGTTGGACCACCCGCTGGTGCTCGCCCCGTCCCAACACGACGGCGAGGCGGCCCTCGACCACCAGGAACAGCTCGGTGAAGGGGTCGCCGGCGGGCAGCAGCACCTCGGCATCGTCGTAGAGCTCGTGGCGGGCGTCGTCGACCACCGCCTGCAGCGCCCGGGCGTCGGCGGGGAACAGCCCGGTGGCCACCAGCCGTGCCGTGATCTCCGCCGCCGGCATCCGTTCCGGCTCGCTGTGGCCGTTCAAGCGGTGGGCGGCGCCGGCGAAGACCAGCCGCTCACGTTGGCAGATGTACCACAGCTTGCGCAGCACCTCGGTGACGGCTTCCTCGCCCTCCTTGCGGGTCCGGGTGTGGATGGTGACCTCGTAGTGCAGGCCGTGCTCGTCGAGGCCGATCAGGTCGATGTCGTGCGGCGGCTCGGGCAACACCAGGTCGACTGCGAGCACGGCCTTCTCCAGGGCGTCCATCACCCGGGCCGGCGGGCTGCCGTAGGCGAAGTGGACCTCGATGTTCTCCCC
The DNA here is from genome assembly GCA_947476745.1 of Acidimicrobiia bacterium. Lineage (GTDB taxonomy): Bacteria > Actinomycetota > Acidimicrobiia > Acidimicrobiales > CAIXPF01 > CAIXPF01. The sequence goes on along the minus strand of CANJRG010000004.1, from coordinate 206,017 downwards.
GAAGCTGCGGTTGCCGCTGGTGAGCACGGTGAACTGCGTCCGGGCCAACTCCGAGTTGGGGATCACCACCAGGCGGTTGTCGTCGAGCGTCTCGACGGTGACCGTTCGCCAGTTCATCTGCACGATGCGGCCGGAGTACTCGGCGACCTCGATCCAGTCGCCCTCCTTGAAGTGCTTGCTCGACATCAGCGACACGCCGGCGAACAGCCCCGACAGCGTGTCCTGCAGGGCGAGGCCGAGGACCACCGATCCGACCCCGAGGGCCGTGAGCATGGCGCCGAGGTCGACCGCCCAGATGTGCGACGCGACCACCGCCGCGGCCACCAGCACCACGAGCAGCCGGGCGAGGTCGAGCACCAGGCCGGTGGTGCGCTGCACCCAGTCGCTCGACATGCTGCCCGAACGCACCAGGGCGTTGAGCGCGGCGAGCGCCGCGTTGATCGAGGTGATGGCCAGCACGCTGAGCACCAGCCGGTGCAGCGTGTGGTCCGCGGGCACGTCCGCCACGTTGTCGATCAGCAGGAACAGCGCCAGCGGCGGCAGGACCGTGATCTGCAGCAGGTGGCAGACCTTCGCCCCGGCGGGGAAGCGGTCCCGAAGCCGGCGCTGCAGCTCGATGAGCGCGATGGCCAGCGCCGGATAGCCGGCCACGACCACTGCGGTCCAGACGACCGGGCCATCACCGATACCGTTCATCGTCAGACCGCCTCGGTCGTGTCGCCGGTGGTGCCGGTGGCGCTGGTGATCCCGCCCGTGGCCGGCGTGAGGGCGGCGGCGAAGGCGGCGCTGAGGTGGATGCCGGTGCGTTCGCCCGAGTAGGCCAGCTCCCGTGCCTCGACCACGCAGTCTCCGAGGATCTCGTAGACGAACCGTCTGCGGCCGACGATGCCCGCATCGACCTCGCCTGCGGCCAGGCCGATGCGCAGGCTGAGGTGCATACCCTTGGCCTCGTTGAAGCGGTTGAGCACGCCCACCATGTCGTCGGCGAAGGTCCGGACCCGCTGCCGATGGTCGAGGCGGGGGGTCGACAGACCACATGCCGCGAGGTATGCATCGCCGACGGTCTTGATCTTCTCGACGCCGTGGCGTTCGGCGGCATCGTCGAATCCGTCGATCAGCTCGTTGAGCAGCCGCAGCGTATCGGTGGCGCTCAGCCCGTCCATCAGCTCGCTCAGCCCGCTGATGGAGGCGTAGAGGATGCTCACGTTGTCGAAGGTGTCCGCCACCAGCAGCTCGCCGGCACGGACCCGGTCGGCGACGACCTCGGGCAGCACGTTGCGCAACAGGTTCTCGTAATCAGCGGTCTTCAACTCGATGGTGCGGTTGCGGCTGGCGATCTCGGCGACCATGTCGTTGAAGGCATGACCGAGTGCGGCGAACTCGTCGCTGCCGGAGGCGTCGACCTCGACGTCGAGTGCACCCTCCTGGAGCCGTTGCACGCCGGCCTCGAGACGGGCGATGGGATCGAGGAACACCCGGGCGGCCCACAGGGCGAAGGCGGTGAGGATCACCGTCAGTGCCGCTGCGGCCAGCAGAATTTGGCGGCGCAGGTCGAACAGCGGGCCGAGTGCCTCTGACACATCCTTCTCGGCGATCACGGCCCAGTTCAGCCCGGCGACGTCGATCGGTGCCGAGGCGGTCATGACCTCGACCCCGCGGTAGTCGGGGCCGGTGGCGGTCCCTTCGATGCCCTGGAGCGCCCCGGTCACGGTGTCGGTGTTGAACGACTGGTTCAGCACCGAGTGGCCGAAGTGCTCGACGGCGTTGATCGCCTCGGCGGTCGCTCCGCTCGACCGCAGGGAGGCCAGGTAGCCGTCGCGGTCCTCGAGGAGCAGGCGGCTGTCGCTGCGCGCCGTGCGATCGGGCCCGACGAGGTACACCTCGCCGGTGTCGCCGAGGCCCTCCGCCTGCCACCGGCCACCGGAGTTGATGGCGTCGTTGATGGCGTCGATGGAGAGCTGGCCGGCCAGGACCCCGACGATGCGGCCGTCACGGGTGATCGGTGCGGCCAGGAAGGCGGCCGGCGCGCCGAGCGACGCGGGGTAGCGCTCGAAGTCGGTCACGACGATGCCGTGGTCGCCCAACTTGCCGTCGCGCGCCCGGCGGAAGGCGTCGGCGAGGGCGGTGGTGCGGTACGGGCCGTTCTCGAGGTTGGTGCCGAAGTCGGGTTCTTTCTGATCCGTGTACACGATGTCGGCGGTGACGGCGTCGATCAGGAAGACGTCGTAGAGCCTGAGCGCGGTCATCGCGCGGTTCAGCCAGGCGTGGTAGTTGCGGTGGGCGGCGTCGTAGGGGTCGACGCCGGCCGTGGCGAACATCGAGCTGGCGCGGGATTCGAGCTTTGCCCGCTCGCCCGCCGGGTGGGGGTTGTCGACCAGATAGTCGACCTGGAGGCGGGCCCCGCCCCTGGTGGTCGGCAGATAGTCGTCGAGCGCCCGGTTCGTCGTGTCAGGCGGCAGCTCGGGCAGGAACTCGGTCTGGTAGTACTCGACGAGCCGTTTCTCGTCGTCCGTGGTCAGCTCGGGGCCCTTGGCGTCGAAGCCGGATCGGAACGCCGCGAGCGCCGGCACGAGCTGTGCGTCGCCGCTGAAGAGCTGGAACGCGTCGAGCTGTTCGTCGAACAGACGGAGCAGGCAGTCCTTCTTGGTCTCGCGCATGGCGACGAGCTGGTCCCAGGTGGCGTTGCGCAGGGCCCGGTCGGCGTTCACGAAGCTGATCGCGCCGACCGTGAGCGCGCCGGTGAGGCCGCTGAGCAGCAGCAGCAGGGTCAGCTTCGATCGGATGGAGAGCCGGCGGATCACGATTCGGCCGCACCGAGCAGCAGCGTCTCGAGCTCGGCGGCCAACGTGGCGTACTGCGTGGGATCGACCCCCCAGCTCGGCGGGCGCACCACCATCGAGTCGGCTCGTCCCCACAACCGTTCGAGCTGGCCGGCGAGCTCGTCACGGTCGCCGCACAGGACGAATGTGCGGGCCATGGCATCGGGGACGAGGTCGACGCAGGCGGCGACGGGCTGGGACCGGCGGGCCTCGATGAGCCGGTCGACGACCTCGCCGAAGCCGTGGGCGGCGAAGAACGGCCGGTACTGGGCGATACCGCCGTAGAAGGCCATATTGCCCCGGGCCCGGCGCACGGCCTCGGCAGGGTCGGCATCGACCGAGGCCGTCACCCACAGCTGCAGATGGACCGAGGCCGGATCACGGTCGGCAGTTGCCGCGCCGCGTGCCAGGGCGGCCATGGCCGGGCCGAGGGTCCACTCCGTGGACCACACGGGGTGGCCGATTAGGCCGTCGGCCTTGGCCCCGGCGAGCTCGCACAGCCGCTCGCGCAGCGCCGCCACCCAGATCGGCAGCGGGGCCGACCGCGGCGAGAACGTCGGCTCCATGCCGACGAAGTCGAGGTCGTAGTGGCGGCCGGCGAAGGGGTCTATCGGCCGTCGGTGGCGGGCGGCCTCCTCGACGTGGCGGACGACGTCGATCACCTCGCCCATCCGGCCGATCGGCGGTTCGTATGCCTGGCCGAAGTAGCGCTCGGTCCAGTACTTCGGCGCAGCTCCGAGGCCGAGGGTGAATCGGCCTGCGGCGAGGTGATCGAGGTCGAGCGCGGCGCAGGCCGTCTCGAACGGGCTGCGCACGAAGGCCATGGCGATGCCCGAGGCGACCTCCAGCGTGGTGGTTGCGGCCGCGGCGACGGCGAGCTGGCCCCAGGGCGGGCCGTACACCTGGGTGCCCACCACGCCGCGATAGCCCCGGGCCTCCGCCCGTCGGGCGGCCTCGGCCACGGTGGCGGCGTCGGCCCCGCGGGGAAGTCCCGTCCAGTACGCCCGCGCCTTCGCCATGTTCCTGCTTCTCCTGGTCGCGGTGCCGTCCATCCGGCCTCGTCGCAGCCGGCTCGTCGTTGCGGTAGGACCCTACCGGCCGTGCTTGCCGTCGGGGTAGCAGGCCCGATGGTCCGGGTGGGTGTCGCGGTCCGGGTGCGTCTCGCGCGTGCCGTTGGCCGGGCGGTCGTGGGCGAAACGGTCACTGCGAGCAAGGGGCATTCACCCGGTTTCGCGTCACCAGCGATTCGGCCCTGTTCCGGGTGTGCGGTCCCGCTTCGGTGACATCGATTCGCCGCGACCTGGGCCGGCATCGTGCACCGAATCGAGGTCGAATCGCCGCAATCGCAGGCAGGCTCGGCGCGGCGTCGGCCAGACTGGGCCGATGGCAGACGAGGTGCTCTACGACGTGCGTGACGGGGTGGCGACGCTCACCCTGAACCGGCCCGACCGGCTCAACGCCCAGACCGGCGCGATGTTCGAGGTGGCGATGGGGTTTCTCGATCGTGCGGCGACGGACCGGGCGGTGCGGGTCGTCGTGATGACCGGTGCCGGTCGGGCGTTCTCCGCCGGTGGTGACCTCAGCGCCATGAACGAACCGGCGGGTGTTGAGGTCCCGCCCCGACCCGCCCGGGTCCGTGCGCTGCGGGAGCTGACCCGGACCTCGCAGATGCTGCACGAGATGCCCAAGGTGACCATCGCTGCCATCAACGGGGCGTGCGCGGGTGGCGGGTTCTCCTGGGCGATGGCGTGCGATCTCCGCTACGCCGCGGCGTCGGCCAAGTTCACCACGGCGTTCGTCAATGCCGGGCTGTCGGGCGACTTCGGGCTGACGTGGTTCCTGCCACGGACGGTGGGTTCGACCAAGGCCAAGGAGTTGTTCTTCTTCGGCGACGTGTTCGGTGCCGCGCAGGCCAAGGAGCTCGGCATCGTCAACGACGTGTTCGACGACGACGAGTTGGCGGGTGAGGTCGCCGCCCGCGCCGCCCGGCTGGTGGAGAAGTCGCCCCGGGCCCTCGCCGCCATCAAGGCCAACCTCAACGACGGTGGCAACCTCGACCTCGGCCGTCATCTCGAGATCGAGTCGGACCGGCTGATCAGCCTGATCGGTTCTGCCGAGAACCGGGAAGCGGCGGCGGCCTTCCTGGAGAAACGTCCACCGCGTTTCGCCGACTGAGTGATCCAGCCTCCACCGGGTCGGGCTGGGTCGGGCTGGGTCGGGCAGTCGGGCTGCGGCTGCGGGCTGGGTCGGGCTGGGCCCGGGCAGTCGCGCTGCGGCTGCGGGCCCCGTCCCGGCACCGGAACCCGGTGCTACCGTGCCGCTGTGGAGATCGGCGTTCTTTCCCTCGGTGACGTCCTGCCCGACCCCATCGGCGGCCACCTGCCGACCGATGCGCAGCGGACCCGGGCCATCGTCGAGATGGCCGTGGCCGGCGAGGCGTTGGGTTTCGACCTGGTGCACCTCGGCGAGCACCACGGCAGCGGCTACCAGCTGTCGGCCCCGCCGGTGGTGTTGGCGGCCGTCGGTGCCCGCACCACGACCATCCGGTTGTCGACGGGGGTCGCGCTGGCGGCCAACCTCGACCCGGTGCGCATGGCCGAGGACTACGCCACCCTCGACGGGCTCAGCGGCGGCCGTGCCGAGATCGTGGCCGGCCGCGGAAGTTACTTCGCCCGTACCTTCGAGTATCTCGGTCAGGACCCTCGGCAGAGCAAGGCGCTGTTCGCCGAGCACGTCGAGTTGCTGGTGCGGCTGCTGCGTGAGGAGAACGTGAGCCATCCGGGCGGACTGCGTCCGGCGCTCGACAATTTCACCTCGCGGCCGCGTCCCGAGGGAGATCTCCCGGTCTGGCTCGGTGGGGGTAGCAGCCGTGACACGCCGGCCCTTGCCGCCCGGCTCGGGCTTCCGCTCATGCTGCCGAGCGTCTTCGCTCCGCCCGAGCAATTCGTGCCGGCCGCCGAGGCATACCGTGCGGCATGGGATGCGGCGGGCCACGCTACGCCGGCCCAGGTAGGGGCCATCTGCCATTGCCACGTTGCGCTGACCACCCAACAGGCCCGTACCGCGTTCGAGCCGCACTACCGCCAGTACTGGGGCTGGGTCCAGGACCTCGTCGCGGCGTACACCCCGAACGCGCCCAGTATGGCCTTCGACTTCGACACCATGCTGAACGGTCCGGCGATCTGCGGCAGCGCCCAACAGGTCATCGACCGGGTGGGCGAATGGCAGGCCATGCTGGGCCTGGACCGTTTCGCCTTCATGTTCGACCTCGGCGGCATGGCCCAGGCCACGATGCTGGCCACCCTTGAACGCTTCGGGACCGAGGTGCTGCCCGCCATCCGCTGAACCTGGGACGCGACGAGGGCGGGCCACCCGCAAGCAGCCCGCCCTCGCCGACCGGATTTCAGTGGACGTCGTGCTCGCTCATCCCGGCGATGGCCAGGGCCTTGCGCTTGGCGAGGTCCATGTCGTAGTGGTTGCGGGTCACGATGCGCTGTGCGTAGAGGCCGCCACCGGCCTGGATGTTCGTGACGAACTTCCACCCGCCGTAGGCGTCGGCGGTGAGGTCGCGGATCGTGTGCATCAGCATGGTGCGGTACTCGCCGTCGGCGGCGCCGGTGGACATGTACTTACGGGCGAGGTGGCCGACCTCCTCGTTCTCGAGGTCGGCGGGGGCCGGGGCGGTGAGCACGGCACCGCCGGCGATGTCGTGCAGGTGCCGCACGATCTGGTTGTAGTTGGCGGCGGCGTGGAACTTGCCGGCGTTGACGTACAGCTCGTTGGGGAACGCCGCGCCCTCGGGCCCGATGTTGCAGTTGGCGATGGCCGCCTCGAGGGTGGAGCGGATGAGCGTGGCGTGGATGATCATCTCGGAGATCTTCTCCTTGATGTGGCTGATCCCGGCGATGCCATTGGCCTCGGCCACCAGCTGGGCCAGGCCCACCAGCTCGTCGGCTTCGTCGACGAACGCCGACAAGCCGCCGAGGCGTTCCCACAGGCCGAGCGAGTGGGCGAACACCGCGGCGTAGGAGGTCTCGCCGTCGAGGAAGATGCGCTCGTTCGAGACGAACACGTCGTCGAAGATCACGAAGCCCTCGGGGTAGTGGTACCGGGAGGACACCGGGAACGAACGGGTGTCGTGGTGGCGGGGCGCGTAGGTGGTGTTGATGATGCGCACGCCGGGGGAGCTCACCGGCACGGCACAGGCGATGGACCACTCCTCCTCACCGGGCTTCATGGCCTTGGTGGGCATGGTGAGCAGGTCGTGGCCGTAGGAGGCTCCGGTGATGTGCAGCTTGGCACCGCGCAGCACCACGCCGTCGCGCTGGCGGTCCACCACGTGGACGTACATGTCGGGGTCGTCCTGCTTGCCCGGGGGACGGCTGCGGTCGCCCTTGGCATCGGTGATGCACTGGGTGATGCGCACGTCGTTGCGCTGGGCCTCCTCGATGTAGGCGTTCATGCGCTCGATGTACTCGGGCTTGACGCCGGCCATGCGCCCGGCAGCGGTCTTGAGGGTCTGGATCGACGTCGAGGTGACGTGCGCCATCATCCCGGCGTCGTGCAGCATCGGGATCAGCGACCGCAGGTCCTCGGCGGAGCGCGGTACGCCGAGCAACGGGCTGGTCGCGCCCGGGGCCGGGTTGTAGTACTTGTCGTAGGCCCGGGCGGTGAGATCGGCGGTCTGGCCCAGCAGCGGGTGGGCGGTCAGATCGTCGACGCGTTCGCCTTCGAAGTAGGTGAGCCGACCATCCCGCAGCGACTGCTTGTACTGCTCTCCCGTCAACATGATGACCGTTTCCCTCGGATCCGTCGTGGCGGTCGCCGGTCCGTCGGACGGCATACCGCGGCTGGCGTTGTGCGCCGCGAACCCTACTTGGCGTCGGCGTCGGTATCGGCGTTGGTGCCGACGCCGGTGAACGCAGCAGGGGTCGCGATGGCGGTCGCCGCGGTGAGCCGCATCATCACCACGCCCGTCAGGATGGTCGCCGCGCCGCCGAACCCGACGGCGACCCGGGGGTTGGAGGCCGCGGAGATGGCGCTGACGATGATGCTGCCCACCGGGGTCGACCCCAGGAACAGGATGGCGTAGAGCGCCACGACCCTGGCCCGGAACGCCGGATCGGCCACGTGCTGCAGACGGGTGTTGGTGGCCGCCACGTACATCGACGCGGCGAAGCTGGTCAGCGCCAGCAACGGCAGGGCGGCAATCGGTCCGGGGGCGAAGGCGACCGCCACCGCGGCCACGCCGAACAGCAACGCGGCCCGGCCTATGAGCGCTGCGCCGGCCTGGCGACGCGATGCCGCGGTGAGGGCCCCCATCAGTGCGCCGGCGCCGGAGACCGATCCGAACGCGGCGAACAGGGTCGGCCCGGCGTGGTAGGTGATGCGAGCCAGCAGCGGGGTGGTGACCTGCTGGTTGAGTGCCAGGGTGCCGATCACCGCCAGCGCCGCGAGGGGGAGGCGGACCTCGCGTTCACGCAGGGCGTAGCGCAGACCCTGGCGGATCTGGCCCTTGCCGGCGGCTGCCCGCCGGACGGCGAAGAGTTCTTCGCGACGCAGCAGGTGCATGGCCACCACCACGGCCAGGAACGAGGCGGCGTTGAGATACAGACAGGCCGGGGCGCCGATGGTGGCGATGAGCAGGCCCGCCACGGCCGTGCCGACCATCCGGGAGCTGGTCATGATGGCGCCGTTGAGGCCGACGGCGCTGGGCAGGTCGGCCTTGGGGACCAGTTCCGCAGCCATCGACTGGCGGGTCGGGGTCTCGAACGCGCCGGCGCAGCCGCCGAGCAGCGCCATGGCGGCCAGCAGGGGCGTCGAGTGATGCCCGTTCGACACCAGAACCGCGGTGGCCAGGGCGATCAGCGCGGCGGCGGCGCTGGTCAGCTGCAGGACCCTGGGCTTGTCGGACCGGTCGGCGATGGCCCCGGCCCAGGCCCCGAGCAGCAGCAGCGGGGTGAACTGCAGGGCCACGATCAGCCCCAGGGACAACGCCGAGTTGTCCTGGCGTAGCACGATCCAGGCCACCGCGGTGTTCTGCGTCCAGGTGCCGATCACCGAGAGAACCTGCCCGGTGAAGAACAGCCGGTAGTTGCGCAGGCGCAGGGCCCGGAACGGGGCCGGTCGACCCGGTCGGCTGGTGCGCACCGGCTCGGTCTAGCACCCGCGGTGGTCCGCCGCGACGGCCCCGGCCGGCACGGTTAGGGTGACGCCACGCTGCCGGCGGGCACCTTGGCGGCACCCACCGAGCGAAAGGCAAGGCGATGGCCACACGTTGCAGCGCAGGGGATCGTTCATGAGCGCGGCGCCTGCCCGGCCCCGGGTGGCGGTCGTCCCGGGTGACGGTGCCTCGCCGCGGGCGATGGCCGCCACGTTGGAGGTGCTGCGGGCCGCCGGCGCCTACATCGAGTGGGACGTGCTGCCCGATGGTGCCGAGCTGCAACCGCTCAGTCCGGCGGAACGAGGCGAGGTGGTCCACCCCCGGCTCGACGTCGCCGACTCGGTGCTGCTCGGTTCGACCGGTGGCATCACACCGGGCCCGATCTATCTGCGCTACCAGCGCGGTACCTGGGCCAACCTGCGGCCGGTCCAGTGGCGACCGGGCTTCGCCTCGCCCTACGCCCGGCCGGAGGGCATCGACTACCTCATCGTCCGCGAGAGCCACGAGGACCTGTACATCGGCTTCGAGGGCGAGCTGGCGACGCTGCGGGCCAGCGGCCTCGCTGACGGCATCCGTGGCGTGCGCGTCCCGCCCGGCGCCGACGGCCGGTACGCGGTCAAGATCATCACCCGCGACTTCACCGAGCGTATCGCTCATCGGGCCTGCGCCGAGACCGTGGCCCGCAAGGCGGCGGGCCACCCCGGACGGCTCACCATCGGGGCCAAGACCAACATGCTGACGGTGACCGATCGGTTCTTCGCCGACATCTGTGCCGAGGTGGCCTCGGGGTACCCCATCGAGGTCGAGACGGTCATCATCGACGACCTCGCCCACAAGCTGGCGCTGCGTCCCCACGACTTCGACGTGGTGGTGCTGCCCAACCAGTACGGCGACATTCTCGCTGACGGCGGTGCCGGCCAGGTCGGGGGCATGACGCTCACCCCGTCGGGCTGTTTCGGCGACGACTTCGCCTACTTCGAGGCCCCCCAGGGTGCCCCGCCGCCGGCCGACCAGGCCGACCGGGTGAACCCGACGGCGCTGCTGCTGGCCGGGGCCTGGCTGCTGCGCCACGTCGGCCAAGCCGCCGCCGGTGACCGGGTCGATGCCGCGGTCAGCGCGGTCTACTCCGCCGGTGCAGTGCTGCCGGTCGACCAGGGCGGTTCGGCGGCGACCGCCCAGTTCGCCGCCGCGGTCATCGGGGCGCTGGGCGACTGACCGGGTGGCGGGAAACCCCTCCGGCGGGCCCGTTCGGGTCGCTCAGGGGGTTTCCTGCCAGCTGTGGTCGATGACGGTGGGGTGCAGTTCGTGCGGTTGCTGCAGCGGCGCTCCGCCGACGGGGACGACGCGGGTCAGGAACTCCACGACGGCGTCGGCGAAGATGTCGTTGCGGTCCCCGGCGACCATATGGGAGGCGTCGGTGACGTTGACGTACTCGCTGTGGGGGCACAGCTCCAGGAAGCTGCGGGCGCCTTGCTCGCTCAGCACGTCGGACAGGCCGCCACGCACCAGCAGCGTCGGCAGCGTCAGCCGGCGGGCACACGCGGCCTGGCGCTCGTAGAGGGCCTCGAGGTCGGGCGCGCTGCTGCGCCAGCGCGGGTCCCAGTGCCAGTGGTAGCGGCCGTCCGCGCCGAGCCGCACGTTCTTGGCCAGGCCGTCGAGCTTGCGCGGGGTGCTGCGGTGCGGCTGGTAGTTGCCGATGGCGGCCGCGACCTCCTCGAGGGAGGCGAACCCGTCGGGACGCTGGTCCATGAACGAGAGGATCTTGTCGACACCCTCGGGCTCGAGCCGGGGGGCGGTGTCGACCATGACCAGGGCGGTGGCGTCGACGTGGTCGTTGCCCACGGCGGTGAGGCTGATTCCGCCGCCCATCGATGCCCCGACGAGGACCGGGCGTCGGTCGCGGAGGGCGTGGACCAGGGCCACCAGGTCGGCCACCATCACATCGGGCCCGTACACCCCGTCGGCCGACCAGTCGGAGTCGCCGTGCCCGCGGGCATCGACGGCGACGGCGTGGTAGCCGGCCCGGCCGAGACGCTCGCCGGTGCCCTTCCAGGCATGGCGGGTCTGTCCGCCGCCGTGCAGCAGCAGCACCAGGGGCCCGTCGGGATCGCCCCAGGAGTCGCCGGCCACGGTGATGCCCGTGGGCAGCGGCCAGCGGTGCAGGGGCTCGGGGGTGCCTGCCAGCCGGCTGCCTGCGCTCATGGTCGACTCCTTGCCGGGTCGGCAAGGAGGCCGACGTCGGACGGGGAGTGTATCCCCGATGAATCCGACCATCGTTCCGGTGTCGGGGCCTCGCCGGCGGGTCAGGTTCCGGGCGTCTGCACACCGCCGTTGGCGAAGCCCGGCAACATCCATTGCCGGCGGATCGCCACCAACCGGATGGTCAGCACGACACCGACCGGGCCCCAGCGCAGCACGAACGGCTCGACCTCGGCCGCGGTGAGGGCCACAACGACCACCGCGCCGGCCAGGGCGGCCAGGGCGTAGATCTCGCTGACCAGGATCAGCGGACGTTCCCGGGCCAGTACGTCACGGATCACCCCACCACCGGCCCCGGTCACCACGCCGAGTGCCGGCGCGGTCCACGACGACACCCCGGCCCCGAGCCCGATGAGGGTGCCGGTGACGGTGAAGGCGGCCAGCCCCGCCGCGTCGGCCAGCAGCACGGCGAGGCGCGCTTCGAGGGCCAGGTCGGGCATCCGGTGGGCGAGCGCGATGACCACCGCTGCGGTCGCCGCCGCGGTGACGATCGGCCAGGGGTGGTTCAACCAGCGCACCGGGGTGGAACCGATCAGCAGGTCGCGCAGCGTCCCGCCGCCGACCGCGGTGACCACGGCGAGCACCACCACCCCGAGCCAGTCCATCCCGGCGCGCACCGCTGCCGTACCGCCGGAGATGGCGAACGCAACCGTGCCGATGGCCTCGAGCACGAAGAACGGGTCACGGTCGATGACGGCTACGGCCTCCAGTATGACGGGCGGTGCCGGCGGGCGGGATCAGCCCGCCGGGTCCTGGCCCTTGAGCACGTGCTCCGGCGGCCACTTCCCGGGGATCCCGCCGGCCCCGAGCAGGACCTGGTGGACGGGGCCGAGCAGCTCGGCGAGCCGGGTCGTCCCGGCTGCGCCGAGCCGCCGTGCAGGCTCTGCGGCCAGTGCATCGGTATGCAGCTCGATGGCGCTGCGCCCGGTCCGCCCGGCGGGGGTCAGGGCGCCGGCCCGGTCGAGCCAGCCGCGCTCCTGCAGGGCGCCGAGCGCACCGTCCCACTCGGCGTCGTTCCAGCCCCGGATGGACTGCAGGGTCTGCTTGTTGCCGTGGCCCCGCGCGGCCATCAGCACCTGGCACTGGACCGGGTCGACCGAGGCGGCGGCCAGGGCGATGGCGTGGCTGTCGCCGCGGTGCTCGCGCAGCAGGGTGCAGGCGTGCCACAGCTGCAGGTGGGCCGGCTCCGGCCACGGCAGGGTGAGGTGCCCGGCATAGAGCGCCCGGGCACCGCCGTCGACACCCTCAATGCTCTGTCGGGCCAGTTCGGCGGCCTCGGCGATGGCGTCGTCGTAGGTGCCGGCGTGCTCCCGGAAGATCCGCTGCCAGGCCCGGTCAACGGCATCGAGCCGGATGTCCAAGGACTGCTCGGGGGTCACGTACTGCCACACCGCCGGCACCGCCCGCTGCACCATGCGCAGGGCGAACCCGTAGAACGTGGCGGTGATGACCTCCGGCTCGACCTTGCCCATCGGGGCGGAGCGGTAGGCGAAGTACGACGTCCACCAGCCCTTGATGCCGAGCTCGGCGAAAACCTTGATCTCCGGCGTGTAATAGGAGACGTTGTGGATCGGCGACACCAGGCCGGCGAGCTGCCGGGCCAGCGGCCAGGCGGCCTGGTCGCCGACGGTGGGAAAGGGCACATCGGCCATCGGTCCGGGACCTCCTCGCAGCGGCGGACGGGCCGTCGCACCCTAGCGGGCGTGCCCTGACATGACGCTGCCGCTCCCCGACGCTGCGGTGGCCCGACGCGACGCTGCCGCGCCCGGTGCGGGCGCGGCAGCGTCGTGAAACCCCGGGGTGGCCGGGGGTCGGTCGGATCGGGGCGGGGTCAGCCGACGGCGGCGGGCGGCCACGCGGTGATGGCCGGCCACAGGGCGGCACCACCGGCGGCGGCCAGGCTGCGGCCCAGTGCCGCAGCCCACTCGGCCTCCGAGCCGTGCTCGTCACGCCAGGACCACAGGCGCCGGGTGGTGTACTGCAAGCGGTGCTCGTCGGTGTAGCCGATGGCGCCGTGGATCTGGTGGGCCAGCTTGTTGATGATGCCCACTGCCCGGCCGGTCACCGTCTTCGCGGCGGCGATGACCCGCATGGCCTCGTCCTCGTCGGCCCCGGCGGCGACCACGTCCACAGCGTTGTCGGCGGCGGCCTCGGCGGCAGCGGCCTCGCCGGCCATCTGCGACAGGTACTGCTGCAGCACCTGGAACTTGCCGATCGGCTTGCCGAACTGCTCGCGCTCGTTGCAGTACTGCACCGACAGCTCGGCGGCGTGGGACAGGGCACCGGCCATCAGCAACGAGCGGGCCAGCGCACCACGGGCGTGCACCTGCGCCACCGATGGGCCCGGCACGAACGATGCGCTGGACACCGTGACCTCGGCCCACGGTTCGCCGGCGTAGTTACGGCCCGACGTACCGAGGGTGACGGCGTCCTTGCCGACGACGGCGACCCCCTCGTCGGTGACCACCACGAAGGCCTCGGCCACCGGTGCCCAGTAGGTACGGGTACCGTTGCCGACGACCACCGCGACGGGGCCTTCGGGCAGCGGCAGGCCTGCCTGCTCGCACACCCAGCCGCCCACGATGGACAGCTCGGTCAACGGCACCGGCGCGGCGTGGCGCCCGGCGGCCTTGGCGATGGCGGCGGCATCCTGCAGGGTGCCGCCCGAACCACCGGCGGACTCGGCGATGCCGACGGTGGCCATGCCCGACTCGGTCAGGGCCTTCCACAGGTCGGCGTCGAGGCAGCCCTCCGCGGCGCCCACCTTCTCGGGCTCGCACAGGTCGCCCAGCATCGACTCGATGGTCTCGATCAGCAGCGGATCGACGGTGCTCATCAGCGCACTCCCAGCTCTCGGGCGACGATGCCGCGCAGGATCTCGTTGGTGCCGCCGCGCAGCGTGAAGCCGGGTGCGGACAGGATGGAATCGGCCAGCAGTTGGTCGAAGCGCTCGTTCACGCCCGGGGGCACCAGTCGGCGGGCCACCTCGGGGATCTCGCCCTCGAGCTGGGTGCCCAGGTCCTTGACCAGGGCTGCCTCGGTGACCGGCGAACGGCCGGCGTCGAGCGACAACGCCACGGAGATGCACAGCCGGCGCAACGCCGTCATCCGGCTGACGAGGGTGGCGATCTCGGCGGCGGCCTCGGCGGAGGGGTTGGTCCCGACCGCGTCGACCAGCGCCGCCAGCAGCGGATAGGTGGACAGGATGCGCTCGGGGCCGGAACGCTCGTAGGCCAGCTCGCCGATGACCTGGGCCCAGCCGTTGCCCTCGACACCCAGCATCATGTAATCGGGCACGAACACGTCGGTCATGACCACTTCGTTGAAGTGGTGGTGGCCCGACAGCAGCCGGATGGGGCGGATCTGCACGCCGGGGGAGCGCAGGTCCAGCACGAACTGGCTCATGCCGTTGTGCCTGCCGTTGGCCTCGGCAACCGGGGTGGTGCGTACCAGCACGATGAAGCACTGGTTGTTGTGGGCCTGGCTGGTCCACACCTTGGTGCCGTTGATCACCCAGCCACCATCGACCTTCTTGGCGGTCGAGCGGATCGACGCCAGGTCGGAGCCGGAGTCGGGCTCGGACATGCCGATCGAGAAGTAGATCTCACCGCGCACGATGCCCGGCACCAGCTCTTCGCGCAGCGCGTCGTTGCCGTGCTTGATGATCGCCGGGCCGGACTGCCGTTCGGCGATCCAGTGGGCGGCGATCGGCGCACCGTAGGCCAGCAGCTCCTCGACCACCACGAACCGGTCGAGAGCCGAGCGCTCCTGGCCGCCGTACTGTTTGGGGTAGGTGAGGCCGAGGAAGCCCTCGGCGCCCAGCTTCTTGGAGAAGGTCGGGTCGTGCCCCGACAGCCAGGTGTCGGCCCGCGGGATGAACGAACCGTTGGCCAGCTCGGCCTCCAGGAACGCCCGGATGCGGGTGCGGATCTCTTCGGTGG
Organism: Acidimicrobiia bacterium; assembly: GCA_947476745.1. Taxonomy (GTDB): domain Bacteria; phylum Actinomycetota; class Acidimicrobiia; order Acidimicrobiales; family CAIXPF01; genus CAIXPF01. Next base: position 190,835 of record CANJRG010000004.1, on the reverse strand, counting down.
ATGCCGGCAGCGCGGCGGCGGGGAAACTGAGGCGGTTGGCCATGGCCCCAGTTTTCAGCCCGGAGGGGTGCTTTGGCGAATCAACGGGCCGATGACGTGGGCCGATGGGCTCCGCGCCGGCACCGTTCGGCCGCATCGGGGCGCGGTGGGCGGGTCGGCCGGCCGACCGCGCCGCGCCGATGGCCCGTAGGCTGCGGCGTCGTCGCGGAACCAGCCCCGAGGAGTGCCGATGATCAGCGAGGTGCTTGCCCTGCCCCGAACGCAGTGGACCCTGGTGGAGGCGGTGCGCCGTCAGGCGGCCCGCCTCGGCGAGGCCGAGTTCCTGTCCTTCGAGGACGAGGTGCTCAGCTTCGCCGAACTCGACCGGCGCTCCGACGTGGCCGCCACGGCCCTGGCCGCGTTGGGGGTGAACCCCGGCGACCGGGTGCTGGCCCTGGCCACCAACTCGGCGGCGTTCGTGGTGGCCATGATCGCCACCCACAAGCGCCGGGCGGTGTTCACCCCGGTCAACACCGAGCTGAAGGGTGCGTTCCTCGAGCACCAGGTCCGCAACAGCGAGCCGGCGGTGGTCCTCGTGGACGCCGAGCTGGCCGCGTCCTTCGCCGGGGTCGACACCGCCGGGATCGGGCCGGCCGAGGTGGTGGTCATCGGCGGCGAGGTCCCCGACGATCTTCCCGACGGCCTGCGCCGAGCCGGGGTGCGGACCTGGGCAGCCCTGCTAGCGAGCACCGTCGCCGAGCAGGCTGCGGTGCTCACGCCCGAGCCCCAGGACATCTGCACGATCATGTACACCTCGGGCACCACCGGGCCGTCCAAGGGGGTGCTGATGCCCCAGGCCCACTGTTTCCTCTTCGCCAAGGGCGCGGCCGAGGCGGTGGCGCTGCGCGAGGGCGAGGACCGCTACTTCGTGTGCATGCCGTTCTTCCATGCCAATGCCCTGTTCATGCAGGTCTACGCCTGCCTGGTGGCGGGCGCGCCGGCCACGGTGGTCAAGCGGTTCAGCGTCACCTCGTGGCTCGACCAGGTCATCACCTGCGGTGCCACGGCCACCAACGCACTGGGGGTCATGCCGGAGTTCATCTTCCGTCAGCCGCCCGACCCCCGCGACCGTTCTCACCGGGTGACCCGGGTCATGGCGGTGCCTATCGCCGAGGAATGGGGTGCCGCCTTCGAGGAGCGCTTCGGCGTCCGACTGGTGCAGGGCTTCGGAATGACCGAGGTGAACATGGTGGCCTACAGCGACCCGGCGGACCCGGTGCTGGCCGGATGCGCCGGACGGGTGCTCCACGAATACTTCGAGGTGGTGGTGGCGGACCCCGAGACCGACGAGCCGCTGCCCGCCGGTGAGGCCGGGGAGATCCTGGTACGGCCCAAGGTGCCGTCCTGTTTCAACCAGGGCTACTTCCGGATGCCCGACAAGACGGTGGAGGCGTATCGCAACCTGTGGTTCCACACCGGCGACGCCGGCCGCTTCGACGCCGAGGGACGGCTGTACTTCATCGACCGGTTGAAGGACCGCATCCGGCGCCGGGGTGAGAACATCTCCTCCTACGAGATCGAGCAGGTCCTCAACGAGCACCCGGCAGTGCTCGAGAGCGCCGCAGTGGGCGTCCGGGTCGAGGGTGCGGGCGGCGAGGAGGAGATCAAGGCGGTCCTGGTGCTGCACCCCGGTGCCGACGCCGGGTTCGATCCGCTGGGGTTGCTCGACTACTGCGTCGAGCGGATGCCGCGGTATGCCGTGCCCCGTTTCATCGAGGTGGTCCCCGACCTCGACAAGACCCCGTCGGGAAAGGTGCGCAAGCAGTCCATGCGCGACGGCGGGATCACCCCGAGTACCTGGGACCGCGAATCGGTCGGCTACACGATCAAACGCTGAACCGGGCACGCGCCGTACTGGTCCGTACTGGACCCGTCGGTGCCCCACGGTCCGGTACGTCAAGTCGAACAAGACGTTCCTCCAGTTCCCCCCTCCAGCTCGTCCCGAAAGGCCCGCCGTGTCCACGGAAGCACCGCTCGATCCGCCCCTGCCGGGCGGCCTGTCCCACTTGTACGTCGAGGCCCGCGGCGAAGGGCCGCTGCTGGTGCTGACCCACGGCGGCGGCGACACCGCCGACACCTGGTCGGGTCAGTCCGAAGTCTTCGCTGACCGGGGCTGGACCACGGTGGCCTGGGACCTACGAGGCCACGGCCGGTCCGCGGCGCCCGCCCTCGAGGGCTACTACAGCCGCGAGACCGCGCTGTGCGACCTCGAGGCGCTGGCCGCCGGTGAGAGGGTGGTTCTCGTCGGCCACTCGCTCGGGGGGTATCTGTCGATGGCGTTCGCCCTGCGCCATCCCGAGCAGGTACGGGCGCTGATCCTGGTGGCGGCGGGTCCCGGCTTCCGTGACCCCGAGGCCCGGGCGCGGTGGAATGCCAACGTGGCGGGCGCCATCGCCCGTTTCGGCATGCCGGCGGAGGCAGCGGGCATCCTGGCCCAGCACGACTCGTGGGTCATCGACGAGCTGGGGTCGATCACGGTGCCGGTGCTGCAGCTTGCGGGGGCACGCGACGATCGCTTCCTGCCGTCGCTCGACTACGTGGCGACCCGCCTCGGCGGTCCGAACCGGTCCGTGGTCGTCCCCGAAGCCGGCCATCACGTGCACCGCAAGGCAGCCGGTGCCGTCAACGCCGAGATCGCAGCCTTCCTCGACGAGCACGGCCTCGCCCCGAGCTGACCGGCCGGGCCCGGGTGCGGTCCACCCGGTCGGCTCGGGTGGGTGCGGTCCACCCGGTCGGCTCGGGTGGGTGCGGTCCACCCGAGACCATACGGTTTGGTACGTATCGCTCGGCACGTGCCAGTAAGTGCGTACGCGTCGGTGAATACCGAGCAGTACGTACCGGTTTGCCCGTACTGATTAGTATGGTTTGTCAGTTGGATACGGTGAAGGTGGGGCTGGTGTCGGTGGTCCCGCCGGCGAGCCGGCTCATCAGGAACGCGATGCTGTGGTGCAGTTCCTCGATCGGCACCGCCGGGTGCAGGCCCGGGTTGGCGTGCAGCCGCTTGTCGGGCGAGCGGAACGCGTCGAACAGCGCCAGGTACTCCTCACGGGAGAACAGTTCGTCCTCGAGCTGCCACAGGAACAGCACCGGGCAGGTGATGGCCTTCGCCGCGGCGGTCACCCGCGGGCGGTAGTGGTCGGGCCCGGTGATGCCCATCAGGCCGAGCACGGCAACCTCGATACGGGGCTCGGCGGCCACGAACGGGGCCCCGAAAATGGTGCCCATCGACAGGCCCCAGTAGCCGACCGGGCCGGTGCCGACCTCGGGCAGCGACCGGACGTGGTCGAGGGCGAAGCGCCAGTCGGCGACCATGTCCTCGACGCTGCCCTCCCGATGCCATTCCGGCCAGAACGACTCCCGCCCGCCCGGCGCGACGAACCGCCGGCCGTGCACCGGTCCGTCGATGGACAACACGAAACAGCCGTGCTCGCCGGCCAAGCGCCGGGCGAGCCAGGGGATGGGTGCCTGGTGGCGGTCCCCGGAGGCACCGTGCCCGCAACAGACCAGCGGGGCACCGGGCTGCGCGGCGTCGGGCTGCCACAGCACCCCCGAGACCAACCGACCGTCGCGGTCGAGGTCGAACTCGCGCTTGAGCAGCGCGCCTTCACGTTGTTCGTCGACGAAGCTCACGGTCGGAGTCTGCCAGGCGGGGCGACGGGGTGCGCCGTGGTGGCACGGAACCGGCGCACGCGGTGGTTCCCGCCGGTGCTACGTTCCGCCGATGGCCGTCGATCCTGCCCATCCGTCCGCTGCGCCCCTGGTCGGACGGATCACCCACCCCGCTGCCGAGGGCATCGTCTACGGGCCGGGCACCACCCGGGCCGAGCTGGGCAAGCTGCTGGATCGATGCGGCGTCGAGCGGGCTTTCGTCGTGACCACGCCGTCGGTGGTGCGCTGCGGGCTCGCCGACGCCGTCGAGGCGATACTCGGTGCCCGCTTCGCCGGTCGGTACGACGGGTCCCGTGAGCACACGCCCGAGCCGGTCGTGCTCGCCGGTGCGACCGCCGCCGCTGCCGGCGGTGCAGACGGCCTGATCAGCCTCGGGGGAAGCTCGGTGGTCGATCTCACCAAGGGCATCGCCATGGTGCTGGCCGAGGGTGACGACCTCAGCCGGCTCCGGCTCGAGTTCCATGCCGGCCAGCCTGGCCGCAACCGCCGTCCACAGCTCAACGCGCCGAAGCTGCCGCACCTGTCCTTGCCCACGACGTTGTCGGGGGCTGAGTTCACCGGGGCCGCGGGCATCACCGATCCGGTCGGCGGCGTGAAGCAGCTCTACCGCGACCCCAAGCTGACCCCGCGCTGGGTGGTGCTCGACCCCGAGCTGACCCGCGACACCCCGGCCGCGCTGTGGGCCGCCACCGGGATGAAGGCGCTGGCCGACACCGTCGAGGTGCTGTGCTCCCGCCGGGCCACGCCGCTGTCCGATGCGGTGGCCGTGGCCGCGCTGGCCATGCTGTTGGAGGAGTTGGGCCCGGCCACGGCCGATCCCGACAACCTCGGGGCACGCGGCCGTTGCCAGTTCGCGGTGGGCATGGCCCTGCCGCAGCTGGCCATGGTCGGGGTCGGCCTGGTCGCCGGGTTGCGCCACCAACTCGGTGGCGGGCTCGGCGTCGGCCACGGGGTGGCTTCCACGATCGTGCTGCCCCACGTGCTGCGCTGGAACGCCCCGGCGGCCGGTGCCGCGTTGCAGCGGGCGGCGCGTGCCGCAGGGGTCCGCGGCGGCGGCGACGCCGCCGTCGAGGCGCTGGTGGTCACCATCGAGCAGCTCACGGTCACGCTGGGCCTGCCCACCAGGCTGCGTGACGTCGGCATCGCCGAGCACGACCTGGCGGGCGTGGCCGACCACGTGCTCGGCGACGGTGCCCTCGCCACGAACCCCCGGCCGGTCACCGAAGCGTCCGAGGTCCTCGAGGTGTTGCACGCCGCCTGGTGAGCACCGGGCGGCCGGCGCTCAGGCCGTTGCGTCGGGGGTGTCGGGCGCGTCGGGGGTGTCGGCCGCGCCGGGCGCGCCGCGGGTGTCGGCCTGGGTCCGGCGGAAGGTGCGGCGCAGGTCGTCGCTGATCTCGGCGAAGGTGGTGGCGATCGCCTCGGACAACGCCGTTCCGGTCTGGCGGACGTCGTCTTTGACTGCGGGGTCCTTCACTGCGGCGCCGACGGCGTCGAACACCCCGTCGAGGGCATCGGCGAGCTTGCGCACTGCGTCGTGGACCCGTTCGTCCCCGGCGGTGTCCGCGGCGCCGGTCGATGCGGCCTCGGCGGTGCGGGCCTGTTCGAAGTGGTAGCGCAGCTTCTGGCCCAACCCGCTGACGTGGGATCCGACTTCGCTCCATTTGTTCGACGCGTCTGTCATGGTGCCATTGTCGCCAACCCGGCAGCACTGTCTGCAGGGCCGGTCGGCACCGAAGCGCCGCCGACCGGCCCATTCAGCACCCGGAGGTCCGCAGAACCCGCTGGTATCGGTCGCCCGGCCCGAGTCGGTCGGTGGGCTGGCGGCCGGTAGCGGTCCTGGGGAAGGCTGGTCCCGGCGTCCGCACCGAGGGGTACGCCAGGGGGGATCGATGATGAAGATCGCAGTGGAGTTTCCCAGCGTTGCCTTCCGGGAGGGGCCCAAGCAGGTCGTCGCGGTGGCCCGGGCCATCGAGGAGATCGGCTTCGACGAGCTCGCCGTGTTCGACCACGTGGTCATGGGGTACCCGACCGAACGCCGGCCTGCCCCGCGTTACCCGTCGAACATGCCGGTGCTCGAGGCGCTGATCCTGCTCGGGTTCGCCGCCGCGGTCACCGAGCGGGTCAGCCTGTCCACCGAGGTGCTGGTCCTGCCGCAGCGGCAGCCGGTGCTGGTGGCCAAGCAGGTCAGCACCATCGACACCCTCTCGGCGGGCCGGATGCGTCTCGGTGTGGGCGTCGGCTGGCAGGAGGCCGAGTTCGAGGTGCTGCAGACCTCCTTCAAGGACCGCGGCCGGCGCATGGACGAAGCGATCGAGGTGCTGCGGGCCTACTGGGGCCAGGAACGCATCGACCGAGACGGCCCGTACTACCCGGCCGACGGTATCGCCATGGACCCCAAGCCGCCGCAGGGTGGCAGCCTGCCGATCTGGATCGGCGGGCTCACCGATGCCGCGCTGCGCCGCACCGGTCGCCTCGGTGACGGCTGGATGGGTTCGGCAACCGGCAGCGACGAGGGTGTGGTGAAGGCGATGGGCAAGATCCGCACCTATGCCGAGCAAGCCGGTCGTGACCCCTCGGCCATCGGCATGCAGCTGATGCTGGCCCCGCCGCCCACCGACGCCGAGGGCAAGACGTTCTACGCCGACCACGACCGGGTGGTACGCCGGGCCGAGCAGATCGCGGCCATGGGCTGCGACTGGACGTCGGTGAACGCCACCGCCATCTTCCAGGCCGGTGCCCGCTCGGTCGATGCCATGATCGAGCAACTCGCCAAGATCCACGGCAAGCTGCGCGACGCCCTCGGCTGAGCGAGGCCGACCCGGCTGCGTGGCCCGGGTGGCCCGGGTGGCCCGGGTGGCCCGGGACTACGGTGCTGACATGACCGTCACGGCACCCGGCCACCCCCAGCAGCACCCGGCGATCACCACCGAGGCCGAGCTCGACGCCCTCTACGGCGACCCGGTCCCGGCCGCGGTCACCAAGGAGCTGTCGTTCATCTCCGAGGACTATCGGGCCTTCATCGAGGCATCACCGTTCGTGCTGCTGGCCACCGCCGGGCCCGAGGGGCTCGACTGTTCACCGCGCGGCGAGCTCGGCGGCGTGGTGCGGGTCGCCGACGCGCACACCCTGTTGCTGCCCGACCGGCGAGGCAACAACCGGGTCGACTCGTTGCGCAACATCGTGCGCGACCCCCGGGTGGGGTTGCTGTTCCTGGTGCCGGGGGTGGGGGAGACCCTGCGGGCCAACGGCCGGGCCTCGTTGCGTACCGACGAGGCGCTGCGGCGCAGCTTCGCCGGTCCCGACGGCGACAAGGTACCCACCTGCGTGATCGCGGTCGAGGTCGAGGCCGTCTACATACAGTGTCCCAAGGCGTTGACCCGCTCGCAGTTGTGGGACCCGGCCCACTTCGTGGCGCGTGATCATCTGCCCTCGGTCGGCCAGATGATCCAGCGGATCGCCGACGGCACGGTCGGTCGGTAGGGCCCGGCCGGGTCCGAATTGGCCTGCGCTCAGCGACCGGCGACGGCGGTGAGGATCCGGCTGCGCTCGGCCGGCGCGAGGCCGTGCACGTACAGGCACAGCACGTCGAGGCCGGTCTCGGCGTACGCGTCGATGGCGGCACGGACCGCGCCGAGGTCGCCGGAGTCGAGGCAGGTCCCGGCCACCACGGCCTCGGGGTCGGTCAGGCCCTGGGCCACGAAGTGCTGGTGGTAGTTGGCCATCTGGTCGTAGCCCACGGCATCGGGTCGCAGGGTGGCTGCCGTACCGACCCGTATGTACAACACGGTCTGGGCCGTGCGATACGGCCCGGTGGCGGCCCGCACGGTGTCCACGGTGGTCTTGGCGGTCGTCGGGGTCAACCAGTTGAGGACCACGCCGTCGCCGTGGGTCGCGCCCAGGGTCACCATCTTCGGGCCGAGGGCACCGACGAGGACGGGGAAGTCGTTGCCGAAACGCAGCCGGCCACGCCAGTCCTTCAGCTCGTCGAGGCAGTGGCGCACCGTCGCCAGCGGCGAGGTCGGGAATGGCACCTCGAAGCGGGCGGCGAGCTCACGGTGGGACACCCCGATGCCGAGGTCAAACCGTCCGCCGGACTGCTCGGCCAGGGTTGCGGCCCGCAGGGCCAGTTGCGCCATGCGCTGGAAGATGGCCTGGGCCACGCCGACCGCGCCCACCAGGGACGTGGTGGCCTCGAATACCGCGGACAGCGTGACGAACGGGTCACGGCCCAACAGCCGACCCTCGTTGTCGACCTGGCCGCCCTCGGGCAGGTACAGGTGGGAGTAGCCGAGGCCCTCGGCCTGCTTGGCAAGGCCGACCACGTCGGCCACTGGGAGATCACGGACGCAGACACCGAGTTGCACGGCGGGGACCGTAGCGCCCCCTCGGGGTCACCCGCGTGTCGCGTCGCCGCGGACGCCCCCGGCGCTGGGGCCCGCTACGCGCTGCGGGGGCTCAGTACGCGCCGTCGGCCCGCAGCGCGTCGATGTCCTCCCAGCTGAAGCCGGCTTCGAGAAGCACCTCCTCGGTGTGTTGGCCCAGCTCCGGTGCCACCACCCCGACCCGGGCCGGTGTCTCGCTCATCAGGATCGGGTTGCCCACCATCCGCATCGGCCCCCAGTCGGGGTGCTCGACGTCGACCAGGTAACCGTTGAGGAGGGCTTGGGGGTCGGCGGCGACCTCGGCGTGGTTGCGCACCGGGGCGAAGCGCTGGCCGGCGGCGGCGAGGCGTTCGCACCATTCGGCGGTGGTGCGAGTGGCGAAGATGGCGCTGAACTCCCGTCGCATCTCCGCCTTGATCTCGGGCGTGACGAGATACTGGCCGAACCTCGGGTGCGCGAGCAGGTCGGGGCGTTCGACGGCCTCGCACATGCCGGGCCACAGGTGCTCGGGGCAGCCGGCGATGGCCACGTAACCGTCGCTCGTCGGGAAGATGCCGTAGAGGGCGTGCACCAGGGGGTGGCCGCCGTTGGACCGCCCGGCGAGTTCCCCGGTCATCAGGTAGTGGGTGTACTCGAAGGCCTGGGCCCAGATCTGTCCGCCCAGCAGCGACACGTCCACCCGCTGGCCCCGCCCGGTGGTGGTGCGGGCCATCAGGGCGGCGAGGATGCCGATGGTGAGGTTCTGGGCGCCGCCGTGGTCTGCCATCAGCGCCGCCACCGGGGTCATCGGCCCACCGTCCTCGCCGGTGGTGGAGATCAGTCCGCCCATGGCCTGGCCGACCATGTCGGCCCCTTCACGCTGCGCATCGGGCCCGAGAGGGCCGAGATAGCTTCCGGCGGCCCAGACCAGACGCGGGTTGATTCGCGAGAGGTCCTCATAGCCCAGGCCCCAGGCATCGAGGGTGCCGGGGGCGAAGTTCGACAGCACGACATCAGCGGTGGCGACGAGCCGCTCGAAGGCCCGCTTCCCGCCGGCGGTGCGCAGGTCGAGGGTGACGCTGCGCTTGTCCCGGTTGCACGCCACGAAGACGCTCGACGTGCCGTAGTCGGCCAGCACGTCGACATGACGGCCCATGTCGCCGATACCTGGCAGTTCGATCTTGACGACCTCAGCCCCCAGACCGTGCAGCATGGCCGCTGATTGCGGCCCTTGGACGAGGGTGGAGAGATCCAGGACACGGATTCCGTCGAGGGCAGCGAGCATGGCGGCGACCGTAGCTGCACCGTGGCGCGAGGCAGAGCGATGCCTCCAATGCCCGTGGCCCCGCGCCGTTCGGTGGACCGGGTACGGCCCTGTTCCGAATCAGCTCGTGGCGGCGGCGGTGGCGCTCTCGAGCCGGGCCCGACGTGAGGTCAGCGGCTCGTTGAGCTCGATGCCGTTGCCGCAGGGGTCCTTGAAGAAGCACTGGCGGCCGACGTGGGCGATCTCGGAGACTTTCGAGACCTTGATGCCCTGGGCCATCAGCTCGTCACGGACGGCGTCGAGATCGGCGACGTGCAGGGCGAAATGCGGGCCCTTCGGCGGCATGAAGTCGTCGCTCTGGATCAGGTGGACCTGGCGCCCGTCGGGCAGGCCCAGCCACGAGCCGGGAAACCCGAAGTCGGGCCGGGGGAGCTTCGCCAGGCCGAGCACGTCGGTGTAGAAGCGCTCGGCTGCCTCGTTGTCGGCGACGTTGAGCGAGATGTGGTGAACCCCGAGAAATTCCATGTCGCGATCGTACGCCTCATCGGCGCGCAGCGTGCGCCGAACGCAACGGGACCCGCCGAACGCGCCGCAGGCGGCGTCCCGGTTGACCGGGAGCGCCGCCTGCGGGTGATCGGGTCGATCAGGCGTTGTTGGTGACCAGCTCGTCGCCGCCGATGGGCAGCAGCGAGGTGTCGATGCCGTACAGCTCGGCCACGTTGTCGCACAGGATGCCGCGGCGCTGCTCCTCGGTGAGGTGGCTGGTGTGCTCGGTCAGCATCTCCTGGCTCCACGGCCAGGTCGAGTCGGAGTGGGGGAAGTCGTTCGCCCAGCACAGCCGCCGCCAGTTCATCTGGTCGGCGTTGCGGAAGGCGACGAAGTCGTCCTGGAACGTCATGTAGATGTGCTCGCGGAAGTATTCCGACGGCATCCGGTCGATGTTGGCGGTCAGCCACTTGCGGTGCCGGTCGTAGGCGTGGTCCATCCGGTACATGAAGTGCGGCGCCCAGCCGGCGTCGGCCTCGACGCAGACCAGCTTGAGGCGGGGGTTGCGCTCGAACACGCCACCGAGCACGAACATGCCCATGATGTCCTGGCAGCCGCGGATGATCGACAGGAAGCCGTTCATCTTCGGGCCGCGGTTGCGGTTGAGACCGTCGGCGGAGCTGGTGAGGATGTGGAAGCTCGGGACCAGCGCAAGGTCCACGCAGGCGTCCCAGAACTCGTCGTAGATGGGCGAGTCGTAGTCCTCGACCTGCGGGTTGCCCGGCATCATCACGCCGCGCATGCCCATGGCCTTCATCTTCTCGAGGTCCTTGATGCCCTCCTCCGGGGAGCGCATCGGGGTCTGGCCGAGGGCCAGCAGCCGGTTGCGGTCGAGGTCGCAGTACTCGGCGATCCACCGGTTGTACGCATCCATCGAGGCCTTCTTGTAGTCGAAGTCCGGGTGGTTGCACAGCACCATGCCGACCGACGGGTAGATGACCTCGGCCGAGACGCCGTCGCGGTTCTGGTCGGCGAGACGGTAGGACGAGTCGTAGCCCGACTTCGGCAGGTCGGAGTAGCGGGCCTTGGTGTTGAGCTCGTCGGCCTTCTGGCCGGCGGCGGCCACCAGCCCCATCGGGATCGAGCGCTTCATCCCGTCGATGACGTAGACGTCACCGTGGTTCTCGGTCTCGACCACTCGAGGGGCTACGTCGACGTACTTGCTGTCGATGTAGTCCAGGTAGGTGTTCGGTGCCTCGGTGATGTGCGAGTCAGCCGAGATGATCGGAAAGTCGACCTTCACGTGTTCCCCCAACGCGGTTCCCGGGCGGCGTGCCCGATACCTTGCAAGTTACACCCCGTCGAAGCTGACCGGACACCCGGACACCCGGACACCCGGGGCCGGAGCTGCGGCCGGGGTGCTCAGCGCCAGTCGATGCTCACGGTACCGAGGATGCCGAAGTCGGCGACGACGGTGGAGCCGGCCTCGGCGCTGAACACCTCGGTGCACACTCCGGTGGTGACCACGTCGCCGGCACGGAGCCGCCGGCCGTGGCGGGGCAGCTCGTCGGCCAGCCAGGCCATCACGGTGAGGGGGTTGCCGAGGACCGCCGCCCCGGTGCCGGTGCTCACCAGCGCGCCGTCGATGCGGGCCTCGAGGGCATGGTTCGCCAGGTCGAGCTCACGCCAGTCGCCGTCGTAGGGCCGGCCCTGGACCCAGCCGCCGTGGATGGCGTTGTCCGCAGCGATCGACGGCGCCCCCAGGGACCAGTCGGCGAAACGGTGGTCAACGATCTCGATCGACGGGAACACCGCGTCCACGAACGGAGCGATGGTGACCGCGTCGTAGGGTCCGCCGCCGGGGGACAGGTCGGTGCCGATCCGCAGGCCGAACTCGCACTCGATGACCCGGGTGGTGAACCGGGCGGCCTCGAGGGTGACCGGGGAGGGCCACACCGAGTGGCTCAGCAGCCGGCCGAACAGCGGCGAGCGGACCTGCAGAGCCTGTTGGGCGATGACGTTGGTGCAGGCCACCTTGTAGCCCACGGCCTTGCCGGCGTGCTCGGCGCACAGCCGCTCGACGAGGCCCTCCTGCACGGCGTAGGCGTCGTCGAGGTCGACGGGCCGGATCGCCACCGGGATCTCGGCCAGACGCTCGCCTCGGCGGCGGTGGGCGGCGAGCAGGTCGGCGGCGGCGGTGACCGCATCGGTACTGAGCGTTGCCATGGTGACGACCTCGGCGTTCGGGAGACGGCGGCCCACTCCAGCAGCAGCTCCCGGCGTTGTCAACGCAGGCCGGTGACTGCGGGACCGTGTCGCCCGGCTCCGCATCGTGTCGCCCGGCTCCGCATCGTGTCGCCCGGCCTGGTACACGCCGATCCACGCAGACCTGCGCCGTGCTCCCGTCCGGGTTCCACCGGCCCGTGGCGGGCGCCGGCCCGCCGGTCTTTGCCATGCTTCTGGGATCGCGTCGGTCGTGTGCTCCGGTGTCGCCGGAGCGCCACGGCCGCCACCCCGTGAGAGGAACACCGTCATGCTGCTTGAGAACAAGGTCGCCATCGTCACCGGAGCCGCGTCGGGCATTGGGGAGGCCAGCGCCCGGCGTTTCGCCCGGGAGGGTGCCATGGTCGTCGTGGCCGACATCCGCCACGCCAAGGCGGAGGCGGTGGCCCAGGCCATCCGCGACGAGCAGGGCGAGGCCGTCGCCGTCGAGGTCGATGTCGCCGACGCCGCGTCGGTCGAGGCGATGGTGAACGCCGCCGTTGCCCAGTACGGCCGTCTCGACGTGCTGTTCAACAACGCCGGCACCCTGCGGCCCGGCACGGCGGTGGAGCTGAGCGTGGCGGACTGGGACTTCGTCATGGCGGTCAACGTGCGCTCGGTGTTCCTCGGCGCCAAGTTCGCGGTCCCGCACATGGTGGCTCAGGGCGGCGGCTCGATCATCAACACGGCGTCCATCTCGGGCCTGCACGGCGACGGTGGCGCCATCTGCTACGCCGCCTCGAAGGCCGCGGTCATCAACCTCACCCGGGCGCTGTCCACCGACCACGGCCCCCAGGGGGTGCGAGTCAATGCCATCTGCCCTGGCACCATCGAGACGCCGCCGGTGAAGCGGATGATGGCCGAACCTGTGGTGCTCGAGCGCAACGTGAACGCCCACGCCCTGCGTCGCCTCGGCCGGCCGGAGGAGATCGCCGCCGCCGCCCTGTGGCTGGCGTCGGACGAGTCCTCGTTCGTGTCGGGCGAGGCCATCGTGGTCGACGGTGGCCTGCGGGCCCAGTCGCCGCTCGGCGTGCTCGCCGACCCCCGCCCGGCGTCGAAGCGGGCTTGACCCGAGGTGGTCGTCGGACCGTGCGGGCCCGACCGGACCGCCGGCGAGTAGAAACTGCTCATGGCGCTCACCGTGGAAGACCTGCTGGCCAAACAAGAGATCGCGGATGTCATCCACCGCTACGCGCGGGGCATCGACCGGATCGACATGGACCTCGTACGGTCCTGCTACCACCCTGATGCCTACGACGACCACGGTTCGATGAAGGGCGACGTCGAGGAGTTCATCGCCGGGGCGGAGCAGTTCCTGCCCAAGTTCGTGGCCACCATGCACTTCATGGGCAACATGTTGATCGACCTCGACGGCGACGTGGCCCGGGCCGAGACCTACGCGGTGGCTTACCACCGCGAACAGCTCGCCGACGGTTCCGGCCGTGACGACATCTGGGGCATCCGCTACGTCGACCGCTTCGAGAAGCGCGACGGTAACTGGCTGATCGCCTACCGGGTGGTGGCCCAGGAATGGCGCCGCGTCGACCCGGTCCCCGCCGGACGGGTGCGCGGCGGCGGCCCCGGCATGTGGGGTACCCGTGACGGCAACGACGCCATCGACTGGGTGCTCGACGCCCGCGGTCCCGCCGCGGGCTGAGCCGACCCCATCAGTGGGGCCCGAGGGTCACCGTGCCCGCGGGCCGTGGAGCCCGGGTGCTGCAGCACCCGGGCGTTGTTACCTGTGCGAGGTGCGCGACACTGCTCGAACCGGGCGATCGGTGACTGACGGTGGTCGGCGGCGGCGGAAGTTCACCCAACGGGACGAGATGTTCAGAAACGTGTAAGCCATCGGCAACAGTGGTTCATGCCGACGCAACGACGGTTCACAACTCAGCAATGTTTTGCACACATCGGATTCCTACGGTGCACATCGATGTATACCGATCGGCACACCGCCGGCCCCGAAGGCCGTGAACGTGAGTTCCTCGATGCCCACGCAGGGATGACGACGCTCGCGGATGTGGCCTATCGGACGCTCAAGACCCAGTTGTTGCGAGGCGAGTTCCCGCTCAACACCCGCCTCGTCGAGGCCCGTCTCGCCGGCGAGCTCGACGTGTCCCGGACCCCGGTGCGCGAGGCCCTGCGGCGGCTGAGCGGGGAGGGGCTCGTCGAGGTCCACCCCGACGGCGGCTTCCGGCCCTGCCTGCCCGACACCGACGTGATGCGCCAGCTCTACGAGGTACGCGCCGCCCTCGAGCTGCAGGCCATCGGCCGCCCGGCCCGCCTCGGCACGGTGCACGACCGCGCACTGCTCGAGGATCTGGCCGTGCAGTGGCGGGCACTGCGCGACGGCGTGCGGCCCGAGCCCGACCCCGACTTCGTGCTGGTGGACGAGTCCTTCCACGAGACCCTGGCCGTCGCTGCCGGCAACCGGGTCCTGGCCGAGTTGCTGCACGGCGTCAACGAGCGCATCCGCCTGATCCGCATGTACGACTTCCTCAGCGAGGAGCGCATCGCGGCGACCATCGACGAACACCTCGCCATCGTCGAGCAAGTGCTCGCCGGTGACCTGGTCGCGGCGGAGGCGACCTTCACTGCTCACCTCGCCGGGTCCATGGCCGTGGTCGAGGAGCGGGCGCTCGAAGCGCTGGCCCGCATGGCCCGAGGAGTCCGCCGATGAACGCGCCCGGCAGTCCGCCCGTCCCGTTGCTCGAGGCGCGCGGCATCACCAAGGTGTTCGGCCCGCTGGTGGCCAACGACGCCGTGGACCTCACCGTGCACGAGGGTGAGGTCCACGCCGTGCTCGGCGAGAACGGCGCCGGCAAGTCGACCCTGATGAAGGTCATCTACGGCCTGTACCCACCGGAGGGCGGCACCATCCGGGTGCGCGGTACCGAGGTGGCGGTCACCAGCCCGGCAGTGGCGCGGGCCAACGGCATCGGCATGGTTTTCCAGGATCTCCGGCTCGTCCCGGCCCTGACCGTCACCGAGAACGTGTCGATGGCGCTGCCGCTGCGCGGGATCCGCCTCGACCGGCGAGCGCTCGCCAGACGGATCGAGGAAGCGGCGAGCACCTACGGCCTGGCGGTCGACCCTTCGGCGACAATCCGTGACCTGTCCATCGGCGAACGCCAGCGGGTCGAGATCCTCAAGGTGTTGCTCGCCGGTGCCCGCCTGGTGATCCTCGACGAGCCCACCAGCGTGCTTGCCCCGCAGGAGGTCGACGACCTCTTCAACGGGTTGCGGACCCTGCGCGAAGGCGGTCTGTCGGTGGTGGTCATCACCCACAAGCTCGCCGAATCGCGCTCCATCGCGGATCGGGTCACCATCCTGCGCGGCGGCAAGCTCATCTGCGACGGGATCGACCCCTCGACCCGCAGCGACAGCGAGCTGATCGAGGCGATGGTGGGTCGCCGGGTCAACCCGCTGCCCGAAGCCAGGCCCACGCCGGCCGAGCGACCCGCAGCGGTGTTGTCGCTCCGGGCGGTCACCGTCAAGGAAGCGCGCCGCGGCAACCTGCTCGACGACGTCGACCTCGACGTGTTCCCCGGCGAGATCGTCGGGGTCGCCGGGGTTGCCGGTAACGGCCAGCTTCCCCTCTACGAGCTGGCCCTCGGGCTCCGCCGGGCCACCAGCGGTGCGGTGACCCTCAACGGTGTCGACATGAGCCGTGCCACCGCCCGCCGGGCCCTCGCCGCCGGCGCTGTCGGGGTCCCCGAGGACCCGCTGGCCGACGCGGTCGTGCCTGGCCTGAGCGTGTTCGCCCACGTCGCCCTCGACGACCTGCAGGCGGTGCGCAAGGGCTGGGGCATCGACTGGGCCGCGGTCATGCGCCGCTACGACGAGCGCAACGCGGCCTGCGGCCTGCAGGGGGCGCACGGCGAGCGGATCCTGCAGAGCCTCTCGGGCGGCAACATCCAGCGGATCATGTTGGTACGGGCCCTCGGGGCGCCGTCCGCGCTGATCGTGGCGGCCTATCCGAGCCGTGGGCTCGACGTGGCCACCACCCGCCGGACCCAGGAGCTGTTGCTCGAGCGGCGAGCCGACGGAGCCGGGGTCCTGCTCATCTCCGAGGACCTCGACGAACTGTTCGAGTTGTCGGACCGCATCGCCGTGATGCACGCCGGCGCGGTCGCCGGTGTGGTCGACCCCGGACAAAGCGATCGCTATCAGGTGGGCCGACTCATGCTCGGCGCGGACCTGGTAGGCACTGCAGGAGAGGGTTCCCGATGAGCACCGATGTGAGCGGGAGCAGGTCCTCGACGGCGACCCCACCGGCCGCAGACGACGACGGCGGTGCGTCCCCAGCGGCAGCCCGGGCCGCGCAGCGCCGGGTCCTGCGCTGGCGACCCGACAACGGCTTCGCGGCTGCGGCGCTGCGCCTGCTGGTGGCTCTCGGGGGAGCGATGGGGCTGTTCGCCGTGCTGATGCTGATCAAGGGGGTGAACCCGCTCGCCGCCTATCGCGACATGTTCACCAGCACGTTCACCAGTAGCACCTCCCTTGCCGGTATCGCCGTACGGGCGACGCCGCTGATTCTGGCGGGTTTGGCGGTCGCCGTGCCCGCGCGGGCCGGCCTGATCAATGTCGGTGGTGAGGGCCAGCTCATCATGGGTGGCGTCGCTGCGATGGGCATGTCGCTGTTGCTCGACGGTGCGGTGAACGGGCCGGTGGCCCTGGTGCTCATGGCGGTGGCTGCGGGGATCGCCGGAGCGCTGTGGTCGGGGCTCGCTGCGATCCTGCGGCTCAAGGGCGGCATCAGCGAGTCGGTCACCACGTTGCTGCTCAACTACGTCGCCCTCGACATCATGTACTTCCTCATCTACGAACGATGGAAGGACCGGGAGGGTTCGGGGCAGCCCGCCACCCGGGCGCTGGACAAGGCCGACCGTCTGCCGTTGCTGGGCGATACCCGGCTGCACCTCGGTCTGCTGCTGTCGGTGATCGCCGTGGTGGCGGTGTACCTGGTTTTCCGGACCACCAGCTGGGGTTTCCGCCTCCGGGTGGTCGGCGGCAACCCCGAAGCGGCCCGGCGGGCCGGCCTCAAGGTCGGCGTCCTGCTGCTGACCGCAATGCTCGTCGGCGGCGCCCTGGCCGGCCTGGGCGGCTTCACGCAACTCGCCGGGGCCGAGTTCAAGCTGCGCAGCGGGTTCGTGCTCGGTTACGGCTATGTCGCCTACCTGGCATCGTGGTTGGCCGGGCACAAGCCGATCGGCGTGATGCTCTCGTGCCTGCTGCTGTCGGGCATCGTGATCGGCGGTGACAGCCTGCAGCTCGACTCCGGCCTTCCGGCCGCCGGTGTCAACGTGCTCATGGCGCTACTGCTGCTCGGTGTATTCGGGTTCGCCACGAAGCGGGAGGCCGCGCGATGACCATCGTGACTGAAGTGTTCACCGGTGGCATACGGGGCGGCACGTCGATCCTGTACGCCGCGCTGGGTGAGTCGGTGTCGGAGCGGGCCGGAGTGGTCAACCTCGGCACCGAGGGCTCGATGCTGGCCGGTGCCCTGGCCGGCTACGCCGTGGCCGCGGAGACCGGCCATCCGTGGCTGGGCGCCTTCGCCGGTGCCGTTGCGGGCGGCCTGCTGGCCCTAGTCCATGCCTACATGGTGCTCTCCCGTGGCGCGAACCAGCTCGCCTCCGGCCTCGTGGTGTTGTTCCTGGGTCTCGGGCTCACCTCGTTGTTCGGGGTCACCTACGTGCAGGCCGTGGCTCCGACCTTCTCGCCGGTGGCCATTCCGGGCCTGTCGGCGATCCCGTTCATCGGACCGGTGTTCTTCGAACAGGACCCCCTCGTGTACCTGTCGTACGCCTTGGTGCCGCTGCTGTCGTGGTTCCTGTTCCGCAGCCGCTGGGGCGTGCTGCTGCGGGCCTCGGGGGAGCGCAGCGAGGTGCTGGTTGCCCACGGCCACCGTGTTCGCCCCATCCAGTACGCCGCGGTGGTCGGTGGCGGCATGCTCGCCGGCCTCGGCGGGGTGCACCTGTCCACGGCATACACCAAGGCCTGGTTCGAGAACATGGCCGTCGGCCGGGGTTTCGTGGCGGTGGCGGTGGTCATGTTCGCCTCCCGCCGGCCGATCCGGGTGGCCGGGGGTGCCTACCTGTTCGGTGCCGCTCTCGCCCTGTCGCCGGCTCTGCAGGCCCGCGGCTTCGGGATCAACCAGTTCGCGCTCGACGCCGTGCCCTACGTGGTGACGCTCGTCGTGCTCATCGTCTTCGGTCGTCGCCAGCTGCGTGACGTGCCGGAGGGCTTGTCGAAGGTCTTCGACGCCCAACCCACCCGCTGAGGGGCGCAGCGTCGCGCCGGTCATCGGTTCCACCGAAATCCACAAGAAGAAAGAAAGGCTCCCCCCTTGCGTACACGTTGGTTCCTCCCGGCCCTCGCCGTGTCCGTCGCGCTGACCGCGGCGGCGTGCAGCGGCTCATCCGACAGTGCCTCCGAAGACTCGGCCAAGGCCGACAACGCGGCTGAAGGCGCAGCCTCGACGGGCAGCGGCCCCGGTGCCGGCTCCAAGAAGGTCGGCTTCATCTTCGTCGGTCCCAAGGACGACTATGGCTACAACCAGGCTGCCTACGCCGGCAGCCAGGCGGTCAAGAAGGCCTTCCCCGACATGGAAGTGCTCACCGCCGAGAACGTACCCGAGGACGACAACGCCACCCGCGTCATGGAGAAGATGATCGCGGGCGGGGCGAAGATCATCTTCGCCACCTCCTACGGTCACCTCGATCCGGGCCTCAAGGTCGCCGAGGCGCACCCCGACGTCGCCGTGGTCGGCCAGGGCAACTTCATCTCCAAGGCGGTCCCCAAGAACGCCGGCACCTACTTCGGCACCGTGTACGAGCCGGTCTACCTCGCCGGTATCGCCGCCGGTAAGGCCACCAAGACCAACAAGTTGGGCTACGTGTACGCCTTCCCCATCCCGCAGACCATCGCCAACATCAACGCCTTCCAATTGGGCGCGGCGTCGGTGAACCCGGCGGTGCAGACCTACGTGGTCAACACCTCGAGCTGGTGTGATCCCGCCAAGCAGGCGGAAGCGGCCAAGAGCCTCTTCGCCCAGGGCGTGGACGTCATCACCCAGCACCAGGACTGCACCGCGACCATCACCAAGGCCGCCGAGGAGGCGGGCAAGATGGTGGTCGGCTACCACGCCGATGCGTCGTCGCTGGCTCCCAAGGGCTGGGTCGCCGGTTCCGAGTGGGCCTGGGCCGACATATACAACGACATCGTGAAGACCGCCAAGGAAGGCAAGTTCACCGGCTCGCCGTACAACGCCAACTACCGTGCCGGCTGCAAGGACGGCAAGAACCCCTTCGTACAGTCGAAGTTCGGCACCATGGTCGATGCCGCCACCAAGAAGCTGATCGAGGACCAGAAGGTCAAGATATGCAAGGACGGCTCGCCGTTCACCGGTGAGGTCAAGTTCCAGGACGGATCGGTCATGTTCAAGGCCGGCGAGGTGCCGGACTACGCCGCCATCGAGAAGGCGAACACCAAGTTCGTCAAGGGCGTCGTCGGCGAGCTCCCCAAGAACTGACCCGACCCCAACCGACCGGCCGGTTCCATTCTTCTGGGGACGGCCGATTCCCCGGCCGCCGGACCATGCCAAGTGGTCCGGCGGCCCGCCGGGCGGGAAGGAACGTCGTTCCGTCCCGCCGAGTCCGTGATCCCGAACACCCCGAAGCCCGAGGAGCCCACTGTGCCGACCCAGGTCGCCGCCGAACCCTACGTCTGGCCCTACGACGGCCCGATCGACCCCAGCCGCACGGCGCTGCTCTGCATCGACTGGCAGACCGATTTCTGCGGTCCAGGCGGGTACGTGGACGCCATGGGCTACGACCTGGCGCTGACCCGGGGCGGACTCGCGCCGACCGCGGTGGTGCTGGCTGCCGCCCGTGCCGCCGGCCTGCACGTCGTGCACACCCGTGAGGGTCATCGGCCCGACCTCAGCGACTGCCCGGCCAACAAGCTGTGGCGCTCCAAGTCCATCGGTGCCGGCATCGGTGACGCCGGCCCGTGTGGACGCATCCTGGTGCGAGGCGAGCCCGGCTGGGAGATCGTCCCCGAGGTCGCCCCGATCGAGGGCGAGGTCGTCATCGACAAGCCCGGCAAGGGTGCGTTCTACGCCACCGACCTCGACCTGGTGCTGCGTCTTCGCGGCATCACCCACTTGATCTTCACCGGCATCACCACCGATGTCTGCGTGCACACCACCATGCGTGAGGCCAACGACCGCGGCTACGAGTGTCTGCTGCTGACCGACTGCACCGGGGCCACCGACGAGGGCAACTACCGCGCTGCACTGAAGATGATCACCATGCAGGGCGGCGTGTTCGGCGCCATCGCCCCGTCCTCGGCACTGATCGAAGCGCTCGCCGTATGAACCCGAACGAAGCCGGTTCCGAGCCAGGGTCCGAGGGCGGGCAGTTGGCGGCCACGGTGCCGCTGTCGTCCTACCGGGACCGCTACCGCGACGGCAGCACCGTCCGCTCGGTGATCGATGCGGTCCTGGCGCAGCTCGCGTCGCTCGACGATCCGGCGGTCGTCATCGGCGACCCGCTCGTGGCCCAGGCCCGCGAACGGGCCGACGCGCTCGACCAGATGCCGGCGTCGAGCGCGGCCGAGCTGCCGTTGTTCGGCATTCCCTTCGTGGTCAAGGACAACATCGACGTGGCCGGGGCAACCACCACCGCGGCCTGCCCGTCCTACGGGTATCCGGCCCAGCGCGACGCGGTCGCCGTTGCCCGGCTCCGGGCGGCGGGCGCGATCCCGGTGGCCAAGGTCAACCTCGACCAGTTCGCCACCGGCCTGGTGGGCACCCGGTCGCCCTACGGCACGCCCCGCAATCCGGTGCATCCGACCCTGGTCCCCGGCGGGTCGAGCTCGGGCTCCGCGGTGGCCGTCGCCCGGGGCCTGGTTCCCTTCGCCCTGGGCACCGACACCGCCGGCTCGGGCCGGGTGCCCGCTGCGTTGTGCGAGCTGGTGGGCCTGAAGCCGACTCCGGGTCGGGTGCCCAACACCGGGAGCGTCCCGGCGGTGCGTCGCATCGACTGCATCACGGTGTTCGCCGCGAACGTGGCCGACGCCCGGACCGTGGCCGCGGTCATGGCCGGACCTGATCCCGGCGACCCCTGGTCGAGCACACCCGGGCCGGTCGCCGCCCCCGTACGACGCCTCGGCATACCGTCGGGTCTGGCGACGTACTGCGAGGAGCCGGTGGCCGTGGCGTTCGCGGCGTACGTGGCGTCGCTGGCCGAGACACAGCCCGCCCTCGAGCTGGTCGAGGTCGACATCGCCGGCCTGCTCGAGGTCGGCAGCTGGCTCTACGGCGGGCCCTTCACCGCTGAGCGCGCGGTTGCCGTCGGAGCGTTCCTCGCCGCCGGGCCACCCGATGCCGACCCGGTCGTGGCGTCGATCATCTCCGGGTCGATGGCGACGACGGCCACCGACGCCTACGCCGCCGAGTACCGGCTGGCCGCGGCCGGCCGGCAACACGCCGCGCTGTGGAACGACATCGACGCATTGCTGCTGCCGACCATCCCCGGGGTCACCACCCCCGAACAGGTCGCCGCCGATCCGCTCGGCGCGAACAGCGCGCTGGGCCGGTTCACGACCTTCACCAACCTGCTGGGTATGGCGGCCGTGGCCCTACCCGGCCCGCGTCGGGCCGATGGCATGCCGAACGGGGTCCAGCTGATCGGCCCGGCCTGGAGCGACGAGCCGCTGGCCGATCTCGCCATGGGACTGCTCGGCGAGGACGTGACGTCGTGGCCGCCGGTGCCGGTCGGGCCCGGCGAGCAGTCCCTGGTGGTGGTGGGTGCGCACCTCAGCGGCATGGCGCTCAACCACCAGCTCACCCAACGCGGGGCCCGGCTGCTGGCTGCGACGTCGACCGCGCCGGCGTACCGGCTGTTCGCCCTGCCCGATACCACGCCCCCGAAACCCGGCATGCAACGCGTTCGCGAGGGCGGCTCGGCCATCGCGGTCGAGGTCTGGGCCCTTGGCGAGGCGGCGTTCGGCTCGTTCGTGGCCGAGGTACCGCCCCCGTTGGCGATCGGCTCGATTGAGCTGGCCGACGGTCGTTGGCACAGCGGCTTCGTCTGCGAGCCCTACGCTCTCGAGGGCGCCGCCGAGGTGACACGCTTCGGCGGGTGGCGGGCTTACCTGGAGCAGCGATGAGTGACCTGATCGACCTACCGGCACGACCGTTCCCGGCGGTGATGGACCCCACGCGCACGGCGTTGGTGGTGATCGACATGCAGCGCGACTTCCTCGAACCCGGCGGGTTCGGCGAGTTGCTGGGCAACGACGTCGGTCTGCTGCGCACCACGATCGAACCGACGAGGTCCGTGCTCGACGCGGCTCGTGCCGCAGGTCTGCTGGTCATCCATACCCGGGAAGGGCATCGGCCCGACCTGACCGACTGCCCGCAGTCCAAGCTCGAACGGGGCGGGAAGCGCTTCATCGGCACCGATGGTCCGATGGGCCGGATCCTGGTGCGCGGTGAGAGCGGCCACGACATCATCGACGAGCTGGCCCCGCTTCCCGGCGAGCCGGTGATCGACAAGCCCGGCAAGGGCGCCTTCTACGCCACCGACCTCGAGTTGATCCTGCGGGACCGCTCGATCCGCACGCTGCTGGTGTGTGGGGTGACCACCGAGGTCTGTGTGCACACCACGGTGCGCGAGGCCAACGACCGCGGTTTCGAGTGCGTGGTGCTCGAGGACTGCGTCGGGTCCTACTTCCCCGAGTTCCAGCGGGTGGGCCTGGCGATGTTCGAGGCCCAGGGCGCCATCTTCGCCTGGGTCTCGTCCAGCACGGCCGTGTGCCGGTCGCTGGGATGACCGTCGGCACGATTGCTGCGTTGCGCACGTCGGTTCGGGCTCGTTCCTGGTCCGATGTCGCCCCGAGCGGCCCCGCCCACGGCGTGGTCTGCCTGGTGACCGCCCGGGCGTGGTACCTGTCCTGTGACGGTCGGGTGGTGGGGATGCTGCACGGCCCCGACGTCGGGTGCGTGCCGGGCGGTGTGTGTATCGAGGTCGCGGCGTTGGCCGGTCGCGCCGCCACCGCGGCGGGTGCCCAGGTCATCTTCGAGGGCGATCGCTGGGAGTTCCGGCCCGCGGTGGGTCCGCGCTGGGAGGTTCTTCGCGGCGCCGCAACGTCGTGGGAACACCGCCGGGGTGATGCCGCGTCGGCGCCCGCCGGGACCGCCGGCGCTGGGACGCGGTATGCGGGGTCGGCGCAGGACCCGGGTCGGGCGATGGCCGAGGGGATGGAAGCAGCGCTCGCCCTGGGTGGCCGCAGTGACTCCGCGGCGCGTGCCCGGTTCGTCGCTGTGCTCGACGTCCTGGCCGTGCCCGCAGGCGACCCGGGCGCAGTGCTCGATGCGCTGGTGGGGTTCGGGCCCGGTCTCACCCCGTCGGGGGACGACCTGCTGGTGGGGTTGCTGGCGTTGCTGCAGGCGCGACCCGCCGTGTGCGGACCGTCGAACGCATCGGAACGGCTCCGCCATGCCGTGGCGCAGCGGCTGTCGGCCACGACCCCGTTCAGTCGGTACTACCTCGAACATGGCTTGGCGGGCCGTTTCGCCGCCGCACTGCTCGATGCCCGCCAGGCCCTGCTCGACCCCGCCGTGGGCGGCGATCATGCCCGGGCCTTCGGCGCTCTCGTGTCGGTCGGTGCCACCTCCGGAGCCGACTTGCTGACCGGTATGGTCGAGCCGCTGACCCACCTTGCGGTGAACCCGGGGTCGTGCTCGGCTAACGATACTGATTGGTACGTCCGGACAACAGGCGGTGCCCGATGATCGTGCGATGGGGTGTGGCCAGCGACTGCTATCGCGACTCGGTGGCGTTGCTGGCGGTGTCGGCCCGGCTGGCGGCGAGCGCCGGGGTGAGCCGAGCCTCGGTGGCGATGGCGACCCCGGCCAACGTCGCGGCAGCGGTCGATGCCGGGGCCGCAGGCCCGCTCGATGCCGGCCCGTCCGACGTGCTGGTGCTGGTGGTGGCCGATTCGGAAGAGGCGGCCGACGCGGCACTGGCCGACGGACTGGCAGCGCTCACCGCGACCATCGACCCTGCTGTCGGCGGATCAGGGTCCGGCGGCGAGGAGCCGGCGACCTGCATCGCTGATGCCTTGGCCCGATCCCCCGGCGGACACGCGCCGTCGGTGGCGCTGATCTCGGTGCCCGGTCCGTTCGCCGCGGCGGAGGCCCGCAAGGCGCTCGATGCCGGACTGCACGTGATGATCTTCAGTGACAACGTGCCGGTCGAGGCGGAGGTCGCGCTGAAGGCGCTGGGTCGCTCCCGCGGTCTGCTCGTGATGGGCCCGGATTGCGGCACGGCCATACTCGATGGTACGCCCCTGGCCTTTGCCAACGTGGTGCGCCGTGGGCCGGTCGGTTTGGTCGGTGCTTCGGGCACCGGTCTGCAGGAGGTCAGCACCCAGCTCGACCGCCTCGGGATCGGGGTGTCGCAGCTGATCGGAACCGGCGGTCGTGACCTGTCGCCGGCGGTGGGGGGCTCCTCGACCCTCGACGCCCTGCTGTTGCTCGGCGCCGATCCGGCCACCCAGGTCGTCGTCGTGGTGTCCAAGCCGCCCGACGCGGCCGTGGCCCGCCGCGTCCTCGAGGTGGCCGGCTCGCTGGGTAAGCCGGTGGTGGCCGTCCTGCTGGGCACTGACGTGGCCGCGGTTGCACCGGCTGGCGTATACGGCGCCGCCACGTTGGCCGAGGCGGCACGGTTGGCTGCGCGGCTGGCCGAGGCGCCGGCGGCGGACCGCGGTGGGTTCGTGGCAACCGGCCTGGGCGGGCCCGTCGCAGCTATCCCGGGCGGTCCCGACGCGGCGGGGCTGGCAGCGGCCCTCGGCGGCGCAGCGGTGACGGCCGCGACCGCAGCGGCCTCGGCCCACGGTGTCCGCGACGATCGTCCCCGGCGCTGGCTGCGCGGGCTGTTCAGCGGCGGAACGCTCGGCTACGAGGCCCAGTTGGTGCTGCGGGGGCTGGGGGTCACGGTGGCCTCGAATGCCCCGGCTCCGGGTTCGGTCCGCTTGGGTGCCGGGGCCGGCCTCGAGGGCCATGTGGTGGTCGACCTCGGCGCGGACGAGTTCACCGACGGTCGTCCCCATCCGATGATCGATCCGGCCACCCGCGACCGCTGGGTGGCCGAGGCCCTGGAGGATCCGACGGTGGCGGTGGTCCTGCTCGACGTGGTGCTCGGCCACGGCGCCTCCGGTGACCCGCTCGCCGGCTTGCTGCCGTTGCTGGTGGCACGCCGGTCGGGCCCCGACGTGGTGGTTCACGTCTGCGGCACCGACGCCGACCCGGTGCCACGACGGGCGGTGGTCGATGCCCTGCGCCGCGCCGGCGCCCTGGTGGCCCCGTCGAACGCCGCGGCGGCCGAGTTGGCGGCGGAGCGGCTCATGGCGCCGGAAAGGCAGCCATGAACGCTTCCACGAACCCAGCCATGAATGCTGCCATCGACGATTCGGCGCGTGACGGACTGTTCGGGCCGAGCCCGCTCGGGGTGCTCAACGTCGGCCTGAGCGGCTTCGCCGGGGCGGTCGAGGCAGCCGGCGGCCGGGTGAGCCCGGTGGCATGGCGACCGCCGGCCGGGGCCGACCCCGACCGGGCTTGGCGGTTGGCCGTGGCCCTGTCCGATGCCGAGGTGGCTGCGGCCAACGCCACCGCCGTGGCTGCATTCCTGGCCGCGGATCCGGTGCTGGTCGACGTGTCTGCGGCGGCGACGGCCATCGCCGCACTGGGTGGTGGGGCGCGCCGGTTGCTGCACGCCGGGCCACCGATCGACTACGCCGACATGTGCGGCCCGATGCAGGGCGCGCTGGTCGGCGCGGTGCTGTTCGAGGGTTGGGCCGGCGACCCGGACGCGGCCGAGGCCCTGCTGCGCGGTGGTGCGGTGGCAACCGAGCCGTGCCACCATCACGGCGCGGTCGGCCCCATGGCCGGGGTGGTCAGCCCGTCGATGCCGATGTGGGTGGTCGAGGACCGTTCGTCGGGCCGGCATTCGTTCAGTTCGCTCAACGAGGGCCTCGGTGCGGTGTTGCGTTTCGGCGCCAATGGCCCGGAGGTGCTCGACCGCCTGGCCTGGATGCGCGACGAGCTCGGGCCGGTTCTGGCCTCGACGCTGCGCCTGACCCGCTCCGGCGAGGCCGGTGGGCTGCCGTTGCGGCCGATCATGGCGCAGGCGCTGCACATGGGCGACGAGGTCCACAACCGCAATGCGGCCGCGACCGGCTTGCTGGTGCGCCGTCTGCTGCCCGACCTGCTGGCCAGCGGTGCGCCGGTGGCCGCCCTGGGCCGGGTGGCTACCTTCATCGGAGGAAACGACCACTTCTTCCTCAACCTGTCCATGGCGGCGTGCAAGGCCATGCTGCGCGCCGCGGAAGGGGTGCCGCACAGCACCATGGTGACCACCATGGCCCGCAACGGTGTGCAGTTCGGCATCCGGGTGTCCGGCGCGGGCGACCGGTGGTTCGAGGCGCCGGCGCCGGTGGTGGACGGCCTGTTCTTCCCCGGCTTCGGGCCGCAGGACGCCGCCGCGGACCTCGGCGACAGCGCCATCACCGAGACCGCCGGCCTCGGCGGGTTCGCCATGGCGGCCGCGCCGGCGATCGCCCAGTTCGTCGGCGGGACCCCGGCCGACGCGGTGGCCAACAGCCGGCGGATGCAGCGCATCGGGATCGGCCGGAACCCGGCGTTCACCCTGCCGCCGTTGGGTTTCGCCCCCACGGTGGCCGGCATCGACGTGCGGCGGGTCCTCGATGGCGGAGTCCTGCCGGTGATCAATACCGGCATCGCCCACCGGGCGGCGGGCGTCGGCCAGATCGGTGCCGGCATCACCACCGCGCCGATGGGCTGCTTCCTGGCCGCGTTCGACGCGCTGTTCCCCGCCTCGGGGTCCTGAGTACGCGCCGGGCGTCGGCCCGGTCGGTGCCGGTGGACGATCACCGTCGACTATGACCGGGGTCATAGTCTTGGCCGACCGAGCGGGCCCCGACCAGTCAGGGTGCGCGCCGCGATGAGGGAGGCCACGTGACGATGCTGGACGGGATCCGGGTTCTGGACCTCACCGATGAGCGGGGGCACCTCGCCGGCCAGATCCTGGCCGGCTTCGGTGCCGAGGTGATCGCGGTGGAGCCGCCCGGCGGCCAGCAGGCCCGGCACCTCGCCCCCTTCGTCGATGACGTGGCCGACCCCGAGGGGTCCCTGGTGCACTGGGCCGCCAACCGGGCCAAGCGCAGCGTGGTGCTCGATCTCGCCTGCTCGGCGGAGGACCGTGAGCAGTTCCTGGCGCTGGTGCGCACGGCGGACGTCCTGTTCGAGACGGCGACTCCGGGCGAGTTCGAGGCGTTGGGGCTGGGCCGGGCCGATCTGGCCGCGGTCAACCCGCAGCTGATCCACGTGTCCATCACCCCGTTCGGCTCGACCGGCCCGAAGGCCCGTTGGCAGGCCCCCGACCTCGTGGCGCTGGCATCGGCCGGTCAGCTGTTGCTGTGTGGCGACGCCGATCGCGCGCCGGTGCGGTGCGCCGTGCCGCAGGCCTGGTTCCAGCCGGCGGGCGACGCGGCCGACGCCGCCCTGGTCGCGCTGTGGGATCGCTCGATCTCCGGGGTGGGCCGTCACTGCGACATCTCCGCCCAGCAGTCGATCATGCAGTCGACCCAGTCGATGGTGCTGGCCCAGTTCTTCAACGCCCCGATGGGCGCCCGTATCGGTGGCGGGATGCGTCTCGGCCCGCTCGACGTGAAGCTGGTGTGGCCGTGTATCGACGGCACGGTGTCGATCACCTTCCTCTTCGGCGCCGCCGTGGGGCCGTTCAGCCGCCGCCTGTTCGAGTGGATCTACGAGGAGGGCGGTTGCGACACGGCCACGCGTGACAAGGACTGGGTGATGTTCGGCACCCACCTGCACACCGGTGAGGAAACGGTCGAGGAGTTCGATCGGCTCAAGGACGTGCTGCAGCGCTTCTGCGACGGCAAGACCAAGGAGGAGCTCTTCGACGGGGCGATGTCCCGCAAGCTGCTCATCGCTCCGGCCTCGACCATCGAGGACGTGGTCGGCTTCGAGCACTTCCGTGCCCGCGGGTACTGGGACGAGGTGGACACCCCGGCCGTTGGCCGTACCGTACGGTATCCCGGGCCGGTGGCGCTGCCGTCGACCGGCCGGTTGCCGGTGATGGGTCCGCCGCCGCGGCTGGGGGAGGGTGGCAAGGAGCTGCTCGGTGCCGCCTCACTGGCCCGTCGTCCGGCGGTCACAGCTCGCCCGCTGCCCGGCGGTGCCGCGGCCCGGCGCCCGTTGGAGGGTCTCAAGGTCGTCGACTTCATGTGGTCCCTCGCCGGGCCGTCGGTGTCGAAGGTGCTGGCCGACCACGGGGCCACGGTGGTGCGCATCGAGTCCTCCAACCGCATCGAGATGGGCCGCACCCTCAGCCCGTTCTGGCAGGACAAGCCCGACCCGGAGAACTCCGCCGTCTACCTCAATGCCAACGCCGGCAAGCTGGGCATCTGCCTCGACCCCAACAAGCCGCAGGGCCGCGAGGTCATCGCCGACCTGGTGCGCTGGGGCGACGTGGTGACCGAGTCGTACTCGCCGGGGGCGATGGCCCGCTGGGGCCTGGGCTACGAGGACCTGCGCAAGATCAAGCCCGAGCTGATCATGCTGTCCTCGTCGCTGGTCGGCCAGGTCGGCCCGCTGGCCAGCTTCGCCGGGTTCGGCAACCTCGGCGCGGCCATGGCCGGGTTCTTCCACACCACCGGCTGGCCCGACCGTACCTGTGTCGGCCCCTACGGCGGCTACACCGACTACCTGTCGCCCCGTATGGGGGTGGCGGCGCTGCTTGCCGCTCTGGTTCATCAGCAGCGCACCGGGCAGGGCTGTCATCTCGACGTGTCCCAGACCGAGGGGGCGATGTGGTCACTCGGCCCGGCGTTCCTCGACTACGACCTCAACGGCCGGGTTTGGGAACGGGCGGGCAACACCGATCGCAACCACGCCCCGCATGTGGTGGCCCCCGCCGCCGGGGAGGATCGCTGGATCGCCATCGTGTGCCAGACCGACGCCCAGTGGGAGCGGCTGTGCGACGAGGCGGGGTTCGACCCGCAGCTGCGGGCACTGCGCACGGCGGAGCGGCTCGAACGGCGCGACGAGCTCGACCGGCTGATCGCGGCGTGGACCGCCCCGCAGGATGCCACCGTGCTGGCGGTCCGCCTGCAGGAGGTCGGGGTGCCGGCCCACGGCCTCGACAGCGCGGTGCAGCTGTCGGTCGACCCGCAGCTGGTGGAGCGGGGTCACTGGCTGGCGGTGGACCATGCCGTCAACGGGCGGATCACCATCGAGGCGCCGCGGCTGCGCATCGAGGGGTCGCCGGTGGTGGCGGCGGCTGCGCCGTCGCTGGGCCAGCACGCGTTCGAGATCCTCACCGACATTTTGGGCTACGACGGCGACCGCATCGCCGAGCTCGCCGCAGCCGAGGTCCTCGAGTAGCGGCCGCCGTGGCGGGGGTGGTGGGTCCGGCGGGACCGCTCCACCCACGCTCGGGCCGTTCAGCTCGGCGGCTTGAACTCCACGACCTTGCCGCGGTCGATGCTGACCCAGTCCCGAGCCTCGAGATAGGGCCGGAACGCCTCGGTGATGAGACGCTCGTCGTCCCGGGTCTTGGGCCGCTTCATCTCGTAGAGGTGGGGGAACTCGAGCCACGCCGTCGTGGCCGACCACAGGCGTACCGCTGCCTCGCCGGTGGGCGGGTCGAGCAGGACCGGCCCGAACACGCACTGCCCGTCGGGGAAGAACAGGGTGGGCACCCCGAAACCCCCGGCGTCGATGACCCGCTGGTGTTCGGCCCGGATCTCGTCGTGGGTGGTCTCATCGGCCATGGCCTCGTCGACCACTGCCGGATCGAGCCCGATCTCGGCGAGGAGATGGCGGGCCACATCGGGCTCGTGGGGCTTGTGTCCCTCGACGTGCAAGGCCCGCCCGGCCCGTGCGTACCAGGCGTCGAGCTGCGCCATGTCACGGCGCCGCAGTACGGCCCCGATACGCATCATCGACCAGCCGTAGGACCAGTCACGCTCCCACGGGTGTTTCTTGCCCTCCTGGCGGTTGACCTCCTCGAGGCTGAAGAACCGCCAGTTGACGGTAAGACCGAGCTGGTCGCGCACGTCGCGCATCCACAGCGACGTCTGGTACGCCCACGGGCACATGACGTCGAAGTGGAAGTCGACGGTGGTCGGCGCAGGTGCCGCGCTCATGCGGTGCCTTCGGGCTCGTCGCCCTGCCAGGGCAGGGGAGTTGCTTCCGACCAGTGGTCGGGGCGGATCCCGAAGGCCTCGATCATTCGCTGCCAGCCCGACCCGACGGAGATGGCCGCGGCCAGCTCCAGGATCTCGCCGGGTTCGAGATCGGCCTGCAACGACTCGAACACGTCGGGCCCGATCTCGGGCCGGGGCTCGGTCAGCAGGTCGGCGAGGCGCAGCGCCGCCACCGTCTTGGGCGGCAGGTCGGCCACGTCGAGATCGCCCAACGCCGCCTGCACCATCTCCTCGGTCAGTCCTCTGCGCACCAACGATGCGCTACGGGCGAGGCTTCAATGGACGCACTGGTTGCGGGTCGCCATGCGGATGCGGCACAGCTCCACCGTCCTGGGGTCCAGCGACGAGGCATCGGTGTACACGAAGGACACCCAGTTGAGAAACATGTCCAGCACCCCGGGGCGGTTGGCCAGGGTGAGGAACAGGTTGTCGTCCTTGTACGCCTTGTCGAACCAGATGCCGAGGCGCTCGCGCAGCTCGTCGGGGAGCGTGTCAGGGTCGGCTTTGGGCAGCCGTCCATACTCGTTGGCCATAGCCCAAACGGTACCGGATCACCCCGGCCGGCACCCACCACGGACGGGTCCGGGAAGCTCAGGGCCGGCTGGGCCGACCCGAGCGGGCCCATCGGGACCCTGAACCCCCGGCTGCTGGGACAGCGCCAGGCTGTCATTGTGCGACCCGGCCGTCATGGTCGACACTGTCGGGTATGTACCCCGGAGTCCATGCGCAGACCCAGCCCGACAAGCCTGCGGTGATCATGGCCGGGCCCCGTTTCGACGGCACCGTCGTCACCTATCGGGAGCTCGAGGACAGATCGGCCCGGTTGGCGCAGCTGTGGTGGGCGGCCGGCCTGCGCCCCGGTGACCACGTGGCCATCCTGGCCGAGAACCATCCGCGCTACTTCGAGGCGTACTGGGCGGCCATGCGTTCGGGGCTGTACTTCACCACCGTCAACCGGTACCTGCAGGCCGACGAGGCGGCGTACATCATCAACGACTGCGGAGCGAAGGCCCTCGTCGCCTCCCATGCCCTGGCGGCGCTGGCGACCCAGATCCTGCCCGACATCCCCAACTGCCCGCTGCGGCACATGTGGGACGGCACCGTCGAGGGGTTCGAGGCCTACGAGGCGGCCATCGCCACCCAGCCGGCCGAGCCCCTCGCCGACCAGCCCCGCGGCGAGACGATGCTGTACTCGTCGGGCACCACCGGGCGGCCCAAGGGCATCAAGCGGCCGTTGAGCGGCGAGTCGGTGGCTGCGCCGAGCCTGCTGATCACCGCGGTGATGCAGGGGCTGTTCTCCTTCGTCGCCGAGGACACCTACCTCTCGCCGGCGCCGCTGTACCACTCGGCCCCGCTGGCGGCGACGACCGCCACGCAGGCACTCGGCGGGACGTGCGTGGTGATGGAGCGCTTCGACGCCGTCGAGTCACTGCGGCTCATCGAGCGGTACCGGGTCACCAAGAGCCAGTGGGTGCCGACCATGTTCACCCGGATGCTCAAGCTCGACCCGTCCGAACGGGAGGGCTTCGACCTGTCCTCGCACCGGGTCGCCATCCACGCCGCTGCACCCTGCCCGGTCGAGGTCAAGCGCCAGATGATCGACTGGTGGGGCCCGATCCTGCTCGAGTACTACGCCGGTACCGAGTTCAACGGCTTCACCTTCATCGACTCCGAGCAGTGGCTGGCCCATGCGGGTTCGGTCGGCCGTCCGCTGATCGGCGTGATCCACATCTGCGACGACGACGGCAACGAACTGCCGGTGGGCGAGCCGGGGCTCATCTACTTCGAGCGCGACGTGCAGGCCTTCGAATACCACAACGACCCCGACAAGACCCGTTCCTCGCAGCACCCGACGCACTGGTTGTGGAGCGCCCTGGGTGACGTCGGCTACGTGGATGCCGAGGGTTATCTGTACCTGACCGATCGCAAGTCGTTCATGATCATCTCCGGCGGGGTCAACATCTACCCCCAGGAGATCGAGGACTGCCTGGTCATGCACCCCAAGGTCGCCGACGTGGCGGTCTTCGGCGTGCCCGACCCGGAGATGGGCGAGGCGGTCAAGGCCGTGGTCCAGCCCGCCGAGGGGGTCGCCGCCGGCCCCGAGCTCGAGCAGGAGCTGCTGGCCTTCGCCCGCACGCAGATCGCCCACTACAAGGTGCCCCGCTCGGTGGACTTTCTCGACGAGTTGCCCCGCCTGCCCACCGGCAAGCTCTACAAGCGGCTGCTGCGCGACCGCTACTGGGGCAACCACGACAGCCGGATCGTGTGAGGGCTCTAATGTTGCCTATGTCGTCCGTAACAGGGGGAAGCTGCCCATGAGCCAAGAGATCCGACCGTTCCGCATCGAGGTGGCCGACGACGTGCTGGCCGACCTGCGGGCCCGGCTGCACAACACCCGCTGGCCGGAGGCGGAACTGGTGGACGACTGGAGCCAGGGCGCCCCGCTGGCGTGGATCCAGGACATGTGCAGCTACTGGGCCGACACCTACGACTGGCGTGCCCGCGAGGCGGCGCTGAACCGCTTCCCCCAGTTCATGACCACCATCGACGGGCTCGACGTGCACTTCATCCACGCCCGTTCGCCGCACGAGGGCGCGATGCCGCTGATCATGACCCACGGCTGGCCCGGTTCGATCGTGGAGTTCCACAAGGTCATCGAGCCCCTCGTCGATCCCACCCGTTTCGGTGGCGACGCCGCCGACGCCTTCCACGTGGTGTGCCCGTCGCTGCCCGGCTACGGCTTCTCCGGCAAGCCCACCACCATCGGATGGGGTGTCGACCGCATCGCCGAGGTGTGGACGCAGCTGATGGCCCGTCTCGGCTACGACCGTTACGCCGCCCAGGGTGGCGACTGGGGCTCGGCGGTCACCACCGCCATCGGTGGTCAGGACCCCGAGCACTGCCTGGGCATCCACGTCACGCTGGCCATGGGTGCTCGGCCCCGCATCGAGGGTGAGCCGACCCCGGCCGAGCAGCGTGCCCTCGAGGGCCAGAAATATTACAAGAACTGGGATTCGGGGTACTCCAAGGAGCAGTCGACCCGTCCCCAGACCGTTGGGTACGGCCTGACCGACTCCCCGTCGGGCCAGGCGGCATGGATCCTCGAGAAGTTCTGGGCGTGGACCGACTGTGATGGCCACCCCGAGAACGTGCTGCACCGTGACGAACTGCTCGACAACCTGATGCTGTACTGGGTGACTGCCTCGGCCGCGTCGTCGGCCCGGCTGTACTGGGAGAGCTTCCGCGGCGGCAAGCGACTGCCGGTGAACGTACCGACCGGGGTGACGGTGTTCCCCAAGGAGATCGTGACCCCCGTGCGGCACTGGATGGAGCCGCAGTTCACCAACATCACGTACTGGAACGAGCAGACCAAGGGCGGTCACTTCGCCGCCTTCGAGCAGCCCCAGTTGTTCGTCCACGACGTGCGGGCCTACTTCCGCACGCTGCGCTGAGAGGCGGGCCCGTGGGCCGGCGACCGCTCCGATTCCTGCACACCTCCGACGTCCATCTCGGCTCGCACGGCTACCACGGCGCGGCCACCCACCACCGTCACTGCGTTTGCCCGTTGCTTGCGGTCGACGCCCTGGCCCGCGAGCACGGCGTGGACGGCGTGCTGGTCATGGGCGACCTGTTCGACCATGCTCGGGTCGACGAGACCCTGGTCGGCAAGGCCTTCGGGGTGCTCGACGGCTTCCCCGGCGTCACCGTGCTGATCGTGGGCAACCACGACGTGCACGACGACAGCTCGCTGTACCGCCGCCACGGTCACGTGGTGAGCGGCTCGCACACGGTGTTCTTCGACGAACTGCACGGCACCACCAGCGAGCTGTTCGACGGCGATCTGGTGCTGTGGGGCAAGGCCATGGACGAGCACTCGGCCCGCTACCGGCCCTTGCACGGCGTGCCCGGCCGGCCCGACGCCGATGCGTGGTACCTGGTGTTGGGCCACGGCCTGCACATCGGTGACGACTCG
Source organism: Acidimicrobiia bacterium (assembly GCA_947476745.1). Classification (GTDB taxonomy): domain Bacteria; phylum Actinomycetota; class Acidimicrobiia; order Acidimicrobiales; family CAIXPF01; genus CAIXPF01. Next base: position 156,457 of record CANJRG010000004.1, on the reverse strand, counting down.
GTCGACGGCGCCGGCCGCTCGTCGCTGATCACCGCCGCCGACATCGCCGCCACCGGTGCCGACTACGTAGCCCTGGGTCACCACCACGTGCTGACCGATGTCAGCGCCGGCGGCGTCACGGCGTTCTACTCGGGCGCGCCGACCGGCTATCCCGGTGGCCAGGCCCTGGTGGTGGATCTACATCCCGACCATGGGGTGCGGGCCACGCCGGTGCCGGTTCCGGTGTTCGAGGCCTGTTCCTGCTGAGCAACGTGGTGGCCGGCCGGTCGCCGGCCACCGCTGCGGCCCGGTTCAGCAGGCGTACTGGTCGGCCCGGCCCGTCGCTTCGCTGACCGCCTTGCCCCGGACCATGTCGGCCCGCTGCCATACGGCCACCGCTTCGACCGCCCACGGCTGGGCGAGCTCGTCGATGCGGGCCGCGGCTTCGGCAGCGGACAGCCAGACTGCGCCCTTGGGGTGGATGCCCCAGGCATGCGGCGGCACGCGGTAGGCGTACACCCGGCTGAGCCCGTCGCCCTCGGGATAGTCGCCGACGTAGGACATCCAGGTCGGCCGGGTGCGTACCTCGGTGGCGAGGGCGTCGCTGAGCCCACCGATGTAGTTGCCCTCGTCCCAGTCGGGGATCGAACCTTCCTTCACCGCAGGGCCCGCCGGCAGCACCAGCTTGCCGTCCCGCTCGAGGAACAGGACCTGCCCACCGTCGGGCCGCAGCCGCTCGAGCAGCGCGGAGGTACCGGTGATCGGCAGCGGCGACGAGAAGCCGAGCACGTGCTCGCCGTCGGGGCCGAGGGCCCGGCGCACCTCGTCGTTGAAGGGGAACCAACCGGTTGCCGGGGGCTGGGTGGCCGCACACCACTTGGTGAACAGCCCGGTGCGGTGGTGCGCGGCGTTGTTCGTGCCGGCGCGGTGCCAGGTGTGCATGTCCACGATGGCGAGGTCGCCACGCTTGAGCTCGGGGTCGATGAACCGGTCCTCGGTTGGCGGCGTCGGCCGTTCGGCGTTCCACACCGGGGCGTACGGATCGGGGGAGTGGGCCACCCGGTGGGAGCCGGGCACGAACTCGAGCTTGCCGGCCGCCTCGTCGAAGTCGCACAGCGGCACGATGGCGAACGCCCAGCGCATCGACGAGCCGATCGGCCGCCAGCGCTTGTAGTCGCTGTGGCTGGGTAGGCCCGCCCCGCCCGGGGTCCGGTCGTAGTAGGCGAACATGATGATCTTCGGGTCGTCGTCGAGCACGGCCCGCATCGGTTCGGTCATCTCCGGCGTGGCCATGATGAAGGCCAGGTCGGGGTCGGCCATGGCGTTGCGGGCCAGCGTCCAGCGTCCAGCTGCGGGGTACTGCTTGCCCACCACGACCTGGTCGACCGGTGGATGGCTGCGGGCCGCGGTCTCGAACCGGTTCAGGGTGGCCTCGTCGAAGGCATTGCGGATGACGAGGTACCCGTTGGTGTGGAACGACGTCAGCTGTTCGGGGTCGAGGGCTGCCTTCGCCGGTCGCCTGGCGCCGGACGCGACCGCCTTGCCTGCGGCCAGGGCAGGGTCGATGGCCTGCGCCGGGTCGTGCAGCGTGCTCGGTTCCTGAACGGTGCTCGATTCCTGGAGCATGGCCATGGTGGACCTCCTCGGGTCGGTGCACCAGGTCCCCGTGGTGCGACGGCTCACTCGGTTCGCTCTACGGTAGAGGATCCATACCGGGAGCGCAGCCGTGGCTGCACCGGTGGGCGAACCGGGGGGTTCATGGACCGCGAGCACCAAGCCGACGCGCCGGCACTGCGCTGGGCCAACCAGGCGCTGGTCGTCGCCGCGGCGGCCATGTTCCTGGCCAGCTTCGTGACCACTGCGTCGAACATTGCGGTGCCGGTGCTCGAGGACGCCTTTCCCGGTGCGTCGCTGTCGACGATCTCGTGGGTGATCTCGGCGTTCAACGTCACGCAGGTGACCTTCATGCTGCTCGGCGGCCGGTTGGCCGACCGGTGGGGGCGCCGGCCGGTGTTCCTGGCCGGCATGTTGGTGTTCGCCGCCGGTGCCGGGCTGTCGGCGGTGGCCCCGGTCATCGGCCTGGTGATCGCCGCCCGGGTGGTTCAGGCCATCGGCGTGGCGATGGTGCTGCCGTCGTCGCTGGCCGCAGTGCTGCCGTTGTTCCCGTTGGAACGCCATGCGTCGGTGGTGTCGTCGTGGTCGGCGATGGGGACCTTCGGTTCCGCCGTGGCCCCGACGATGGCTGCGGCGATCCTGGCGTTGAGCAGCTGGCGGATGGTGTTCGCGGTGGTGATCCCCTTCGCCCTGCTGGCCTGGTTGGGTGGCCGGGCCCGTTTGGCGCCGCCGCCACCGCGTGACCCCGCGGTGCCGGTGCGGCCGCTCGACGTCATCGGGGCGGTGGCCGGCACGGTGGTGGTCGGCGGGACGTCGATGGTGGTGGTGCAGGGCCGCCACTGGGGTTGGACCTCCCCGGCGATCCTGACCATCGGGGTCGTCGCACTCGGGGCGGGCGTGCTGTTCGTGCGGCGCTCGTTGCACCATCCCGAGCCGCTGCTCGACCTGAGCCTGCTGCGGGTGCGTTCGTTCCGGGTGGCCACCCTGGCGGCGGCGTTCGTGGCCACCGCCACTGCGTCGACGTGGTTCATGTACCCGCTGTTCATGACCAGCGTGTGGGGGTACTCGATCTTCCATGTGGGCCTGGCCATCAGCCCGGGGGCGTTCGCCATGATCCCCATCGCCCTGGTGGCGGGCCGGGTGGCGGACCGCTACGGCTATCGCTACCTGCTGCTGGCCGGCTCGACGCTGGCAACGCTCGGGGTGGCGTGGCTGGCCTGGCGGCTGGTACCCGGTTCCACCTACGTGGTGGGGTTCCTGCCCGGCACGCTGATGATCGGGTCCGGCTCGGGGCTGATGTTGGGCCCGGCCAACTCGGCGGCTTTGCGCGACGTGGCCGAGGCCAAGCTCGGTGCGGCCAACGCCGCCTACAACACCATGCGTTTCCTGGGCATGGCCCTCGGGGTGGCCGTGGCCGCAGCGATCCTCGGCGACAGCCAGGGTGCCGAGCGGATCGCCGCGTTGCACGATGCGTTCTGGGTGAGCGTGGCGATGATGGCCACCGGCCCGTTGCTGATCGCGGTGGCCTATCCACGGACCCGCACGGGACGGACGGGACGGAGGACCGTCAGCCCAGGCGGTCGAGCTCGCTGATGGCGGCGCGCACCTTGTTCTCGCTGACCGCGGTCGGGGTGCCGAGGACCTGCGCGAAGGTGGCGACCCGCAGTTCCTCGAGCAGCCAGCGGACCGCGGTGACCTCGGGGGGATGACCCCCGGCGGGCCAGCGGGCCGCGACCCGGTCGAAGTCGCGTTCGAGGGCGTGGATCTTGGCCATCCGGGCTGCGTCGCCGTGGGGGTCCTTCCCGACCTTGTCGAGGCGTCGTTCGACGCCCTGGAGGTAGCGGCGGAGGTCGGCCAGCTTGTCGATGCCGGCCGCGGCCACGAAACCGGCATGGACGAGGTCATCGAGCTGCAGCCGCAGGTCGGCGGCGGCCCCGGCAGCGAGGGGGTTGGTGAGCTGCTCGAGGCGGACCCGCAACGAGGCGGCCAGCACGACCAGCCGGGCGGCCTCACCGGTGACGCGCACCGCCAGGGTCGACGCCGTGGCACCGACCGATCGCCGCAGCGCCTCGAAGGCATCGGCGTCCCACACCGGGCCTCCGGCCTCCTCGAGGAGGTGGTCGAAGGTGGCGGTCACGCAATCCTGGGCGAAGTCGGCCACCCCGACGCCGAGCCGCGCGGCGGCCAGCTTGAGCTCGTTGCCGAGCAGCGGGCGCAGCGCCTTGAGCGGCCCGGCGGTGGTGAGGCGCAGCAGCCGCCGGGTGCCGTCCCAGTGGGCGGCGGACTGTTCCTCAGGGGTGGACAGCACGCGCAGGCCGACGCTGTCGCCCTCGTCGACGAGGGCCGGGTAGCCCCGTAGCAGCTTGCCGTCGCGTTCGGTCTCGACCACCGGGCTGATGGTGCCGAACTCCCAGCCGCGCCGTCCCCGCTGTTCGAGGTCGGCCGAGGCCCGACGCAGCGTGGCCCGCAGGCGTGGGCGCAACGCCGCGGCCAGCAGGTCGAGATCGCGTCCTTCGCCCAGGACCTTGCCGGTGGTGTCGAGGACCCGGAAGTTCATCCGCAGGTGGTCGTCGAGTTCGTCGAGCCGGAGCAGACCCGCCGGTATCGCCTGTCCGGCGGCGTGGGACAGTCGCCGGGCGAGCAGCTCGACCAGGTCACCGGCCAGGTCACCGGCTGGGTCGTCGAGCTGCGCGGCGATGACGGAGGAATGGTCGGGGATGGGAACGAACTCCTTGCGCAACGGCTTGGGGAGCTGGCGGATGAGCGCTCCCACCAGCTCGGTGCGCAGGCCCGGCACCAGCCAGGCGAAGGGGGTGGCGCGTACCTGGTTGAGCTCGGTGAGGGCGATCTCGACGGTGATGCCGTCGTCGGCCTCGCCCGGGGCGAAGCGGTAGTGCAGGGGGAGCTGTAACCCCGCGGCGTTCCAGTGGTCGGGGTAGGGGGCGAGGTCCACCTCGGCGCCGTCGGTGCCCAGCACGGTCGCCGCGGTGATCTCGAGCAGATGGGGCTGGTCGTGGCGGGTGCGTTTCCACCATCGGTCGAAGCTGTGGCCGGACACGACCTCGGCGCCGACCCGGGCGTCGTAGAAGTCGTGCAACACGTCGTCGTCCGCTGCGAGGTACCTTCGGGTACGGTCCTGCAGCTGTTTGATCTCGTCGAGCACCTCGCGGTTGTGCTGCAGGAAGCGGTGGTGGCCCGACCAGTCGCCCTCGACCAGGCCGTGACGGATGAACTGCTCGCGGGCGTAGGCGGCGTCGATCCGTCCGAAGTCGACCCGCCGGCCGGCGATGATGGGCAGCCCGTACAGGCTGACCCGTTCGACGGCCATGGTGGCGGCCCGTTCCGGTGACCACGTCGGGTTGCTGTAGTGGTAGGTCAGCAGGTGAGGAGCCAGCCGTTCCACCCATTCGGGCTGGACCTTCGACACCCCGCGCGCCCACAGCCGGTTGGTCTCCACCAGCTCGGCGGCCATGATCCAGCGCGGTGGCTTGCGTTGCAGCGCGGACCCGGGGGCGATGGCGAGACGGGCCCCGCGGGCGCCGAGGAAGTCGCCCCGGTCGGGGTCGCGTAGCCCGATCTGGGACAGCAACCCTGCCAGCAGGCACCGGGTGACGTCGTTGTCGGGGACATCGTCGTGGTTGGTGGCGATGCCGAGCTGGTTGGTGATCGAACGGAGCTGCGAGACCAGGTCCTGCCATTCCCGTACCCGCAGGTAGTTGAGGTACTCGTTGCGACACAACCGTCGCAGGGCGCTCGAGGACAGCTCGTGCTGCCGTTCCTGCAGGTAGGTCCACAGGTTCAGGTAGGCGAGCAGGTCCGAGTCGGGATGGCGGAACCGGCGGTGCTGCTCGGCCGCGGCCTGCTCCTGGCCGGTGGGGCGTTCCCTGGGGTCCTGGATCGACAGGGCGGCGGCGATGATCGAGACCTGGCGCACACAGCCGCGGTGGTCGGCCTCGAGGATCATGCGCCCGAGCCGTGGGTCGATGGGCAGCCGGGCCAGGCGCCGCCCGATGGGGGTCAGCCAGCGCTCCGTCTGTTCATGGTCGGGGTCGAGGGCACCGAGTTCCTCGAGCAGGGTGATGCCGTCCTTGACCGCCCGCCGGTCGGGTGGCTCCACGAAAGGGAACGACGCCATATCTCCGAGCTGCAGCGCCGCCATCTGCAAGATGACCGAGGCGAGGTTGGTCCGCAGGATCTCCGGCTCGGTGAAGGGCGGGCGCGTCGCGAAGTCGTTCTCGGCGTACAGCCGGATGCAGATTCCCGGCCCGATCCGGCCGCATCGTCCGGCGCGCTGGTTGGCGGAGGCCTGTGACACCGCCTCGATGGGCAGACGCTGCACCTTGGTCCGGCGGTTGTACCGGGAGATGCGGGCGGTGCCGGTGTCCACCACCGAGCGGATGCCGGGAACGGTGAGCGACGTCTCGGCGACGTTGGTGGCCAGCACGACCCGGCGGCCGCGGTGGGGGGAGAACACCCGGTGTTGCTCGGCCATCGAAAGCCGGGCGTAGAGCGGCAGGATCTCGGTATCGCGCCGTTCCTGCTGGCGTAGGGCGTCGGCGGTGTCGCGGATCTCGCGCTCACCGGACAGAAAAACCAGGATATCGCCGGGGCCGTCGTCGCACAGTTCGTCGACGGCGTCGCAGACGCCCTGGATCTGGTCGCGATCGACCGCGTCGGCCTCCGCTCCGCCCTCGAGCGGCCGGTAGCGCACCTCTACCGGGTACGTGCGGCCGGTAACGCTGATGACCGGGGCGTCGTCGAAGTGCCGGGCGAAGCGCTCGGTGTCGATGGTGGCCGAGGTGATGATGATCTTGAGGTCGGGCCGTTGCCGCCGCAGCCGGGTGAGGTAGCCCAGCAGGAAGTCGATGTTGAGGCTGCGCTCGTGGGCCTCGTCGATGATGATGGTGTCGTAGCGCCGCAGCATCCGGTCGCGCTGGATCTCGGCCAGCAGGATGCCGTCGGTCATCACCTTGACCAGGGTCCGGTCGCTCACCCGGTCGGTGAAGCGCACGGCGTAGCCGACGAGCCCGCCCACCTCCTCGCCGAGCTCGGAAGCCACCCGTTCGGCCACCGCCCGGGCGGCGATGCGTCGCGGTTGGGTGTGGCCGATGAACCCGTCGAGACCCCGGCCGGCCTCGAGGCACAGCTTGGGTAGCTGGGTGCTCTTGCCGGAGCCGGTCTCCCCGGCGACGATGACCACCTGGTGGTCGCGGATGGCGGCGAGCAGGTCGTCGTGACGTTCGCTGACCGGTAGCTCCGGCGGGTAGCGCAGCGGCGGCACCGACGCCCGCCGGGCCTCACGACGCGCGGCGCGGCGCTCCGTATCCTGTCCGGTACGGCCGGTGTCGGTACGGCCGGTGTCGGTGTCGGGGGGGTGGTTCACCGGTGCTGAGCCGGCCGATCGCTAGCCCTGGTCGGCGTCGGGTCGGTCGCCGCAGAACTGGTCGATCGTGCGGTGGAAGTGCTGCAGGCAGGGCTCGTTGCGTCCGAAGACCAGCTCGGCCGGTGCGGCCGCGAGGCCGCGCTGGGTGTAGGCCGCCGCACGCCAGTCCTCCTGCTCGACGGTGTCCATGAGGATCCGCCAGTTCTTGTCCCACAGTGCCCGCTCGGACTCGACGCTGTCGGGGGTGGGGGCCATCAGACGGGCCCGGGCGATGGAGCGGGTGTGGTCGGTGGGGTCGGGGAAGGACGTCCACAGTTCCCAGTGATCGTTCTGCCACACGAGCACCGTGGCCGGGAACAGCACGTACACCGGGATCGACACCGTGTGCAGCTCGATCTCGCCGGGCGCCCGGTCGGCCACCGCCTCGAAGGCCTTGCGGGTGAGGGTCATGCGGGTGTGCGTGCCCCACCGGTCGAACAGGGCCAGGTCGGGGGTCACGAAGTACGCGCCGATGGTCTTGGCGTGCAGGTAACGCAGGTGGTAGCCCTCGAGGAATCCGTCGATGGTGAACTTCCAGTTGAAGTTGTTGTCGAAGCGGTCGATCCGCTCCTGGACGGCGTGCTCGAGGCCCCAGCTCGTCAGCTCGGCGTCGAGCTCGGCGCCGAGGTGCGCGGCGACGTCGATACCGGACCCCGGGGTGAGGACCACCCACACGATGCCGTGACGCTCCTCGGCGGGTAGCTCGATCAGCCCGAACTCGCCCCGCTCGGTGCAGGGGAAGCCGTCCTGCTGCGAGGGGATGGTGCGCAGGGCCCCGTCGCGCTCGTAGCTCCACGCGTGATAGGCGCAGCTGAACAGGCGCCGGTTGCCGCTTGCCTCCCATTCCAGCTGCGTGCCACGGTGACGGCAGATGTTGACGAACGCCTTCACCGCCCGGTCGGGCTGGCGCACGACGAGCACCGGGGTGCCGACGATGGTGTCGGTGACGAAATCGCCGGGCTCGGGCAGCTCGCTGCCGTGGGCGGCCACCACGGGCATGACCCGGAGCATCCGCTCTCGTTCCCGCTCGGTGTAGGCGGGGTCGCGGTAGTGACGGATCGGCTGGGCCATCTCCGTCGGGGCCAGGTCCTGGGTGCCGGCACGGTAGTGCTCCACCAGACGGGTGGCGACGGCGGTCTGCGACGCTCGGTCCATGACCCGACGATACCCCGGTGGGCTCGATGGGCGGTTGTCGGCCCCTCAGTCGGTGACGGGGCGGCGGTTGTCGGCCCCTCAGTCGGTGACGGGGCGGCGAGCGGACGGCGGTGGGTCGGCGACGGCGTGGCCGGCCGTGTGGCGTGCAGCCACCACGCGGCCGTCCGGTCGGCTCAGCGGTGCAGCGAGCGGGGTTCCCACTGGCGCAGCTCGACGCCCTCGGGGTCGTCCTCGGTCGATGCCGTGCCGCCGAAGACGCGGGTGGTCCGGCGTTCGAGGTCGTAGGCGGGCCAGCCGGGGTCGCCGTGGGTGGCGTAGGCGGCCCAGGCCACGGCCATCTCCTCGGAGACCGCGGCGACGGCCTCGGGGTGATGGTCGAAGCCGGTGAAGGCGGTGACGGTGCCCTCGTCGTAGGTGCCGAAGACGAGGGGCACGTCGAGCACGTGGGCCGCGCCGACGAGGCCGTCGTAGAGCGGGCTGCACCAGTCGAGCCGGTAGGCGTGAGCCCCGGCCCGGGCGGCCTGCCACCCGGCGAGGCCCATGGACGCGGCACGGAATGTCCAGTCGGTGCCGATGGCGACGGCCACCGAGCGGTTGTCGGTGGTGTCGCCACGGGCGGCGCGGGCCGAGCGGTAGGCCGCGATCAGCCCGTCGGCATCGTCGTGCCAGCGACCCACGACGGTGGCGAGGAGGGCGTCGTCGACGGTGTCGAAGCGCTCCTCCCGGCCCCAGAAGAACCCCATCTCGTGGCGGTTGGTGCCGCACAGCACCGGGACCGGCGAGCCGTGGTCGGCCAGGGACGCCGCCGGGTCGAGCGGTACCTGGTCGCCGTCGGCGACGGGACGGTAGAACACGCCGCCCGAACGGGGGGTGGCCTCGTCCTGGGCCGCGACCAGGGCCGCGGTCGGCAGCTCGCGCAGGGCCTTGGCCGTCACGCCGAGGTGGCCGAGGACCAGGCCGGCGGTGTGCTCGGCCTCCGCCACCGAGGACACCAGGTTGAACGAGCCCGACTGCAGGATCGCCCGCCGGTAGGGCGCCGGGCCCGACGCAGGTCGGTGGCCGGCGAGGTGCAGGGCGATGGACGCCGCTCCGGCTGATTCGCCGAACACCGTGACATTGCCGGGGTCGCCGCCGAAGGCGCCGATCTCCCGCTGGACCCAGGCCAGCGCCGCGGCTTGGTCGGCGAGGCCCTGGTTCCCGTCGGCGCCGATCTCGGGGGCGCGCAGCCAGCCGAACACACCGAGCCGGTAGTTCACGGTGACCACCACCACCCCGCGGGCGGCCAGACGGGCGCCGTCGTAGGCGGGAACCTGGGTCGAGCCGGCCACGAATGCCCCGCCGTAGAACCACACCATCACCGGCAGCCCGGCGACGCGGTCGGCCGTGGGGGTCCACACCGAGAGGTACAGGCAGTCCTCGCTCTGGTGGGGCGAGGACAGATCGGCCAGGTAGCGGCCGGGGGCCGGTGCACCCTGGAGGGGTGCCGGTCCGTGCTGCTGTGCCGGCCGGACGCCTTCCCAACGCTCGGCTGCGGCCGGCGGGGCGAAGCGCCGCGCGCCGACGGGCGGGGCGGCGTAGGGGATGCCGAGGAACGCGGTGACGTCGGCGCGGAGGGCCGCGCCCTGCAGCGTTCCGACGGACGTCGTGGCCAGCGAGGGTCCGGTCATGGGCGGACTCTACCGGGGAGGTCCTGCCGGGGAGGTCCTGCCGGGGAGGTCCCCTTCGCCGTGGCACCGCTACCATGAAGGGCCGACAACGGACCACAGGGGGACAGCAGTATGGGCGCCACCGCCACCGCGGAACTCGATGGCATCGACATCCACTCGATCGATCGCTACCTGAGCGAGGGCTACCCGTGGGAAGCCTGGGACCGCCTGCGGCGCGAGGCCCCCGTGTACTGGTACGACCGGCCGGGTATCGAGCCGTTCTGGGCCATCACCCGCTACGCCGACGTGCGGGCCCTGGGCTCGGACCCGACCCGGTTCATCAACGGCGGCCCCCGACTGCGGCTCGCCTCGACCGAGCACGACACGTTGCTGCACGCCTCGCGCCGCAAGAAGGCCGACCGCAACGACTGGGACCCGGCCGAGGTCGACGACATGGTCTACCTCGACGCCCCGCGGCACACCGCGTTCCGCATGCTGGTGGCCCGCCAGTTCACCCCGGCCCGTTGCCGGCGGATGGGCGTCGAGCTCGCCTCGCTGGCGCAGCGTTTCGTGCAGGAGTTCGAGAACGACCTCGCCGACGCCGGCTCCGATGGCATCGACCTGGTCGAGCACCTCGCGGTCAAGCTGCCGCTGGCCACGATCTGTTCGATGATGGGCGTGTCGGTCGACCGTTGGTCCGACATCCATCGTTGGACCGATTCGATGTTCAACACCGATTCGACGGCCTGGGCGTTGCCCGGCGAGACACGCCACGACATGCGCAAGCGGCTGCGGATCGAGTACTTCAACTTCCTCGAGGACCTCATCGACGACAAGCGCGCCGAACCGGGCGACGACCTCTCGAGCCTGTTGGTGAACGCCGAGATCGACGGCCACAAGCTCACCCAGCAGCAGCTGCACGGCTATCTCACGTTGATCATCTCCGCCGGCAACGAGACCACCCGTAATGCCACCACCCGCGGCATCCTGGCGCTGATGGACCACCCCGACCAGATCGAGGCGTTCGAGAACGGCGACCAGCACCGGGTGGAAACCACCGTCGAGGAGGTCGTGCGCTGGACCTCTCCGGTCATCCAGTTCGCCCGGACCGCCACCGAGGACGTCGAGGTGCACGGCCACACCATTCGGGCCGGAGAGACCATCGGCCTGTGGTACCCGTCGGCCAACCGCGACGAGACCGCATTCCCCGATCCCTACCGTTTCGACGTCACCCGCGAGCCCAACGACCATGTCGGCTTCGGCCACGGGCCGCACTTCTGCCTCGGGGCCAACCTGGCCCGATGGGAGCTGCGGGCGGTGTTCGCCGAGTTGGCCCGCACCAAGACGGTGTCCAAGCTGTGCGCTGTCGGCGAGGCCGAGTGGATGACCGACCTGCACGTCGGGGCCATCTCCCACCAGAACGTCGCCCGACGCTGATCCGGGGCCGGTCCCCGGCCGAACCGGCGGACTCGGACTGACCGAGCCGGGGGCATGGCCCCCGGCTCGGTCGCGTCTCAAGCCCGCGCTGCGCCGGTGGCGGCCTCGTCGACGTGGCGACCGTCGGGGCCGGGCACGACGCCGTAGACCAGCCGGGCGGCGTCGACGGAGACCACGCCGTCGCGCACGTCGCGCAGCACCGCCTCGGGCGGGCGTCGGTGCGGGTCGCCCCAGCCGCCGCCGCCCGGGGTGAGGGCGATCATCCGGCCGTGGCCGGCCAGGCGGCGAACACCGTACTTCGGGGGAACGAAGGACTCGCCGTCGAGTGCCGTATCGGCGGGCACGATCCATTCCTGCCCGGCTGCACCGTCGAGGCCGCCGAGCACGCCGTAGTCGGTCGGGGTGTCCATGCCCTCGGCACGGAAGGACCAGATCGCCGCGGCGGTGATGTCCGCCTCGTAGTGGACCCCGGTGCCGCCGCGCCGTTCGCCGGCCCCGGCGGCGTCGCAGCGCAGCTCCCAACGCCGGTAGTGCACCGGGTAGAGCTGCTCGTGGAACTCGAGGTTCGGCAGGTCGAGGCCGCCGAGCGAGATGAGGTGGCCGATCTGCGGAAACCCGTCACGGTTCGAGGTGGCCCCGCCGGTCCCCATCGCGTGCCATTGGTACATGACCCAGGTACGGCCGTCGGGCCGGGTGCCGGCGACGTGGCCGTGCATCGTCTTGCCCCAGCCGGCGCAGGCCCGTTGCGGGTCGGCCTGGGCCAGGGCCGTCCAGACCGCGTGCACGATCTCCCAGACCGCGTGCACGATCTCCCAGGCCACGAACACGGTGTTCATCGTCATGGGGGCCGGTGGGCGGGCGTTGAGGACCGATCCTTCGGGGGCCACGATCTCGACCGCGCGGTGGGCGCCCTCATTGCGGGGCAGGTCCGGGTCGAAGAACGACGACAGGCCCACGTACACCGCGGAGTAGGTGTTGGCCAGCGAGGAGTTCTTGAACCCGCGGATCTGGTCGCAGGTGCCGGTGAAGTCCACCGTGAGCTGGTCGCCGGCCACGGTCACCGCCACGTCGACGTGGACGTCGGCCGGCCCGAAGCAGTCGTTGTCACTGCGTTCGACCGCTTCGTAGCGGCCGTCGGGCAGGGCCGCGATCGCCTCGCGGAAGCGCCGGTCGGCGTGGTCGCAGATGCCGCCCGGGTAGCCGAGGTAGGGGTCGAGTCCGAGCTCGGACACCAGGGACTCGACCCGTTCGAGGCCGATCTGGGTGGAGCCGAGCATGGCCCGCAGGTCGCCGTCGAGCAGGTCTGCGGTGCGCGAGTTGATCAGCAGAAGCTGCCACAGGTCGTCGCGCAGCTCACCGCGGTCGGTCAGCTTCATCACCGGCAGCCGGATGCCCTCCTGCCAGATCTCGGTGGCCTCGGGGTTGTAGGTGCCGGCCAGGCCGCCGCCGATGTCGGACTGGTGGGCCCGGTTGCAGCAGAACCCGGCCAGCCGGGTCGTGCCGTCGGCATCGGTGGCGAACGCCGGTCGGGTGATGACCCAGTCCGGGAGGTGGTTTCCGCCGGCGACGTAGGGGTCCGACAGCAGGAACACGTCACCCGGGTTGATGCGGCCTTCGTAGGCCCGCAGCAGCGCCCGTACGGCGAAGCCGCCGCCGCCGGTGTGGATGGGGATGCCGTCGGCGTTGGCCACCAGCGTGCCGTCGGGTGCGGCCACGAAACAGCTGAAGTCGTGGGACTGGGAGAAGATCGGGCTCGACGCGGTCCGGGTCATGACCCAGCCCACGTGCCGGGAGATCTGGTCGAGCCGGTGCTGCATGAGGGCCAGCACGATCGGGTCGCGTCCGGTTACGGACGACGTAGCCGCCGCCGCCGCTGCCGGCGCTTCGGCGGTGGTGTGCGCGGATGCCCGCTCGTGCAGGTCGATCACGAAGTTGCCACCGTCGTCGACGGTGAGGCGGTCGTCGGCGCCGACCAGCACCGTGGTGGTGACCTCCTCGATGACGGCGGGGCCGGCCACCGCCTCGCCCGGTCCGAGGTCGAGGCCGCGGTAGACCGGGGTGTCGAGCCATCCCGATGGGCCGTGGAACACCTTGCGGGTCTCGATCGGGGTCGGGGCGGTGACGCTGCCGATGGGGGCGGTGGGCTGCAGGGGACCGGTCGAGGCCCGGCCGGTCACCCGGGCGGAGGTGATGGTGATGGTTCCGTTGGGTTGCAGGTGCCCGTAGAGGCGCTCGTACTCGCTCTTGAAGTGGGTCCGGGCCTCACCGCGTTCGAAGCGGTCACCGCCGAGGGTGACCCGGATCGAGGACAGCTGTCCGGCGTAGCGCAGGTCGAGCGAGCGGTCGAAGACGGCGTCTTGCTCGCCGACGCCTTCGGCGGCCAACGCCGCGGTCGCCTGCGGGTGCAGTCCGTCGAGGACCGCGTCGACCTCGTCGGCGTCGATGGTGTCGAGGCCGCCGAGCAGGAACCGTTGAAAGTCCTGGCGGATGTCGGCGTGCAGCATGCCCAGAGCGCAGAACGCCCCGGCCTGGCGAGGCACGTAGACCCGGCGGCAGCCGAGGGCCCGGCCGACCGTCGCACCGTGCATCGGCCCGGCGCCGCCGGCGGCGACCAACGTGAAGCGGCGAGGGGAGTGGCCGCGTTCGATGGAGAGCTACTCGACGGCGTGCAACAGGTACTGCTCGACGAGGGCGATGATGCCCGCGGCCGCGGTTTCCACGTCAATACCAAGAGGTATGGCGACCCGGTTGACGATGACATCGCGAGCGGCGTCGAGGTCGAGGGTGAGCGCGCCGCCGGCGTAGGTGCCCGGTCGGAGGCACCCGAGCACGAGCTGGGCGTCGGTGACGGTGGGCTCGGTACCGCCGTGGCCGTAGCAGGCCGGACCGGGATCGGCGCCGGCGCCCTTGGGGCCGACGAAGAGCATGCCGGCCGAATCGACCCCGGCGATGGTGCCGCCACCGGCACCGATGGTGTGGATGTCGATCGAGGGGGTGGCCACGTGGTAGCCGCCGATGTACAGCTCGTCCCTGGTGCCGACCGTGGCGGCGGACATCAGCAGCACGTCGCAGGAGGTGCCGCCGATCTCCATCGAGATCAGGTCGTCGGTGCCTGCGGCGGCGCGGTACAGGTTCAGGGCGCCGACCCCGGCCGCAGGGCCCGACAGCAGCAGGTTCACCGGGCGCGCCGCGAGCTGCTCGATGGAGGCCCCGCCGCCGTTGGACTGCACCAGGAGCACCGAGCGGGCCAGACCCCGTCGGCGCAGCTGCTCGTCGAGCAGGCGGAGGTAGGTCACGATGCGCGGGCCAGGGCCGCGTTCACCACGGCGGTGGAGGTTCGTTCGTATTCGCCCATGACCGGGGCGACAGTGGCGGAGGCGGAGATCCGCTCGCTCGCCCCGAGCCGCGTCAGCTCGGCCACCACGGCCTGCTCGTGGTGGTCGTCGAGGAAGCTGTTGAACAGCGCCACGGCGACGGCTTCGACGCCTTCTGCGGCGAAGGTGGCCGCGGCCGCGGCGACGTCGTCCAGGCACGGTGGAGCGGACTCGCTGCCGTCGGCGTCGATCCGGCCGGCGACGGGCAGGCGCAGATAGCGAACCACCATGACCGGGGCGTAGGGCGCCCGGTGGTCCCACTGCTCCTCGCGCAGGCCGCGACGGATCTCGAGGGCGTCGCAGAAGCCCTCGGTGGTGAGCAGGCCGACCTTGGCTCCTTTGCCCTCGAGCAGGGTGTTGGTAGCCACGGTGGAGCCGTGGACGAACAGGCTGCATCGGGTGAGGACGTCGCCGGTCGAGGTGCCGAGGTCCGCGGCGAGCCGGTCGATGGCGTGGAGCACGCCCTGGCTGGGGTCCTGCGGCACCGAGGGCACCTTCGAGACCCAGGTGGCGCCTGACCTGTCGGCGAGGACGAGGTCGGTGAACGTTCCCCCGACGTCCATCCCGATACGCCACGGGGCCTGCGGTGGGGTAGCGGGTTCGGCCGGTGTCGGCATGGCCGCCTGCTAACGGCGAGCGTCGGGGCGCATCGGCGGTGGGTATCACCGGAGCCGATCGAATAGTGTCCGTCGCTCTCCGGACGTCAGCCGGCGGGTGCATTCGCTGCGCCTGGTCCGATCGGCGTCCGGTGGCCGGCGCACGCCGTTGACGTGGAGGGGCGACCCACCGCATGAACGACGGCCTGCGCCGGCCCTTCGCCGCGCCGCCCACCGTCGTGGGCACCGTGCCGCACCTGGTCCTCCCCGGGCCTGCAATGCGGCGGCCACGCGCCCGCCGCGTCCCCGATACCAACCGCTCGCGCCGCTACAGTCGGCGGCCGTGGCAGGCTCCCCAATCCTGATGTTCGCCGCCCTCGCGGGTGTGCGCGCCGCAGTCCCCGGCGACTACGGGTTTCGATGAGCGAGCTTGCACACGGCGCGTGGGACGATCCGGCGGTGGACCGAGGCCACACCAAGGCGGAGTTGACCCGGCGGCGAATCCTCGACGCCGCCGCGAAGGTGTTCCGCGCCCGGGGGTTCGTCGGCTCGCGCCTGACCGACATCGCGGCCGAGGCCAACCTGCAGGCGGGCAGCCTCTACTACCACTTCGTCTCCCGGGAGGCGCTGGTGGAGGCCGTGATGTGGGCGGGCCAGTTGCGCACCGAGGAGCAGGTGCGTCAACAGCTCGCCGCGCTGGGCCCCGAGGCCACCCCGATGCAGCGGCTGCGCACGGCGGTCGAGGCCCATCTGCTGGCCGTGCTGTCGAGCACCGACGCCAACTCAGCCTCGATCAAGATGATCGGCCAGGTCCCGCCCGACATCCGCGAGCGGCTGCTGGTCGGTCAGCGGGCCTACGGCGACCTATGGCGCGGCATGCTGACCGATGCCCGTGATGCCGGCGATCTGCGTGACGACGTCGATCTGTCGATCGTGCGGATGGCCATCATGGGGGCCCTCAACTGGTCGGTGGAGTGGTATCACGCCGACAAAGGCAACCCCGAGAAGATCGCTGCCGACATGGCCGCGGTGATGCTCGACGGCTTGCGCCCCGGGCCCGGCGGGGCCTGATCGCCGTCCCTCGGGCCGTCGGGCCGTCGGGCCCTCCCGTCGGGCCGTAGCGCCGTCGCACCGGTGGGCCGCGGGCCCGCCGGCTGTCCCGTCGCCGCGATCGGTCGGCGTTCGCTAGCGTGAGGCCATGACTGGAACCAACGCTACGGGTGCGGACGTCGCCGACATCGTGGTGTGGGATGCCGATGCCCACATCTGCGAGCCGCCGAAAGTGTGGGAGGAGTACGCCGATCCGGCCTTCCGCGAGCTCGTGCTGCAGGTCCACAAGCACGCCAACGGTCGGGAGACCTTGTTCTGCGGCGGGGTCGACTCGGGCACCAACGTTGCGCCGGCGTGTATCCCGGGGGCCTACGGCAATCCCCAGGCCAGCTGGGACGAGATCCTGCCGGGCAGCCACGATCCCCACGCCAGGCTCGAGGTGATGGACGCCGAGGGTCTAGACCGGGCCGTGCTGTTCCCCTCGCTGTGGCTGTTGTCGGGCGACGTCGTCGAGCCGGCCGCCGCCGTTGCCAGCGCCCGGGCCTACAACCGTTGGATGGCCGATTTCGTGTCGGCCGATCGCAGCCGTCTGTTCGGGATCGGCGTCTGCCCGTTGCAGGACGTCGACGCCGCGGTGGCCGAGATCGAGGCGATGGCCGAAGCGGGTCTGAGTGGCATCACCTTCCGTCCGGAGCGGTACAACGGGCTCGAGCTGTTCTCCGACGAGATGGACCGGGTCTGGTCCGCTGCGGAGCACGCCAACCTGTCGGTGGGCATCCACGGCAGCTTCGGCTCGAAGATGCCGAGCTTCGCCCGGACCCGTTACAGCAACCAGTTCTACGTGCACATGGTCTGCCATCCCTTCGAGCAGATGGCGGCGGCGATGGAGATCCTCGCTTCGGGGGTGCTCGACAAGCACCCCAAGCTGCGGGTCGGGTTCTTCGAGTCCGGCCTGGGTTGGTTGCCCTACTGGCTCGACCGGCTCGACGACCACAAGCACTCGATGGGCCACCTTGTGCCCTCGCTCAAGCGTGATCCGACCGAGATCTGGTCCGCGCAGTGCTTCGTGACCATGGAGGCCGGTGAGGGCGACGCCCTGGCGCAGCTGGTCGACATCGGCCTGGGCCACACCGTGGTGTGGGGTTCGGACTACCCCCACTATGACTGCACCTTCCCGGGGGCGATAGTGGAGTTGGAGGAGACCTTCAACACCCTGGACCGGCCGGGTCTGCGCACGGCGGTACTGCAGGACAACGCCCGCCGCTGGATGGACACCTCGAGCTGACCGGTAGCTCCGTGCCGGACGGTGACGGGGGTCTGACGCGGTAGCATCACGAGACCGGGTGGTCAACAGACCATCCCTGCTCGCCGCCGGCTCGGTGGCCCTGCGAAGCGAAGGACTCATGGCTGCAC
Source organism: Acidimicrobiia bacterium (assembly GCA_947476745.1). Taxonomy (GTDB): domain Bacteria; phylum Actinomycetota; class Acidimicrobiia; order Acidimicrobiales; family CAIXPF01; genus CAIXPF01. The sequence goes on along the minus strand of CANJRG010000004.1, from coordinate 138,771 downwards.
CGAGGCGTACCCGGGCGAAGGCGAAGGCGATCGATCCGGCGGTGTTGGCAAGCCGTACCCCCAGCCAGGTCTTGGCCGACGAAATCGTCGCGGCCTACGGTGATCTCGCGCCGTCGGTGAACCGCATCATGGCCACCGAGGACCTCGAGGAGGAAGGCCGGATGCACGCCATCTCCCTCTTCCGAGATTCGTTGCAGACTCCGGGCGACCCGATGCGTCACCCGACCAAGGCCGTCGAAGCCGGCCTGGCCTTCCAGTCCGCCCAGGGCTGAGCAGCGGAGCGACGCGCCACCGGCCGAGCCGACCGCGCGATCGCTCCACCCCGCCGATCAGGCGTTTTCCTCTTGCTCGAGGCCCAACGCCACGAAGATCTCCTTGCGGGCGACCTCGTACTGGTCCTCGGTGAGGGCACCTGCCGAACGCTGCTCGCTGATGAGCCGGAAGCGTTCCATCAACGCTTCCTGATCCGGAGCGTCGGTGATCTCGTCGTCCTTGCGCTGTTCGCGCTTGTCCCGCTTCTCCGCTTTGCGCTCCTGGCGAACCTTCTGCAGACGTCGCTTCTCGAAGCTCTCTCGTCCCTTGGCCATCAGTTGCTCTCCCTGTGACGGGGGCGCCGGCCCGGCCACCGGGGGTGGATGGCCAAGGCGCGCCGAATCGGTCTCTGGCGGTGCGATGGTGTCCGACGATCGCCGGTTCCGCCGTTCATGACATCGCCAACCCCGATGGAACCCGGTTGGTCCACAGGGCGGGCGCACCGAGGAACAACCACCTTAGCGGCGACGGCGCCGCGGACCCGGCCTCCCACCCGTCGAGGGTGCGCTGGATGCCGCCCAGGCGGTTGCCTGGCCGCCGGAAGTTCCCGCAGGGCGCAGGGCCGCTGCCTCGAAGGGGCCGTCGAGCAGCGCCGCCTTCGGGCCGCGCAGCTCTGAGACGAGTGGGTGTGCGGCGCTGACCACGGTGACCGTCGGCCTGATGCCCGCCAGCCGGACCAGCTTGTCGACATCGGCACGTTGCTCCGGGGTGGAGATGGTGACCACCGTGCCGTCGCTACCGGCCCGTGCGGTGCGGCCGGAGCGGTGGGCGAAGGCTTTGTGTTCGGCCGGCGGATCGACGTGGACCACCAGCGCCACGCCGTCGACATGGATACCGCGGGCCGCGATGTCGGTGGCGACCAGCACCGTGGCCTGGCCGTCGCGGAAGGCGGCCATATTTCGGTCGCGGGCGTTCTGGGCCAGGTCGCCGTGCAGCTCGACGGCGGCGATGCCGTCGCGGGCCAACTTGCGGGCCAACTTGCGGGCCGCGTATTTGGTGCGGGTGAACAGCAGGATCGGGCCCTCGCCGCTGGCCAGCTCGGCGACCACGGCCGCCTTGTCGGTGGTACCCACGGTGAGCACGTGATGGTCGATCCGGGCGGGCAGCGCCGTTGTCGGATCGACGCTGCAGCGGACCGGGTCGTGCAGGTAACGCTGGACGACGCCGTCGACCGCGTTGTCGAGCGTGGCCGAGAACAGCATGCGCTGGCCGACGGCGGGGGTACGGTCCAGCAGGCGCCGCACGGCGGGCAGGAAGCCGAGGTCGGAGAGATGGTCCGCTTCGTCGAGCACGGTGATCTCGATGTCGTCGAGCGAGCACACCCGCTGGCCGACCAGATCCTCGAGTCGGCCAGGGCAGGCGATGAGCACGTCGACGCCGTTGGCGAGGGCGCGTTCCTGACGGACCTGGGACACACCTCCGAACACGGTGGTCACCCGCAGGCCGACGGTGGCCGCGAGCGGTTCGAACGTGGCTGCCACCTGGGTGGCGAGTTCCCGGGTGGGTACCAACACCAGGGCACGGGGCCGACGGCGGGCCGGGGTAGGCGATGCGGCGAGGCGGATGACGACGGGCAGGGCGAACGCCACGGTCTTGCCTGATCCGGTGCGGCCCCGGGCCAGGACGTCCCGGCCGTTGAGGGAGTGGGGCAACGACGCAGCCTGGATGGCGAAGGGCCGGTCGATCCCCATGGCCGCCAGCGCGGCGACCAACGCCGGACTGATACCGAGAACACCGAAGTCCTCGATCGGCTCGTCGTGGTCGACGGGGACGGTGCTCGGTGCGGCAATGGTCGGGGCGGGCACCACGGGGACGGTGGGATGGGACGCGGCGGCCGTCGGAGCGGGGTCGCGATGGGTTTCGGCGCGCCGGGAGCGGCTTTGGCGCGGCGGGCGCGCCGAATGCGGGGCGGTCGGGGGCATGGATTCCTCTCGAAGGGTGGGGGCCGTTGACGGCGAACGGCTACCCGACACACTGGAAGGAAACCGTGCGCAAAAGGATTGCGCACTCGCAAACGACCGCGAGCAGGCCTCAGAGGCGCGCTCACAGAGTGCAGGCTAGCCCGTCGGCGCCCAGTAGCGGCGGCACCGGTCCGCGACGTTCTTCGCCGGGTGGCTCAGCGACGCTCCTCGTTGCGGTCGTTCGCCGGCGGCGGTTGGGGGGTGAGCGCCCCGATAGTTCGGATGAGATCCTCGTCGAGGTCGGCTTCGCCGGCGGCGAGGCTCGGTTCGAGTTGCTCCAGGTTGCGTCCGCCGATCAGCACCGATGTGACCCCTGGCTGGGCGGCCGCCCAACCCACCGCCAGGGTCGCCGGATGGTGCCCGGACTGCCGGGCGAGTTCGACGAGCCCGGCGGCGACGGCGTGGGCGTCGAGGTTCCGGTAGCGGGCCAGGTACATCGGGTCCTCGACGAAGCGGCCCTGGGCCTCGGCGCCGACGTACTTGCCCGACAACACCCCGCCGGCCAGCGGCCCGTAGCAGATGACCCCGAGGCGTTCGCTCTGGGCCATCGGCAGCAACTCGACCTCGGCCTGGCGCTTGATCAGGTTGTACATCGGCTGGATGGCGGCGAACCGGGCCCACCCCCGCAGCTCGCAGCGGCCGAGCGCCTTGGCCACCTGCCACGCCGCAAAGTTCGACGCCGCCGGGTAGACGATCTTGCCGGCCCGTACCAGGTCGTCGAGGGCCCGCAGCTGGTCGTCGAGCGCCGCCCGGGCGTCGAAGCGGTGCAGGTACAGCACGTCGATTCGGTCAGTCTGCAGCCGTCGCAGGCTGGCCTCGACCGCCCGGGTCAGGTGCAGACGCGACGAGCCACCGTCGTTGGGCCCGCGACCGGTGGGGAAGCTCACCTTGCTCGAGACCACCAGCCGGTCCCGCCGAGCCGGGTTCTGCAGCAGCTGGCCCAGCACCGTCTCGGCCCGGCCACCGCTGTAGATGTCGGCGCAGTCGACATGGTTGACGCCGGCATCGAGGCAACGGTCGAGCATGGCGGCGGCGCTGTCCTCGTCGAGGTCGGTCCCGAAGGGCAGGGCGCCCAATCCGAGGGCGGACAGGCGTACCCCGGTGTCGCCGAGCGGTCGGAGCTTCATCGGTGGATCCTTCGTCGTGGAGGGGCTACGTGCGGCGGCGTCACCGGCTCGGGCCGGCCACGGGGCCGGCGGTTCACAGCAGGAACGCCAGGTTGGGCAGCGGCTGGCTCGCGTTGACCAGCTCGACCACCTTGCGGGCCATGGCCAGCTGCCCGTCGCGGCGGCGCAGCAGGTGGGTGCTGCGCCCGGCCCAGATGCGCAGCTCGTTGGTGGCCTGCAGCGACAGCTCGTAGAGCACGAAGTTGGAACCGACCTCGACCTCGTCCCCGGTGACGGAGAGTAGCTCGATGTTGGAGACCACCCGGCGCATCGGCGATGGCGGGGTCTGGGCGTAGCGAACCCCGGTCTGCAGCTGGCGGATGCGAGTGGTCAGCCGGTTGCGATTGTCGTTGATGAAGGAGATGCGGCGGTCCCGGTCGTAGTCGCCCGTACCGGACGGTACCCAGTAGTGGGCGTCGTCGGTCCACAGGGCCAGCCACTCGTCGTAGCGCGACTCGTCGGCGAGACGGGCCTCCCGGTAGAGGAACGCCGCGACCCCGGCGTCGAGTGCCGGCGGATCGAGCCGGTCCAACGGCCCGGTGGCGAGATCGGGGGTGGTGCTCACGGGGCCATCACCACGCCGTAGTGACGCCAGAACCCGCGGTTGACGGTCTCGTCACTGACGTGGCCCACCCGGTCGGTGCCCTCGAGCACTTCGCGCCCCAGGCCGCGGCTGAGGTCCATCCAGCCGCCGGTGCCGCTGAAGGCGACCTGCATGCGCTCCGACGCCGTGGCGTCGTCGGGCAGCAGGAACCCGCCGGGACCCATCGCGGCCTCGGATTGGCGCAGGACCCGGGTGTTGAACTCGGGGCTCACCCCGGCCAGCAGCAGCGGCGTGTGGTGGTGGACGGTATCGCCGGCGCTCAGCGGCTCGATGATGGCCAGGTTCATCTCGCCGAGGAAGAGGTTGGGGAAGATCAGGGCGTGGGGCGGCCCCTTCCACAGCAGCTCCTCGGCCCGTTCGAGGCCACGAGCTGCGACGAGGGCGTCGACGTAGTCGGCGACCTTCTCGCGCCCGGCCCCCAGCCAGGCCAGCTCCTTGTCGTAGCCCTTCCAGAACTCCAGCTCGATATGGCCCTTGCCGCGGTCGCGGCAGGTCGACACCACCCGGTCTTCCCCGGCGAGGACGGCCGACTCGTACTGGGTGCCGGGGGCGACCCGCCACAGTGAGGCGTGCAGGCGTCCGAGGTGGTAGCCGTCGTTGTCGCTCTCGGCCCACATCTTCCAGTTCGACGGTGACCGCTGGCCCAGCCAGCCGGCGGTGAGATCGAGCTCGCCGACGGGGGACAGGTCCGCCGCCCAGTCGATGAGTTCGCGGCCGCCGGCACCGAGGTGGTCGTGCAGGGACCCGGCGGTTCCGGAGGGGTTGGCGAAGACGAAGCCGCGGTAGCTGTCGACCGCTCGGGGTCGGTCGAGGGCCAGGGCGGAGGCGTCGGTGTGCTGGCCGATCGGCTGCGGCACGCCGCGTAGCTCGCCCGACAGCGAGTAGGTCCAACCGTGGAACATGCACGAGAAGGACCCGTTGGTACCCGATCCGCCCGCGCACAGCTGCACCCCTCGGTGGGCGCAGCGGTTGGCGAGCACGGTCACCTCGCCCTCGCGGGTACGCACCAGCAGCACCGGGTCACGGCCGATACGGCGGCTCACCCAGTCGCCCACGCCGGGGACCTCGGATTCGTGGCCGACGAAGGACCACCCGAGGTGGAAGATCCGGTGCAGCTCCGCCTCGAACACCTCGGGGTCGGTGTAGAGCGAGCCGTGGACCTTCTGGGGGGTGATCCGATCGCTGACGTCGAGCGAGGCGGCCACCGCGTGCAGGCCGGGGTTCATGCCGTCACCCGGGCGGCACCGACGCTGCGCAGCGCCATGGCCCTGATCGACCCGACGAGCTGGTCGCGGTCGCCCTCGGCCACGTAGCCGGCGGCAGCGGTGAGCACTTCGGACATGGCCCCGACCAGGGCCATGCCGGTGAGGAGCGCGTCCTGTGCCGGAAAGCTGCCGTCTGCCACGCCGTCCACCACAATACCGGCCAGTATGGTGGCCATCTCGGCCCGGATGGTGCGCCGCAGCAGCTCGGCCTCGGCCACGGTCGGCTCACAGATCATGGCGTAAGCGACCCGACCTGAGGACAGCGCCCGTCGGGCGAACACTGACACCGCTGCGGCCAGCCGTTCGGCTCCGGCGTCCGAACCGGCGGCATCGTGGCGTCCGGCGGCGTCGTGGCGTCCGGCGGCGTCGTGGTCAGCGGCGGCGACGGCCCCTAACACCGCCAGCTCGTGGTCGCAGGTGGAGCGCACCAACTCGGTGACCAGGTCGGTCTTGGACGGGAAGTGGCGGTACAGCGACCCGACGGCCACGCCCGCCTCGGCGGCCACTGCGGCCATGGAGATCCCGGCCATGCCGTGGGCGGCCACCACCGTCCGGGCTGCCCGCAGGACCTCGTCCTTGCTCTGCCGGGCACGTTCGCAGGCGGCAGGGCTGCGTCGGTACACCATCGATCCACCTCCGTCACCCGCCGGGACCATCTGGGCGGGCTGCCCAACTGAATCACGGTTCACACCTTGACGCAACCCGATCGTGCCGGCGTGGGCGCGGTCGATCCGGGGTGGGCGTGAAGCGGGGGAGCGAACCGGGTGGGGCGCGAGCGGCCCGGGTGGTGCCGGTCAGTGCGGCCAGGGGGTGCAGGTGCCGGTCAGCCGCCCGTCGAGATCCCAGCGGGCCACCGAGCCGTCCCAGCCGGCGGTGAGGACCGAGGTGGTCCCGGCAGCGTCGCGGCCGAAGGCCACCGCCGGAACCCCGGGCTTGCCATGGTGGTCGAGACGTTGCCAGCGCCATCCCTGCGCGGTGCGTTCCCACAGCACTGCCGATCCGTCGTAGGCCCCGCTGACCAGGCGATCGCCGTCGGGATCGCAGGCCACCGCCTTCACCGACTTCGTGTGCGCCAGCGGCAGGGTCTCGAGCAGGGCTCCGGTGTGGGCGTCCCAGCAGCGCAATCGCAGGTCGCGGGAGGCCGAGATCACCCGTCCGGCCTGATCGGCGGCGACCGCGTTGACCAGGACCAGGTCCTGTGCCGCGGCCCGCCAGGCGTTGTCCTCGCCGTCCCAGGCCGACAACGTGCCGTCGGAGGAGCCGGCCACCAACAACGCAGCCGGGTTCGACCACGCCAGGGACTTGATCGGCCCGTGGTGGGCGGCCCACCGTCGCAGCGAGGTGCCGTCGGGCTGCCACTGCCGGATCACCCCGTCGTAGCCGGCGGTGTAGAGGGTGGCCCCGTCGGGGGCCCACACCACGGCGTTGATCGGCCCGCCCTCGTCGGCGCCGAAGGTGACCGGCGCCGTGCCGTCGGCACTCACCAGCTGCACCACGCCGCGGTAGTCGGCCGAGGCGACGGTGTGCCCGTCGGGGGAGACAGCCACGCTGTTGACGATGGTCCGGTGCCCGGCCAGCAGCGCGGTCCGTCCTAGGCCGGTCGAGCCGGTGGCGTCGAGCTCGATCACCGCACCGTCGTCGCGCCCGATGACGACGCGCCCGCCGGCGGTGGTCAGGCTGTTGATGCCGAAGGTGGGCGCCGGCGGCCGGCGGCCGGTCTCCGGGTGGGTGACGACGTCGGCCCCGAAGCTGCCCACCACGACCGATGCACCGGCGTGGACCGCGGCCCGCTCCCACTGGAAGGGCGCCCGGTACTCGGCCAGCACCTGCCACTCGGCGGTGTCGTACTCGCGCAGCGTGGCGTCGTAGGCGCCCACCAGCAGGCGGGTCCCGTCGGCGGAGAAGCGCACGAAACGAACGGCTGCCCCGGCCTCGTCCAGGGTCCGCACCACCGTGCCCCGGTCGGGGTCCCACAGTCGGCAGACGCCGTCGTCGCAGCCGGTCGCCACCAGCGCGCCGTCGGGCGACCAGTCGATGGCCTCGGGATCGCCAGGGTGGGAGAGCACCTGCAGCGGCTTCAGGGAGTCGAGATCCCAGATCCGGGCGGTTCGGTCCTCGGCCGCGGTGGCCAGGCGGCGCCCGTCGGGGGCCGGGGCCGCGCCGAACACCCCGGAGAGGTGGCCGGGCAGTGCCCGGTCGTGCCATTCGCCGCCGGGACCGGACCAGATCCGGATCACCGGGTCGAGGTGGTCCATGACGCAGACCAGGCCGTGGCCGTCGGGCAGCCAGCGCACGACGTTCACGTCGTCGCCGTGGGGGCCGAGCGTCCGGACCCGCCGTCCGTCCGCCACATCGAGCACGACGGCGAAACGGTCGGCGACGGCCACGGCCACGGCGTCCCCGCCGGGCGAGAACCGTACGTCGTTGACCAGGTCGTCGAAGGCCACCTCCCACACGATGCGGCTGCGGTCGCGGCACACCACCCGGCCGTCGTACCCGCCGGTGACCAGGCGGCCGGAGGTCGGGTCGGCGTCGACGCAGGTGATCGGGGAGAGGTGGGGCACGGTGACCTACCGGGACAGGCCGAGTTCGTCGAGCACGGGCCCGACGAACGCGTCGACGAAACGGGGCAGCCGTCCGTAGAGAAAGCCGTTGCGGGACTCGGCGAAGGTCGGTGCCGGCCAGCGGGCGATCCACGCCCGCATGGCGGCGAGCGTGGCCTCGCTCAACCCGACGTCGCCCTCGAGCAGCGACGGCACCGCGAGCAGCGGCTTGAAGTAGAAGTGCAGCAGCGCCCGCCGGGCGGTGCCCGACCACAGGGCGTCGAGCTCGGACGTGGTGAGGTCGGTGGCGGGTGCCGTCGGCTCGACCCGTTCGAACGCGCCCTCGTAGGCCGTGCCGCCGAGGTAGGCCCGCAGATCGGCCAGCAATCGACGGCCGCGGTCGGCCACGACGATGTCGGCGGAGGCGATGCGGTAGCCGGCCTGGCGTAGCCGGACCCCGAGGTCCCAGTCCTCCCCGGCCAGCACGACGGGCCCGTCGGGGCCTGGCGCCGTCGGCTGCAGGTACGGCCCGCACGTCTTGTAGGCGCTGCGCCGAACCGCATGGTTGACGCCGTTGAGGTTGGTCACGCCGAGCAGGGCCTCGCTGCGTACGACCACCTCGCCGAAGCGGTCCGACAACTGCCGGGCCCGGGGGAAGGGCTCCAGCAGGTGCTGCTGGGCCTCCTCGCCATTGACCGCGCCGACCGTCTCGTCGTCGTGCACCGCCGCCAGCGCTGCAGCCCAGTCCGCCAGCCAGGCGGCGGGCAGCACCACGTCGACGTCGGTGGTCAGCACCCACTGTGGAGGGGGGTCACCCGCGCGTTGCGCGGCGTGTTCGGCGATGACCACCGCAGCGCTGCGGGCCCCACCGGGGCTGCCGTAGTGGCCGTGGTGCACCACGAACAGGTCGGGATGGGCCGTCGCGGCCCGGTCCAGGGTTGCGCCGGTGGCGTCGCCGGAACGGTCGTCGACCAGGACCGCTCGCCAGCCCGACCGGGCCGGCAGCTGGGCCACCAGTTGGTCGAGCAACTCGCCGAGGAACGCTTCCTCGTTGTGGCAGGGGACGATGATCGCGACAGCCGGGGCCGGGTCGGTCACGGGCGTGGTTCCGTCACTCGGGGTCGGCGGCGAGACGGGTGTCGTTATGGTCGACCCAGAACGATCCGGTCACCTGCGAGGCGATCTCGATGGCGACGTTGGCGCCGCTCCCAGCGCAGACCACCGCCTGGGAGGGCCAGCCCGCGACCACACCGCAGGCGTACACCCCGGGCAGCGACGTGGCACCCCAGCGATCGGTGACGACGTTGACCTTCACGAAGGGCTGGCGGGCTTCGGTGGTCGCCACCGGCAGCGAGGCCAGACGCAACGTGCCCTGGCCCGTGGCGAGCACCACGTAGGAAACCGTGGCGTCGCCGCCCTGCGCGGAGTGGACGCGGAAGACGCCGTCCTCGACGCTGACGTCGTCGACCTTGCCCTCGTGGGTGGCGACCTCGAGCACATCGATCTTGCCGCGCAGCTGGTCGAGCAGTTCCCGTCCCTCGAGCTCGTCGTGGCCCGGCAGGTTCAACAACCGGGCCCGCTTGAGGATCGAGCGGTCCTGGTCGTACAGCTCGACCTGCAGGCCGGCGCGGGCCAGGAACAGCGCTGCGGTGAGCCCGGCGGCTCCACCGCCGATGACGGCCACACGGGTTGTCTCGGTGCTCATCGCTGGCGTCGCTCCTTCGGCAGGACCACGGATGCCGAGCACGCTAGTGGCTCGCCCCCATCACTTGGACATCAACTCCGCGTGGCCCGCGACGTCGTGTCAGCGGGATTCGGCAAGCCGAAAATCGTGTCAGCGGGTTTCGGCAAGCCGAAAATCGTGTCAGCGGGTTTCGGCAAGCCGAAAATCGTGTCAGCGGGATTCGGCAAGCCGAAAATCGTGTCAGCGGGATTCGGCAAGCCGAAAATCGTGTCAGCGGGATTCGGCAAGCCGAAAACCCATGGCATACCAGGCCGAGGGGTACCAGCCGTGGCGGCGTTGGCAGCGGGCGAGGTCGCCGTGGCGGGCGAAGCTGCCGCCGCGGGCGATGCGGTAGGTGGCACCGTAGAGACCGGTCAGATCGTCGGCGATCGGCTCGCCGCCGGGATAGGGCCGGTAGTCGTCGGCCACGTACTCCTCCACGTTGCCGGCGAGATCCCACAGCCCGAAGGGAGAACGGCCCGCCGGATACAGAGCCACCGGGGTGCTGCACAACGGTCCCTGCTCGGCGGTGTTGGCTCGCTCGGGGTCCCAGCGCTCGCCCCAGGGAAAGGCCCGACCGTCGCCCCCGGTGGCGGCGTGCTCCCATTCGGCCTCTGTCGGCAGGCGGATCGGGCGGTCGGTCTCAGCGGCCACCCAGGCGGCATAGGCGTCCGCCGCAACTGGCGACACCGTGTGGACGGGATGATTGGCCGACGCCCACGGGAAGGTGCCGTGGGGCCACGACGATGGACGCTCGGCCTCGGGGCAGGCCCGCACGAACTCCAGGTATTCGGCGTTGGTGACCGGGAACCGTCCGATGCGGTATGGCGCCAGTTCCACCGGATGGGCCGGTGCCTCCTTGGCGATCCAGTCGCGCTCGACCCCGACATGGGCCCAGGCCGCGGTCACCTCGTCCACCCGGGCCGTCGCCAGGCCGATCATCGTCGGGCCGCCGGGGATGTCCACCAGGTCGGGTGACCGGGCCACGAACCGGGGATCGCCGATCAGTGCCAACAGGGTGGCCGCGGCGAAACGCCGGGAGAACGGGGCCTCGTCCTCGTCGAGGACGGCGAGCAGCGCGCCGGTCCCGAGGCCGGTGAGCTCGCCGAGGGCCGGCCCGAAACGGGCCAGTCGCTCGCCGGAGAGGGCCAGGTCGGCCTCCGGCTCGGGCGCGGTCATCGCTCCATCCCGGTCTCGGTCGGGGGGGTTGCGGTCGCGGTCGTGGTCATGTGGTAGTCCGGGGTCGTGTCGTTGCGACGAGAGGCCATCGAAGAGCTGCCCCCGGAAACTACCGGTGCGCTCACTTTCCACCTGCCGATGGAGGTTGCGGCGCTCGAGCTTGCGGGGGCCGACCCGGCGCTGATCGAGCAGCGGATCGCCTTGCGCCTCGCCGAGGCTTATGCCACGGGGCTGGTCGACCCGCCGCTGTACCGCTGGGCGGTGGAGCACTACGGGCCGATCGGTCAGGCGCTGCTGAGCGACGATCCGGCGGAACGCGTCGCCGCGTTCGGAGGCATCAACACCCTCGGCGACGGGCTGGCCGGCGCAGCATTCCATGGCCTGATCCGGCTGGGGTACGGGCTGTGGCGCCGGGATCATGCCGAGGTGGCTCGCGGCCTCGCCTACCTGCGGACCCGCCGCCAGGTGCTGATCTGCGGCGCCGTGACACCGACGATGGTCAGCGCCCCGCCGCCGCTGCCGCCGGCCGACCAGCTCGACGGGGTCACGGTGTTCGACCTTATGAACCTGGCCGCCGGCAGTGAGGACCCCGCCGCGCTAGTCCCGCCGGGCGAAGGGCCGCTGAACCTGCAACGCCTCGCCGGGGCGGCAACGGCGCTGGTGGAACGCAACCCGTCCTCGTTCGTGGCGGTGCACACCGTGACCGGGCTGCACGGCCTGTGCGAGCTACACCACGCCGTGGCCGGCCCGGTGGACCGAACGTCGCCGCTGGCCGACACGCTTCTGGCGGGCTGGTGGCACGCCTACGCCGTGGCACTCGGGGCGGCCACCGTGGTCATGGGCCGGTTCGCCGCCGAGGAGGTGCCGGCCGCGGTGCACGTGCACGACGACGCCGAGGCCCTGCTGGCCGATGCGGTGTCCTCGGGCGAGACCCACAACGTGAAGCTGGTCCTGGCGCTGCGACGCCTCGAGCAGTTCGGGGTGCTCGACGAGGCGGACGTCCGCCGTCTCGGTGCCGTCAAGCTCGCCGCCTCGGAATGTGCTCCGCACTGAACAGACTGCGCTCCACACTGAACAACGGCACCCCGTGCGCTCCGGGGCGGCCAGCCGGTGCCGAACCGGTCTGCCCCGCTCGAAGGGCGATAACTTGCGGCGGTGGCGTCAAGCGTGATGCCGGGGTCGAACGAGGACCCGACGAACGAGACGGAGCGACCCCATGAGCGCCATCGAACGCAAGGGCGGCAGCCGCCGCCCGGCCCCGGCCGAGAACTTCCAGGGCCACGTCGAGATGGAGGCCATCCTCGACGACTCCGCCTACGGAGTCCGCCAGAACCGGGTGCACTTCCACGACGGCGGCCGTACCAACTGGCACCTGCACGTCGGCAGTCAGGTGCTGTACTTCGTGGAGGGCAAGGGCATGGTCGAGGAGCTCGACGGCACGCTGCTCGAGACCGAGGAGGGTGACATCGTGCATGTCCAGCCGGGTGCCCGCCATCGTCACGGTGCCCGCGACGGGCAGTCGGCTGTGCACATCGCGGTGACCCTCGGCGAGTCGATCTGGGACAACGATCCGCGCTACCACGCCTGACCGGTCGCGGTCGTGTCGCCCGCGGTCGTGTCGCCCGCGGTCGTGTCGCCCGCGGTCGTGTCGCCCGCGGTAGCGAAGGGGCTGGTCGGCGGCGGCCGGCTTCTGCGCCGCGGTGGCGGTTGTTGGGAGAGTGCCCGCCGCCGCCGACGCAACGCTGGCGGCCGTGACGGTGGTTGCGGGGGTCCCCCTCGCCTGCCAGCCTGCGCTAGCCGCCAGCCCCGGTCCCTGGCCGGCATCGAGCGGACGCATCGGAGAAGATCGGGAGAAGGTGGAAGCGGTCATGAGTAACGACGGGGTATCGGCGCTGCGACGTGAGGACGGTCCGCTGTTACGGGGACAGGGCACCTTCATCGACGGTCTGCGGGTCCCGCAGCTCGACGGGGCGTTGCACGCGGCGTTCGTCCGTTCCACCGAACCGCACGCCCGCATCGTGTCGGTCGACACCAGAGCGGCGCTGGCCCTCGACGGGGTGGTGGCGGTGTTCACCGCCGCCGACATCGACCTGTGGCCGCTCCCGCCGCGCCTTCCCAACATGAACGGCGCCATGTGGCGACCGATGCTGGCCGACGGCGTGGTCCGCTTCGTCGGCGAGGCGGTGGCCATGGTGGTGGCGGTCGATCGCTACCGCGCCGCGGACGCCCTCGAGTCCGTCGTGGTCGACTACGAAGCGCTCCCGGTGCTGACCGACCTCGACGCCTCGCTCGCCGGCGAGGTGCTGCTGCACGAGGCGGCCGGGACCAACGTGTCCTTCGCCTGGACGGGCAAGGAACCCGACGAGGACCCGTTCGCCTCGTGCGAGGTCGTGGTCGAGCTCAACCTGCGCCACCCCCGGCTCAACCCGAGCCCCATCGAGCCGCTTGCCGGGGCGGTGGCCTGGGGGCAGGACGGCCGCTGCACGGTCTGGGTGTGCTCCCAACGGCCGGCCGGCGCCAAGTACGTGATCGAGTGCGCCATGGGTCTCGAACCCGGCACCGTGCGGGCGATCGCCCCCGACGTGGGCGGCGGATTCGGCGCCAAGGGCGGGTACGGCTGCTATCCCGAGGACGTTGTGGCGACATTCGCGGCTCGTCAGCTCGGTCGGCCGCTGCGCTGGTGCGAGACGCGCAGCGAGGCGATGCTGGCCATGGGCCACGGTCGGGCGTCGTTGCACCGCATCCGCATCGGCGGCAGCCGCGACGGCGCCGTGCAGGCCTACGAGGTGCGGGCCCTGCAGGACTCGGGCGCCTACCCGGCGATGGGCACCAACGTGACCGGCAACCTGCGCAACTCCGGGACCGGGGTGTACACCATCCCGGTGGCGGTTCTGCAGGGCACCTCGGTGGTCACCAACACCACGCCGACGGTGGCGTTCCGCGGGGCTGGACGGCCCGAGGCGGCCTGCTCGATCGAGGCGGCGATGGACCGATTCGCCGCTGCGGTGGGGCTCGACCCGCTCGAGGTGCGGCTGCGCAACGTCGTGCCGGAGGATGCCTTTCCGTACCGGACGGCGGCCGGCTCGACCTACGACAGCGGCCGCTACGGCGAGTCGCTGCGTCGCTGCGCCGAGGCGGCGGCCTACCCGGCGCTGCGGGCCGAACAGGCCGAGCGACGGGCCCGTGGCGACCATCTGCAGCTCGGGATCGGGGTGAGCTGCACGGTGGAGGTCACCGGTGGCGGCGAGGGCGAGACGGCCACGGTTGCCCTGCACGCGGACGGCACCGTCACGGTGGTGGTCGGCACCTCGCCGCACGGGCAGGGACACGAGACCACCTTCGCCGGTGTCGTCGCCCGCGAGCTGGGCATCATGGCGGAGGCGGTGACCGTGCTGCACGGCGATACCGACCTCGCCCCGCTCGGCGGTGGCACGATCGGCTCGCGTTCGGCTCAGCTGGGTGGTTCCGCAGTGCTCGGGGCCGCCCGTGACGTGATCGACGCCGCCCGCAGCCGGGTGGCGGACCTGCTCGAGGCCAACGTCTCCGACATCGTGTTCGACGCCGCCCGCGCCGCGTTCCACGTGGCAGGGACCCCGGCCCGGCAACTCGGCTGGGCCGAGGTCGGGGCGCTGCAGGCCGAGCACCGTTTCAAGCCCGAGGGTGGGCGCGGCACCTACGCCTTCGGTGCCTGTGTGGCGCTGGTGGAGCTCGACACCGACACCGGTGCGGTGTCGGTGCGCCGGCTGGTAAGCGTCGATGATGCGGGCACGCTGCTCGAGCCGGTGCTGGCGGAGGGCCAGGTCCACGGCGGCCTCGGCCTCGCGATCGGCGCCGCGCTCTACGAGGAGATGGTGTATGACGCCGGCGGCATCCCGCGCACGGCGTCCTTCGCCGACTACCCGGTGGTGTCCGCGGCGGAGACCATCAGCTACGAGACCCACGAGATGGAGACGCCCTCACCGTGGAACCCGCTGGGGGTGAAGGGCGTGGGGGAGTCCGGAACGGTGGTAGCCACCCCGGCGTTGCAGAGCGCCGTGCTCGACGCGCTCGGTCCGTTCGGGGTGCAGGCGCTCGATCTGCCGTACACCCCTGAACGGGTGTGGCGGGCGATGCAGGGCTGATGGGGGCGCATTCCCCGCGAGCCATACCGGCGACCTCGACCTTCGCATCGCTGCGGGTGCGCAACTTCCGGCTGTTCTTCGCCGGGCAGTTCGTGTCCCAGGTCGGCAACTGGCTGACGATGGTCGGCCAGACCCTGTTGATGCTGCACCTCACCGGCAACGGGGTGGCCGTAGGGGCACTGGTGGCCTGCCAGTTCCTCCCGGTGCTGTTGTTCGGGGCCTGGGCCGGGCTGGTCGCAGATCGTTCCGACAAGCGACGGCTGCTGCTGATCATCCAGAGCAGCGCCATGGTGCAGTCCTTCGTGCTCGCCGGGCTGGCGTTCATGGACCGGCCCCCGATCGGTGCGCTGTACGCTGTCGCCCTGGCCGGCGGGTTCGCCACCGCGTTCGACAGCCCGGCCCGGCGCTCCTTCGTGGTGGAGATGGTGCCCGAGGAGTTCGTCAACAACGCCGTCAGCCTGAACAGCGCGTTGATGACCTCGGCCCGGATCTTCGGCCCCGCCCTGGCCGGTCTGCTCGTCAGTACCGTCGGGTATGGCTGGTGTTTCGCCATCGACGGGGTCTCCTACGTGGCGGTGCTCGGGGCCCTGGCGGCGATGCGCACTGCCGATCTGCGGGCCGCCGTGCCGGCCGGGCGCAGCAAGGGCCAGGTGCGCGAGGGGTTGCGGTACGTGGCGTCGGTGCCCGAACTGTGGATCCCGCTGGCGATGATGACGGTGATCGGGACCCTGGCCTTCAACTTCCAGGTGGTGCTGCCGTTGTTCGTCGTGCGTAGCCTCGGCGAGGGCCCGCGGACCTTCACCCTGTTGTTCTCGGTGCTCAGCGCCGGGTCGTTCCTCGGTGCCCTGGGCACGGCGCGCCGTCGCCAGGTCACCCTGCCCATGGTGGTGCTCGGGGCGTTGGCCTTCGGTGTGTCGATGACGGCGCTGGCCGTGACCCCGAATCTGCCGATGGCTTATGCGGTCGCCCTGGCGGTTGGCGCCAGCAGCGTGGCGTTCATGACCTCCTCCACCGCCTTGGTGCAGACCCGCGCCGGTGCCGACATGCGCGGCCGGGTGCTCGCCCTGCAGTCGATGGTGTTCTTGGGCAGCACCCCGATCGGGGGGCCGTTGCTCGGTGCGGTGTGCGAGGTGTTCGGCGCCCGGGTCGGGCTGCTGGTCGGTGGGTTCGGGACGCTCGGAGCGACCGTGTTCGGCTTCTGGGCGGTGCGACGGCTGTCCTGCGGCTCTGCGCCGCCGCTGGCCGTCAGCTGACCCGGCCGCCGGTCAGGCCCCCGATGGCCGATTGGGTCGCTTCACCAACCGCCGCCGCCGCCGCCGCCTCCTCCGCCGCCGGAGAACCCGCCGCTGAAGCCGCCGCCGCTCGAACTCGGCTTGGGAGCACTGAGAGCCGAGGCCGCGACACTGCCGAAGTCCGACATGGAGTTGCCGAACAGGTCGTAGCGGAACGGACCGTACGGGTCGAGCGGGACGTACCAGGTGGGGGCGAGGTTCACACCCTGTTCCTGTAGCACCGCCAGCACGCGGGCCCAGCGGTCGGTGATGCCGAAGACCATGGCGTAGGGCAGGCCGGCGACGTAGTCGTACTGCCGCTCGGCGAACTTCAGTTCCTCGGCGTCGGCCACGTCTAGGAAGCGCTGGTAGCCCACGCACAGCTCGAGTTGGCGGCGGCCTTCGGCCGTGCGGGAGGGCATTCGCCTGGCAGTGGCGATGATGAGCAACCCGGGCAGGGTCAAGGGAAGGGCGAACAGGCCGTAGGCGGTCTGGGCGATCAGGCCTGCGCTGAGGGCCCCACCGACCAGCAGCGCGCCGATGCCGATGCCGACCCACAGTCCGCGGACGGCGTCGGGCCGGCGCCGGAACCACCGTCGTTGCATCGTCTCGTCGTACATCATCGAGCGCACCTCGTTGAGCTGCGCGGCGAACTTGGTGCGCAGCGCGGAGAGTGCCACGTGGTCACCGGTCCCCGAGGCACGCAGGTGATCAAGGAGCTTGGCTTCGTAGGCGGTGAGCGTCGGGTCGGGGTCGCGCAGGAAGCGCACCACGAAATCGGGCCGTCCACCGCCGTCGACCTGCTCGATGCGCAGGTAGCCCCGAACGGCGAGGTCGACCACCGTGGCCGACACGTCAAGGGCGTCGGCCTTCTCGTCGACCAGCACGCCGCACAGGCCGGGCGTCATGGCATCGGGCGGACGGAACTGCACCGGGCCGTCGGCCTTCTCGAAAAACCCGGCGAGGCCCTCGGTGTGCGGTTCGGCAGCGGTGGGTAGGTAGGCATTGAGGACCAGCCGCCGGTCACGGGCCTGCCGGGCGAGCAACGCGCCGAGGCCGCCGGCGAGCAGAACCGTGAGCAGGATGCTGCCGCCGAGGGTGAACGGCGTGGGCCGGAACGCCCGGTTCAGGGTCCACCGTTCGCGCAGATCGGCGGTGGCGTTGCGGAACGTCCCCGCCGGGAAGTCCGCATAGACGGTGATCGCCTCGCCGGGCTGCACGTTCGTGGCACTGAGCGAGAGCTGTTCGCCGTTTTGCTGCAGCGCACAGCTCGTGGTCGATCGGAAGGCGCCGGCGTAGCAGGCGACGTTCATCGGCGCGGTCGGGAACGTCGCCCGCATGGCGAAGCGGTCGATCGGTAGGTCCCATCCGGTGCCGACGACGTTCCAGGCCAGTTCCTCGACGGTGCCGACCTGCGGTACGTCGACGGTGTCCACCGTGTCGTGCACGGTGTAGTCGATGGTGTAGCGCCAGCGGCCGGTGATCTCGGTGTCGGCGCTGCCGATGCGGATCACGAAGTTGTCGTTGCTGTCTCCGACGACGACCGTGCTCACCCCGTTCGGATCGCCGGCGGTGACCCTGCCTCCGTCGGGCGTGGCGGTGACCGACACGTCCGAGATGTCGTAGGCCCGCTGGTAGGTGCCGTCGTAGTTGACCAGCACCGGGATGAACCGTCGGAACCCGTGGACCTCGTCGAAGCCCTGTTTGTAGCCGATGTCCTCGTGGACCCGCAGCGAGCCCGATGTGTCGAGGTTGAGCTCGACGATGTAGTCGAGCACCTCGCCCCCGCTGCGCCGTGCGCCGGCCTCACTGCCCCCGAAGATTCCGAGGACGGACACCACGGTGCCCAGCACCGCCGCGGCCGCCAGCACGGCCCGTCGCCGCCCCTGCCGCAGGTCACTCGGCGCCGCGGTCAGCGGTAGGTGCGGTCGTGGCGTTCCCGGTGATCGTGGTGATCGTGGTGTTGGTGGTTGGTCAGCGTGCAACGGGCACCTGTCCTTCGTCGAGGTCGATCTGGAAGTACCGGGCGGCACCGATGCCCATGAGCGAGGCCATCAGCACCCAGGGGAAGATCTGCCGGGTGGTGTTGAGTTGGCGGACGCGGCCGTTGTAGTAGCGGCGGGAGGCCGCGACGTCGTCCTCGGTCCGCACCAGCTGCTCGTGCAGACGCCGGAAGTTCTCGCTGGTGTGCAGCGTGGGGTATGCCTCCGCCGTGGCGACGAGCTTCCCGGCGGTGGTGGCCACGAGACGTTCCGCACGGTCACGCTCCTCGGGGGTACGTGCCGCCGTAGCGGCGGTCAGGGCCATCCGCTCGTGGGTGGTGGCGGCGGCGACCACCTCGTTGAGGGAGCCGACGAGGTCGTAGCGCCGCTGGAGCTGGGCGTCTATCTGGGCCCAGGCCTCGGCGACGGCCTGTTGGGTGCGGCGGAGCCGGTTGAAGCCGATGATGGCGAGCGCCCCCGCCACGGCGAACACCAGGACCAGGGGCAGCAGGACCAGCACGCCGCCAGTCTGCCCGCTGCAACCACCGGGTGTGTCGCACCGTCGGCATCCCCGCCCGGTCGGCCTGCCGGCTCAGCCGGGGACGATCCGGGTGCCCTCGGCCGAGCCGACGCCGAGGGGGACGAGCGGTTCGGGGTCGCACTCGACGAAGATGCACTCGCCCGGGCACTGCTCGGAGCACTCGACGACGACCTGCTCGAAGCGGCCGGGGACCTCGGCCAGCGACACCGAGCCGCCGGGATCGTTGAGGGCCATCCCATCCTGGCGGACGTAGGCGATCCCGTCTTCCAGGATGACGAAGACGGCGGGACAGTGATCGGTGCAGATACCGTCGCCGGTGCACAGATCCTGGTCGATCCAGACCCGCATGGACCCACCTTACGGCACCGCGGCCCGCCCGCCGTGGTGGACCGGGACTCGGCGAGCTCCGGTAGGGTTTCGGACTGCCTGCAATCGAACCGGAGTTGGGGCGTGGCGTCACCATTGCTGGGAATCCCAGGAGCACGGCGCGGCCGGGGTGGCGCGCGCCCGGGTGAACGCGACCGTGGCCTTTCGGGCAGGAGCATCGCGGTGGCTCGGGCCCCGCTTCCGCTGGAGCGTCGTCGCCGTCGCCCCTTCGCCGGGCTGTTCAACGGTTCGGCCGGGTGGGCGGTCAAGCCCCTGCTGCTGGTCCTGCTGTCGGGCGGGGCGTTCCTGTGGTGGCGATCGACGTGGGTGTCGCTTGCGCTGGCCCAGGACAACCCCGGGCTGGCCTTTCCATCGGCAGGGGTCGCAGAGGCCCCGTTGCATTTCACCGTGACCGGTGGCGGCGAGGTTCGTGCCCTGCTGTCGGGCGTCGAGGTGGCCGAGGTCTCCCGGACCGGCGACCTCGTCGAGGTTCGCCTCCCGACCGGGTTGCCCGAGGGTGGCTACGAGGTCGAGCTCGTCGCCGAGCGGTCCTTCCCGTTCGGGGTGACCTCCGGCCGCTGGCCCGTGCTCATCGACAACCGGCCCCCGGAGCTGGCGCTCGGTGCTGCGCCGGCCCCGGCGCTGCTCGACGAGCCGGTGACGTTGTCCGGAGTGGTCGAGCCGGCAGCCGTCCTGCGTGTCGAGGACCCGTGGAGCACGCCGGTGACCCTCAGCGGGACCGAGGCTGGCGTGTTCACGATGACCTTCGCCCATCCTCCGGCCGGCCAGGTGCACGTGGTGGCCGCGGACGCTGCGGGCAACGAGACCACCCTGGCTTTCGCCGTGCCGGTGGCCTATCCGAACTCCACCCACGCCGCCCATATCACCGCGTTGGGGTGGGCCTCGGATGAGGTGCGGGTGCCGTTCATGAAGCTGGTCGGCCGCGGCCTCATCGATGCGGTGCAGCTCGATATCAAAGACGAATCAGGCATCGTCGGCTACGACTCCCAGGTGCCGTTGGCCCGCCAGATCGGCGCGGTGCAGCCCAGTTACGACGTCGCGGACGCCTTGGCCGAGCTGCACGCCAGGGGAGTCCGGGTGATCGGCCGCATCGTGGCGTTCCGTGACCCGGTTCTGGCTGAGTGGGCCTGGGCCAACGGGCATCGCGACTGGGTGCTGCAGGACCCCAAGGGCGGCAAGTACGCCGCCTACGGAGGTTTCGCCAACTACGCGAACCAGGCGGTACGGGACTACAACCTGGCGCTCGCCGAGGAGGCCGCACGGGCCGGCTTCGACGAGATCCTCTGGGACTACGTGCGCCGGCCCGAAGGTGACCCCGCCGAGATGGTCGTGCCCGGCATGACCGGCACCGGCCGTACGACGGGCGACATGATGGTGGAGTTCCTGGGCCAGGGCCAGGCGCTGCTGCGACCGCTGGGCGTCTATCAGGGGGCCTCGGTGTTCGGCATCGCCGCCACCCGTCCGGAGAACATCGGCCAACCGATCGACCGCATCGCCACCGTCGTGGACTATGTGGCCCCGATGATTTACCCGTCGCACTACGTCGACGGCGAGTGCGGGGTCGCCAGCCCCAAACGCGAGCCCTACGCCATCGTCGCCTGCTCCCTGAAGGACTTCAAGCGGGTCATGGGATCGGCGCCGGCGGTGTTGGTGCCGTGGTTGCAGGACTTCAGCCTCGACGGCATCCGCTTCGGCCCGACCGAGGTCGCCGCCCAGATCCGGGCGGCGACCGACGCCGGGGCGCGCGGGTTCCTGCTGTGGAACCCTTCGGCGAACTACGCCTACAGCGGCTGAGCACCGCGACGGCGCAGAAGGTCAGGACCGCGTGTCGTCGGTGATGGTGGCCGGGCCGGCAAAGGCCTGGGCCAGCTCCATCCACTCGGCGGCGGCTGCGCCGGTGGTCTGCAGGGCGGTGGACCCGACCGGCAGTCGCTGGGTGACCACCAGGCAGAAGTCCAGCGCCGTGCCGATGACGCGGTTCCCGGCGTCCTCGGGGCCCCAGCTCCAGGTGGTACCGGACGGGGCCAGCAGCTCCACCCGGACCGGTGCCTCGGGCACTGCCTGGCCGCGGTTGACGTAGGACCAGCCACGGGTGGTGATGCCGATGTGGGCGACGTGGCGCAGCCGGTCGGTCGGTGCGATGGTGACGCCGAGCGCGGCGGCGATGTCCTGGCCGTGCGACCAGGTCTCCATCAGCCGTGCGGTGGCGAAGGACAGGGCGCTCATCGACGGCCCGAACCACGGGATGCGGTCCTTGGCCCCGAGGGGAGCGAAGGCCTCCAACATGCGGCCCCGGGTGTCGCGCCACCAGGCCAGGGTCTCGACCCCGCTCCGGCCCCGCCCCGATCCGAACGCGTCGAGGCCGCCGGTGCTGATGGCGATCTTGGCCGTTTCGAAGCCTGCGGCATCGGCCACGGCGAGGTAGCCCGCCTCGTCGGCCTGCACGATGTGCACGATGGTGTCACGGACATCCCAGTCGGCTGCGGGGGTGGGGGTGGCCCAACCGGCTTCGGTGAGGTTGGCGACGATGGCGTCGAGCGCAGCGTGCTCGTCGGCGAGGTCCTGGCAGATGGGGCCCATATCGGTAGTCACCCGCCCATTCTGGCAAGTCTGGTCGGTCTGGCAAGTCTGGACTGGCAAGTCCCGCACATCGGGCGGGGCGACCGGGCAGGATGCGTCGGCGGGTCGGGGGCGAATGGTCGGCCTGACCGGCTGTGCCACGATGACGCCATGGACGTTGCGGCCCTGGCCGGTGTTGCCGTAGCGCTGGTGGTGGCGTCCTCGGCCCAGGCGGTGACGGGCTTCGGGTTCGCCCTGCTGGCCATGCCGCTGCTGTCGCTGGCGGTCGGCGCGAAGGATGCCGTAGCGGTGTCCAGCCTGGTCGGCACCCTCGGCTCGACGCTGCTGCTCGCCCGCTACCGACACCAGGTTCGCTGGTCGCTGGTCCGGCCCTTGCTGGCCGGCGCGGTAGTGGGCATGCCGTTGGGGCTGTACGTGCTGGTCGTCGTCGACGAACAGACGCTGAAGCTGGCCATCGCAGCCACCGTGCTGGTTTTCGTCGCCATCGTGGCTTCGGGCTGGAAGCTCGAGGGGACCGGTCGCGTGGTCGATCTAGCGGCCGGCTTCATCAGCGGCGTGCTGAACACCTCGGTCAGCACCAACGGCCCGCCCCTGGTGCTGAGCCTGCACGCACGCAACCTGGACCCCGACGCCTTCCGGGGCACCATCTCAGCGGTGTTCGCCGCATCGGCCGTCGTCGGCGATGTCCTGTTCGCCTCCGCCGGGCGCTACAACCCCACCGTGCTGCTGTATGCCGCGGTGGGGCCGTTCGCCCTGGTGGTGGGACATGTGGTGGGACGGGTGGTCGGGCCGCACCTGACGGTCCGGCGGTTCCGCGCCTCGGTGCTGGGCCTGCTGGTCCTGGCGTCGTGTTCGGCGGTGGCCAGCGTGATCGCCGGCTGAGCCGCACGGGCCCGACGACGGTCAGGGGTAGGGCGCACCCTCGAAGTGGTCGGGCCGGCCGAGGGGCCAGTACTCGCCCCAGACGTGTCGCCGCCGGTGATCTCGAGCGTGGTACCGGTGATGAACGCGGCCGACGGGGCGGCGAGGTACACGACGCCCTGGGCGACGTCCCACGCGGCGTCGACGACGCCGGCCACCTGCTCGGGGTCACGGACGGTGGCGGTGCGGGTGATGACCTCGGTCCCGCGGCTGCGGAGCTTCCCGGCGAGCTCGTCGAGCGACGACGCGGTGCGGCCGCACAGCACCAGCGAGGCACCGAGCCGGGCGCACAGCACCGAGATGGCGCTGCCGATGCCTCCGGCGGCCCCGGTGACCAGCACCACCCGGCCGGCGAGGGCGTCGTCTCGGTACACGGTGGGCAGCTCGTGGAGTTCGGCGAAGGTGTGGGAGTGGTAGGGGTTGTTCGACGGTGCGGCCACGACCGGCACCCTACCGATGCCGAACTCTCTGCCGGTCGACCGCGATCGAACGGTGGTTCGTCGTGGCGATTCGACGTCGATTCGCCGTGTGCGCGGCTAGCTTTCGCCCCCATGGCGACCCATCAGCTCGTGGCGTTCAACACCGCCCTGGACTCCGACAACAAGATCCACGACGACGACGTCGCCCAACGGTTCGGCTTCACCGGTGGGCTCGTTCCCGGTGTCGACGTGTACGCCTACCTGACCTGGGGGCCGGTCCAGCAGTGGGGGCGTGACTGGCTCGAGCGCGGCACCATGTCGGCCCGCTTCGCGCTGCCCACCTACGACGGCGACCTGGTCACGGTGAACTGGGACGGAGCGTCGTTGTCGCTCACCAACCCTGCCGGGACCGCCGTGGCCGAGGGCCGCGCCGCCCTGCCGCCGGTGGGCGCCGCGCCGGCGGTGTCGTTGGCCGACTACCCGATCGCGCCGGTCCCGGCGAAGGACGAGCGGCCCCCGGCCGGCCCCGAGGTGCTGGCCACCGGCACGGTGCTGGGTACCTGGCAGGCGCGCTTCCACGCCGATCGTCATCAGGCCTACCTGGCCGACGCGCGCGAGACCCTGCCGATCTACACCGAGCTCGGCATCGCCCACCCGGGATGGGTGTTGCGGACCGCGAACTGGATCCTGGCCGACAACGTGGTGCTCGGACCGTGGATCCACGTCGGGTCGACGGTGACCAACCTGGGCCTGATCCACGACGGGACGCTGGTGCAGACCCGCGGAACGGTGGCCTCGAGCTACGCGAAGAAGGGCCACCTCTTCGTGGACCTCGACCTGGTCGTGACCGCCGGCGACGTGCCGGTGGCCCGCATCGACCACACCGCGATCTACCGCCCCCGTCAGGTGGCTGAGGCGTCCTGACGGCGAGGTCGGCTACGCCACAGCACCAGGACGGTGGCGCCGGCCAGGAGCGCGGCGAACCCCAGCGCCGACCCGTTGGCCGGCGTCCGGTCGGTCATGCCCACCACGGGCCCCGCCGGCCGATGCTTCGCAGGCCGCAAGACCATCGGCATCGCTGCGGCGGACCGTTCGACAACAACGGTATCGACCGCCGCCCGGGCCCCTACGTCGGGTCCCACCACGGCAGCGACCCCAGGCGCGACCGGCGCAGCAGGCCCAGCAGAGGCTCCACCGACCACTGCGGCGTCACCGTGGGTATCGCCGAGCGGCGGGGCATGGTGCTCGACCGGCGTCGGCTCCGTGTGCACGCCGAGCTGCGGGAGATCTGGCCCGGCAACCGTGTCGGGCCGGGCCTGCAGGGGGGTGTCGAGCATGTTCGAGGGGTTGAGCGGCCGGTAGGGAGCCGCTGTTGTGCTCGTCGCGGGGGTCGAGGTGCTCGTGTCGTCGGACGACGGGGGCGGGGTCGGTACCCCGCTCACGACCACCGGCGGCGGTCGCTGTTCGGTGGCGCTCGCCGGGAGCGCCCCGGTCAGGGCCGCGGTGAGGGCGGCTGCCAGGGCCGCACCGGTGACCAACAGCGAGACGGATGGTCCGATCGCAACTCGCATCGGCCTGCACGGTAGCCCGGCCACCGCTACAGGCGGTGGACGCCGGGCTACCAGGGCCGGCTGCTCAGACCGCGCCGGGCGCGGAACGGCCGACGACGTTGGGATCGTTGGGACGCTTGATGTCCACCCCGAACAGGCGCTGGGCCACCCGGCGGATCTGGATCTCCTCGGACCCTTCGGTGATGCGGTAGCGGCGGTGGTGACGGTAGATGTGCTCGAAGGGCTTGTGGCGGGTGTAGCCGATGCCACCGTGCACCTGGATGGCGAGGTCGGACGCCTCACAGACCAGGCGGTTGGCCTGGTAGTTGGCCATCGACACTTTGTCCGACACCTGCATGTGGTGGTTGCGGTCGAGGTTCCACGCCGTCTTGTAGACGAGGTTGCGCACCATCTCGCAGCGGGTCTGCATCTCGGCGAGGGGGAACTGGATGGCCTGGTTTCGCCAGAGCGGCTTGCCGAACACGTTTCGCTCCTGGGCGTAACGGACCGACTCGTCGACACAGAACTGCGCCGCCCCGACGCCCGATGCGGCCTGGCGGATACGGTTCTCGTGCACGAACATGTTGGCCATCTCAAGGCCTTTGCCCTCGCCGCCGAGGATGCAGTCGGGACCCGACACCCGCACGTTCTCCAGGGTGACCTCGGCGTGCTCCGAGGGCATGTTGAACGTGTACCACATGAAGTCCACGTTGAAGCCGGGGGTGTCGGTGGGCACCACGAAGCAGGTGATGCCGTTGGCCTCGCCCTGGTTACCGGAGGTCCGGGCGAAGATCATGTCGTGGGTGGCGGTGTCGAGCCCGGTGTTGAACCGCTTGCGGCCGTTGATGACCCACTCGTCGCCGTCGCGGTAGGCGGTGGTCTCGAGGAAGGTGGCGTCGGAGCCGTGGTCGGGTTCGGTTAGCCCGAACGCCAGGCGCATGTCGCCGGTGATCATCGGCTCGCACCAGGTGCGCTGCAGCTCGGTGCCGACGTTGTGCACCATCAGCACGGTCGGGAAGTTGCCCACGATCGACGACTCGTTCTGCAGGTCGTTGTGCAGGCCGAGCCCGAGGTGGGCGAGGTGTTCCCGGATGACGGCCATGCCCAGGTTCGAGCCGCCGGCGCCGCCGAGCTCCTTGGGCAGGGCCCAGCGCAGGAAACCGGCCTTGTCGGCCCGGTCGCGCATCTGGCGCAGCAGTGCATACCAGTCGGCCCGGGGTACGCCGCCGTTTTCCCAGTCGGTGCGGGCGTACTCACGTCGATGATCGAAGAAGCGGATGTTGTCGTTCTCGCGTTCGAGCGGCCTGATCTCGTCCTCGATGAACGTGTCGATGTCCTTGAGCAGCTCTTGCAGTTCGCCCGGAATGTCGAAATCCATGTCGTTGCCTTTGTTGGGACGTCGGTCGGTGTGTGCCCGCGGTCCGCAGCCTAGGGGGCGGCCCGGCTGCCGGTCAGGTGCGCTGGTGCTGCCAGGAGGCGGCGCGTCCGTACGCCTCCCGCTCCGCCGGGATGGCCAGGTAGGCCCGGTGGTGGTTTCGCAACCCGGCGAGGTTGCGGGTGTAGGCCGCGAGGTAGCGGACCAGGAAGTACAGCCGCCCCATCTCGGCGAACTGCCGGACGTGCACCAGTTCGTGGGCGATCAGCGTGGAGCTGCCGTCCATGGGCTCGTCTTGGCGGAGGAACACGATCCGGCCCGAGGTCAACCCAGCGGCGCCGGGTGGGAGCAGCGGGACCCGCACGAGGATCGCCCGTCGGGCCACCCAGCGCGGCACCAGGTCGTAGCTGTCGAGCTCTGCGTCGGTCAGCCAGCGGACGAGGGGACGGTGCGGCATGGTACGGGTGACTTTCCGGACGGGACGCGGACGCAGTGGCGGGAGGGCGGAGCCTAGCGCCGGGTGGCCCGAAGCGGTCAGGCCTTGCGTAAGCCACGGCGAGTGTCGGCCAGCCGCCACGACGAGGTGGAGGCAATGGCGGAGGCGGGATCGCGGACATCGAGGACGTGGCGGAACACGAAACGGGCCTCCTCGGCGCCGAACTCGGCCCGGACGTACCCCCGCCGTCTGGTGTCGGCCAGCTTCACATGGTCAAGGACGGACAGCCCGAGTTCGAACAGGTCGCCCCTGTTGCCGGCGAAGGAGGAGGAGATCGACGACACCACCAGCTCGCTGCCCACGAGGTCGCCACCCAGTTCGAGGTCGGCAGCTACCGAGCAGTGCAGATCGCCGGTGAGGGCCACCAGGTTGCGCACGCCCCGGTTGCGTGCCGCCGTCAACAGCCGTCGCCGGGCGGCGGGGTACCCATCCCACTGGTCGAACAGGGTCGAGGGCACCACGGCCAGCGGGAAGGTGAGGTCGGCGAGCACGGTCTGGTTGCCCAGTACGGTCCAGGTGACATCGTCCGCGGCGGACGCGGCGAAGCGGCTGTCGACCCAGGCCTCCTGCGTCGGGCCCAGCATGGTGCGGTCCTCGTCGTCGAGGTGGTCGCAACTGGTCCCGACCCGGCCCTCGCACGCCTGGGGCGAACGATGGCTGCGGCCGTCGAGCAGGACCAAACGGGCGAGTCGCCCCCACGACAGCTCGCGCTCGATGCCGTGGACCGCGTCGGGGCGAGCCAGACGGACCGGCTGGTTCTCCCACCATGCCTGGTAGGCGGCCGCCCGTCGTGCCGCGAATGCCGGGGACGGCTCGCCCTCCGACGGGCGATCGCCGGCATAGTTGTTGACCACCTCGTGGTCATCCCAGATCACCGCCCACGGGGCGCAGGCCTGGGCCGCCTGCAGATCCTCGTCGCGGCGGTACCAGGCGTAGCGCAGCCGATAGCTCGCTAGGTCCAGGGCCTCGGCGGTCGGGTGGGCCCGTACCCGGGTGTCGGCGAACCCGGCCGGGCCCTCGTAGATGAAGTCGCCGAGGAAGATCACGAGGTCGGCGCCTTCGGCGGCGAGGTGGCGGTGGGCGACGTAGGTGCCGAGTTCGAAGTGCTGACAGGCGGCGACGGCGGCCACGAAGCGGTCGGGCCGGGCGTCGGGGGCAGGGGCGGTGCGGGTCCGGCCGGTGCGGCTGGTGAAGCGGCCCATGCGGAAGCGGTAGTGGAACCAACGGTCGGCGGGCAGGCCGGTGACGT
Organism: Acidimicrobiia bacterium; assembly: GCA_947476745.1. Lineage (GTDB taxonomy): Bacteria > Actinomycetota > Acidimicrobiia > Acidimicrobiales > CAIXPF01 > CAIXPF01. Next base: position 111,126 of record CANJRG010000004.1, on the reverse strand, counting down.
CGACGTGCACGCTGTGGCCGTCGCGTGCGGCGGCGGTGGCCAAGTCGCTGGCCAGGATGCGGGTGAACTCGGGGTCCTCGGCCACGTCCCAGACCACCTGCAGGTCGTGTTCGGCTGCCGCGCCGAGCCCGCCGTCGGGGGCGGTCGGTTCGCAGTTGAGCCGGGTCCAGAGGATCACCGAGTCCGGCAACGGGTCGCCGGACGCCACGCCGAGACGGAACGGATCGCGGTCGAGGCCGCCGCTACCGGGCGTCGCCACGGCGGCCACCAACTTCGGCGGCCGTGCCGTCGTGGGGGCCGACGTGGCCGCCGGAGGTTGCGTCGTGCGGGTCCCGTCGGCGCCGTCGGGGCGCTCGGAGGCCCGGCCCGAACGATCGCGGCAGGCCGCCAGGAGGCCGGCGAACGCGGCCGGTGCGACGGCCAGCAGCCGGCGACGGCTGAGCCCGGCGGCCGGGTGGAGCTCGACGCGCCGGGTCATCCCTGCCGGATGCGGTCGGCGAGCAGGCTGAGGATCGGCCAGGGGTCCGCTGCCGCCACACCGTCGAGTCGCTCGATGGTGGAGAACACCTCGGTGCCGATCGCCCGACCCTGGAGGCTGAAGGTGGGGTAGCAGGACCCTTCGCCCTCGCTGGTCACGATGATCTGCAGCAGGCCGGAGTCGGGATCGACGTAGGTGGGATCGCCGACCACCTCGATCGCTTCGAGGAGCCGCTCGTAGGTTTCGTCGGCGGGCGCGTCCACGAGGAGCGAACCGTCGTCGTGCACCTCGACCGCAGGGCCTGCCGCAGCGTCGCGGTGCGTCGCAGGCCGGGTCGGTGCCCCGGCAGGTCCGGCAGGTCCGGCAGGTCCGGCAGGTCCGGCAGGTCCGGCAGGTCCGGCAGGTCCGGGTCCGGAGCCGGCCAGCGCGTCGTAGGCGAGGTTCACCGCGACCATGCGTTCGGTGGCATCGGCCGGCGCGTCGGGGCGGTCCGGGTGCAGTTGCCGTGCGGCAGACCGGTACGCGGCACGGAGCTCACGGGGTGCGAACCGTTCCTCGAGGCCGAGGACGTGGCGCGCCTGTTCCGGGGACATCATCGCGGAGCGCCGCCGACGTTCCGGCCGCCCAGGCGCGTTCCCAACCGCGGTGCGGGGAGCGGAGTCAGGCCCATCGAGCCGCACCCTACCGCTGCCACCGGCCCCACACGATGGCGCGCTCGGGCACGCAGTGCGAGGGTCCCACCACGAATGGTGTTCGACTGGTAGCTTCCGGCTGGAATCAGACAATGATCTCGGGAGGAACTACGTGGCGTTGGCAAAGAAGTTGGGAGCCGAACTCATCGGCACGTTCTTGTTGGTGTTGGGCGGGTGCGGGTCGGCGATCTTCGCTGCCAAGGCGCTCGATGTGGCCAAGGGCGAGGTGGGGATTGGCGGCGTCGATGTCGGCGTCGGCAGCGTCGTGAACTCCGGCATCGGCTACCTCGGGGTGAGCCTGGCCTTCGGTCTGACCGTGCTGTGCGGGGCCTACGCCCTCGGCCACGTGTCCGGTGGGCACTTCAACCCGGCCGTCTCGATCGGTCTGGCCACCGCGAAGCGCTTCGACTGGAAGGAACTGCCTGGCTACGTGGTGTCCCAGTGCGTCGGTGCCATTGCGGCGGTTGCGGTGCTGTGGGCCATCCAGAGCGGCCGTCCCGGGGGCTTCCAGGTCACGCAGGGGGCCTTCGCCTCCAATGCGTATGGCCAGCAGAACGGCCGGATCTTCTACGACCTGCCGGCGGCGTTCATCGCCGAGGCAGTGCTGACCGCGCTGTTCCTCATCGTGATCCTGGGGATCACCACCAAGGCGGCCTCGAAGGGCATGGCGGGGCTGGGGATCGGCCTGATGCTGACCCTCATCCACCTGATCTCGATCCCGATAACCAACACCAGCGTCAACCCGGCCCGTTCGCTCGGCCCGGCGCTGTTCGAGGGCGGGACCGCCCTGGCACAGCTGTGGCTGTTCATCGTCGCCCCTATCGTGGGTGCGGTCGTGGGTGCACTGGCGTGGCAGTTGGCCACCGGCGGCGACGCCACCCAGTCGACCCCGTCCTGAACGACCCGGTCCTGAGCCAGCGCAGTCCGGTCCTTTCCGGCCGGAGCGACCGGTTCGGGCAGGTTTGGTGATGATCGATGCAGAGGCGCCGGCCGGGTTGGGTCGGCGCCTCTCTACGCTCGGGCCATGACGGTTCGTGTGGGGTTCCTGGGGGCGGGCCTCATCGGTCGCCATCACGCAGCGTCCCTGGGCGCGGCCCCCTCCCTGGGCGCGGCGACGGCCTCGGACCGCGGTGGCCCAGCGGCGGCCGTCGTGTCGGTGTACGACCCCGACACCGAGCGCGCCCGGGCCTTTGCCCGGGACTTCGCCGGCGGCGATCCGGCGGCGGTGGCGGCCGGTGTCGACGAGGTCGTCGCACGCAGCGACGCGGTGTACGGGTGCACCTGGACATCGAAGCACCCTGCCCCGGTGGCACGGGTCGCCGAGGCCGGCCGTGCCGTGTTCTGCGAGAAGCCGTTGGCCATCGATCTGGACGGGGCCCGCGAGATGGTACGGGTGGTGGAGCAGGCCGGGGTCACCAACCAGGTCGGCCTGGTGTTGCGTTCGGTGCCCGGGTTCGCCGTGGTGCGGCACCTGCTGTCCCGACCCGAGGCAGGGCGGCTGTCCACCGTGGGCGGCGAAACTGCACCAGGCGACGGTGGCGGAGCAGACGGCAATGGCCACCGCCCACGGCCTGGTGCTGCCGGGCAACGCCGACCTCGCCTTCGTCGAGGCCGTCCGTGACAGCCGGCCGGCCTGTCTCGACTTCGGGGTGGTGCTGCGAGCCCACGAGCTGGGTGACGCGGTGTACCGCTCGGCGGACGCCGACGGCGCCCCGGTGTTCCTGCCGGACTCGTCGGAAGGCCGAGGGTTCCCGGTTCGGCCCTCGCCGCCCGCCAAGATGGATGGGTGCAGTTCTCGCTCTCCGACGTCGCCGACGCGTGCGGCGGACGCATCCTGACCGCTTCGGGCCCCGGCGCGGACGCCGCAGCATCCGTGGTGGTGGACGGTGCCTCGATCGATTCCCGCAACCTCGCCGCCGGGCAGCTGTTCGTCCCGATCGTGGCCGAGCGCGACGGGCACGACTTCGTGGCCGCCGCGGTCGCCGCCGGCGCTGGTGCATACCTGACGGCACGACCCGGGCTCACCCCCGAGGCCGTGGGCGCACCGGCCGCGGTGCTGGTGGCGGACACCCGGGTCGCCCTCGCTGCGCTCGGTTCGGCGGCACGCCGGCGCCTCGACGAGCGGGTCGTGGCGGTCACCGGTTCGGTGGGCAAGACCTCGGTCAAGGACCTCACGGCGGCGGCGCTGCGATCCACGTTCCGCACCGCGGCGTCGTTGCGGAGCTTCAACAACGAGCTCGGGGTGCCCTTGACGCTGGTCAACGGGCCCGACGGCATCGAGGCCGCGGTGGTGGAGATGGGTGCCCGTGGTGAGGGCCACATCGCCACGCTTTGCGCGGTGGCCCGCCCGACCATCGGCATCGTCACCCGGGTGGCCCCGGCCCACCTCGAGCTGTTCGGCTCGGTGGAGGCGGTGGCCCGGGCCAAGGGCGAACTGGTCGAGGCGCTGCCACGATCTCCCGACGGTGTGGCGGTGCTGAACTCCGACGACCCGCTGGTCCTCGACATGGCGTCGCGCACCGAGGCCACCGTGCTGACCTACGGTCACGAGGCCGACATCCGGGCCGAGCGGGTGACCCTCGACGAAGTGGCCCGGGCCCGGTTCTCGGTGGCCACCCCGTGGGGTGCCGGTGTGGTGCAGCTGCCGGTGAGCGGGCTGCACATGGTGGGCAACGCCTTGGCGGCCATCGGGGCCGCCTTGGCGGCCGGTGCGCCACTCGAGGCGGTGCTCGCCGGTATCGAGTCGGCGCAGATGTCGCCCTGGCGGATGGAGGTCGGCGTCACCGCCGGCGGCGTCACCGTGCTCAACGACGCCTACAACGCCAGCCCGGTCGCGGTGCATGCCGCGTTCGACGCCTTGCTGGTGCTGGGGGAGCGGGGCCGGGGACGGCGCATTGCCGTGCTCGGCGCCATGGCCGAGCTCGGACCGTCCGGCATCGACGAGCACCGCCGTGTCGGTGCGGCTGCGGCCGAACGTGGCATCGAACTGCACGCGGTCGGCACCGCCCTCTACGGGGTACCGCCGGGTCGCCGTTGGGTCGACATCGACGCGGTGCACGCCGCACTGGTCGCCATGGACCTCGGCCCCGACGACGTGGTGCTGGTCAAGGCCAGCCGGGTGGTCGGCCTCGAGCGGCTCGCGGCGTTGTTGGGGGCGACCCCGACGACGGCCTGAGCATCGGGCGGCCGCGGTTGCCTAGCGTGCGATCCACGCCTACCCACTACGACGTCCTCGGTGTCGCCCCCGCGGCGACCGACGCGGAGATCCGGCGCGCCTACCGGGCCTTGGCGCTGAAGCTGCATCCCGATCGCCATCAGCAGTCCGACCCCGCCGAGGCCGCATCCGCAGAGCTGCGGATGCGCGAGGTGAACGCCGCCTGGTCGGTGCTGGCCAACCCCGCGGCGAAGGCCCGGTACGACCTCGACCTACGCCCTGGCGAGGCCACCGTTCGGCCGTCAGGATCCACGACCGCAGCCGCCTCTGCCCCGGCAGCCGCGCCGGGCGACTCCGGCTATCGGCGGCCGGGCGAGGTACTGCCGCATAACCGCTCGGCGGCGGACGGCCATGCCGTGATCCGCGGCGTGGCGTGGCTGATGCTCCTCGGCCTGCTGGCAGCGATCTTCGTGTTCACCGCGTACGCCGCGGGCGGCGACGACCCGGCCGAGACCGGTCCGGCCAGTGTGCCCGCCGCCACGGCGATGCCCGGTCTGCGCCGCGGCGACTGTGTGGACGAGTTCCCGGGCACCTTCGCCGTCGTGCCCTGCGCCGGACCTCACGGCGCTCGCATCGCCGACCTGGTGCCCATTGGTCGTCCGTGCCCCGCCTCCACCCGTGAGGTGTACCTGCCCGACCAGCGGGAGAGCGCCTGTCTCGGGGCAGGCTGAGCGCCGGGCACCCGAGTCGGTATCGAACCATGCAACGCGCTAAGGTTCGTGACCCCAGGGCGCTTAGCTCAGTTGGTTAGAGCGCAGCCTTCACACGGCTGAGGCCGAGGGTTCGAGTCCCCCAGCGCCCACTGCACCACGTGCCCGGCCGAGTGCCGGCACGGAGGCCGCCTCCGCCCGTGCGGGCGTCGCAGGCGGTGGTGCCGATCGAGCCGTTCGGAGCGAGCGGGCACCGTGCGGTTCCCCTGGCGTAGCATGGCCGTGTTCCGAGAACACTTTTTGGGGGAATCGTGGCCGAGTCGAAGACCTTGACCGCTGCCGATGAGCAGCAGTTCGCCGAAGCGATCGCAGTAGCCAACATCCCGACGCTGCTGATGGTCCTCGTGCAGCTCACCGGTGAGACACATTGGCTGGAGGAGCCGTACAAGCCCGGTCGCCAGACCGGCATGGGGGACAACGACAGCGGCGGGCTCGATCCCCGCCACCAGGCCGAGGTCCGCGACGCGGCGCTCGAGGCCATCGTGGCGTGGAAGAGGGGCCGTCCGGTGGCGATGCCCGAGCCGTCCACCGAGATGCTGGTGCGGATGCTGAGCGTCTCCATGTCCGAGCACGTGCCCGACGAGTACGGCGAGTTCACCGGTGCCCAGTTGGGCCAGATCAAGTTCCTCGACCACGAGCCGTACAACCTGCCCGAGGGCTTCAAGGTCCTCATCATCGGGGCCGGCGTGTCGGGCCTGTGCGCGGCCATCAACCTGCAGATGGCCGGCGTGCCCTTCGAGATCGTCGAACGGCACCCGACCGTGGGTGGCGTGTGGTGGGAGAACAAGTACCCCGGCGCCGGTGTCGACACCCCCAACCACCTGTACTCGTTCTCGTTCGCCTCCTACGACTGGCAGAACTATTTCTGCCTGCGCGACGAGCTGCACGGCTACCTCGAGCACGTGTCACGGCAGTTCGACATCCGCAAGCACGTCAGCTTCAACACCACGGTCAACACCGTCACCTACGACGAGCAGACCCAGCGTTGGACCATCGAGGCCACCGGTCCCGACGGTCGGGCCGACGTGCGCGAGGCCAACGTGGTCATCAGCGCCGCCGGCCTGTTCAACCCGCCTGTCGAGCCCAACATCGCCGGCCTCGACAGCTGGACCGGCGAGAAGTGGCACACCGCCCGCTGGCCCAACGATGCCAGCGTGGCCGGCAAGCGCGTGGCCATCATCGGCAATGGCGCCAGCTGCATGCAGACCGCCCCCGAGATCCAGAACGACGTGGCGTCGATGGACATCTACCAGCGCTCGACCCACTGGGCGGCGCCCTTCGATTCCTTCCGCAAGCCGGTTTCGGACCCCATGCGGTTCCTGTTCCGCGAGTGCGAGCTGTACCGCAACTGGTACCGGGTTCGCCTCGGCTGGACGTTCAACGACCGCATCCACAGCGCGCTGCACAAGGACCCCAACTGGGAGCACCCCGAGCGCTCGCTCAACGCCCAGAACGACGCCCACCGGGCGTATTTCACCAAGTACATGGCCGACGAGCTCGGCGACAAGGCCGACGAGCTGCTGCCCAAGGTGCTGCCCACCTACCCGCCCTTCGGCAAGCGGATGCTGATGGACAACGGCTGGTACCGGATGCTGCGCAACCCCAAGGTCAGCCTCCTCGACGACCGCATCGACCACATCGAGGGCAACACGATCGTCACGGCCGATGGCACCGCCCGCGAGGCCGACGTGCTGGTGCTGGCCACCGGGTTCGACGTGTTGCGCCTGATCAACACCTACGAGACGATCGGCCGCAACGGGGTGTCGCTGCGCGAGGCGTGGGACGACGACAACGCCCAGGCCTACATGGGCACCGTCGTGCCGGGCTTCCCGAACTTCTTCATCCTCTACGGGCCGAACCTGCAGCCGGGTCACGGCGGCAGCCTCATCTTCGTGGTGGAGATGCAGGTCCGTTACATCATGGACATGATCCGCAAGATGACCGACCTGGGCATCGGCGCGGTGGAGGTCCGTGAGGACGTGTGGGCGACCTACAACGAGAACGTCGCACGGGAGCACGAGGACATGGTCTGGACCCATCCGGGTATGACCACCTACTACCGCAACGACCGCGGCCGCATCACCATCAACTCGCCGTACCGCAACGTCGACTTCTACGACATGACCAAGGCCGTCGACCTCGACGAGTACACGATCGAGCCGCTGCGCCAGGGCGAGCTCGTCGCAGACTGAGCCGGTCCTGCACGGTCCCGCACGGTCCCGCACGGTCCCGCACGGTCCCGCACACAGACGCCCCCGCCGGTCTCCGGCGGGGGCGTCGCCGTTGTGGCGCACGACGGTGGCGGTGGCGCACGGGGGTGGTGGCGACGGGGCAGGGTCCGTGGGACGCTCAACCCGCCCCGGGCACCTACGCTGGGACGGTGACCAGCTCCGATGCCGTGCTGCAGATTGTCGCCCTGCCCGCGAGTGGGCCGTGGCGGACCGTCGACCCGTTTCTGTTCTGCGTCCATCACGACGACGCCTACCCGCCCGGCAACGGACGCTTCGGGCCGCAGGCCGACCTGCGAGGTCGCCAGATGGGGTCGGACTTCAGCGGCAAGGACGGCTGGAGCATGTACCACGGCCTCGAGATCCCGGGTTTCCCCCGCCATCCGCACCGTGGGTTCGAGACGGTCACCTTCGTGCGGCGCGGGTTGATCGACCACAGCGATTCCCTCGGCGCCGCAGCGCGTTTCGGTCGGGGCGACGTGCAGTGGATGACCGCGGGTGCCGGCGTGGTGCACAGCGAGATGTTCCCGTTGCTCGACCAGGACGGGCCGAACTCGGCGGAGCTGTTCCAGATCTGGTTGAACCTGCCGGCGGCGGACAAGATGGTCGAGCCGTCCTACACCATGCTGTGGGGCGATCGGCTGCCGGTGTACGACCTGCTCGACGACAATGGTCGGCGCAGCACCGTGACGGTGGTGGCGGGCCGTTTCGACGGTGCCGGTCGGTCGGTCAACGGCCTCGACGGCCCGCCGGCCCCGCCGCCGAACTCGTGGGCGTCGCGGCCGCAGTCCGACACCGCGATCTGGCACGTCCAGCTCGACGCCGGGGCCATGCTGCGTCTGCCGGCGGCGACGGGCCCGGAGACGGTGCGGACCGCCTACCTGTTCGAGGGCGATCACGTCGAGCTCGCCGGGCAGCGGGTCGACAACGGCCATGCCGCGGTACTCGACGCCGCGGCCCCGGTGACGGTGCAGGCCGGCCGGCGCCCCGCAGAGCTGCTGGTGCTGCAGGCCCGGCCGATCGCCGAGCCGGTGGCCCAGTACGGGCCGTTCGTGATGAATACCCAGGACGAGATCGAGGCGGCATTCGGCGACTACCAGCGCACCGGCTTCGGAGGTTGGCCCTGGCCGCAGGACGGCCCGGTGCACGGGTCCGACCCGGTGCGATTCGCCCGCCACGCCGACGGCCGCGTCGAATGGCCCGATCGCGATCCCTCGGTGCCGGGACGGGCCTGATCCGCCCGGTCCGACGCGTTCAGCGCGTCGTGGGGGTGCTCACCCGATCCAGATCAGCTCGCCGTTCTTGGTGATCTCACCCATGAACGAACTGTTGATGCTGGCCGCTACATCGACGCTCCCCTTGGCGAGCACACCGAGCTTCACCAGCGAGTCGACCTCGGCCTGCAGCGCCGCTGCGTCGATGGCACCGACCGCCGAGCCCTTCGGGGTGGACGAGCGGACCAGGGCGAGCTCGGTCTTCCAGCGGAACGCCTCGCCCGCGGGGTTGAAGTAGAGCTTCGGGTCGCTGCGCTTGAGCGTGGTGGCCACCGCGGCATCGGGTTTGTCGGCGGCGTACTGGAAGCCCTTCAGGGTGGCCCGCAGGAAGTCGGCCACCGCCGTGGGGTGCTTCTGGGCGAAGCTCTTGGAGGTGGTGAACACCGCGAACGACGCCGGGATGTTGTTGTCACGGGGATCGAACGCCGTGTACTTGCCGGCGTAGCCCTGGGCGTCGAGCTGGCCCGGTTCGTTCGACTTGTAGACCGGCAGGGCAACGATGTCGGTTTGGAAGAGCACCACCGGGTTGAAGTCGACCTCGATCTGGGTGATCTTCTTCTCGTCGACGCCCTTGGCGGCGAGCAGAGCCCGCAGGCTGTAGGGGATGGCGCCCTTGATCCCCATCGACTTGCCCTCGAGCTGCTTGAGGTCGGTGATGTTGGCGGCCTTCTCGACCAGCAACTCCTCGATGGAGGCGTGCCCCTCGACGCCGACCGCCACCAGAGCCGCGCCCTGGGAGTTCGCCACGGCCACTTCGGAGAAGCTGCCCAGCGAGGTCATCTGCGCCGTGCCGGTGGAGACCAGGGCGACGTTCGACGACGAGAAGCCCGGTTGCAGCTTCACGTCGAGGCACAGGGCGCTGTAGTGGCCCTGATCGGCGGCGGTCACCACGTCGATGATCGAGGCCGCGGCGGCGTAGTCGAAGCTGGTAAGGAACGTGATCGTGCCGGCGTCGTTGTTCTTGGCGCAGCGTTCCGCCGAGATCTTGCCGTCCGCCCCGGTGGGTGCGTCGGCGGTCGCGACGGTCGTCGCCGGGCTGGACTCGGCGGACTCGTCGTCGCTGCTGCCGCCACAGGCGCCGGCGACCAGGCCAAGGGTGAGCAGGGTGCCGATGATCAGACCGGTGGGGCGGCGCATCGATGCCTCCAGAAGACGTCGGGAGCCCGGCCCGCCGGGACGGGAACGCCTTAGGTGCGCACCCGGGTGGGCCGCCACCGTAGCAGTCGCCGTTCGAGAAGTCCGATCCCCGCCAGGGCCACCACGCCCATGAGCGCCAGCACGAAAACCGCAGCCCACATCCGTTCGGTGGCCAGCGATCGCTGGGCCCGGGTGAAGGTGTAGCCGAGGCCCTCGCTCGAGCCCTGCCACTCGGCGACCATGGCCCCGATGAGGGCCAGCCCGACACACACCCGGGCGGCCGCAACCAGGTACGGCAGGGCCATCGGCAGCCGCAGCCGGACCAGGATCTCCCACCGCGAGGCATGGACCGAGCGCAGCACCTCGAGGGTGTCCGGTTCGACCGATTGCAGGCCGACGACGGCGTTGACGGTCAACGGGGCGAAGGTGATCAGGGCGGCGACCAGGATGCGTGGTGCGGGGCCGAAGCCGAGCCCGATGACCAGCGCCGGTGCCAACGCGACAACCGGGATGAGCTGCACCACGGTGACCACCGGGAGCACGGCCCGCTCGGCCGCCGGGGTGGAGGTGGCCGCCACCGCCAGTACCAGGGCGACGACCAGGGCGATCAGGAACCCCAACAGGGCCTCTTCCCCGGTGACCCGGGCAGCGCTCAGCCAGCCACCCCAGTCGGAGGTGATGGCGGAGGCGATGGCGGTGGGGGCGGGCAGGACGAGCTTGGTGATGCCGAACGCCCGCACGACGAGCTCCCACGCGCCCAGCAACACCGCGAAGGCCAGCAGCGGCGGCAGGATCGTACGCAGCGTGCGGGCGGTCACCGTCCCGCCCCCTGCCGCAGGGCCGCACGGACGTTGCGGGTGTGGTGCACGAACTCGTCGCTGTCCGCCTGCGCCGCCACACGGGGACGGGGCAGGTCTATGGGCAGATCGGCCACGACGCGTCCCGGCCTGGCTGACAGCACCAGCACCCGGTCCGCGAGCAGCACGGCCTCCTCGATGCTGTGGGTGACGAAGAGCACCGTTCGGGGCCGGTGCGGCTCGGCGGGGCCGGCGGCCGCGGGGCGTCCTCGGCCATCCCACACCGACAGCAGCAGGAACCGCATCTCCTCGCGGGTCAACTCGTCGAGGGCGGCGAACGGCTCGTCCATCAAGAGCACCGGCGCGCCGAGGGCGAATGCCCGGGCCAGCGCGACGCGCTGCTGCATGCCGCCGGACAACTCGTGGGGGAGGGCCGATTCGAACCCCTGCAGGCCGACGGTGGCGATGAGGGTCTCTACCTCGACCGGGACGAGATGGCTGTCGCCACGGGCCCGGGCGCCCCCGCGGTTGAGCTCGCCGAGCAGGCCGATGTTGCCGCGCACGGTCCGCCAGGGCAGCAACGCCGGGGTCTGGGGGACCAGCCCGAACCACTTGGCCTGCCGCGCCCCGAGAGGGGATTGGCCGGCCACGGACACCGTGCCGGCATCGGGCTCGAGTAGGCCGGCGACGAGCCGCAGCAGGGTCGACTTGCCGCACCCGCTGGGTCCGATCACCGCGACGAACTGGCCCTCGGGGATGTTGAGGTCCAGCGGGGCGAGGGCGTTGGTCTGCTCGCCGCGGCGACGGAAGACCTTGGCCACGCCGCGCAGCACGATGGCCCCGTCAGCCACCGAGGCCTGGCGGCGGGCTGCCCGCAGCCGGGAGGTGGGGTGCGAGAGCCGGGAGGTGGGGTGCGAGAGCCGGGAGGTGGGGTGCGAGAGCCGGGAGGTATGGCGCGAGCAGCTTCTCGACGTGCTTGGCCAGCATGTCGACCTCGATGTTCAGCGGTGCCCCCACGGACTTGTGGCCCAAAGTCGTGACCTGGGCGGTGTGCGGGATGATGGCGAAGGTGACCTCGGTGTGCTCGTTGGCGGGCAGATCGGTGACCGCCACGATGGTGAGGCTCACCCCGTCGATGGTGATCGAGCCCTTCTCCACGCAGTACCTGCTGAGCGCCGCCGGGATGTGCACCGCGAGATCGGGCGGTATGACGGCCAGCGTGCCCACCGCGTCGACGTGGCCGAGCACGACGTGGCCGCCGAGGCGGCCGTGCGGCTGCACCGGGCGCTCGAGGTTCACGACGTCGCCGGGGCTGAGCGCCCCCAGGCAGGTGCGGGCCAGCGTCTCCGGCGACAGGTCGGCCTCCCACCAGCCGGGCCCCTGCTCGACCAGGGTCAGGCAGCAGCCGTTGACCGCGATCGAGTCACCGAGGCCGGAACCCTGTAGGACCACGTCGCCGGAGAAGCGTGACCGGTCGCCACGACGGGACAGGAAGGTGCCGAGCTCTTCGACGATCCCGGTGAACATGGGAGGCCATCCTCTTGCTGGTGATGATCTTGCTGGTGATGATCTTGCTGCTGATGATCTTGCTGCTGATGATCTTGCTGCTGATGATCTTGCTGGTGACGGTGTTCCTGGCGACCGGTTTGGTGGCGCCGGTCGGCCACGCCGGGCTGACCGTGCGGCCCGACCGCGGTGGCCTGCGGCATGTTAGGCCGCGCGTCAGGCGGCGGGGTCAGCCGAGGAACGCGACGATTTGGTGGGCAGCCGGCCCTGCTTGCGGCGCTTCTTGCGGGAATCGCGCCAGATCAGCCCACCTATGCCGAGTACTGCGCCGCATATCAGGAAGAACAGCGCCTCCTGCAAGGCCCCACCCCGTTCGCCGTCGTCGCGTGGCGGACGGCCACTGTTTGGCATGGGGATGATGTGCGGGGTCGGCGCCGCCATGGGCTGCAGGGTGGTCGGCACCCGCGCCGTCACGGGGGCGGCCCCCGGGGTCGCCGCCGGGGTCGTGGCGGTCGTGCCCCCGCTGCTCTGGGCCCCTGCGACCGAGGCGGCCGTGAGCGTCGCCCCGAACCCGAGCCCGCCGACGAGGATGGCCGGGCCCACGAGCCGGGTGAGGCGGGGGAGACGGCCCGTCCGCTGCCGCCGGTCGGGGCCGGACAGGCGGTGGACGCGGGAGCCGGGGCAGGGCGCGGAGATGGTCACCTGACCAGCCTGCCAAACCGAGCATCGTTGTGCAGACTGCGCCCGGACAGCAGAATGTCACGGTGGGTAGCCAGGGCTGGGCACAGCGCACCGGATGAGACGCAAAGGCGGCAGCACGCTCCTGACCGTGGTGATCGTGCTCGTCGCGCTCTTTGCCCTGGCCCGGATGTTCGGCGGAGAGACCTCCAAGCAGATGGCGGTGGTCAGCGACAGCGATCTCGGCCCCCGTCGGATCGACTACATCGGGGCCAACCTCGCCCGCAAGGACCTGGTGCGCGAGAACCTGGCCCAGGCCGATTTCACCAATGCCAACCTCAGCTTCGCCGACCTCAGCCGGGCGATCATCACCGACGCCGATTTCACCGATGCCGACCTGTCCCGGGCGGTGATGATCCGCACCAAGGCGACCGGGGCCACCTTCCAGCACGCCGAGCTCGACAACTGCCAGATGACCCGGGCCGAGTTCGACCGGGTGGATTTCACCAACGCCGACCTCAGCGGCGCGGTCATGATCGGCACCAACCTCGAGGGGTCGTTGTTCCTCGGGGCCAAGGTGGAACGGGTGGCTCTCGACGAGGCCCATCTGCGCGGGGCGCGGCTCACCAACGCCAGCCTGCGCCGTTCGACGCTGACCCGCGCCGACCTGCGCGGCGCCGATCTCACCAACGCCAACCTCGAACGGGCCAGCCTCGTCGGCGCCGACCTGACGGGGGCCAACCTCGACGGGGCCAACCTGAGCGGGGTGCAGCTCGAGGACGTCGTCTACGACGAGACCACGACCTGGCCAAACGGGTTCGACCCGGCGACCATCGCCCGCTGAGGACGCCCGCCGTCGCTTGGGCCCGGCAGACGCTCACCCCCGACAGACCCGGCCCATCCGCTCGAGCACGGCGTCGAGCACCGATCTTGAGGTGGCGAAGTTGAGGCGCACGAAGCCTTCGCCGACCGTGCCGAAATCGGCCCCGTCGTTGAGGGCGACGCCCCCCTGCAGGAACAACTCGAACGCGCTGGGCGCGCCGGTGCGGGCCAGCAGTTCCCGACAGTCGAGCCAGGCCAGGTAGGTGGCCTCGGGGGCGACCGTGTGGACCCCCGGCAGGCCGGCGACGGCTTCGACCACCCGGTCACGGTTGCCGTGGAGGTAGGCCACCAATGCCTCCAACCACGGCTCGCCGTCCCGCCAGGCGGCAGCCGATGTCTCCACCCCCATGATGTTGGCCCCGCCGAGCAGGAAGCGGGGGATGGTCTGGTAGCGGGCGAGCAGCTCGGCGGAGCCGAACACCGCCACGGCGAGACGCAGGCCGGCGATGTTGAAGGTCTTCGTCGAGGCGGTGAGGGTCACCGTGCGGGCCGCGACCTCGGGGCCGAGCGAGGCGAACGGGATGTGGGTGTTTCCCGGGTAGATGAGATCGGCGTGGATCTCGTCGCTGATGACGAGCCAGTCGCGTTCGACGGCCAGATCGGCGAGGCCCTGCAGCTCGGTGCGGGTGAACACCCGTCCGGTGGGATTGTGCGGGTTGCACAGCAGCACGATGCGGGTGCGGGCGTCGGTCACCGCGGCGAGGCCCTCGAGGTCCATCGCTGCGCCGTCGGCCGGGGCGCCCAGCCGGTTCTCCACGATGACCCGGCCGGCGCCGGCGATGGCGGTGTGGAACGGCGGGTAGATCGGGGTCTGCAACACCACCCCGTCGCCCGGTTCGCTGTACAGCTGGATGAGGGCCTGCAACGGCTGCAGGACGTCAATGGTGCTGATCACGAGGGACGGATCGACCGTCCAGCCGTAGCGGCGCCGCGCCCAGTCGGCGAACCCGTGGGCCACCGGGTCGTGCTCGAGCAGCCAGGGATAGCCGAGCTGACCTCGTTCGAGCACGGCGTCGATGGCTGCACGGACCGGCGGGGCCGGCGGGAAGTCCATGTCGGCGACCCAGGCGGCGAGCACGTCGGAGCCGTACTTGCTCCACTTGGCCCCGCCCCGGGCCCGCAGGGTGGCCAGGTCCACCGAATCGAACCAGGCGGTGGGGTCGATCGCGTCGCGTTGCTCGTACATTTGCACAGTTTGGCCTGTGTCGACCCCGGTCGTCGGTCCCGAACCGATCCGCGGTGGCGCATCGCGTCGGTAGCTTGACGGTTCATGGACCTGACGGCAACCGATGTGCGCGTGCTGGGGTGTCTGATCGAGAAGGAGCTGACGACCCCCGACCAGTACCCTCTGACGACCAACTCCCTTCGGCTGGCCTGCAACCAGAAGACCAACCGTGAGCCGGTGGTGGACTTCAGCGACAGCGTCGTCGACCAGGCCATGCTGCGGCTGCGCCAGGCCGGATTGGCCCGAACGGTCAGTGCCCAGAGCATGCGCACCAGCAAGCACCGTCACGTCCTCGGCGAGGCGCTCGGCCTCGACCGTGAGGAGCTCGCCCTGCTCAGCACCCTGATGGTCCGGGGTCCGCAGACCGCCGGCGAGCTGCGCGGCCGCAGCGAGCGCATGGCGACCTTCGACTCGGTGGCCGAGGTCGAGGCCATGCTCGGCGTCCTCGCCGGCCGCACAGGTGAGGCGCTCGTGGCCCGGCTCGACCGCCAGCCGGGCCACAAGGAGGAGCGGTGGGTGCAGCTGCTCAGCGGCGAGGAGTTCGAGGCCAGCCTGCTCGACACCCGCGTGCCCGGTTCCAAGGCGGTGTCCGGGGGCCCCGCGGTCGAGGCGTTGACCCAACGGGTGGAGACCCTCGAACGAGAGCTGGCCGTGCTCGGCGGGAGGTTCGAGGCGCTCTGCCGTCAGCTCGGCGTCGACGACCCGGCGGTGGCCTGACCACCGGGTGACCCCGGGCCGGCCGCCTACTCGGGCCCGCCACCAAGGGGTGGGGCCGCGTGGCCGGACGGAGCGCCCGGCCACGCGGCATCAGGGCCGTTCAGCTCCCCATCCGGGTGGGTCAGAACCCCATCTTGCGGCCGATGATCTCCTTCATGATCTCGGTCGTACCGCCGTAGATGGTGGTGATCCGGGCGTCGACATAGGCCCGGGCGATCGGGTATTCGAGCATGTAGCCGTACCCGCCGTGCAGCTGGACGCAGGTGTCCACAGTGCGCTTCTGCAGCTCGCTGCACCACCACTTGGCCATCGCCGCGTCCTCGGCGCTGAGACGGTCCTCGTTGAGGGCGACCACACACTGGTCGACGTACTGGGTCCCGATCTCGATCTCGGTGCGCATCTCGGCGAGCTTGAAGCGGCTGTTCTGGAAGCTGCCGATGGGCTGGCCGAACGCGGTGCGTTCCTTGCAGTACTCGACCGTCCAGTTCAGCGCGGCCTGAGCGGCGCCGATGCAGGCCACGGCGATCGACAGACGCTCCTGAGGCAGGTTCGTCACCAGGTGCAGGAAGCCGGCACCCTCCTCGCCCAGCAGGTTCGCGGCCGGCACCTGGACGTCGTTGAAGAACAGCTCGGCGGTGTCCTGGCTGTGGTTGCCGACCTTGTCGAGGTTGCGGCCGCGTTCGAAACCGGCCATGCCGCGCTCGATCACCAGCAGGGACATGCCCTTGTGCTTCTGGGACGGGTCGGTCTTGGCGGCCACGATCACCACGTCGCTGTTGATGCCGTTGGTGATGAAGGTCTTCGAGCCGTTCAACACGTAGTGGTCACCGTCGCGGATGGCGGTGGACTTCATCGAGGCCAGGTCGGATCCGATGCCGGGTTCGGTCATGGCGATGGCGGTGACCAGCTCGCCCGAGCAGATGCCCGGCAGCCAGCGGGCGCGTTGCTCGTCGTTGGCGAGGTTCAGGTAGTAGGGCAGGCAGATGTCGTTGTGCAGGGTGATCCCCGAGCCCGACCCGACCACCCCGGCGTACTGGACCTCCTCGGAGATGATCTGGTTGTAGCGGAAGTCCTTGACCCCGCCACCGCCGAACTCCTCCGGAGCGTCGATGCACAGGAAGCCGTGCTCACCCGCCGCGGTGAACAACGCCCGGTCGACGATGCCGGCCCGCTCCCACTCGTCGAAGTTCGGCGAGATCTCCTTGGCCACGAAGGACCGGAAGCTGTCGCGGAACAGGTCGTGCTCGGGTTCGAAGATCGTGCGCTCCATGGCCGGAATGCTAGAGGGCCGTTGCGTCGGTCGGCCGTATCGCCCGAGGGCTCGTCGCTGGGCCTGCCGCAGCGGTCGCAGCCGGGGTCGCAGGCGGCGGAGGCCGGGAACGCCCGGCGTCGCGTCGCATCGGTCGTGATGGCCTAGTTTGGCGGCGATGGCTCGTCACGTCCCGGCCCCCGGTCCCGCTGTTCGGACGAACGGTCGCTGACGTGGCCGGGACGGTCCGACGATGGGAGATCACCGACGAGTTCGGCCAGCGGCTGGGCTGTGGGGTCATCACCGCGGTGATCCTGCCGGTGTGGTTCTTCCTGATCCTGTTCGCGGTCGAAGACACCGCGGCCCTCACCGTTGCCGGGGTGTTGTTCGTGGTGACGGCGGTGTTCGCTGCGCTGGCGCTGCGCCGGGCTCGGCGGCTGCCGCGCTCGGTGGAGCTCGACGCCGACGCGGTGCTGGCCACGCTGTCCCGATCGGGCCGTCGCGAACGACCGGTCGATCAGCTGGCCAGGGTGGACATCGGCACCTCGCTCGGGGTCTGGCCGCTGCGGCTCACCTTCGCCGACGGCATCGTCTGGCGTCTCCCGCGGGAGCTCGACGACCTCGACGGCTTCCTGGCCGCGCTGCAGGAATGCAACGCTGCGTTGATGATCGCGGACCACAACCCGCCCGAGCCGCCCGAGCCGGACGGGCCGGCGGGCGGGCCGGCGTGACGTCGCCACGCGAGGCCATCGTGTTCGCCGGTGGCGAGCCGAGCCGTCCCGAGGACCTCGTCGGGTTGTCCGCCGGTGGGCTGGTGATCGCCGCGGACTCCGGCGCCGTGCATGCCGTGGCACTGGGTTGGCGGGTGGACCTGCTGGTCGGCGACCTTGACTCGATCCCACCGGCGCTGGCCCGCCAGCTCGCCGAGTCGGGCACCGTGGTCGAACGCCATCCGGCCGACAAGGACCAGACCGACCTGGCCCTCGCGCTCGATCTCGCCGTGCGCTCCGGTGCTGCCCGGGTGACCGTGGTGGGAGGTCATGGGGGCCGTCTCGACCACCTGCTGGCCAACCTGCTGCTGCTGGCGGCCGATGCGTACGCATCGGTCGAGCTGGATGCCCGGATGGGGTCCGGACGGGTGTCGATCGTGCGCGGCCGCCGTTCGATCAGCGGCGCACCGGGCGACGTGGTGAGCCTGCTGGCCCTCGGCGGCGAGGCCCGCGGGGTCAGCACCGACGGGTTGCTGTTCGCGCTGCGGGAGGCCACGCTGTCAGCCGGGACGAGTTGGGGGGTCAGCAACGAGATGACCGGCAGCGAGGCGTGGATCGAGGTGCGTGAGGGCGTGGTGGCCGCCGTGCAACCGGGCATCAGGGGCCCGCTGCTGGACGCACTCGGGCCGGGTCGCCCGTGAAGCCTGTCCAGGTCAACCTCGAGGCGCCTTGTCCGGTGGAGCAGCTCTTCGCCTGCGTCGACGATCTCGCCCGCTACCCGGCCTGGCTGGAGCTGGTGCAACGGGCCGAGCCCGAGGGTGCCGAGGCGTGGTCGGTGGTGCTCGCCGCCCGTCTCGGCCCGTTGCGCCGCTCGAAGCGGCTGCGGATGGTGCGCACGGTGTTCGAGGCCGGGCACTACGTGCGCTTCGAACGCCGGGAGCTCGACGGCCGGGCCCATGCCGCCTGGGTGCTGGAGGCCGAGGTGTTGCCGACCACCGGCGGCAGCGAGTTGTCCATGACCATGGGCTACGACGGGCAGTGGTGGGGCCCGTTGATCGAGCGGGTTCTGGTCGAGCAGATCGAGTCGGCGCGCCCTCGGTTGGTGGCGCTGGCCGCGTCGGGCTGAACGGCTGCCGATGGGCACCACCCCGCCACCGCTCGGCGCCCATTGGACGGGCGAGGCGACCTCCTTCGCGGTGCACTCCGAACCGGCCGGCGCTGTCGAGCTGGCCGTGTTCGACGCGCACGGATGGGAACGTCGTGTCCCCCTCGAGCGTGACGGCCACACCTGGTGGACGGTGCTCGAAGGGGTGGGACCGGGGACCGCCTACGGGTTCCGTGCCCGGGGTCCGGCCCCGATGGACCCGGCGAAGCTGCTCGTGGACCCCTACGCCCGGGCCATCGAAGGCGACCTGCAGTGGCAACCCGGCCTGTTCGTGCCCGGCGTCGACTCGGCCCCCTTCGTGCCCCGATCGGTGGTGACGGCCCCGACCTTCGACTGGGAGGGGGATCGACGGCCTGCGACGGCGTGGTCCGATACCGCGGTCTACGAGCTGCACGTCAAGGGCTTCACCCGGCTGCACCCGGCGGTGCCCGAGCCGTGGCGCGGCACCTACCGCGGTCTCGGCCACCCGGCGGTCATCGACCATCTGCGTGGGCTCGGCGTCACCGCCGTGCAGCTGATGCCCGTGCACCACTTCGTGCACGACCGCCGGCTGGTCGCCCACGGGCTGCGGAACTACTGGGGCTACAACACCCTCGGCTACTTCGCACCGCACGGCGGTTATGCCGTCGACGGCACGGCCGCTCGGCAGACCACCGAGTTCAAGCAGTTGGTGCGGGCGTTGCACGCCGCGGGCCTCGAGGTGTGGCTCGACGTCGTGTACAACCACACGGCGGAAGGCGGTGCGGACGGCCCGCTGCTGTCGTTGCGGGGCCTCGACGAGCGGGCCTACTACGTGCTGCACGACGGCCGCTACGTGGATGACACCGGCTGCGGCAACACCCTCGACCCGCACAGCGCGGCCACGGTTCGCCTGGTGCTCGACAGCCTGCGCCACTGGGTGAACGAGTACCACGTCGACGGATTCCGCTTCGATCTTGCCACCGTGTTGGGCCGGGAGGGGCCGGCTCGTTCCTTCGACGCAGGCGCGGCGTTGTTCGACGCCATCGCCGCCGATCCGGTGCTGGCCGGCACGAAGTTGGTCGCCGAGCCGTGGGACCTCGGTCCGAACGGCTACCACGTCGGCGGGTTTCCCGTGGGCTGGACCGAGTGGAACGGTTCCTTCCGTGATGCGCAGCGCGACTTCTGGCGGGGCCAGCCCGGTCAGCTCGGCCGGTTCGCCGCGGCGTTGACCGGCTCGGCCGCTGTGTTCGAGCGCCCCGGGCGGACCCCGCAGGCCGGCGTCAACTTCGTCACCTGCCACGACGGCTTTACCCTGGCCGATCTCGTCGCCTACGAGCACAAGCGCAACGAGGCCAACGGTGAGGACAACCGGGACGGCACCGACGACAACCGCGGTTGGAACGGGGGCGTGGAGGGGCCGACCGAGGAACCGGCGGTGGTGCGGGTGCGCCGCCGTCAGCAGCGCAACCTGCTGGCCACCACGGTGCTCGCCTCGGGTGTGCCGATGCTGTGCGCCGGCGACGAGATCGGCCGGACGCAGTCAGGCAACAACAACGCCTACTGCCAGGACAACGAGCTCTCCTGGCTCGACTGGGACCGGGCCGATGCCGACCTGCACCACTACGTGCAGTGGCTGCTGGCCTTCCGGCGCGACCACCCGGTGCTGCGGTCCAGAACATGGCCGACGGGCCGGCCCGATCGCGACGGGGTTCTCGACGTGGGCTGGTACACGCCGGACGGGACCCTCATGACCGAGGTGGACTGGAGTGCCGGGTTCGCGCGCTCGCTCGCCGTCCTCCTCGACGGCCGGGCCCACGGGCAGCAGCCCCCGCACGACAGCGTCTTCCTGGTGTGCAACGCCCATGACAGCCGGCTGCTGTACCGGCTTCCGCTCGACTCCTGGCCGGGGCGGTGGCAGCGGGTGCTCGACACCGGCGAGACGTCGCCGATGGTTCGCCAGCGGCACTATGCACCCGGTGAGCGGGTCCGGGTGGAGGGCCGCTCGGTCGTGGTCCTGACCGGTTCCGTCCGGTCCGATCGACACGACATGGGTCGATAACCGCAGCTCAGCGCCATGATCGGCTCTGCGTGGCGCCGCCTCGACGGGGCGCTACCGGGACCTTCGTCCCTCGTCTGAATGGCTCTCCCCATCGGCGCGATCCGTGTGTAACTCTCTCCGTGGTGGTCTCGACACGTAGAGACTGCAAACGCGTAGGAGCCGGTCGGGTGAGAGTCGGCCCGCCGGCCGGGCGACGGAGGAGCGATGTGACGACCAGCAGTGCGTATCAGCGGGGACAAGAGGCCTGCCGGCCCCGCCTCCATCTGGTCTCCCCTGACGCCTCTGCGTCGGCGGTGCGGCCGCCATCGGGGATCTACGTTCGCTGGGGCAAGACGATCGTGGACCGAGCCCTCGCCCTGCTGTTGCTCGTGGCAACGGCTCCGGTCCTGGCGCTGGCGCTGGTGCTGGTCCGCATGACGCTCGGGCCGCACGTGCTGCTGCGGCAGGCCCGGGTCGGTAAGGACGGTCGGGTCTTCGCCATGTACAAGGTGCGGACCATGCTTCCGGACCGTCGCGACCGTCGCGACCGTCGAGGCGGGGCGCGGGGCTCGGACCGGCGGCTGTGTCACAAGCGCGACGACGACCCGCGCCACACCCCGCTGGGCCGGGTGCTGCGCAAGTACTCGATCGATGAGTTGCCGCAGCTGTGGAACGTGCTGCACGGTCAGATGAGCCTCATCGGGCCCCGTCCCGAGCTGGAGTCCGTCGTCGAGCAGTACGGGCTGTGGGACCATCCCCGCCACCTGGTGTGCCCCGGTATCACCGGGCCGTGGCAGGTCTCGGAGCTGCGCTCGATCCCGCTGCACGAGAACATGCATCTCGACATCGACTACGTGCGGGAGCTCTCCTGGCGTAGCGACCTCGCCGTGGTGCGGGCCACCGCGGGTGCCTTGCGCAGCGCGGGCGGCCACTGAGGTCCCGCGCCTCCAGCAGGGATCGGCGGGGGTGACCCGTCGGAACAGACCGGCGGTTCGCCGCGGCTACCGTTCGACGTTCCCGTAGCGACGCGTCAGGCCGGTGCCGCATGTACACCCATATCACTACCTTCCAGTTGGCATTACTGCTCGTGGTGTGCATCGGTGGGTCCGTTGGCCTGGGCATGGCGCTGGGTCGTCGGTACCGGGTCAGGGGTCGGGGTGACCAGGAGTCGGTGGGCGTCGTGCAGGCCGCGATGCTCGGTCTGGTCGGGTTGCTGCTCGCGTTCGGGCTGTCCATGGCCGTCGGCCGTTTCGAGGAGCGGCGGGTGATCGTGGTGCAGGAGGCCAACGACATCGGCACGACGTACCTGCGTGCCCAGTTGCTGTCGGAGCCAACCCGGACCGAGTCGATGGTGCTGCTGCACGAGTACGCCGGCGGCGCGTTGGCCTTGGCCCGCTCGACGCCGGGGACCAACGCGTTCAACGAGCAGTCGGCCGAGTTGCAGCAGCTGCAACGGGCGCTGTGGGCCATGGCGGACGACGCCGTGCGCAGTAACCCGCAGGGCACGGCACCTCGCCTGTACGTCGACGCCCTCAATTCCATGATCGACGTGCACACCGACCGGGTCGCCTCGTTGTACAACGGTGTGCCCGGCCCGGTGGTGGCGCTGGAGATCCTCGCCAGCGCAGTTGCGGCGGGGGTGCTCTCGCTGTACCTGGCGACCCTCGGCCGCTCGTTGATCAGCGCGCTACTCACCGCCGGGCTCATCGCGGTGATCCTCTTCGTGACCTTCGACCTCGATCGTCCCCGGCGCGGGTTCATCACCGTGCCGTACGGCCCCCTGGCGAGCCTGGAGGACTCGATGACGCTACCCCCGGTCGCTACGGGGCCCTGAGCCTTCAGGGTCGCGGAGTGCTCGGGGGCCCTCAGTCTGGAGCGGTCGGCGTCCTGAGCGGTCGGTGCCGGGGATCGCTCAGCGGGCGCGTCGGGCCGACCAGCGGCCGTCGTGGTGGCCGACCTCGAGGGCGATCCCGAAACAGGCCGACAACCGGCCGGCGTCGAGGGCCTCGGCAATCGGGCCGGCATCGACGATGCCGCCGTCGCGCAACAGCGCCGCGTGCGTGAACGACGTGGGGATCTCCTCGACGTGGTGGGTCACGAGCACCATCGGCGGGGTGTCCGGCTCGGCGGCGATCCGGTCGAGGGTGTCGATGAGCTGCTCCCGGCCGACGAGGTCGAGGGTGGCCCCGGGCTCGTCGAGCAGCAGCAGCGACGGGCGGGTGATCATGGTCCGGGCCAGCAGCACCCGCTGGCGTTCGCCCGAGGACATCGTGCCGTAGGAGCGCTCGGCCAGGGCCCCGCAACCCACCCGCTCGAGCTGGCGACGCCCTTCCTCCTGCTCATCCGCGGTCGACGGCGTCCACCACGGCACCAGCGAGCCGTGCAGCGCCGCGGTGACGATCTCCAGTGCCGTCAGCTGTGGGCGTAAAAGGTCGGTCAGCGCCGGCGAGTTGAACCCGATGCGGGGACGGAGCTGGCGGATGTCAACCTTGCCGGCCCGGTGGCCGAGGATGTCCACCGTCCCCTCGGTGGGGAACTCGTAGAGCCCGGCGATGCGGATCAGGGACGTCTTGCCCGCACCGTTGGGGCCGAGCAGCACCCAGCGCTGACCAGGTTGCACGGCGAAGTCGATGTCGTGGAGCAGGTCGCGCTCGTCGCGACGGAAACGGACCGAGGACAGTCGGAGCACCGGATCGGGTGTGGACACGGCCGCTGACCCTAGCCAAGCCGTCCGCCGGCCCGGTGAACCGGCCGCCGGTCGACCCGACCCAGGGCCAGGGCCAGGGCCGGGGTGACCGCGGGGGAGTATCCTTCAGCCTCTGTGCGCTCCCCAACGGCGGCCGAACGGCTGGAGACCCCGGTGACGGGGGTGGCGCGGCCCGCCGGGCGCATCCGGTCATGGCGGCGGTGGCCGGCTCTGCTCGTCGCTGCGCTGCTGATCGTGCAGGCCACACACGCCGCACCTGGTGGCGCCGACCCGGCCGAGGTCGAAGCGGCCCGTCGGGAGGCCCGGGAGGCGTCGATCGCCTTCTCGGACACCGAGACCCGCCTCGGCGAGCTCGACGTGTCCATCTCGCGTACCGAGGCGTCGGTTGCCGCCACCAAGGCCGATCTCGAGGCGTTGTGGGCCGTGGTCGCCGAACAGGCGATTCAGCAGTACGTCCGGGCCGGTACCGGCGATGTGCCGATGCTGAGCGAGGACATCAACGTCCAGGCCCGTGCCTCGGCGTTGTCGCGGGCGGCCCGTGGCCAGGCCACCAGCCGGGCCGACGATCTCGGCGCGGCCAAGGTGCGCCTCGAGCGGCTGCAGGTCGATCTGGGCCGCCAGCAGGCCGAAGCCGAGGCGGCACGCGAGGTGCAACGGGAACGGCAGACCGCGATGTACAACCGGCTGGCCGAACTGGTGGCCATCGAGGCCCGGCGCCTCGAGAGCGAGCGGCTGGCCGAACAGGCCCGGCGTCAGGCTGCCGCCGAGGCGGCGTCACAGGCCGAGGAGGCTGCCTACCAGGCCACCCGGGCCAGCGGTTCCACCGGCTCCGGGAGCTCGGGCGCCGCGGCCCCGCCGCGTCCCGTCGTCCCGGTGAACTGGTTGTGCCCGATCACCGGCGCCTACGCCTTCAGCGACACCTGGGGTGAGTCCCGTTCCAACGGGCGCTCGCACAAGGGCACCGACATGTTCGCCGACTACGGCACCCCGCTGGTAGCGGTGGTCGGGGGCGAGGCCGTCAACTACGGCTGGAGTGGCGCCGGCGGCTACGACGTGTTCCTGCTCGGTGACGACGGGAACCGCTACTACTACGCCCACCTCGACAGCTCTCCGAACGAGGGCCGCATGGAGCAGGGCGACGTCATCGGGTACGTGGGCGACACCGGCAACGCCACCGGCGTGCCGCACCTGCACTTCGAGATCCATCCCGGCGGCAGCGGCTGGACCAACCCCTATTCGGCGCTGGCCCGCTACTGCTGAGCGTCGCGTGGCTGGGTGCCCGGTCGGGGCAGGTACCTGCCGACGAGCACCCGAGCTGGTCAGGCCCCGATGGCGTGATAGCCGCCGTCGACGTGGACGATCTCGCCGGTGGTCGCCGGGAACCAGTCCGACAGCAGCGCCACGCAGGACCGCGCCACCGGTTCGGCGTTGCGTACGTCCCAGCCGAGCGGCGCCCGCGGAGCCCAGGCGTCCTCGAACGCGGTGAACCCGGGGATGGACTTGGCGGCCATGGTCTTGATCGGGCCTGCGGCGATCAGGTTGACCCGGATCTGCTTGGGCCCCAGGTCGCGGGCGAGGTACCGGCAGGTCGACTCGAAGGCCGCCTTGCAGACCCCCATCCAGTCGTAGGCCGGCCAGGCGACGGTGGCGTCGAAGTCGAGTCCGACGATGGACCCGCCCTCGGTCATCAGCGGGGCGCAGATCTCGGCGATGGTCTTGAGGGAGTAGGCGGAGATCTGCATCGCCACCGCCACGTCCTCCCACGGCGCGCCCATGAAGTTGCCGCCGAGGCAGCTCTGCGGTGCGAACCCGATGGCGTGCAGCGCCCCGTCGACCCGCCCCCAGGTCCGCTCGAGGTGCTCCCGGACCGCCACCGCATGCTCGGCGTTGGCCACGTCTAGCTCGAGCACCTCGGCAGGCTTGGGCAGCTTGCGGGCGGTCCGGGTGGTCAACGACAGGCCGCGGCCGGCACCGGTGAGGATGATCTCGGCTCCCTCCTCCTGGGCGAGCCGGGCGACGGCGAAGGCCAGGGAGGCGTCGGTGAGGACGCCGGTGACGAGGATGCGTTTGCCTTCCAACAACGGCACGGGAACTCCTGGTTGGGTCGGTCGGGTCGAGTGCGGGATCAGACCCCCGCCTGTCCGGCCCACGTTACGTCGCTCGCCGGGGTAGGTCGTGAGACCCTCGCCTCCGGATCGGGTCGCGTGCGGCGCAGCCGTCGGGGCGCCGTCCCGTGGGTGGCAGCGAGTGGGGACCGCTACTGTGGCCGACGTGAGAATCGGTGTACTTGGAGCGACCGGCCCGGCCGGCAGTGGGTTGGCTGCTCGCCTGGCGGCGAATGGTTTCGACGTGGTGATCGGATCGCGGTCGCGATACCGGGCCATGGAGGTGCGCGACCAGTTGGTGGAGCGCTGGGCCGACCATCGTCTGGTCATCGACGCCTCCGACAACGTCGGGGCGTCCGACGCCGACGTGGTGGTCATCGCCACCCCGTGGGATGCGGCTACGTCCACCGCCCTGCAGGTCGCCGACCACCTCAAGGGCAAGGTCGTCATCTCGATGTGCAATGCCCTGGCCCGGGTAGGTCCGGAGTTCCAGCCGCTGGTGCCGCCTCGGGGATCGGTCGCCGCCAACATCCAGGCGGCGGTGCCGAAGTCGCGGGTCGCCGCGGCGTTCCATCACGTTCCGGCCAAGGAGCTAGGCGACCTCAGCGAGCCGGTCGAGAGCGATGTGCTGGTCTGCTCCGACTACCGCTCGGCGACCGACGTAGCCGCCGAGATCGTGGCGGCGCTTCCCGCGCTGCGACCTCTCGATGCGGGACAACTCTCCAACGCGGCGCCCATCGAGGCGTTCGCCGCGGTGCTGCTACAGCTCAACATCCGCTACAAGACCCGCGCCGCGGTGAAGTTCACGGGCATCTGATGACGGCCTCAGCCTCCGACGCCGCCTCGGCCATGCAGCTTTTCGACACCGCCCGTCGGGCGGTCGTACCGTTCACGCCCGGTGACGTGGTCACCATGTACACGTGCGGCATCACGCCCTACGACGCCACGCACCTCGGCCACGCGGCAACCTTCCTGACCTACGACGTGCTGCAGCGTCGCCTGCGTGACCGGGGCCATGACACGCACTGCGTCCGCAACGTGACCGACGTCGACGATCCGCTGCTCGACAAGGCCCGCCAGCTCGGCATCCACTACCTCGACCTCGCCGCCCGCGAGGTGGCCCGTCTCGAGGCCGATCTCGAGGCCATGAACTTCCTGCCGGTCTACAGCGCCCCGCGGGCGACCTCGGCCATCGCCGAGATCCGCAAGGTGGTCAGCCAGCTCATCGACAGCGGCCATGCCTATGTCGCCGAGGGTGTCGTACTGTTCGACGTGTCGACCTACGCCGGGTTCGGGTCGCTGTTCCACCTCGGCCAGGACGAGATGATCGCCCTGGCCACAGAGCGGGGCGGGAACCCGACCGATCCGCGCAAGCGCAACCCGCTCGATTTCGTGCTGTGGCAGGCCTCCACCGAGGACGAGCCTGCATGGGACTCCCTGTGGGGTCCGGGGCGGCCGGGCTGGCACATCGAGTGCACGGCGCTGGCCCAACGCGAGCTCGGCGACACCATTGACCTGCACGGTGGCGGCGGCGACCTGATCTTCCCCCACCACGAGTGCTCCGCGGCCCAGTCGCAATGCCTCACCGGCGAGCCGCTGGCGCGCCACTGGATGCACGGCGCGTTGGTGTGCAAGGACGGGGCCAAGATGTCCAAGTCGCTGGGCAACCTGGTCTTCGTGTCCGAGCTGCGCGAGGCGTGGGATCCCCGGGCCATCCGCCTGATGATCCTCGAGCACCACTACCGCAACGATTGGTCGTGGTCGGACGACTCGATGCCCGCCGCCGCCACCCGGCTCGAACGGTGGGGGGAGGCCGGCGACGGCTGCGGCGGTCTCGACGAGGTCCGTGCAGCGCTCGACGACGACCTCGACACCCCGCGTGCGGTGGCCGCGGTCGATGCTGCCGTCGCCGCAGGCCAGGGCGTGTCGCAGGCTGCGGCGCTGCTCGGCGTCGATCTCTGACCTGGCCCGGCCGTCCGACCGCGCCGTCCCGACGTCGTGGCGGACGGGGCAGTGAGGTCCGGTACCGCGTCACACCAGCGGCACCCCGATAGGCTTCGCGATCGCTATGAGCGACATCACGATCAGCCTGCCCGATGGTTCCCCGCGATCGTTGCCGGAGGGATCGACCGGAGCCGATCTGGCTGCGTCGATCGGCTCGCGGCTGGCGAAGGCCGCAGTCATCGTCGCCGTCGACGGGGTCGAACGCGACCTGCGTGACCCGCTCCCCGACGGTGCCACCGTCGTGGTCATCACCGCCGAGCACGAGCGTGGCCTCTACACCATCCGCCACTCGACGGCCCACGTGCTCGCCCAGGCGGTGCTCGATCTGTTCCCGGGGGCCACCTTCGCCATCGGCCCGCCGGTGCAGAACGGCTTCTACTACGACTTCGAGTTGCCCGACGGTGGCACGTTCCGCCCCGAGGACCTCGACCGGCTCGACGCCCGCATGCGCGAGATCATCGCCGAGGGTCAGCCGTTCCTGCGCCGGGAGTGCTCGGTCGAGGAAGGGCTGCAGATCTTCCGCAATCACCGCTACAAGACCGAGATCATCGGCGGCACCGTCGAGGACCCCATGTCGTCCACCGCGCCGGGCTCGGTGCGGCTCTACGAGAACCCGCCCCGCTTCGTCGACCTGTGCCGCGGCCCCCACGTGCCGGCCACCAACACGTTCCTGGGCCATTTCAAGCTGATGCGGGTGGCCGGTGCCTACTGGCGTGGTGACGAGCGCCAGCCGATGCTGCAGCGCATCTACGGCACGGCCTGGGCTACCAAGAAGGAGCTCGACGCCTACCTTCACATGCTGGAGGAGGCCGCCAAGCGTGACCACCGCCGCCTGGCCACCGAGCTGGACCTGCTGTCCTTCCCCACCGAGCTGGGCGGGGGGCTGGCAGTGTGGCATCCCAAGGGTGCTGCGGTGCGAAAGCTGATCGAGGACTACTCCCGGGCCCGTCACGTTCGTGGCGGGTACGAGTTCGTGTACACCCCGCATCTGGCCAACGGCCAGCTGTTCGAGACCAGCGGCCATCTCGACTTCTACAAGGACGGGATGTACCCGCCCATGGAGATGGACAACGGGGTCTACTACCCCAAGCCCATGAACTGCCCGATGCATTGCCTGATCTTCCGCAGCAGGCAGCGTTCCTACCGCGAGCTGCCCATTCGGCTGTTCGAGCTGGGCACGGTGTACCGCTACGAGCGGGCGGGCACGTTGCACGGGTTGCTGCGCATCCGTGGCTTCACCCAGGACGACAGCCACATCTTCTGCACCGCCGACCAGGTGGCCGGGGAGATCAAGGGCCTGCTCAACTTCGTGCTGTCGGTCCTGCGTGCGTTCGGCTTCGACGAGTTCGAGGCCAACCTGTCGACCCGGAACCTCGACAAGTCGATCGGGTCCGACGAGGTGTGGGCCACCGCCACCGAGGCCCTGCGGGTCGCGGTCGAGGCCGAGGGCCTGCCCTACGCCATCAAGGACGGCGACGCGGCGTTCTACGGCCCAAAGATCGACATCGACGTGCGCGACGCCATCGGGCGGAAGTGGCAGCTGTCGACCATTCAGCTCGACCTGAACCTGCCGGAGCGCTTCGGCCTGGAGTACGTCGGGGCGGACAACCAACGCCATCGGCCCTTCATGTTGCACCGGGCCCTCTTCGGCTCTGTCGAACGGTTCTTCGGCGTGCTCCTCGAGCACTACGGCGGGGCGTTGCCGACGTGGCTGGCCCCCGTCCAGGCCCGGGTGCTGCCGGTGCGGGCCGATCATCAGGCCTATGCCGAGTCGGTTACGGCCGCGCTGGTCGCGGCCGGGATCCGGGCCGACGTGGTCGAAGCCGACGAGCCGCTCGGTGCCCGTATACGCAAGGCGAAGATGGAGAAGCTGCCCTACGTGCTGGTGGTCGGTGACGACGACGTCGCCGCCGGTTCGCTCGGGGTCAATCCTCGCGGAGGCGACGTCGAACGCGGCGTCGGTCTCGAAACCTTCATCACTAGCCTGCGCGACGAGACCGCCGACGCCGCCCTCGCGGCCGGTTGATCGCTGCCGGACGTGGTCGAGCGGCTGTGGGCGGGGTGGCGGGCGGCCTACCTCGAGGAGCTCGGTGAGCACACCACCCCGGGGGTGAAGCCGCAGCCGGTCGAGGGCCAGAGCCTGTTCGAGGCCATCCTCGACAGCGGGCGGCCCGACGAGGAGACGTTCATCCTGTGGCGGGGCCGCCACTGCTTCAGCCTGCTCAACCTGTACCCCTATACGACCGGTCACGTCCTGGTGCTGCCGCGTCGGGCGGTGCGCAACCTCGAGGACCTCGAGGCAGCCGAGGCAGCCGAGTTATGGTCGGCGGTGCGTGACGCGGTGGTGGCGATCAAGGCCGTCTACCACCCCGACGGGGTCAACGTGGGGGCCAACCTCGGGGCCGCCGCTGGTGCCGGTATCCCCGACCACCTGCATGTGCACGTACTGCCGCGCTGGTTCGGTGACACCAACTTCACCATGACCCTGGCCGAGACCCGGGTGATCCCCGAATCGCTCCCGTTGACCTGGAGCAAGCTCACGGCGGCCTGGCCGGGCTGATCCAACGCCGCGCCGGCGCATGCTCGTTTCGCGCACGGTCGGGGCGGTACCTTCGTGCGGTGCCAGACGATCAGGACCAGACCGCCGGCGACGCCCCGGACGTGACCGACGACGAGGTGGTCGACGAGCTGCCGGAGGAACTGCAGCCGCTGCTGGCCGGCACCGATTACGTCTTCCCCAACAACAGCCGCCGTCGGGTGCCGGCGGTGTTGTACCTGCTGGTGGCGCTGGGCTGCGTCGCGATGTACGTGCTGTTCGGCGACGTCCCTGCGGTCAACGGCGGTTGGCTGCTCGCCGCCGTGCTCCTCGGCGCGGCTGCGGTCTACTGCTGGTTGGCCGGCGGCAACCTCGACGTCGACGAACGCGACGCTCTGGTGGCTGCGACCGCCGACGTGGGCTTCCCGGTCGGCCACGCCTCGGTGCAGCTGAGCTGGCGTGGGCCGCTGTGCCGGCCCACCTGGCGGGTCCTGCTGTACTCGGCCGAAGAACAGCCGGCGACGCGTGGCCTGGTGATCGTCGACGGTTTCGATGGCCGGGTCATCGAGCGAATCGTGGAGGACAACCCCGAGGACTGGTCGGAATTGGGCACTTCGGCCTGAGCCGGCGGGGGCTTGCGCGCCTCGTCGAGCCCGGCTCGGTCGACGCGATCGGCCACGGAACCACGCTGGGGGTTGCGGTGCCCAGGTTCTTCCCCGTCGGCTGAGGACTCAGCTCGATGCGAGGCGGGCGGCGTCGATCACGGCGGCGAGTTCGTCGAGGGCGGTGCGGCCCTCGGCCACCAGCTGGCGCAACAGCTCGTGGGCGTCGCTGTCGGCACCGCCCACCGTGCAGGGCCGGGACCAGGCCTGCAATGGGGTGGCGCCCACCCGGTCTGCCGCCTCCAGCAGGGCGCTAGCGAGGCCGGCCAGTGTGGCGCCGGCGTCGGGTCCTGCGGCGGTCGGGGTCGACGAGGTCAGGAGGCTGCCGGGGAGCGCCGGCCGTTCGTGGACGGCCACCTTGGTCAGTGCGGCGTCGAGCGCCTCGACGGTGTGGGCGATGGCGTCCAACCGTCCGTTCACCGACCAGCCCCGCCACACGGCCTGGTGAAGTGGCAGCTCGCCCGGGGCGAGGTCGGCGTCGTCGAACAGCAGCGGGAAGCGGCGGGCGTAGGAGCGCAATGCCACTTCGGCATCGGGTGGGCTGAGCTGCCCGAGCTGGTGACGGTCCATCCCCGGTGACTCTAGGAGGGCCCGGTGGCTTGCTAGGATCGATTCATTCGCAGAAGGGCTGATGTGCCCGGTGCCCGGTGTTCCGGCTGGCCGACACGTCACCCCCGGGGGGACTGATCTCGATGTTCGACGGCCGCTGGCGCAGTACGCTCGAAGAAGGACTGAAGCCGGTCGGCAGCGGGCTGCGGCGAGCCGGGGTCACCGCCGATGTGGTGACCGTTGTCGGCATCGTGATGGCCGGTGCTACTGCGGCAGCAATCGGGGCCGGCAAGTTCCGGTTCGCCGTGCTGCTGCTGGCCCTGACCGGGGTGCCCGACGCCCTCGATGGCGCCGTGGCCAAGGCCTCAGGCACGGCGTCCAAGCGCGGTGCGTTCTTCGACTCGGTGGCCGACCGCTTCACCGATTTTCTGCTCTTCGGGGGCTGCGCCTGGTACCTCGTCCCGCAGGGTCGTATCGTGCTGTTGCCCTTCGCCCTCGCCGGGGCGGCCTCGCTGGTGTCCTACCAGCGGGCGAAGGCCGAGAGCCTCGGCTTCAACGCCCGTGGCGGGTTGATGGAGCGGGCCGAGCGGTTCTTGGCGCTCGGCTTCGCCCTGCTGTTCTCCGAGCTGTTGGTGCCGGTTCTGTGGGTGATGCTGGTCCTCACCTCGGCGACGGCGCTGCAGCGCTTCGTCAAGGTCTGGCGCCAGGCCGACAAACCGGTCCCGCCCCTGGCTAACCGGCGTCGCCCCACCCGGGCCCGGCGCCGTCGGCCGGTGGCGGAACGGGCCGAGCAGTGGCGCAGCCAGATCGAGGCCCGTCGCGCCGCCCGCTAGGTCGGCGTTGACGATGCGCGCCCGCCTCAGCACCGCTGCGTACCGGTACGGCTCGGTCCTGGCGCAGGCGTTGCCGCGTCCGGTCGCGTCGGCACTGGCGGAACTCGGCGGCAGGGTCGCGGTCGCGGTTATGGCCGAGCGGGCGTTCCTGGTCGGCCGCAACCTCGAACGGATCACCGGCCGTCCCCTCGAACCGGGGGAGCGCCAGGCGCAGGTCCGCCGGGTCTTCGTCTCCTACGCCCGGTATTGGGTCGAATCGTTCCGGCTGCCCCGCCTGGGTGACGCCGAGGTCGACGAGGGTCACGACGTCACCGGGTTCGAGCACATCGTCAGAGCCATGGACGCCGGTCGGGGCCTGATCGTGGTGTTACCGCATCTGGGCGGCTGGGAGTGGTCGGCGTTCTGGATGGCCCGCATCATCCACCTGCGCGTCACTGCCGTGGTGGAGCCGTTGCAACCGCCCGAGCTGATGGACTGGTTCGTGGCCTTCCGGGAGTCGCTGGGGATGACCATCGTTCCGTTGGGGCCGACCGCCGGCCAGGAGGTGCTCGCTGCGCTGCGGCGCAACGAGGTGGTCTGTCTGCTCGCCGACCGGGATATCGCCGGCGGAGGCATCGAGGTGGACTTCTTCGGCGAACGCACGACCCTGCCCGCCGGCCCGGCCATGCTGGCGCTGCGGGCCGGGGTGCCGCTATGCCCGACGGCGGTGTACTTCCACGGACGTCACGGACATCGTGCGGTCGTGCGCCCACCGCTCGATCTCACCCGCACCGGTGCGCTGCGGGCCGATGTGGCGCGGCTCACCCAGGACGTGGCCACCGAGCTCGAACAGCTGGTGCGGGCAGCCCCCGAACAGTGGCACCTCATGCAGCCCAACTGGCCGAGCGACCTCGATGCGTTGGCCGGTTACCGATCGGGTGCGGGTGGCGGCCGGGTCGGACCCGGTCGCCGTCGCCGGCCGGTGCGGTAGCGTTGCGACCATGCGTGTCGGGCTGTTCTCGCCGTACAGCCTGACCCGTCCCGGTGGGGTCCAGGGCCAGGTCCTGGGGTTGGCCCGCGCCCTGCGCACGGCCGGCCACGACGTGAGGGTGCTCGGGCCGTGCGACGGCGCCCCACCCGACCCCGGCGTGATCCCGCTCGGAAACTCTGTGCCGATCGAGGCGAACGGCTCGATCGCCGCCCTCGCGCCGGATCCCTCGGCCCAGCTGCGGACCATCCGGTCGCTGTGGGACGAGGAGTTCGACGTGGTGCACCTCCACGAACCATTCGCTCCTGGGCCGACCTCCACCGCCTTGCTCATCGGCGACGCGCCCATTGTGGGGACCTTCCACGCCGCAGGGAGCAGTACCTCCTACCGGTACCTCCTGCCGCTCATGCGGTACTTCGCCACCTGGTTGTCGGCGCGGGTGGCGGTCTCGAAGGACGCCCGAACCCTGGCGGCCGCCGCAACCGGATGTTCCTTCGAGCTGCTGTTCAACGGCATCGAGGTGGAGCGTTTCGCCACGGTCGATCCATGGCCGAAGACGGTTCCGACCATCTCCTTCCTTGGTCGACACGAGCCTCGCAAGGGCCTTGCCCAGTTGCTCGAGGCGGTCCAACGCCTGCCACGGGAGCTCGAGGTGTGGGTGATGTCCGACGGCCCCCAGACCGAGGCCCTGCAGGCACGCCATGGCGGCGATGCCCGTATCATGTGGTTGGGACGCATCTCCGACGAGGAGAAGGCCCGCCGGTTGCGGGGCAGTGACGTGTTCTGCGCCCCCTCGCTCGGTGGTGAGTCCTTCGGGGTGGTCCTGGCCGAGGCGATGGCCGCCGGCACCGCCGTGGTCGCCTCCGACCTCGCCGGATATCGCAACGCAGCACGGCCGGGACGAGACGCGCTGCTGGTCCCCCCGGGTGACGTCGATGCCCTCGCGGCAGCCCTCGGCGCAGTGCTCGACGACGAGTCGCGACGCGCCGAACTGGTCGAGGCCGGGCGCCGCCGCGCCGACCAGCTGTCCATGGACCGGCTGGCCGCCTGCTACGTGGAGATCTACGAACGGGCGATGGCCCACGGGCCGACCGGCCGACCATGGGGTCAGAGGCGGCGGACGCGTTCCCTCACTTCCCGGGCGGTGGCCACTACGATCTCAGCGTGCTCTTCCTCCTCCTGATCGTCATCGTGGCCGTGGTGGTGGTGATCTTCTTCATCGCCACCTACAACGGCCTCATCAAGCTGCGTAACCGCATCGAAGCCGCGTGGTCGCAGATCGACGTGCAACTGAAGCGTCGCTATGACCTGATCCCCAACCTCATCGAGACGGTGAAGGGCTACGCGGCGCACGAGCGCACCACCCTCGAATCGGTGATCGATGCCCGCAACCGGGCTATGAGCGCACCGAGCGGCAGCCACGAACAGGCCGAGGCGGAGAACGCCATCACCGGTGCCCTGCGCCAGGTGTTCGCCCTGTCCGAGGCCTACCCCGACCTCAAGGCCAACCAGAACTTCGCTCAGCTCCAGGAGGAGCTCACCACCACCGAGGACCGTATCGCCTACGCCCGTCAGTTCTTCAACGACTCGGTACTCAAGTACAACAGCAAGATCCAGGTGTTCCCGGCGGTGTTGCTGACCAACGCGATGGGCTTCAAGCCCCGCGAGTACTTCGAGGCCGACGACGATTCCCGCGGTCCGGTCCAAGTCAAGTTCTGAGGTCACATGTACGACCAGGTCGCCCAGAATCGGCGCCGGTCGGTGTTGCTGGTCGCGGGGTTCTTCCTGCTCACAGTGTGCATCGCCAGCGCCATCTCCTACGGCTTCGGCTTCGGCCTGCCGGGTATCGTCATCGCGGTCGTCGTCGCGACCACCTTGGCGATGGTCGGATACTGGAAGAGCGACCGCGTGGCCCTCGCCGTCAGTCGGGCCAAGCCTGCCGATGAGGCCACCTATGCCCGATACCACAACCTCGTCGAGGGGCTCTGTATCGCCAGCGGCCTGCCCAAGCCTCGCCTGTACGTGGTCGACGATCCGGCGCCCAATGCCTTCGCCACCGGCCGTGACCCCAACCACGCCGCGGTGGCGGTGACCACCGGGTTGCTCGAGACGATGAATCGGGTCGAGCTCGAGGGCGTGCTCGCCCATGAGCTGTCCCACATCAAGAACTACGACATCCTCGTGTCCACCCTCGCCGTGGTGATGCTCGGGGTGGTGGCGCTGCTCGCGGATCTCGCCCTGCGCTCGTCGTTCGTCCTCGGACCGCGGCGTCGCCGGGGCAACGATGATCTGGGCCTCATCCTGATGGTGGTGGGGCTGCTGCTCGCCATCGTCGGGCCGGTGATCGCCAAGCTCATGCAGCTGGCCATCACCCGGCGAAGGGAGTCGCTGGCCGATCTGTCGGCGGTGGAGATGACCCGGTACCCGCCGGGTTTGATCTCGGCGCTGCAGAAGCTCGAGGCCGCGCCGAGCGTGGTCCGTTCAGGGTCGCGTGCGACGGCGCACATGTGGATCGAGGATCCGATGCCGCAGACGCAGGAGGAGGGGAAGATGTCCCGGCTCAACCGGTTGTTCAACACCCATCCGCCGATCGCCGAGCGCATCGCCGCCCTGCGGGAGCTGTGAAGGACGCGATCAACGTCCCCGGGGTGCAGTCACCGCAGCCGGTCGGGTTACGATCGGCTTCATGACGCAGGATCTGAGCGGAACGAAGCAGACGGGCACCATCGCGGTCAAGCGAGGCCTGGCCGAGATGCTCAAGGGCGGCGTGATCATGGATGTGGTCACCCCCGAGCACGCCAAAATCGCCGAGGACTCCGGTGCGGTCGCGGTCATGGCGCTCGAGCGGGTGCCGGCCGACATTCGGGTACAGGGCGGCGTGGCCCGCATGTCCGACCCCGACATGATCGAGGGCATCAAGGCGGTCGTCAGCATCCCGATGATGGCCAAGGCCCGGATCGGGCACTTCGTCGAAGCACAGATCCTCCAGGCGCTCGGGGTCGATTACATCGACGAGTCCGAGGTGCTGACCCCGGCCGACGAGGCCCATCACATCGACAAGTTCGCCTTCACGGTGCCCTTCGTGTGCGGGGCCACCAACCTCGGCGAGGCGCTGCGCCGCATCAGCGAGGGTGCCTGCCTGATCCGCTCCAAGGGCGAGGCCGGAACCGGCAACATCGTCGAGGCCGTTCGCCACCTCCGCTCGATCATCGGCGATATCCGTCGGATCACCCAGGCCGACGCGGCCGAGCTGTTCGACTGGGCCAAGAAGCTGCAGGCCCCGCTGCCGCTCGTGCAGGAGATCGCCGAAACGGGCTGGTTGCAGGTGCCGCTGTTCTGCGCCGGTGGTATCGCCACTCCGGCCGACGCCGCACTCGCCATGCAGCTCGGCGCGGAATCGGTCTTCGTCGGCTCGGGCATCTTCAAGTCGAGCGAGCCGGAGAAGCGGGCCAAGGCCATCGTCGAGGCCACCACGCACTTCCGCGATGCCGACATCCTGGCCAAGGTCAGCCGTGGTCTCGGCGAGCCGATGACCGGTATCGGTATGGACCAGATCGTCACCAAGTTGGCCGACCGAGGCTGGTGAGATCGGACGGCCCATCCTGCGCCATCGGCGGCAGGCGCGGTAGCGTAACGCCCCGTGTTCGGTGATCGGAGGCCCCCAGGTGCGTGTGGGCGTGCTTGCAGTGCAAGGGGCCTTTGCGCGTCACGGGGTCGCGCTGGCTGAACTGGGCGTCGAGCCCCGTTTCGTGCGGACTCCGGCCGACCTGGTCGAGGTACAGGCCTTGGTGATGCCCGGTGGCGAGTCGACCGCCATGTCACGGCTGTTGACCACGTCCGGTCTGTTCGATGCGGTGCAGGAGCGTCTCAATGCCGGTATGCCGGTGTTCGGCACGTGCGCCGGCATGATCCTGCTGGCCAGTGAGGTCCTCGACGGCCGTGCGGACCAGCGCAGTTTCTCCGCCATCGATCTCACCGTGCGTCGCAACGGCTACGGACGCCAGGTCGACAGCTTCGAGCAGGACCTGACGGTCGAGGGCTTGGCTGAGCCGTTCCATGCGGTGTTCATCCGTGCCCCGGTGGTGACCCGGGTCGGCCCGCAGGCCGAGGTCCTCGCCGAGTACGAGGGCGTTCCCGTGCTCGTCCGACAGGGCGGTGTCACCGTCGCGTCGTTCCATCCCGAACTCACCGAAGATCATCGGCTGCACGCGCAGTTCCTGCAGGAGGTTGGTTGAGCCATGTCCGGCCATTCGAAATGGGCAACGATCAAGCACAAGAAGGGCGCGGCGGACAAGGCCCGGGGCAAGCTGTGGGCCAAGCTGATCCGCCAGGTCGAGGTGGCGGCGAGGGCCGGCGGCGGCGACATCGACGCCAACCCCACCCTGCGCACCATGGTGGACAAGGCGAAGGGCGCCTCGGTGCCCAACGACACCATCGACCGGGCCATCAAGCGGGCCACCGGCGAACTCGAAGGGGTCCACTACGAGTCGGCCACCTATGAGGGCTATGCGCCCGAAGGCGTTGCGGTGTTCGTCGAGGCGCTGACCGACAATCGCAACCGGACCTCGGCCGACGTCCGGCACTTGTTCTCCAAGAACGGTGGCTCCATCGCCGAGCCGGGCTCGGTGGCCTGGCAGTTCGAGCGCAAGGGCATCATCTCGGTCGGCCACGCGGTGTCCGAGGACGACCTGATGCTGGCAGCGCTCGACGCCGGCGCCGAGGACATCATCGACGAGGGCGACACCTGGCGGGTCAGCTGCGAACCCACGAACCTGACTGCGGTCCGCACTGCGTTGGACGAGGCCGGAATCGCCTACGCCTCCGCCGACGTCACCTGGCTGCCCAAGGCCACGGTCGAGTTGCTCACCGCCGAGGCCGCCAAGCGCGTGCTGAAGCTCATCGACGCCCTCGACGACCACGACGACGTGCAGGACGTGTTCGCCAACTTCGACATCCCCGACCACATCCTGCAGTCGGTCGACGCATGAGCGCCGGGGCGCTCGCCGTCGGCGCGGAGGCCCCCGACTTCACCCTTGCCGGCACGGACGTCACCGCTGTGGGCCACCGTGACTACCGCCTGCGTGACTACCGCGGCGAGCCGGTGGTGCTGGTGTTCTACCCGGGCGACGACTCGCCGGTGTGTACCCGTCAGTTGGTGGCGTACACCCGCGAGTTCCCCTCCCTGTCGGCAGAGGGGGCGACGATGCTGGCCATCAGCCCCCAGGACGTGGCGAGTCACGACCGCTTCGCCGAGTCGCAGGGCGGGTTCGCTTTCCCGCTGCTCGCCGATGTCGACAAGGCGGTCGGGGCGGCCTACGGCATCCTCGGCCCGTTGGGGTTCTACCGGCGGTCGATCTTCGTGCTGGACCGGGCCGGGCTGATCCGGTACCGCCATCGGTCGCTGACCGGCCTGGGTTTCCAGTCCACCGATACCCTGGTGGCGGCCATCCGCGAGGCCGCCCGACCGGCATGAGGCGGGCCGGCTCGGGCAGTCGGTCCGGTGCTCGCCGCCATCCGCGGCGGGCGCACGTCTGACCGGTACCATCGCACAGGTGTTCGTACTCGGGATCGATCCGGGCGTGTCCCGCTGCGGGTACAGCGTGCTCGAGCAGGTCGGTTCGCGGACGCGCGCCGTGGCCATCGGGGTGCTGACCACCAGCCCGGCGACACCGCTGCCGCAACGGTTGGCGGAGCTCGCCGACGAGGTGTCCCAGTTGTTCGAGGACTACCGCCCTGATGCCCTCGCCATCGAGCGGGTGCTGTTCCAGGTGAACGTACGCACGGCGATGTCGGTCGGCCAGGTGGCGGGGCTGTGCATGGTCGAGGCGGCCCGTCGCGGTCGCCCGGTCACCGAGTACTCGCCGAACCAGGTGAAAGACGCAGTGGTGGGTTACGGCGCCGCCACCAAGGAACAGGTGCAACGTATGGTGCAGACGATCCTGGGGCTCTCCGCCCCG
The DNA here is from genome assembly GCA_947476745.1 of Acidimicrobiia bacterium. Lineage (GTDB taxonomy): Bacteria > Actinomycetota > Acidimicrobiia > Acidimicrobiales > CAIXPF01 > CAIXPF01. The sequence goes on along the minus strand of CANJRG010000004.1, from coordinate 72,145 downwards.
CCCCGCCCGGCGGACGCCGCCGATGCAGCCGCAGTCGCCCTGTGCCACCTTTCCCATGCCGGGCTGGCAGCGGTGCTGCGGTGATCGGCTCGCTGCGCGGCACGTTGCTGGAACGGCGCTCCACCGAGGTGCTCCTCGAGGTGGCCGGTGTCGGCTACCGGGTGCAACTGACCGGCACGGCCATCGCCCGGGTCCCGCTCGGGGGCGGGGAGCTGTTCCTCTTCGTCCACCACCACATCCGTGAGGACCACCAGTCGTTGTACGGCTTTCTCACCGCGGCCGAGCGCGACTGCTTCGAGAGCCTGATCTCCGCCCACGGGGTGGGGCCTTCGTTGGCCGTGGCGGTGCTGTCGGTGCACAAGCCCGACCAGCTGGTGCAGATCCTCGCAGACGGCGACGTCGATGCGTTGTGCCTGGTCCCCGGGGTCGGTAAGAAGACCGCAGCCCGTCTGCTGGTGGAGCTGCGGGCCAAGCTCGACGTGGACACCTTCCTCACCGGATCGGTCGAAGTCGGACGGGTGCCGAACGGCGCCGGCGCAGCTCCCGGCGGCTCGCCCCGCGCCGTGGTGCGCCAGGCCTTGGGAGAGCTCGGCTACAACCATGACGAGATCCGGGCCGCGCTCGATGGACTCGGCGTCGAGCACGACGGGGAGCCGCTGGACGAGGTCTCACTGCTCCGCCTTGCGCTGTTGCGGCTGGCGGGAGGTCACTGAGCCGTGCGTGACGAGTTCCTCGATCCGGTCGCCGCAGTCGACGAGGAGGTGGCCGAGGTCGGCCTGCGGCCCCGGCTGCTCGCCGAGTTCGTGGGCCAGGCGGAGCTGCGTGAACACCTGCAGGTCATGCTCGAGGCCGCCAAGCGGCGAGGCCAGCCGGTGGATCACCTTCTCTTCGCCGGGCCGCCCGGATTGGGCAAGACCACGCTGGCCGGCATCGTGGCCGCCGAGGCGGGCGTGACGCTGCACGTCACCTCCGGCCCGGCCTTCGAGCGCCAGGGCGATGTCGCCGCAATCCTCACCAAGCTCGAACCGGGCGATGTGCTGTTCATCGACGAGATCCACCGTCTCGCCCGCCCGGTCGAAGAGGTCCTCTACCCGGCGATGGAGGATTTTCAGCTCGACATCGTGCTGGGCAAGGGCCCCGCGGCGCGCACCCTGCGGCTCGAGCTGCCCCGGTTCACCCTGATCGGGGCGACGACCCGAACCGGGATGATAACCGGGCCGTTGCGCGATCGTTTCGGCCATGTGGCTCGGCTGGAGTACTACGACCCGGGCGAGTTGCAGGACATCGTCACCCGCGCTGCGGACATCTTCGGGGTCCGCATTCTGGCCGACGGCGCCTACGAGATCGCCCGCCGGGCCCGGGGAACGCCGCGTATCGCCAACCGTCTGTTGCGCCGCGTGCGCGACTTCGCAGAGGTCCGGGCGGGTGGGGTGATCGACCTCGACGTGGCCAAGGCCGGTCTGGCGCTCTTCGGCGTCGACGAACTGGGGTTGGACAAGGTCGACCGGGCCATTCTCGACGCGTTGTGCCGCCGCTTCGGAGGCGGACCGGTGGGGCTGAGCACGCTGGCCATCAGCGTGGCCGAACCCACCGAGACGGTGGAAGACGTGTACGAGCCGTTCCTCATCCAGTGCGGCCTGCTGATCCGCACCCCACGCGGGCGAATGGCCACGGCGGCGGCCTGGCATCACCTGGGCCTGAGCGCTCCTGCCGACCCGCCGCCCGCCGTCGCCAGCCTGTTCGACGACGACCACACCTGAGCCGGTCCCTCCGGGCGAACAGCTCGCTAGCGTCGTCCGGCTTGTGGCCGATCCGAGCCCCCGAGGAACCTTCCCGCGGCACCGGAGATCAGCGGCCCGGAGCCCAATCAGCAACATGGATCCCAATCAGCAACATGGACATCGACGACTTCGACTACGACTTGCCCGAGGACCGGATCGCCCAGCACCCGGCGACCCCTCGACATGCGGCGCGCCTGCTGGTGGATCGAGGGCCCGGGCAGGAGCCCTGGCACCGCCGGGTGTCGGACCTGCCGGATCTGCTCGAGTCGGGCGACCTGCTGGTGGTCAACGACACCCGGGTCATCCCGGCCCGCCTGGCCCTGCGCCGGGCGACGGGGGCCGCGGTGGAACTGCTACTGCTCGAGGCCCGGTCGGAGCGTGTCTGGGTGGCCTTGGCGCGCCCCAGCCGCCGCCTGCGGCCCCGTGAGGTCCTGACGCCGGCGGAGCCGGATCGCACCGGTTCCGCCGCAGGTGCTGAGCTGGCCGTCGAGCTGGGGGCCTCGCTGGGGGAGGGCCGCTGGGAGGTGGCCTTCGCAGGCGACACCGCGGTGGAGACGTTGCTCGAGCGGTGGGGCCAGGTGCCGCTGCCGCCCTACATCACTGCGCCGTTGGAGGACCCGGAGCGCTACCAGACCGTGTTCGCCCGACGGCCGGCTTCGGTCGCGGCGCCGACCGCGGGCCTGCACCTGTCCCCGTCGGTGCTCGAAGCGTTGTCCGATCGAGGGGTGGCCATGGCCACGGTAGAGCTGGTCGTCGGGTTGGGGACCTTCCGGCCGATCACCGTTTCACGGGTCGAGGACCACGTGATGCACCAGGAGCGCTTCCGCATCCCGCCGTCGACCCTCGAGCAGCTCACGGCGGCGCACGTCGAGGGCCGAACGGTGGTCGCGGTCGGTACCACCGTGGTGCGAACTCTCGAGTCCTGGGCGGCGAACGGCCTCAGCGAGGGCTCGACCGAGTTGTTCATCCGCCGGCCCTATCCCTTCGCCGTGGTTGACCGGCTGCTGACGAACTTCCACGTCCCGCGTTCGACGCTGCTGGTCATGATCGACGCGTTCGTCGGCTCCCGGTGGCAGGGGTTGTACCGCACCGCGCTGGCCGAGGACTACCGCTTCTTGTCCTTCGGGGACGCCATGCTGCTGAATCGTCACGACGATCCCCGATGAGCGGGTGGGGAGCGGCCGCGGACACCGGCGATACTGACCACCTGTGCAACTGACTATCGACGCCACCGCCGGCGCAGCCCGTGCGGGCCAACTCCACACCAGCCGCGGCGTGCTGCGGACGCCGCTGTTCATGCCCGTCGGGACCCGGGGCGCGGTCCGGACCCTGGACACGGAGGACCTCGAGCGGCTCGGGGCCCGCATCGTTTTGGGCAACACCTACCACCTGATGCTGCGCCCGGGGGCCGAGGCCATCGCTGCGCGCGGGGGCCTGCACCGCTTCATGAACTGGTCCGGCCATCTGCTGACCGATTCCGGCGGGTTCCAGATCTTCTCGCTCGAACCCAAGGTGGACGAGGACGGTGCAACGTTCCAGTCCACCTATGACGGCTCCTACCATCGCCTCGGGCCCGAGCGTGCCGTGGAGGTGCAGGCCCTCATCGGCGCAGACATCCAGATGGCGCTTGACGTGTGCCCCGGCCTGCCGGCCCCCGATGCCGTGGTCGTCGCGGCAATGGAGCGCACCCACCGCTGGGCCGAACGTGCCCGTCGCCATTGGGCCGCCACGGTCGACCGCCGCCCGTCCAACCAGGAGCAGTTCGGGATCGTGCAGGGCGGTATCGACCCGGCTCTCCGGGCGATTAGCGCCCGGGCCATCACCGGCATCGGCTTCGACGGTTACGCCCTCGGTGGCCTGTCGGTCGGCGAGTCGCGTCAGGAGATGGTGCCGGCCATCGCCGCCGCCACCGAGCTGCTGCCCGGCGATCAGCCCCGCTACCTCATGGGGGTCGGCGATCCAGCCGGTCTGATCGAAGGTGTGGCGAACGGGATCGACCTGTTTGATTGCGTGCTGCCGACCCGGCTCGCGCGACACGGCACCGTGCTGACCGATGCCGGACGCATGAACCTGCGCAACGCCCGCTACGCCACCGACGACCAACCGCTCGACCCCGACGCGGTGTGCCCGCTCACGGCGCGGTATTCGAGGGCCTACCTGCGGCACCTGCTCGGGGTCCACGAGCTGACCGCGATGCGTCTGCTCACCTTGCACAATTTGTGGTGGCTCAACCGTTTGATGGACCGCTGCCGGGCCTCGATCGTGGCAGGAACCTTTGAATCCTTCCGCAATGACGTGTTGGATGTCTGGGGTGGGCGCTAACCTAAGCCAGCCATGGCCAACCTTCTCTTGCCCGTTCTCCTCCTCGGCGTAATGTATTTCTTCCTCATCGTTCCCCAGAAGAAGAAGCAGAAGGCCCAGGCCAACCTGATGAGCTCGCTCGGACCCGGCGACGAGGTGGTCACGACCGGGGGCATCTACGGTGGGGTTACCGAGGTCGACGGCGACAGCGTGTACCTCGAAATCGCACCCGACATCGAGATCAAGATTGCCCGTCGGGCCATAGCCGAACGGGTCTACTCGGCGAAGAACCCGGCCCCGGCCCCGGCCGAGGTGCCCGCCGGAGGGATTGCCGGGAAGCTCTCGTCGATGTTCGGTGGCGGTGGCGCACGGGCTGTCGCCGCCGGGGTGTCGGTTGATGCGCCGGCCGATGATGCGCCGGCCGATGATGCGCCGGCCGATGAGCCGGCGGTTGGTGACGACGCGGCCGATGAGCCGACGGTTGGTGACGACGCGGCCCAGGTGGCCGACAAGGGTAAGAGCTAGGCGTGCGTCGGTCCGGTCTGCCCACCCTCATCACCTTCGTCGTCGTCGTTCTCGGTCTGGTTGTTGCCGTGCTGGCGGCCGGCTGGTCGCCGTTGCTCGGTCTCGACCTGCAGGGCGGCGTGGCGGTCGTGCTCAAGCCCACCTCGGTGGCCGACGAGGAGCAGATCAACCAGGCCGTTGCGGTGATCCGTAACCGCGTCGACGCCATCGGGGTGGCCGAACCGGACATCACCATCCAGGGCGGCAACGTCGTCGTCCAGCTGCCGGGCGTCAAGGACCGCGAGCGGGCGCTCGAGCTGGTGGGCTCCACCGCCGAGCTGCGATTCCGTCCGGTGCTGCAGACCTTCCCGAACCCCGAGCTGCTCGCTCCCGTGACCTCCACGACCGTGGCCGGCGTCAGCGGGAACGGTGCGAACGCAACCCCCACCTCGGCGCTGCCGACGGCGCCGACCACCGCGGTACAGACCTCGACCACGAAGAACGAGCAGAGCCTGGGAATGCCCGGCGGTGCGTCGTCGGGCGAGTACGCCCTCGGTCCGCTACCCCGACGGCAGTCGACCCCGGCACCGTCGACCACCAATGCCGTCGCCACGAGCGTGGTCGCCGCCGCTGAGACCACGACGACAGTCGCTGGCGTCACGACCACGACCGTCACGCCGGCGATGGTGCCCGCAACCACGAACGACACGTTGAACACTTCCTGGCCGCCGGTTACGCCGCGGGATGAGGACACCAACGACGCCACGGTAATCATGCCCGAGTACGACCGCAAGACCCGCAAGGAGACCTTCCGGTACGCCCTCGGGCCCACCCTGGTCACCGGCGATGCCCTGGTGGCCGAGAAGACGCAGGCCACGCTCGACCCCAGCAACGGACAGTGGCTGGTGGAGATCACCTTCAAGGACGGCGACGAGAACGTCGGCACGTGGCGGCAGGCCGCCGCCGCCTGTTATCAGGCGAGCAATCCCCAGGTGTGCCCGACCGGCCGCCTCGCTGCGGTGCTCGACGGCATCGTGATCTCGGCACCGAGCGTGAACAGCACCTTCAGCAGCGGCAACAACGCTGTCGTGACGGGCTCGTTCACCCAGGAGGAGGCCAAGGACCTCGGCCAGAAGCTCCGCTACGGTGCCCTACCGGTGGAGTTCGAGCGGCAGCAGACCCAGGATGTGTCGGCCACCATCGGCCGTGATGCGCTCAAGGCCGGCGTGGCGGCCGGTCTCATCGGTCTGGCCATCGTGGCGATCTACATCCTCGTCTATTACCGCATCCTGGGCTTGGTGGCGCTGACGTCGCTGGGGCTCAGCTTCGGGTTGCTGTGGGCCATCATCGCCTGGTTGGGTGAGACACGCGGCTTGGCGCTCTCGCTGTCGGGTGTCGTCGGCATCATCGTCTCGATCGGTGTGTCGATCGACTCCAACATCGTCTACTTCGAGCAGATAAAGGACGACATGGTCGGTGGGCGCAACATGCGCTCATCGGCGCAACGGGCCTTCCATGGGGCGATGAGCACGATCGTCAAGGCCGACCTCGTGTCGCTGATCGGTGCCGCGCTGCTGTACTGGCTGACGGTCGGTCCGGTGAAGGGTTTCGCCCTCTACCTCGGGTTGTCCACCCTTCTCGACCTGGTGGCGTCTTACTTCTTCATGAGGCCGGCGGTGGTGCTGCTGTCGAGTACCGGCCTGGCGGAGCGTCGGCCTTCGGCGTTCGGCGTGCGCGAGTCCCGAGGGCACCAGGGCGCGGAGGCAACGGCATGAGCGGTCTGCGGCGCCTGTTCCGGGGCGAGAACAATTACGACTTCGTCCGACTGTGGCGCTACGGATTGACGGCGTCGGCCGCCCTGGTCGTGCTCAGCATCGGGCTGTTGTCGCTGCGGGGGCTTAACCTCGGCCTCGACTTCGAGGGCGGCACCGCATGGGACGTGCCCACGTCGTCGCTGAGCGTGTCCGAGACCCGCGACGTGCTGCGGCCACTGGGTGTTGCCGAGTCGAAGATCCAGACCGTGGGCACCGACCTGGTGCGGGTGCAGTCCGGAACCACCGATCCCGCCAAGATCCAGGAGGTGCGCGAGGCCCTCGCCGGTGCCGCCGAGATCGATTCCGACCAGATCGCCGTCACCACCGTCGGGCCCTCCTGGGGCAACGAGATCTCGAACAAGGCCATCCGGGCACTGGTGCTGTTCTTCATCGCCGTCTCGCTCTACATCACCTTTGCGCTACGCGATTGGCGGATGGCGGTGGGTGCCCTGGTCGCAGTGGTGCACGACATCGTGATCAGTGTCGGGGTGTACTCCCTGTTGCAGATCGAGGTCACCCCGGCCACGGTGATCGCCTTCCTCACCATCCTCGGTTTCTCGCTCTACGACACGGTCGTCGTGTACGCCCGGATCAAGGACAACACGCCGATGGTGTCGGTGGCCGGCCGCACGACCTACACCGACATGGCCAGCCTGTCGCTGAACCAGGTGCTGATGCGCTCGATCAACACGAGCCTCACGGCGGTGCTGCCGGTGCTGTCGATCCTGGTGGTCGGTTCGTGGATCTTCGGGGCCACGACGCTGGAGGAGTTCGGTATCGCCCTGTTGGTCGGTCTGCTCGTCGGCGTCTACTCGTCGATCTTCGTGGCGACCCCGATCGTGGCCTATCTGAACGAGCGTTCCCCGGCCTATCGGACGGTCCGTGAGCGGCTCGCCTCCAAGGCAACCGGGGAAACCCGTCGGGTCGAAAGCCGAAAGGCGACTGTGCCAACCGAAGTCGCGTCTGATGCACAGGCTGCCGGTTCCGGTGCGGCATCGGGCAAGAAGTTGCCCGCCGGCTACTCGGCGAGCCATCCGCCGCGGCCCCGCAAGAACAAGCGACGCTGAGCGTCGCCCGCGATCCGGTACTGGCAGCGAGCCAGCGTCGACGCGGTACGGTAGTCAGGTGGCGTACGACCCTGCCGTGCTGAGTTCCCTGATCCGGGACATCCCCGACTTCCCCAAGCCTGGGATCATCTTCAAGGACATCACGCCCTTGCTCGGCGACGGGCCGGCGTGGGTGGCCACGATCGAGCAGTTGGCGGCGCTGCCTGTGGACGGGCCCATCGATCGGGTCGTGGGGATCGAGGCCCGCGGGTTCCTGCTCGGTGCGGCTGTGGCCTTCCATCTCGGCGTCGGCTTCGTCCCGTTGCGCAAGCCCGCCAAGCTTCCCTATCACACGAAGAGCGTGAGCTACTCCCTCGAATACGGTTCGGAGTCGCTCGAGATGCACATCGACGCGGTGGGCCCTGGCGATGCGGTGCTGATCATCGATGACGTGCTCGCCACCGGTGGGACGGCTGCCGCCGCCGTCGAACTGCTGCGCGGCGCCGGTGCGACGGTGGTGGGGGCCTCGTTCCTGATGGAGCTGTCCTTCCTCGACGGCCGGGCCCAGCTGCCGGACGTGTCCGTGGCCAGCCTGCTGACCTACTGATCCACGGGGTGGCCCCTTCGGCGATGGAAAGGCGGTTGGCGATGGTCACGGTCGATCGGGTGCTGCCCTGGTTGCGCGACGGCAACGAACGCGCCGCGGAGATCGAGCCGCTCATCGCCGGGTTCGAGGGTCGCCAGGCGCGCGCCGAGGGCGAACTGGTCGGCCGGGCGTGGGATCTGGCGGCGGGGCTTCACGCCGGGCAGATGCGCAAGTCGGGGGAGTCCTACATCTCCCACCCGCTGGCGGTTGCCCTGATCGTCGCCGAACAGACCAACGACCCCGTGACCATCGCTGCGGCCCTGCTGCACGACGTGTTGGAGGACACCTCGGTGACACTGATCGACCTCGAGCGGGAGTTCCCGCCTGAGGTCGCACTCATCGTGGACGGGGTCACGAAGCTCGACCGGATGCAGTTCGCCAGCCGGGAGGACCAGCAGGCCGCCACGTTGCGCAAGATGATCGTGGCGATGGCCAAGGATCTTCGGGTGCTGATCATCAAGCTGGCCGACCGGCTGCACAACATGCGCACCTTGGCGGCGATGTCGGTGGAGGCCCAGCACCGCATCGCCCGGGAGACTCTCGACGTCTATGCGCCCTTGGCCCACCGGCTCGGCATGCAGGACATGCGGCAGCAATTCGAGGACCTGGCCTTCGCCGCGCTGCATCCCAAGCGGTACGCCGAGATCGACACGATGGTGTGGAACCGCACGCCCGAGCGCGAGCTGTACCTGACCCAGGTCATCGAGGAGGTCCGCCAGCGGCTCGGTGGGCTGGGCATCGAGGCGGAGGTCACCGGCCGTCCGAAGCATCTGTGGAGCATCTACGAGAAGATGGTCGTCAAGGACCGGGAGTTCAACGAGATCTTCGATCTCGTGGGCATCCGGGTGCTGGTGCACAGCGTCAAGGACGCCTACGCCGCCGTGGGGTCGATCCACGCGACGTGGAAGCCGGTGCAGGGCCGCTTCAAGGACTTCATCGCCATGCCGAAGTTCAACAACTACCAGTCGTTGCACACGACGGTGATCGGTCCACAGGCGAAGCTGCTCGAGGTGCAGATCCGTACGGTGGAGATGAACCTGCGCTCCGAGTACGGGGTCGCTGCCCATTGGCGCTACAAGTCGGCTCCCGCCGACATGGAGTGGCTGGACCGCATCGTCGACTGGCAGGGCGACATCGCGGACCCCAAGGAGTTCATGGCCAACCTCAAGGTCGATCTCGACCAGGACGAGGTGATGGTCTTCACCCCGAAGGGCGCAGTGCTCAGCCTGCCCGTCGGGTCGACGCCGGTCGACTTCGCCTACGCCATCCACACCGAAATCGGCCATGCCTGCATCGGCGCCAAGGTCGATGCCCGTCTCGTCAGCCTCGACACGCCGCTGCACTCGGGGGAGACGGTGGAGATCTTCACCGCCAAGACCCCCACGGCCGGTCCGTCGCGGGAATGGTTGGCCACGGTGGCCACCCCGAAGGCCCAGGCACGGATACGCCAGTGGCGCGCCGCTCAGGATCGCGAGGACGTCGCCGAGAACGGTCGGGAGGAGGTCGAATCGGCGCTGCGGGTGGCCGGCCTGCCGGTGCAGCAACTGCTGTCGCTCGGGCTGCTGGAGCAGATCGCCCAGGCGCTGAAGTTCAACGACCTCGATGCGCTAAACCGGGCGGTGGGCGCGGGCAACCTGTCGGCCCGACTGGTGGCGTCGCGGGCTCGGCGGCTGCTCTCCGCTGCCGAACCCGACCAGGAGGTGCAGCTGTCGACCAAGGTGCTCGGCCCCGAGAGGGCCGAGCGTCGACGCAGCGCGGCGGCCGTGCATGTCGAGGGCCTCGAGGACGTGCTGATCCGCCTCGCCCGCTGCTGCACGCCCGTTCCCGGCGACGAGGTCATCGGGTTCCACACCCGTGGACGCGGGGTCTCGGTGCATCGTGCGGATTGCGCGAACGCGGTGTCCCTGATGGGAGCACAGTCGGGCCGGCTCGTCGAGGTCGAGTGGAGCAACGAGCAGGGGTCGCACTTCTTGGTGGCCATCGAGGTGAAGGCCATCGACCGAACCCGGCTGCTGCGCGACGTGGCCACCGTGCTGGCCGACTATCACATCAACATCCTCGCCTGTCAGACCCTCACCGGGCCCGACCGGGTCTCCAAGATGCGGTTCGACTTCGAGATCGGCGATCCCTCCCACCTGCAGTCGGCGTTGGCTGCAGTACAAGGCATCGAGAACGTCTACGACGTGCGCCGGGTGCTTCCCGGCGGTGAGGCGAACGCCGCCAAGGACCGTCCCATGGCCAAGCCGCGACGGAGCGGCTGACGTCTGCTTCGGGGCGGTAGCGGTGGTCCGATAGCCTACGCCGACGTGGCTGACACCTTCCAGGCTCCCCGTGGCACCCGTGATATCCTGGCGCCGGAATCGGAGCGCTGGCATGTCCTCGTGGCCCGGTTCGCCCAAGCGGCGAGGCAGGCCGGCTACCGCCCGGTGATCCCGCCGATGTTCGAGGAGCTGGCGGTCTTCCAGCGGGTCGGTGAGTCCACCGAGGTGGTGCGCAAGGAGATGTTCCTGCTCGCCGAACGCGAAGGCGAGACCCGCCAGGCGCTGCGTCCCGAACAGACGGCGTCGGTGTGTCGGATGTTCGCCCAGCACCGGCCGCCCACCCCGTGGAAGGTGTTCTACTCGGGGTCCAACTTCCGCTACGAGCGGCCGCAGAAGGGCCGGTACCGCCAGTTCGACCAGGTCGGCGCCGAGGTGCTCGGTACCGACGACCCCGACGCCGACGTCGAGATCATCGCCCTGGCCTGGCGCTTCTACCAGCAGATCGGGCTGCGCAAGGTGACCCTGCTGTTGAACTCGCTCGGTGACGGCGAGGGGCGGGCCAACTACGTCGCTGCCCTGCGGGCCTACTTCGGTGCCCATCTCGACGCCCTGTCGGCACAGTCCCGGGAGACGCTGGCCATCAACCCGCTGCGAGTGCTCGACTCGAAGCGCCCCGAGGACGGCGAGATCGTCGCCGCCGCTCCGCGGATGGTCGACCACCTCTCCGCTCAGGACGGCGCCCACTTCGAGCGGGTACGGGCCGGGCTCGATGCGTTGCGCGTCCCCTACGAGCTGGCGCCCCGCCTGGTGCGGGGCCTCGACTACTACACGAGGACCACGTTCGAGTTCGCCTCCAGCGCGCTCGACGCCGCCCAGAACGCGGTCGGCGGTGGGGGCCGTTACGACGGCCTGGTGGCCGATCTCGGTGGGCCTGCGGTGGCCGGGGTGGGCTTCGCCCTGGGCGTCGACCGGATCCTGCTGGCCTGCGACGCCGAGGAGACCTTCGGTCCCCCCGACAGCGCCGTCGACGTGTTCGTCGTGGCCACCGTGGACGGTACCGATGCACTCGAGCTCACCGACGAATTGCGCTCCGCCGGTATCGGCGCCGACCGGGCCTTCGACGCCCGCTCCATGAAGTCCCAGATGAAGGCGGCCGATCGCAGCGGAGCCCGGCTGGCCCTTATCGTCGGCTCCCAGGAGCAGGAGTCTGCCAGCGTGGCGCTGCGGCCGTTGCGTCTTGGTGGCGAGCAGCAGCTGGTGCCGCGTGCCGAGGTCGTGGCCCGGGTCCGGGCCCTGCTCGACGCTGCAGGCGCCTGAACCGCCGCCCGGGAGGGGCCACCGGCGGTGACGACGAGCGCATCATGGGAGGAGTCCCGCTGCGGAGCCGCTAGCTTCTTCCCCCGTGACGGACCCGGCCCAGACCTCCATGCGTACCCATTACTGCGGCGACCTCCGCGAGGCGCAACTCGGCGCGACGGTGTCGTTGTGCGGCTGGGTGGCCCGTCGTCGCGAACACGGTGCCAGCCTGGCCTTCGTCGATCTCCGCGACCGCAGCGGCGTGGTGCAGTGCGTCGTGGACGGCTCGGTCGACGTTCGCAACGAGTACGTCCTGCGGGTGACCGGTACCGTCACCCGGAGGCCGGACGGCAACGAGAACCCCGAGATCCCCACCGGTGCGGTGGAGATCACCGATTGCGCGGTGGAGATCCTCTCGGCCTCCGAGCCGCCGCCCATCCCGCTGTCGGACCGGATCGACGTCGACGAGAACCAGCGTCTGCGCTTCCGCTATCTGGACCTGCGACGCGAGCGGCTGCAGCGCAACCTCAGGACCCGGGCCAAGGTCAACTCGGTCATCCGCCACTCGATGGAATCACAGGGGTTCCTCGAGATCGAGACGCCGATGCTGATCGCCTCGACGCCCGAGGGCGCCCGCGACTTCGTCGTGCCCAGCCGGCTCAAGCCCGGCTCGTTCTACGCCCTGCCCCAGTCGCCACAGCTGTTCAAGCAGCTGTCGATGGTCGGGGGGATGGACCGCTACTACCAGATCGCCCGGTGCCTCCGCGACGAGGACCTCCGGGCTGACCGCCAGTTCGAGTTCACCCAACTCGACGCCGAGGCGAGCTTCGTGTCCGGCGACGACGTACGCCAGTTCATCACCGAGGCGGTGCTTGCTGCCGCCGAGTCGGTAACCGGATCCCGCCCGGCCTTCCTCGGCGACCTGACCTGGAACGAGGCGCAGGAGCGCTTCGGCTCGGACAAGCCCGACGTCCGTTTCGGCATGGAGTTGGTCGAGCTCACGCCGCTGTTCGCCACGACCGAGTTCAACGCCTTCCGGGCCCCGTGCGTGAAGGCGATCCGTGAGCCCGGTGGCGCCGCCCGCACCCGCAAGCAGCTCGATGAGCTCACCGAGAACGCCAAGCGCTGGGGTGCCAAGGGCCTGGTGTGGATGCGGGTCGAGGAGGGCGGGGTGCTCAACTCGCCGGTGTCGAAGTTCCTCTCCGCCGAGGAGCTCTCGTCCATCGTGTCGACGCTGGAGGCCGAGCCCGGCGATGTGCTGTACCTGGTGGCCGACGAGCGCCGCGTGGTGCGTCACGTGCTCGGGCTGCTGCGTCTGGCGCTCGGACGTCCCCCCGTCAACGAGGGCGGGCTCAACTTCCTGTGGGTCGTGGACTTCCCGCTCTTCGAGGGCATCGACCCCGAGACCGGTGGTCCGATCCCGGCCCACCACCCCTTCACCATGCCCCATCCCGAGGACATCGGCAGCCTCGGCGGCCTCGGCGATGTGGTGCCGTCCGCCGACGTGTTGCTGGCCTCGCGCTCGCAGGCCTACGACCTGGTCCTCAACGGCTGGGAGCTGGGTTCGGGCAGTGTCCGTATCCATCGCGGCGACGTGCAGCAGCGGATCTTCGAGCTGCTCGGCATCGGTGAGGCGGAACAGCAGCGGAAGTTCGGCTTCCTGCTCGACGCCTTCCGGTACGGCGCTCCGCCCCATGCCGGCTTCGCGTTCGGTATCGACCGTCTGGTGGCCCTGCTCTGCGGCGAGGAGAACATCCGTGAGGTCATCGCGTTCCCCAAGACCCAGTCGGGTCTTGATCCGCTGACCAACGCACCGACCGAGATCGATCAGCGGCAGCTCAACGAACTCGGCCTCCGGCTGCTGCCGAAGGCCTGAACGGCCGACGTGGCCGGCGCTCAGACCACCGAGAACTCGATCACAACCCCTTTCGGGTCGACGCCGGGAAAGGCCAGGCGTCGTTCCCGCACGACCCGGCAGGGTTCGACGAACATCGTCACCGCCACCTCGTACCCGTCGCGAAAGGCCCGGGCCTCGCTGTAGCTGAGGGGCTCGAGGTGGACGCCCATCCGTTGGAGTTCGTCGACCAGGCCGACGGCGACCTCACGGGGGTGGTATCCGATGGTGTGGAACGCCACCCGCCGCCGATCGTCGGCGCCGACCCCGGGAAGTTCCTGCAACCCGCACGGCAACGACATCCCGGCGAGCAGGCGATCGACGGCATCGGAGCGACCGCTGACCGGCGCCGGCCGATGGACGAGTCGATCGGGGTGCTCGCCGTCGGCCGGCGCGTGGCCGGGCGCGGCGCGGCCGGGTTGTTCGTCCGCGGCCCGGGTGGTCAGGTCGATGACCCGGCCGGTCGGTTCGAAGGTCACGTAGCCGGAGCTCTCACCGGCGAGCCGGCGGCGCCAGGTGCCGATGAAGACGAACGCGGTGAGGATCGCCATGGCCAGCACCGACGCCGCCAGCCAGACCAGCCCGATACGCCCCGCCCAGAATCCCACCCGGCCATTGTGGCCTGATCCGCGGTAGCAAGGACGTGGTTCCACGCGGCGTGTGCGCCCGGCCACCGGCAGCGTCGATGCCGTTCGGCCCGGCGGACCTGTGCCGGGGTGCCTGGCCTAGGATGCATCCCTGTGAGCGTGCCCGACGATCTCTTCGGTGTGGCAGCGGAACGGCACCTCGGACGCCGGGCCCCGCTGGCCGAACGGCTCCGGCCGCGACATCTTGACGAGGTGGTCGGACACCGGCAGCTGCTCGGCCCCGGGCGGCCCCTGCGGGCCCTGGCAGATGCCGACCGCCTGACCTCGATGATCCTGTGGGGTCCTCCGGGTACCGGTAAGACCTCCCTGGCCCGCCTGTTGGCGGAGGCGTCGTCCTCCACGTTCGTGCAGCTGTCGGCGGTGACCGCCACGGTGAAAGATGTGCGGGAGGTCATCGCCGACGCGCAGCGCCGTCTCGGGGAGCACGAGCAGGGCACGATCCTGTTCCTCGACGAGGTCCACCGGTTCAACCGCGCCCAGCAGGATGCGCTGCTGCCCGCGGTGGAGTCCGGGCTGCTGACCTTCATCGGTGCGACCACCGAGAACCCGTACTTCGAGGTCAACCCGCCGTTGTTGTCCCGCTCGTCGTTGTTCCGTCTCGACCCGTTGACCGTGGACGACATCCGCCGTCTGCTCGAACGGGGCCTCGACGCCCTCGGCTTGCAGGCCGACCCGGTGGCGATCGACCATCTCGCCACGGTCGCCAATGGCGACGCCCGTCACGCGTTGGGGGCCCTCGACGTGGCGGCGGCGCTGGCGATGGGCCGTTGTGGTACCCGCACGGTGCCGGATGAGGTGGTCGTGTCCCTCGACGACGCCGTCGACGCCCTCGGGACCAAGGCGATCGGCTACGGCGTGGACGAGCACTACGACGTGGCCAGCGCGCTCATCAAGAGCGTCCGGGGCTCCGACGCGGACGGCGGGCTGTACTGGTTGGCCCACATGCTCGAAGCCGGCGAGGATGCCCGGTTCATCGCCCGGCGTCTGGTCATCCTGGCGTCCGAGGACATCGGCATGGCCGACCCCATGGCGCTCGTCGTCGCCGACGCCGCAGCCCGTGCCGTCGACTATGTCGGTCTGCCCGAAGCGCGGCTCAACCTGGCCCACGCCGTGGTGTACCTGGCCACTGCGCCGAAGTCGAACCGGGTGTACCTGGCGCTCGACGCCGCCGTACAGGCGGTACGCAGCCGGCCCAACCCGGGGGTGCCGGCGCACCTGCGCGGCAGCGGCTACCGGGGGGCCGAGCAGCTCGGCCATGGCGTCGGCTACCGCTACCCCCACGACGATCCACGCGCGTGGGTCGATCAGCAGTATCTTCCCGACGGCTTGGATGGCGGTTTCTACCGGCCCTCCGAGCACGGCCGGGAAGCAACGACGGCCCAACGGTGGCCCTACCCGCCGGATGGCGAGCGATGAGCGCATCCGATCTCGCCGCGGTGGTCGTGGTCATCGTCGCCACCGTGGCCGCCTCGGCCCTGGTGGTGGCGGCGTGGAACCTGCGTTTGGCCGCGCGACGGCTGCGACGCGGCGCTGCGCAACTCGAGGCCGCTGCCGAGGCGTTGCGCGCCGAGTTGCTCGACCTCTCCGCCGAGGCTCGGCGTTCCCTGGGTCGGGCCGAGGACCAGCTCGACCGGGCCGGCCAGGTGGTCGAGGTGATCGAACAGGCGTCGAAGATGACCTACCGTACGGTGGCCAACCCGGTGATCAAGGCCGCTGCCGTGGTGTCCGGGGTTCGACGGGGAGCAAACCGTCTGCGCCAGAACGGCGACGACGAGCCCGATCAGCCACCCGGACGGGCCCGCCGCAAAGAGAGGAAGGACCGATGATGGAGAGGCAGCCGGTATGAGGCGATTGTTCTGGATGGCGGTGGGCGCAGTGGTGGTCACGGTCGGCAAGCGCTGGACGGTGCGCACCGCGAATGCCGTGGCCGACCAGTACGCGCCGGTCGCGGTGGGCAAACGGATGGCCAGCAACGTCGGCCAGCGGGTCGACGCAGCCCGTCGAGAAGGCAGGGCGGCGATGGCCGACACCGAGCAGCGGCTGCGGGCCAAGCTGCACTGAGGCCAAGAGCGCGATAGACCGCAGGCGCTGGGATAGGCTCAATGCTGCATATGCAGGCCAACCAGCTCCGTCGCGCCTTCGTCGATTTCTTCACCGAGCGTGGACACACCAATGTCCCGTCGGCCAGCTTGATCCCCCTCGACCCCACGTTGTTGTTCACCGTGGCAGGCATGGTGCCGTTCAAGCCCTATTTCGTGGGTGAGGAGGTGCCGCCGTTCCGGCGGGCGGTGACCGTCCAGAAGTGCGTCCGTGCCGGCGGCAAGCACAACGACCTCGAGGAAGTGGGCCGCACCAAACGACATCTCACCTTCTTCGAGATGCTCGGGAACTTTTCGTTCGGGGACTACTTCAAGGCCGAGGCCATCGCCTGGGCCTGGGAGCTGTTCACCGAGAAGCTGGGGTTCGATCCCGAGCGGCTGTGGATCACCGTGCACGTCAGTGACGACGACGCGGAGCGCATCTGGCACGAGCAGGTCGGCGTCCCGATGTCGCGCATCCAGCGTCTGGACAAGGACAACTTCTGGCAGGCCGGTGACACCGGGCCGTGCGGTCCCTGCAGCGAGATCTTCTGGGACAAAGGCCCCGAACACGGTGCCGACGGGGGTCCTGCCTTCGGTGGTGACGAGCGCTTCGTCGAGATCTGGAACCTGGTGTTCATGCAGTACGACGGGCAGGCGGACGGTACCCGCGTGCCGCTGCCCAAGCCCTCGATCGACACCGGTGCCGGGCTCGAGCGGGTACTCACGGTGCTGCAGGGCGTCGACTCGGTGTGGGACATCGACGAGTTCGTGCAGCTGCTCGACGTGGCCCAGTCGGCCTCCGGGGTCCGCTACGGCGTCGATCCCGTCAAGGACGTCTCGCTTCGCATCTTCGCCGAGCATGCCCGGACGATGACCTTCCTGGTGTCCGACGGTGTGTTCCCCTCCAACGAGGGACGCGGCTACGTGCTACGGCGCATCATCCGCCGTGCCGTCCGCCATGCCTACATCCTCGGGCTGAATGACCTCGTCATGCCCCGTATGGTCGACGCCGTCGTCGGCGTGATGGGCAACGACTACCCCGAACTGCAGCGTTCCCACGACTTCGTCCGGGGGGTCATCACCCGCGAGGAGGAGCGGTTCCGTCAGACGCTGCGCACCGGCTCGGTCATCCTCGACGACGCGTTGTCGGCGATCCCGGCCGGTGGTCGCCTCGGCGGTTCCGTGGCCTTCCAGCTGCACGACACCTACGGCTTCCCGCTCGAGGTCACCCAGGAGATCACCGCCGAGCGCGATATCAGCGTCGACGTCGAGGGTTTCACCGCCGAGATGGCGGCGCAGCGCAAGCGGGCCAAGGACGCCCGTAAGGACGTCACCGCCCACGAGCACCTCGAGGACTACCAGGAACTGGTCGAGCAGTTCGGCCTGACCGATTATCAGGCCCGGTCCGACCGCACCGAGCTCGACGCCAAGGTCCTTGCCGTCATCGGCGACGCGGTGTTCCTCGACCGGACCCCCTTCTACGCCGAGGCCGGTGGTCAGGTGGGCGACACCGGCCGGATCGCCACCGACACCGGCGCGCTGGAGATCGGCGACACCACCTACGCGCTGCCCGGCCTGGTGCGTCACCACATCGTGCGCAGCGAGGGCACGGTGTACCCGGGCCAGGAAGCGCTGGCCGAGATCACCGTCGACCGTCGCAATGCGATCCGGCGCAACCACACCGGCACCCATCTGCTGCACTGGGCGATGCGCGACGTGCTCGGCGACCATGTGCGCCAGCAGGGTTCGCTGGTGGAGCCGGGTCGCCTCCGTTTCGACTTCAGCCACTACGATGCGGTGACCCCCGAGCAGATCGCCCGCATCGAGGACCTCGTCGCCGCCGAGGTGCTGGCGAACCATCCGGTGCGCTCCTTCGAGACCACCAAGGCCACCGCCGAGGAGCTCGGTGCCCTGGCCTTCTTCGGCGACAAGTACGGCGACGTCGTGCGGGTCATCGAGGCCGGTCCGTCGGTCGAGCTGTGCGGTGGTACCCACGTGCGTCAGACCGGCGACATCGGGACGGTCAAGGTCGTCTCCGAGGGTTCCATCGGGTCCAACATGCGGCGTATCGAGGCCACCACGGGGTTCCACACCCTCACCCGGCTGCGTGACGCCGAGTCGCACCTGCGACAGGTGGCGGCGGTGCTCAACGTCAGCCTCGACGAACTGGTCGAGGGTGCCGAGCGCCGGGTCAGCCAGATCAAGTCGCTGGAAGGCGAGCTCAAGACGTTGCGCCGGCAGTTCGCGGCCGGTCGCGCCGACGAGTTGGTGGCGATGGCGGTCGATGGGGTTGTGGTGGCCCGGGTCGACGGCCTGCCCCGCGACGACTACCGGGAGCTGGCGCTATCGGTCCGTAACAAGCCCGGCATCGTGCTGGCGGTGTTGGCGGGTGAGGCCGAGGGCGGTGGCGTGGCGTTGGTGGCTGCAGCGCGCAAGGACAGCGGGCACCATGCCGGAACGCTCGTCGGCGAGGTGTCGAAGCTGATCAAGGGCGGCGGCGGCAAGGGCGACGAGCTCGCCGTGGCCGGCGGTAAGGACCCCGCAGGGATCGACCCGGCGCTCGAGGCCATTCGGGCTGCGCTCGGACGTGGCTGACCGCATCGACCGGCGCTCGCTGGGTCTCGACCTGGGCGAACGGCGAATCGGGGTGGCGTTGTGCGACTCCGGTGGCCTGCTGGCCACTCCCTACGAGGTGGTGCCGCGCAGCGGCGACCGGCTCCGCGACCACCGTCGGATCGCCGAACTGGTGGACGAGGCTGGTGCGGTGCGGGTGGTGGTCGGCCTGCCGACCTCGCTTGGCGGTGACGCCGGCCCCGCAGCGCTGGCGGTGCTTGCGGAGATCGAGCAACTCCGGGTGGCGTTGTCGGTTCCCGTCTGCACCCACGACGAACGGCTCACTACGGTCACCGCGCAGCGTTCGCTGCGCCAGGCCGGGGTGAACACCAAGAAGGGGCGCAAGGTGATCGACCAGGTCGCAGCCGCGGTGATCCTGCAGGCCTGGCTGGACGCCGCGTCCACCGCGGTGGCGCAGCCGCACGGCCTGACGCCGAACACACGCCCGGCGGACTCGACGCCGGCAGGAACGGAGCAGCAGTGACCGAACCCCGCTATCGGCAGGGCTCGCCACGGACCGAGTCACGGCGCGGGGATGCCGGGGCCGCCCCAGCACCAGCGACTCGTTACCGCGAGGCCCCGGCGGCGCTGTACGACCAGGGCGACGACGGACACGTCGACGACGGCTATGGCGCCTTCTTCGGATCCCCCGAGAGCTCGGGCAAGTATGTTCGCATTCCCCGTCGGGCGCCGGAGCCCCCACGCTTCATCGGCCCGTCGCTGCTGGTGAAGCTGGCGGTGCTGGTCGCCCTCCTGTTGACGGTGCGGTGGGGCTACCACGTGGTGAACCCCGCCGGGGACCCCGGTGCGGTCGTCGTGGTGGAGATCCCGCTCGGTTCCACCATCGCCGAGGTGGCCGAGGTCCTCGCCGATGCCGGGGTGGTCGGCAACGCCCGTCTCTTCCAGGAATACGCCAGGCTGAAGGGTGGCAGCGTCCTGAACGCCGGCAGCTTCACCCTGCGCAAGAGCATGGCGCTGTGGGAGGCGCTCGAGGTCCTCAAGGCCGGCCCGAAGCCGGTTGGCTACGCCAATCTCACCGTTCCGGAGGGGTTGCGCCTGACGCAACTCGCCGAGTCGGTTGCCGATTCCCTCCAGCGCTTCAGTGTTGAGAGCATCACCGCGGCCCTCGGCAGCGGGAAGATCCCCTCGGCGTACCTTCCGCCCAGCGGCTCGCTAGAAGGTCTGCTCTTCCCGGACACCTACCAGGTGGCCGACGACTCCGACGAGGTCGCGGTCCTCAGCAAGATGGCCGCGCAGCTCGAGACCGTTGCGGCCGAGATCAAGCTCGATGAACGAGCCGCCGCCCTTGGGCTGACGCCCTACCAGATCATCACCATCGCCTCGATGATCGAGGAAGAGGCCAAGGTGCCGGAGGAGCGGGCGAAGATCGCCCGGGTCATCTACAACCGGCTCGCGGAGGACATGCCGCTCGGTATCGACGCCACCACCCTGTACGGCTTCGGCAAAGTGGGCAACACCCTGACGGTGGCCGAGCTGAACAGCGATTCGCCGTACAACACCCGCCGGGTGCCGGGCCTTCCACCCGGGCCGATCTCCGCCCCGGGCCGAGCGTCGTTGGAAGCGGCACTGAAGCCTGCGGCGGGTCCGTGGCTCTACTACGTGCTCAAGGACAGCGACGGCCGCCACGCCTTCACCGACGATGCGGACACCTTCGACGAGCTCGTGGCCGTGGCAGAGGCGAAGGGACTACTCGGATGAGCGAGTTGGCGGTGCCAGGGTCGCCCCGGGGATCCACCCGGGTCGCCGCAGTGATCGGCGACCCGGTGACGCACTCGCTGTCGCCGGTGCTGCACAACGCCGGTTTCCGGGCGGCCGGGTTGGACTGGGTGTACGTCGCCTTCCCGGTTGCCGCAGGTTCGGCGCCGGCGGCGCTCGACGCCATGCGGACCTTCGGCCTCGGAGGCCTCTCGGTGACGATGCCGCACAAGGAGGCGGTCGCCGTCGCGCTGGCCGGGCGCCTCAGCGGCGCTGCCCAACGCCTCGGTGCGGTGAACTGCGTGCGGCGCGACGACGCCGGGTTGTTCGGCGAGAACACCGATGGGCGCGGCTTCGTCGATTCGTTACGCCACGAGGCCGGGGTCGACCCGTCCGGGGCGTGCGTGGCCGTCGTCGGTGCCGGTGGCGCCGGCCGGGCGGTGACCGAGGCGCTCGCCGAGGCCGGTGCGGCCCGCATCCTGGTCGTCAACCGTAACCGTGCCCGTGCCGAGCAGGCCGTGGCGCTGGCTGGGCCGGTGGGCGAGCTGGCCGAGGAGTCCGCCATCGCTGCGGCTGACATCGTGGTCAACGCGACGTCGCTGGGTATGGGGGTACGGCCGCCGACCGAGGCGGTGCTGCCGTTCGACGCGGCGTTGTTGCGCGCCGGGCAGGTCGTGGCCGACCTGGTGTATCAGCCGATACGGACCGGTCTGCTCGAGGCGGCCGCGGCCCGGGGTGCCACCACGGTCAACGGCGTCGGGATGCTGCTGCACCAGGCGGCGTACGCGTTCGAACTGTGGACCGGCGTCGCCGCTCCGGTTGGGGCGATGCGCGACGCCGTGCTCGGCCATCTCCAGCAGTGACCTGTGCCCGCTGGTGACGCATCACCACCGGGTCAGCCGTCCCTGCCGGTGAGCCGCCGTCCCCGGGTGGGGTCGGGATACCCGGCCCGATGGTCGGTCGCGGTTCGGCGTCCGCCGTCCAAGACCTGCTCAGAGAGGGTCAGACCCCGGACGCTGTCGCCTCGGTACACTGATACCCGCCGCGGCGGGTCATCCGCCATCGTTCACCGCACCGCGGGGGTTCCCGAGGTCGGGAGGCCACTGTGTCCTTACAAGGTTCGATTGAGACGTTCGCCGTTGCCGACGTGCTGCGCCTGCTCGCCGCCACGTCCAAGACCGGCCGACTCCAGGTGCAGGGTCCCACCCGGGCCGGCACCGTTTGGGTCCGTCAGGCGCAGATCCTGGGTGCCGATAGCTCGTCGAGCCCCTACGCGTTCGAGCTCGCCGATGTGGTGTTCCAGCTGCTGCGCTTCGAGCGTGGGTCCTTCCGGTTCGAACTCGACGACCGGCCGGACGAGGAGGTCTCCCCAGTCGACATCGAGGTGGTGCTTGCCGAGGCCGAGACCATGTTGGGGGAGTGGCGGAACCTCGAGGCGCGCATCCCCTCGGCCCGGTCGTGGGTGACGCTGCAGCCGGAGCTGCGTTCCGACGCGGTGACGTTGAGCCCCGAGGACTGGTCAGCCGTCGTCATGATCTCGGTCGGGCGCACCGTCGCCGATCTCGGCGCAGCGCTTGGGTTGGGTGAACTGCCCACCGCACGGCTGGTCGCCCGACTGCTCGATCTGGGCCTGGTGGATGTGGGCGAGGCACCGGCGGTTCCGGCCGAGTCCGTGCCGTCCGTGCCGATGTACGACGATGCCGGGTTCGAGCCCGCGGCTGTTTCGGCGGTCTGGGACCCGGCCCCGATCCGGGTCGTGGACGACGCCCCGGTCGCTCCTCCTGCTGCGCTCCCGCTGTCGCCGGTCGTGCCGGCCGACAACGGCTATCACCCGGCCGACAACGGCTATCGCCCAGCCGAGAACGGCTATCACCCGGCCGACAACGGCTATGTCCTGGCTGACGAGGGGTACCTCCCCTCCGACGGCCCGGCGCAAACCGAGCCCGAACCGGCGTGGTTCGCCGCGCCGGTGGCCCTGGCTCCGGCCCGCGGCGAGGAGATGTACGCCTATCCGGGACTGGCCGTTGCGCCGTTGCCGTCGGTCGCGACCTCGGCGGACTGGTTGCCTGTCCTGCCCGTTGCCCCCGAAGGGCCGACCGTCGGTGCGGCTGGCGACGCGGCGTGGATCGGTTCCCTTGCCGAGGCGATCGAGCAGGTCGGCGCGTCGGCCACGTGGCCGACCGGAGGCGAACCGGCCTCGGCCGAGCCCTCGATGTCGCCCCCGGTGGCCCCGACGGGGGCGACGGCGCTGGCTCCCGTCGGCTCGTTCGGTGGTCCGACCTCGTTGTTCAAGAGCGGCCCGCCGGAACGGCTCGCACCGCCGCCGCCGCCGCCGCCGGCCCACTTCGACACCGAAGCGGTAGTCGGCGCCGGTGCCGAGGCGGGCGAGGGCACCTCGACATTGCCGCACACCGATCTCGAACAACAGTTGTTCAACCTCAGCCCGCGCGCCCGCCAGGCGATCAAGCAGAACGCCGGGTTACAGCAAGGGTTCCCGGGACACTGACGGGCTGCTGTTGTCGGCGGCGCTGGTGGCCCTGGCGGGCTGCATGCTCGGGCCTGTGCTCGCGTGGGCATCGGACGTGTTGTCGGTGCGCGGCCCGTGGCGTGCCGGGTTCAGCGTTCCGTCTCGGCGCCGGCCGTGGCAGGTCGATCGGCTGTCCGTGACGTGCGGCCTGCTCGACGCCGCGCTCGCGGTGGCCGCCACGCTGCGCTGGGGATCGTCCGTCACGACGGTGGCCTATGCGGCGCTGTTCAGCGTGCTGGTCGTGGTGGCGGTGATCGACACGGCGCAGTCCCGCATCCCCGACCGCATCACCTTTCCGGCGATGGCGGCCGCCGCGGTGGTCGTCATAGCGGCTGCCTGCTGGTCCGGACGCTTCGACCGACTGGCGGCCGCAGCGGTCGGTGGGCTGTCGATGTGGGGCGGGTTGGGAGCCGCGCACCTGGCGTCGCCCCGGGGGCTCGGTCGGGGTGACGTGAAGCTCGGTGCGGTGCTCGGGATCGCCATCGGCTGGGCGGCGTCCACCGTGGCCGCGACGTTGCGCGCTTCGTTGTTCGCCTTCCTGGTGGCCAGCCTGATCGGCACGGCCATCGGTCTGGTCCTGCTCGTTCGCCGGGGACGCAGCGAGCCCTACCCGTTCGGTCCGGCCCTGATCGCCGGGGCAGTCGTCGTCATGCTCGCAAGTGGCTCGGCACCGTTCGCCTGACCGCGCCGGTGCGGCGGTTTCGTCCTGCGCTCCGATGACGAGGCAGGTCGGGGCGGTTCGGTACGCTGACAGACGCATGAAACCAGACCGCCGTCACTCGCCGATTGTGCTCATCGGGCTGATGGGCGCCGGCAAGTCCACCGTCGGACCGCTCGTCGCCCGCCGCCTCGGTCGGCCTTTTGTCGACGCCGACGTCGCGATCGAGGCCGTCGCCCGCCGGTCCATCCCCGAGATCTTCACCGACTCCGGCGAGGCCGGTTTCCGCCGGCTCGAGAGCGAGGTGCTCGAGGCCCTGCTGTCGCGGGCGGACCGTCCGGTGATCGGTGCCGGCGGCGGCGCAGTCCTCGCCGAGGCCAACCGCGCGCTCCTGTGTCGCCACGAGGCCGCGGTGGTGTGGCTTCGGGCCGACACCACCACGCTCGCCGCCCGGGTCCGCGACGGTCAGGGACGCCCGCTGCTCGCCGGTGGCGCGCGTGTCGCGCTCGAGCGGCTGACCATCGAACGCGATCCCTTCTACGCCGAGGCCGCCACCGACGAGGTACCGGCTGTGGCCCTGCCAGAGCAGGTCTGCGAGGAGGTGGTGCGCCGGCTGCGTGGTGCCGCCGCCGACGAACGGTTCCGGGTGACGGTGGAACTGGGCGAGCGGAGCTACCCGGTGGTGGTCGGCGCAGGGGCGCTTGCCGCTGTCGGTGGACTTTTGCCGGCGGGTACGCGCAAGGTGGCGGTGGTGACCCAGGCGGCGATCGGGATCGACGTTGAGCTGCCGGTAGAACAGCGTACGTTCCTGCTCGGCGAGGGCGAACCGGCCAAGACGCTGGTGACGGTCGAACAGCTGTGCCGGCAGTGGGCCGCGTGGGGACTGTCGCGGGCCGATGCGGTGGTGGCCATCGGCGGCGGCGTGGTGACCGACGTGGCGGGCTTCGCGGCATCGGCGTACCACCGGGGCATTCCCGTGCTGCACGTGCCGACGACGTTGCTGGGCCAGATCGACGCCGCCATCGGTGGCAAGACCGGGGTAAACCTGCCGGAGGGCAAGAACCTCGTCGGTGCCTTCTGGCAGCCCTGCGCAGTGGTGTGCGACACCGACACCCTGATCGGCCTGCCGGCCCGGGAGTACCGCTGCGGCATGGGTGAGCTGGCCAAGTACCACTTCCTCGGCGGTGGGGCGCTCGACGCCGCAGCGTTGCCCGAGCGGGTGTTCCAGGCGGCCAGGATCAAGGCCGAGGTGGTCTCCGGCGATGAGCGCGAGGGTGGGCGTCGGGCCATCCTGAACTACGGCCACACCCTGGCCCATGCGCTCGAGATCGCCGGTACGTTCGATCTGCGTCACGGCGAGGCGGTGGCCATCGGCCTGCCGTTCGCCGCCCACCTGGCCCACGCTCTGGGACGCATCGACGCCGACCGGGTCGAGGAGCACTACCGGGTGGTACGGGCCTACGGGCTCGGCGACCGGCTGCCCGCCGGGGTGGACACCGACCGGCTGCTCGAGCTGATGGGCCGGGACAAGAAGGCGTTGCGCGGGCTTACGTTCGTGCTCGAGTACGTCCGGCCCGACGGCGTCCACGACGTCGACGTCGTGGACGGGATCGATCCGGCGGCCGTGCGTGCGGCATTGATGCTGATGACGGAACGGAGCATGGGATGACCCTGGTGGTGGTGTTGTCGGGTCCCAACCTGAACCTGCTCGGCACCCGGGAACCGACGGTGTACGGCACAGCCACGCTCGAGGACCACGTGGCGGCCTTGCGCTCGGTCCTCGAACCGGCCGGGATCGAGCTCGAGCACGTCCAGTCCAATCACGAGGGCGTGGTGGTCGAGGCGGTGCACCGGGCCCGGGGCCGCGCCGATGCCATCGTCATCAACCCGGGGGCCTTCACGCACTACTCGTGGGCACTGCACGACGCACTAGCGGCGTTCGAGGGCCCGATCGTGGAGCTGCACCTGTCCAACCCGCAGCGCCGTGAGGCCTGGCGGCACACGTCGGTGGTGGCGCCGGTGGCAACAGCGATGATCTGTGGGCTCGGCGGGGCCGGTTACCGCCTGGCCGGATCGGCGCTGCTCGAGCTGTTCGGACGGCGGTCGTGACCGCCACGGGGCTTGCTCCGGCCGTCATGGACCACGCCGGCCGGCTGGCGGCGTTGCAGCGGGCGTTCGGTACCCACGGTGTGGACGCCTTCGTGGTGACCAACCTGCTCAACGTGCGCTACCTGAGCGGGTTCAGCGGGTCGAACGGGGTCCTGGTGGTCACCGCCGAGGATGCCCGGCTGGTGACCGACGGCCGCTACCGGGAGCAGGCGGCCATCGAGTTGGACGAGGCCGGTGTCGCCGGACTGCTCGAGCTGACGATCGAGAGCCTCGACTTCGACGGGGCGTTGGCGGCCGCGGTGGCCGGGCGGGCCAGGGTCGGGCTCGAGGCCACGACGATCACCTGGGCGGCGCAACGGCGTTATGCCGCGCGCTTCGTCGGCAGCGACCTGGTGCCGTTGACCAACGTGGTCGAACTGCTGCGGGCAGTGAAGGACGCGGGCGAGATCGAACGGATCGAACGGGCGGCCGAGATCGCCGATGCGGCGCTGGTCCAGACCATCGGCCGGCTGCACGGGCGTCCGACCGAGCGGGACTTCGCCCTGACGTTGGAGGCGGCGATGCGTCGGATGGGGGCGGACGGGCCGTCCTTCGACACCATCGTCGCCAGCGGTCCCAACGGAGCCCGTCCGCACGCCCGTCCGTCCGCACGTCGCATCGAACGCGGCGATCTGGTCGTGCTCGATTTCGGAGCGAAGCTCGGCGGCTACCACTCCGACATGACCCGCACGGTCTGCGTCGGCCCGCCGTCTGCGCAGCAGCGACGCCTCTTCGAGGTCGTCCTGGCCGCACACGAGACCGCCCGGGCGGGGGTGCGAGCCGGGGTGGCCACCAAGGAGATCGACGCCCTGGCTCGCGGCGTCATCGGCGAGGCCGGGTGGGCGGAACAGTTCGATCACGGCACGGGCCACGGCATCGGTCTTGCCGTGCACGAGTACCCGATCCTGTCTCGGGCCACCCCCGGGACGCTGGAGCGGGACTACGTGGTGACCATCGAGCCGGGCGTGTACCTCCCCGGGCTCGGCGGGGTGCGGGTGGAGGACACGGTTGTCGTCGGCGAGAGCGGATGTCGTAGCCTCACCCTCTTTCCGAAAGCGCTCGAAGTCTGATCGGTACGCAATGTCCGGGCGGGGCCGCCCCGACCAGCGGCCGCCCGGGAAAGGACGAGGACCACCATGGCGATGATCTCCACTAGCGACCTGCGCAACGGGATGACCCTGAACCTCGATGAGGGCCTCTACAACGTCGTCGAGTTCCAGCACGTCAAGCCCGGCAAGGGCGGCGCGTTCGTGCGCACCACGTTGAAGAACATCCGCACCGGCCAGGTCGTCGACCGGACGTTCCGGGCCGGGGAGCGGTTCGACCGGGCGGTGCTGAACAAGCGAGAGATGCAGTTCCTCTATCGCGACGGCGCGGACTACGTCTTCATGGACAACAGCAGCTACGACCAGATGAACGTGGGCCCCAACGCCCTCGGCGAGGCTGTCAACTACATCGTCGAGAGCTCGACGGTGATCCTGGTGATGTTCGAGGACGAGATCGTCGGGGTCGAACTACCTGCCGCAGTCGAGCTGAACATCGCCGAGACCGAACCGGGTATCCAGGGTGACCGGGTCTCCGGGGCGCGCAAGCCGGCCACGCTGGAGACCGGGCTGGTCATCCAGGTCCCGCTGTTCGTCAACCCCGGTGACCGGGTGAAGGTGGACACCCGGAGCGGGGAGTACCTCACCCGCGCATGAGCGTCGCTGCCGGAGGACGTCGTGCAGCCCGTGAGCGGGCGCTGGGGCTGTTGTACGAAGCCGCGACCAAGAGCCTGCCCATCGAGGAGGTGCTCGCCGCTCTGCCCGTTCCCGCGGACCCCTTCGCCGCGGAGGTCGTGCGCGGCGTGGAGACCAACCGGGACGAGCTGGATGTACTCATCGGCCGTTTCGCCCGGGGCTGGCGCCTCGAGCGCATGCCCCTGCTGGACCTGACCGTATTGCGCATGGCCGCGTTCGAGCTCACCGAACGGACCGATGTGCCGACGGCGGCGATCATCTCGGAGGCGGTGGAGCTGGCCAAGCGCTTCTCCACCGACAACTCGGGTCGCTTCGTGAACGGGGTGCTGGCGTCGATCTCCGCCGAGGTGCGCCCCGGGCGTGATCCTTCGTCGCGCTGAGTTGGAACAAGCGGGCCGGCGAGCCCGCCGGGCGGTGCCATCCTGCTAAGGTGCCGACCTGACCGTGAAGCGGGTCCCGTGAGGCCCGAACGGACAGGAGCATCATGGCTGCCGCGCCAGAATCGTCCTCTCGTACGTCTACGCCCCCCGATGGGGGCGTTTTTTCTGCCCGGACCCGGGTCATGGAAGCCGGTGACGTCGCCCGGGCGTTGCGCCGCATGGCGCACGAGATCACCGAGCGGAATCACGGCCTCGACGGGGTCGTGCTGGTCGGGTTGGTCACCGGCGGAGTTCCACTGGCCGAGCAGTTGGCCGCGGTCCTCAGCGAATTCGAGCCTGCAGCGCCGCCGGTCGGGCGTCTCGACGTGTCCTTCTACCGGGACGATCTGTCGCTGCGCCGGGTCCTGCCCCATGCGGTGACCGACATCCCCGGTGACCTCACCGACCGCATCGTCGTGCTCGTCGATGACGTGTTGTTCACCGGTCGGACCGTGCGGGCGGCGCTCGATGCGCTCAACGACCACGGCCGGCCCAGCGCCGTGCAGCTGGCGGTGCTGGTCGACCGGGGCCATCGGGAGCTGCCGATCCGTCCCGACTTCGTGGGCAAGAACCTGCCCACCCGACGCGACGAGGACGTCAAGGTGGGCCTCGACGGTGTCGAGATCGTGCGCCGGTTCGCCGCCGGCGACACTGACGCTTCGGTGACTCCCGAAACGGGGGAGTCGTGAAGCACCTGCTCGGTATCGCGGGGATGAGCCGCGAGTCGATCGAGGAGCTGCTGGTCCTCGCCGACTCGTTCGCCGAGGTCAACGCCAGGCCGATCCCGAAGGTGCCAGCGTTGCGGGGCAAGACGGTGGCGACGCTGTTCTTCGAGGACTCGACGAGAACCCGTTTGAGCTTCGAGACCGCGGCCAAGCGCCTGTCGGCGGACACGCTGAGCTTCTCGGTGAGCTCCTCGTCGGTGAAGAAAGGCGAGACGCTGCGTGACACGGCGCTGACGCTGGAGGCGATGCGCATCGACGCGGTGGTGGTTCGCCACGCCAGCTCGGGGGCACCGTGGCAGCTGGCCCGGTGGTTGGACTGCTCGGTACTCAACGCCGGCGACGGCTGGCACGAGCACCCCACCCAGGCGCTGCTCGATGCGTTCACCCTGCGGCAGCGGTTCGGCTCGCTCGACGGGCTCCGCATTGCCATCGTCGGCGACATCAAGCACTCGCGGGTGGCGCGCTCGAACGTCTGGGCGTTCACCGCGCTGGGGGCCGAGGTGGTACTCGTCGCCCCCCGCACGCTGCTCCCGCCGAGCCTGGAGGGCTGGCCGGTGCAGATGAGCGAGGACCTCGATGCAGTGCTCGGCACGGTGGACGTGGTGTACCTGCTCCGCATGCAGCTCGAACGGCAGAACGAGGCGCTGGTGCCGACCCTGCGAGAATATACGGCTCGGTACGGTCTGACCATCGCCCGGGCCGACCGGCTGGCCGATCGGGCCGTCGTGCTGCATCCGGGCCCGATGAACCGTGGGGTGGAGATCGCCCCGGAGGTCGCCGACCTCGAGCGGTGCCTGGTGCTCGACCAGGTGGCCAACGGGGTCTCGGTGCGCATGGCGGTGCTGTTCAAGCTGCTGGCCGGCGGCGAGGGCTCCGCCTCGGACGAGGGTTCGGAGCGTGTCGGGCATGAGTGAACTGACGGCACGGTCGGGCGCTGCCGGTGAGTTCGTGCTCCGCGGCGCGGAGGTGCTCGACCGCTCCGGTCGTCGCCGCGCGGATGTCGTGGTGAGCGACGGGTCGGTCGTCGCGGTCGGGGAGGGCCTGAGCGCGGCCACGGTGCTCGATGCCGGCGGGTGCATCATCACCCCGGGCCTGGTCGACCTGAACGCCGGTGTCGGCCAGCCGGGCTACGAGGAGACCGAGACCGTGCACAGCGCGGCACGAGCCGCCGCGCTCGGCGGATTCACCACCATCGTCGCCCGGGCGGACACCCATCCCGTTGTCGACTCTGCAGCGATGGTGAAAGAGGTCTTGGCGCTCGGTGTCGGCGCAGCCTGCAGGGTGCTGCCTGCGGCGACCATCACCGTGGGGGCCAAGGGTGAGCGACTGGCCCCCTTGGCCGAGCTGGCGTCGCTCGGTGTACGTCTGTTCGCCGACGACGGCCGGGGCGTCCCTGATGCGCGGCTGCTGCGGCGGGCGCTGGAGTACGCCGCAGCCCTCGGCGCGGTCATCGTGCAGTTCGCCGAGGAGCCCTCGCTGGCCGCCGGTGGCGAGATGCACGAGGGCGTGTGGTCCTCGTTGCTCGGCATCGGGGGTATCCCCTCGGAGGCGGAGGAGGTGGTCGTCATGCGCGACCTAGCCCTCGCCCGGCTCACCGGCGGGCGCCTGCACTTCCGCACGTTGAGTACGGCTGCATCGTGGGCCATGGTCGCCGGGGCACGCCGTCGTGGGCTGCGGGTCAGCGCCGAGGTGGCGTTGCACCATCTCCTGCTCACCGACTCGGCGTGCGCCGAGTTCGACCCCGCCACCAAGTTCCGGCCGCCGCTGCGGCCCGAGGCGGATCGACGTGCTGTGCAGTCCATGCTGGCCGCAGGTGAGGTCGACTGCCTCGTCAGTGATCACACCCCCCATTCGATTGAGGACAAGGAGGTCCCCTTCGGGGAGGCCACCGCCGGTGCCTCGTCGCTGGAGTGGCTGGTGGCGCTGGCCCTGACCGAGTTGACCCTCGTCGACGTGGGTCAGGGCGGTGACCGCTCCGCCGTACCGGTTGGTTTGGCCGAGCTGATCGGCGCTCTCTCCTGGAAGCCGGCCGCCCTGGTCGACCCTGCGACCACCGGGCTGATCGAGCGTGGTGCCGTGGCGGACCTCACCGTGATCGATCCCACCGCAACCTGGACCCTCGACCCCTTGCGCGGCGCGAGCCGCAGTCGCACGACCCCCTTCGTCGGTCGTGCCCTGCGGGGTCGGGTCCGTCACACCATCGTGCGCGGCGTGCCGGTCGTTATCGACGCCGTCGCGCAGGGCTGAGGAGAACCAACCATGGAACCATCAACGACTGCGCATCCCATCGCGGCCCACCTCGTACTCGCAGACGGCACGGTCTTCGAGGGCGAGGCTGCCGGATGGGCACCGCCCGACTCCGTCGCCGTGGGCGAGGTGGTGTTCAACACCGTGCTGTCGGGGTATCAGGAGGTGATCTCTGATCCCTCCTACGCCGGCCAGATCATCACCTTCACCTACCCCCACATCGGCAATTACGGCACGAACGCCACCGACATGGAGTCCGCCCGCACGTATTGCCGGGGCATCATCGTGCGCGACCTCGCTCGGCGGGCGTCGAACTGGCGGTCCGAGCTCAGCCTCGCCGAGTTCCTCGATACGCACCGGATCCCCGCTATCACCGGCATCGACACCCGTCGACTGACCCGGGTGCTGCGTGACCGCGGCGCCATGCCCGGGGCGTTCGGCACGGCGCCGGTGGAGGACCTTCTCGCTGCCGCCCGGGCCGCAGCGGGCACCGACGGGCAGGACTTCGTGCGTGAGGTCAGCTGCACCAAGGCCTACCGCCGTGCCGGCGCGGCCGACCGCAGCGGTGGCGGCCGTCGCCGCGTTGTGGCTTACGACTTCGGGATCAAGACCTCCATCATCGACCAGTTGGCGGAGATCGCCGATGTCGAGGTCGTCCCGGCCACCACGCCGGCGGCAGAGGTACTGGCACGGCGCCCCGACGGCGTCTTCCTCTCGAACGGGCCCGGTGATCCGGCGGCGTTGCCCTATGCGGTGGCCGCGGTCGACGAGTTGGTGGGCAAGGTGCCGATCTTCGGCATCTGCCTCGGCCACCAGTTACTGGGCCAGGCCCTCGGTGGAACCACGTTCAAGCTGCCCTTCGGCCACCACGGCGGCAACCACCCGATCCGCCGGACCGATACCGGTGGCATCGAGATCGCCTCGCACAACCACAACTACGCCATCGACCCCGAAAGCCTGCCCGAAGGGGTCGAGATCACCCACGTCAACCTCAACGATCGCACGGTCGGGGGGCTGCGGCGGCGTGACCGCTGGTGCTTCAGCGTGCAGTACCACCCCGAAGCCGGGCCCGGGCCCCACGACCCGCGGTACCTCTTCGCCGAGTTCGCGCTCCTGATGGACGAATGGAAGGAAACCCGTGCCGCGTCGTGACGACCTCAGCTCGATCCTGGTGATCGGCTCCGGTCCCATCGTGATCGGTCAGGCCTGCGAGTTCGACTACTCGGGGACCCAGGCCTGCCGTGTGCTCCGGGAGGAGGGCTACCGGGTGATCCTGGCCAACTCCAACCCGGCGACGATCATGACCGACCCGGAGTTCGCCGACGCCACCTACGTCGAGCCGCTCGACGCCGACGTGCTCGAACGCATCATCGCCCGGGAACGGCCCGATGCACTGTTGCCGACCCTCGGCGGGCAGACCGGCCTGAACCTGGCCATGGAGCTGGTCGAGCGGGGCGCACTGGATCGTTACGGGGTCGAGTTGATCGGTGCCACCGCCGAGGCCATTGCCACCGCCGAGGACCGCGAGCGCTTCAAGCAGGCGATGATCGAGATCGGCCTCCACGTGCCACCGTCGGGCACCGCCCACACCCTCGCCGAGGCCGAGGCGGTGGTCACCCAGATCGGTCTGCCGGCGATCATCCGGCCCGCCTACATCCTGGGTGGGCGGGGGACCGGTATCGCCTCCACGCCCAAGGAGTTCACCCGTCTCGCCGAACGTGGTCTGCAGGCCAGCCCCATCTCGGAGATCCTCATCGAAAAATCGATCGCCGGGTGGAAGGAGTTCGAGCTCGAGGTCATGCGGGACCACAAGGACAACTGCGTGATCATCTGCTCGATCGAGAACGTGGATCCGATGGGCGTGCACACCGGCGACTCCATCACCGTCGCGCCGGCCCAGACCCTCACCGACCGTGAGTACCAGGACATGCGCGACGCCGCGTTCGCCTGCATCCGGCGCGTCGGCGTGGAGACGGGCGGCTCCAACGTGCAGTTCGCCCTGAACCCCGAGACCGGCGAGATGGTCGTCATCGAGATGAACCCCCGGGTCAGCCGCTCCTCCGCCCTGGCATCGAAGGCGACCGGCTTCCCCATCGCCAAGATCGCCGCCCGGCTCGCGGTGGGCTACAGCCTCGACGAGATCACCAACGACATCACCCGCAAGACGCCGGCAAGCTTCGAGCCGGTCATCGACTACGTGGTCACCAAGGTGCCACGGTGGGCGTTCGAGAAGTTCCCCGGGGTCAGCCCGGTGCTCGGCACCCAGATGCAGTCGGTGGGCGAGGTCATGGCGATCGGCCGTACCTTCACCGAGAGCCTGCAGAAGGCCATGCGTTCGCTCGAGCATGGCCGTGACGGCCTCAACGGCGACCAGGGCGAGGGGCCCTTCGACGCACTGTCCGACGAGGAGGTCCTGGCACGGTTGGCCGTGGCCACCCCCGACCGGCTCTTCGAGGTGGAGTCGGCCCTACGGCGCGGTATCCCCCTCGAGGTGGTCTACGACGCCTGCCGGATCGACCCGTGGTTCCTCGATCAGATCCTGCAGATCGGCGAACAGCGCGCCGGGATCGCCGCCCATGACGGCCCGCACGACCCGGCGCTCACCCCGCGACGGTGGAAGAAGGCGAAGCAGGCGGGCTTCTCCGATGCGCAGTTGGCCTACCTGTGGTCGGTGCCGGAGGAAGAGGTCCGTTCCGCACGCGTCGCGGCCGGTGTCCTGCCGACCTACAAGACGGTCGACACCTGCGCGGCTGAGTTCGTGGCCGAAACGCCGTACTACTACTCGACCTACGAGGACGAGGACGAGATCCCGCTCTCGCACAAGCCCACGGTGATCATCCTCGGCTCGGGTCCCAACCGCATCGGCCAGGGCATCGAGTTCGACTACTGCTGCGTGCACGCTTGCTTTGCGTTGGCCGACGCTGGTTTTGACGCGGTGATGGTGAACTGCAACCCCGAGACGGTCTCCACCGACTACGACACCTCCGATCGCCTCTACTTCGAGCCGTTGACCTACGAGGACGTCATGAACGTCATCGAGGCCGAACAGCGAACCGGAAACCTGATCGGCGTGATCGTCTCTCTGGGCGGCCAGACCCCGCTCAAACTGGCCGATCGCCTGCCGGCGGAGCTGATCCTGGGCACGTCGCCGGCCTCGATCGACCTCGCCGAGGATCGCGAGCAATGGAACGCGCTGTGCGCCCGCTCGGAGA
Source organism: Acidimicrobiia bacterium (assembly GCA_947476745.1). Taxonomy (GTDB): domain Bacteria; phylum Actinomycetota; class Acidimicrobiia; order Acidimicrobiales; family CAIXPF01; genus CAIXPF01. Next base: position 37,870 of record CANJRG010000004.1, on the reverse strand, counting down.
TCCCCCAGCCCGCCGGGGGCACCGCCACCAACCTCGAGGAGGCCCGGGCCATCGTGGCCCGGGTCGGATTCCCGGTGTTGGTGCGGCCGTCGTACGTGCTGGGCGGCCGGGCCATGCAGATCGTCTACGACGACGGTGGGCTCGACGCGGCCATGGCCGAGTTGGCCCTCGCCGGGTCGTTGGGCCGCGAGGGTGGCCTGTCGGCGTCCCGGCCGGTGCTGGTCGACCGTTTCCTGGAGGACGCCACCGAGGTCGACGTCGACGCGCTGCGCGACGCGTCCGGTGGGTTCCACATCGGCGGGATCATGGAACACGTCGAGGAGGCCGGGGTGCACTCGGGTGACTCGGCCTGCGTGCTGCCGCCGGTCACGTTGTCCGCCGAGACCCAGGCTGTGATCACCGAGTACACCCGTCGTCTCGCCGATGAGCTCGGTGTGGTCGGGCTCCTCAACGTCCAGTACGCCGTCAAGCTGGGCCAGGTCTTCGTCATCGAGGCCAACCCGCGTGCGTCGCGGACGGTCCCGTTCGTGGCGAAGGCCACCGGCGTCGCATTGGTGAAGGTGGCAGCCCGCCTGATGGCGGGCAGCGCGGCGGATCCCGGTCCCACCGCGACGCTGGAATCGTTGCGTCGGGAGGCGGTGTTGCTGCCGCCGGTGGGCGGTGGGCACGTGGCGGTGAAGGAGGCGGTACTTCCCTTCAGCCGGTTCCCTGACGCCGACGCGGTGCTCGGCCCGGAGATGCGTTCGACCGGCGAGGTCATGGGTATCGACCGGACCTTCGGGATGGCCTTCGCCAAGAGCCAGCTCGCCGCCGGAACCCGATTGCCCGGGCAGGGCACCGTGTTCCTGTCCCTGGCCGACCGCGACAAGACCCAGGGGGTCGAGGCCGGTCGGCTGTTCCACGGACTGGGTTTCCGGATCGCGGCGACCACCGGTACGGCCGCCGCCCTGCAGGCTGCCGGTGTGCCAGTCGAGCAGGTCGTTGCCAAGATCGGTGGGCTCGACGGGGTCGACGCCATCGAGCTGATGGCCGACGGGGCGATCTCGCTGGTCGTCAACTCGCCGCGCGGGCGCGGCTCCCGGGCTGACGGGGCGCACATCCGCCGCGCCGCCGGTGAGCATCGCGTCCCTCTCGTCACCACTGGCGCAGCCGCCCTCGCCGCCGCCCGGGGCATGGTCGAATGGGCGACGACAGACCTCGAGGTGCGGACCTTGCAGGAGTACCATCGCGAACGGCCCGAGCAGCCTGCGGGGGAGGTCACGTGACCCGCCGTGGCGCCGCAGTCGTGTCGGCGATGCCCGCCGCAGTGGGATCGCTGACCCTGCGCCATCCGGTGATGACCGCGTCGGGTACCGCGGGACATGGTGCCGAGCTGGCGTCGTTCTTCCCGTTGCAGGAGCTCGGTGCGCTGGTGGTGAAGTCCCTGTCCGCTGAACCCTGGGCGGGGAACCCCGCACCGCGGGTCCACCCGACCGGTGGTGGCATGCTGAACAGTGTGGGCCTGCAGGGCCGCGGGGTGTCGTTCTGGCGCGACGAGGAACTGCCGGCGCTGCGGGCCAGCGGAGTCGCCGTCGTGGCGTCCATCTGGGGCCGTACGGTGGAGGAGTTCGCCCGTGCCGCCGAGCTGCTCGCCGACCTCGGGCCCGAGGTGGTGGCGGTCGAGGTGAACGTGTCCTGTCCCAACCTTGAGGACCGCAACCGGATCTTCGCCCACGATCCCGACATGACCGAGGCGGTGGTCGCCGCGACCGCAGGGTGTGGCCGTCCCCGGTGGGCGAAGCTAAGCCCCAACACCGATCGGATCGTCGAGGTCGCCCAGGCTGCTCGTCGAGGTGGTGCCGAGGCGGTGACCCTCATCAACACCGTCGTCGGCATGGCCATCGACGTCGAGACCCGGCGGCCGGTGCTCGGCGCCCAGCGTGGCGGGTTGTCCGGTCGGGCGGTGCACCCGGTCGCGGTGCGGGCTTGTTTCGACGTGCACCAGGCGCTGCCGGACCTGCCCATCGTCGGGGTGGGCGGGGTGGCCGATGCGGTTGACGCGGTCGAACTGCTCCTCGCTGGGGCATGCGCGGTGCAGGTCGGTACGGCGTCGTTCGCCGACCCGCGGGCGGCGCATCGGGTGGCTGCGGGGGTGTCCCAGTGGTGCCGTGATCACGGCGTGGTCGACCTGGCCGAACTCGTCGGCGTGGCCCATCGCTGATCGCCTGAACCCGACCCCGCCGCGGTTCGGCGGCGTCGGACGCCACCGACCATCGGTGGCCGCGTCACCCCTGTTCGGGCCGCACCTATCCACCGGTGGTGCCGGGCCGAACCGGTAACATCGAGGCTATGCCGAATCCCCCCGCCCTGTCCGAAGAACAGCGCGCTGCCGCGCTCGAAAAGGCCGCGGCGGCCCGACGCGTACGTGCCGAACTCAAGGAGCGCCTGAAGATGGGGTCGGTCGCGCTGGCCGATGTCTTCGTCAAGGCCGAGACCGACGACATCGTCGGCAAGCTCAAGGTGCTGGCCTTGCTCGAGTCCCTGCCGGGTGTCGGCAAGGTGAAGGCCCGACGCACCATGGAGGAGATCGGCATCAGCGATACCCGCCGCGTGCGGGGCCTGGGCGATCAGCAGCGCAAGGCACTGCTGGCCGAGTTCAGCCCCGCCTCCTGAGGGGGCCGACGCTGATCGTCGTGATCTCCGGACCCGGTGGCGCGGGAAAGGGAACCATCGTCTCCAAGCTCATGCCGCTCGACGAGCGGTTGTGGTTGAGTCGCTCGTGGACCACCCGGGACCGCCGTCCCGGTGAGGCCGCAGACAGCTACGTATTCGTTGCTCGTGACGCCTTCGAGCAGCGCATCGCCGAGGGCGGTTTCCTGGAGCACGCCGAGTTCCTGGGCAACCTGTACGGAACCCCGGTACCGGACCCACCCGAGGGGCACGATCTCGTGCTCGAGATCGACGTGCAGGGCGCGGCGCAGGTGGTCAACCGCTTCCCCGAGGTCTTGCTGATCTTCATCGAGGCACCGTCGAGATCGGTCCAAGAGGCCCGTCTGCGTCACCGTGGCGATCCCGAACCCATCATTGGCGCCCGACTGGACAAGGCCGAGGCGGAGGCCCGCCGATCCCAGGAACTCGGTGCGGTTGTGGTCGTCAACGATGACGTGGACCGGGCCACTGGCGAGGTGTTGGGGCTCATCGAACGGGCGCGGTCGCGGTCGCTGAGCTGAGCCCCTACCACGGCGCGCCGGTGGGACACACCTCCACTGCTATGCTTCAGCGCTGCCTTCTCGCCGACCGCCGGTCGCGAGTTCACATCGGGGGCCTTCACCGGTCGCCCTGCATCGGAGTCTGCCTTGGCCGAGCGTCACGACACCATGATGATCCCGCCCATCGAGCACCTGCTCGCGTTGACGAGGTCGAAGTTCCGCCTGGTCACGGTGGCCTCGAAGCGGGCGCGTGAGATCAACGCCTACTTCGGACAGCTCGGTGACGGATTGGGTGCCCTGGTGCCGCCGCAGGTGACGTCGCTGGCCCGCAAGCCGCTTTCCATCGCCTTCGAGGAGATCGACGCCGGCAAGATCGTGGCCATCGACCGCGAGCTTCCCGAGGCTGCCGACGCCGCGGCGGACGACACCGACGATGCCGCGAACTGATCGAGGGGCGCACGGGTAGCTGCCATGTCCGTCCTGGCCGGTCGGCGCATCGTTCTGGGGGTCAGCGGCGGTATCGCCGCCTACAAGGCGATCGAGGTGTGCCGCCGCTTGGTTGACCTCGGTGCCCACGTGGCACCGGTACTGACCGAGGCCTCGCGACACTTCGTCGGCGAGACGACGTTCTCGGCCCTGGCTTCCGAGCCGGTCCAGACCAGCCTCTGGGATGAGGCCAGCCCCATTCCCCACACGAAGCTCGGCCAGGGTGCCGATCTGATCGTGGTCTGTCCGGCGACGGCGAGGTTGTTGGGGACCTATGCCGCGGGCATCGCTGAGGACCTGCTTACCGCGACCCTTTTGGCGACGCGGGCGCCCGTGCTGGTCTGCCCGGCCATGCACACCGAGATGTGGGAGCACCCGGCGGTGCAGGACAACCTGGCGTTGCTCGCCCGTCGTGGGGTGCACGTGGTACCTCCGGAGGAGGGCCGTCTGGCCGGCGGGGACATCGGCAAGGGGCGGCTGGCCGATCCGGCGGTGATCGTCGAGGCCATCGAGCGGATGTTCGTGCCGGCCGAGCTGCACGGGTGGAAGGTGGTGGTCAGCTCCGGCGGTACCCGAGAGGCCATCGACCCCGTCCGCTTCATCGGCAATCGCAGCTCTGGCAAGCAGGGCCACGCCATCGCGGCAGAGGCCGATCGACGCGGGGCAAAGGTCACCTTGGTCACCACGGTGGATCGCCCTATCACTAACTCCATCGTGCAAGTGCGGGTGGAGTCGGCGGAACAGATGCGACAGGCGATGATGGCGGCAGCGGTCGACGCCGATCTGGTCGTGATGGCCGCGGCCGTGGCCGATTTCCGTCCGGTCGACCCTGCCGCCGGCAAGATCAAGAAGGACCAGGGCGTTCCCCAGGTCATCTTGGAGCCGACACCGGACATCCTGGCCGGACTCGGTGCCGTCAAACCCGCAGGCCAGATCCTCGTCGGGTTCGCCGCCGAGACGTCGGACCTGCTCGAGAATGCACTCGGCAAGCTCACCCGCAAGGGTGCCGACCTGATCGTGGCCAACGACGTGTCGGCCCCGCAGGTCGGGTTCGAACACGACACCAACCAGGTCGTGATCCTGGTACGTCGCCCCGGTGCCGACGAGGTGGAGGTCATCGACGTCCCCCTCGACGACAAGCGCCGGATTGCCGCGTCGGTGCTCGACGTAGCGGCCTCGTTGCGGACCGCCACCGCCTGGACGGGGAGTGACCGGACCTGATGACGCAGCACGAACACGTCGAACGACTGCGGCAGAACCGGGGGCAGTGCCCCCACGACCCAACTCGGGGACAGCGTCCCCCTTTAGCAACCTGGAGGAGCGCGTGACCACCTGGACCTTCACTTCGGAATCGGTGACCGAGGGCCATCCCGACAAGATGGCCGACCAAGTCTCCGACGCCGTGCTCGATGCCCTGCTCGAGCAGGACCCGATGAGCCGGGTCGCCTGCGAGAGCTTCCTGACAACCGGCCTGTGCATCGTCGGCGGGGAGATCACCACCAAGGCCTACGTCGACATCCCTGCGATCGTGCGCAAGACGATCTGCGACATCGGCTACGACAAGGGCACCTACGGTTTCGACGGCCACACCTGCGGGGTGATGGTCGCCATCGATGAGCAGTCGCCCGACATCGCCCAGGGCGTCGATGCCTCCGAGGAGGTGCGTGGCGGTACCTCCGGCGAGGAGACCGACCTCGACAAGCAGGGTGCCGGGGATCAGGGCATGATGTTCGGCTACGCCTGCGACGAGACCGACATGCTGATGCCGCTGCCGATCCACGTGGCCCACCGCCTCGCCGAGCGCCTCTCCGAGGTGCGCAAGTCCGGTGAGATCCCCTACTTGCGGCCCGACGGCAAGACCCAGGTCACCTTCGAGTACCGCGACGGCGAGCCGGTGCGGCTGACCACCGTGGTGGTGTCAACCCAGCACGCCGACGGGATCGACCGCGACACCATGATCCGGCCGGACCTCATCGAGCAGGTCATCCGGCCGACCATCCCCGAGCGCTACCGCGACGACGACTACATCGTCTATGTCAACCCGACGGGTCGGTTCGTGATCGGCGGTCCGGTCGGCGACGCCGGGCTCACCGGCCGCAAGATCATCGTCGACACCTATGGCGGCTACGCCCGTCACGGCGGCGGCGCCTTCTCCGGCAAGGATCCCTCCAAGGTCGACCGTTCAGCCGCCTACGCCGCCCGTTGGGTCGCCAAGAACGTCGTGGCGGCCGGTATCGCCCGGCGCTGCGAGATCCAGGTCGCCTACGCCATCGGCGTGGCCCGGCCGCTGTCGGTGCTGGTGGACACGTTCGGCACCGGTGTGGTCGACCCCGACAAGATCTCCGACGCGGTGCAGCAGGTGTTCGACCTGCGTCCGGCGGCCATCCTGCGCGATCTCGATCTGCGCCGGCCCATCTACAAGCAGACCGCGGCGTACGGCCACTTCGGCCGCAGCGGCGACTTCCCCTGGGAGCAGACCAACCGGGTGAACGACCTGCGTTCGGCCCTGGGGCTGTGAGCTGAGCGACCGTCCCGGTCGACCCGGACCGCCGGTGCCAGCACCCGACGATCCTCCCGCAATCGAGCAGGACCCCGACCTCGTGGTCGGGGTCCTTCCCGATGTGCCGGCGATCGATCGGCTGCTGGACTATCGGGTCCCGGCCCGTCTCGCGGGGCAGATCGTCATCGGCAGCGTCGTGCGCGTCCCGTTGCAGGGTCGCCGGGTGCGTGGCTGGGTGTGCGAGCTCGGTGCCCGTCCGTCGCACGGGGCGACCCTTCGAGAGATCACCAAGTTCTCCGGCTTCGGACCCGACGCCGACCTGCTCGACCTGGCGGGTTGGGCGGCGCATCGTTGGGCCGGCCGGTTGCTGAACTTCGTTCGGGCCGCAACTCCGGACCGGGCGGTGCTCGGCCTGCCGGCTGCGCCACCGCCGAGGGGTGCGCCGACCCCCTCGGGCTCTACCGGGCGGGCGGATGGTGGCGCAGACGAGGCCCTGACCGTGGGCCGGCAGGCGCGGCTTGCCGCGGGCGCGGGCGGGACCCGGGTCGTGCGCTGGCCGCCGGGCGCGGAGCGGCTCGGTCTCGCCCGGGCAGCGCTCGAGGACGGTCCGGCGCTGTTGCTGACCCCCTCCCAGCACGAGGCCGACACCCTGGCCCGGGCGCTGCGGGCCGAGGGCCACTGGATCGCTCGGCACCCCGACGACTGGGCAGCCGGTGCTGCCGGAGCGACGGTGATCGGCAGTCGCGCCGCAGCATGGGCGCCGGTGCGGGGCCTGCGTGGTGTGGTGGTCTTTGACGAGCATGACGCCCGCTACCAGGACGAGCGTGCCCCCACCTGGAACGCTCGCGACGTCGCGGTGGAACGGGCCCGGCGAGCGGGCGCTCCGAGCTTGCTCGTATCGCCCGTTCCCAGCCTCGAGTCGCTGCAGCTCGCCCCGCTCGTCGAGCCGTCGCGGGCGATCGAGCGGGGTGGCTGGCCGGTCGTCACCGTCGTGGACCGTCGTGAGCTCGATCCCCGGGAGGGCCTGTACTCGGCGGCGGTGGTCGACGTCCTGCGGGGCGAGGGCCCGGTGGTGGTGGTGCACAACCGGACCGGGCGGGCGAAGTTGCTGGCCTGTACGCGTTGCGGCGAGCTGTGCCGTTGCGAGGAGTGTGGCGCCGCCATGCAGGCCGCGACCGCACCGGACGGAGGTGCCCGGGTGCTGCGCTGCGCGGCTTCGGGTCACCAACGGCCGGAGGTGTGCAGCGGTTGCGGGGCCACGAGGTTGGCGGTGCTGCGCCCTGGTGTCGGACGGGTGCGGGAGGAGGTGGAGGCGCTCGTGGGCGAGCCGGTGGCCGAGGTCACCGCAGCCGGCGTCTCCGTGACTGCGGCCGGCGGCGTCGGGTCGACGCCTGGCTCCGACCAGCGGCCTCGGGTCTGGGTGGGTACCGAGGCGGTGCTGCACCGGGTCCGCCGGGCTGCGGTGGTGGTTTTCCTCGATCTCGACCAGGAGCTGTTCGCCCCCCGATACCGGGCCGCCGAGCAGACCCTGGCGATGCTGGCGCTGGGGGCCAGGATGCTCGGCGGCCGCCGGCGGGGCGGACGGCTGATCCTGCAGACCCGCAGCCCCGACCATGATGTGGTGCAGGCGGTGCTGCATGGCGACCCTGGCCGCTGGAGCGATCCGGAGGCGACGAGACGCCGGCTGCTGGACCTTCCGCCCTTCGCCGCGCTGGCGCTGCTCGACGGGCCGGGCGCAGCGGCGCTGGCCGCTGGGTTGTCGGGCCGGCCGGCGCTGACCGTGCTCGGTCCCACCGACGGCCGCTATCTGGTGCGCGCCGCCGACTCCGCCACGCTTGCCGACGGGCTCGCCGCCGTGCCCCGCCCGCCGGAGCGGGTGCGGATCGCCGTGGATCCCCGCGGCGCCTGACCGGCTCGCCTGCCCGCGACTGTCGACGCTCTGCGAAAACCCTGTGAGCGTGCCGGTGGTGGTCCTGCACACTGTCCGGTACGGCGAGTACGGCGGGGAATGACAGGTAGGGCGGGGAATGACAGGTAGGGCGGGGAATGACAGGTAGGGCGGGTACGGCTGATAAACGCGGTACCGCTGAACTGACCGCACCGGCTGGGTGGACGGAGTTGCGGCTGCGCGACGGGGACGCGTCCGGTGGCCTGGTGGTGTGCCGGGCCCGCGGCGACGCGCTGGTGTCGGACTTGGCCAGGTCCCTGGGCAGCGACGAGGTCGCCGGGCTGCTCGTCGACGGTCGCCTGACGCGTGAGGGTGACCGACTCGACGAGGTCGGGCTGTGCCAGGGAAGCATCGTGCGTCGACTGGGTGCCGGGTGGCCCACAGTCGGAGCGGCCCAGGGGGCAGGTGGGGTGGGTCCGCGTGGGTGGGCGGTCGCCACCCTGGTGACCCGGGACGGACTCGATGCCGGACGGCGGCTCGAGCTGCTGGGGGGCACCTATCTCGTCGGATCGGCGCAGGTGTGCGATCTGGTTCTGGGTGACCCCGGGGTCCAGCCGTTGCACGCCTCGCTCGAGGTGCGCCCATCGGGTGAGGTCATGGTGACCTGGTTGGACGGCGTGGGGGAGGCGGAGCAGCGGCTGCTCCCCGGCCATGCCCTACGGATCGGTACGGCCATGTGGTGGCTGGAGGCATCCAACCACCACGATGGTCCGCGGTGGGTCGACCCGGTCTGTGACCGGGGGCCGCGGGGAACGATCGTGCTCAACCGACCGCCGAGGTCGCAGCCCGCCGCTCCGGCCGAGCGGGTGGCGGTTCCGGTCCCTCCGGTGCCGGCGCGGCCGGTACCTCTGGCGGCCGCCGGTGTGGTACTGCCCCTGGTCGTCGCCGGTGTGCTGGTGGTGGTCACCGGGAACTGGGCCTTCGCTGCTCTCACGGCCCTGTCGCCGTGCACGGCCGTGGCATCGTGGTGGATGACGCGGCGATCGTCGCGTCGCACCGGACGGGGTGACGGCCGGCGCCATGCCGAAGAACTGCTCCGCTTCGCCGTGGTGTTGCAGCAGACCCGTTCCAGGTGCGACGGCGAGGTGGCTCGGCGTTGCCTCGATGTGGCCGAGGTCGGCCGCCGGGTGCACGGGCCTGCCGCCACGCTGTGGGAGCGTCGCTTGGACCACGCCGATGCCGCCCGGGTTCGGCTGGGCTGGGCGGTGCAGCGGTGGCCGGCGGCTCCGGTGCTCGACATCGGGGCGGGTTCCGCCACGCTCGATCCCGCCGCAGCGGATGTGGTCGACGCGGTCGAAGCACCCCAGGACTCGGTAGTCGAGCTCGACCTCATGGCCCACCCGATTCTCGGGATCGTCGGCGATCGTCTCGCTGCCGCGGCTGTGGCCCGCAGCGTGGTGTTGCAGCTCACGGCGATTCACGGCCCCGCAGATCTGGATCTCCTGGTTGTCCCTGGCGCCGAACAGGACTGGGCGTGGACGACATGGCTGCCCCACGGTCGCATTGAAATACCATCTGGTATGGAGGCGGTGGAAGCGGCTCTGGCCGAGGCAAGGGCTGTGTCGGCTTCCGGCCAGCCGTTCCTGGGGGGCCGCAATGGCGATGCAGCGCGGGCGGGAGCGGTTGCCCCTGCGTCGGGTTCGGCCAGCGCGGGGCAGGTGCGTCGAAGGTTGCTCGTGGTCGACGACGAATCCGCCTGGGTGGGTCGCTCGGCGCCGGTGCGAGCCGCGCTGCGAGGCGAGGCGGGGCCGGTGATCGGTGTCGTCGTGGCAGAGAGTGCGAAGCGGCTGCCGGCGATGTGTCGCCTGGTGCTCGAGGTTCGTGCGGATGGCCAGGCCACCCTGACACGCATGTACGACGGGACCATACTGGAGAGTATTGCGGCGATGGGGGCTTCGAAGGAAACCTCGGAGCGGCTTGCGGCGGACCTCGCCCGCTACGAGGACCCGGACCTCGATCTGCCCGATGCAGGGTTGCCGAACGAGGCCGGCCTGCTCGAGTTGCTCCGGGCGGACCCTCAGCCCCTGGAGGACGTGGTGGCCCGTCGCTGGCGGGCGTCGGCGGCACGGCCGCAGGAGGCCGGACTTCGCGCCACACTCGGTATCGGCGTCGACGGCCCCGTGGTCGTGGACCTCGTGTCGGATGGGCCGCATGCACTGGTCGCCGGCACGACCGGCGCGGGCAAGAGCGAGTTGCTGCGGAGTTGGGTGGCTGCGCTGGCGGTGGGCTACTCGCCGGCGGCGTGCAACGTGGTCCTGCTCGACTTCAAGGGCGGCAGTGCCTTCGACGCGTGTGCCGCCCTGCCCCACACCGTGGCGGTGGTGAGCGACCTCGACGGCGAGCTCGCCGGCCGGGTTTTGCAGTGCCTGCAGGCCGAGTTGCGCCACCGCGAACTCCTCCTGCGTGAGGCGGGCGTGGGAGATCTCACCGACCTGCACGAGCGCTCGGCGGCCGCGGGCAGACCTCCTGTGCTGGCCCGACTGGTGGTGGTGGTCGACGAGTTCGCGACCCTGGCTGCGGAGCATCCTCGGTTCCTCGAGTCGCTCGTGGGCATCGCGCAGCGAGGCCGCAGCCTCGGCGTTCACCTGATCCTGGCCACCCAACGGCCTGCCGGTGTGGTCAGCGAGCAGATCAAGGCCAACACCAACATCCGCATCGCCCTGCGGGTGCAGGACCGCGCCGACTCGCTCGATGTCATCGAGCAGCCTGACGCCGCGGACCTGGCCCGGCAGCGTCCGGGGCGGGCCTACGTGAGGCTGGGCCGCCATGAGGTCACCGTGGTCCAGACCTGCTTCAGCGGTTGCGTCGGTCGGGCGGATCCGGCAGAAGCCGTGGTGGTCGTCGAGCGGGGTGGCGTTCAGCCGGATGGCCCGGGTGGGCGAGGTCGCGCTGACGGTGACGCCGTGCCCGACCTCGCTCTGGTGGTCGGCGCCGCGCAGCGTGCCGCTGCGGCGTTGGGCCTTGCGCCGCCGCGGGTGCCTTGGCCTGATCCGCTGCCCGACCGTGTCGGTGAGGAAGAGCTCCGGGCGGGGACTCCGGCGACGGCGGTGACCGGGCACCCGCCATTCTTCCTCCTCGACGATCCCGACCGACAGCGTCGGATGAGCGGTGGTTGGGATCCGCGGCAGGGCAACCTGCTGGTGTTCGGCACGACCGGGAGCGGTGCGACCAGCGCGTTGCTCGGCTGTGTCGCTGCTGCCGCGGCCGCAGCGGGACCCGACCGGCTGCACGTGCATCTCATCGCCGACGATCCTGTTCTGATGCGTCTCGATCGACTCGCCCATGTCGGGACGGTGGTCCGGCGGACCGACACGGAGCGCCGCACCCGATTGCTGTGGTGGCTCGATGCCGAGCTGCGACGCCGCCGCCACGACCTGGGGCGGGACGGTGCAGGGCGGGACGGTGCAGGCCTGACCGTTGGGTGCGCGATCGGCTCGCAGGGGTCCGGTTCGCCGGTGGATCGGCCCGATGTCCTCGTGGTCATCGACGGACTCGGTTCATTGCTGGCGGAACTGAACGGCTCGGGCCATCTCGCCGACGAAGCCGACCGACTGGGTCGCCTGCTGGTGGACGGCCCAGCCCACGGGCTCTACACGGTGGCAACGGTCGAACATGCGTCGTCGGTTCGTCATGGGCTGTTGGCATCGGTCACCCAGCGGATCGTGTTGCGTACGGCCGATCCACTCGACGCCCGTCAGCTCGGGGTCGCCCCGGTGGCCGGACCTCCCGGCCGTGGCCGTGAGACCGGCAGCGGTCGGCTGCTGCAGATCGTCGATCCGGCGGTCGTGCTCGCCGGACTGGACGAGTTGGCCGGTCGCCGTCCGGGCACAGGGGCCGCGTGCGCCTGCACCCCGTTCTCGGCCGGGCACCTCCCCGAGACGGTACAGGCGGCTGCTTGGGACGACGGCCGGACTGCAGACGGGAGCACCGCCGCCGGGAGTGCCCGGGTCGGCAGTGCCTTTGCAAGGCGGGCGGCTGTCGGGCCCGCCGTCGACGGGCGAACGGTCGCCGGTATCGCCGGTGCCTGGGGGGGCGAGGGTCCGCGCACCGTCGCCGGCTCGGGACGGGAGGGCGGTATCGCTGGGTGGACCTTGGTCGGGCTCGGCGGACCGGACCTATCGGAGCAGGGATGGTGGCTGCCGCCGGGGTCCGCGGCGCTGGTGGCCGGCCCCCGTCGGTCGGGCCGCTCCACGGTGCTGGTACAGCTCGCCCGACGGATCGGTTGCGGCGGCCCGGGTGCCGGTCTGGTCGCGTGGACCCCGCGCCCGTCGCCCCTGAGGGCGGAGCACATCACCTTGCACGTCCACGGCGACCAGCTCGATCCGGGACTGATCGCCGGGCTGACGGCCGGCGGGAACGGGGCGCTGCCCGTGCTGCTGGTGGATGACGCCGAGGACACCGAGGATCCGGCTGCCGTGGTGTCCTCGGCGCTCGGTGCGGGCTGGGTGGTCATTGCGGCCGGCAGATCGGACGCGCTGCGTTCCGCCTACGGCCATTGGACCCGTCAGGTGCGCAGCTCGCGGCAGGGCCTGCTCCTGCAGCCCGACGTCGATCTCGACGGTGAGCTCCTGGGTGTTCGCCTGCCGAGAAGGGCCGAGGCGTCGTTGCGTCCGGTCGGCCGCGGTTATCTCGTGGCCGACGCCGAACCCGTGCTCGTCCAGGCTTTTATGCCTCCCGCATCGCAGGAGGCATAACGGTAAATGTTGTGCAATATCATGCACAACTCGTCAAGATGGGTACTGGCGCAACGACGCGCCGGCCCACTCATGGAGGCGGAACACATGTCAGCGATCATCAAGTCCACACCCGAGGCCATCGGGGCCATCGCCACGATGGCGGCGGTCATCAATGGGGGCCTCGCCGAGCAGATCCAGGCGCTTGCGGGTGCCGGTGACACCGCCGGTGACGTGACCAATTGGGACGGCCCGCTCGCCTTGCAGTTCCGATCGGTATGGGGTCAGACCAAGGCTGACCTGCAGCGCCTTCTGGTCGATCTGGCTGAACTGCGCGAGCGCCTGGCCGTCGTCCAGCAGAACATCCAGGCCGCCGGTGGTGCCGGCTGAGCCGGTAGCGCGCCCGGGAGGCGCCGCCGGGTCAGGACTGCTCGTCCGGCCCGGCGGGCCTGGTCCACTCCTGGCGGCGGGCTTCGTAGAGGGCGATGGCTGTGGCGGCAGCGACGTTCAGCGAGCCCACCTTGCCGACCTGGGGGGCGAAGGTGAACGCATCGCAGCCCTCGAGCATGGCCTTGGACAGACCCCGCTCCTCGTGGCCGACGACCAGAGCTACCCCGTTGGTTAGCTCCACGTTGAACAGCGGCTCGGCGGCGCCGTTGAGCTCGACGCCGATGGGCCGGAAACCGGCGTCACGCGCTTCGCGTAGGGCTTCGCCCGCGGTGGCCACCACGGACCACGAGACGAATCGCTCCGTACCCATGGCAGTCTTGTGGAACCGGGGGTGGTCAAAGGCCTCGGGGCTGCCGACCAGCCACGCCCGTTCGACCTTGTACGCCGCGGCATGGCGCACGATGGTGCCCAGGTTGAACGGGTTGGCCACGCCGTCGAGGATCAACCCGAGCCGGCCGTTGGTCTGCCGGCGCCAGGTCCGGTGCAGTCGCTTCAGCCCGGTCGGGTCGAGCGGCTTTCGAGCGGGGTCGAGCCCGGTCGTGGGCTGCTTGGTGCGCCGGTCGTTCATGGCAGTGGCTCCTCAGCGGGGCTGGGTCGGACCTCGAGCAGGCGGTAGCCGAGGCGGGAGCCGAGCCGAACGGCGCGGTAGCCGCTCTGCTCGAGCCAGGCCTGCAGAGAATCGGAGCCGAGGTGCTTGTGCACCACGAGCACCGCGTAACCGTCTGGGTGGAGGCGCTCCAGCCAGCTTGTCAGCAGCTGGTGCAGCGCGGCCTTCCCGATCCTGATCGGCGGGTTGGCGTAGAAGGCGTCGAGCCGCTCTGCAGGATCCACCTCGTCGGGCCCGGCCACCACGACGTTGCCGAGCGTGGCCCGAACGGCGTTGTCGCGGCACAGCTGGCGGGCCCGACGGTTGACGTCGACAGCGATGACCCGGGCCTGCGGGCAGCGCCGGGCCAGGGTCAGGGCGATCGGGCCGTAGCCGCAGCCGACATCGGCAACGGTCACGGGCCGGTCAATGGGTGGCATCGGGGCGTCGAGCAGGAGGTAGCGGGTGCCCACGTCGACCTCGTCGGCGGAGAACACGCCCCGGTCGGTGGTCAGAGCAAGCTGTCCGTCGGGGAGGTGCAGCACGACCTCCCGTCGTTGCGACGACGCCCCCGGATCGTCGGCGAAGTAGTGCTCGGGGTGCTCGGGGGCGAAACGCTCGGTGGGGGACATGGCGACGCCACGCTAGTGTCGAGCAGTCGTGGACCACCCACTGCCCACCCCACCCGCCCGTTCGACGTGCCTGGTCTACCTCGGCTCGCCGGAGCTGGCGGTCTCCCCGCTCCGTGCGCTGATTGCGGCGGGTTTCGAGGTGCCCCTGGTGGTGTCACGCTCCGATCGGCGCCGTGGTCGGGGGGCTGGGTTGTCGCCGAGCCCGGTCAAGGCCGCCGCGCTCGAGTTGGGACTCGCCGTCACCGACGACGTCGAGGCGCTGCTGGAGGTGCCGGCCGATCTCGGGGTGGTGGTCGCCTACGGTCGGATCATCAAGCCGCACTTGTTGGCCCGCCTGCCGTTCGTGAACCTTCACTTCTCCCTGCTGCCACGTTGGCGAGGCGCTGCGCCGGTGGAACGGGCACTGCTCGCCGGCGACGGACGCACCGGGGTGTGTGTCATGGCGCTAGAAAAGGGTCTCGATACCGGCGGGGTCTACCGGTCGGCGGAGGTGCCGATCGGGCCCGACGACACCCTCGAGGGCCTGCGCGGCCGACTGGTCTCGTTGGGGACCGATCTCCTGTTGGCTTGCTTGCGCGACGGTTTCGGCGTGCCGGTACCGCAGGGCGGCGAGCCGGTGTACGCGGCCAAGATCGACCCACACGAGCTGCAGCTCGTGTGGGCGCGACCAGCGGTCGAGTTGGTGCGGACCGTTCGGGTGGGACGTGCATGGACCACCTTCCGGGGTAAGCGTTTGCTGGTCCACGAGGCGACGGTTGTTCCGCACCCATCCGGCGAGGGAGCTGCGGCCGGCGCCGACACGTCCGTCCCGGGCGAACTGGCCCTCGTGGACGGCACGCTTCGCGTGGCCACCGGCGTCGGATGGTTGGCTCTGGGCCTGCTACAGCCCGAGGGTCGGGCCCGGCTCGACGCACCGGCCTGGCGCAACGGCGCACAGCCCAAGCCGGGGGAGATGCTGGGTTCATGAGCCCCGCAGGTTCCTCCGCCCGTCGGCTGGCCGTCGACGCCTTGGTGCGCATCGACCAGGACGGCGCGTACGCCAACCTCGTCCTTCCCGGGCTGCTCGAGAAGAGCCGACTCTCCGCAGAGGACCGCCGGTTCGCCACCGAGCTGGTCTACGGCACGACCCGAATGCGTCGTGCCTGCGACGCGGCGATCGAGCCCTACGTCCTGCGGCCGCTCGACCCGCCCACCCGCGCCGCGCTGCGCCTCGGCGCCTACCAGTTGCTGTTCATGCGTACGCCGCCTCACGCAGCGGTGAGTGCCACGGTCGACGCGGTCGGTCGTAAGACCAGTGGTCTGGTCAATGCAGTCCTGCGTCGTCTTGCCGCCCATCCACCGCACTGGCCGGACCCCGCGACCGCCCTCAGCTATCCCGACTGGATCGTCGAGCGGCTCAGTCTGGATCTCGGCCCGGCCGATGCTGCGGGCGCCTTGCAGGTGATGAACGAGCCGCCGCCGGTCACCGAGCGTGGCGACGGCTATGTCCAGGATCTGGCGTCGCAGTGGGTGGCTGCTGCGCTCGAGGCCGACGACGCCATGCGGGTTCTCGACGTCTGTGCGGCTCCCGGCGGCAAGGCCACGGCGCTGGCGTCGGGCCGTTCGAAAGGGCTGCCGGAGGTGGTGGCCGGGGATTTGCGGTTATCGCGGGCTCGCTTGATGCGTCGCAACGTCGAACGCCTGGGCAGCCGGGTGGCCGTCATCGGGGCCGATGCGGCACAGTTGCCCTTCCGGGACGGTTGTTTCGACCGTGTGCTGGTCGACGCGCCGTGCAGCGGTCTCGGCGCGTTGCGTCGTCGGCCCGACGCCCGGTGGCGCATCGAGGCCGACGCGCTCGTGCGCCTGGCCGAGCTGCAGCGCCGCCTCGTCGACGAGGCCGTGCGCGTGCTCGCGCCCGGCGGCCTGTTGGTCTACAGCGTCTGCACCCTGTCGGCGCTGGAGACGAGGGGCGTCGACGATCATCTCGCGGGGGCCCATCCCTTCCTGCGCCCGGCGGAGGGCCTCGACAGCCCGTGGGCTGCCTCGGGGCGGGGGTGGTTGTTGCTCCCACAGGCCGCGGGGACCGATGGGATGTACGTTCTGCGATTGCGCAGGCCGCACGGCAACGACGAGCTGGTCGGGTAGAACACCCGGCTGGACCAGCCAGGACGGACCAGCCCGGGTGAACCAGCCCGGCAGACGAGCAGGGGAGAGCGGTCCATGTCGACATCGCGTCCGGCCGAGGGATTGGCGGCCAAGGTGCTCACCGCATCCGACGGTGTCGTGGCCGGCACCCGGGTCGATCGTTCGGGTGAGGTACTGGTGGCCTTGCTCGAGAGCGTCGGCTTCGCGATTGTCGAACGCCGTGTCGTCGCCGACGGCGTGGCCTCAGTCGGCGACGCCCTGCGGGAGATGGCCTCAGGCTTCGCCGGGTTGATCGTGACCACCGGTGGCACCGGGTTCGGCCCGCGTGATCTCACCCCGGAGGCCACCCGCACTGTCATCGAACGAGAAGCGCCCGGCTTGGCGGAGGCGACACGTGCGGTCAACCCCGGGCCGGGCCGGCTGTCCCGGGGCGTGGCCGGAACGGCCGGCCGATCGCTCATCCTCAATACGCCGGGCTCACCGAAGGGCGCGGAGGAGTGCCTCGGTGCCGTGCTCGACGTGCTGCCCCACGCGCTGCGCCTGCTCGCCGACCAGCCGACGGAGCACTGAGCGCGCCGCCGGCCGGGCCCCGTGGCGCCGCCGGGCCACAGGTGTGACGCATCTGCTTCGGTTGCAGGACGGTCCGGCCGGTAGGGTGCCGCCGTGCTGAAGTTGGTGCTGCCCAAGGGTTCGTTGGAGAAGGCGACGCTCGAGCTGTTCGAGGCTGCCGACCTGGCGGTCAATCGTTCGTCCTCGGTCGACTACAGGGCCACCGTCGACGACCCCAGGATCATCGACGTGCGCATCCTGCGCCCGCAGGAGATTCCGCTCTATGTCGCCGAGGGCCTTTTCGATCTGGGCATCACCGGCCGCGACTGGGTCGAGGAGACCGGCGCCGATGTCGTGTCCTTGGGCGAACTGAAGTATTCGAAGGCCACGTCGAACCCGGTGCGCATCGTGGTGGCCGTCCAGCAGGACTCGCCTGCCACGTCCGTCAATGACCTTGCGCATGGCCTGCGGGTCTCCACCGAGTACCCGAACCTCACCCGCCGGTTCTTCGCCGATCGCGGCATCGACGCCGACATCCGGCTGTCCTATGGCGCCACCGAGGCCAAGATCCCCGACATCGTCGATTGCGTGGTCGACATCACCGAGACCGGCCGGGCGTTGCGGGCGGCCGGCCTGAAGATCATTGACACTATCGTCACGTCCTACACCGAGCTGGTGGCCAACCCGGCAGCGGCCGCCGATCCGGCCAAGGCCCACGCCATGGCGCAGCTCCGCACGCTGTTGATGGGCTCCCTCGATGCGCGGGGTCGGGTGCTGCTGAAGCTGAACGTGCCCAAGGACCGCCTCGATGCGGTCATCGCCGAGATGCCGGCGGCCAAGTCGCCCACGGTGAACGAGTTGTACGGCGATAGCGGCTACGCAGTGGAGTCGGTGGTCCCGAAGGCCGGGATCAACACGCTCATCCCGCGCCTGCTCGAGCTCGGTGCGAGCGACATCCTCGAGATGCCGATCCTCAAGATCATTCCGTGAACCTCGGCAGCGACGACCGGCACGGCGTCGTGACGGCCTTCGATACGGCCATAGGGCTCGGTCAGATCGCCGGTGCCGACGAGGCGATGGTGGGGTTCCATTGCGTGGCCATCGCCAACGGAAGTCGGACCGTCGATGTCGGTACCGACGTGCGCTACCGGCTGGTGGCTGGTCTGCACGGTCGTTGGGAGGCTGCGGGCATCGTCCCTGCCGCCGGGTTCACCCCGATCGCTGCTCGCTGACCCAGTTGGCGACGCTGACGAAGGCCATCTGGAGCTGGGTCCGGGCATCGACCAACGTGGCCTCGTGTTCGCCGAGGCGCCCCGCGCAGCCATCCATGGCCCCGCCGAGTGCGTCGATGGCGAGCCGTGCCGACGCCAGGTCTGGTTCATCTCGGTTGAGGTGAATCGCGGCGAGCTCGTAGAGACCCATGATGTGGTTGGTGACCACCACCTCGACCGGGGTGGCGAGCAGTTGTTGGCGTACGGCGGCCATCTCGGTGGCGGCGTCGGCGAGAGCCCGCTCCTGCTCGGCGGTCAGGCCCGGGTCCTCCGTCGGCACCTGACCGGGGCCTCGATCCACCGGGTGTTCGTCGCCGGGTGTCCACAAGCTGCTCATGGTGCTACTCTAGACAGGACACCTTGTCGGCGTTCTTCGCCGGTGCGGTCGACAACTGAAGAATTTTCGGAAAGTGGGGAGCCTCGGTCCAGGTCCCCCACCCGGCCACCTGGCGGTGCGCCGGGTCGATGTTTGCCAGGGGTGCCGGTCCGTCGAAAGCGGGTCAGTTCGCTGCGAGCGTCGGTTTTCCGACGCTCGTTCGCTGTTTTCGGCGCACGGGATGGGCCGTATCCACAACTAGACGCCCGATCGATGGAGAAAAGCGCGTCGCTTATGAGGGGTGATCAGCAATAGCACCGCCGCTGGTGAACGAGCCCAGAGTCAACGAGCGCATCCGAGCGCGTGAAGTCCGTGTGGTGGGCGCTGACGGGTCCCAGATCGGTATCAAACCGCTGCCTGAAGCGTTGTCTCTGGCTCGTGAGTTGGACCTCGACCTCGTCGAAGTGGCGGACAAAGCCACCCCGCCTGTGGTCCGCATCATGGACTACGGCAAGTTCAAGTACGAGGCTGCCCAGCGTCAACGGGAGTCCCGTCGCAACCAGACCGCCGTGGTGCTCAAGGAGATGAAGTACCGACCCAAGATCGGGAAGGCCGACTTCGAAACCAAGACCCGCAACGTCGAGAAGTTCCTGCACGAGGGGCACAAGGTCAAGGTGACCATTATGTTCCGAGGCCGGGAGATCTACCACCCGGAGATCGGCCGGAAGATCCTTGAGGACGTGGCCGAGGCCGTGGGTCACGTCGGTCGGGTCGAGGTGCAATCCAAACTCGACGGGCGGAACATGACCATGGTGCTGGCCCCTGACAAGAAGGCCCAGGCTGTCTGGGAGGCCCAGCGTCGCAAGAGCCCGGAAACGGGTGAGGCGGAGGACTCCGATGGCGAAGCCATCAGCGAAGACTCGGTCGGCGACTCCGTCGGCTGATCACGACGAACTCGCTTGGGCACGCGCCCTCGGCGGGGACCCCGAAGGCGGCGCGCTGCCGCCACCTGCGGGTGAAGGAAAGGTTGAATTCTCATGCCGAAAATGAAGACCCATAGCGGGGCGGCGAAGCGCTTCAAGGTGACGGGCACGGGCAAGATCAAGCGTCGCCGTGCCTTCCGTAAGCACCTGTTGGAGAAGAAGCCCTCGACCCGTACCCGTCGGCTGAAGCCGATGGTCATCGTGTCCGATGGGGACACGTCGTCGATCAAGCGCCAGCTGGGCATGTAGCCCGCCTGTCGGCGTGGTTTCCCCGCCGGCACCCCCCTAGACCATCAGCTCGACTCCCGAGGAGGCTTCCCCATGGCACGTGTGAAGCGCGCCGTCCATTCGAAAAAGCGCCGCCGCGTCGTCCTCGAACGCGCCCGTGGCTATTACGGCCATCGCAGCCGTAACTACCGTGCCGCCAATGAGGCGGTCATGCATGCGCTGCAGTACGCCTTCCGCGACCGTCGCGCCCGCAAGGGCGACTTCCGTCGGCTGTGGATCACCCGTATCAACGCCGCCTGCCGCCAGAACGGCATGAGCTACAGCCAGTTCATAGCTGGGATGCGTCTGGCCGGGGTAGAGGTCGATCGCAAGGTTCTCGCCGAGGTGGCCGTCACCGACGCCGCGGCGTTCACGGCTCTTGTCGAGGCCGCCCGCGCCGGGCTCGCCTCGCAGGCCAAGGCCTCCTGATCAGGACCCGTTCCTGACCGAGGCGCTGTCCCCCCGTAACCCCCGCCTCGCGGCGGTCCGCCGGCTGCTCGGTTCGCGGGCGGCCCGGCGAGATCGAGCGTGCATGGTCGTCGAAGGGCCTCGGCTTCTGGCCGAGGCCCTTGACGCGTCTCTCCCTGTCCACGAGGTGTTCGTCGAGGCGGAGGGCGACTGGCCCGACGCCACGCTCGTCCGGCCCGGCACCCTCGACCGCCTCGGCGATGCCGTGACCAGCCAGGGGGTGCTGGCCGTGGTGGGGGCACCGGCGCTTGCCCTGGGATCCACCGCCGCAGTCGGAGCCTCCGCGGGACCACCGCTCGAGGCCCGGTGGAAGCCGTCGGGGCCGCCGCTGCTGTTCGTGCTGGTGGACGTCAACGACCCGGGCAACGCCGGCACCATCCTGCGCAGTGCCGAGGCGGCCGGGGCCTACGCCGTGGTCTTTGCCGGCCGTAGTGTGGACCCACTGTCACCCAAGGTGGTCCGCGCTGCCGCCGGGGCCCTGTTCCGGCTGCCGATCGCCGTCGAGGAGGACCTCGATGCGCTGCGCGACTGGCTGCGTGACCGGATGTTGACCTCCTTCGCCACGGTCGTGTCCGGTGGTGAGGACCTCTACGCCAGCGACCTGAGCGGCCCCGCCGCAGTGCTGCTGGGGAGCGAGGCGCACGGGTTGGATGTCCGCTCGGTCGAGGCCGCCGATCGCCGCCTCACCGTTCCGATGGCTGGGTCGGTGGAGTCGTTGAACGTGGCGATGGCGGCGACGGTCATCGGGTTCGAGGCGTGGCGCCAGCGCCGGGGATGATTGCCAGCAGCGCCGTCGGTCCCGCCGTCTGATTCACCGTCGTCGGCGGGCCGGGGACGATCGGGTCCCGGTGTCGTCGGGCCCGGTGGCCCGTTCGGGCCCCCGGAATTGGACGCCCCCCTGGCCAAAGGGCAGGCTCTGCAGCCATGACCACCGAACTCGACGCCGTCGAACGCGCCCGTGTCGAGGCCCTCGCCAAGGTGGCTACCGCCGCCACCTTCGAGGAGCTGGCCACCGTGGAGACCGAGGTGCTCGGGAAGCGGTCGATGATCGTGGAGTTGCGCAAGGCGCTCGGCGGACTCGACGCCGAGGGCCGTCGGTCGGTCGGCCAGGCAGTCAATACGGCGATGACCGAGGTCGGCGACGCCGTCGCCGCTCGCCGAGTGGCCATCGAGTCGGTCGACCGGGCCGCGCGGCTCGAGACCGAGCGCCTCGATCTGAGCGAGTTCTCGCCGCGCCGGCGACGCGGGCACCTGCATCCGTTCACCGCGGCGTGGGAGCGTCTCGAGGACGTGTTCGTCGGGATGGGATTCCAGGTGGCGGAGGGCCCCGAGATCGAGACGGAGTGGTTCAACTTCGGCGCGTTGAACTTCCCGGCCGGTCACCCGGCACGGGAGAGTCAGGACTCGTTGTGGGTCGATTGGGGCGATCCCGGTGCCACGTTGCTGCGTACCCATACCTCGCCCGTCCAGGTCCGCACGATGCTGGCCCATGAGCCCCCGATCTATGTGGTGTGCCCGGGCCGGGTGTACCGCCAGGACACGCCCGATGCGACGCACATGCCGGTCTTCCACCAGATCGAAGGGCTGGTCATCGACAAGGGCATCAGCCTCGGCGACCTCGCCGGTACGTTGGATTCCTTCGTGAAGGCCTTCTTCGGGGGCGCGTTCTCCTCGCGCCTGCGACCGTCGTACTTCCCGTTCACCGAGCCGTCGGCCGAGTTCGACGTCCGTCGCCCGGACGGGTCATGGCTGGAGCTCGGCGGCTGCGGGATGGTGCACCCCAACGTGCTGCGGGCCGGCGGCATCGATCCCGAGCAGTGGTCGGGTTTCGCCTTCGGCTTCGGGATCGACCGTTTCGCCCTGACCCGGCACGGCGTCGATGACCTGCGCGAGTTCTGGAGCGGCGACGTCCGCTTCCTGAGTCAGTTCTGAGCACGAGGAAGGACGTCCGACCATGAAGGTCCTGCTGTCGTGGCTGCGCGAGTTCGCACCGATCGAAGGCGATCCCCATTGGCTGGCCGACCAACTCAGCGCGCTCGGCCTCGCCGTCGAGGGGGTGGAACTGCTGGGGGCGAACCTCGAGGGCATCGTCGTGGCCCGGGTGCTCGCCACCCGGCCGCATCCCAAGGCCGATCGCATCCAACTCGTCGACGTCGACCCGGGTGACGGCGAGCCGTTGCAGGTCTGTTGTGGGGCGTTCAACATGGCGCCCGGCGACCTGGTGCCCTTCGCCACCCTGGGTACGACCATGCCCAACGGCATGCTCATCGAGCGTCGCAAGCTGCGCGGCGAGTGGTCCAACGGCATGTTGTGCGCCGCACGCGAAGTGGGACTCGCCGACCTCGTGGACGGGATCCTGATCCTTCCCGCCGATTTCGAGGTGGGTGCGGACTTCCGCACCGCGATGGGCATCGAGACCGACGTGCTCTTCGACCTCGACGTGACCGGCAACCGGCCCGATGCGCTCTCGATCGCGGGCGTGGCCCGTGACCTTGCCGCGTGGCTCGGGGTGCCCTTCGCAATGCCCGATCCGGTCGTGGAGTCCGATGCCTCCTGGCCGGCTGCCGGCGAGGCGACGGTCGACATCGTCCACGGTGACCTCTGCGGGCGGTTCGTGGCGCGGGTGCTGCGCGACATCACCGTCGGCCCGTCGCCGCGGTGGCTTGCCAATCGTCTGACGGCCTTGGGCATGCGGCCGATCAACAACGTGGTGGATGTCTCCAACTACGTGATGTTGGAACTCG
The DNA here is from genome assembly GCA_947476745.1 of Acidimicrobiia bacterium. Classification (GTDB taxonomy): domain Bacteria; phylum Actinomycetota; class Acidimicrobiia; order Acidimicrobiales; family CAIXPF01; genus CAIXPF01. The sequence goes on along the minus strand of CANJRG010000004.1, from coordinate 14,685 downwards.
GTCAGCCCTCGCACACCTTCGACCTCGGCCGGGTCGCCGGGCGGCGCATCCGGGTGCGTTGGGCGCGTGACGGCGAGACCGTGGCGACGCTCGACGGGCAGCAACGGAGCCTGACCGGCCGTGACGGCGCGATTTGCGACGGCGAGGACGCGGTGATCGGCATCGCCGGGGTCATGGGTGGAGCTTCGACGGAGATCTCCGATACGACCACCGAGATCCTGTTGGAGATGGCCTGGTGGGACCCGATGTCCATCGCCCGCACGGCGCGGCGGCTGGGCCTGCGTTCGGAGGCCGCGACCCGGTTCGAGCGTGGTTCCGATCCCGAGGTGATCGGCGTCGCCATGCGTCGATTCGTGCAACTGTTGCGCGAGAGCACCCCGGTGCGGATGGCCGCAGGGGACATCGTCGGCGAGGGCAACCTCCCCACGCCGGCCATGGTGACGGTGCGGACCGATCGGGTGAACGCCATGCTCGGCGTGGACCTCGAGCGGGACGCCATCGCGGTGTTGCTGGCGCCGATTGGCTTCACCAGCCGGGCGGTGGGTGAGGATCTCGAGGTGCAGGTCCCGTCCTTCCGGATGGTCGACACCTCCACCGAGATCGACGTCATCGAGGAAGTGGGTCGGCACTTCGGGTTCGAGCGGATCCCCAAGCGGGTACCGCGTCCGACGGCCCAGGCCGGTGCGCTCAGTGAGGTCCAGCAGGACCGCCGCCGGTTGCGCCATGCCCTGGTGGGCTTCGGGCTGACCGAGGTGATGCCGTTGCCGTTCCTGGCGCCGGGTGATCTCGCCCGCGCCGGGCTCGATGCCGATGCCGTGCGGGTCACCAATCCGCTCGTCGAGGCGGAGTCGGTCATGCGGACCTCGCTGTTGCCCGGAGTGCTGAAGACCCTGGCCTTCAACGCCTCGCACCGCAATCCGGACCTGTCCTGCTTCGAGATCGGCCATGTGTTCCTGCCGACCGATCGATCGGCGTCGCTGCCCGACGAACGCGAGCAGCTCGGCGTGGCGTTGTCGGGAGCCGAGGCTCCTGCGGCGACCGAGGTATGGCAGGTCGTCGCCGACGTGCTCGGTCTGGGGGAGTGGGTGTTGCAGGCGGATGCCCCGGCCGGGATGCATCCCACCCGTAGCGCCCGTATCGTGCTCGGCGGGAGGGTGGTCGGTGCGGTCGGCGAGGTCGATCCCCGGGTCGCCTCGGGGTACAGCGTCGAGCGGCGGGTGGCCTGGCTGCAGGTTGATCTGACCGCGTTGTTGGCGCTGCCGCACGGCATCCGGGCCTATCGGCGGGTGTCGCGCTATCCCTCCTCCGACGTCGACCTGGCCTTCGTGGTGGCCGAGAACGTCCCTGCAGCAGCGGTGTCGTCGGCGCTGCGGACCGCGGGCGGCGACCTCCTGGTCGACCTGCATCTGTTCGACGTCTACCGCGGCGACCGCGTGGAACCCGGAAGTCGGTCGCTGGCTTACCGCCTGCGCTTTCAGGCAGCGGACCGTACGTTGACCGATGCCGAGGTGTCCGCAGTTCGGCTCGGATGCATCGGGGCGGTCATCGGCGGGCTCGGCGCGGTGTTGCGCGGCTGATCGCCCTCAGACCTGCCGCCGGTGCTGCTCGGCTGGATGGACCGGTCAGCGCAGCGCGTCGCCGTAGTGCGGGTCGAAGTTGGCGTGCCATCCGCCGGTATGCCAGAACACGATCGGGCGTCCTTCGTGACGCCCGGATCGGGCCAGGTCGACCACGGCCGCAAGGCCCTTCCCGGAGTAGACCGGGTCGGCCACGATGCCCTCGGTGGTGGCGAGCAAGCGGATGGCCGACAGCCCCTCCTCGGTGACGCTGCCGTAGGCCGGTCCGGCGTAGCCGAGTTCGACGGCGATCTGTTCGGGGCTGAAGTGTCGGTCGAGGCCGATCACCGCTGCGGCCTCGGTCGCCAGTTGGGCCAGGTCGCGTGCCGGGTCGGTCAGCACCCGGCCGGCGTCGACGCCGATCGGTCGGGGTCCCTGGCCCCACAGCGCCCGGCCGACCACCAGCCCGGCGTGGGTGCCGCCGGAGGTGGTGGTGTGCAGCAGCACGGGCCCTTGGGCCGTCACGGCAACGGAGCCGGCTCCGGATCCGTCGCCCATGCCGTCGCCGTCGCCGAGATCGAGTCCGGCCTGGCGGAGTTGGTCGAGCAACTCGCGGTAAGCCAGCGCGAATCCCAGTGATCCCAGCGGTGACGATGCCCCGACCGGGACGACATAGGGCCGGCCGCCGGCCTGGGCGACCTCGGCGGCGGCGGCCGCAAGCACCGGCTCCAGCCCGGACCAGCCGAGCCTGCCCACGAAGCGCACCTCGGCGCCGAACAGGTCGTCGAGCAAGAGGTTGGCCCGTCGCTCGGCGGGTGGCTCGCCGGTCAGCACCAACACGCAGCGAAGCCCCAACTGGGCTGCGGCCGCCGCTCCCGCCCGGGCCGAGTTCGACTGCACCGCGCCGGTGGTGATGAGGGTGTCGGCCCCCTCGGTGAGTGCCTGACCGAGCAGCAGTTCGTACTTGCGGACCTTGTTCCCGGCGAGTCCCACGCTGCCCATGTCGTCGCGTTTGATCCAGATGTCCGCCCCGAGGGAGTCGGAGAACCGGGCCAGACGGTGCAGCGGGGTCGGTAGCGGCGTCAGGGCGATGCGGGGGAGGGCTTTCAGGCGTGCGATGGCGTCGGCGGTGCCGTGGTGCCGGGGTTCCATGACTCCGCACGGTACCGGTCCGGTGGGGTCGCTGGCCGCCCGGTCCTCGGTCGGCGAGCCGATGCCGACGGGGAGCGACCCCGGCGTTGGCGATTCTTGTATATCTATGCAGCGTGGCGTATCGTCTGCGGGTGCTTTCCGCCGCCATCATCGGTGCGTCGGGCTACACGGGGGCAGAACTGCTCCGCCTGTTGGCCACGCACCCGAACTTCGACGTCGAGCTGGCCACCGGTGACTCCCAGGCCGGCACGCTGATCGCCGGTTTGTATCCGAGCCTCGCCGCCGCCTACCGCGGCCGGTGCTTCGACGAGGTCGACATCGCGGCCGCAGCCACAGCCGATGTGGTCTTCCTCGGGCTGCCCCATGGCGCGTCGCAGGGGATCGTGCCCCAGTTACGGGCCGCCGGGGCCAAGCGGATCGTCGATCTCTCGGCCGACTTCCGGCTGAAGGACCCGGGCCTCTACCCGATCTGGTACCACGACGAGCACCAGGCTCCCGAGCTGCTCGACTCCTTCGTCTACGGCCTTCCCGAGGTCTATCGGGAGCAGCTGCTCGGCGCCGACCTGGTGGCTTCGCCCGGGTGCTACCCGACCGCCGGGACCTTGGCGCTGCTTCCCGCCGCCCGGGCGGGGTTGATCGACCTCGGTGCGGTGATCGTCGATGCTGCCAGCGGTGTGTCTGGCGCGGGCCGTCCGCCCAAGCCGAACACCACCTTCTGCACCGTCGACGAGGACTTCACCGCCTACGGGCTGCTCGACCATCGACATACACCCGAGATGGAGATGCTGCTGGGGGCCAAGGTGCTGTTCACGCCGCACCTTGCGCCGATGAACCGGGGCATCCTGGCCACCTGCTACGCCCGGCCGGCTCCTGGGCGGGAGTCCGAGCTCAGCACCGAGAGCCTGCTACGGCTGTACCGCGAGTACTACGCCGACGAACCGTTTGTCGTGGTGACCGACGGATCGCCCTCCACCAAGGCGACGCTCGGCTCCAACGTCGCCCAGGTGACCGTTCGTTACGACGCCCGGACCGGCTTCGTGCTCGGCATCTGTGCCATCGACAACCTGACCAAGGGAGCCTCGGGTGCAGCGGTGCAGTGCGCGAACCTGATCTGCGGGCTTGCGGAAACCACCGGCCTACCGGTGGTGGGGGTGTACCCATGACCGATGACGCGACCACCTCGCAGACCGCTGCATCGGACACCGCTGCCGTGCTGGCCCAGGCCCTGCCCTACATCCAGCGCTTCCGCAACAAGGTCGTGGTGGTCAAGTACGGCGGGAACGCCATGAACCCGGGGGGAGGCGCCGCCCAGTTCGCCGAGGACATCGTGCTGATGCAGTCGGTCGGCCTGAAGCCGGTCGTGGTGCACGGCGGCGGTCCCCAGATCACCGAGATGATGGGAAGGCTCGGCAAGAAGGCCGAGTTTCGCAACGGGTTGCGGGTCACCGATGCCGAGTCGCTGGAGATCACCCGCATGGTGCTGGTGGGCAAGGTGAACCGTGAGCTGGTCTCCGACATCAATCGCCACGGTCCGCTCGCTGTGGGCGTGTCCGGCGAGGACGCCGGGCTGATCACCGCCGTTCTGCACGACCCTGACCTCGGCTTCGTCGGCGACGTCGCTCACATCAACCCGTCGTTACTGCTGCGGCTGCTGGAACAGGACCTCATCCCGGTGATCGCCACGATCGGCGTCGACGACACCGGCCAGGCGTACAACATCAACGCCGACACCGTGGCCGGCGCCATCGCCGTTGCCCTCGAAGCCGAGAAGCTGGTGTTCCTCACCGACATCGAGGGTCTCCGCCGTGACGTGGCCGATCCGGCCACGCTGATCTCGCACATCACGGCCGCTGAACTGCAGCCCCTCATCGAGGACGGCACCGTGGCCTCCGGGATGATCCCGAAGGTCGAGGCCTGTCTCAGCGCGGTTGCGGCCAACGTGCGCTCCGCCCACCTGATCGATGGGCGTATCGATCATGTGCTGCTGCTGGAACTGTTCACCGACAGCGGCATCGGCACGATGATCACCGGGAGCTGAGCCGACCCTCGGCGACGACGTCCCGGCCGATAGCGGCCGTCCTGCCGCACCGTCCAACTGCGCTCTCCGCCGTCCTGCCGCCTAGCCGCCCCGCTGCCCTGTGCGGTCACCACCACCCGCCGACCCGCCTTGGGGCCGGTCACCCATCAGTCTGTCCACGTCATGCCCAGGGGGAACCACCATGTCGACGCACTCCATCCAGATGGACGCACCGTCCGATCTCGTTCGCTGCCCGATCATGTCGAACTTCGCCGCGCCATCGGTGATGTTCGTGCGCGGTGAGGGGTCCCGGCTGTGGGACAACCACGGCAAGGAGTACCTCGACTTCCTGTGCGGCTTGGCGGTCACGTCGCTCGGCCATGCCCATCCCGAGGTGGCCGACGCGATCGCCGAGCAGGCCCGCACGCTGCTGCACGTGTCGTCGATCTTCGCCACCGAGCACGCATGGGAGGTGGCCCGCACCATCGACCGGCTGATCGGGGACGGAAGCCCCGCTGGTGGCCAGGTCTTTTTCTGCAACTCCGGAGCCGAGGCCAACGAAGCCGCGATCAAGTTGGCCCGCAAGTGGGCCGGGCACGGCCGCTACGGGGTTATCACCACCTATGGAAGCTTCCACGGCCGGACCCTGGCCACCCTGGCGGCGACCGGGCAACCGGCCAAGCACGAGCCGTTCGCGCCGATGCCCGAGGGCTTCCGCCACGTCGCCCTCGGCGACATCGAGGCCCTCGAGGCCGCCATCGATCCCACCGTCGCCGCGATCCTGCTCGAGCCGATCCAGGGCGAGGGTGGCGTGTTCCCGGCGTCGACGGAGTACCTGCAGGCGGCGCGGCGTCTCTGTGACGAGCGTGGCCTGTTGCTCATGATGGACGAGGTGCAGACCGGTTTCGCCCGCACCGGTCGGTGGTTCGGGTTCCAGCACCACGGCATCGAGCCCGACGTGGTCTGCCTCGCCAAGGCGATGGGTAACGGCATGCCCATCGGGGCGATCTGGGCCCGGGCCGATGTCGCCGGGTCGTTCCAACCGGGCGATCACGGCTCGACGTATTCCGGCCAGCCCATGGCCACGTCTGCGGTGCGCAAGGTACTCGAGATCATGGAACGCGACGATCTGCCCGGCCAGTCACGGGAGAAGGGTGCCTACCTCACCGCCAAGCTCGAACAGATCCCCCAGGTGGCGTCGGTTCGCGGCTCGGGGCTGATCCTGGCTGCCGAGTTGGCCCCCGGGCTGGACGCGAAAGTCGCGTACGCCGCCTGCCTCGAGGCCGGGCTGGTGGTCAACGCCATCACCGCGAGCGCCCTGCGCCTGACGCCGCCGCTGAACATCAGCGACGCCGACATGGACACCGCGGTCGATATCCTCGGCCGGGTGCTGCAGTCGCTGTGATGCGTCATCTGCTCGAGATCGACGATCTACGTCCCGACGAACTGGCACGCGTGTTGGAACTGGCTGGGACGCCCGATCCACCGCGCGTTCTGGCCCGATCGGGCGTGGCGCTGGTGTTCGAGAAGCCCTCGGCGCGTACCCGGCATTCGATGGAGATGGCGGTCGTTCAGCTGGGCGGACACCCGTCCTACATCAGCGGGGCAGAGGTGGGGTTGGACCAGCGCGAGTCGGTCGAGGACGTGACCCGCACCCTCGCCGGCTACTACGGCACGATCGGCGCCCGGGTTTTCGACCATCGAACGGTGCAACGCATGGCCGACGTGGGCGTGGCACCGGTGTTGAACCTGCTGTCGGACCGTTCCCACCCGATGCAGGCGCTGGCCGACCTGCTGACGATGCAGCAGGAGTGGGGAAGCCTCGCGGGCCGCACGGTGGCCTACGTCGGAGACGGGAACAACGTGTGCCGGTCGCTGGCCTTCGGTGCCGCGATGTGCGGGATGCGGATGCGGGTCGCCTGTCCGGCCGGCTACGGCCTCGGCGAACAGGACGCGGCGCGGGTCGCGGATCTCGGCGGCAGCCTCGAGCAGACCGACGACCCCTTCGAGGCGGTTGCCGGTGCCGACGCCGTCTACACCGATGTGTGGGTGTCCATGGGCGAGGAGCAGTTCGCCGACACCAAGCGGGCGGCGTTCTCCCCCTTCGAGGTGACGGCTGGGCTCATGGGCCACGCCGCGTCGGATGCGGTGTTCCTGCACTGCCTGCCGGCGCATCGGGGGGAGGAGGTCGCGGCAGAGGTGATCGACGGCGAGCGCAGCCGGGTCTGGCGCCAGGCCGAGAACCGGATGCACGCCGCACGTGGCCTGTTGAGTTGGTTGTGGGCGGAACGAGGCTGTTCATGACCCTGTCCAAGGCGCAGCGCCAACACCGCATTGCCCGGCTGCTCGAACACCACACCGTGACGAGCCAGGCATTGCTGGTCGAGTTGCTGGCGGCCGACGGCGTTGCCGCGACCCAGGCCACGGTGTCACGGGATCTCGAGGACCTCGGTGCGGTCAAGGTGCGCATGCGCGGCGGCGAGGCGGCCTACGCCATCCCGGAGCTGCCCTCCGAGCAACTCGCCCCGCACGAGCACCTGCGGCGTGTCCTGGGCGAGTGGGTGGTGGAGGTTGCGCCGTCGGGCAACCTGGTGCTCCTGCGAACGCCGCCCGGGTCCGCCCATGTGGTGGCCTCGGCGCTGGACCGCTCCGGGTTGGACGGTGTCCTGGGAACGGTCGCGGGCGATGACACACTGTTGGTGGTGGTGGCCGAGGGCCGAACCGGTGCCAGCATGGCCGAAGAGTTGGCAGAACTGGCCGGTTTGGCCGGCGAGGGATCGAGATGACGAACCAGAACATGCCTACCAACGAGCCGCATCGCGGCGAACCAGAGGGTGGTGAGGCGCACCCGGCGGCGGCGCCGCTGTGGCACGGTCGATTCGAACAGGGCCCCTCAGACGAGCTGTGGGCGTTCACGGTCAGCCTGCCCTTCGACCGCCGGTTGTGGCTCGACGACATCACCGGCTCCCGAGCCCATGTCAAGGGCCTGGCCAAGGTCAAGTTGATCAGCGCCGCTGAGGAGGCCGCCGTTCTCGACGCCCTCGACCAGGTCGAGCGCGAGATGCGCTCGGGGTCCTTCACGTTCCTGGCGACCGACGAGGACATCCATACCGCCGTCGAACGTCGCGTGACGGAGATCGCCGGCCCACCCGGTGCCAAGTTGCATACGGGTCGCAGCCGCAACGATCAGGTCGCCACCGATCTGCGGCTCTACACCCGCCGCGAGCTGATCGATGTGGCCCGTCGGGTCACCGTGCTGCAGCGCACGCTGCTGCATCGGGCGAAAGAGGCCGGCGAGACCTACGTCCCCGGCTACACCCACTTGCAGCGGGCCCAGCCGGTGCTGCTGGCCCATCACCTGCTGGCCCATGGCTGGGCGCTGTTCCGCGATGTCGACCGGCTGCTCGACGCCCGCCGTCGGGCGGACGTCTCGCCGCTCGGCGCCGGGGCGCTGGCCGGTTCCTCACTCCCGCTCGACCCGCGGTTCACGGCCAACGAACTGGGCTTCGCCCGCGTTTTCGACAATTCGCTCGATGCCGTGTCGGATCGGGACTTCGTGGCGGAGTCGCTGTTCTGTTGCACCCTGCTCGCCGTGCACCTGTCACGGGTCGCGGAGGAGATCGTGATCTGGTCGAGCGAGGAAGTGGGCTTCATCCGCCTCGACGACCGCTACTCGACCGGGTCGTCGATGATGCCGCAGAAGAAGAACCCGGACATTGCCGAGCTGACCCGGGCCAAGGCCGCCCGGCTCATCGGTCACCTGACCGGCGTGCTGGCCATGCTCAAGGGCTTGCCGTTGGCCTACAACCGGGACCTTCAGGAGGACAAGGAGCCCTTCTTCGACGCGGTCGATCAGCTGAAGCTTGCCCTTTCCGCGATGAACGGCATGATCGACACCCTGCGTTTCGACCGCAAGCGCATGGAGGCTGCCGCTGACTCGCCATACCTGGCGGCCACCGATCTTGCCGAGTGGCTGGTGGGTCGCGGCACGCCGTTCCGTGACGCCCACGCACTGGTGGGTGCCCTCGTCCGCGACTCGCTGGAGCGCAACGTCGGCCTTCCCGAGCTGGTGGCGGCCCATCCCCTGCTGGGGGAGGAAGCTGCGGCGCTGTGCGCCCCGGGTCAGGCGGTGCAGCGTCGGTCGAGCCCGGGTGCGGGAGGACCTGTACAGGTCGCGAAGCAGCTGGTGAAGTTCCAGAAGCAGCTGGACACCACCATGACCCGACTGCAGGACGCCTGAGCATCGCCGGTCGCGGTCCGCAGGTCGACTCGCCCGAGCGGAAGCCGATGCCGCGCCCCGTGCCATCTGGTGCAGTCCTGAGTCGGTCTTTCTTCGAGCGCCCGGCGGTCGACGTCGCGCCGGAGTTGCTCGGCTTGTGGCTGTGGCACGGAGCCACGGCGGCGCGCATCGTCGAGGTCGAGGCCTACGAGCCGGATGATCCGGCCAGCCACAGCTTCATCGGGCTGCGTCCCCGCACTCGATCGATGTTCGGTCCGCCAGGGCACCTGTACGTCTACCGTTCCTATGGCGTGCACTGGTGCGCGAACGTGGTCTGCGACGCGAGTGGTGTCGGCGCTGCCGTACTGCTGCGGGCCGGTGAGCCGAAGGCCGGCGAGGCAGTGATGGCGCAGCGGCGATCACCGTCCTCGGCGCCGCGGCAACTTTGCTCGGGTCCGGGCAAGCTCTGTTCGGCCCTGGCGATCGAGGCGGCGCAGGACGGCGCCGATCTCTGCCACGACGGTGCGCCGCTGCGCTTGGCCGTCCCGGTAGGAGTCGAGCCGGGCCATGGGCACGGCGGCTGGGTGCCGGCTTCGGCCGAGGTCGTCCGCACGACCCGGATCGGTATCTCCAAGGCGGTCGATCGGCCTTGGAGGTGGCTGGTGACGACAAGCCCCCACGTGTCTCGTGGGGTGGCCCGGGGCTAGCGTCCAGCGGCGTGCCCGTGCTCACCCCTGCGGAGTTGTCCTCCAGTCACCTCCTTGCCCGAGCCCGGGCCGAGATCGTCTCGGCGCTGGGCGGCGACCCCGATCACGAGCGGCATCGATCGGCGATGCTGCGGTTCCTCGATGAGCACCACGACGCGTTGTTGCGCACGTGCGCTCCGGGTCATCTGACCTCCTCGGCGCTGGTCGCGACAGCCGAAGACCGCCGGGTGCTGCTCCTGGAACACCGCAAGTTGCGCCGCTGGTTCCAGCCGGGCGGTCACGCGGACGGCGAGGCCAACCTGGCACGGTCGGCCTGGCGCGAGGCGACCGAGGAGAGTGGCATCGACTCCTTGGTGGTGTACGGCCCGGCGATCGATCTCGATGTGCACGAGGTCCGACCGCCGAACGAACCGCCGCACCTGCACCTCGACGTGCGCTACCTCGTCCTGGCGCCGATCGGCGCCGTGGCGCAGCACAATCACGAGTCGACGGCGCAGAGTTGGGTCGACCGCGAGGAACTGGCGGCGTACGAACCCGATGACGGCCTCCGCCGCCTGGTGGCGCGAGGCCTCGGGTTGGTCGACGCCAGGCTGGTCTGAGGGTTCCCGGTGGTCCCGGGGTCAGACGTCGCCGGGCGTGCCGCAGGATGTCATGGCGTTGACGGTGGCCAGGTTGTCCATGGACTTGGTGTAGATCTCGCCGTCGGTCGAGGTGAGGACGAACTTGGCATCGGTTCCGGTCGCGAGCACGTCGCGATAGGCCGTACGGTCGGCGATGTACTGGTCCCAGTCAGCGAGCCACTTGGCCACGATGTACTGATCGGCCGCGTTGTCGGGTCCGGTGGTGCGCAAGGACGCCACCATCTCGGTCAGCGCCTCGGTGGCGTCTCCGAGTACGACCGCTCGATCGACAGGGGTCTTCGAGGCCGGCGCCGGTGGCAGCGCATCGACGTAGGCCCGATACGGCGCGCACAGCGTCTCGGCCGCAGCGGCATAGGCCTTGTCGGCGAGGGTGTCGGGCGGGTCTTTCTTGGCGAGTCCGGAGAAGGCGTAGGTCCACAGGGCGAACGATCCGGCGACCACGGCGGCGGCCGCCAGGCCGGACGGCCGGCAGAACCACGGTCGGCGGGGGGCACTCGTATCAGGTGAGAGGGGAGGGGTGATGGATGGCGTGGGCGTGCTCACTGCGGGGCGTGATCTGCTTTCCCACCCCGGCGGACAGGGTGGCTGGAGGGCATGGACAGCTCGGAGCCTGGCGGCCGCAGGCCCTGCGACGGCGTGGGTGGTGACGGCGTGGGTGGTGACGGCGTGGGTGGTGACGGGCTGCGCCGTTCAGCCGCGGCTTCGTGCTGCAGCTGTCGTGGAAACCGGCGGCGGCCCGGTGGTGCTCGTCGATGGGGTCGTGGTGCTGGAGACGACCGTGGTGGACACCGACGTGGTGGTCACCCCCGGGGTGGTCACCACGGTGGTGGTGGTCGCGCCGGGACGGGTCGTGGTGGTGGCGCCCACCGGATTGATGGTGGTCGAGGTCACGTTCGTCGACGTCGCCGCAGACAGGTACGCTGCGACCTTGGTCGGAGGCGGATGGAAATCGAGTTCTTCGAGGTCGGCGGTCGCCTCGGACATGTAGGTCCGCCAGATGTCAGCCGGCCAGGACCCTCCGGTCACGGTCAGCGGAGTCGTCGGCGGAACCATCGACAGCTGCTCCTGCGGGTAGCCGACCCACACCGCGGCGACCACCTGTGGGGTATATCCGACGAACCAGGCGTCGCGGTACTCCTCTGCCGTTCCGGTCTTGCCCGCGACGGGTCGGCCGATCTGTGCGCCGGTCCCTGTTCCACGCTTGACCACCTGTTGCAGGGCGTAGCTCACCTGGTCGGCGCTCTCCTCCTCGATGGCCCGGGTGCGGTCCATGGGGGCTTCGAAGAGCACGTTGCCTCCGGCGTCGGTGACCAGCGAGACAAAGATCGGGGGGACGCGAATGCCGCGGTTGGCGAGGGTCCCGTAGGCGTTTGCCATCTCGAGGACGGTTACGTTCTCGGTGCCGAGCACCGCTGCCGGTACGGGCAGCAATGGGGAGGTGATGCCCATTGCATGGGCCACGCTGACGGCGGCATCTGGGGTCACTTCCATCATGAGTTGGGCGAAGACGGTGTTGTAGGACCGCGTCGTGGCCTCGAGCAGGTTGGCCTGGCCGCCTCCGGACCCGCCATAGTTGCGCACGACCCACGTGTCGCCATTGTCGAGCTTGAACTCGATCTGCGGAGGTGCAGGGTAGATTTTGGCGAGGGGCACGCCCTTCTCGACGGCGGTGGACAGGACGAACGTCTTGAAGGTCGAACCGGCCTGTCGTCCGCTGCCCATGGCCAGGTTGACCTTGGCGTACGGGCTGGACCCGAAGTAGTCCCGGCCGCCGACCATGGCCAACACCTTGCCGGTGGCGACGTCCATGCTCACCAGGGCGGCATCGGGCTGTGTCTCGGGATCGGGAAGCACCTCGGCCACCGCTCGTTCGGCGAGTGCCTGCAGGCGCCGATCGATCGTCGTGTGGATCCGCAGGCCACCACCGAACAGCAGGTCGCGCCTGGCCCGCTCGGTCCCGCCGAATCGAGGGTCGGTGAGGATGAACTGCTTCACCTCCTCCACGAAGTGGGCCGCTGGGAACCGGTCGGCCTCGGTGAACTCGGGCCGCAGACCGAGCGGCGCGTTCCGCGCCGCCAAGGCCTCGCTGTCGGAGATCCGTCCATCGGCGAGCATCTGTTCGAGCACGACGTTGCGTCGGGCGAGCGCGGCATCGGGGCTGATAAAGGGGTCCGTCGCACTGGGGGACTGGATGAGACCGGCGAGCAAGGCCGATCCCGGCAGGCTGAGTTGGGCCACGGGCACCCCGAAGTACGTCTGCGCGGCCGCTTGCACGCCGTAGGCGCCGTGACCGAAATAGATCGTGTTCAGGTAGAGCCCGAGAATGAGCTCCTTTGAGAAGTTCCGCTCGAGTTCCAGCGCAAGAGACATCTCCCGCAGCTTGCGGTTGAGGGTCTGCTCGGCGTCGAGTAGCGCGTTCTTGACGTACTGCTGGGTGATCGTCGAGCCGCCCTCGGCAATCCCGCCGGCTTCGGCGTTGGCCTTCGCCGCTCGAAGGACGGCCTGGAGGTCGACGCCGTTGTGCTCCCAGAACCGCTTGTCCTCGATGGACACGACGCCATCGACCAACGTCTTGGGGAGCTGCTCAAAGGTGACGACTTCACGGTTCTGTTCGGCGTGCAGAACCGTCAGCAAGGTCCCGTCGGCCGCGTAGATCCGCGATGACTCCGACATCTGGGGAATGACCGGCGTGACCTCGGTCTGGCGGTAGGAGCAAGCGCCCACGAGCACGGCGAGCAGGGTGAGCAGCACAGCGACGACCATTACGGAACGTCTGGGAACCCGCATGCGGCGCTTCATGGTCCGAACCATGGGTCCCATTGTCCTACGTCGGAGGGGCTTCTGCAGCGCAGGGCCGGTCAGGAACTTGGCGAGAGCCGGGAAAACGCCGGGTCGGCTGCCCGCTGGCCGGGGCCTCTCCCCTTGCCTCCGGTGGCGCCGTCGACCAAACCACTTGGACCTTCAGCGCAGCCTGGGGCAACCTGACCATGTGACGCACAAGGGATCCGCCGTCCTCGACGACCTGCAGGCCCGTGGCCTGGTCCACGACAGCACCGACCTCGCAAGCCTGCGACAACGGCTTGATGACGGTCCGATCACCGTCTACTGCGGCTTCGACCCCACATCGGACAGCCTGCACGCCGGAAACCTGCTGATGCTGCTCAACCTCCGTCGATTCCAGGACGGCGGCCATCGCCCCATCGCTCTGGCCGGCGGTGCCACCGGAATGATCGGGGACCCCAGCGGCCGCTCCGAAGAACGAAACCTCCTCGACGATGCGCAATTGGCGGCCAACCTCGAGGGCATCGTGCCCCAGCTCCGCCGCTTCCTCGACTTCGATGGGGGCTTACATCCGGCGCGACTCGTCGACAATCGCAGCTGGACGATCGCGACGAGCGTCATCGACTTCCTCAGGGATGTCGGTAAGCACATCACCGTCAATCAGATGCTGGGGAAGGAATCGGTGCGAAGCCGGCTCGAAAGCGCCTCGGGGCTCTCCTACACCGAATTCAGCTACATGCTCCTGCAGGCCAACGACTTCTACGAGCTCTACCGGCTCGATGGCTGCGAGCTGCAGATCGGCGGAAGCGACCAGTGGGGAAACATCGCCGCGGGGATCGATCTCATTCGCCGTCGTACCGGGTCGCATGCGTTCGGACTGACCAGCCCACTTCTCACGCGCCGCGACGGCACGAAGTATGGCAAGTCCTCCACCGGCGCGAACCTCTGGCTGAGCGCCCAGAAGATGAGTCCGTTCCGCTTCCACCAGGCTTGGATCGGGACCCCCGACGAGGACGTGCGGAAGCTCATGCTCCAGCTCACCCTCCTACAGGTGCACGATGTCGAGGAACTCGTGGCAGCCCATCAACTGTCACCGGAACGGCGCGTGGCGCAACGTCGCCTCGCCCGCGAGATCACCGCCCTGGTGCACGGAGACGACCAGGCGGATGCCGCAGAACAGGCTGCCGACCTTCTCTTCGCCGGCGGTGACCCACGTTTGGTCGACGCCGCTTCTTGGGAGATGTTGTGCCGTGAGGTGCCACTGGCGACGTTCGACCCGTCACGATTGTCCGGCGAGGGTGCCGTTCCGGCGGAGCTCTTCGCAGAGCTCGGCTTGGCTTCGTCGAGGTCCGAGGCGCGGCGTCTGCTCGAGCAACGGGGCTGGATGGTCAACGGCCGCCGTCTGGAGCCTCACCACCGCCTTACTTCCGCTGACCTGATCATGGAACGATATGTCCTGGTCAGACGGGGTAGGAGCGACTTCCATGTGCTCAGTGCCAGCTGAACTCGAAGGAAATCTCTCTGAACCCGGAGAAAACCCTTGACGATCCGCTGGTCCCTCCCTACAGTGTTCCCTCGCCCCAGCGGTTCGCCGCATTCGGGCCGCAGCTCT
>CANJRG010000003.1 GCA_947476745.1 Acidimicrobiia bacterium | reverse complement strand
TCGGCTGACGCAACGTCGGCTGACGCAACGTCGGCTGACGCAACGTCGGCTGACGCAACGTCGGCTGACTGCATCGGCCTCTTCCGACGCCGGAATAGTCGCCGCACGAGCGCTTCGGCGTACTGCGCACGCCTGGCACCGGGTGGACAACGTGCAGCCCCTCGCCGCCGCCGGCCGCGGCCGCCCATGGCACCGACAGCAGCCCATGGCACCGACAGCCGGACAGCCGGGTGAGCCATGTGACCGGCACCGCTTTGGGCCCGACGGCCGGGGCAGTCGCCACCGGGCGAAGGCAGTCACCACCGGCCGGGGCCGCATTGGATGGGCAGGCGGTGCGGTGCCAGCCCGACCGCACCGGAGGCGCGCAGTAGCGTGCAGGCGGTGACCGCAACGCTCGAACGACTCGGCCTCGAACCCGGAACCCGGGCCCTTCTGGTCTCGGTGGGCGGGCTCGGTCTGAGTCACGCCTCCAACTACGCGGTGTACGCCGCCCTACGGCTCGGGGTGGGCTCCACCTCAGCACTCATGGTTCCCTGCCCCTGGGCGCGTGATGCCGCGGCGAGCTATCGCAACGACGACATCGGGGTGCAGTTCACCCTCAACGCCGAGTTCGAACGGTACCGCTGGGGCCCGATCACCATGTCGCCGAGCCTCATTGACGGCGACGGTGGCTTCCCGCGCACCATCGAGGACCTGTGGGACCACGCAGACATCGACGAATTGCGCCGGGAATGCCGGGCACAGGTGACTCGTGCCGTGCAGTGGGGCATCGATGTCACCCATCTCGACACCCACCTCGGCGCCCTGACGTTGCGGCCCGAGTTCTTCGACATCTACCTCGAGATGGCCGAGGAGTTCGACTTGCCCATTCAGCTCCCTGACGAGCTGACCGAGCCACGGGTGCAGTTCCCCCTGCGCGAATTGGCCGCCGAGGTGGGGGTGCTGCACGCCGATCGAGTGGTCAGCCTCCGTTCAGCCGGCTCACGCGAGGCACTGCTCGACCTGCTGCGCAACCTCACACCAGGCTTGACCGAGGTCCGGCTGCGGCCGGCGATCGACAGCAGCGAGCTGCGCGCCTTCGACCCTGACTGGTTGACGAAGATCGCCGAGTACCAACTGCTGACCGGCGACGCCGAGCTCAATGCCGTGCTCAGCTCGGTGCGCCCGATCGGCTACCGGCTAATTCGCGACGCGCAGCGACGTCTGCGCTGAACCTGGCTGACCCAACCGAGCACGCCCCCCCCCGACAGCCGGGCCAGTGGCCGGAACCGGCCGAACCTGCCACCAGCGCTGCCGGACAGCCGAGCTGCCGGCCACCCGAGCTGCCGGCCACCCGAGCTGCCGGCCACCCGAGCTGCCGGCCACCCGAGCTGCGGGGCTGCCAGGCTCAGCCGAGCTGCGGGCCACCCGAGCTGCGGGCCACCCGAGCTGCGGGGCTGCCAGGCTCAGCCGATGAGGCGGAAGAACTCGTAGATCGGACGGGTCGCACCCTTGGTCTTGGTGGAACCCCGCATATAGCCCACCACCGGATGCTGGCCGGAGCGCTGCCCCTCGGCTTCCGACCGGCTCATCTCGAGCGTCGCCGATGCATGCCCGCCGGCCGCGCCGGGCCTGAACTGCGGTGTTGCCCCGTCCTCCAGCACGACGTGATACGTCGTGCCCTGACCACTGCGATCGCCACTGACCATCACGTCGATGATGTAGGGCTCGCCGTGGTAGACCGCCCCGGCGCCCGATCTGGACGCGAGCCAGGCATCGCTGCCCAGCTCGGCGTCGGGATCGGCACCACCGGTCGGGATCGGATCGTCGCTCATCGCGTCCTTCTCGCTGCGTTCGTGGCGGGCAACTCAGCCACTGCGCACGACGTCACCGCCGGCGTCGAGCAGCTCCCAGGCGCCGGTGTCCTCGTCGACGTTGAAGCCCCACCCGAGCAGGTTGGCCAGCGCCTCACGCCCTTCGTAGGGGCCCTGGGCCAACAGCTCGTCCTCCGCCAGCAGCACCACCGAGCCCCGGGGCCGGTAGAGGTAGCCGCCCGCACGACGGATGGCGAGGATCTGGAAGCCCGGCTCGACGTCGATGGCCAACGAGGACAGCGTCACACCTTCGGCCTCTGACCCCGGCGCCACCGGCACCTGGAACACCACTTCCTCGGTCTCGCCGAAGGCGATGGCCAGGATGGGATGCACCTCGTCCCCGGGGTCCTCCACCAGCCACACCATCTGCTGGGCCTGGTCGCCGAGGTCCTCGGCGGCCTGGGAGAGGTGCAGCAGGCCGCGCAACGCACCCGGGTCGAGGTCGCGCTGCGCCGCCCGGAGAACCCACAACTCCAGGCGGTCCTTCATCTCGTCGAGACGGTTCTCGAGGTGTTTGACCTCGGCGGCCAGGACCGGATCACGCAGCACCAGCGCCGAGTAGGCCAGCCCGACCGCTACCTCGGACAGGTTCTTCATCTCGACCAGCACGTCCACGGCACGATCGAGATCGGACAGGGCCGCATCCGGCTGCGTGGACTGCGGCGGATGCCAGTACGGCGCCCCGGCGAGCTCGCGGAGGCGGGTGATCCCCGCCGGGGGGCCCTGCAGGAACAGCACGTCGTTCGGGCGCAGGACCAGGTCACCGTCGATGTCATCGGTGATCCATTCGCGGCCCCGGCGCACGGCGCTGATGCGCATCCCGGTCACGGTGGGCAGTTCGAGACCCTCGAGCGGCCGGTGCGCCATGTGCGACCCCTCACGGACCAGGACGCGATGGGAGATCTCCTCGGCGTTGGACAGGTCAGCCACCAGCTCCCTGGGGATGCCGAGGCGGTGGGTGACGATACGGGCGATGTCGACCGCATCACCGGCGATGCGCTGGATGCAGTCGATGACCTGCAGGACCGAGGCCATCGCCTGTGCCTCTTTGAGGTTGCGGGCGCCGAGCACACAGGTGGCCCGCATGTCCGAGGCGAGTTCCTGGAGGTCTTCGTTGAGCTCGTCCACCTCCTCGGCCATGTCGGGGTCGCCGAAGTACAGCGCGGCGTAGGCGAGGTCGACCATTAGCTCCGAGCGATCTTTCGCCTCGGTCAGCATGGTCCGAAGGTTGCGTCTCCTGCCCTCCATTCGTCCCGAACCTTACTCGGCGCCGGCCCCGACCGGGTGGCTCAACGGAAGTCTCGGGAACGAACCGGGCCCACGGCCGCCGCCAACGGCTCCAATCGTTCGGCGATCACGTTGACGACCCCGCCCTCGCCACGCTCGAGCCGACCGCTCACCACCAGCGCCACCTCCCCGCGGGCCACCCGTCGGTGCCGGGCCCAACAGCCTTTGGAGACCACGACGTTGACCAGCCCGGTCTCGTCCTCCAGGTTGATGAAGGTGGTACCCCCTGCGGTGGCCGGGCGCTGGCGATGAGTCACCACCCCGGCCACCTTCACCCGCGCCCGATGCCCCACCTCGCCCAACCCGACGGCGGTGACGACCCCCATTGATACCAGCCGTTCACGGTGGAAGCGGGTGGGATGCCCGTCCGGGCTCACCCCGGTGGCCCACAGATCGGCCAAGGCTTCCTCGTGCGCGCTCAGGCCGGGGAGCGACGGGGCGTGGACACCGGTCACGATGCCGGCCAGGCGGTCCTCGCCGGTCTGCGCCAATGCACCGGCCGCCCACAACGCCTCCCGCCGGCCCAGGCCGAAACAACCGAATGCCCCGGCGGTGGCCAGCGCCTCCAACGCCGCGAGCCCGGCTCCGCCACGACGCCGGACCTCCTCCGGATCGCGGTAGGGACGACCGGCGGCGATGCGTTCGGCCAGTTCCGGCCCCAGGGCCCGCACCGAGGAGAGACCGAGCCGTACCGCCACCCCACCGGTCGAGGACGGACAGGGTTCCATCGTCGCCGCCGCGGCCGAGGCATTGAGGTCAGGGGTGTGCACCACCACCCCGTGACGCCGGGCGTCCTGCACCAACGAGTGCGGGCTGTAGAACCCCATCGGCTGGGCGTTGAGCAGGGCGGCGCAGAACGCTGCCGGGTGGTGCAACTTGATCCAGGCCGAGGCGTACACGAGGTAGGCAAAGCTGACCGAGTGGCTCTCGGGAAAGCCGTAGTCGGCGAAAGCAGCCAGCTTCAGCCAGATCTGCTCGGCCACCTCGCCGCCGACCTCCCGCTCAGCGGACCCGTCGAGGAACCGTTGGTGCAACCGCTCCATGCGTGCCCGGCTTCGCTTGGAGCCCATGGCCTGGCGCAACTGGTCGGCCTCTGCCGCGCTGAACCCACCGACGTCCATGGCGATCTGCATCAACTGCTCCTGGAACAACGGCACCCCGAGGGTCTTGGCCAGGGCGGGCTCCAGCAGCGGGTGCAGGTAGGTGGGCTCCTCCAACCCGTTGCGCCGGCGGATGTAGGGGTGGACCGATCCTCCTTGGATGGGGCCGGGGCGGATCAGGGCCACCTCTACCACCAGGTCGTAGAAGGTGCGGGGCCGCAACCGGGGCAGGGTCGCCATCTGGGCCCGCGACTCCACCTGGAAAACCCCGATGGAGTCGGCCCGGCACAACATGTCGTACACCGCATCGTCCTGGGGGATGGCGGCCAGGTCGAGCTGCAGGCCTTCCGCCGCAGCGATCAGGTCGACCGCCCCGTGCAAGGCGCTGAGCATGCCCAGACCCAGCAGGTCGAACTTGACCAGACCGGTGGCGGCGCAGTCGTCCTTGTCCCATTGCAGGACCGAGCGGTTCTCCATCCGCCCCCACTCCACCGGGCACACCTCGACCACCGGTCGATCGCAGATGACCATCCCGCCGGAGTGGATACCGAGATGCCGTGGGAAGTTCTCCACCTCCCGAGCCAACTCCAGCACCGCGACGGGCACGTCGTGATCGGGGTTGCCGTGCCGGTCGGTCGTGCCGGCATGGTCCGCCACGGTGGACCACCGATCGACCTGTTTCGACCATGCATCCTGCTGCCCGGGGGCGTACCCCAGGGCCTTGGCCATGTCCCGCACCGAGGAGCGGGCCCGGTAGGTGATCACGTTGGCGACCTGAGCGGTGCGATCGCGCCCGTAGCGTTCATAGACGTACTGGATGACCTCCTCCCGACGGGATGACTCGATGTCGAGATCGATGTCGGGTGGACCGTCGCGTTCGGGAGAGAGGAACCGTTCGAACAGCAGGCCGAGGGCGAAGGCGTCGGCCTTGGTGATCCCCAGCACGTAACAGACGACGCTGTTGGCCGCGGAGCCACGGCCCTGACAGTAGATGTCGGCCTTGCGGCAGAACTCGACGATGTCGCCGACGGTGAGGAAATAGCCGGGGAACCCGAGTTGTCCGATGAGCGCCAGCTCGTGATCGATCTGGGCATACACCGCGGTATGGGCCGGACCGGAACGGGGACCGTACCTGGCGGTCGCCCCCCGCTCGACCAGGGCCCGCAACCAGGACATCTCATCATGACCGGACGGGACCGGGAAGTCGGGCAGACGGGGGGCGACCAACGAGAGATCGAAGGCGCAGGCCAGACCGAGCTCACCGGCGCGTTCCACCACCCCGGGATAGCGGGCGAACCGGCGCTGCTGTTCGGCCTCGGCGCGCAGATGAGCTCCGGCACAGGCCGGCAGCCACCCCTCGATCTCGTCGAGCCCGCGGCGGGAACGCACCGCCGCCAACGCGGTGGCCAACCGGCGCCGGGCAGGGGTGGCGTAGTGGACGTTGTTGGTGGCCACCACGTCGAGCCCGAACCGATCGGCCAGGCGGACCAGGTCATCGTTGCGCACGCTGTCGAGCGGATCGCCGTGATCCCACAGTTCGACCACGACGTTGGCGGTACCGAACCGTTCGACCAAGCCGTGCAGGTGTTCGGCCGCCGCCCCGGGCCCGTCGTCGACCAGGGCCCGGGGTACGGGCCCCTTGCGGCAGCCGGTGAGCACCACCCAGTCGTCACTGGGCGAGCCGCCGATCTCGGCCACCCGGTCCAACCCGATACTGGGGGCGCCCTTCTCCCCCGCCATCTGGGCGGCGGTGATGGCCCGGGCCAGACGGGCATACCCCGCGGGATTGCGCGCCAGGACGAGCAGGTGCGACCCCTCCGGGTCGGCTCGGCCGGCCTGCACGCGGGTCAGATCGAGCGACAGTTCGGCGCCGAACACCGTGGGCAGGCCATGCACCCGTGCCGCCTCGGCGAAACGGACCACGCCGTAGAAGCCGTTGTGATCGGTGAGGGCGAGCGCACCGAGACCGAGACGGACGGCCTCCTCCACCAGCTCCTCGGGATGGGAGGCCCCGTCGAGGAAGGAGAAGTTGGAGTGGCAGTGAAGCTCGGCATACCCCGGCCCGCGACGCCCGGCCGAGGCAACCCGGCCACCAGGGGCAGGCGGTTCGACGAGCGGGGGCCGATAGGGCGAACGGCTGCGGGACCAGGCGGGGCTGTCGCCCCCGTCGGCCGCCGGAAAACGACCGGCACCGGGACCTGCGGCACGCCCGTCGGACAGGCGGCGTTCGATTTCCGACCAGGGAACGCCTGGATTGTTGAACCCCATCGAACACATGTTCGCGAACACGCGTTCGATATGCAACCCGAATACGGTCAGAACGCGATGGTGCCGCCACCCCGAGCGGGACAGCGGCACCACGATCGAGCGACCCGACCGGGCCTGGCGACCCGGTCGACGGGGTGGTTCAGCCCACCTTGGCCTTGGCGGCGGTGAAGCGGGCGGCGATGTTGTCCCAGTTCACCACGTTCCACCAGGCGCCGAGGTACTCGGGCCGACGGTTGCGGTAGCGCAGGTAGTAGGCGTGCTCCCACACGTCGTTGACCATGACCGGCTCCAGGCCGTCGGTCATCGGGTTGTCCTGGTTGGGGGTCGAGACGACCTCGAGCTTGCCGGCCTTGTTCATGACCAGCCACACCCAGCCGGAGCCGAAACGGGTGGCACCACCGTTGTTGAACAGGGTCTTGAAGTTGTCGAAGGACTCGAAGGTCGAGGTGATGGCCGCACCGAGCTCGCCACCGGGCTCACCGCCGCCGTTGGGGCCCATCATCTCCCAGTACATGTTGTGGTTCCACACGCCGCCGACGTTGTTGCGGATCGGCGTACGGATGTTCTCGGCGACGCTGTTGAGGTTGCGGAGGATCTCCTCGGCGGACTTGGTGTCCCACTCGGTGTCCTTCACCGCGTTGTTCGCGTTGTTGACGTAGGCCTGATGGTGCAGATCGTGATGGATGTGCACCGTCTCCTCGTCGATCGCGGACTCCAGGGCGTCGTAGGCGTAGGGCAGCGGGGGCAATTCCAGGGCCATGCTCGTGCTCCTTGCGGATTCGCGTGACGAGCCCGCTCGGGTCGCCACTGGTCGGATAAGCGCGTGAGGGCTGATAGTAGGCAGTCAGCCGCCTCAACGCGGCCTCCGACGGCCTCCGACGACATCCGACGACATCCGACGACCTCTAGGGTCGTTGCGAGCCGGTTGCCGATCAGTCGTAACGGGCAGCGAGCCACCAGCAACCCCCCTCCAGCACCACCAGCCAAGCACTGACGTCATCGAGTACCACCTGCAGCCGGGCCGCCCGCCGCTGCTGGGCGGGATCCCACCATCGCTCCTCCACCGGCCACGGCCCCGCCCAGGCCTCGACCCGATACGGACGGGACCACCCCCGCGCCTCCAGCCGGGCAGGGGCCGCACTCGCCTCCCCCCGACCGTTCACCGTCACCGGCGAACCAGCCGCATCGAGCACCCGGGCAGCCGGCCGGTCACCCGCAGCCCACACGACGCCGGGCGACGGCACCGGCAAGCGACCTGGCCAGGGCGCGGTGGGCGCAGGCAACGGTTGCGTGGCCCGATCCTCGAGATCGACCGCCGTCGCGGCCAGCAGCGAGAACTGCTCATCGGGGTGACGGCCTCCACGGCGATCGACCACCTGCACCGCCGCCGGCCCCAAAAGCCCGGCCACCCGACCGGCGGCGCGGGCCGCCCGGCGGGCCGCCTCGCTCTGACCACCCCAGAAGCCGAGCTGACGACCCCGGGCCGGGATCACCTGGTCGGGCACCAGGGCCAGACGGATGAGACCGCCGGTCGGGCGGCTGACCGCGGAGGTGGTCAACCAGCCCTCGAGCTGCCAGCGGACCCGTTCGGCGATGGCCCCCGGGGTGAGCGCCCCCTCATGACGCCACAGGCGCAACAGGTGCTCGCCGTGCTCGGTCTCCGCCTCGACCGCCAGACGCAGGCAGGACCAGCCGGCGTCGTCGAGCAGGACCGACAACCGGTCGGCCAAGGACTTGGCGGCGAAGGCCGCCTGGTCGATCCGGGCCACCGGCGGGTCCAACTCGGCCGACACCGACAGATCCGACGGGGGCACGCGGGCGTCGAGCGGCAGGTCGTCGAGACCCCGGGCCAGGCGATGGGCCCGCTCCCCCACCCGGCCGAACCGGCCGATCACATCGGGCACGGCGAGGGCGGCGAAGGCACCGAGCGTGTGCAGCCCGAGCCGCTGCAGCACCCCGACCAACTCCGGCAGCTCCAGGACCGACAACGGCAGCGGGGCGAGGAAGGCAGGGGTCCGGCCCGGCTCGACCAACTGACCGGGCGAGCGGTGACGAGCAGCCAACCGGGCGGCGAAAGGACCGTCGGCGATACCCACCCCCACCAGCCCGGCCATCGCCGGGACCGCCTGCTCCACCTGCTCGCGCACGGCGTCGGCGAGGGCCCGATCGCCACCGAAATACCGGGCGGGACCCCGGGTCGGCAACGCGCACGTACCCGGCCGGGACAACTCCACCCACGGGGTGAACGACGACACCACCGCCACCACGGCCTCGAAGGAACGGGCTTCACGATCGGGGTCACGATCGAGGACCTCCATCGCCGGGCAACGGGCCTGGGCCTCCCGGCGGCGCATGCCCATCGCGACCCCGTCCCGACGGGCGGCCGCGGTGGCGGCGACCAACCGGTTGGCGACGAACACCGCCGCCGGCTCCTCGGGATGACGGCCGAGGGCCAGGACCGGCCAGTCCGGGCACCAGACCACCAGGGTGCGCGTCGGCGAGCCGTTCATGCCGAACGCGCTGTTCATGCCGGGGACGGGGTCGGGCACGCCATCGCCCGGCCCCCCGACGACGACGGCCGGGCGCGGCTCGCCTGCGGATGCAGCGAGGTGACCGCAGCCTCCGGTTCGACCGGGGCGAGACGGCCGTGCTCGTCGGGCAGCCAGAACCGGGCACTACGGGGCCGGTCCGCCCCATGACGGCCGCTCACCGCGATCTCCACCTGACGGGCCCGCAGGTGCCCGTGACCGGCACCGATACCCGACCAGGCCAACGGTCGGGCCTGCAGGGACAGCTCCGGCCGTTGTGGCCAGGCCCGTTCGGGCCAGGCCACCTGGACCAGGACCGCACCCTGCTCGCGCATCCGGGCGGCCACCCGACGGGCCTGCCCAGCCGGCACCGCCGACGCGGGTGGCGCCACCAGCACCACCTCGACCGCTTCCACCAGCGCCGCGACCACCGCGGCCCACTGCCCGGCCGGAACCGGGTCGACCAGCAGCAACCGTTCCATGGCCAGCCCCGACTCCTCGGCTGCGGCCAGCCCCAGGGTTCCCATACCGACCGCCGCCACCCAGGAGTCCCCACCGGCCACCGAGGCGGCCAAGGCCAACGCCAACGACGTCGCTGCGCCGCCGACACCGACGGTGATCCCCCGCTGCAGGGCGCCGCCGGGCAACACCGACGCCAACGGCCCGGACACCTCGAGGACGCGCTCGTTGGCCAGGCTGACCGGACGAACCCGGTCGTTCAGGGACAGCGCAGCAGCAACGCGATCGACCACGTCCCGATTGTAGCGAACAAATGTTCGGCAGTGAGCGGCGGGAGGCCCCGGCCGCCGCAGATCACTCGGCGGCGGGAGTGACGGTCGGTTCGACGCCCGGGCGGTAGTACGTGTAGAGATCCTCGATGATCTCCTTGAGCCCGCTCTCCTTGAGCCCGCTCTCGTCGGGCTCGGCGAGTTCGATGGTGATCAACCCGCCGTAGATGTGCACCGTCGCGACGCCGCCACGCTCGAAGAGCCGGCGGGCCAACACGTCGGGAGGCCGGTTGCCTTCAACGGCGGTGCCGGCGCGGTAGCGCTCGTGCCCCATCCCGGTGAGGCTCCGGTTGGTTTCGAAGCGCAGCACCCCTGCGCGTCCGGTGGGTTTCTCGATGACCGACACGGGCTGTCCCATAGCGTCGACCAGCCTACCGGTACGAGCCGGTCGGGATCAGGTTGGTCCGCTGCAACCGCCGCCAGACCGCCACGGCGAGGCCCACCGACACCACCGCGAGCGCCAGATGGACGAACCGGAAGGCCGGCGAGCGACCGTCGAGCAGGATCAGCACCGTCCGCACCGGCCAGTACAGCGCCACCGCCGCGACCAGCGCCGTCAGCGGGCGGGCCAGCGCCACACCACCCCGCCACCAGGCGGCGATCGCCAGCAGACCGCCGAACCCGAACACCACGGCGGGCACCAGCCACAACACACGCCCCCCGGCATCGAGGGACTCGTCGGCCACGATGTTGCGGATCCGGGCCAGCCAGATGACCGCGTTCCAGGCCCCAAAGGCCAGGATCGACCAGTGCCGGAACCGTCCGGGCGAGATGTCGACGACTCCAGCCATCCCCGAACGGTAGCCCGGCCCGCTACGTTGAGCACAGCGCCCGCCACCCGCCGCCGGCTGCAGGAAAGGCCCGATCCCATGGCTGATCGAACCCCCTCCCTCGACGAGTTCCGAGCACAGGTCACCACCTTCCTGGACGCGAACGCTGTACTCAAGGCCGCCGAGCGGGCCTTCGTGTGGGGCGAGGGCCCGGACAACCCCTCGCTGTTCCAGGAGCCGGAGCGGGCCGAGGAAGCGGTCGAACTGGCCGCGGCGAAGGCCTGGCGGGCCAAACGCTACGACGCCGGCCTGGGCTGGATCTGTGGCCCGGTCGAGTTCGGCGGCCGTGACCTGCCCCACGCCTACGAGCGGGCCTACAACGAGCTCGAAGCCCGCTACGACGTGCCCAACCAGTCGTACTTCGCCATCGGGCTGGGCATGGTGGCCCCCACCATCAACGACCACGGGCAGCCCGCGGTACGCCAGGGCCTGCTGCCCCGGCTGTGGCGGGCCGATCTCGTCGCCTGCCAGCTGTTCTCCGAGCCGGTCGCCGGCTCCGACCTCGCCGGGTTGCAGACCAAGGCCGAACGCGACGGCGACGAGTGGGTCATCACCGGCCAGAAGGTGTGGACCTCCGGCGCGCACTACTCCGACGTCGGCGAGGTGGTGTGCCGGACCGACCCGAACCTGCCCAAGCACAAGGGCCTGACCTGCTTCGTGGTCGACATGCACGACCCCGCGATCGAGGTCCGCCCGTTGCGCCAGATGACCGGCGGGGCCGAGTTCAACGAGGTGTTCTTCAACGAGTACCGGGTCCACGACGACCAGCGACTCGGGGAGGTCAACGACGGCTGGCGGGTGGCGTTGACCACGCTGATGAACGAACGGGCGTCCATCGGAGCGGGCGGCAGCGACGCGGGCAGTGGGTTCACCCGCCTGCGGGAGATGGTCCGCCACTTCGGCCTGGCCGATGACGCGGTGGTCCGTCAGGAGTTGCTGCGCATCTACACCGAGCAGCAGGTGCTGTCCTTCACCAACCAGCGGGCCATGGACCGGATGAAGGCCGGCGCGCTGCCCGGCCCCGAGCTGTCCATCGCCAAGCTGGCGCTGACCGAGAGCATGCGCAAGACCTCGGCCTTCGTGTCCCGGGTGCTCGGCGCACGCCTGATCGCCGACACCGGCGAATGGGGCACCTACAGCTGGAGCGGCTACGTGCTGGGCATGCCGGCGATGGCCATCGCCGGCGGGTCCGACGAGACACTGCGCAACATCGTGGGCGAACGGGTGCTCGGTCTGCCCAAGGAGCCGGGGATCGACAGCGTGTCGGCGTTCAAGGACATCCCCCGCAACGGGGTGATGGGCCGCTGACGCCTGCCCGCACCGCTCAGCCGTCGGTCTGCATGGTCGGCAGGCGCCAGCTGCGGCGGTGTTCGACGCACGGTCCGAGGCGGCGCAGGGCGTCGAGGTGCTGCGGCGAGCCGTAGCCCTTGTTCTCCTCCCACCCGTAGTGCGGGTAGTGCGCCGCCAACCCGACCATCAACGCGTCACGCTCGACCTTGGCCAGCACACTGGCCGCCGCCACCCCCGCACAGTGCAGGTCGGCCTTGATCATCGTGACCACCTCGGGAATGACCACCTCGGGCACGACCACCTCGGCCACGACGACATCGGCCACGACCGGGTCGGCCGCGTCCGGGGTGACCGTGTGGGCCGGAACGCAGCCGGCCGGGTCGGAGCCGCATCCGGCGGTGCCTCCGGACCCGAACAGGGTTCCCTGACCGGGCGGGGTCAGCCAGTCGTGGTTGCCGTCGAGCAGGACGACGTCGGCCTGCACCGGCAGGCGGGCGATGGCTCGATGGGCGGCGAGCCGAAGGGCCGCGGTCAGGCCCAGAGCGTCGACCTCGGCCGCCGTGGCATGGCCGACGGCGCCGGCCACCGCCCAGCGGTGGATCTGCGGGACCAGCGCCTCGCGGGCCCGCGGCGTCAGCAGCTTGCTGTCACGCAGGCCCCGCAACGGACGGGTGACCGAGGCGTCGATCACCACCACCCCGGCCGAGGCCGGGCCACCGAGCGAACCCCGGCCGCACTCGTCGGCGCACAGCACCCGCAGCCGACCCTCCCGCAACAGCCGCTTCTCCACCCGCAAGGTCGGCCGGGGTGGGGTCACGGTGTCGGACCGTTCGATGCGCTGCAGGCCACGGCCCGAAGCTATCGGGCGGCACCCGTTGCGTCGGTTGCCGTCGCCGGGTGGGCCGGCGGTTCCGCCAGCAACGCCTCGCCCTGGCGCAGGTCGCTGGCAAAGGCCGGATCGAGCCGGTTGGCGCGCACCGTCGGGCCGCCCGTCGCCGTGACCCGCGACGGAACCGCTCCGGCGAGCTCCCACAGCAAGGCCGGGCGGGCCCCGTGCCAGCGCAGGGCGAACGCCAGGGATCCGAATGCGGTGGGCAGCCCATGGGCCTCGAGCGCACGCCCACGCCAGCCGGGTTGCCAGCCGGCCAGCAGGTCGGGGCCGGCGACCCCGTCGTCGTCGACCAAGCCGAACCGCAGTGCCAGCAGCGCCGCACCGTCGCCGTCGGTCGCCATCGTGGTGGCCCGGTGTGCCGCCACGGCCTGCGCGGTCGCGACATCGGGCTGCGGCCCGTCGGGTTCGGCCACCGCCTCGGCGTGACGTCCCAGCAGCCGCTGTGCCGCCCAGTCGGCCAGCAACGATGCCGGAGCGATCGGGTCGCGTCGGCGACCCCAGCGTCGGGGTCCCTGCCGGGCCCAGCCGGCCAGCTCCAGGACGGGACCGGCGAGCAGCGCCGCCAGCTGCGCCGCCTCGGTGTCGTCGAGGGCCCAGGCCACGACATCGGACGCCGCCACCAGCAGCGCCGCCGCGCGGTCAGCCTCGACCGGCGGGCGCAACTCCGACAACGCCACGTCCAACCGACGAGCGGCCTCCGGCCCGTGACCGAACGCAGCCAGCGCGCTGATGTCGGCCGGGGCCCTGGCATCACGCGACAGCAGCAGCCGGCACCGTCGCTCGAAGGCGTCGAGCTCGGCCGCGTCGTCGCCGAGGCGGTACCGGCAGCGGGCATCGAGTTGGCGGTGCCAGCCCCGGATCACACCCTCCACCGTGGGCGCGTCCAGCGGCGACACCTCAGTCCGGCCCTCGACGGGAACGGGGCCCGTCGCAACCAGCACGCGGATCCCGGTGCCATGGGCCACGGCGAAGACCATCGCCACCGCGCCAGCGGTCGTGGGGTGATCGGCGGCGACGGGCCCATCCCCGGTGGCTTCGCCGAGCAGCGCGGCCAACTCCTCCGGCCCGGCCGCCGCGCCGAAGCCGTCGGCGGGACGGTTCGCCACCAGCAGCACCGAACCGTTACACCACAGCCGGGCCCCGTCGGGTCGCCACGACCGCTCGGTGACGGCCGCAACCGAGCGGGCCACGAGTGCCACCGCCACCGGGGTCCGACTGTCGTTGTGGACCTCGAGCACGGTCCACTCCCGGCCGGCAACCACAGCCCCGTAGCCGTTCACCCGGGCGTCGCCGCCGGGGATGCGCAGCAGGGTCTGCACGACCGGAGCACCGTCGAGGAGTTCGCGGCGCACCGCCACCTCGCGCTCGGGTCGATGCCATCGGTCCTCGGCGCCGATCCACCACTGCAGTTCGATTTCGGCCGTTCGTAGCGAGCCGGCCCCGTCGATCTGCACCGAGGACACGCCATCGAGCACGCCGACCGCCGTGGCCGGGCGCGGCGATCGCTGGCTCACCGGCTCAGCAACGACGGGTTGGTCGAGCGGCGTTGCAGCCCGCGGTAGGCCTCGTGGGCGGAACGGCCGTGGTTGATCACCGCGTCCATCTCCGCGCAGATGGGCAGGTCGATACCGACCTGGGTGGCGAGCTGCATCACCACGTTCGCCGAGTGGAGACCCTCCACAGCGAAGTGCTGCCCGGCACGGACGTCCTCGAGGGCACGGCCCCGACCGAGCTGCTCGCCGACCTGCCGGCTGCGGCTGAGGGGGTTGATGCAGGTGGCGATGAGGTCGCCCATGCCGGCGAGACCGGCCAGGGTTTCGGGACGGCCGCCCATGGCGATACCGAACCGGGTCAGCTCGGCGAGGCCTCGGGTGATGACCGCCGCCCGGGTGTTGTCGCCGGTCTCGAGGCCGTCGGCGATACCCGAGGCGATGGCGATCACGTTCTTGACGGCACCGGCGATCTCGCAGCCGATCACGTCGCTGTTGGTGTACACCCGGAAGAGGTCGGAGGCGAAGACCCGCTGCAGCACCTCCGCCACGTGGGCCTCGTTCATGGCCACCACCGACGCCGCAGCATGCCCGGTGATGATCTCCTGGGCGAGGTTGGGCCCCGTCAACACCCCTGCGGGATGACCGGGCAGGACCTCACTGATGATCTGGGTCATCCGCAGGCCGCTCTCCTGCTCGAGGCCCTTGGCGAGGTTCACCACCGGCACCCACGGCCGCACGTACAGCGCCGCCGCCTCGAGCACCTGGCGGAAGGCGTAGGAGGGAACGGCCATGACCAGCACGTCGGCCTGCTCGACGGCATCGCTGAGCGAGGCGGTGGCCTGCAGGCCCTCGCTCAGGGTGGCCCCGGGCAGGTAGTGGCTGTTGGAGTGCCGGGTGTTGATCTCCTCGGCGATCTCGGGCCGCCGGGCCCACAGCACGGTTGGCGCATTGCGGGCGGCGAGCGACGCCATGGTCGAACCCCACGTGCCACCGCCGAGAACGACCACCCGGATATTCATGCCCCCAAACTACGACGTGGCGGCGCCGGGCACGATTTCCGCCGGCACCGCGCCACCCGGTCGCCCGGGTGGACCATGCCGGTCAGGCGGCCGGCCGATCGTGCTGGGGCCATGCCGGTCAGGCGGCCGGCCGATCGTGCTGGGGCCATGCCGGTCAGGCGGCCGGCCGATCGTGCTGGGGCCATGCCGCGGCTGCGGCCGTACACTTCTGCCGTGCCACACCCCCCTTCCCCGCCCGCCGGTGTGGCGCTGCTGATCCCGGTGAAGGCGTTCTCCGAGGCCAAGAGCCGCCTCGCCGAGGTGCTCGACCCGGCACAGCGGGCGCGTCTGGCACGCGAGATGGCCACCATCGTCGTGCATGCCGCCGCCGGCATGCCGGTCTACGTGGTCTGCGACGACCGGACGGTGGCGACCTGGGCGACCGAGGTCGGGGCCGAAGTGCTGTGGCGACCCGGGCGGGGCCTGAACCCCGCGGTCAGCGAGGGCGTGTCTGCGTTGCGCGACCGCGGCTTCCGTCGGGCCGTCGTGGCCCACTCCGACCTGCCGCTGGCCGAGCGGCTCGACCACATCGGCGCCTTCGACGGGGTGACGATCGTGCCGGACCGCCGCGACGACGGCACCAACGCCATCACGGTACCCACCGATGTCGGCTTCCGCTTCGCCTACGGCCCGGGCAGCTTCCGCCGACACGGCGCCGAGGCCCGTCGACTGGGCCTGGCGCTGCGGGTGGTGCGACACGCCCGTCTCGGCCTCGACGTCGACCTCCCGGGCGACCTGGCGGAGGCCCGGGCCAGCGTCGGCGACCTGGCCGGGCCCGACGCGGGGCCACCCGGCACCGGCCCGACCCCGTCGGCCTAGGCTGGGCCGGTGACCGAGCCCAGCCTTGTTCCTGCTCCGGCATCTGCTCCGACCTCGACCGGCGAATCCGCCGACGACGGCACGACCGCCCCGGTGGTGTTCGGCTCGGTGGCCGCCTCGGTGTCGGCCAACCTGCCCACGCCGCAACGGGTGCTGGCGATCGGGGCGCACCCCGACGACATCGAGTTCGGCTGCGGAGCCACCCTCGCCAAGTGGGCGGCGGCCGGAGCCGTAGTCAACCACCTGATCTGCACCGACGGGTCCAAGGGCACCTGGGACGCCGGCCAGGACCCCGCAGAGCTGGTCATGTTGCGCCAGCACGAGCAGCGGGCCGCAGCTGCGGCGCTCGGCGCCACCGGCGAGGTCGTCTTCCTGGGCTGGACCGATGGTGAGCTCGACTCGGGTCTGCGCCAGCGTTGGGAGGTGGCGTACTGGATCCGCCGTCTGCGGCCCGACGTCGTGATCGGCCACGATCCGTGGAAGCGGTACCGGCTGCACCCCGACCACCGCCACGCCGGCCTGCTCACCGTCGAAGGCATCGTCGCGGCCCGCGATCCGCTGTTCTTCCCCGAACAGAACCTCGAGCACCACCGCCCGTCGGCGCTGCTGCTCTACGAGGCCGACGAGGCCGACCATGTCGAGGACGTGACCGGCTTCGCCGACACCAAGCTGGCTGCGCTGTTCGCCCATGCCAGCCAGTTCCGCTCGACGATGAAGATCGACGCGGCCGACGACGGCGGGCAACGACAGCGTTTCGTCGATCGCATCGTGGCCAGGCTCGGCCAGCATGGGGCGCTGAAGGGCTTCGCCCAGGGCGAGGCGTTCAAGCTCATCGACCAGCTCTGAACCGGCCGGACGACGCCGTGACGCTGCTGGACGGCCCGTGCACCTGCTGGAGGTGATGGCCCCCACCCCACCGGGCGGCCGCTGCTGGGCCGGGCTCGACGGCTGCCGGACCGGGTGGGTACTGGCCCTGGTGCGTGCCGGCGCGGCGGGCTCGTCGCCGTCGATCTCGCTGCACGGCCGGCTCGGTGAGGCCGTCGACGCCGCCATCGGGCTCGGGGCCGCGACCATCGGCATCGACATACCGATCGGTCTGTCCGAGGACGGTCGGCGGATGGCCGACCTCGAGGCACGGGCCCTGCTCGGGACGCGTCGATCGACCGTGTTCCCCACCCCGGTCCGCGCCGTGCTCGACGCCGTCGACTACCGCGACGCGCTGGCGAGGTCGCGCCTGGCCTGCGGCAAGGGCCTGTCCAAACAGGCATGGAACCTGATGCCCAAGATCCGCGAGGCTGACGAGCTGGTGCGCCCGCACGACGAGCAGCGGCTGTTCGAGGTCCATCCGGAGCTGGCGTTCTCGCGGCTGGCCGGCGAGGTGCTCCTCGAGCCGAAGAAGACGCCCCATGGACGGGCCCGCCGGCTGGCGCTGCTGGGCACCGCTCTGGGCCTCGACGACGACGCCGTACGGATGCTCGGCGCGCAGCGGCCCGGACCCGGCGCCGCCGCCGACGACGTGACCGACGCCGTGGCCGTCGCACTGTCGGCCCGCGCCCTCGACCGTGGGACGGGAACGATCCTCGGCGACGGCGAGCGCGACCGCCGCGGCCGCACGATGCGCATCTGCTTCTGAGTAGCGGCCCGGGCGATGGCGCACCGGCGACAGCTGCGCACCACCCGACCCGAACGACGACCGTGAGGAATACGCCACACAACGTGGGATTCCGGCACGTTCGCGGCTCGCATCCATGCAGAACGGCCCACTTCCAGAACAGCAGAAATCGTTCAAGGTGATTGCAGCTTCGAAGGGAACTTTCGTCGCTGACCCCGGAGGCGTGGTCGACCGCGAGTTGGTCGGGACGCTGGTGACCGAGGTCGTAGCCCCCAACGACGCCGAGAGGACGAAGGCCGAGATGACCCTGGCAGTAGATGCACCTCCTTGGACCCCACCGGAATGGCTGTCCAACGGTTTCTGCCGTGGCAAGACGAACCTATTCTTCGCCCCGCACGCCGAGCGCCCCCAGACACGGGCACGTCGCGAGGCCCAGGCCCGGTTGATCTGCGAGCAGTGCCCGGCGCTCGAACCTTGCCGCGACTACGCTCGGCTGAACCGCGAGTACGGCTTCTGGGGCGGCGAGTCCGAGCAGGACCGCGCCTGCGCCGGTTACGCCGTTCCCTGGCCGCTCGGGGTGATCCGCCGCCGCGGGTCGCTCGCCGCCACCGGCTGACCCGCCCGGCCCGCCGGCCGACTGTCTCATGGCGCGGTGATACTGGAACCTGCGGGTTCGACCTCACCGCCAACCGAGGTCGCATCATCCCCCATCCAACGGGGAAAGACATGCGATCCACCACCACCGCCCGCCTGCTGCGCCGCCTGGCCGAACTGCTCGGCCAGGCCGTCTCCGACACCGGAGTCGATGCCGCGGTCGGCATCGAACTCGGTCCCGACGGCTTCGAGGTCCACCTGCGCCCGGCCGACGACCACGGGCCGGTCACCGACCTGCTACGCGGTTTCGATGCCCCGGCGTCCTGGGACGTCGTCGGGGTCATGGCCACCGGGATGGCCTACCCCCTCGAAACCGGTCGGCTCGCCGCCGAGCCGGTCGTCGTGGTGCACCTACAGGCTCGCGTCGGCCAGTCCTGCTCGCTGGTCGGTCCGCCCGCAGGCCCGTTGCGCCGCAGCACCGGCGCCGTCGGGGGCCGAGTGGCCGACGTGTGCCGGCGCAGCCTCGGCCTGCCCACCGACCCGCCGAGGGGCACCCCGTTGCCATGGTGGGCGGCCCGCTGGCTGGACGACCTGGCGACCGGCGGCGGCATCGAGCGGTACCGCACCGAGGCCGAGCTGCTCGCCCACTTCCCCGGCGGACGACCCTTCGGCCCCACCCAGGACCTCGACGCCCTGGTCTCCCACGGGCAACTGCTCGCTGCAACCTTCCCGTGGCCGGCCCTGCGCCGGGCCGCGGCCGCCGGTGCCGTGTCCGTGCCGCGCATCGACGCCGATGACGCCGCGTGGATGGACGACGGCATGTTCGCCCGGTGGGCCTCTGGTGAGGTCACGCCCTGTGCGGAGAGCTTGGCCGAGGTCCTCCCCCGCCTCGAGCCCCGTCTGGGCTACGCGCTGAGCACGACCTTGCGACGCTGGGACATCCCGATCGATCCCGCCCCGGTGGCGCCGCAGCACCCCGGTGGATCGCGGTGAACTCCGGCGCCGGACGAAGCGGCTACCGTGCGCCGCCATGGCCCACGATCGCGCCGCCGACCATGCCCCACTCGACGCCGTCCGAGCCGAGAAGTGGCGCCGGTTCCTGGACCCCGAGCGAGTCTTTCTGCCGACCTCGCTCGGCCTGCAGCTCGAGGAGGTGCGCGTCGGCTACGCCCGCCTCCGGCTGCCGGTCACCCCCCGGGTTTCCCAGGCGGCCGGGTTCATTCACGGAGGTGCCATCGCCGCGTTGCTCGACACCTCGGCCGTTCCCGCGGTGGGCACCTTCTACCCCGAGCAGCCCGAGATGATCACGGTGTCGATGACCGTGGACTATTGCGGCGCGGTCAGGGACCAGGACGCCATCGCTGAAGCGTGGGTGCGTAGCGGTGGCAGCTCACTGGCCTTCGTCCAGGCCGAGGCCCGGGCGGTCGACGGCACGCTGGCTGCTACGGCCTCGCTGGTATTCCGGGTGCGGCCGCGTCCGGCCCGCTGAGCGCGCCGCGCTCAGTCGTCGAGCACCACCATGATCCGCTCGGCGGCGAACGCGCCGATGCCGACGCGGCGCCCGTCCACCTCCACGGTCAGGGTGCCGTCGGGTGAGCTGGCCGTGACCAGTCCGGTGTTGCCGGGCGTCACCGCAGCCGACTCGAGGAACAGCAGCAGTCCGGCGGTGAACTCGAGCTCCTCGGGGATGCGGACCACCTGGAACCGCGCCCCGACCCGCACCTGGCTGAGCAGCACGGTGTTGGGGGCGGCATAGTCGGACCCGGGAATCGGGTTGCCGTGCGGACAGGTCGTCGGCCCGCCGAGCACCCGGTCCATCGCCGCCTCGACCGTCGACGAGATGACCCCTTCCCATCGCGCCGCCTCGAGGTGGGCCTCGGCCCAGGACAGCCCGAGCAGGTCGGTCAGCATCCTTTCGGCCAGGCGGTGGCGGCGCACGGTGCGCTCGGCGAGGGACCGCCCGGCGGCGGTGAGCACGATCTCCCGGTCCTCGGTCGCGACAACGAACCCTTCTAGTTCGAGCCGCCGCATCATCTCCGACACCGCAGGACGCGAGACGCCGAGCCGCTCGGCGATCCGGGCCTGGATGACCTCGACGTCATCCTCGGCCAGCTCGAAGATGGTCTCGCAGTACTGCGCGAAGGCAAGGTTCACCGCGGTGGGCGCCTGGGCAACCATGGGTGCAGCGTAGCGGGGCTGTTCCAGCTCTGACGCCTCGCAACCGGCCTGGAAGGACGCAGCGACGATCACTGCACGATCAACTGGCGGGGCCTGATGACGGCGACCGCGCCGAGCGCACACACGATGGCGGCGATACCCAGTGCGACACGCAGGCCGTCGTTGCCGCTCGTTCCGCCCGGGCCGATCGCTCGGAGGAGACCGTTCGACAGGCTCACCGCCAGGGCCAAGCCGAGGACCCGCATCATGCTGAGTACCGCGGAGGCCTCCGATGCCTGCACCGGATCGACCCCGGCAAGCGCATGGGACGTCGAGGCGCTGTAGACCACCCCATTTCCGAACCCGGCAACGACCAGGGCCGCGACGATGCCGGGCAACGATCCCAGGATCCCGACCGTGGCGAACGCCCCGAGGCCGACGGCCAGCAGCGCCGAACCGCCGCCCATGGTGACCCGTGGTCCCAGGCTGCGCATGCCAGGCCCCGAGAGCGCTCCTCCAAGGGCGAAGGGAACCGAGAAGACCAGGAACAGCCGGCCGGTGGCCGTCACGTCCATCCCACGGTCGGTCTGCAGCGCCAGTGGGACCAGCACCATGATCACGCCCGACCCCCAGTTCGACAGCGTCGCCTCGGTGGTGCCGAGACGGAACGCCGCATCCCTGGTGATGACCCGATGCACCAACTGCGAGCCGTGCTGCACCGTGGCGACGGCGCACAGCAGCGCCCCGACGACCAGACCGGCGATCACCCCGGGATTGCCCCACCCGACGTTGCCGGAACGCTGCAGCGCCGAGAACGCCGCCCAGATCCCCGCCGACAACAGCACCAGCCGTCCGACCGGGAACGAACCGGTCCGATCCGTCGGCAGCGACGGGGTCAGAACCATCAGCAACACCAGGGCCAACCCGAGCAGCGCCAGGTTCACGCCGAAAAACACGCGCCAGGACCACGCCTCGCCGATGACGCTGGCGATGAGTGGTCCGGCGGCGCTGCCCACACCGCCGATCGCACCCCAGATCCCGATCGCCACGGGCAGGTGGTCGGCATCGAAGACCGCGTCGACCGCCGCCAGGCTGGTGGCGAAGCAGCACGCCGAGGCCAACCCCTGCAGGACCCGTCCGGACATCAGCATCGGGAAGGAACCCGCCGCAGCACAGATCGCCGAGGCGACCCCGAACCCCCCGACGCCGAGGAGGAGCACCAACCGCGGCCCGACCCGACTCGCCCAACGGCCGATCAGGATCAACGGGGCCGCGAAGGCCACGCTGGAGACCGTGACCACGGCGGTCGATGCCGCCGCGGAGACGTGCAGATCGCCGGCGATGGTCGGCAACAGGACCACCACGCCGTTCGCATCCACCGACAGCACCAGGATGGGAAGGCTCAACGCGACCAGCAGGAACCACGCTCGAGCGGTGGGCGACGAACGGGCGATGGGTGGTTCCACAGGCACTGCCGGACCCTACGCGAACCGCCACATCCGGGCGATCTAAGCTCACGGCCATGGCTTCT
This sequence comes from Acidimicrobiia bacterium, assembly GCA_947476745.1. Classification (GTDB taxonomy): domain Bacteria; phylum Actinomycetota; class Acidimicrobiia; order Acidimicrobiales; family CAIXPF01; genus CAIXPF01. Next base: position 207,738 of record CANJRG010000003.1, on the reverse strand, counting down.
CCCGTCGGATGGTTCCGGGCCCTTGTGATCGATGCAGAGGACCCGCCGGCGCTCGCGGCATTCTGGTCCGAGCTGCTCGGGGTGGGCATCGTCGAACAGGCCGAGGACTGGATCCAGCTCCAGCCCGACCGCAGCGGCGCCTTCCTCGCGTTCGAACCCCGCGACCCCGACATCGTGGCGGGCGCAGACCGACGCACCCGAGCCGACCTCGAGGTCGAGGACATGGACCTCGCCCGGGCTCGTATCGAGGAGCTGGGCGGACGGCTGGTGAAGGTCATCCATGCTCGCCCTGGCGAGTCGCACTACCGGATGGCCGATCCCGAGGGCAACGAGTTCACCGTGGTCCTGCCGTTGCCCGCCGACGTGGCCCGCCTGGCCTACGGCCCCACCGGGCAGCCGCCGGGCATCACTCGCGGCACGTGACGCCACAGGACGACCAGAGCGTCTCCATCCTTCTGGCCCGAGCCCCAAAGGCGCCCCGGAACCCCTCGCTGTTCACTTCGGGAATCCGGTTCGGGACACCGGGCACCTACCCGCAGGGCACCCCGATGGCGCCTGCCGAAGGCCCCGACCTCGATGATGCCGGCGCCAGGGCGATGGTTTCGGGGCTGCTGGCGCACTGGAGCTCCGTGGCCGGCGATGCAGCCGCCACGGCCCGTGGACTCGCGGTCTTCGACCACCACGAGTTGCATCGACGGGTCTCTGCCCCGTCGCTGCGCGCGGCGATGGCCCTGCTGTCACCGACCATCGCGGCTCCGGCAGTCATGGCCTTCATCGCCGGCGAGGGCCCCGTCGAGCAGCTCGCGGTGGCCGAACTGGCCGAACTGGCCGAATCCGGCCGGGCATTCGCCTGCACCGCCGATCCGCCGACGGGTGCCCGGGTCCTCAACGGCCGTTACGCCGCGGAACATCCGGCGGTAGTGGCGCCCTCGTTGGCCCACCACCTGATGTGGCAGGCAACTGGGGACACCTACGAGGAAGCCACCCTGCACGCGGTGCTGGCCATGGTCCACCTGCAGTGGGTCGCCGTCGCGCCGGAGATCGCCCATCTCGGCACCGAACTCACGCGCCGCCAGAACTCCATGGCGCTGACCCTGTGCAACTCCCGCCACCCCGACTCGCCGTACCTGGCGGTACGGGCAGACGACGGTCCGGGAACGCTGCCGGGGGGCGACCCAGCACTCGATACGCCGGATTTCTGGTCGATTCCGTTCACGCCACGACGCGCCACGGGGGTTGCGTTACCCGAGCCGTTGCGGGCCATTCTGCGAATGGCCTGGGACCGCTCCGACGCCGCCGGCCCGTCCCCGTGCTACGACGAGGCTCTTGCCGATGCGATGAGCACCGATCTGGGCCACGGGTGGCTACCGACGGCGGGACGTCTGCGCGCCGCATGCGCCCTCGGCGCGCTGACCCCTGCCGACCTCGCCAGTGTCGCAGGGATCGATGAGGACGAAGCGATCGGTCGGTTCGGCCTCGCTGACGTCGAAGCGGCCTGGCACCACGGCGCCTCCGGCCGTTGAGTGGCTTACTGGGTGAGCCGCCTCTGCGGCTGGCGGCCCGTCGTACACTCTCGCCCGTGTTCTTCCCCAGTCCTGAACATGCACGCACCGCGTTCGGCGCCGTGCTCGGTGCCTTCGGTGGCCCGGAACGTCTGCACGATGACCAACGGGCCGTGCTCGAAGACCTCGGGGCGGCGCTCTACGGCATCGACCTCGGCATCGCGGTGATCGAGCCGCTGTCCGCTGTCCGCTGTCCGCTGTCCGCTGCCCGCTTCCTCGAACTCGAGCCGTCCATCGCCGGGCGCGAGCAGGCCATTCGGCTCTGCACCATCATCGAACTCCTCGATGATGCGCTGACCACCGACGAGGCCAGCCGCGTCGATCGGTACGCCGGCGACATCGGTGTGCGCAACCGCTTCTCCAGCGAGACTCGGGCGATCGCCGAGCATCGAGCCGTGCTGCTGCACGCCGATCTGCTGCGGCACAGTTGGTACACCGAGAAGACCGTGCAGGAATCGTTGCGCGGCAGGCTCGGCGAGCTGATCCGCTCCAAGTTGTCCTACCTGGGGATCACGTCGGACCAGGAACTCGCCGGGCGCTGGCGCGCCTTGCGCGACCTTCCCGAGGGCACGTGGGGACGCGGGGTGGCCGACTTCTAGGACCGCCACGGCTTCGCGTTCCCCGGCGAACCGCACGGCATCTACGAGATCGGCGCGCACCACGACTTCGTCCACGTCCTGGCCGACTACGAGGCCACGGCCGACGGCGAGTTGGACACCTTCGCCCTCATCGCCGCCACGATGGAGGGCGACGCGGGTCTGTCGCTGCTTGCGGTCACGCTCGGGATGTTCCAGAACGGCGCCATCCGCCACATGCTCGGCAAGCGCATCGAGATCGCCCGCTCGGGCACGCTGAGCGATCCGGGCGCGAGCCGGCGGTGGGCCGACGCGTTCCGTCGCGGTGCGGCCTGCCGCTACGACCTGCTCGGGGGCATCGATCACTTCGCCCTGGCGCCGCTGCCGTTGGAGGAGGCGCGTACCCGCATCGGTCTCCCTCCGGCGCAGCGCTGACCACGGCGCACGCCACCCCGCGAACCGCTCGGGGCCCTGTCCACCGGCCCTGTCCACCGGCCCGGCCCGCAGCAGCGGCCCGCAGCGGCGGGACAGGCCGGCGGACTGCTGCGCTGTCGGTCAGTCCAGCGCGGCGAGGGCGTCGGACAGCGGTCGGGCGGTGCGACCGAGGCCGTGGGCGACCGCGGCGTTGGTCAGCTCGCCGCGCACGACGTTGAGCCCCCCGCCGAGCTCGGGATGGCGGGCCACCGCGGCGCGCACCCCCGAGGCCAGGGCGACGGTGTAGCGCATGGTGGCGTTGGTCAGGGCATACGTGGAAGTACGGGGCACCGCGCCGGGGATGTTGCCGACGGCGTAGTGGATGACCCCGTGCTCGACGAAGGTGGGCTCGGCATGTGAGGTCTCCCGGGAGGTGGCGAAGCAGCCGCCCTGATCGATGGCGATGTCGACCAGCACGCTGCCGGCCTCCATGGCCTGCACCATCGCCTCGTCGACCAGTACCGGTGCGCGGTCACCGGCCACCAGCACCGCCCCGATGACCACGTCCGACCCGGCCACGGCCTCGGCCACCGCATGACGCGACGAGTGGATCGTCTCCACACGGCCGCCCCACATCTGCTCGACGGCCTCGAGCTTGGCCAGGGCGATGTCCAGCACGGTGACCGAGGCCCCCATACCGACGGCCACGTCGATGGCGTGCCAGCCCGACACCCCAGCGCCCAGCACCGTGACCCGGGCCCGGGCCACCCCGGGAATGCCGCCGGCCAGCACGCCCTTGCCCCCGTGCGGGGCCTCGAGGAAATGGGCGGCGGCCTGCATGGCCATGCGACCGGCGATGCGGCTCATCGGGGCGAGCAGCGGTAGGTGTCCGTCGGGAAGCTGCACCGTCTCGTAGGCCAGGGCGGTTGCCCCGGTGGCCAGCAGCGCCTCGGCCACCTCGGGGTAGGCCGCGAGGTGCAGGTAGGTGAACAGCACGTGCCGGGGCCCGAGCCGTTCGAGATCGCGCGGCTGGGGCTCCTTCACGTGCACGATCAGCGTCGCCTGCTCGTACACGTCCTCGACGCTGCCGAGCCGTGCACCGACGGCGAGGTAGGCCTCGTCACCGATACCCGAACCGCGTCCGGCTCCGGTCTCCACGAGGACCTCGTGGCCGGCGAGGCGCAGTTCGCTCACCCCGGCAGGGGTGAGCGAAACCCTCCGCTCCAGGGTCTTGGTCTCTGCCGGAACCCCGACGATCATGCCGACTCCTCCCTACCGACCGGCCGCCGGGCCGGGGTCGGCGGCGCGGCGGCCGCCTGGTCATCACGGTAGTTGCCGGTACCGTTTCACCGATGACACGTTCCCGCCGGGTGCTGCCGGGCATGCTGCTCGTGGTCGCCCTGCTCGGCTGCTCCGCCGGCACCGCGGGCCCCACCACCGACGACGTGGCCTCCGCCGGGTCACCCGCCACCGCGCCCGGCCAGAGGACCCGGCCCGGCGGGATGATGCCGTCCGGCACAACGGGCGTGTCCAGCACAACGGGCAAGGTCGGTGCCGAGGTCGAGCGGCTCACGGTGGACGTCCTCGAACGCCTCCCCCACGACCCGGGGGCCTTCACCGAGGGCCTGGCCCTCGTCGACGGTGCACTGTACGAGTCGACCGGGCTGCAGGGCCGCTCGTCGGTCCGGCGGGTCGATCCGGCCACCGGCGCCGTGCTGCAGCTCCACGACCTGCCGTCGTCGGTCTTCGGGGAGGGTCTCGCCGCCAGCGGCGACCGGCTGGTGGTGCTCACCTGGACCTCTGGCGTGGCCTTCGACCTCGACCGGACGACGCTGCGTCCCCGGTCGGAGTTCCGTTACGACGGTGAGGGTTGGGGTCTGTGTGGCACCGGCAGTGAGCTCATCCAGGGCGACGGGTCGAACCGGCTCACCCGGCGCGACCCGGTCACCTTCGCCGTGCTCGGCACCATCGAGGTGCTCGAGGCGGGACGTCCCGTCGAGCGGCTCAACGAGCTCGAGTGTGTGGGTGATGACATCTACGCCAACGTGTGGCTGACCACCGACCTCGTCCGGATCGACGCCGCCACCGGCCGGGTGACCGCCCGCATCGACGCGTCGGCGCTGCAGCCGGCCGGCGGTGGCGCCGGCGACGTGCTCAACGGCATCGCCTACGACCCGCGAGACGACACCTTCCTGCTGACCGGCAAGCGTTGGGACACCCTCTACCGGGTGCGCTTCCGCGCCTGAACGAGCACCGGGCCCCATCCCCCTCGCCAGCACGGCCGGGTCGAACGACCTACGAAACGCCACCCGTGTGAACGGGTCGAACACCGTACGTGAGCAGCACCGATAGGTTTGGCGTGCGACCACGGCCGGCGCGGCCCGGGTCCTCTACGCTGTCGTCGTCGCACCTGCACGCCGCCCCGTGCCGACGCGATGTCCGACGTCGGAAGAGGGCGGCACGCATGGCGGCTGGGATCGCGCCGGAACCGGGTTTCGGACCGGATCACATCACGAGCAACGACGACGCCCCGGTCCTCGACCTGCGCCGGACGCCCGATCCCGGGGTGTTGGTCGGCGCCCACTGGCTCCGCTACGAGCTGGCGGGCCTCTCCCTGCCGGGCACCAACCTGAGCGGGCTGCACGTCGAGACCTGCACCCTCACCGGCGCGGTGCTCGAAGGGTGTCGCCTGGTACGTGCCCACGTGGTCGACAGCCGCCTGACCGAGGCCGATCTGTCACACGCCGACCTGAGCGACGCGGTCCTGGTCAACGTCGACCTGCAGGGCGCCGATCTGCGTGGCGCGGTGCTGTCGGGGGCGGTGCTGGTGTTCTGCGATCTGCGCGGCGCCCGTCTCGACGGGGCCGACTGCACCGCCACGGTGTGGTCCCACAGCGACCTGCGCGGCGTCGACCTGTCAGGCTGCCGACTCGACGACGCCCGGGGTGACTACTACTGGGACGACACCACGGTGTGGCCCGAAGCCGAACCCGGCCACTGACCCTTCGGCCGGCCCGGACCCAGCTGCGCACCGCCCAGATGCGCCCGGCCCAGATGCGCCCGGCCCCAGCTGCCCGCCGCCGAGCTCGCCCACCGCCGCGCTCGCGGCCCGGCTGTGCTCAGGCCCCGCTGTGCTCAGGCCCCGCTGTGCTCGCCCGGCTCGGCGGCGTCGTCGGCGTCGGCGGCGTCGACGGCGAGCCGGCGGATGTCCTCGGCCGACTCCGGCCGCAGGGTCGGGAACAGGATGACCTCGCGGATCGACGGCTGACCCGACAGCAGCATCGCCACCCGGTCGATGCCCACCCCGAGACCGCCCGTGGGGGGCAGGCCGAACTCGAGGGCCCGCAGGTAGTCCTCGTCCACCGTGCGGGCCGCCTCGATGTCGCCGTGCTCGGCGGCGGCCACCTCCATCTCGAACATCTGCCGTTGGCGGACCGGGTCGTTGAGCTCGGAGTAGCCATTGGCCAGCTCCTTGCCGCCGATGAACAGCTCGAAGCGGTCGGTGTTGTCGGGATCGCCGGGGGTCGGCTTGGCCAGCGGCGACACCTCGGTGGGGTACTCGTAGGCGAACATCGGCCGCTCGTGGCCGAGCTGCTCCTCGACCTTCTTGTCGAAGATGGCGTAGACCAGCTTGCCCGCACCCCACCAGTGCTCGAAGTGGACCTCGAGCCGGTCACAGGTCGCCCGCAGGGTGGCCACGTCGTCGTGGACCGACACCGTCTCGCCGGTGAACTCGGTGATCAGCTCGGTGATCTTGCGCCGCGGCCAGGCGGGCGTGAGGTCGATGGTGGCACCGGGCCGGTCGGGGTGGGCGACCACGTAGCCGCCGATGGCGTCCTGCGCGGCCCGGCAGATCATCCGCTCGGTCAACGCCATCATGTCGTCGTAGTTGGCCAGCGCCCAGTACACCTCGACCATGGTGAACTCGGGGTTGTGGCGGGTGGAGATGCCCTCGTTGCGGAACACCCGGCCGATCTCGTAGACCCGCTCGATCCCACCGACGACGAGGCGCTTGAGGTGCAGTTCCAGGGCGATGCGCAGATACATCGCCTGGTCGAGGGCGTTGTGGTGGGTGACGAAGGGCCGGGCCGCGGCCCCACCGGCCTCGATCTGCAGAACCGGGGTCTCGACCTCGACGAAGCCCTCCTCGTCGAGCTGGTGGCGCAGGGATCGCACCGCCTGGTGACGAACCCGGAAGGTTCGACGGGCCTCCTCGTTGACGATGAGGTCGACGTAGCGCTGGCGATAGCGGGTGTCGGTGTCGGACAGGCCGCGCCACTTGTCCGGCAGGGGGCGCAGCGCCTTGGTGAGCAGCTGCACGCTGCCGACCTTGACCGACAGCTCGCCCTTGCGGGTGGTGATGACCTCGCCCGTGGCCCCGACCCAGTCGCCGAGGTCGATCTCGACCACCGCCGCGAACCCGTCGTCACCGAGATCGGCCTTGGACACGAACAGCTGCAGGCTCCCGGTGACGTCCTGGACGGTTAGGAAGATCAGCTTGCCCATGTTGCGCCGCAACATGACCCGGCCGGCCACCGACTCGACCACGCCGGTCTCGGCGCCGGGTTCGAGCGCGCCGAAGCGTTCGTGCAGGTCGGCGCTGGTGGCGCTGCGCGCAAAGCGGTCGGGGTAGGGGTCGCCACCGGCGGCTCGGACCGCTGCCACCTTGTCCGCCCGGATCCGGCGCTGGTCCTCCAGGCCGCCGGCGGTACTGGTGCGCTGCTGGTCGTCGCTCACGGAGGCGAGAGCCTATGGCCGCCACCGGGGCGGGGCCGCATCGTTTCGAAGGCCGGGCCGTCACCACCGGCCCGGACCGGCGGGCGGGGTCGCTTGGGGCGGAGGTCACCGCGTCGCTTAGCGTTCATTCGTGGCCAACGACGAGCTGACTCTCGGTGCGGAATTCCCCTCGGCCGACCAGGCCGACTGGTTGAAGCTGGTCGACAAGGTGCTCGACGGGGCCCCCTTCGACCGCAAGCTGGTGACGACGACCTACGACGGCCTGCGGGTGCAGCCGCTGTACACCCGGGCCGACAGCCCCGGCTCCGACGCCGCAGGCGCGCCGGGTGCCGCGCCGTTCGTGCGGGGCGGGGCCGCGGCCGGCAGCGTGCTGGAGGGCTGGGACGTCCGTCAGTACCACGCCGGAACCGACCTGACGGCGCTGAACGCGGCCATCCTCACCGACCTCGAGCGTGGGGTCCGCTCCATCGTGATGGGCCCGTGCGGGATCACCACCGTGGACGAGCTCGACCGGGCGCTCGACGGGGTCTACCTCGACATCGCCCCGATCTGCCTCGACTGGGGTCCCGACGCGGCCCGCGGCGCCGAGTTGCTCGGCGCGCTGTGGCAGCGGCGTGGGTTGCCGGCCGGTGCGGCCGTCGGCGAACTGGGCCTCGACCCGCTCGGCGACCTCGCCCGTCACGGCTGGCTGGCCTCCTCCCCCGAGGAGGAACTGGCGGCGCTCGGGTCGCGGGCCGCCGACACCGCGGCCCGGTGGCCTGCGGTGATCCCGGTCCGGGTGGACGGCACCGTCTACGCCGAGGGCGGCGCCTCCGACGCGTTCGAGGTGGCCGCGGTCCTGGCCACCGGCGTGGCCTACCTGCGGGCGATGGTCGCCGGCGGCCTGTCCGTCGACGACGCCCTGGCAAGGATCTCGTTCCGGCTCGCGGCCGACGCCGACCAGTTCGCCACCATGACCAAGCTGCGGGCCGCCCGCCGCTGCTGGGCGCGTATCGCCGAGGTCGCAGGGGCCCCGGCAGGCACCGGTATGACGCTGCATGCGGTGACCTCGCGGGCCATGTACAGCCGCCGGGACCCGTGGGTGAACCTGTTGCGGGCCACCCTGGCCTGTTTCGCCGCCGCCGCCGGCGGGGCCGACGCCATCACCGTGCTGCCCTTCGGCGCGGCCGCCGGACAGTGGGACGAGCTCGGCGTACGCCTGGCCCGCAACACCCAGATCATCCTGGCCGAGGAGTCGGGGCTGAACCGGGTGGTCGACCCGGCCGGCGGGTCCTGGTACGTCGAGGCCCGCACCGAGGAACTGGCGGCGGAAGCCTGGCGGCGGTTCCAGGCCCTCGAGGCGGCCGGCGGCATGGCCGCGGCGCTGAGCGCCGGGGCGGTGGCCGACGAGCTGGCCGCCACCTGGGAGGCCCGCCGGGCCAACCTGGCCCGCCGCAAGGACGCCCTCACCGGCGTCAGCGAGTTCCCCGACCTCGACGAGACCCCGCTGCCAATCATCGACGGCCCCGGCCCGGTGGCCGCTCCCGCCGGTGCTGCGGTGAACCGGGCGGCCATCGCGCTGCGCCGGCTCGCCGCACCGTTCGAGGAGCTGCGTGACCGGGCCGACCGTCTGGCCGCAGGCCCCGCGAGCCGACCCACGGTCTTCCTGGCCAACCTCGGCCCGGTGGCCACCCACACGGCCCGGGCCACCTTCGCCAAGAACTTCTTCGAGGTCGGCGGCATCCGAGCGCTGGGCAACCACGGCTTCGCCGGCCCGCAGGAGGCTGCGGCGGCGTTCGCGGCGTCGGGCGCCACCCGGGCGGTCATCTGCTCGTCCGACGCGGTCTACGCCGAGTCGGCGGCGGCCACCGCCACCGCCCTCAAGGCCGCCGGCTGCGCCACCGTCTACCTGGCTGGTAACCCCGGCCAGTCCCGCGCCGCCTACGAGGTCGCTGGGGTCGACGAGTTCGTCTTCGTCGGCTGCGACCTGCTCGACATCGTCGGGCGGGCCCTCGACCGCTGACCGTTCCCACCACGCCCCAGGCCGACGTCCCGCCCCGTCGACCACCCCGCTGACCGCCCCGTAGAGTTTCCCCCGGAGGTTCCGCCCTGATGAGCTCGATCCCCGATTTCACCGCCGTCGACCTCGGCCCGCTGCCGAGCGGGCCGGTCGACACCACGGCCTGGGCCGCGGCCGTCCAGGCCGCGACGGGCAAGGACCCCGATGCGCTGGTCTGGGAGAGCCCCGAGGGGATCGCGGTCAAACCGCTGTACAGCGCAGCCGACCGTGACGGACTGGACTTCCTCGACGGCTACCCCGGGATAGCCCCGTACCTGCGTGGCCCGTACCCGACGATGTACGTGAACCAGCCGTGGACGGTCCGCCAGTACGCCGGGTTCTCCACCGCCGAGGAGTCCAACGCCTTCTATCGCCGCAACCTCGCGGCCGGCCAGAAGGGCCTGTCGATCGCCTTCGACCTGGCCACCCACCGCGGCTACGACTCCGACCATCCCCGCGTGGCCGGCGACGTCGGCATGGCCGGGGTGGCCATCGACTCGATCTACGACATGCGCCAGCTCTTCGACGGTATCCCGCTCGACGAGATGACGGTGTCGATGACCATGAACGGTGCCGTGCTACCGGTGATGGCGTTGTACATCGTGGCGGCCGAGGAGCAGGGGGTGGCCCCCAAGCAGCTCGGCGGGACCATCCAGAACGACATCCTCAAAGAGTTCATGGTCCGCAACACCTACATCTACCCGCCGTCGCCGTCGATGCGGGTGATCTCGGACATCTTCGGGTACACCTCGCGCAACATGCCGCGGTTCAACTCGATCTCCATCAGCGGCTACCACATGCAGGAGGCCGGCGCGACCGCCGACCTCGAGCTGGCCTACACGCTGGCCGACGGCGTGCAGTACCTGCGGGCCGGTATCGAGACCGGTCTGGCGGTGGACGCCTTCGCCCCCCGGCTGAGCTTCTTCTGGGCCATCGGCATGAACTTCTTCATGGAGGTGGCCAAGCTGCGGGCAGCTCGGCTGCTGTGGGCGAAGCTGGTCAAGCCGTTCGGCCCGGCCGACCAGCGGTCGCTGTCGCTGCGCACCCACAGCCAGACCTCGGGCTGGTCGCTGACCGCCCAGGACGTCTACAACAACGTGATCCGCACCTGCGTGGAGGCCATGGCCGCCACCCAGGGCCACACCCAGAGCCTGCACACCAACTCCTTCGACGAGGCCCTGGCGCTGCCGACGGACTTCTCGGCCCGCATCGCCCGCAACACGCAGCTGGTCCTGCAGCACGAGTCGGGCACCTGCCAGGTCATCGACCCGTGGGGCGGCAGCTACTACGTCGAGCGGCTCACCGCCGACCTCGCGGCCAAGGCCTGGGCCCACATCAGCGAGGTCGAGGAGATGGGCGGGATGGCCGAGGCCATCAGCGCCGGGATCCCGAAGCTGCGCATCGAGGAGGCCGCCGCCCGCACCCAGGCCCGCATCGATGCGGGCCGCCAGGCTGTGGTCGGGGTCAACAAGTACCGCCTCGACCAGGAACCGCCGGTGGACGTGCTCAAGGTCGACAACGCCGCCGTGCGGGCCGGCCAGATCGCCAAGCTTGAACGGCTGCGGGCCGAGCGCGATCCCGCCGCGGTGCAGGCCGCGCTCGACGCACTGACCAACTGCGCCGACCGTGGCGAGGGCAACCTGTTGGACCTCTCGGTGGCGGCGGCACGGGCCAAGGCCACCGTCGGGGAGATCTCCGACGCCATGGAGAAGGTCTTCGGCCGGCACGTGGCGCAGATCCGCATCATCAGCGGCGTCTACTCCCGGGAGGTCGGCGCGAGGAACCCTGCGCTCGAACGGGCCAAGGAGCTGGTGACGGCCTTCGAGGTGGAGGACGGCCGCCGTCCCCGCCTGCTGGTGGCCAAGATGGGCCAGGACGGCCACGACCGCGGCCAGAAGGTGATCGCCACCGGGTTCGCCGACCTCGGCTTCGACGTGGACATCGGCCCGCTGTTCCAGACCCCGGCCGAGGTGGCCCGCCAGGCGGTCGATGCCGATGTGCACGTGGTCGGGGTCAACTCGCTGGCGGCCGGGCACCTCACCCTGGTGCCGGAGCTCAAGGCGGAGCTCGAGGCCCTCGGCCGCGGCGACATCCTGATCGTGGTCGGCGGAGTCATCCCCCCGCAGGACTACGACGCGCTGCTCGCCGCCGGGGCGACCGCCATCTACCCGCCGGGAACGGTGGTCGCCGAGGCCGCGGTCGACCTGCTGGGCAAGCTCAGCGAGACCCTCGGCCACCCCAGCCCCCACGGGCAGGCAGCCTGATCGCGGGCCCGGTGGCACGCTGCCGTGCCGCGGGGCCCAACCGGTAGCGTGATCGCCCGTGGCGCCGACCCTCACCCTCGACCAGTACTACGACGGTGTTCTGGCCGGGGACCGCATGGTGGTATCGCGGGCGGTGACCCTGGTCGAGTCGATCAAGCCGGCTCATCAGGAGCTGGCCCAGGCCCTGCTGGTCCGCCTGTTGCCCCACGCCGGCGGGGCGCACCGGGTGGGGATCACCGGGGTTCCCGGCGTCGGCAAGTCGACCTTCATCGAGCGCTTCGGCACGCAGCTGACCGGGCAGGGTCACCGGGTGGCGGTGCTGGCGGTCGACCCGACCTCGTCGCGTACCGGCGGTTCGATCCTGGGCGACAAGACCCGCATGCCGTTGCTGTCGACCGATTCGGCGGCGTTCGTGCGTCCGTCCCCGTCGCGCGGGACCCTCGGCGGGGTGACCCGGACCACCCGGGAGACCATGGTGGTGGTGGAGGCCGCGGGCTACGACGTGGTGCTGGTGGAGACCGTCGGGGTCGGCCAGTCCGAGACGATCGTCGCCGACATGGTCGACTTCTTCCTGGTCCTGATGCTGCCGGGCGCCGGTGACGAGCTGCAGGGCATCAAGAAGGGCATTCTCGAGCTCGCCGACCTGCTGGCGGTGAACAAGGCCGACGGCGACAACATGTCGCGGGCCACGGCGTCGGCGTCTGACTACGCCACCGCGCTGCACCTGATCACCCCGCCGGGCGCCCTGTGGCAGCCTCCGGTGGTGACCTGCTCGGGCCAGACCGGTCGGGGCCTGGACACCATCTGGGCCCACATCGAACGGCACCGGTCCCTCCTCGAGGGGGCAGGCGACTGGACCGCCCGGCGTCAGGCCCAACAGCTGCGTTGGATGTGGGCGATGGTCGAGGAGCGGCTGCTCCAGCGCCTCCATCAGCGCACCCGCGACCTGGCCCAGCAGCTCGAAGGGCAGGTACAGGCGGGAACGCTCACCGCCGCGCTGGCCGCCGCGCACCTGCTCGCCGCCTTCGACCACCACCCGGCCGGCCCCGCCCCCGCCATGGCCTGAACCGCCCGCCCGGCTGAACCGCCCGCCCTCCTGCACGACCCGCCCGGCTGTGCGCGGCCGGCAGCTGTCCGTGCGGGCGTGAACCGGTGGCCCCGCCTTACCGGCCCTTTCGGTGGGCGGTGGCACCGTTGCCCCCATGCAGTGGACACGTACACGAATCGGGGTGGCCTGCGGCAGCGCCGCAGCCGTACTGGCGCTGGCCGGCGTTGGGCTCGGGGTGGCGACGGCCGGCGGCTCGCCAGGGTCCGAGGACACCGCGTTGCCCTCCCGGGTCTCCACCGGGGCCACGACGCGGCTGCCCTCCGGGACCGGCGGGACCGGCGGGACCGGCGGGACCGGCAACGAGGCCGGGGCGCTGATCACCTGCCTGCAGGACGCCGGCATCGACCTGGACCTGTCGTCGGGGCTGCCGAGCGTCGAGGTCGGCCAGGACAGCCGGGGCTTCCCACAGCTGACGATCAACGGCACGGTCGTGCCGGCCGCCGATGCGCTCGCCGCAGGGTTGTCCTGCCGGTCCGAGATGGCGGCGTTCGGCGCGCTGGTGGGCAACGAGGTCAACGCCTCGGGGCTGCTCCAAGACGCCCTCCCCCAGGACTGGCAGGCGAAGCTGGGCGAACTCGGTTCCTGTGCCCTCAGCACGGGTCCCGCGGGAGCGGCCGACGACATCGCCTCGTGGGCAAAGACCCTCGCCACCTGCGCCGGCGTGCTCACGGACTGAGTGGACAGCTCCCGGACGAAGCCGGGTCGGACACCTCCATGACGCCGGGCGTGCAGCGGGGTGCGCCGGGATGGCACCGGAATGACACCCGAGCGGCCGGCCGCCGCCGGGCCATAGCCCGGACAGATAAGGCCTCCCGGTTTTTTTCATACGATCGTTTACATCACTTGCTCGGAACGGCGCTCTAGCATTCGATCATGGAAGATCGCAACCGGGAAACAGCAGTGTGGCTGCTACCAAGGTGGTCGCAGCAGGAATGGATGGCCGAGGGCATCTGTTCCGGCCAGAGTGAGTTGTTCTTTCCCCCGCCCGCCGAGCGGCCCCAGGCCCGACTGAAGCGGGAGGCCGCCGCCCGTTCCGTCTGCCAGTCCTGCTCGGTTCTGCTCGAGTGCCGCACCTACGCCCGGATCCACCGGGAGCACGGGTTCTGGGGCGGCGAGACCGAGGAGGAACGCACCCTGGCGGGTTTCATACCGCCCCATCCCATCGGTGCCGCCCGGCTCAGGGCCGTGGTCTGACCGATCGATTTCCCTGTACCACCCCTATAGTCCGGTCCGCCGGACCGAACCGACCCGTCCACCCGAACCTGACCATCGAGGAGCCCGCGATGACCACTGACTTCACCACGCCGGAACTTTCCGCTCTGCCCGCTCCGGTTGCCGGTGAGCTCACGGCCATGCTCGACCGATGGGGCGGGGCCCTGCTGTCACGCAGCCGGGTGGTCGACGACCTGCTCGATCTGCGGCTGGTATGTGCCGGCCAGCCGGCGGCGCAGGCCCGGGTTGACCTGGCGCTGAGCGATCTGCCCGGCCAGAACCTCGTGGCCCGGGATTGGGCGGTGGCGGTGGTCGCCGACGTCGCCGAGTTGTACTCGCTCGCCGAGATCACCAGCGTCTGACCGAGTCCGACGGGCCCGCGACATCACCGCAGGTCCGACATCACCGCAGGTCCGACTTGACCACCTTGCCGAGGGCATTGCGGGGCAGGGCGTTCACGACGGTGACCCGCTTGGGCCGCTTGTACCGGGCGAGACGGTCGCCGACGAAGGCCACCAGCGTCTCCCCGGAGACCGTCCCGTCGGTCTCGCAGAAGGCGGTCACCACCTCGCCCCATTCCGGGTCGGGCACCCCGACCACGGCGGCGTCGACCACCGCCGGGTGCTCCCGCAGCGCATCCTCCACCTCACGGGGATAGACGTTGTAGCCGCCACTGATGATCAGCTCCTTCATCCGGGCCACCAGCTGCAGGTACCCCGCCTCGTCGTAGCGGCCGACGTCGCCGGTGTGGAAGAAACCGTCCTCGGTGAACGCTTCAGCGTTGGCATCGAAACGTCCGAGGTAGCCGGAGAACACGTTGGGGCCCTTCACCAGCACCTCGGCGTTCAGCGGGTCGAGGCGCAGCTCGACGCCGGGCAGCGGCAGGCCGACCGTGCCCGGTCGGCGGTCGCCGTCGTAGGGGTTGGACACCAGCATGATCGTCTCGGTCATGCCGTAGCGTTCGAGCACCCGGGCACCGCTGGCCTGTTCGAGGGCGTGGTGCAGCTCGGCCGGCAGCGGGGCGGAGCCGCTGACCAGCAGGCGCATCCGGGCCAGGGCGTCCACCCGGGACGAGGCGGCGAGCCGGGTGTACATCGTCGGCACCCCGAAGAACATCGTGGCCCGGCCGGCCTCGGCCACGTCGAGCACCGCGTCGAGTTCGAACTTGGGGCTGATCAACGCCGACGCGCCGGCAACCAGGGTGCCGTGCAGGCCCACACCGAGGCCGTGCATGTGGAACAGCGGCAGGCAGAGCCACAGACGGTCCTCCGCCGTCCAGCGCCACGCCAGCCGGACAGCTTCGGCGCTGGCCAGCAGGTTGCCGTGGCTGAGCACCGCCCCCTTGGGCCGGCCGGTGGTTCCCGAGGTGTAGCCGATGAGCCCGGGGGATGTCAGGGTGGTGGCGTCGAGGGCGGGCACGGCATGGTCGGGTACCGCCAGGTCCGGGCCGAGCACCGTGAGTCCGGCCTTGGCCTGCTGCAACCAGCCGGCGCGCTCGCGGTCGTCGACCACGGCGAGCACCGGGTCGGCGTCGCCGACGAGGTGGGCCAGTTCCTCGGCCCGGTAGGCGGTGTTGACCGGCAGGACCACCAGGCCCATCCGCAGCGCGGCCAGGTGGACGATGGCCAACTCCAAGCTGGCCTCGCAGCTGACCAGCACCCGGTCGCCGGCGACGAGGCCCTGGCCGGCGAACCGCCCGGCGGCCGCTGCGGTGCGATCGTCGAGCTCAGCCCCGGTGAGCGAGCGTCCACCGACGTCGGCGAGCACCACCCGGCCCGGTTCGCGTCGCCAGTGTTCGGCCATGCGGGCGGTGAGGTTGGTCGCCGGGGCGAGGTCGACCCCGTCGGGGCTGATGCCGGCGGGCAGGTGCACGGCCCAGGCGGGGCCGGAACGGTCGTGGTCAGCGACGGTCATGGCCGCGCACGCTAACCGCCCTCGACCAATCCGAAAGCAGCGAAGGCGATGGCCGCGGCCGCGGCGGCGTTGAGCGAGTCGATGCCGGGCCGCATGGGGATGCGTACCCGCCGGTCTGCGGCGGCGAGCGCGGCGTCGGACAGCCCGTCGGCCTCGCTGCCCAGCAGCACCGCCACCTTGGCCTGCCGGTCCGGTGTCGCCGGCGGCTCGGTCCCGGCCGGGCTCAGGGCCAGTACCTCGAAGCCGTGGCGGTGCAGGCGGGCGAAGCCGTCGGGCCAGGGGTCGAGCCGGGCCCAGGGCAGGCGCAGGACCTCGCCCATCGACACCCGGACGGTGCGCCGGTACAGCGGATCGGCACAGCGCGGGCTCAGCAGCACCGCGTCGATGCCCAGCGCCGACGCGCTGCGGAACAGGGCACCGAGGTTGGCCTGATCGGCGAGGTCCTCGAGCACGGCGAGCCGGCGGGCCCCGGCGATGAGCCGGTCGGGGTCCGCTGACGGCGGACGGCGCACCGCGGCCAGGACCCCGCGGTGCACGTCGAACCCGGCCACCGCGGCCAGCAGCGCCGGTTCGGCGACCAGCACCGGCCCGGCGGCGGCGTCGAGGACGTCGGCGAGCCGGGCGGCGGCGTGCGGGGTGACCACCACCGTGTGCACGTCCTGCGGGTAGTGCTCGAGGACCCGTCGCACCACGTGGAGCGATTCGGCGAGGAACAGGCCGTCGGCGGCCTCGGCCGAACGGCGCCACTGGGCGTCGGTCAGGTTGCGGAACGGGTCGAGCGCCGGGTCGTCGGGGTCGGCAACGATGCGGCGACGCGGCATCGACAGGTCGCTCACGTGCCGGGCAGGCGCAGCTTCACCCAGCCGAACTCGGTGTCGGGGTCGCCGTCCTGCCAGCCGGCGTCGCCCGGCAGCAGGATCCGGTAGGCGTCGCCCTCGCGGCGGACCCGGACCTGCTGCGGTTCGAGGTCGAGGGCCGCGGCGGCCACCGCGTCCGCGGACCGGGAGAACGGCAGCAGGCACATGAGCATGCGGGCCGTGGGCGACATCATGGCCATCTGGTCGGTCTCCCAGCGTTGCATCGCGGGGCCGGGGGCCACCCAGTCGTGGTGGACGATCTCGTTGTCGTCGTGGGCGGCGACCTGGCCGGCGGGCGCGGCGGCGAGGAAGAATCGGGTGTCGAAGCGGCGCGGCGGGCCCACCGGGGTGATCCAGTGGCCGATGTAGTGGATGCGGGCTGCGTCGAGCACGACCGCCTCCTCGGCGATGATCTCGGCGAAGGTCCGCTCCCCTGCGTTGAGCGCGCTCCGGTGCCGTTCGAGCCGGGTCACGGTGGCCGGGTCGGACACGTCGATGGCCTCGCCGTCATGGGCCCGGCGGGCGAGCAGGATGCCGGCCTCCTCGAAGCACTCGCGCAGGGCCGCCACCCAGTAGGCGAGCCCACCCCGGTCCACCCCGAGGCGACGGTCGGCCTCGGTGGCGTCAAGGCCGACGACGTGGCCGGCGGCGATCTCCTCGTCCTCGTCGTCGACGCGACCGCCGGGGTAGACCCACATGTCGCTGCCGAACACCGCCCGGGAGGTTCGGCGCAGCATCAGCACGCGGAGCTCGTCGCCGGCGTCGGCGGGCCGGTCCTCCACCACCATGACCGTGGCCGCCGGTCGGATCGGCACGGTGGTGGGGTCGTACTCAGGGGTGTCGGTCATCGGGGGAACTCCCGTCGTTCGAGGACCACGGCCAGTTGGCGGGACATGGCCACCAGCCTGCCATCCGGAGCCCAGATCAGCCCGTCCTCCTCCAGATAGCCCTCCTGCACGACGTCGGTGCGGAACGAGCAGGCGAACCAGGCATCGGGCTGCAGTTGCGCCAGCGTGGTGGTGTCGCGGAAGTGCACGGTCAACTCGATGGTGGGGACGCTAACGCTCTGGTGACCGGGACGGGCCAGGATCGGCGGCAACCAGGCATCGGCCATGGCGGCGACCAGGACATGGTCGACCGGGGTGGGGACCTCGGCCCGCAGCCATCCCCCGGTCTCGGTACCCTCGGTGGCCAGCGTGGTCCCGCCGTCGCCGAGGGCCCAGCGGCAGTCCCAGCGCAGCCGGATGTTGGGCGGCTCGCCCTCGCCGTCGGCGGCCAACGGCGGACAGGTACCCACCGGCGGCAGCACCGGGCAGGGCCGCGCCGACCAGGCCACCCGGTCGGGCCGCGGCGCCCCGTAGGCCACGAGGGCTACGGCCTTGGCCTCGCCGTTCTGCACCAGTCGCGCCGACAGAAAGCTGACGCCCCGCCCGGCCCGTTCGACGGTGACGTGGACCTCGGCCGGCCCGACGGCGGGCGGGGCGAGGTAGTGCACGGTCAGGGTGCGGGGCGAGCGGCCGGGGTCGTCCATCTCGGCGATGCAGGCCCGCAGCAGCACGGCCGCCACGATGCCGCCGTTCGGCCCGGCGAACACGAACCAGTCCTGGCTGAAGGCCGTCGCGTACAAGCCGCTTCCCAGCGCCCGGACCGCCGTTTCCTGCTCGAAGTGCACGCTCATCCGGTGGGCACCGTAGCGCCGCAGGTTCGGGCGGCGAAGCCGGGGCCGTGCGGGCGGTCACCGGGAGGTGGCGGGCGTGGCTAACGTGGCGCCCACGGCAATGGTTCAGGCGCGGCGCCGACCTGCCGATAATCACTTTTGATGAGCGGCGAGACCTTCTACGGCCTTCGGGAAATGGTCCTTCCCGGACCCTCCCAGACCACCGGATACCGGACCATCCTGGTCATCGGCACCACGGGCGCGGGCAAATCCACGCTCATCCGTCAGCTGATGGGCACCACCGACGGGGAGGCGTTCCCGGCGACCTCGGCCTCCAAGACCACGGTCGCGGAGACCGAGCTGCTGCTTGCGCCGGGCGACTTCTACGCCGTCGCCACGTTCATGCCCCTCGTCGAGGTCCAGGCTTACATCGAGGAGAACGTGGTGGCGGCCGCGCTCGCCTTCGTCGACGACCGGCCGGCGGCGGAGATCCGCTCCCGGCTGCTCGATCACGTCGACCAGCGGTTCCGGCTCCGTTATCTGCTCGGCGAGCCGCAGCTCGGCGACGGCCCGGTGACCGTCGCCCCCGGCGAGCCGTTGTCGGGCAACACCACCGCCATCGTCAGCGAGATCCACCGTCTGCTCGAGGAGGCGGTCACCAACGAGGTCGACGTGATGGTGGCCACCGGTGCCGCCACCGCGGAGACCCCGGAGGAGGAGCTGCACGTCCTGCTCAAGGACCGGCTCGCAGCCAACCCGATCGTGATCGAGATCGTCGAGTTCCTCATCGCCGAGGTGCGAACCCGCATCGAGCTGCTCGCCCCCACCGACGTGGTCACCTCGCGGGACGGCTGGCCGCTGTACTGGCGCTGCCACGAGAGCGACCGCGAGGTGTTCCTCAAGCGACTGCGGACCTTCGCCGGCAACGACCACGCCGATTTCGGGCAGCTGCTCACCCCGGTCATCAACGGTCTGCGGGTGCGTGGGCCGTTCCACCCGACCTGGGCGCGTGAGATCCCCTATGTGATGCTGCTGGACCGCGAGGGGCTCGGCCACACCCCCGACTCGGTGTCCAGCCTGCCGAGTGCCGCCACCCGGGCGTTCGACGAGGCCGATGCGATCATCATCGTCGACAACGCCCAGCAGCCCATGCAGGCTGCCCCGGTGGCGGCCATCCGGCAGATCGCGGCGGCGGGTCACGGCAACAAGCTGATCGTCTGTTTCTCCCATTTCGAGCTGGTGCAGGGCCCGAACCTGCCCACCCATGACGCTCGCCGGTACCACGTCATCGCCTCGGTCGACCAGGTGCTCTCGGCCGTCGGCAGCGAGCTGGGGTACCCCACCGAGCGGTTGTTGCGGCAGCGGCTCGACACCAACCTGTACCTCACGTCACGCCTGAACGAGGTCGTCACCGACCAGTCCGACCCGGACACCTACGCCGAGCTGCGCTGGTTGTTGGGCCAGCTGCGGGTCGAGGCCCAGCCACTCGATCTCGGCGCCTCGCTGCCGTGCTACGGCCTGGGCAAGCTGCACCTCGCCGTCGAGGACGCCGTCGCGGCCTACCTGCGCTACTGGGAGCTGCGCCTGGGGGTCGACAACGACCCGGCCATCCGGCCGGCGCACTGGTCGAAGGTACGGGCGCTGTGCGTGCGCTACGCCCGGCGGGCCAACGACGAGTACGAGTCGATGCGTCCGGCCGGCGATCTCATCGCGGCGCTGACCGACTCGTTCCGTCGTTTTGCCGCCACGCCCGACGGTTGGAGCGGACCCGTTCCCGACGAGGACCACGAGCAGCACATCTCCGACAGCCTCACCCGCCGGGTGAACGCCCAGCTGCGTGCCCAGGTGAACGACCGGTTGTTCCTCGACGCCGCCGAGCTGTGGGCCGATGCCCGCGACGTCACCGGGCCGGGCGCGGCGCAGCGACGGGCCGAGCTGGTCTACGGCAGGATCCTGCGACCGCTGGTCGGCGCCGGCAGCGGTGTGCCGATGGCCGGCTACCCCGACTTCGTGGCCGCCGTGGTGCACACCACCGCCGCCGAAGCCGCCGAGCTCGGCATCGTCTTCGGCTGATCCCACCGGCAAGCCGGTGCAGGGAGCGATCGGGGTCGGACGCCCCTGCACCGGCGGCTGCGGTCACTTCACGATGAACAACGCCGTCATCGTCGAGTAATCGGCCAGGGTGACCGTGGCCCGGTAGCACGTCCCGCGAGGCGACCGAGGCACCTTCCACTTCGATCCGCTGATGACCCCCGACGCCGCCGCGACCTTGCGGATCCGCTTGCCGTTGTAGTCGGCGGTGTAGACGTTGCCCTGCGAATCGGGCAGCACGTCCCACGGGTAGTTCAGCTGCTCGGTCGCCGCGGCGTTGCCGGGGGTGGGACATCCGGCCGTCCCGGTGCCGGCGATGAACTCGGACGGACTGGTGGACAGCACCTCCGCCGAGGTCGCCCAGGCCACCCCGGCGATGATACCCGCCGCAACCACCCCCACGGCGGCGACGATGGCCACCGCGCTGCGGACCGAACGTCCTGCGCCGGCCCGGTCGCCCCGGCTGGCAGATCCTTCTGATGAGACGTTGCCCCCCATCGGTCACCGCCATGCCCTCCTATGGCGCACCGGGAAAGCGGGCGCCCTATTGCACTCCGCACTATTCGTCCCAGGAAGGCCCCTGCGGCCCGTCAGTCACGCGGCCGTCGGTCCTCGACCCGGCGGGCCTTGCCGGTGAACCGTTCGAACGTACCAATAGGTACGGAACGCACCACTGGCCGGACCAACGCGCGAAGCCCGATCGCATCGGCAAGGTCCTGACAACGATCGGCGACCGCGACGGACCCGCCGTCGAGTTCCACGGTGACCGCCAGCACGTCGAGCGCGCCGGGCTCGCGAGACAGCTCGATCCTCCACTCGGCGCCCGGTGGCAGGGCGGCGACGATCAGCTCCTCGACGATGCTGGGGTATACCAGCGCCCCGCGCACCTTGAGGGCGTCGTCGATGCGGCCCAGGACGGTCGACACCCGGGGCAGGCCCCGGGAGTCGCGCCCGTCGATCGTCCGCACCAGATCTCGGGTGCGATAGCGGATCAGCGGCGATGCCTCACGGAAGGCGGTCACCGTCAACTCGCCCACCTCACCCGGCACCACCGGCCGGTCGGCATCGGGGTCGAGCAACTCCACCACGAACTCGTCGGTGGCGATGTTCAAGCCGTCCTCGAAGCCCGCCTCGGGGCTGCCGTACCCCAGGATCGCGCCGCCCACCTCGGTCGACCCGTACATCTCCTGCCAGCGGAACCCGTCACCGAACGCCGCCACCACCTGCGCCCGCAACGCCGGCGACGACCCCTCACCACCGACGAACGCCATCCGCAACGGCAACGCCGACAGGTCGGCCCCCTGCGCCGTCGCCCGCTCCACCAACAAGCGCGCGTAGGACGGTGTGGTGGTGATGGCCGTCAACCCGAATGTCGCACACCACTCGAGCACCTGCTCGGGATTGGTCGGGCCCGCCGGGAACAGCGCCGCGCCGGCCGCTCGGGCCAGTTCGTCGAAGCACGGCCCACCGATCCACAGCCCGGCCCCCAACACGTTCAACAACGTCTCGCCGGGCCCGAAGCCGATATGGCGCGCCACCCGGCCGCCGGCAGCGCCGACCGCATCCCAGTCGGCACGGGTGTACCCGACGAACAGGCGAGGCCCGGTGGTCCCCGAGGTGGCCGACACCCGTAGGCAGCCGGCCAACGGCACCGCAGCGAGGGGGAAGGTGCCCCACCCGGCCAGGTCGGCCTTGGTGCAGGTGGGCAGCGCAGCCAGCTCGGCGTCGGACCCGTCGGGCGCGAACTCCCCGACTCCGGCCAGGTGGTGTGCGTAGAACGGCACCTCGGCCCGGGCCCGCCGCACCAGCGCCGCCAACGCTGCGCCCCGCCCGCCCAGCTCGTTCAACCCCGGCGCCACCGGCCACTGCCCTGCGGCATCGTCATCGTCCTGCATGACGCTTCAACCTACCGCGCGCCCGCGGCCCCACCGCTGCAGCCCGCGCCGCAGGACGAGAACAGGCCGATCGGCGGCAGGGACGAACCGACCGGACGGACCGACCCGTCAGTCCGGCGCCGAAGGAGGCGGCGCAGCAGCCGCCGGACGCCGCTCCCGCAACAACGCCTCCTGCACGATGGTCGCCACGTGCAGGCCCTCCCGATCGAAGACGTGTCCGATCGACAGACCCCGGGCCCCACCCACGAAATGGCAGGAGAAGTCGAGCAGGAGCCACTCATCGGCGCGGGTCGGGTGATGGAACCACACCGCATGGTCCAGGCTCGCCCCCATGAACACCTCGTTGTGCCGTTCACGGGGGATGTCACCCTGGGGGTGGGTGGCCCGCACCGCCGCCACCGCCGAGGTGTCCGACGCCAGCGCCAATGCACAACTCTGCGCCACCGGGTCCTCGCCGACCGACGGGTCGACCCGCACCCAGGTCAGCACCCGGCCGGTTCCGTGCACATACGGTACGGTACGGCGCTCGAGCATGAACCCCCAGCCCTCCTCCGGCAGCGTCTCCGGGCCGGGCACGTTCGCCGGGGCGACCATGGTCTGCACACCCGGGGCGTCCTCCGGGCTGTGGAAGGACGCCTCGAGCGTCAGGATCGCACCGTAGGACTGACGGGCCACGACCCGCCGGGTGAGGAACGACGAACCGTTGCGCACCCGGTCGACTTCGTAGCGCACGGGCTCGTCGAGCCGGCCCCCGAGGATGAAGTAGGCGTGCAACGAGTGCACGCCGTGGGCGTCGTCCACCGTCGAGGACGCTGCGCTGAGCGCCTGGGCGATGACCTGCCCGCCGTAGATGCGACCCCAGCTGTAGGGCGGGCTGACCCCGACGAAGGTGTCCGGGCCGTGCGGTTCGAGCGCCAGCAGCTCGGCGTAGTCACGAGGTTCAGGCAGTGTCATCGCCACCCATTGTCGTCGCCCGTCGGCCCCGCAGGGCGAATCCGCAGGGGATCCGGGGGCGGGACCGCACGACGCGACCGCATCGCTGTGCACGGCGACGTCTGCCATGGGAGATCTCCCCCTGCGGCGCGCCGACCCCGCCCCGTCTGGAACAATGACATCTGTCACAAGGTGCCGGTCGCTGGCCGGCCACGGACCGAAGAGGGGTAGCCATGAAGCTCGGGATGTTCACGATGCCCAGCCATCCACCGGAGCGAGGCCTCAAGGAAGGTCACGACTGGGACCTGCAGAACATCATCTGGGCCGACCAGCTCGGCTTCGAAGAGATCTGGATCGGCGAACACCACGCCATGGTGTGGGAACCGCACCCCGCCCCCGACCTACTGGTGGTCGAAGGCCTGCGCCAGACCAAGAACATCCGCATCGGCCCCGGCGGGTTCTGCCTGCCCTACCACCACCCGGCCGAACTGGCGAACCGCGTGGCCATGCTCGACCACATCTCCGGCGGGCGGCTCAACTTCGGCTTCGCCGCATCGGGCTCGCCCACCGACTGGGAGATGTTCGGCGTCGACGGCGCGAACGGCGAGAACCGCGACATGACCCGCGAGTCCATCGAGATCATCCTGAACCTGTGGACCCAGGAACCCGGCTGGAAGTTCGAGGGCAAGTACTGGAAGGCGGCCGTCCCCAACGAGATCCCGCCGATGCTCAAGCGCCACATCCTGCCGCTGCAGCAGCCCCATCCGCCCATCGGCGTGGCCGGGCTCTCCTCACCGTCGCCCACCCTGGAGATGGCCGGCGAGAAGGGCTGGATCCCCATGAGCCTCAACCTCAACCCCGGCTACGTGCGCAGCCACTGGGACTCCTACGAGCGCGGCGCCCGCCGGGCTGGCCGTGAGGTCAGCCGCAGCAACTGGCGCATGGTGCGCGAGATCTTCGTCGCGGACACCGACGAGGAGGCCTGGGAGCACTCGGTGAACGGCAACATGGGCCGCATGATGAACGAGTACTTCCTGCCGCTGCTGGGCAGCTTCGGGTTCCTCGACTATTACAAGGAAGACCCGTCCACCCCCGACAGCGAGGTCACCGTCGAGTACTGCGCCCGGCACAACTGGTTCGTCGGGTCCCCCCAGACCGTCGCCGACAAGATTGAGAAGGTCTACGCTGACGTCGGCGGCTTCGGCCACCTGCTGCTGTTCGGTTTCGACTACATGGACGACGAGCCGGCCTGGAAGCGCTCGATGGAGCTGCTGGCCCACGAGGTCATGCCCCGCATCGCCCACCTGACCGGCGACTGACCGGCGATTCGCCGTAGCGGTGCGTCACGAAGACGCCCGTTGGGGCGAATCGACGCCGAATCGACGCCGAATCGGCGCAACGGCGAATCGGCGCCGAATCGACGCAACGCCGAATCGACGCCGAATCGCTGCGAGCCGAATGGACGACGACCGGCCGGGGCCACCACGGTGGCTCCGGCCGGTACGCACCTGGACCGCTGGGACCCGGCGACGGCCCGACTACGGCCCGACTACGGCCCGACTACGGCCCGACTACGGCCCGACTACGGCCCAATACCAAACAGTCTGGCGGCGACCGGATCAGTCGCCGTCGACCACCAGCAGCACGGCGCCGTTGTCGACCTGGTCGCCGACGGCCACGCGGACCTCGGCCACCGTGCCGTCGGCCGGGGTCGACAGGTGGTGCTCCATCTTCATGGCCTCCATGATCACCAGCACCTGGCCGGCGGTCACCGCGTCGCCCACCATGGCCCGCACGTCGATGATCTTGCCCGGCATGGGCGCCACCAACCCGCCGGCCGGACCGGCCAGATCGGGCCGGGGAAAGCGCTCAACGTTCGTCACGGTCACCGAACCACCGGGCAACTGCACCACGAACCCGTCGGCCACCGCAGCCACCGCAGCGCGCAACCGGCGTCCGTCGAGCTCGACGTCGGCCCAGTGGCCCTCGACGCCGTGCAGCCGGGCCGTTGCCTGCCGCTCGCCCCACGACACCGCAAAGCTGCCGTCCCGACGAGCCGCATACTGCAAGGTATTGTCCGCCAGTTCCAGGCGTTGGGCCGGCATCGAGCTGTTCCGCCAACCGCTCGGTATGGTCCCCAGCGTCGGTGCCGACGCCCGGTTCGCGGCCTGCTGCCACAGGGCGACCACCACCGCGGCGGTGAAGCGCTCGTCGCCGGCCACGTTGCGACGCGCCATGGGACGGTGACGCTCGATGAAATCGGTGGTGGTGTCACCGGCCAGGAATGCCTCGTGGCGCAGGGTCGCCACCAGGAAGTCCCGGTTGGTGACCAGCCCGGCAAGCCGGGTCCGCTCGAGGGCCAGGGCCAGCTTCAACGCCGCCTCCCGGCGGGTGGGCGCGTGGGCGATGACCTTGGCCAGCATCGGGTCGAACTCGACCCCGATCACCGAACCGGCCTCGATCCCGCTGTCGTAGCGCACCACCGGCGTCGCCGCCGGCTCCCAGACCACCACCGGGCCAGCTGCGGGCAGGAAGTCGTGGTCGGGGTCCTCGGCGTACAGCCGCACCTCCACCGCATGGCCCGACAGGGTCACGTCCTGCTGGCCGTAACCCAGCGGCGCACCCTCGGCGATGCGCAACTGCTCACGCACCAGGTCGATGCCGGTCACCAACTCGGTCACCGGATGCTCCACCTGCAGCCGGGTGTTCATCTCCAGGAAGGAGAACTCGCGGCGCTCCTCGTCGTAGAGGAACTCCACCGTACCGGCGCTGTAATAGCCGACAGCCCGCGCCGCCACCACCGCGGCCTCGCCGATCTCGGCGCGCTGTGCGGCGTCGATCGCCGGCGACGGGGCCTCCTCGACCACCTTCTGGTGGCGGCGCTGGATCGAACATTCCCGCTCGCCGAGGTGCACGACGTTGCCGTGGGTGTCGCCGAGCACCTGGACCTCGATATGACGGGCCCGGCGCACGTAGCGCTCGAAGAACACGGTGTCGTCACCGAAGGACGCCCGCGCCTCGCGCTGCGCCGACGCCACCGCCTCGGCGAGCCCATCAACCGACTCGACGACGCGCATGCCCTTGCCCCCGCCACCGGCGGAAGCCTTGACCAGCAGCGGAAAGCCGACGGTCGCGGCGGCGTCGGCGGCGTCGGTGGCCATGGGCAGGGTCGGCACCCCGGCAGCAATGGCGAGGCGCTTGGCCTCGAGCTTGTCACCCATCGCCGCGATGGCCTCCGGGGGCGGACCGACCCAGGCCATCCCGGCGTCGGTCACCGCCCGGGCGAACGCGGCGTTCTCCGACAGGAAGCCGTAACCGGGATGCACCGCGTCGGCCCCGCTGCGCCGGGCCACGTCGAGCACCTTGGCGGTGTCGAGATAGGTCTCCGCCGACGAACGCCCGCCGAGCGCGTAGGCCTCCCCCGCCTCGGCCACGAACGGCGCGCCGGCGTCGCCGTCGGCATAGACCGCGACGGTGGCGATGCCCATGTCGTGGGCGGTACGGATGATCCGGCGGGCGATCTCGCCGCGGTTGGCAACAAGCAGCTTGCCGATCGAACGGCCGGCCACCCCGCCGGCGGAACTGGTAGACGTGGCGGAGGTCATGGCCGGAACACCCCGTAGTTCGGTGCGCCCTGCACCGTGTTGTTGTGACAGTAGGACAGGCTCATCCCGATCACCGTCCGGGTGTCGCGCGGGTCGATGATGCCGTCGTCACTGACCCGCGACGTGGCGTACAGGGCGAGGGACTGCTGCTCCGCCCATTCCTCCACGAACGCCGCCCGCTGGGCGTCCGCCTCCTCGTCGAAGGGAGTGCCCTGCCGCTGGGCCTTGTTGCGCTCCACGATGCTCATCACCCCCGCCATCTGCTTGGGGCCCATGACCGCGATCTTGGCGGTGGGCCACAGGTACGTGAAGCGGGTGTTGAACCCCCGGCCCGACATGCCGTAGTTCCCGGCACCATAGGACGAGCCGACGATCACCGTAATGTGCGGCACCGTCGAGTTCGACATGGCGTTGATCATCAGCGAGCCGTTCTTGACGATGCCGGAGTGCTCGAAATCGCGGCCCACCATGAAGCCGGTGATGTTCTGCAGGAACACCAGCGGGACGTCGATCTGGTTGCAGAGCTGGATGAACTGGGCGGCCTTCTCGGCCGACTGCGAGAAGATCGCCCCGTTGTTGCCCACGACGCCCACCGGGTAGCCGTGGATGGAGCCCCAGCCGCACACCATGGTCGTGCCATAGCGGGCCTTGAACTCCTCGAAGCGGCTGCCGTCGACGACCCGGGCGATGACCTCGCGGATGTCGAGCGGCTGGCGCAGATCACGAGACACCATGCCCAGCAGGTCCTCGGCGTCGTGCACCGGCTCGTCAGCCGGCATGGTCGGGGCGGGCCCCAGCTTGCGCCAGTTCAGGTGGGATACCACCTCCCTGCACAGGCGGATGGCGTCGAGCTCGTCGTTGGCCAGGTAGTCGCCCAGACCGGAGATCTCGGTGTGCATCACCGCCCCGCCGAGGGTCTCGTCATCGGAGTCCTCACCGGTCGCCATCTTCACCAGCGGCGGGCCCCCGAGGAACACCTTCGACTGGTCGCGGATCATGATGTTGTAGTCCGACATACCCGGCTGGTAGGCGCCACCGGCGGTGGAACTGCCGAACACCACCGACATCGTCGGGATGCGCATCTTCGACAGCTCGGTGATCTCGTAGAACATGCGGCCCGACTCGCCGAAATGGGTGGTGTTGGTTCGCATCGACCGCTCGGGGTCGGGATCGCCGCGCAGGTCCGCACCGGCGGACTCCACGAACTGGATGTACGGCATCCGGTTGTGCCGGGCGATCTCGAGCGCCCGCATCAACTTCTTCACCGCGAAGCTGGTCATGGCCCCACCCAGCACGGAGGGATCGTTGGCCAGCATCACGCACTCCGTACCGGCGATCACGCCGATGCCGAGCACCATGCCGCTGCCGACGGTGTAGTCGGAGCCCCACGCCGCCAGCGGGCTGATCTCCAGGAACGGCGAGTCACGGTCCAACGCCAGCGAGATACGGTCCCGAACGGGCATCTTGCCCCGGGCGGCGAGCCGCTCGTGGGAACGGTCCCCGCCACCGTCCGCGGCCTGGCGGTACAGCCCGTCGAGAACGGCGAGCATCTCCTCCATGTCGGCCCGGTTCCGGCGGAACTGGTCGGAGCGGATGTCGATCGTGCTCGGCAGCGGTCGCGCCTGCGGTAGTCGCATGGCCCATGCTCGCCCACCTATGGCGCACCGGCCAAGTCCACCGAAGCCACGCGCCGGCCCACGGTGCAATCCCGACGCGGACCCGACACGCACCCGGTAGCCGGTGGGGAACCGCCCGCCCGCCGCATCGCATCGACCGATGATCGGCCATGATGGAGTTCGAACCGTCCGTGGGAGGATCGCCGTGCTGCTCGAATCCCGCACGATCGTCGACGAGGTCCGTGCGCTGCTCCCCCGCTGGGCCGAACGCGCCGCCCGGGCCGAGGCCGACCGTCGCCTCGACCCGCGCACCGCCGAGGAACTGACCGCCATCGGCGCCCACCGACTCCTGCAGCCCCACCGCTACGGCGGTGGCGCCGCCGGGTTCGCCGCCTACGCCGAGGTCGTGGCCGCGGTCGGCGAGGCCTGCACCTCCGCCGCGTGGTGCCTGTCGGTCTGGAGCGCCCACAACTGGATGCTGGCCCTGTTCGACCCCCTGGCTCAGGACGACATCTGGGGCCCGAACCCCGCCGCCCGCATCAGCGCGTCGATCGTGCCGCGTGTCCGTTTCGAGCGAACCGCCGACGGCGACGTCGTGGTCGCCGGCCGGTTCCCTTTCGGCAGCGGCTGCGACCATGCCGACTGGTTCGGCGTCGGCGGCATCGTGCCCGGACCCGACGGACGCGACGACCGCGTCATCGCCATGCTGCCCTCTGCGCAGACCGTCATCGATCACGACACCTGGCAGGTCATGGGCCTGCGCGGCACCGGCAGCAAGGACGTGGTGGTCCCCGAGGGCACCGTCGTACCCGCCCACCGGGTGCTGTCCGTCGGTGCCGCCGCCCAGGGCCTGGCCCCCGGCCAGTTCGACGGGGCGGAGACGATGCTGTTCGCCCCGTTCCGGCCGGTCGCCATGCTGGTCCTCGCCCCGCCGGTCATCGGCGCCGCCCGGGCCGCCCTCGACCGCTTCGGCACCCGCAGCACCGACCACCTCGTCGGCATGGCTCGACGCCCGCAACGCCAGGACCCCGCGGCGGCGTTCCGGGTGGCCGAGTCCTCCGCCGAGATCGACGCCGCCGCCCTGGTCCTGCAACGCGCCGCAACCGATCTCGACCGCATGGGCCGCCACGCGGTCCACGGCGGGAACGCTAGGTCCGGCGGCGGGGACGGCGGGGACGGGAACGAGGTCGGCGGGAACGGGTCCGCCGCCGGGGGTCAGCGGGTCGCGCCGAGCGCGCTCGAGGCCGCCACCGTGCTGCGCGACACGGCGTTCTCGGTGCGGCTGTGCGCCCGGGCCGTCGACCGACTCTACGAGGCGTCGGGCGGCAGCGCCCTGGCCGCGGACGAACCGATGCAGCGCTACTGGCGTGACGTGCACGCAGCGCGGACCCACACCGCGCTCACCTGGGACGCCGCCGCGGACGAGTACGCGGCGGCCTGGTCGGCCGCGGCGCCTGCGAGCTGATCGTCGCAGCCGGCGTCGTGCTGGCCCGAACCTTGCGGAGATGACAGGCTGACCCCGCCGCGCACGCGGCCCAGCAGTTGAGCCGAGGGGAACTACATGTCGTGGGATTTCGAGACCGATCCGCAGTTCCAACAGGAACTGGACTGGGTGCGCGACTTCGTGGAGACCGAGATCGCCCCGCTCGACCACATCGTCGCCAGCCCCTACGACCTGCGTGACCCGATCCGGCAGGCCGTCATCCCGCCGCTGCAGCAGAAGGTCCGCGACCGCGGCCTGTGGGCCTGCCACCTCGGCCCCGACCTCGGCGGGCCCGGCTACGGCCAGGTCAAGCTGGGCCTGCTCAACGAGATCCTCGGCACCGCCAAGTGCGCGCCGGTCACCTTCGGCTGCCAGGCCCCCGACTCGGGCAACAGCGAGATCCTCGCCCACTACGGCACCCCCGAGCAGAAGCAGCGCTTCCTCGAGCCGCTGCTGCGCAACGACATGGTGTCGTGCTTCTCGATGACCGAACCGCAGGGCGGTGCGGACCCCAAGGTGTTCACCTGCCGGGCAGAGGCCGACGGCGACGAATGGGTCATCAACGGCGAGAAGTGGTTCTCCTCCAACGCCCGTTACGCCGACTTCTTCATCACCATGACGGTCACCGACCCCGACAACCCGCCGTACCAGCGCATGTCGATGTTCCTGGTACCGGCGGACACCCCCGGCATCATCATCAAGCGCAACGTCGCCCTCGGCTACCAGGCCGACCGTGAGGGCAGCCACGCCTACATGGAATACCGCGACGTACGGGTGCCCAAGGCCAACATGCTCGGCGACCGTGGCGGCGCGTTCGTGGTGGCCCAGACCCGCCTCGGAGGCGGGCGCATCCACCACGCCATGCGCACCGTCGGCCAGGTCCGCAAGGCCTTCGACATGCTCTGCGAACGGGCGGTCAGCCGCTTCACCCAGGGTGAGATGCTCGGCCGCAAGCAGATGGTGCAGGACATGGTCGCCCAGTCCTGGATCGACATCGAGTGCTTCCGCCTGCTCGTCCTGCAGACCGCGTGGAAGATCGACCGGTACAAGGACTACAAGCGGGTCCGCAAGGACATCGCCGCGGTCAAGGCCCTGATGCCGAAGGTGTACCACGACGTGGCGGCTCGGGCGCTGCAGATCCACGGCAGCCTCGGGGCGTCCAACGAGATGCCCTTCGCCGGCATGGTCATCGAGTCGTTCCACATGGGCCTCGCCGACGGGCCGACCGAGGTGCACAAGGCCACCCTCGCCCGTCTGGTGCTCTCCGAGCACGCCCCCACCGAGGGCCTGTTCCCGTCCCAGCACACCCTCACCCTGCGCGACCAGGCCCGCGAGCGCTTCGCCGAACTGCTCGAGCAGCACGTCCTCGAGGAGATCTGACCGCCGTGGGCGCATCCGACACCTACCAGACCATCCGCTACGAGCTGGCCGACGGGATCGGAACCGTCACGTTGAACCGGCCCGACCGGCACAACGGGATCACCAACACCATGATGCGCGAGCTGCACGAGGTGCTCTCGACGGCCTTTCTCGACGTGGCGGTGGCCGGCGACATGGGTGGCCCGTGGACCTTGCCGCGCATCGTGGGGCCGGCCAAAGCCCGCTAGCTGTACTTCCTGCCCGGCAAGTTCGGCGCCGACGAGGCGCTGCGCATCACCGCCAGCGAGGACTGCATCGAGGCGTTCCGGGCCTTCGTGGAGAAGCGCCCGGCCAACTTCCAGGGTCGCTTAGCGCCGGAACCTCGGCGGTGAACCCGTCGGCCGGCCCGGTCCGTCCGGCCCGGGTCAGCCGTCGGTGCCGAGGCGGCGGAACCGGGGCGGCCGCTTCTCGAGCAGGGCCTGCGCGCCCTCGGTGGCGTCGGGTCCTTCGACGGCCCGCCAGGCTTCAGCGTCGGCATCGCGCAACGCCGCCTCGTAGCCGGTGCCGAGGTGGTCGTAGACCATCCGCTTGGTGGCGGCCACCGTCGCCGGCGACGCCGACGCCGCGATCTGCCCTACGTAGTCGACCGCCCGGTCCAGCAGTTCGTCCGCCGGCACCACGTACTCGACCATCCCAACCGTCAACGCCTCCTCGGCGCTGATCCGTCGGCCGGTCCACAGCAGGTCGAGGGCACGGCCAGGGCCGAGCAACCGCGGCAGGATCCAGCTGGTGCCGTGCTCGGCGACGAGACCGCGCTGCAGGAACACGGTGGTGAACGACGCAAGGTCCGACGCCAGGCGCACGTCGCACATCGAGGCCAGCACGACGCCGCCGCCTGCGGCCACGCCGTTGACGGCGGCCACAACCGGCTTGGGTACCTGCAGCAGGTAGCTGAACAGGCCGGGCAGCTCCTCGGCAGTGGCGGGCCGGGCGCCGGCATGGTTCTCCACGCCGTCGCCGCCGGTGACCGCAGCGAGCACTGCGGCGTCGAGCCCGGAACAGAAGCCACGCCCGTTGCCGGTGATGACGATGCCGACCACCCGCGGATCGGCGGCCGCGGCCTCGACCGCGGCCCGCAGCTCGTCGAGCATCGGGAAGGTCAGAGCGTTGAGCCGCTCGGGCCGGTCGAGCCGGATGATGCAGACCGGATCCTCGACGGTGACGGCGATGGCGTGCCCAGCGGCCGCCGTCGGGTCGGTCGGCTTCGTGTCGGTCATCGCAGGTTCACCCGCAGCCCGCCGAGCAGGACCTGGCCGTCGTTGACGTAGGCGCCGCGGGCGCGCGCCGCCTCGAGAATTGCCGCAGCGTCCACGGTGGCGACGTCGATCCCGCCGAGGCCTTCGCCGCGGCCGTCGGTGGCGGTCACGAAGCGCAACATGGCGTTGTCGAGCTCGACGATCGGGTTGCCCTCGGCATCGGTCCCAACCGGCAGCTCGGCGATGGACGCCCAGCGCGCCGCGAGGCCGGCCGGGTCGTCGCTCTGCAACTCGGCCCCGGTGATGGCCCGAACCCGTTCGGGGCGGCGATGCTGCTCCCAGCCCCGGCCGCCGGCCGGTTCCCACGGGCCGTCGGGGTCGTGGGCGCCCTCGCCGACCATGGCGTCGATCTCGAAGAACGACCCGCCGGTGTCCTTGGGATGCAGCTGCATGCAGCGGTAGTCGCCATGCTCCATCCCCCAGGCCTGGCGCACGCCGATCGCCTCCACCCGGGCCTGGCGCGCCGCATGGTCGTCGCACTGGGTGATCACCATGTAGCCACCGTCGCCGCCACGCCGTTCGAGGTAGCGGCCGGCCGTGGTGCCCTCCTCGATGGGGGCGACCACCTCGATGAACTGGTTACCCACCGTCATCAACGAGTTGTGCAGGCCGAAGACCTTCACGCTGGGGTCCACGAAGCACACCTCGAGGCCGAGTACGGCCCTGAAGTCCTCGATCACCGGCTCGAGCTGCTCTGCGACCAGTGCGATCTGACGGATGCGCAACCACATTTTCTGTTCTCCTCGTCGATGCCCCGCTACCGCGGCGACCCTAGCCCTGGCCCTCGACCAGGGACCGGATGAGGTCGCAGATCTCCAGCGTCGTCCCCGTGCCCGGCACCGGATAGGCCATCTTGTTGATGGTCAGGCCGACGCCGAGGCCGATCTCGGGATCGGCGAACCCGACCGAGCCGCCGGCACCGGGGTGGCCGAACGCCGTTTCGCGGGGCCCCATCGGACCATGCACCAGGTTGCCCTGCAGATCCGGGCCCAGCCCGCCCAGGAAGAAGCCGCAGTTCTTGCGAATCGGAGCCATCAGCACCCGGTCGACCTCGGCGGTGCGCAGCTGCTGCATCGAGGCGATCCGGCCGGGGCTGACCAGGCGAACCCCGTCGATCTCGCCGCCGTTGGCCAGCGCGCCGTACATCTTGGCGAGGGCCCGGGCGCTGAAATGCCCGTTCGCGCCGGGCATGACCGCCCGACGGAACGGCAGCTCGTTGAAGCGCGGCCACATACCTTTCGGCATGGCGGCGTAGAACGGGGAATCGTCGGGGATGGGCAGGCCGTCTCCGGCCGGCACGATGGCCAGCGTGGTCAGCCGGGCCTCGACCGCAGGATCGACGGGCAGGCCGACGAAGAACTCGTCGGCCACACCGAGCGGTTCGGCGATCTCGGTTCGGATCACGTCGCTGACATGGCGGCCGCAGGCCCCCGCGATGATGCCCCCGGCGATCCAGCCGTAGGTGACGGCGTGGTAGCCGGTGGCCGTGCCCGGCACCCATGCCGGCACCGCGTCCGCCATGCGGGCCAGCGCGGCGTCCCAGTCGGTCAGGTGCTCGGGCAGCAGCGGGTCGGGCAGCGCGTACAGGCCGGCCTGGTGGCTCATGGCCTGTGCCACGGTCAGCTTGTCCTTGCCGTGGCGGCCGAACGCCGGCCAGTAGGTGACGACCGGGGCCTCGTAGTCGATCAGGCCGCGATCGGCGAGCTGGTGCAGGGCCAGCGCGGTGATGCCCTTGGTGGTGGAGAAGCTGAGGAACAGCGAGTCCGGCTCGACCGGCCGGTCGTCGTCGGGGCCGCGGCTGCCGGCGACGACGTCGATCACCTTCTCCCCATGCACGTAGGCACACACCTGCACGCCGATCTGGCGTCCTTCGGCGATCTGACCTTCGACGAGTTCCCGTACCGCTGCGTTCGCATCCACGGCGGGCATCTTGGCAGGAGCACGCCGGTCGGCGCCCGGCCCGGTTGCCATACCCCTAGGTATGACAACCGGGTACAGGACGTGTCAGCGGACGGCGAGGGCCTCGATCTCCACCAGGTAGGCGGGATCGGCCAGGGCGGTGACACCCACCATCGTCGCCGCGGCCTTGGGCAGGTTCACCCCGGCGGCCTTGGCCAACGCAGCGCCGGCACCGAACTGGGCCGACTTCTCGGGGTCGAGGCCGACGACGTAGTAGTTCAGGCGGACCACGTCCCGGGGATGCAGACCGGCCGCTGCGAGGGCCTTCTCCACGTTGGCGTAGGCCTGTGCGGTCTGCGTCGCGAGGTCGCCGACCCCGACGATGTTGCCGTCGCCGTCACGGGACACCTGCCCGGCGATGGACACCAGCCGGCCACCGGCCGATTCGACCGCGTGGAAGAACCCGGCCGCCTTGCTCAGGCCGTCGGGGGTCAGACCCTTCACCGCAGAGCCGGCCGGGTCGGGCCGGTCCATCCACGGGAAGTGGCTGCCCTGGCCCAACGGCACGAACGACGGCTCGCGACGCTCGACGAAGGCCCCGATGCCCTCGATGACGTCGGCCTGACCCATCGACTGGCGCATCAAGGTGTGCGAATCGGCCAGCGCACCGTCCCAGTCCATCCACTCGTAGCGCTCGAGCTGACGCTTGATGGTGGCCATCGACGCCGGCGACACGTTCACCGCCAGGTCCCGGGCATAGGCCACGGCCTCCTGCAGGACCGTGCCCGGCTCGCACACCCGGCTGACCACACCGAGGCGTAGGGCCTCCTCGGCGGTGAAGGTGCGGCCCGACAACAGCAGGTCGGTGGCGGCACCCCTGCCCACCAGGCGGGGCAGCATCCAGGCGATGCCGTACTCGGCGACCAGGCCACGGCGCGGGAAGGCGCACGTGAACTTGGCTCCGGCATCGGCGAAACGGACATCGCAGTACAGGGCCTGCACCAGGCCGACCCCGGCACACCCACCGTTGATGGCGGCGATGAGCGGCTTGGCGATGCGCCGGGCCACGTCGACGGGGATCTTGGTGTTGGGCAGCGGCTCGCTGCTCGCCCCCGGGCCACCGGCGAGATCGGCACCGGGGCAGAACGCCTTGCCGGTCCCGGTGATGACGATGGCCCGCGCGGCATCGTCGGCGGCGGCCTGCAGCAGCCGGGAGAGGAAGGCGACCTCGAGATCACCGTTCATGCCGTTGTTGCGCTCGGGACGGTTGAGCGTCACCACCGCCACCCCGTCGCGGACCTCGTACAGGCAGAGCTCGTCGTTCATGCCTGCATCCTGCCAGGCGGCAACTGCCCACGCACCGCCAACGAAGCCACCCAACGCGCGATTTACCCACTCTCCGCGTTTGAACGCCACGGGACCCGACCGCGCTGCGACCCGTTGCGGCGAATCGACGGCGATTCGCCACAACGGGTTGGAACAGCGAGATCGAACGCCGACCGTGCCAGCCACCGTCGCCGGAAAGAGCACTCTGAGCGCGTGAATGTGTTCACATCTCACGTTCCGTAGAGCTCACCATCGGTCCGGAACGCGCCGTCGAGGCGACTCGCCTAGCGTGAGCTCGATTCGCCGAAGCAACAAGGAGTTTCCATGCGCGCCGCCATCCTTCGAAACGGCCAGATGGTGGTGGACGACGTGGCCGAGCCCACCCCCGGCCCCGGCCAGGTCCTGCTCGAGACCATCGCCTGCGGCATCTGCGGCAGCGACCTGCACTGCGCCCGTCACGCCCGCAGCTTCACCGAGGCGGCCAAGGCCTCGGGCATGACCCTGTTCGCCTTCGACCCTGACCAGGACCTGGTCATGGGACACGAGTTCTCCGCCCGGGTACTCGAGTACGGGCCCGTCATCGACGGCTCCGCCGCCAACCCCCTCGCCCCCGGCACCGCCGTCGTCGCCCACCCAATGGTGCGTGACGGCAACCGCCCCTGCTCGGTCGGCTACCACAACAGCTTCCCGGGGGCCTACGCCCAGCGGGTGGTGGTCGACGCCGGCGGCGTGCTGGCCATTCCCGACGGTACGAACCCGGTACACGCCGCCCTGACCGAA
Source organism: Acidimicrobiia bacterium (assembly GCA_947476745.1). GTDB lineage: Bacteria > Actinomycetota > Acidimicrobiia > Acidimicrobiales > CAIXPF01 > CAIXPF01. Next base: position 171,097 of record CANJRG010000003.1, on the reverse strand, counting down.
CCGCTCGCTGTCGGCCTGCACGCCGTCAACGCCTCGAGCGCGGTCGCCGCCGGCAGCGCCATCGTGCTGGGCTGCGGTCCGGTCGGCCTGGCCGTGATCGCCGCGCTCCGCCTGCAGGGCGTGCAGCGCATCGTCGCCGCCGACTTCTCGCCGATCCGGCGCCGTTTCGCCGAGATGATGGGCGCCGAGGTCGTGGTCGACCCCCGCGAGCAGCCCGCCGTCGACGCCTGGCGCGGCGCAGGCGGGCGCGGCCCTGCGGTCATCTTCGAAGCCGTCGGCGTTCCTGGCATGATCGCCAACACCATGCGCTCCGCGCCCTCGCGTAGCGAGCTGGTGGTGGTCGGGCTGTGCATGGAACCCGACGTCATCGAGCCCACCATCGCCATCTCCCGCCAGCTCACCGTCAAGTTCGTCCTCGGCTGGAACGCCGAGGAGTTCGCCGCCAGCCTCGACGGCATAGCCTCCGGCCGCATCGACGTCGCCCCCCTGGTCACCGGCCGGGTCGACGTCGACGGCGCACCCGGCGCGTTCGACACGCTGGCCCAGCCCGAACAGCACGTGAAGATCGTCGTCGAGCCGAACGGGCCGACGGCCTGACCCCGTTCCCACCCCAGGAGACCCCCATGTCCGAACTGCGCCACATCCGTCCCGAGGGCCTGTCCAACAGCCCTACCTACACCCACGTCGTCGGAGTCAGAGGCGCCGAGACGCTCTACATCTCGGGCCAGATCGCCATCGACGCCGGTGGTCGCCCCGTCGGCGTGGGCGACCTCCAGGCACAGACCGAACAGGTCATGCAGAACCTCCAGACCGCCCTGGCCGCCGCCGGCGCCACCTTTGCCGACGTCGTGAAAATCACCACCTTCGTCGTCGGCTACAAGCCCGAGGACCGTGCCACCATCGCTGCGGTGCGCTCGAAGTACCTGCCGACCGACAACCCGCCGGCGAGCACCCTGGTGGGGGTCTCCGCCCTGGCCGCACCGGAGTGGCTGATCGAGATCGAGGCCATCGCCGTCATCGGCTGACCAACGGTGCCCGATGGCGAGGCGCCGGTTGCGTAGCGTGAATCCCGTGGCCGCTCCCGAACCTGCCGACGCCCGGTCCGAGCCGGCCCCGACCCCCGGCCCGACCCCGGTTCGGCACGGCGCGGGGCGCGGCAACGGGCGCGGCACCGCACTCGCTGCGGCCTCGTTCATCGCCCTGGCCGCAGCGCTCAGCGCCTGGGTCTGGGCCGCGGACGCCTTCTTCGGGCACTCCAAGGAACACCTCCATGCAAGCTTCCCCGGTTCGAGTTGGCTCACCGGCTGGGTCCAGTTCGACGCCGGCTGGTACCGCGACATCGCCGAACACGGCTACCGGCTCATCGGGGGCGAGCAGTCCAACGTCGCCTTCTTTCCGCTGTACCCGCTGCTGATCCGGGCGCTGCACCAAACGTTCGGTTCGAGCTTCGGCGCCGGCATCGCCATCACCGTCACCTGTGGCCTGCTGGCGGTGATGCTGTTCTGGCGCTGGTGCGGCGAACGCCTCGATCCCCCGGCCCAGAAACTCGCCCTGGCCCTGCTGCTGCTCTACCCCTATGCCTGGTACCTGTGCGGTGCGGTGTACGCCGACGCACTGTTCCTGGCCACCACCCTCGCCGCCTTCACCGCCATCGAGCGCGACCGAACCCTGCTCGCCGGCATCTTCGGGGCTCTCGCCGCCGCCACCCGACCGGTCGGGCCCGCGGTGGTCATCGCCCTGGCCGTCCGCCAGATCGAACGGCGCGGCGCCTTGCGCACCACCACCCGCACCTGGCGCGGCCGCACCTGGGAACTGCCCGTCGGCATCGACTGGCGGAAACTGCAGCCCAGCGACGCCTTCGTGCTGCTGTCCGCCGCCGGGTTCTGCGCCTACAGCGGCTACCTGTGGTGGCGCTGGGGTGATCCGCTGCTGTTCTCGACGGTGCAGAGGTACTGGAAGCAGCCGAGCGGACCGGTCACCTGGCTGAAGCTGCACCTCGCCGGGATCATCGTGCTGAAGTTCAAGGAACGCTGGCTGTACATCATCGGCTGCCTGGTCCAGGGCGCCCTGGCCATGGGTTCGCTGCTGCTGGTCCCCCGCATCCGCCGCAGCTTCGGCTGGGGCTACGCCACCCTGGTGGCCGTCTCGCTGGCCATCCCGGTCCTCGGCAGCAAGGACTTCCAGGGACTCGGCCGCTACCTGCTCGCGGCATTCCCGCTGTTCGCCTGGGGCGGGCTGTGGTTGGCCGGCAAACCGGTGCGGACCCGGCGCTGCGTACTCATCGCCTCCGGGCTGCTGCTGCTGGCATGGAGCCACCTGTACGGACGCGGCTACTACGTGGCCTGAACCCCGCCCGGCCGGCGCCGGCGGGTCCCCGGCCAGGACGAATCGATCGCCTAGGCTTCCGACGTGGAGCCTGCCAGTTCCGAGCTGCCGACACCCCAAGGCCTGTTCTCCTTCGTGTTCCCCATGTGGAACGAGGAGGCCATCATCCAACGGACCGTCGCCGCAGCCCGCGAGGCGGGCGATCGCCTCGTCGCCGAGGGTGAGGTCTCCGCCTACGAAATCGTGCTGGTGAACGACGCCTCGACCGACGCCACCGGCGCCATCGCCGACCGGCTCGTCCTCGAGGTGCCCACCCTCGTGGTGGTCCACCACCCGGCCAACCGCAAACTCGGCGGCACCCTGCAGACCGCGTTCGCCACCGCCAAGGGCGACTTCGTGCTCTACACCGACGCCGACCTGCCCTTCGACCTGCTCGACAGCATCAAGGCCATGCGCCTGTTGCGCTTCTACGAAGCCGACGTGGTCTCCGCCTACCGCTTCGACCGCACCGGCGAAGGGCCCCGCCGGGCGGTGTACAGCTACGCCTACAACACGTTGATCCGGCTGCTGTACGGCGTACGGGTCCGTGACGTGAACTTCGCCTTCAAGCTGATGCGCCGCGCCGTGCTCGACAAGGTCGAGCTGCACAGCGAAGGCAGCTTCATCGACGCCGAACTGCTCTGCAAGGCCGATGCTGCAGGGTTCCATACCATTCAGTTCGGTGTGGACTACTTTCCCCGCTCCCGTGGCGAATCGACCCTGTCCTCGCCGGCGGTGATCGTCAAGATCTTGCGCGAGATGTGGCAGCTGTACCCCGAGCTCAAGGCGCAGCGCGCCGCTCGATGAACCCGGCTCTGCTGATCGTCAACGCCGACGATTTCGGTCTCACACCCGGGGTGAACCGTGGCATCGTCCACGGGTTCGAGCACGGGGTCATCACCTCGACCTCGATGCTGGCGGTGGCCCCGGCCTTCGACGACGCCGTGGCCTGCTGGCGCGGCGCGGACCGCAACGGCCTCGGCATCGGCGTCCACTTCGCCCTCGTCGGCGAGGACCCGCCGCTGCTCAGCGCCCGGGAAATCCCCTCCCTCGTCGACGCCCGTGGCCGCTTCTGGGCGTCGTGGAAGCAGTTCCTGCCCCGGGCGAGCGCCGGCCGCATCGACCCCGGTGAGGTCCGCGCCGAGCTCGGCGCACAGCTGCGCCGCATCGAGGATGCCGGCGTCGTACCCACCCACGTCGACACCCACCAGCACCTGCACCTGTGGCCGGTGGTCCGCCGAGTCGTGCTCGACTTGGCTCGCGACCACGGTATCGACGCCATCCGGGTGCCCCGTAGCTCGGCCCGCGGCGCCAAGGCCTTCCTGCTGAACCGCCTCGCCGACCAGCTCGCCGCCGCGGCACGCGCCAACGGCCTGCGCCAGCCGCAGATCTTCGCCGGTCTCAACGAGTCGGGCGCGCTCGACCTCGACCGCCTGCGGGCGGTACTGCAGGCCCTCGGCCCGGTCGCCTCGGCCGAGATCGGCTGCCATCCCGGACTCGCCGAGGATCCCGACCGCGACCGCTACCGCTGGGGCTTCCGCTGGCCCGACGAGCTCGCGGCGCTGTGCGACCCAACGATCACCGAACACATCCGCCGGCGCGGGTTCGTCCTCGGCTCCTTCGCCGATCTCTGAGCCGCCACCGATGAGCCTCCGTCTGACCCCGGCCGCCCGCACCGCGCTGCGCTGCTACCGCGGCCTTCCCCGCAGCACCCGCACCCATGTCCTGGTGCGCTGGCTCAGCGCGCCGCTCGCCGCGGTCGAAGCGGCCGTGCCACGCCACGGACGCATCCTCGACGTCGGTTGCGGCCACGGCCTGCTCTCGCTGGTGCTCGCCGCCGCCGAACCCGGCCGCGAGGTCCACGGCGTCGACGTCGACGTGGCCAAGATCGGCGAGGCCGACCGAGCCGCCGCGGCGCTCGAGGATGCCGGACGGGTCAGCTTCGCCGCCGTCGCCGCCGGCTGGCGGCCGCCGCCCGGCCAGAGCTGGGACGCAGTCGTGATCTGCGACGTGCTGTACCTGCTCGGCGCCGACGCCGCCCTCGAGCTGGTTCGGGCCTGCGCCGCGGCGCTGCGCCCGGGCGGGTCGCTGGTCATCAAGGAGATCGACACCCGGCCGGCATGGAAGTACCGCCTGGCCCGCACCCAGGAGCTGGCCGCGACCCGCGTGGCCAAGGTGACCCAGGGCGAGGTCGTGCGGTTCGTGGCCGTCGACGACCTCGTCGACACCCTGCATGCCGCCGGGCTGACCACCACCCGCCAACGCCTCGACCGGGGCTACCCTCACCCCCACCTGCTCTTGTGCGGGCAGGCCCGATGAACCCCGAACGCCAGCCCGATGCCGAGTACTTCGCGGTCATGGCCCAACGCGCCACCGGGCACTGGTGGTACGAAGCCCGACGCGAGCTGTTCCGGCAGCTGCTGGCTGGCCGGGTCCAACCGGGAACGACCGCGCTCGACGTCGGCTGCGGCACCGGCGAGACCATGGCCGTGCTGCGCGAGCTCGGCGCCCGGCGCGTCGCCGGCACCGACCTCTCCGAGGACGCCCTGGCCTACGCCCGGCACCATCCGCAGGGATCGGTCCTCGCCGCCGCCGCAGAGCAGCTGCCCTTCGCCGACGGCTGCACCGACCTGCTGGTCAGCTCCGACGTCCTCGAGCACCTCGACGACGACCGCGTGGCGCTGCGCGAATACCGCCGGGTCCTGCGACCCGGTGGGCTGCTGCTGGTCACCGTTCCGTCCTACCAGGGCCTGTGGAGCGACCACGACGAACGGGCCGGACACCGCCGCCGCTACCGGTTGTCCGAACTCACCACCACCGTCGGGTCCGCCCGGTTCCGGGTCGAACGGGCCAGCTACTTCTTCTCCTACCTCGTCCCGCCGGCGCTCGCGGTGCGCCGCACCCCGCTCGGCCGGCTGACCGCGGACACCGACGAGGAGGCATCGGCCGGCCGCATCGCCTCCGCCGTGTTGTCCCGCCTCGGTGCCGCCGAGCGGGCCCTCCTGCGCCGCCGCTCCATACCGTTCGGTCTGTCCCAGGTGGTGCTGGCCTCGGCCGTGCGCTGAGCCACCGACCGTCGGCCACGAGCCGTCGACAACGAGCCGTCGACAACGAGCCGTCGACAACGAGCGTCGCGGTAACCTCGGCCCGCTCCGAACAAAAGGGGACGTCATGACCGAAAAGATGACCGGGGGCGAGGCCATGGCCCGCCAGCTCGTCGAAGAAGGCGTGCAACACATCTTCGGCATCCCCGGCGTGCAGCTCGACTACGCCACCGCCGGCCTGTCCAAGGTCACCGACGACATCACCTTCATCTCCTGCCGCCACGAGCAGACGGCGACCTACGCGGCCGACGGCTACGCCCGGACCACCGGCAAGGTCGGCGTCGGCATGGTCGTGCCCGGCCCCGGCGTGCTCAATGCCGGCGCAGGTCTGGTCACGTCGTGGTCGGTGTACTCCAAGGTCCTGCTGCTCACCGGGCAGCTACCCACCCGCGGCCTGGGACGCGAGCTCGGCATGGTCCACGAGATCCCCGACCAGAGCGGCATCCTGCGCACCCTGTGTCGCGGGGCCGAGCTGGTCACCGACCCCGACCGGGTGCCCGGCGCCGTCCGCCAGGCCATGGCCCAGCTGGCCGACGGCCCCGGCCCGGTGGCAGTGGAGCTACCGCCGGACATCCTCGCGGGCCGCACCGCCGCCGAGCTGCTGCGCCCCCAGCCCGCCACCACCCCCGAGGCCGGCGACGCCGCGGCGCTCGACCGTGCCGCCGACGCGCTGCGGGCCGCCAGCCGGCCCTTCATCGTCGCCGGCGGCGGGGTCTTGGCTTCGGAGGCCCACGAGGAGCTGCTGGCCCTCGCCCGCCGGCTCGGCGCACCGGTCACCACCACCTCCAACGGCCGCGGCGCCATCGACGACCGCGACCCGCTGGCGCTGATGACCGTGGCCGGCCGCGAGGTGCAGGAACGGGCCGACGCCATCCTGATCGTCGGCAGCCGCGGTCTCAGCCAGAGCGCCCGGAAGTGGCCCGCCCCGGAGGGCTGCACCGTTGTGCACCTCACCCTCGAGGCCAAGGACTTCGGCCCGCCCCGCAACCCCGATGTGGCCGTCGCGGCCGACGCCGCGGCCGGGCTCGCCGCGCTGCTCGAGCGGCTCGACGGCCCCGACCGGCCCTGCTGGGCCGACGACCTCGACGCGGTACGGGCCCGCGAGACCGCGGCGCTGGCCCAACTGCAACCGCAGTGGTCCTACTGCGCAGCGCTGCGCCGGGCCATCCCCGACGACGGCGTCCTGGTCAACGAGCTGACCCAGGTCGGCTACGTGGCGATGGCCGGCTACCCCGTCCACGCCCCGCGCAGCTACCTGTGGCCCGGCTTCCAGGGCACCCTCGGCTACGGCTACCCCACCGCACTCGGTGTGAAGGTCGGCAACCCTGGCCGGGCGGTGGTCTCCATCACCGGAGACGGGGGGTTCGGCTACGGGCTGAGCGAGCTGGCCACCGCCACCCATTACGGCCTCGGCGTGGTGGTGGTGGTCTTCAGCGACGGGGCCTACGGCAACGTGCAACGCATGCAGAACGCCCAGTTCGACGGGGTGCACCTCGGCACCGAGCTGACCAACCCCGACTGGGTGGCGTTGGGCCGTTCCTTCGGGGTGCACAGCGAGCGGGCCACCGACCCCACCCAGCTCGAGGCCGCAGTCCGGCGGGCCGTCGACGCCGACCGACCGGCCCTCATCGAGGTCCCGATGCCGGCCTGTCCCGACCCGTGGGGCCTGATCCTCGGCCGGGGCTGAACGATCCCGCCGGGCCGACCAAGCACGTGCTTGTCTGCCCGGTTGCGTACCGTTACAGTGCCCGCGACCAGGCCAGAAGCCGCCGGGTCCCGGCCTGCACCGGTCATCGGAGGCGAGACCACCATGGGCGCACGAACCGGCGAGCAGTACCTCGAGGGCCTCAAAGCATCCTCGCGTGAGCTGTGGCTCGGCCCCGAACGGGTCCGCGACGTCACCGAACACCCGGCCCTGCAGGCCGCGGCCCACTCGATGGCCCGGGTCTTCGACCGACAGTTCGAGTGCGCCGAGGACTGCTTGATGGCGGACCCCGAGACCGGCGAGTCCATCAACGTCAGCCACCTCATCCCCCGCTCCCGCGACGACCTGTGGCGGCGCCACCGTGGGCTCGAACGCATCGCCGAGATCAGCGTCGGGCTCATGGGCCGCACGCCGGACTACAAGAACGTCACCTTCGCCGGGTTCGCCGGCCGGCGCCGGGAATGGGCCGGCCCCGGCGAACGCAACGCCCGCGGTGCCGACAACCTGGTGGCGTTCCAGAAGCGGCTGCGCCGCAACGACATCGCCCTGACCCACACGATCGTGCATCCGACGGTGGACAAGCGCAAGGGCGACGCCCCCAAGCCCGGCGACGAGGTCCCACTGCACAAGGTGGGCGAGACCGCCGACAGCATCATCCTGCGCGGCGCCCGCATCCTGGCCACCTCCGCCCCCTTCGCCGACGAGCTGGTGGTGTACCCGGGCTTCCCGCTCACCGGCCGGCCCGACGGGCTCGAGCCCTACGCGCTCAGCTTCGCCGTCCCCATGGACACCCCGGGACTGGTCTTCCTGTGCCGCGACAGCTATGCCGTGGGCGGCGACGCCTTCGACCACCCGCTGTCGAGCAACTTCGACGAGCAGGACGCCTTCGTCATGTTCGACGACGTCGAGGTGCCCAAGGAGAACGTGTTCATCGACGGCGACGTCGGGGTCTACAACAGCGTGATGCGGCTGGCCTGGTGGCCGAACGTGATGCAGCAGACCACCATCCGGGCGCTCACCAAGCTCGAGTTCGCCTACGGCCTGGCCTCGAGGATGCGCCGGGCCATCGGCGACACCAGCGAGTTGACCGCCGACATGATGGGCGAGCTGCTCACCTACGTGGAGATGACTCGCAGCGGCCTGCTGCTGTCCGTCGAACACGCACGCGACTACGGCGACGGGGTGTGGTTCCCCGACGAACGGCCCCTGGCCCCGCTGCGGGCCACGTTGACGCAGTGGATCCCCCGGGCGTTCGAGATCCTCATCCTCATCGGCAGCCACAATCTCATCGCCGCGCCGTCGCGGGGCATGCTCGACGACGAGCGCATCCATGGCCTCGTCGAGCGCTACATGCGCGGTGCCGACGACCTCGACGCCGAGAGCCGCTCGGCGGTCTTCCGACTTGCCTGGGACTTCTGCGGCTCCGCCCTGGCCGGCCGCCACGCCCTCTACGAGCGGTTCTACCTCGGCTCGGCGGCACGCAACCGCAAGGTCCTGTACTGGGCCGCCGAAGGAACCATGAGCGGCACGCCCGGCCCGGTGTTGGCCCGCGGCGATGCCCTCGTCGAGGCGATGCTGGCCCTCGGCCGCTCCGGCCACCGCTGAAAGCGGACGCGGAAAATGTCCACGCCCGGCGCCGCCGTCACGGCGGTCGCCCGGCGGTCACCTCCAGCGTCACTCAGCCGAGCAGGGGGAAGACCTTGGTGGCCAGTTCCTCCGTCGCCCGGTAGCGCGAGGCGAAACTGGGCAGCACCATGACGTGATCGAGACCGGCGTCCTCGAGCGCCCGGATCTGCTCGGCCAACTCGCCCGGCGTGCCCACCATGCAGGTCATGCGAATCAGCTCCGGCGTGGCGAACTCACGCTCGTCGGGATGCAGGTAGGTGCCGTGACCGGCGTGGATGCGATAGTGCCGCTGCGCCTCGGGCGTGGCCTCCACCGACGCCACGTACCGGTCCCAACGCTCACGCAGGTGCGGTGGCGGCTCCACCCCGAACTGGCGTTGCCGCTCGTAGGCGTAGTGGTAGGCCATCACCGCCATCGGGCCGCACTGTTCGATCACCCGGTCCGAGTCGAGGGCCTCGCCCGGTTCGAGCACCGCCACCGCGGTGAGGGTGGTCAGCTGGAATGCCGAGCGGTCGAAGCTGCGCCCGGCCTCGGCGGCACCGGCGGCGACGTTGGCCAGGCAGCGCTCGACCGCCGAACGGATGGGCGGCACCGAGACCACCAGCCCGTCGCCGTAGGCACCGGCGAGCCGCTGGCCCTTCGGACCGAAGGCCGACACGTGGATCTCCACCGGGTCGGTGACGTTCACGAACCCCAGGTCGGCCATCTGGAAGGCCACGTCGGTGGTCGCCCCGCGGTAGCTGAACGGTGCCTCCTCGCCGCGCAACAGCCGCCGGGTGGTGTCGAGGAACGACTCGAACTCGCTCAACCGGGCCGGTTTGCGCGCCATCACCCGCCAGGCGGTGAACCCGTTACCGACCCCGAGAAAGGTCCGGCCGGGAGCCAGCACGTTGATGGTGGCGATACTGTGGGCGGTCACCGGGGCGATGCGGGTGTCCACGACGGAGACCCCGGTGCCGATGCGGATCCGGCTGGTGCGGGTGGCGGCGAGCGCCATACAGGCGTACGCATCGCCCCACAACATCTGCGAATCGGCGAACCACGCAGCCTCGTAGCCGAGCTCCTCGGCCCGGACCACCAGGTCGATGTCGTCGATCTTGGAATGCAGGCACACCCCGAACTGCATGGACACCCCCGGTCGGCCGCCGCCCTCGCGGCGTGCCGGCAACCTAGTGCGACCGGACACGCGACCGCCGCGACCGCCGCCGCGTACTCCGACCCGGTCCGTACCTCGCGGTATCAGCCGAGGGCGCCGGCCACCGCCAGCTCGACGATCCGGTCGTCGTCGTAGCCGAGGAACTGCCGCAGCACCAGGTCGGTGTGCTCCCCCAGCGTCGGCCCGGCCCGGCCCGGTTCGGCCGGGGTGGCCGACAGCACGATGCGCGAGGCCTCGACCACCATGGTGCCATGCACGGGGTGGGGCACCGTGCGGAAGTGACGCCGATGAGCCAGTTGCGGGTCGGCGAGCAGGTCGCCGCTGTTCTGCACCCGATGCGCCGGCACCCCCGCCGCGATGAGCGCCGCCTCGCCGTCGGCCTCGCTGCGTGCCGCGGTCCACGCAGCCACCAGCGAGTCGAGCTCGGCCCGGCGGGCGAGCCGCTCCGCCAGGCCCGACGACGCCAGGTCGGGACGGCCCATGACCGCGGCCAGCGCCGCCCACTGGGCGTCACCCTCGCAGGCCACCGCCAGCCACCGGTCCTCGCCGGCGGCCGGGTACACCCCGTGGGGCACGGCGAAACGGTCGGCGTTGCCCAGCCGGGTCTGGCTGAACCCGTTCACCGTCTCGTCCAGCACCGTGGCGGCCAGGAAGTGCAAGGCCCCCTCAGCCTGGGCGAAATCGATGTGGCAGCCCTCACCGACGCGCTCGCGACGGTGCAACGCTGCGCCGATCAGCGGCACCGTCAACCGCGGGGCCAGATAGTCGGTGTAGGCCAGGAACGGCCCCGCCGGCGAACGGTCGGGCCAGCCGGTCAGCTCGTAGTACCCGGTGACCGCGCCGGCGAGGTTGCCAAACCCGGCGAAGGTCGACTGCGGCCCGCTGTGGCCCATCAGGCTGGTGCTGACCATGACCAGACGGGGGTTGACCACCCGCAGCTGGTCCCAGCCCAGCCCCCAGCCGTCCATCACGCCCGGCGTGTAGGACTCGATCAGCACGTCGGCCCAGGCCGCAAGGTCGCGCAGCACGTCGCGGCCGGCCTCGGTGGTCAGATCGAGCGCCACACCGAGCTTGTCGACGTTGAAGCTGCCGAACTGCACCGAGGACTCAAGGTCGAGCTGATTGTTGAGGAACCCGCCACCGCCACGCGCCGCGTCGGGCCGTTGCGGTCCCTCGACCTTGACCACGGTGGCCCCGAAATCGGCGAGCACCCGGGTGCTCAACGGCCCGGCGTACACCCAGGTGAGGTCCACCACCTTCAACCCGGCGAGCGGCGCGTCCCCGGGTTGTCCCGTCGGGGCGGCCAACACCGGCACCGGACGCGGCGGCACGGGCTCGGCCGAGGGCGGCCCCAGCGGTACGGGCTGGCCGGCGGAGAACCGGGCCATCGGGCCCGGCGCCACGACCGGACCGAGGTCGCGATCCTGCACCGTCTCCCAGTAACGGCGGGCCGTGAGCTGCTCCGAGACCATCAACTCCACCGGGGTCACCACCGGGGCCAGCAACAGCTCCCGCCGTTGCGCCTCGGCGAACAGCTCGGCCTTGGTGCGGCTGCTGGTCAGCGCCACGATGGCCGCCTTGGCCGCCTCGAGGCGGGCCGGTGCCTCGGGATCGACGAACAGCGCGTTGCCGAACTCGATCCAGTCGAGGTCGCGCAGCGCGGCATCGATGAGGCCCTCCTCGAACAACCACTGCATCAGCCGGGCGGTGTAGCGACCAATGGTCGAACCGAACAGCAGGGTGACCGACACGTGCCCGTCGGCCGCCGGATACACGAACTGCAACCGGAACGGGCCCTGGGCGATGCCGCCGGCGATGCGGCCCACCGCCGGGTTGCCGTTGGGAACCAGCAGCGCAGCGGGGATCGCCGCCTGCATCAGCGAGATCTGGGCCGACACCTCGACGTGCTGACCCCGACCACTGCGGCGGCGCTGCTCGAGGGCCAGCACCACCCCGCACGCGGCGTCACCGGCCGCGTGCAACCAGGCCTGCGGCGCGCTGCAGCGCACCGGGGCACGGTCCTCGTCGCCGGTGATCGCCATGGTGCACGCGGCCGCGGCGATGGTCAGATCGGCGGCGGGCCAGGCGGCCTTCGGCCCGTCCGAGCCGAACGCGGTGACCGACACGGTGATCAGTCGGGGGTTCGTGGCGCGCAGGGCCGCCAGGTCGAGCGGGTACGCGCCCGACTCGATCACCACGTCGGCAGCGGCTGCGAACCCGCCGAGGTCGCCGAGCTCGATCCGCCGCCGTCCCCGGTGATAGGCCCACCACTCCAGGGACAGGTCGGTACCCGCTGCGGTGGGGGGCCTGCTGCGGGCGGGGTTGCCACCGGGCGATTCGACGTCGATGACCTCCGCCCCGAGACCGGCGAGCACATAGCCCGCGAACTGGCCCCGGTGGTCGCTGCAATCGAGAACCCGCACGTCGTCGTACACCGCGGCGAACCCTACCCGGCTGTCCTCGGCGCCGGTCACGGTTTCCCGCTCCGCCCGGCGGCTCACCTCCACATCTGCGGCGTTCGCCTGTTTACCGGGACCACCGGCCCCGGATAAGGTCTGCACCGACGAGCGAAGGAGCCCGCCCGATGTTGCCCACCGACACCACGAAGCTGACCGGCGCCACCGAAGCGGCCACGACCGAATACCTCGCCGCCCAGCACCAGCTTCGCTGCCTGATCGAGGACCCCCTCGCCCACGCCGACGCCGCACTGGCCGAGGCCCCGGGTTTCCTCATGGCCCATGCGCTGCGGGCCTATCTCCACCTGCTCGGCACCGAACCGGCCGGTATCCCCGTCGCACAGGAATGCCTCGACGCCGGCCGCGTACTCGGTGGTACGGATGCCGAGCAAGGTCACCTGGCAGCCGTCGAGCACCTGGTCGAGGGCCGCTGGCATGCGGCGGGACGGGTCCTCGAGGACGTCGCGATCAACGACCCCCATGATCTGCTGGCCCTGCAGATCGGCCATCAGATCGACTTTTTCACCGGTTCGTCCCGCATGCTGCGCGACCGCATCGCCCGCGCCCTACCGGCTTGGGACCCGTCGATGCCCGGCTACCACGCACTGCTCGGTATGCACGCCTTCGGCCTCGAGGAGATGGGCGACTACGCCCGGGCCGAGTCCGAGGGCCGCCGGGCGGTCGAGCTGCAGCCGCGCGACACCTGGGCCCAGCACGCCGTGGCCCACGTGATGGAGATGCAGGGCCGCCTCGACGACGGCGTCGCCTGGATGACCGACAACCAGGCGGACTGGTCGGTGGACAGCTTCTTCAGCGTGCACAACTGGTGGCACCTGTCGCTGTACCTGCTGGAGCTCGGTGACCTCGACGGGGCCCTGGCGCTCTACGACGGCCCCATCGGCGGCGGGACGTCCGCGGTCACCCTCGACATGCTCGACGCTTCGGCGCTGCTGTGGCGGCTGCACCTGCGCGGGGTCGACGTCGGCAACCGCTGGGAGGCCATCGCCGACCAGTGGATGCCCCTCGCCGGGGCCGGCAACTACGCGTTCAACGACGCCCACGCCGTGATGGCCTTCGTCGGCAGCGGCCGCAGCGCTGCGATCGACGAGGTGCTCGCCGCCCAGGACGAGGCCGTGGCCCGCGACGGCGACAATGCCGCGTTCACCCGTGAGGTCGGCAGCCCCGTCACCCGGGCGGTACTGGCCTTCGGCGCAGGCGACTACGCCCAGACCGTGGCGCTGCTGCGCCCGGTGCGGGCCATCGCCCATCGCTTCGGTGGCAGCCACGCCCAGCGCGACCTGTTGGACCTGACCCTCATCGAGGCGGCCTGCCGCGCCGGGCAGGACCAGGTCGCTGCGGCGCTGGTCGGCGAGCGGCTGGCCTGCAAGCCCCAGAGCCCGCTCAGCCGGCTGTTCGCCCAGCGCACCGGCGTGCACGCGGCCTGAACCGGGCGGTCTACGCTGCGGGCACCGCGCCCGGCCCGGGCGCCACGGGGAGGACGTCATGACCGATCGCATGGAGCTCACGCTGGACAACCTGGTGCGCATGAGCGACGAGGTGCGCTCCGACTCCGGGCCGGCGACCACCACCAAGGCGTTCAACGAGTCCCTCATCGCCGAGTTCCGGGCCAACGGCGGCAAGCTGTCGGGCGAGCTGGCCCGCTCCCGCTTCCTGCTGCTGACCACCAAGGGCGCCCGTTCGGGCAAGGAACGGATCAGCCCACTGGTGTACCTCACCATCGAGGACCGGCTGTTGATCATCGCCTCGATGGGCGGCGCCCCGTCGAGCCCGGCGTGGTACCACAATCTGGCGGCCAACCCCGAGGTCACCGTCGAGATCGGCACCGACACCTACACCGCCCGCGCCGTGGCCACCGAGGGCGCGGATCGTGACGATCTCTTCGCCAAGGTGTGCGCCAAGATCTCCACCTTCACCGACTACCAGAGCCGCACCACCCGGGTGATCCCCGTCGTCGAGCTGATCCGCCAGCCGGCCTGACCCGGCGCGGCAGGCCCGGCGACCAACTACGGTCCGTGGCCATGGACGAGGCACCGGGCACCACCGAGACCCCCGCGAGCACCGAGCGGTACTACGGCTGGGTCATCGCCTGGACGGCCTTCGCGGTGCTCACCGTGGCCTACGGGGTGCAGTACTGCTTCGGCGTGTTCCTGCCTTTCATCGCCGCGGACCTCGGGATCAGCCGGACCATGGCGACGTTGTCGTTCGCGGTGTACGTGTTCCTGTACTCCGCGCTGTCGGCGTTGTCGGGCATCCTCACCGACCGCAAGGGACCGCGCTACGTGCTGGTGCTGGGGGCGGCGTTCCTGGGCGCGGGCTACCTGCTCACCTCGCAGGCCCGCAGCTCCTGGCAGCTGGTGCTCGCCCTCGGGGTCGTCGCCGGTATCGGCATGAGCACGGCGTTCGTGCCGTGCAACGCCACCGTGGTGCGCTGGTTCATGTACCGCCGGGGCCGGGCCCTGTCGATCTCGACGAGTGGTTCGAGCTTCGCCTCGGTGGTCATCCCCCTGGCGATGGGCGGCCTGGTCGACTCGTTCGGTTGGCGCACCCTGTACGTGGTCGGAGCGACCATCGCCACCGCCACCCTGCTCATCGGGTCACGCCTGATGTACCGAGATCCCGAGTCCAAAGGCCTCAGCATCGACGGCGAGATGCGGGGCAAAACCGACAATGCCGCCATGGCGGTAGCCGACCCGGTCAGCCTCGACCTGAGGGCCGCGTCGCGCACCATCGACTTCTGGTTGATCGTCGGGGTGTTCCTGTTCACCTGGCTGGTGGTGTTCATCCCGCTGGTGCACCTGTCCCCCTACGTCAAAGACGCAGGGGCCTCCTCCACCGTGGGTGCCACCTTGGTCAGCCTGATCGGCATCGGTGGGCTGTTCGGCCGGGGCCTGTCGGGCAACGTCTCAGACCGCGTGGGCCGGCTGTCGACGCTGACCATGACGCTGATCCTGCAGATCGTGGCGTTCCTGGCCTTCGCCTCCACCACGTCGCTGACCGTGTTGGTCCCGGCGGCTGCCCTGTTCGGGATGGGCTACGGCGGGGCCACCGTGCTGTTCCCGGCCCTCGCCGGTGACCGCTTCGGGCGGGCCTACGCCGGGGCCATCGTCGGGGCGGTGTTCGCCGGTGCCGGGTCGTTGGGGGCCTTCGGCCCGTTCGTGGCGGCCTGGATCCACGACCGGACCGGCAGCTACGGGTGGGCCTTCGTCGTTGCGGCGATGGCCAACGCCGTCTCGCTGCTGTTCGTGTTCGGCCTACGCCTGTCGGGGCGACGGGCGTCGCTGCCGGCCGTCGCGGCGGCGGTGGCCTGACCCCGCTGCACCGCCGCACGGCCTGCGCCCGCCCGCCCCTGGCGACGGCGACGCGGAGCCGCCAGACTCGGGCCCATGATCGACCCGGTCCTCAAGCGCAGCCTCGGCCAGATGATGAAGGGCGTCGAGATCGTCGGCGCCCACCACGCCGGCGTGACCCGCGCCTACTGCAGCCACTGGGTGACGCAGGTGGCCTTCGAGGAACCAATCGTGATGGCCAGCGTGTCCCCCCGCCACGACACCCATCCGCTGATGGTGGCCAGCGGCCAGTTCTCGGTGTCGATCCTGGCCGGCGACCAGGTCGACGTGGGCCAGTACTTCAGCTACCCCGGCCGCAAGTTCCGCCACCTCGCCGGCGAGTACCTCGACACCATCGCGGGCACCGAGCTGCCGGTGGTGCGCAACTGCATCGCCTGGCTGCGCTGCGAGACCTTCGAGATCAAGCCGATGGGCGACCATGAGCTGTTCTTCGCCCGGGTGGTCGAGGTCGGGGCCGGCCGTCTGCGAGAGGCGCCGCTGCTGTACTCGAGCCGGTTGGGGTGGCGTATCGGCGGCGACAAGGCCCGTGAACCGGGCCGTAGCATCCGTGACGAACTGCTCGAACGGCTCGCCGCCGCCGGGTTCGACGCCACCGACGATACCGGCGACGCCGACGACTGACGGTGAGGATCAGGGTGGGGTCGGGACCTTCGGTCCTGAACCAGGGTCGAATGGCGGGTAGGCCGACCCGACTCCGCTGCGCTAAAAAGGTTTGATGCGTTCTCGTCAACGATGGCTGATCGCCGTCTCGCTCGTGGTGTCCCTCGGCCTCGCCGCCGGCTGTGCCGAAACCGAGCGAGAGGGTCCGGGTGCAGCCGCGGCAGGCGCTGCGAGCAAGCCCGAGCCATCAGCAGGCCGAGCGGCCACCGTCTTCGAGGACAAGCACGACACCTCGCCGCCGCTGCGTGACCTCCCGAACCTCGAGGTCGACCTGACGAAGTCGAAGAAGCGCGGTGACGTGCGCAAGGACATCGCGCCGCACCCGACGGGCGACGGTCGAGACCCGGTCGTGCAGGCTCCCGCCGCTGCCGACGCCGCTGCTGCGCCGACCCGGGCCGCACCGAGCGTGGGCACCGGGTTCGACGGTCCGGGAGCGAGCGGCAGCGCCCCGCCCGACACCTCCTCGGCCATCGGCCCGAACCACGTCGTGACCGCGGTGAACGCCAAGCTGCTCATCCAGAACAAGTCCGGCACCACGCTCTACGGCCCGGTCGGGATCAACACCGTGTTCAGCAACTTCGGCGGGGCCTGCCAGAACACCAACGACGGTGACCCGGTGGTCCGCTACGACGTGCTGGCCGGACGCTTCATCGTCTCGCAGTTCGCCAACGCGGCATCGTCCACCGGCCCGTACTACGAGTGCATCGCGGTGTCGACCAGCGGCGATCCGACCGGCACGTGGAACCGCTACTCGTTCGTCTACGCCGACTTCCCCGACTACCCCAAGCTCGGGGTGTGGCCCGACGCCTACTACGTGACCTACAACATGTTCAAGGCTGGAACCTGGGCCTGGGCCGGCCCGAAGGTGTGTGCCATGGACCGGGCCAGCATGCTGGCCGGCCTCGCCGCAACCCAGCAGTGCTTCAACCTGTCGGCCAGCTACGGCGCACCGTTGCCTGCCGATGTCGACTCCGCGACCCCGCCGGCGGCCGGCTCCCCGGCACCGATGGTGACCATGGGCACCTCGAGCACGACCCTGGCCTACTGGTCGTTCAAGGTCGACTGGGCCACCCCGGCCAACAGCTCCATCACCGGGCCCACCGCACTGACCGTCGCCGCGTACACGCCGGCCTGCAACGGCGGCACCTGCATCGCCCAGTCGGGGACGACCACCAAGCTCGACTCGCTCGGCGACCGGCTGATGAACCGCCTCGCCTACCGGAACTTCGGTGACCACGAGTCGCTGGTGATCTCCCACTCGGTGACCGCCAACTCGACCACCGGCGTGCGTTGGTACGAACTACGCCGCAGCGGCACCGCCCTGTCGGTGTACCAGCAGGGCACCTACGCCCCCGACAGCACCGCCCGCTGGATGCCCAGCATCGCCATGGACGCGGTCGGCAACATCGCCGTCGGCTACTCGGCGTCTTCCAGCAGCATGTTCCCGGCGGTCCGGGTGAACGGTCGCCTCGCCGGGGACACCTTGGGCACGCTCGGCCAGGGCGACACCACGGTCAAGGCCGGCGGCGGCTCCCAGACCGGTTCGCTCACCCGTTGGGGCGACTACGCCACCATGAGCATCGACCCGGCCGACCAGTGCACGTTCTGGTTCTCGACCGAGTACCTGAAGTCGTCCGGGTCGTTCAACTGGTCGACCTACACCAGCTCCTTCCAGCTGCCGGGCTGCTCGTCGTCGATCACCCCGGATTTCGCCCTCACCCCGGCACCGGCGAGCGCCACGGTCCAGGTCGGCGGCTCGACCACCTTCACCATCGCCAGCTCCAACCAGGGCGACCCCCAGACCGTGAACCTGTCGGCCTCCGGCCTGCCGGCCGGGGCCAGCGCCACGTTCAGCCCGGCGTCGATCACCTCGGGTGGCAGCTCGACGCTGACCATCGCCACCACGTCCTCCACCCCGGTGGGCAACAGCACCATCACGGTCACCGGCACCGGCACCAGCGCCACCCGGACCGCCACTCTCGCCCTGAGCGTGGCCCCGGTCTCCCCGCCGAACAGCGTCGTGACCAACGGCACCTTCGAGGCCGGCACCAGCCTGACCGGCTGGACCAAGTCGGGCACGGCGGCCGCCGTCACCAGCCCGGCCGCCTACTCCGGCGCCTGGTCGGGCCGGGCCGGCTCGACGGTTGCCACCAACGGCGACTCCAAGCTGATCACCGCCCGCTTCACGGTGCCCACCGGCAAGACCACCCTGTCGTTCTGGTACAACGTGAGCTGCCCGGACACGGTCAGCTACGACTGGGCCACCGCCACCCTCAGGGACGAGACCAAGAAGGTCACGTCGACCGTCCTGCCCAGGACCTGCACCAGCGGTCAGGGTTGGAAGCAGGTCAGCGTGCCGGTGGTGGCCGGCCGCACGTACACGCTGACGCTCATCAGCCATGACGACAACTACAGCGCCGATCCAACCTTCACCCAGTTCGACCAGGTGCTGGTGACCTGAGATCACCGACCTCGATGCGAACGGTGGCCGGGCCTGTGCCCGGCCACCGCCGCGTCGACACCGCGATCGGCCGAAACGCTCAGGGACCGAGGGTACGGGCGTTGGTTCGGACCTCACGGAAGGCGACACCGGTATCGACTGCCGGCTCCTTGGGCAGGCCGAGCACCCGCTCCCCCATGATGTTGCGCTGGATGTCGTCGGTTCCACCGGCGATGGACTGGGCGGGGGTGGAGACCAGGATCTCGGCGACGAGACCGCTGTGGTCGGTGTCCGGCCCGTTCAGCATGCCGTATGCCCCGAGGATCGCGGTGTGGGTGCGATCGGCGGCTCGAGCCGTCACGCTGGAGGACAACTTGCCCAACGATCCTTCCGGACCCGGCTGTTTGCCCGCGACCCGGGCCGCCCGCGCCCGCTTGGCGGTCCAGCGCGCAGACTGCTCGAAGGCCAACGTCGCGGCGATGGACTGACGGACGACGGGGTCCTCGGTGCGCCCGTGCTCACGGGCCTGACCCTCGATGAGGTCGATACGTCCGGCTCGCTGCGGATACCACTTGTAGGTCTCACGATAGGCCGCGGTCTCGGCGTCGGACTCACGGCGTGTACGGCGGACCGGAGCGGCGGAGCGACCGGCCCCGCTGCTGCGCTGGCCAATGGCCGCCGCCATGCCGCGCTCGTGCATCAGGGTCGTGGTCGCCGCGGCCCAGCCACCACCGACGGTTCCGACGACGTGGTCGTCGCGCACCCGGGCGTCGGAGAGGAAGACCTCGTTGAAGCTGGCATGGCCGTTCATCTGCCGTAACGGGCGGACCTCGATACCGGGCTGACGCATGTCGATGACGAAGAAGGTGATCCCCCGATGCTTCGCGACATCCCAGTCGGTACGGGCGAGCAACATACCGAACTGGGCCTTGTGCGCTCCGGTGTTCCACACCTTTTGCCCCTTGACCACCCACTCCTCGCCGTCCCGCACCGCCCGGGTGGTCAGCCCGGCCAGATCCGATCCGCTGCCCGGCTCGCTGAAGAGCTGGCACCATTTGTGCTCACCGGTGATGATCGGCCGTAGGTACGCCGCCTTCAGCGCATCGGAGCCGTGGGCCAGGATGGTGTTGGCGGCCAGGCTGACCCCGGCCCCCGCCCCGGTCCCGACCGCGCCGAAGTTCCGGAACTCCTCGGTGACCACACCGGCCAGGGAAGGCGCCAGTCCCCGGCCGTACCACTCGCGGGGCCACATCGGACAACCCCACCCGGAGTCGGCGAGCAGGCCACGCCATTCAAGCAGCGGCCGTTCCGGGTCCCAGTTCTGCTCCAGCCACGATCGCACCTCGTCGCGAACCACCGCTGCTTCACGCCCTTCGGCCATGCCGGCCCCCTGTCTCGTCCCGGCCCTGCAGCGTAGACCCGGTCCACCGGGCCCGTGCACGGCCGGTCCACGTCCCGAGCACACAGGCGCGACCTCCAACAGCTACCGTCACCGTCATGAAGGTTGCGATCATCGGAAGTGGGATCGGCGGGTGTGCACTGGCGTTGTCCCTGCACGCCGCCGGCATCCACGACGTCGAACTGTACGAGTCCGCTGCCGAGGTCCGCGAGCTCGGGGTCGGCATCAATGTCCTGCCCCATGCGGTGCGGGAGCTGACCGAGCTCGGGGTGGCCGACGCCATCGACGCGGTGGCCATCCGCACCGCCGAGCTGAGCTACCACAACCGTTTCGGCCAGCACGTCTGGCAGGAACCGCGCGGTATGGATGCCGGCTACCGGTGGCCGCAGTGGTCGGTGCATCGCGGCATGCTGCTCGGCCGGCTCTACGACGCGGTCTGCGACCGGCTCGGCGAGTCTGCCGTTCATCTCGGCCGGTCCATGACCGCCGGCGACCTCGAGGCCATCGACGCCGATGTCGTCATCGGTTGCGACGGCGTGCACTCGGCGGTGCGTGGCCTGCTCGCCCCCGACGAGGGCCCGCCGCTGTGGAACGGCGTCACCATGTGGCGCGGGGTCACGGTCATGGCGCCCTACCTCGGTGGCCGGCGTATGGTCATCGCCGGTGAGCTGGCCCGCCGGGTCGTGATCTACCCGGTGCACGACCTCGGTGACGGCACTCAGCTGATCAACTGGGTGGTGGCGGTGCGCACCGACGACGGCCGGCCGATGCCCCACCATGACTGGAGCGCCGAGGCCGACCCGAACGAGGCGTGGGCCGAGGTATCGCACCTGTCCCTCGGCTTCGTCGACGTCGAACGGCTGATCTCCTCCTGCGAGCTGGTGCTGAAGTACCCGATGGTCGACCGCAACCCGCTGACCACCTGGCGGGCGGGCCGGGTCACCCTGCTGGGCGACGCCGCCCATCCGATGTACCCCAACGGGTCGAACGGCGCCTCGCAGGCCATCCTCGATGCCCGGGTCCTGGCCCAGCAGTTGGCCCTGCAGCCCGACGTGGGTGCGGCGCTCGACGCCTACGAGGCCCAGCGGATCGCGCCGACCACGGCCGTGGTCCTCTCCAACCGCACCGCCGGCCCCGAGCGGATCCTCGACATCGCCGCCGAACGAGCCCCGGGCGGCTTCGCCCACGTGCACGACGTCATCCCCGAGGACGAGTTCGCCGAGATCGTGCACAGCTATCAGCAGATGGCCGGGTTCGACCCGGCGATCCTCAACGAACGCGCCAGCTACTCCGTACCACGCTGAATGCCGGCAGACCGACCGATGCGCGCCGACCCCGCTCGCCCCGGCACCGTCGAGCCGGGCACCGTCCGGTCCGGGCCCGGGTCCAGTCCCGACGGAGACACCGTGCTTCGGCTCGCCGTCGAGCAGTTCACCGTGCACGCCGAGTCCTTCGGGAGCTCGCCGGTCATGAACGATGCCGGTGCGCTCGACGCCCTGGTCGAGCTGTGCGCGCTGCAGCCCGGCGACCGCGTGCTCGACGTGGCCTGCGGGCCGGGGATCGTGTCGTGCCGCCTGGCCGAGGCCGAGCCCACCGTGACGGTGGTCGGGGTCGACGCCACGCCGGCCATGGTGACCCTGGCCGAGGCCCGTGCCGCCGAAGGCGGGGTGGGTGACCGGGTCACGTTCCGAGCGGGCCGCATGGAGCAGCTGCCGTTCGCCGACGCCGGCTTCGACGTGGTGGTCAGCCGCTACGCCCTGCACCACGCGGCCGACCCGGCGGCGGTCGCGGCGGAACTGGCCCGCGTCGCCGGCCCGGCGGGCCGCGTCGTGGTGTTCGACTTCGACGCCGGCGAGCACCCGGTCGCTGCGCAGGCCTACGACGAGGCAGAGCGCTTCCGTGACCCGTCCCATGTGCGCAACCTCACCGCCGCCGCGCAACGCACCCTGTTCGACGCTGTCGGCCTGCGTCTCGATGCCTCGTGCGCCCACCGTCTGCCGGCCGATCTCGACACGGTGCTGTCCCTATCGCACGGCACCGACCACGGCCGGGTGCGGTCCGCGTTCGAGGCGTCGATCGGTGGGCACGGCCTCGGCGTGGGCGCCCATCGGGTCGGTGACGGTATCGCGTTCGCCTACCCGATCTGCGGGTCCCGCTTCGTCGGCCCCGACGGCCGGCCCGACTGACCCGGACGGTCGGCGGGGCCCGGACGGGCACGCTGCCACCGACGGGCACGCTGCCGCCGACGGGCGGGTGCGCGGGCGTAGAGTCTTCCGGTGGGGCGCGACCCCACCGAATTCAGGAGAGCGCCCCCATGTTCAACGTCGAGAGTTGGCTCAGCTCCGGGGGCCTGCTGCTGCTCGCCGCCATCGTGTTCGCCGAGAGCGGCCTGCTGATCGGCTTCTTCCTCCCCGGCGACTCCCTGCTGTTCATCGCCGGCTTCCTGTCATCGGAGGCCGGCGGGCACATCCTGCCGTCGCTGCCGATTACCGCCGGGGTGGTGTTCCTCGCCGCGGTCGCCGGCGACCAGACCGGCTACCTGATCGGCAAGCGGCTCGGCCCATCGCTGTTCACCCGGCCCCAGAGCCGGCTGTTCAACCCCAGCCGAGTGGTCCACGCCCGGACCTTCTTCGAGCGCAAGGGGCCGACCGCGGTGATCCTGGCCCGCTTCGTGCCGGTGATGCGGACCTTCACCCCGATCGTGGCCGGGGTGGGCGAGATGCGCTACCGCACCTTCGTGGTCTACAACGTCATCGGCGGGGTGCTGTGGGGCATCGGGCTGACCACCGCCGGCTACTACTTCGGCGAGATCGACTTCGTGAAGAAGAATCTCGACTACGTGGCCGTGGCCATCGTGGTCGTGTCGCTGATCCCGGTGCTGCTCGAGTACCGCAAGATCCGGGCCCACGACCGGGGCGAGCCCAGCCCGCAGGGGTGACCCGGACCCACCGTCACCGCGTGGGGAGTTCGGCCACCGCGTCGCGGAACACCCGGGCCCGGTGGGTGTAGTTGGCGAAGGCGTCGAAGCTCGCCGCCGCCGGCGACAACAGCACCACCCCGTCGGGGCGGGCCCACTCCCAGGCCGGCCGCACCGCCCGCTGCAGGTCCTCGCACGGCATCGTGTTCACCAGCGGGGCACCGACGGCGTCGATGGCCTCACGAATGCGCGGCCCGGTCGTGTACAGGGTCAGCACCAGCGTCGGCAGGTCCCGTCGGGCCAGGGCTTCGGCGAGGGGGCCGTAGTCGATGTTGCGTTCCATGCCGCCGACGATCAGGGCGATACGGCGGTCGGCGAACGCCTCGACGGCGGCCACCGTCGGCAGGACGTTGGTCGACAGGCTGTCGTCGTAGAGGTCCACCCCGTCCACGGTGGTCACGCGCTGCAGGCGGCTCGGCAGCCCCTCGAACCCGGCGCTGGCTGCGGCCAGGGCGTCCTCGTCGCCACAGCCGGCGACACCGAGCTCCTCGAGGCACACCCGGGCCAGCGCGGCGTTGGCCAGGTTGTGCTCGCCCACCAGGCCCAACTGCGGCGCCCAGCGGCGGGTGGCGTCGTCGATACCCACCCAGCGCACCCGGGGGCCGAGCAGCGACCGCCGGTGCCGCAGCGGCTCGGTGTCACCGGCCACGGTGAGCTCGGCGCCGGGCTGCGTGCACAGCGACAGCTTGTCCCGGTAGTAGGTGTCCAGATCGCCGTGCCAGGGCAGATGGTCGGCGCTGAGCGAGGTGACCGCCACCAACGGCGGGCTCGAGGCCACGTCGGTGGCTTGGTAGCTCGACGTCTCGATCACCCACAGCTCGGCCTGCTCCGGTGCCGACGGCGCGTACGGTGGCGAACCCAGGTTGCCCGCAGCGAAGGCGTCCACCCCGAGGCCCCGGGCCAGGTGGGTCAGGATCGAGGTCGTGGTCGACTTGCCCTTGGTCCCGGTGATGCACACCACCGTCGAGCGGTCGACCTCCTGCAACCACAGCCCGAGCCCGCCGACCACCGCAACGCCGCCCGCCTCGAGGCGGGCGATCTCCGGCCGGTAACGGCTGATCCCAGGTGTCTTGACCACGACCGTGGCGTCGAGCAGCGCCGCCAGGCCGTCGCCTTCGGTGGCCAGCACGGTGTCGCCGGAGGCGATGCGATCGGGCCGATCGTCGACGATGACCGGTTCGATCCCCAACGAGCGCAGCTTCGCCAGGTTGGCGATGCCCTCGGTCCCGAGTCCCCACACCGCGACGCGCTCGTGGCGCAGGTCAGACCAGGAGATCGGGTGGCGCATGGCGGGCCGGGATTCGGTGCGGCCCCTGGGGGCGCAGCAGGGCGTCCAACGATGCCGCCGGATCGACGACACCGTTGCGGAGTTCGGCGGCGAGCGGAGCCAGCACCGCACCGGCGGCCCGGTCCGCCCGGTCGGCGGCGACCAGGGCGGCGGTGGTGCATTCGTCGACATCGCCGACGCACTCGAACGGCTTGATGTCGCCCGAAACCCCGGCCAGTGTGCGGAAACTCCCCAAAAGGGCGGCGTCATCAAGCGGCTCGCGGCCGGCGAACACCGACCGCAGCGCTTCGGCCGGCATGAACGGGGCGAGGACCAGATCCACGAAGCAGCACTTGTCGCAGCGTCCGCACCAGTGGTCCAACCGGGCCCCACGGTCGATGTGGAAGGCCCGGTTACAGCTGCGGAAGGTGTCGTGGTAGGCGGTCAGCCCGGCGAAACGACGGCCGACCCACAGTTCGCTGAAGGGCCGCAGCCATGAGAAGTACTCGACCGGCAGCGGCAGCACCTCCGCCAGTGCGGCGCGGAACAGGTCCTCGAAGGCCAGCGTCTTGGACCACTGGTGGTTCACCAGCCGACCGTGGTGCACGACGTTGCCCGACGAGGCCGACCACTCGTTCGACATGACCACCGCGTCGCGCCCGTCGAGCAGCGCGGCCATCACCGCTATGGCGGAGATCATGGCGGTCACCGGGACGTGACCGTTGCGGTAGCCGAGCGCGGCCGAACGCAGGATCTTCGGGTCGAGCAGCCGCTCGGCCCGCACCACCGGCAGGCCGGTGACCGCGGCCCCCTGCTCGATGGCGTCGAAACGGTCCCCTTCACGCGACACCACGAACAGCGCCGCGGACTGCGCGCCGGGGCGGACACCTTCGACGGTCACGATGGAGTCGATGCCGCCGCCGAAGGGGATCAGCGGTCGTTCCGCTGCGGATGCGGGCCGTGCGGGCCCGGGCGGCGCGGTGTCGGCCTCGATGACCAGGCCGACGAGGTCGAGCCCGTTGCGGTAGGCGTACTCGCCGAGGCCGTCCTGGTAGGCCGCCTCGAGCAGCGCCCGCTCGGCCGGGGTGAGGGCGAAGGGCACCGTCACCGACGGCGGGGCGGCGGCCTTGTAGTACGACAGGCCGGCCAGCAGGAAGACCA
Source organism: Acidimicrobiia bacterium (assembly GCA_947476745.1). Classification (GTDB taxonomy): domain Bacteria; phylum Actinomycetota; class Acidimicrobiia; order Acidimicrobiales; family CAIXPF01; genus CAIXPF01. The sequence continues at coordinate 145,414 of CANJRG010000003.1, read as the reverse complement.
GCCGGGCCGCAGCCTCGAGCCCGGCCGCATCGGCCCCGTGCCCGGCGAAGGTGATCCGCTCCTCGAAGGCCAGATCGTCGAGGGCGTAGCGGCACCGCAGCCGACCGTTGGCCCGATCGAAGTCGACGTCGACGTAACGGAAGCAGGCGACCTCATCGGCGCGAAACCCGGCGGGGTCCGCGGTCACAGCCGAATGGTCGCTCACCGCAGCGGTCGACCGGCCGCAGGCGAGCGGCCGGGGATCGGTTGGGGGGTAGCAGCCGGCAGGACCACGCAGCGAGCCTACCCCGGCCCTCCGACCGGCCCCGGGAACCGTCGGGTCGCCCGCATCGCAGCCGAGGCAGTCGCCGACTCGTGGCCGCACCGTGCCCCGTGGGCGCAGCCGGTCGCGGGCAGGGCTCAGCCCATCAGGTGGTCGGCCAGCGCTTCGCGGGTCGCCTCCAGGTCGGCGCGGTTGGGCGCACAGATCTCGATGCGCAGGTCGGTGGCCCCCGCAGCGGCATACGCGGCCAGCCCCTCCGCGACCTGGTCCCAGGAGCCGATGAGGAACAGGTCGGCCGGCTCGTCGAGGCCTTCCTTGGCCAGCACCGCGGCGTAGGACGGCAGCACCTTGTACCCAGCGCCGATCTCCTGGGCCAGCCGGTAGGCCGGGGCCCGATCCGCGGTGACACAGATCCGTACCAAAGCCATGACCCGCAACGGGCCGCTACGGCCGGCCACCTCGGCGGCGGCGTCGAGGGTCGGACGGATGAACGACGCGATCGTGCGGGGCCCGCACTGACCCACGGTGGTGCCGGCGGTGACCCGCCCGGCCAACTCCAGCATCTTCGGGCCCAGGGCGGCGAGCAGCACCGGGGTGGGAGCGGCGTCGATGCCCAGTGCGGCGTGGGTGACGACCTCGCTGCCGTCGACATCGGCCTGTTCACCGGCCAACAACGGCGCCATCCCGGCCAGGAAATCCCGGGTGAACCCCAACGGCCGGGCCCACGACAGGCCCAGGCTCGGTTCCACCATGGCCTTGTGCGACGGGCCGACCCCGAGGGTGAAGCGCCCACCCCAGGCGGACTGTGCGGTACGGGCCTGCTGGGCCAGGCTGACCGGGTGGCGGCCGTACAGCGGCACGACCGAGGTGCCCACCTCGCCGAGGCCCGCAGCATCGGCGGCCACCGCAGCGAGGGCCACGATCGGGTCGACCGCCATGCCGTGGGAAACCCAGAAGCTGTCGAAACCGGCCTGATCGGCCCACACCGCATGGTCACGGACCTCGGCGATGCTGCGCAGGGCCACCCCACCGGCAAGGCCCCACCGGATCCCGAATCGATCGCCGGGACGGGGATGGGAACCTCGATCGTGCTGCGCGGAGTCGGTCACACCGCCAGTCTCGCCCATCTCCCGCCCGGAGGCCACCGGCGCTGATGGACGAGGCACTGCCCAGTCCGCGGTATTCGTGGTCCCACAACGACGAAAGGGCCGCTCCGAGGAGCAGCCCTTTGGTGCCGTACCGAGCACCCCTAACGGGATTCGAACCCGTGTCTCCACCTTGAGAGGGTGGTGTCCTAGGCCTCTAGACGATAGGGGCAGGCCTGACGCCCGACGTTCGCACGACGAGCGAGCAAAGAGAAGTTAGTGGCCCGAACCCCCTCGAAGCAATGCAGGCGCCGATCGGGCCCGGTCAGACGATCGTCGCCCGGGACACCACCTCGACCAGCTCGACGAAGCGAGCCCGCTGGGGGCCGTCGAGGGCCTCGTAGGCCCGGGCCGCCACCCGATCGGTCAGGTCCTCGGCCTGTGCGCGCCGTGCCGCCACCTCGGCCGGGTCGGCCCAGGACCCGTTCCAGCCGAAGCTCTGCGCCCGTGCCGGGCCGCCGCGGTCCGCCGGGGCGGCCAGGATGGCGTCGACCGGCTCGAGCCCCGACGCCTGCACCGCAATGAGGTGCGCCCCGCCTCGATGTTCGCGCAGCACCTGCAGGGCCAGCACCAGCCGCGCCGCCGGCGACAGACGGGGCAGATGCACGGCGCGCCAGCCGGCGAAGAGGGCCCCCACGGTGGGCCAACTCCCGGCGGCGACCGTCTCGGCGAGGACTGCGAGCTCGGTGAGCTCGGCGTGGTCGAGCTCGGCCCAGCGCTGCTCGGCCCACGCCACCCCGGCCCGGGCGTAGTGCCGGGTCGCCTCCGACGGGGCCAGACCGGCCGGCCGGCTCGCCCACAGCACCCGGAAGGTCTCCGGGTGCACGAACCCGAACGCCGCGGCCGCCACGTCGGCGTCGACCTCACCGAGAACCCCGCCGCGGCCCGCCGCCCAGTAGGCCAGACCGATCAGCCCGATCTGTTCGCCGCGGGCGGCGGTGGCCGGGCTGCGCATCCAGGTGGTGCCGACGCTGTGCACCGCGATGCCGGTGGCCCGCACCACGTCGAGGGCGTTCAGGCTGCTCATGGAGGCGACGCTAGCCCGAGGGCCGTTCGGCAGGGCAGCACCGGCCAGGTAGGGGACCGGTGCCGACAACGACGACGGCCACCCGGTGAGCCGGGTGGCCGTCACTGCTCTCGAGCTCGGGGGAGAGGGCTCGAACCCCTAACAACAGGGCCAGAACCTGTCGTGTTGCCAATTACACCACCCCCGAATGGGCGAGCCTCCACGATACCCGCTCCCCCACCCGGAGGACAACCACCCTCGGCACGGGCTGCGCCGCGGTCATGGCGCCGGCGACCGCCTCTCGACCGAATACCGGCCCGGCTCAGCGATCGAGCTCGGCCAGGCGGCGGAACCCGGTGACGTCTCCGAGGGCCACCCCCACGCTCTCCCGCACCCGTTGTCGCCATGTGGTCGGGGCGTCGGTCGGCGCCACCTGGGCCTCGATGCCGAGCTCGGCGGCGGTGTCGAGCAGGCGGCGACCGTGGGAGGGGTCCGACACCAGGATCGTCGAGGTCAGCCCGTGCTCGTCGAGGATGAGCTCGGTGGCCAGCAGCTGTTCCCAGGTGTTCGACGACCCGTTCTCGACCAACAACGCCGACTCCGGGACACCGCGGTCGCGCAGGTACACGAAGCCGGTCATGCCCTCGGTCGTGCGGTCGCCGGGCTGGTTGCCGCCGGTGACGATGATGACGCCCACCATGCCGTCGCGGTAGAGCCGCGCGGCCCGATCGAGCCGGCCCGCGAGCGCCCCCGACGGCGTGCCGTCGTACTGCGCAGCACCCAGCACGACCGCAACGTCGGCCGAACGGGTCGGCTGGCGGTGGGCGACGAGCTCAACGCGCACCGCGGCGTAGCCGAGCCACAGCGCACCCAGGACCGGCACGGCGGCGAGAAGCCGAGCCGTCCGGCGTCGGCGAGGACGAACGCGTCGGTGACGCGGCGCCCGTCCGTGCCGGGGCTGCACCCCGGAACAGACCCGGTCTTCGACGGTCAGCGAATCCATACCGCGCGGCATGTCAGAGGCGGGCCCGCGCCGCCCGCAGACGGGCCAGGGTGCGTTCACGGCCGAGCACCTCGAGCCCGTCGAACAGCGGCGGGCCGACCGAGCGGCCGGTCACCGCCACCCGGACCGGGGCCTGGGCCTTGCCCAGCTTGAGGCCGTTGGCCTCGCCGACGGCGGCGAGCCGATGGTGCAGCTCGTCCTTGCCCCAGGCGCAATCGGCGTAGGCGTGTAACGTACCATCGAGTATGGCGACGGCGGCCGGGTTGCCGGCCACCCCTTTGGCCCACGAGTCGGTGTCGATCGGCGGCTCGTCGAGGTAGAGCCAGTCGATCATCGGGGCCAGCTCGGGAAACGTCTGGGTCCGGCCCTGGATATCGGCCAGGTACCCCGCCGGGAGCGCCGCCAGATCGAACGGCTCGGCGAACGGCCCGGCGAGTGCCGAGAACTCCTCGGGGGCCATGGCACGGATGTACTCGTGGTTGAAGTGGGTCAGCTTCTTCACGTCGAAGAACGCCGAGGACTTGTTCACCCCGGACAGCTCGAAGCGTTCGACGATCTCCGCCAGCGGACGGATCTCCACGCCGTCGGCGGTACCCCAGCCCAGGGTGGCGAGGTAGTTCGTCATGGCCGGGGCCACGAACCCACGATCGCGGTAGCTCTCGATGGCGACGTCGCCGAATCGCTTGGACAGCTTGCGCCGCTGCTCGTCCACCAGCAACGGCAGATGCGCGTAGTGGACCTCGCGGTCCACCCCCAAGGCCTCGAGCAGCAACAGCTGCTTGGGCATGTTGTTGATCATGTCCTCGCCGCGGATGACGTGGGTGATGCCCATGTCCCAGTCGTCCACGACGTTGGTCAGTAGGAACAGCGGGCTGCCGTCGGAACGGCGGATAACGAAGTCCTCGACATTGGCCCGCTCGAAGCTGACCCGACCCCGGATCACATCGTCCCAGCCGATGGTGCCCTCGTCGTCCACCCGCAGGCGCACCGCACCCTCGTCGACGTAGGCCAAGCTGTCGGCCAGCAGGCCCTCGACCACCTCGTTGTGTCGAGCCGCCCGCTCGGACTGGTAGTACGGGCCCTCGTCCCAGTCGAGCCCGAGCCAGCGCAGGCTGTCGAGGATGTTGGTGACCAGCTCGGGCTGGTTGCGACTGGCGTCGGTGTCCTCGATGCGCAGCACGAACGTGGCGCCGTGATGACGGGCGAACAGCCAGTTGAACAGCGCCGTGCGGGCGCTGCCGACGTGCAGGTAGCCCGTCGGCGAGGGAGCGAAACGACAACGCATGGTCACTGCTCGAACGCTAGCCGCCGCCGCGGTGGGGCCCGGCGCGCTGCAGCCATCGTCGGCCCGGGAGGCGACCGCCGCTCAGACGCCGGTGGTCAGCAGGGCCTGCCAGTCCTTGCGGTAGGCGGACTGCACGTCGGCAGGGGTGCGGCGGAGGGTCTCGGCCGGCACCGCGTCGGCCACGTCGCGCAGCTCCCGGTAGTGGTGCGGGTTGGACACCTCCTCGAACAGCTCCCCCCGACGGCGTACGAGCTCGGAGGACGGCTTGTCGTCGAGGAAGCCCCACACCGTGAACGCCACCGTGAGGTCGTGGATGACCGGCGCCCGCCCGAACAGCGACGCCCGCTTGGTGGCCACGGCGATGACCCCGGCGACGACGTCGTCGTCGTGTTCGCCCTCGGCGGTGAAGACCTTGCCGGCGAACTGGCGGACCAGCTTGTAGGCGTAGCCCTGGTCGGGGCCCGGCACCCCGAAATGGGTCCCATCGGGCTGGCCCTCGCCACCGAGGTCGCCGGGACGGCCCCCGACCCAGGCGCGATCGCGTCGGGGCGGCGACTGGTAGGACCGCACGTTGAGCAGGGGTGTGGTGGGGACGAAATACGGCGCAGACATGGCCCCCACAGCGTAGATCGCCGCAGGCCACCCGCCCCTACCATCGAGCCGAGCGCACGCGCCTGGTCGGCCACCGGCGGCCGACCGCACTCCCCCGGGTCCCGGAGCCGAGCGCGCTCCCCAGGCCCGCGACGCGCTGCGTCACGGCGGGTAGCGTCCCGGCGACGAGCGGCACCGAGGACCGTCCGCAACACCAACTCGATGGGCTGCTGCGCGACCTCTCGGCCCGGCGTCGGCCCGGCGTGTTCACCTACGTCACCGTCGCCGGGCACGAGGCGATCCGCGCCGGCGTCGAGGTCGAGGCAACCGTCCGCGAGGTCGAGGGCCTGTCGGTGGTGGCCGAGGGCCTGTCGGTGGAGGTCGAGGGCCTGTCGGTGGTGGCCGAGGTCGGGTCCGCGGTGGCCGAGGGCCTGTCGGTGGTGGCCGAGGTCGGGTCCGCGGTGGCTGCCGGCTGGTCCGTGGGCTACCGCGCCGCGTGGATCACCTGCGAGGCGGTCTCCTCCCTCGACGCGGTCGGCCTGACGGCGGCGACCGCCACCGCGCTCGCCGCCGAATGCATCAGCGCCAACGTCATCGCCGGCCATCACCACGACCATGTGCCGGTGGCCGAGGACGACGCCGACCGGGCGCTCGCCGTCCTCGGCCGCTGGCGTGATCAGCCCAGCAGCAGCGCGTAGTCCAGCGCGTCGACGAGGGCCTGCCAGGACGCCTCGATGATGTTCTCCGACACGCCCATCGTCGTCCACTTGCGCACGCCGTTGGTCGACTCGATGAGGACCCGCACCACCGCCCCGGTCCCGCCCTCGGTATTGAGCACCCGAACCTTGTAGTCGCTCAGGCTGAGGCGCTGCAGCGCCGGCAGGCGGTCACCGAGCGCAGCCCGCATCGCAGCGTCGAGGGCGTTGACGGGGCCGTTGCCCTCACCGGTGGCGATGAGACGGTCGCCGCCCACCCGCAGCTTGATGGTGCACTCGGTCTCGATGCCCTGGGCATGGCCCAGCGGGTTTTCCACCAGCTCGCTGGTGACCCCGGGCCGGTGCTCGACGGACACCCGGAAGCTCTCGAGCTCGAAGGACTCCGGACGCCACCCGGTGGCCCGCCGCATCAACAGCTCGAGCGAGGCGTCAGCCGTCTCGAAGTGATAGCCGGCCGACTCGAGCTGCTTGAGCTGGTCGAGCACCACGCCGAGCTGCTTGCCGTCGAGCTCGATGCCCCACTCCTTGGCCTTGAACTCCATCGTGGCCCGGCCCGACAGGTCCGACACCAGGAAGCGGGTACCGTTGCCGACCTGGGCGGGGTCGATGTGCTCGTAGGAGTCGGGGCGACGGGCGATGGCCGAGGTGTGCAGCCCGGCTTTGTGGGCGAACGCCGACTGGCCGACGTAGGGCAGCTGGTTCTGGTGCGGCAGGTTGACCAGCTCGGCCACCCGACGGGAGATCTCGGTGAGCCGACCGAGATGGCCCGCCGGCAGGGTCCGGATCCCCATCTTCAACGTCAGGTTGGGGATCAGCTGCACCAGGTCGCAGTTGCCCGTGCGCTCGCCGTAGCCGTTCATGGTGACCTGCACCTGGGTGGCGCCACCGATGACCGCGGCCAAGGCGTTGGGCACCGCGCACCCGGTGTCGTTCTGGGTATGGATGCCGATCTGCAGCCCACCGAAATGGCGCACCACGTCACGCACGATCGGCTCGACCTCGTGGGGCAGCGACCCGCCGTTGGTGTCGCACAGCACCAGGCAGTCGGCACCGTTGGTCGCTGCGGCCTCGAGCACCCGCAGGGTGAACTCGGGGTTGCGCTTATAGCCGTCGAAGAAGTGCTCGCAGTCGAAGAACACCCGCAGGCCCTGGGCCTTGAGGAAGGCGACGGACTCCCCGACCATGGCCTCACCCTCCTCGAGGGTGGTGCGCAATGCCTCGAGGACGTGATAGTCCCAGCCCTTGCCCACGATGCAGGCGGTGGACACCCCGGCCTGCACCAGGGTGCGCAACGTCGGATCGTCGTCGCTGCGGCCGAGCGGCTTACGGGTCGAACCGAAGGCCACCAGGGTGGCGTTGCGCAGGTTCAGCTCGGTGGCGGCCCGGCGGAAGAACTCCTCGTCCTTGGGGTTCGCCCCGGGGTAGCCGCCCTCGATCCAGTGCACCCCGAGGTCGTCGAGGGCCTCGGCCACCGCGAGCTTGTCCTCGACGGTCAGCGAGATGCCCTCGAACTGGGCCCCGTCGCGCAGGGTGGTGTCGAACACGTCGACCGCCGCCGGCCACGACGGGTCGTAGCGGGGCGAACGGTCGACCGGCGGCATCGCCGAGTCGTTCTCGGCGACGCTCACAGCCGGGCCGCGATCTGCTCGCCGACCGAGGTGGTCGAGCCGGTGATCTCCCCGCTCATCGAGCCGGCGCAGGCGGCGCGGATCCGATCGGCGGCGGTGGGCTCACCGAGGAAGTCCAGCATCATGGCCCCCGAAAGGATCGCGGCGGTGGGGTTGGCCTTGTTCTGCCCGGCGATGTCGGGCGCCGAGCCGTGCACCGGCTCGAACATCGACGGGCCGGTCCGGGCCGGATTGAGGTTCCCCGAGGCGGCGAAGCCGATACCGCCGGTCACGGCACCGCCGAGGTCGGTGAGGATGTCGCCGAAGAGGTTGTCGGTGACGATCACGTCGTAGCGCTGCGGGTCCTCCACGAGGTAGATGCAGGCGGCGTCGACGTGGTTGTAGGCGGTGGGGATCTCGGCGAAATCGGCCCGGTGGACCTCGTTGAAGGTCCGCTCCCACAGATCGCCGGAGAAGGTCAGCACGTTGGTCTTGTGCACCATGGTGAGGTGACCGCGGCGAGCCGGCGTGCGGGCGAGATCGAAGGCGTAGCGCACGCAGCGCTCCACGCCCATCCGGGTGTTCACCGAGCCCTGGGTGGCGATCTCGTGCGGGGTGCCCTTGCGCAGGAACCCGCCCTCACCGGCGTAGGTGCCCTCGGTGTTCTCCCTGATCACGATGAAATCGATGCCCTTGGCCGTGTCCACGAAAGGCCGCTGGTTGACGAACAGGTCCAGCTCGAAGCGCATCTTGAGCAGCAGCCCGCGCTCGATCACGCCCGGCGGAACCCCGGGAGTGCCCACTGCGCCGAGGTAGATGGCGTCGAGGCCCCGCCACTCGTCGAGCACCGAGTCGGGCAGGATGGTGCCGTCGCGCAGGTAACGGGCCCCACCGAGGTCGTAGTCGATCGTGTCGAGGGTGATGCCGGCGGCCTCGATGACCTTGAGGCCCTCGTCGATCACCTCGAGACCGATCCCGTCGCCGCGAACCACACCCACCCGGTACGTGCTGGCCATCTTGAACCGTCCTCCTGCTTCCCGTCCAGGGTCCCACCCCGGACGCTGTTCGGACGTGACCCTCCACACCCGAAGCCTTGGCTGTCCGTGAAACAAAAAACCGCCCACCAGGGTGGACGGTCTGGGCGCACGCCGAGGGCGGCGTGCGCTACGGAATGCTGATGGTCGCGCGTCGTGCTGCGTACATCGCCTGGCAGTTTCATCGCGTGCCGCCCACAACGTCAACCGGAACGCCGATCTGGGCGCCGACCCGGACGCCGATCTGGGCGCCGATCTGGGCGCCGATCTGGGCGCCGATCTGGGCGCCGACCCGGACACCGACCCGGACACCGGCGGCGTCGCCGCACGCCGTCACCGATCGGGATCTGACCGGGGGTCGCGCCGACCGACCACCGCCGGGGAGGCCACACTCGATAGCATGTGAGACGTGGCTGAAGTTCACGAGCTGTCGCGCGCTGCATACGATCGTCTCAAGGCCGAATTCGAGGACCTCAAGACCCGCGGACGGGTGGACATCGCCCGCCGGATCGAGACGGCCCGCGAGTTGGGCGACCTCTCCGAGAACGGCGATTACCACGCCGCCAAGGAGGAACAGGGCAAGATGGAGGGCCGGATCGGCCGTCTGTCGGTGATCCTGCGCAATGCCAAGGTGGTCGAGGAGGGCGACACCGATGCCGGCGTGGTCCGGGTCGGCTGCGTGGTCAGCGTCCGCTACGACGGCGACACCGACGTCGAGAAGTACCTGGTGGGCTCGATCGAGGAGCGCGGCACCGACTACCCGGTGATGTCGCCGGGCTCGCCGTTGGGCCAGGCCATGCTGGGCGCCAAGCCGGGCGACATGGTCAGCTTCGAGGCACCGGGTGGACGGCTGCGGGTCGAGGTTGTTGCCATCGACGTCTGAGGACCCGGCCGCCGACGCGGGGCGACCGCCGCTACCCGCCGGGCAGCTGGTCGACCTTCCCGGCCGCGGCGAGCTGTTCGTCCGCCAGGCCGGCGAACGCCGACCGAACCGGCCGAGCCTGGTGCTACTGCACGGTTGGACCGCAACGGCGGATCTCAACTGGTTCCCGGCCTACGCACCGCTGGCCGAGCGGGCCCACGTGGTGGCCTGCGATCTGCGAGGCCACGGGCGCGGGCTGCGCAGCCCGCAGCGCTTCAGCTTGGAGGACTGCGCCGACGACATCGCGGCGGTCGCCGTCGAGCTCGACCTGCACCGCATCGTCCCGGTCGGGTACTCGATGGGCGGCCTGGTGGCGCAGCTGTTGTGGCAGCGCCATCGTCCCACCGTCGGCGGCCTGATCCTGTGCTCGACCAGCCGCAACTTCCGGGGCACGGCCGGTGACCAGGTGTTCTTCAACGGCCTGTCACGGTTGGCCGGCATCGGCAGGCTGGCGCCCGGACCGCTACGCGACCAGGCCTTCGCCCGCCTCGTCGAGCTGCGCACCGCGGCGCTGGGCCTGGCCCCGTGGGCCATGGAGGAGGTGGCCGGCCACGACGTGTGCGCGCTGCTCGAGGCGGGTGCCGCCATCGGCGAGTTCAGCTCGAGCGAGTGGATCGGCGAGGTCGACGTCCCCACCGCAGTGGTGGTCACCACCGCCGACACCACGGTCCCGACCGACCGGCAACGCAAGCTCGCCGCCGCCATCCCCGAGGCGATGACCCTCGACGTCGACGCCGACCATCTCGCCTGCCCCCGCCGACCGGAACGGTTCATCCCGGCGTTGCTCGACGCCGTCGATCACGTACTGGGCGGCTGACCAACCCGACACCGTGTCAGGGCCCGTGCCCACGGGTGCCGAGTGCTGCCCGTGCTCGACGAGTACCGGGCCCTCGGCCTGCCGGGTGCTCGGCGTCAGCGGAGACCGGCGGCCGCCTCCACCGCGCGGGCGGCGGCCATAACCGCAGCGGCGTACCGACGGGCCGGTTCGCGGCTGGTGCGCTCGACCGGCCCCGACACGCTGATGGCGGCCACGACACGGTCGCCGTGCAGGACCGGGGCGCTCACCGATGCCACCCCCGGCTCGCGTTCGCCCACGCTGTCGGCGAAGCCGCGGGCCAACACCGCCGGCTCGGCCCGCAGCACCGCACCGGCAGAACCGCGGCGGAGATCGAGCACCGCGCCGAGCGGCACGATGGTCCGCAGCCCGTGGGGGGACTCGGCCACCGCCACGCACACCCGGCCCTCCCCCTCGCGCACGTAGAGCTGCGCCGACTCGCCGGTGGCGTCGCGCAGGTCCTCGAGCGGCCGTTGGGCCACCCGGGCCAGCGGCAACGACTGCGAGGCCGCCCGACCGAGGGCGATCAGGCGCAGGCCCGGCAGGTAGTGCAGCTCCTCATCTCGACGGATCAGGCCGTGGGCCACCAACGCGGCGGCCAGGCGGTGGACGGTCGGGCGAGGCAGGCCGGTGAGCCCGACCAACTCGTTGAGGGTGCGGGCCCCCGATTCCACTGCGGCGAGCAGCGCAACGGCCTTGTCCACCACGCCGACCCCGGATAACCTGCCATCCATCAGTCGGAATCTTGTCTCATTATGTGAGACAAGATCAACCACCGCCGGAGCACCCCAGCGCGGAGGCCCGGCAAGTGAGGTCCCACCATGGCCCAACCCCGCACCCTGGCCCAGAAGATCTGGGACGACCACACCGTCCGAGCCGGCGGCCAGGGTGAGCAAGACCTGCTCTACATCGACCTGCACCTCGTCCACGAGGTCACCAGCCCGCAGGCCTTCGACGGCCTGCGTCTCGCCGGCCGCAAGATCCGCCGGCCCGACCTGACCGTGGCCACCGAGGACCACAACGTCCCCACCACCCCGGTCGAGGGCATCGAGGGCATCGAGGACCCGATAAGCCGCCGCCAGGTCGAGGTGATGCGCGAGAACGCTGCCGAGTTCGGCTTCACCCTGCACGCCATGGGCGACCCCGGCCAGGGCATCGTGCACGTCATCGGCCCCGAACAGGGCCTGAGCCAGCCGGGCATGACCATCGTGTGCGGCGACTCGCACACCTCCACCCACGGGGCGTTCGGGGCCATCGCCTTCGGTATCGGAACCTCCGAGGTCGAGCACGTGCTCGCCACCCAGACCCTGCAGCAGCTCCGGCCCAAGCAGATGGCCGTCAACGTCGAGGGCACCCTGCCGCCCGGCGCCACCGCCAAGGACATCACCCTCGCCATCATCGGCCACATCGGCACCGGCGGCGGCATGGGCTACATCATCGAGTACCGCGGTTCGGCCATCCGTGCGCTGTCGATGGAAGGCCGGATGACCCTGTGCAACATGTCGATCGAGGGAGGGGCCAAGGCCGGCCTCGTCGCCCCCGACCAGACCACCTTCGACTACCTGAAGGGCCGCGCCCACGCCCCCACCGGTGAAGCCTGGGACCACGCCCTGTTGTACTGGCAGACCCTATACACCGAGGACGGCGCGGTCTTCGACAAGGTCGTCGACCTCGACGCCTCCCAGATCCGGCCGCAGGTGTCATGGGGAACCAACCCGGCCCAGGTTGCCGCCATCGACGCCGATGTCCCCCGGCCGGAGGACTTCGCCGACCCCATCGAACGCGACGCCTGCACCCGCGCCCTGGACTACATGGGCCTGCAGGCAGGCATGGCCATCCGTGACATCGCCGTGGACTACGTGTTCATCGGGTCCTGCACCAACTCCCGCATCGAGGACCTGCGTCTCGCCGCCTCGGTGGTGCAGGGCCGCCAGATCGCGCCGACCGTCACCGGGTGGATCGTGCCCGGGTCCTACGCGGTGAAGGTCCAGGCCGAGGCCGAGGGCCTGCACCGGGCGTTCATCGACGCCGGCTTCGAGTGGCGCGAACCGGGGTGCTCGGCCTGCCTGGCCATGAACCCCGACAAGATCCCGCCGGGCAAGCGGTCGGCCTCGACCTCCAACCGGAACTTCGAGGGCCGCCAGGGTCCGGGGGCACGCACCCACCTGGTCTCCCCCGCGGTGGCTGCGGCCACCGCCATCGCCGGCACGTTCACCACCCCCGCCGAGTTGGGCTGAAGGAGCACGTCATGGAAGCAGTACGCGTCGTCACCGGCACCGCCGTCCCCCTGAACCGCTCCGATGTGGACACCGACCAGATCATCCCCGCCTCGTGGCTCAAGCGCGTCGAGCGCACCGGCTTCGGTGTCGGGCTGTTCTCGGCCTGGCGAGATGATCGGAACTTCGTCCTCAACAACGAGCGCTACGCCGGGGCCACCGTCTTGGTCTCCGGCCCGAACTTCGGCACCGGCTCCTCCCGGGAGCACGCCGTGTGGGCGATCATGGACTACGGCTTCAAGGCCGTGATCTCGCCCCGCTTCGGCGACATCTTCAAGAACAACTCGGGTAAGAACGGGCTGGTCACGGCCCAGCTCGACGCCGAGGTGGTCACCCGGATCATGGCCGCGGTCGAGGCCGACCCCACCACCGAGATCACCGTCGACGTGGAACGCCTGGTCGTCGCAGTGCCCTCCATCGGGGTCGAGGCGTCCTTCGCGCTCGATTCGGCCACCCAGGAGCGCTTCCTGGAGGGCCTCGACGAGATCGGCCTCACCCTGCGGATGGCCGACGACATCGCCACCTACGAGGGCAGCCGGGACGGATTCAAGCCGAAGGTCGCCTGAAAAGGGACCAGCCTGCCCTGACGAACGGTCTGGGTACGGGCACACTGGATCGGACGGGAACGTCGTGGCCGTCATCGACGACGGACGCTCCCCGTCCGATCCTGCCCGGAGGAAGCCCATGGGACCGTTCCGTCATCCCGCCCGATTCCTGGTCGCGCTCGGCTGCCTGAGCCTGCTCGGCAGTGCCTGCCGCAACGCCGGCGACGACATCGGGTCCAGCGACGACTCCGATGCCGGCAACGCCCGGTTCGCCCTCGCCGCGTCGCTGCGGGGCTTCGACGCCTGCGACGACCTGCTCGCCCACCTCAAGAAGGTCGGCGTCGAACGGGTGACCCCCTACGGACTCGAAGGCCTCGGCGTCTACCCGCAGCCGATGATGGCCGAAGCGGCCCGTGCCGCTGACGCCTCCGTCAACGCCGGAGCGGACACCGGCGCGGTCCCCACCGCGACCTCCGCCGGGTCCGGCACTGCGTACTCCACCACGAACACGGTCGAGGCCGGCATCGACGAGGGCGATCTGGTCAAGACCGACGGCACCCACCTGTTCGTGCTGGCCGGGGGTCGACTGCACATCGTGGCGGCCGGCCCGACCCCGAAGGTGGTGGGCAGCCTCGACCTGCCGGGCGCTGCGACGCAGCTGGTCCGGGTGGGCACCACCCTGCTCATCGCCGGGCAGCCACAGGCCACGACCAACGACGACGGTCCCACACTCGGCGATCAGCCCGCCGTCCAGCCGTGGTACGACAACCGCAGCGTCCTGTGGCAGGTCGACGTCGCCGATCCAGCGGCGCCGGTCCTGCAACGCCAGCTGGTCGTGGAGGGGTCGGTGCTGAGCATCCGCATGACCGGTGACGTCGCCCGGGTGGTGGTGCGGACCACCCCGCCGGGACTGGATTTCGTGGCCCCCACCGGACCCGGCTCGGAGGCCCGGGCGCTGCGCACCAACAAAGAGGTCATCGCCGACTCCGCCCTCGAGGACTGGCTCGGCCGCTTCCGGCTGCTCGACGGCGACGGCCAAACCGTCGACGACGGTCCGATGGCGGACTGCCGTTCGGTGTCCGTACCACCGACCTTCCACAGCTTCACGTCGACCACCCTGCTCAGCGTGAACGTGGCCGAGCGGCTCGGCGCACCGAACGGGGTAACGATCCTCGCCGACAGCCAGCAGGTCTACGCGTCCCCGGCGAACCTCTACGTGGCCATCGGGGTCTGGCAGGACAGCGCGTCGCCGGCCCCGGAGGCCGGCGCGCCGAACGCGCCCGAACGCAGCCCGACAGAGGTGACCACCAGCATCCACCGCTTCACCTTCGACGGTGACCGCGCCGCGTACACCGCCACCGGCAGCGTGGGCGGCAGCCTGATGAACGATTTCTCGATGTCCGAACGCGACGGCATCCTGCGGGTGGCCACCACCACCGGTGCCCCCTGGGGCTGGACCGACGAGTCCTCGAGCTCGGTCACCACCCTCGAGGCCTCGGGCAACGAGCTGGTAACGGTGGGCAAGGTGGGCGACCTCGGCCGGGGCGAGCGCATCTACGGGGTGCGATTCGTGGGCACCAACGCCTATCTGGTGACCTTCCGCCAGACCGACCCGCTGTACGTGGTCGACCTGCGTGACCCCAAGGCGCCGGCGGTCAGCGGGGCGCTGAAGATGAACGGCTACTCGGGCTACCTGCATCCGATCGGCGAGGACCGCCTGCTCGGCGTCGGGCGCGACGCCGAGGACACCGGCCGCACCACCGGCGCCCTCGTCGCCACCTTCGACGTGTCCGACCCGACCCGGCCGACCCGCACCGTCGTCTACACGCTGCCCGCCGCCTGGTTGAACACCGAGTGGGACCACCAGTCGTTCCTGTGGTGGGAACCCGAGGCGCTGGCGCTGATGACCGCCACCTTCGGCTCGCCCGACGGGGCCATGGCCATCGGCGGGGTGCTCGGCCTCGACATCGGCAAGACGTCGATCACCGAACGGGGCCGCATCCTGCCCTCCGGACCCGACGTGACCTGTGCGAACCCGTCCGGGGTGATCGTCCCCACCATTCCCCCGGGTGCCGTCAGCTCGGCGGGATCGTCCGGGACCGCGAGTTCGGCCCGAGCTGTGGGTTCAGCCGTCGCCGTCGCCGTCGCCCCGGCGATCGCGACCCCCGCACCGGCAGGCCCCGAAACGGCCGGCACCAAGCCGGCGATCGATGCTCTGCCACCGGTCTGCAGGGGCTACGTGCCGCCCATCACCCGCACGGTCGTCGTTGGCGACACCGTGTTCTCGGTCAGCGACACCGCGGTGCAGGCCAACACGCTGCGAACGCTGGCTGACACCGGCCGGGTCGAACTGCGCTGAGCGACTGTACCGCTCGGCACCGTCGGCTCAGCTGTGCATCGCGTGCGCGCTGACGATGCCGGGCGTGGCCCGCAACCGCTGCACGACGTCCGGCGCCACGGGACGGTCCGTGGCCAAGATCATCATGGACGCGTCACCGTTGGGGTCGCGACCGACGTCCATGTCGTCGATGTTCACCGAGCTCTCGCCGAGGATGGTCCCAACCTTGCCGATCATGCCCGGCCGGTCCTCGTTGCGGACGTAGAGCATGTTTTGCGCCGGGGGCAGATCCACGATGTTGTCGTCGACGCGTACCAGCCGCTGCTCGCCGCTCACACTGGCCACGGTCCCCGCGAGCGAATGGTGCCCACCCCGGATGGTCAGCAGGTTCACGTAATCGACCGCGGTGGTGCTGCGGCTCTCCCGCACGTCGATCCCTCGGTCGGCCGCCATCAACGGGGCGTTGACGTAGGAGACCGGCACCGCGCTGCCCCGGGAGAACAGGCCCTTGAGCACCGCAACGGTGAGGATGCGGGTGTCGCCGGCGGCGATCTGGCCATGGAAGCCGACCTCGAGCACGTCGGGCACCCCTTCTGCGAGGGCCACGAACAGCGCCCCGAGCCGCTCGGCCAAGGCCAGGTACGGCTTGGTGGTCTCGGACACCTCGCCGGCGGAGACGTTCACCGCGAAGGGCACGAACTCGTTGTCGAGCGCCAGGCCGACCATCTCGGCAATGGTGTCGCCGGCCTTGTCCTGGGCCTCGCGGGTGGAGGCACCGAGGTGCGGGGTGACCACGACCTGGGGCAGATCGAACAGCGGCGAGGATGTCGTCGGTTCGGTGGCGAACACGTCGATCGCCGCCCCGGCGACATGGCCGGAGCGCACGGCGTCGGCCAGTGCCTGCTCGTCGATCAGGCCGCCACGGGCCACGTTGATGATCCGCACCCCCGGCTTGGTCCGTGTCAGCCGGTCCGCGTTGAGCAGACCCATGGTCTCGGGGGTCTTGGCCACGTGCAGGGTGATGAAGTCCGATTGGGCCAGCAACTCGTCGAGCTCGACGACCTCGACGGACATCTGGCGGGCCCGCTCGGGTGACACGTAGGGGTCGTGGGCGATGATCCGCATCCCGAACGCCGCAGCACGCTGGGCCACCAGGCGCCCGATGCGCCCGAGGCCGATGACCCCCAGGGTCTTGTCGGCGAGCTCCACGCCCTCCCACTTGGCGCGCTCCCAGCGACCGGCGACCAGCGCCGCATGGGCCTGGGGGATGTTGCGGGCCTGGGCGAGCAGCAAGGCCATGGTGTGCTCCGCTGCGGACAGGATGTTCGACTCCGGGGCGTTGACCACCATCACCCCGCGCTGGGTGGCCGCCTCGACGTCGACGTTGTCCAGCCCGATACCGGCCCGGCCGACCACCACCAGCTCGGGAGCCTCGGCCAGCAACGCCGCGGTGACGTCGGTGGCCGAACGAATGATGAGGGCGTTGGCGGTGCGCATCGCCTCCACCAGCTGCTGCGGCGAGGTGCCGAGCTGCACGTCGACCTCGTGGCCGGCGGCACGCAAGCGGTCCAGCCCGCTGTCGGCGATCTCCTCGGTGACCAGGATCCGGGCCATACAACGATGTCCTTTCACAGGTGGGCGGGGGTCACAGGTGGGCCACGGAGGCCAGCACGACACGTCGCGTCGTCAGGGTCCTCAGCGTCGGTTCAGCAACCTAGGTTCGCCAGCGTAGGTTCGGCTCCGCCCGGATCCCAACCACGTGTGACCATTGACTGCCCCGCGGCCCATCGGGAAGCCTCAGACCGCGGCGAACAGCATCACCACCACCGCGGAGACGATCATCGACACGGCGAACACCCCGACCAGCAGCCGCACGAAGGACCCGTGCCACACGTCCTGCGGTGGCGACGCCACCACGCTGACCCCGGCGTCGACCTCGGCGAAGAGGTGGGCGAGGGTCAAGGCGTGCTCGTGGTCACCCCGGGCCACCACGACCGTCGGCCCGATGGGCGGCTCGGAGCCGGGCAGCAACGCGGCCGCCTGCTGCACCGGCCAGACCTGCGCGCCCACGCCCTCGACGACCAGGCGCGCCGCCAGCCGCTCGGCCTCGGCCTGGCGTGCGAAGTCGGCCAGGACCACCGCACGACGACGGCTGCGCGTCGAGGTCCGGCTCACGGAAGGGCACCCATCTCAGAGACGCTCGCCGAAGACGATGTCGACCGGCTCGATCGGGTCGCCCAGCGGGAAGTGGAACACCCGGGAGTAGAAGTACAGCTCCGCCTGCAACGCACGCTCGATGTTGGCCGCCTGGCGAAAGCCGTGCTGCTCGCCTGGGAACTCGAGGTAGGCGTGGGCGATGCCCTTGGCTGCGAGGGCGGCGGCCATCGCCCGGCTCTGTGACGGCGGCACGATCACGTCCTCGCTGCCCTGCAGCAGGATGAGCGGACAGTCCAGACCGTCGGTGTGATGGATCGGCGAGCGGGCCTCGTAGAGGTCGGCCGCGGCCGGGTACGGCCCGACCAGGACGTCGAGGTAGTGGGCCTCGAACTTGTGGGTGTCGGCGGCAAGCGCGGCGAGGTCGGCCACGCCGTAGTGCGACGCCCCGGCCTTGAACACCGAGCGGAAGGCCAGGGCGGCGAGCGTGGTGAACCCCCCGGCCGAACCACCGCGGATCACCATGCGCTCGCCGTCGCAACGGCTGGCCGCGGCCAGCCACTGCGCCGCGGCACAGCAGTCCTCGACGTCGACGATCCCCCACGCGCCGTCGAGCAGGCGGCGGTAGGCCCGCCCATACCCGGTGCTGCCGCCGTAGTCGACGTCGATCACCGCGAAACCCCGCGAGGTCCAGAACTGCACCGCCACGTTCATCGCCGGGTTCGCCGAGGCGGTGGGGCCGCTGTGGGAGAGCACCAGCAGCGGCGGCCGTTCGCCGTCAGGGGCCCGGTAGTTCGGGTTGCACGGCGGGTAGTACCAGCCGTGCGCCACCCGGCCGGAGGCGGAGGGGAAGGTGACGTGCTCGGGCGTGGACACGATGCCCGAAGGCAGCCCGAGTTGCCGGGGAGGGCGCAGCAGCCGGTGGCTGCCGTCGTGGAGGGCGATGGCCAGCACCGCGGCCTCGGTGCTGAAGCCGGCACCGACGCCGACGACCTCGAGGCCCCCGCCGTCGGGCCGGCGACGCACCCGGAGCGCCTCGAAGGAGGCCAGGCCGCTCTCCACCACCCGCACGGCGTGGGTGTTCAGGTCGGCCACCCCGAGGTGCACGTGGTCGCCGCCACCGAAGGCGAACACCACCGCGTCACCGTCGGGACCGAAGGCGTACCGGCTGCGGCCGAACACCCAGGCCGGCAGGGCGATCTCCGACTCGAGCGCGGTGACGGGAACCGGGAAGCCCACTGGGCCGTGCCGCGCGTCGTGCTCGAAGCGGTACAGGTTCCACCAGTTCGACCGGTCGCTGCAGAAGTACAGGTTGCCGTCGGGGCCCCACTCGGGCTGCACGACAGCCTCGGCCCGGTCCGCGCCGAGCACGCAACGGGCCTCGCTGATCGTGCCGTCGGCGAAACGGGCCACCCACAGCTCGGTGGCATCCCACGGCATGTCCGGGTGGTTCCAGGCCAGCCAGGCCAGCCACCGGCCGTCCGCGCTGAGCCGGGGGGCCGCGACGAAGTCGTGTCCGTCGTGCAGCACCGACACCGGCCCGCCACCGTCGGCGGGCAGGGCCACCACGGCATTGACCGGCTCGCCGTGCCCGCCTTCGTCGAACGGGTGCTGCTCGCGCACGCACACCACCCAGCGGCCGTCGGGGCTGACCCGACCGTCGGCGTAGCGCAGCCCTGCGGGCAGCTCGGGCGCCGCGGTCAGCGGTGCCGGCTCGGCGGCGCCGGGATCGAGGCGGTAGAGCCGCTGGTCGGCCCAGTTGGCGAAGAACACGACGCCGTCGTGAACCCACCAGGCACCGCCGCCGTACTCGTGGACCCGGGTCCGGGCCGACCACCGCGAACCGAGCACGTCGACCCCGTCGCGCACCAGTTCGACCCGGCCGGACTCGGTGGGCCGCAGCTCCGACCACCAGGTGTTCGGCCCGTCCACCCAGACCTCGCCCAACCCCACTGCGGCCGACACGATCAGCGCGGTGGTGATCGGCGAGGACCAGCTGCCGTACGGCGCGACCTGCACCGCGCCGGACGAGGGAGCCGGGTCGTTCACGGCCTCAGCCCTTGCCGCCGAGCAGGTCGGCGACCCGCCCGACACCCTCGATCAGATCGGCGTCGGACAGCGCGAACGACAGGCGCATGTAGCCCGGGGCGCCGAAGGCCTCCCCTGGCACCATCGCCACCTCGGCCTGCTCGAGGATGATCTCGGCCAGCTCCACGGTGGAGCTCGCCAAGCGGCCGCCGATGGTCCGACCGAGCACACCCTCGAAGGACGGGAAGCAGTAGAAGGCGCCCTGCGGCTCGAGGGCGGTCACGCCGTCGATCTCGTTGAGCATTCGGTACATGATCTGGCCGCGCCGCTCGAACGCATCGCGCATCATGGCCACCGCCTCGAGGTCGCCGGCGACTGCGGCCAACGCCGCCCGCTGCGCCACGTTCGACACGTTCGAGGTGGTGTGGGACTGCAGGTTGGTGGCGCCGGTGATCACGTCGTCGGGGCCGATCATCCAGCCCACCCGCCAGCCGGTCATGGCGTAGGTCTTCGCCACCCCGTTGAGGATCACCGTCTGGTCGGCCAGCTCGGGCACCAGCTTCTGGATGGAGTGGTTCTCGTGGGTGCCGTAGGTCAGATGCTCGTAGATCTCGTCGGTGATCACCCACAGGCCCCGGTCGAGAGCCCAGCGGCCGATGGCCTCGATCTCGTCGCGGGGGTAGACCGCACCGGTCGGGTTGGACGGGGATACGAACAGCAGCACCTTGGTGCGGGTCGTACACGCCGCCTCGAGCTGCTCGATGGACACCCGGAACCCGGCCTCGACATCGGTGGGAATCTCCACCGACGCCCCGCCGGCGAGGGTGATGGCCTCGGGATAGGTGGTCCAGTAGGGGGCGGGGACGAGCACCTCGTCGCCCGGGTCCAGCAAGGTCTCGAACGAGGCGGCCACCGCGTGCTTGCCGCCGTTGGTGATCAGCACCTGGTTGGCGCCGACGCTCACGCCGGTGTCACGCAGCGTCTTGGCCGCCACCGCAGCCTTCAGTTCCGGCAGACCCCCGGCCGGTGTGTAGCGGTGGTTAACCGGATCGGAACAGGCGGCGATGGCGGCCTGCACGATGTGCTCGGGCGTCGGGAAGTCGGGCTCTCCGGCGCCGAAGCCGATCACGGGCTTGCCCGCGGCCTTGAGTGCCTTGGCCTTGGCGTCGACGGCGAGGGTGGCGGAGGGGGCGATGGCGCCGACACGGCGCGACACACGTGAGGAGGGGGAGGTCACGTCTTCTTTCTACCGCTTTCCCCGGGCGCAACGGCGTTTTCAACGGTGTCCCGGACCCCTTCGACACCGGCGGCACAGCTGCCGTAACCCGCCACGAACACCGTCGGGCCGATCGTCACACGGCCGACGCCGCCGGAACCGGCAGAATGGTCCGCCGTGAGCACCCCCACGGTCACCATCCCCTCCTCGTTGCTGCCCGCCGACGGCCGTTTCGGCTGTGGACCGTCCAAGGTCCGGCCCGAGGCCGTCGCCGCCCTCGCCGCCGCCGCGCCCGACCTGCTCGGCACCTCGCACCGCCAGCCGACGGTGCGCAACCTCGTCGGCCGCCTGCGCAGCGGGGTCAGCGAGCTGTTCGGCCTGCCCGAGGGCTGGGAGGTCGTCCTGGGCAACGGTGGATCAACCGTGTTCTGGGATGCCGCCACCTTCGGGCTGATCGAGCGGCGCAGCCTGCATCTCAGCTTCGGTGAGTTCTCCTCGAAGTTCGCCCAGGCTGCGGCGGCCGCGCCGTTCCTCGACGACCCGGCGGTCATCAGCGCCCCTACCGGCACCCACCCCACCGTGACGGCCGATCCCACCGTCGACCTGTACGCCCTGACCCACAACGAGACCTCGACCGGGGTGGCGATGACCCTGCAGCGCCCGGCCGGGGCGACCGCGGGCCAGCTGGTGGCCGTCGACGCCACCTCGGCAGCGGGCGGGCTGCGCTGGTCCCCCGCCGAGGTCGACGTGTACTACTTCGCCCCGCAGAAGTGCCTGGCCTCCGACGGCGGGCTATTCATCGCCTGCTGCTCGCCGGCCGCGGTGCAGCGCATCGAGCGGATCGCGGCGTCGGACCGCTGGATCCCCGCCTCGATCGACCTCAAGATCGCCCTTGACAACTCCAAGCTGGACCAGACCAACAACACCCCGGCACTGGCCACGGTGTTCCTGGCCGTGCACCAGCTCGACTGGATGAACGCCAACGGCGGCCTGGAATGGGCGGCGAGCCGCTGCGACCGCTCCGCGGACACCATCTACCGCTGGGCCGAGGCCTCCGACTACGCCAGCCCGTACGTGGCCGACCCGGCGCAGCGCAGCCACGTCGTGGCCACCATCGACCTCGACGAGCGGATCGACGCCACCACCGTGTCGAAGGTGCTGCGGGCCAACGGCGTCGTGGACACCGAGAGCTACCGCAAGCTGGGTCGCAACCAGCTGCGCATCGCGTTGTTCCCCGCCATCGACCCCGAGGACGTCGCGGCATTGTGCGCCTGCGTCGACCACGTGGTCGGCGCCATCGCCTGACCCGGGGCCTGCCCGCCGATCAGCGGCCGCCCCGGCGGTACCAGTCGTCCACGGTCAAGCCCAACTGCTCGAGGCGCTCGACCCCCCACCCCGGCGGGGGGATCATCTCGCCGCGTTCGAGGGAATCGAACATCGGGCCGTCCTCGGCCCAGACGTGGCAGGTGTTCTTGTTGAACTGCATGCGCTCTCGTTGCACCTCGAGGGTGATCTCCACCGGCGTCTCCCCGTCGGCCGGGCGCATCATCGACCACATCGACTGGTGGGCGACCGGCGCCATGGCCTGTAGCAACGCGGTGGTGTGGGTGCAACCGTTGGGGCCGCCGAACAGCTCGCGGACCCGGTGGGTGTAGCCCCGGGCGATGGAGAGCCCGACCAGCTTCTGGTAGTGATCGACGATCTCGGTGCAGTGACCGTGGGGGTGGGTCTGCATGACAACCTCGGCCCCGGTGATGACCATGCCCGGCATCTGGACCACCACGTCCACCACCATGTCGTGAATGGTCATCGGTTCGGGATCGTCGGCGATGAAGTTGCCGGGGGGCTTGACATCGGTCACCCGACCCCGCAGACGGAACTCGGTCTCGCTCTGCCGGTACGAGCGGACCTCGTAGGTCCGGGTGTGCAGCAGGGGGAGATCCAGCTCGTCGAGCTCGGGGGCGTCCATGGCGCCGACGGTATCGTCGGACCGGCCGAAAACGGGAAACGACCGGGGCCCACGAGGTGTGCCATTCGGCACTCCCGGCCCCGGCCGTGGTCCGGTCCGATCAGGCGCCGGCGGCGCGGAACCCGCCCTCGAGGTCGGCGATGATGTCCTCGATCGACTCGATACCGACCGACAGGCGCACCAGGCCGGGCTCGACGCCCGATGCCAGCTGCTCCTCGGGGGTGAGCTGGCTGTGGGTGGTCGACGCCGGGTGGATGACCAGCGATCGGACGTCGCCGATGTTCGCCAGGTTGGAGTGCAGCACCAACCCGTCGGCGAACTTCTGACCGGCGTCGGCCCCGCCCTTGATCACGAAGGACAACACCGAACCGGCGCCGCGGGGCAGGTACTTCTGGGCCCGGGCGTGGTACGGCGAGCTGGGCAGGCCGGCGTAGTAGACGGTCTCCACCTCGGGCCGGGCGTCGAGGAACTCGGCCACGACCCGGGCGTTGGCCACGTGGCGCTCCATCCGCAGGCTGAGGGTGTCGAGGCCGTTGAGGAACAGCCACGAGTTGAACGGTGTCGTGGAGGCCCCGATGTCACGCAGCAACTGGATACGAGCCTTGACGATGTAGCAGCCGGCGCCGAGCATCGGCCAGTAGTTCAGGCCGTGATAGCTGGGGTCGGGCTGGTTGTAGTTCGGGAAACGGTCCGCCCACTTGCCGAAGTCGAAACGGCCGCTGTCCACAATCACGCCGCCGATGGCGGCACCGTGGCCGCCGATGAACTTGGTGGCAGACTCCACCACGATGTGGGCGCCCCACTCGATGGGCCGGCACAGGTAGGGCGTGGCCACCGTGTTGTCGACGATGAGCGGGATGCCCAACTCGTCGCCGAGGGCGGCGAGCGGCTCGATGTCGAGCACGTCGTTCTTGGGGTTGGGGATGGTCTCGCCGTAGAAAGCCTTGGTGTTCGGCCGCACCGCGGCCCGCCAGGCTTCGAGGTCGTCAGGGTCCTCGACGAAGCTGACCTCGATGCCCATCTTGGGCAGCGTGTAGTGGAACAGGTTGTAGGTCCCGCCGTACAACGACGCCGAGGACACCACGTGGTCGCCGGCCTCGGCGAGGTTCAGGATGGCCAGCATCTCGGCCGCCTGGCCGCTGCCGACCGCCAGGGCGCCGGGCACCATGCCACCGGCTGCGGTGGGGATGCCACCCTCCAGGGATGCCATCCGCCCTTCGAAGACGGCCTGGGTCGGGTTCATGATGCGGGTGTAGATGTTGCCCGGCTCCTGCAGCGCGAACAGGCGGGCGCCGTGGGCGGAGTCCTCGAACACGAACGAGGTGGTCTGGTAGATCGGCGTGTTCCGAGCCCGGTACGGCGGGTCGACCGTCGCTCCGGCGTGGATCTGGCGGGTCTCGAAACCCCAGGCGTCGCTCATGCGGTGCTCCTTGGCAGGCTCATCGATCGCGCCGCCCGTCCTCGCGGCGGCGGCCGACAACCCTACACACCCATTCCCGACCGAACCAGTCGGATTTCTCCGCCTCGCCACGGCCGGGCCGGCCGCCCGAGCGGCCGACCGGGCCCACACCGCCCGCCCGCCGATAACGCCGACGCAACATCACCCCGATCAGCCGATACCGTGGGCGGGGTGGTGACGGATGGCGGCCAGCACCGGAGGTTCCGACTCCGGCCGACCGCGCCTCGACGCCCGGTCGGGGCCACCGCGCAGCCCACCCGTCGCGGCGTCGCCCACGCGGGCATCATCGCGCTGACCGTGTCGCTCGCCGCCCTGGTGGTAGTGGGCACAGACGTGATCCAGCGCCAGGACCCGGTGTCCGCCACCGGCACCGGTCGCCGCCCCGCCCCGCCCGTACCCGGTGGCACGCCCACCCCGTCGGGCGAAGGGCGCTCCACCGCGACCACCGTTCGGCGCACCACAATCACCACCGACGTGGACCCGACGTCCGCTGGGCGGGGCATCACACCCGCCGGCAGCACACCCGCCGGCAGCACACCCGCCGGCAGCACACCCGCCGGCCCCGGAGGCCCGCCCGGCGGCACCGGTAGCGCCACCCCCACGGGCACGGCAGCCGGCGGGGCAGGAAGCTCTCGCTGCGCCGACCCGGCGAACGACCAGGACCCGAAGCGCCCGGCCGAGCTCGATCTACTCGGGGTGGCCGTAAAACGTGATGCCGCCGCGCTCCAGATCCGGATCGAAGTGCGGGTCACCCCCACCACCGGCGGTCCTACCGGACCACAGATCAGCTGGTGGGAGGTCTTCCTGGCCGACGGAGCGGCCGTCCTCTACGCCGTGGATATCCGCCACGACAGCAGCCAGGCACCCGCCGCGGCCTGGAGCACCGGCGTGAGCAGCTTCGCCGGGCCCGACGAGTACCGGTCCACCGCGATCGCCCCGCCGACGGGCACGGTGCTCGAGTTCACCGTGGCGGCCTCGGCGCTGACGCGCCTGCCGCAACGGTTCACCTGGTGGGCCGTTGCGGTGTCCGACGACCCCTCGGCCGCCGATCAGCCGGTGGTCGATGTATGTCCCGACGCAGCAGCAGCCGCGATCCTCGACGACGGCGAGGGTGCCGGCGTCCCGCCCTTGGCGGCCCGGATCGCCTTCCCCGCCTGAGGTCAGCGCCCACAACGCGACGTGCCCGGCGGATGACCGCCGGGCACGTCGTGGAAACTGGGATCGGGCTGGATCAGCCCTGGCCGCCGGAGGCCTCCTGGACCTTGGTCTTGCCGGCGGAGATCCACGGCATCATGCCGCGCAGTTCCTCGCCGACCACCTCGATGGAGTGCTGCTTGCCCTCGGCCTCGAGCCGCAGGAAGTTGGGCTTGCCCGCCTTGGACTCGGCGATCCACTGCTCGGCGAAGCTGCCGTCCTGGATCTCCTTGAGGATGGTCTTCATCGTCTGGCGGACGTGATCGTCGATCACGCGGGGGCCACGGGTCAGGTCGCCGTACTCGGCAGTATCGCTGACCGAGTAGCGCATGCCGGAGATGCCCTGCTCGTACATGAGGTCGACGATCAGCTTCAGCTCGTGCAGGCACTCGAAGTACGCAGCCTCGGGCTGGTAACCGGCCTCCACCAGGGTGTCGTAGGCGGCCCGCACCAACTCGGTGAGCCCGCCGCACAGCACGACCTGCTCGCCGAAAAGATCGGTCTCGGTCTCCTCCTCGAACGTGGTCTCGAGCACGCCGGCCCGGGCGCCGCCGATGGCATCGGCATAGGCGAGCGCCAAGCCCCTGGCGGTACCGGTGGCGTCCTGGGACACGGCGATGAGGCACGGCACGCCGCCGCCCTCCTCGTAGGTACGGCGCACCAGGTGACCGGGGCCCTTGGGGGCGACCATGGCCACATCGACGTCAGCCGGGGGCTTGACCGTACCGAAGCGAATGGAGAAGCCGTGCGACACGAACAGCGCCTTGCCGGCGGTCAGGTGCGGCATGACCTCGTTGTCGAAGATGTCGCCGTGCTGGGTGTCGGGCACGAGCATCATGATGAGATCGGCCTCGGCGGCGGCGTCGGCCATCGACAGCACCCGCAGACCGGCCTCCGTGGCCTTGGCCACCGACGCCGAACCGGGCCGCAGACCGACCCGTACGTCGATGCCCGAGTCGCGCAGGTTCAGCGCGTGGGCGTGGCCTTGGCTGCCGTAGCCCAAGATCGCCACCTTGCGGCCGGCGATGAGCGAGCGGTCAGCGTCCTTCTCGTAGTAGATGGTGGCCACGGGTCGGGCTCCTTCGGCTGGTGAACAACAAGCGCCCACGCACCACGGCGCGGGCGGGCCTTGATCATAGTCCCGGTCCGACGCCGCCTCAGTATCGACCGGCAGGGCGCCCGGTCACGGCGCACCACGACCGCAGGGATCGCCGGGCGCAGTGACGGGGCGGGCCCACGCATCAGCTCACCGAGCGCAGCGTTGCCCCCGGGGCGGCGTGGTCGAGGCGGGGCAGCGCCACCCGGCCGGTGCGCTGGATGGCGCTGATGCCCAGCGGGCGCAGCAACTGCTCGAAGTCGTCCAGCTTGGCGGGCGAACCGGCGAGCCGGACCATCATCTCCTGGGTGCCGGTGTCGAGCACCTTGGCCGAGAAGATCTGGCACAGCTCCAGCACCTTGCTGCGCTCACCGACGGAAGCCTGCACCGCAGCCATCAGCAGCTCCTGCTCCACGGAGTCCTGCGGGGCGAGCTCGTCGATGCGCACCACGTTGATCAGCTTGTCGAGCTGCTTGACGATCTGCTCCACCGGAGCCGACTCGGTGTCCGCCACGATGGTGATCCTGCTGATCCGCTCGTCCTCGGTGGGGGCGACGGCCAGCGAGTGGATGTTGAACCCACGACGGGCGAACAGACCGGCCACCCGGGCCAGCACGCCAGGCTTGTTCTCCACCAGGACGACGAGGGTGTGGTAATTGCCCATGGCGCTCACAACCCCAGCGCCCGGATCCGGGCCAACTCGGCCTGCTGGCTGGGGTCGACCATCACCTCGGAGTTGTTCTTGCCGGCAGGAACCATGGGGAACACCTTCTCGCGGGCGTCGGTGCGGAACTCGATGACGACCGGGCGATCGTTGATGCTGTTGGCCTTCTCGATGGCCGCATCGACCTCGTCGGTGGACTCCACCCGCATGGCCGCACAGCCCATCGCCTCGGCCCACTTCACGTAGTCCGGCAGGTCGGGCGACAGATACACCTCCGAGTAGCGCTCGTCGTAGAACATCTCCTGCCACTGGCGCACCATGCCGAGGTAGGCGTTGTTGAGGATGGCGACCTTGATCGGGATGCGTTCGGCCGAAGCCGTGACCAGCTCCTGGGCGGTCATCTGGAAGCAGCCGTCACCGTCGATGGCCCACACCATGCGATCGGGCCGGCCCACCTTGGCCCCGATCGCGGCCGGGATGGAGAAGCCCATCGTGCCCAGGCCCCCGGAGTTGACCCAGGTGTAGGGATGGTTGAACTTCCAGTACTGGCTGGTCCACATCTGGTGCTGACCCACGCCCGACGCCACGATCGTGTCGTCGGGGGTGAGGCTGCGCAGCCGTTCCAGCACGAACTGGGGCTTGACGTGACCCTCCCCCGCCTCGAGGTTCTCGTAGGTGAGGGGGAACTTCTCGCGCCAGCCCGACAGCTGCTGCTTCCAGGCGCTGCGATCGGGTTGGACGGCGGACCCACCGAGCGCATGCAGCGCCGCCAGCAGATCCTCGATCACCGACCGGCAGTCGCCCACGATGGCCACATCGGGACGGCGGACCTTGCCCAGCTCGGCGGGGTCGATGTCGACGTGGATGATCTTGGCGGAGGGGGCGAACCCGTCGAGGCGTCCGGTCACCCGATCGTCGAAGCGGGACCCGAGGGCGATGAGCAGGTCCGCCTCCTGCATGGCGGTGATGGCCGTGTAGTTGCCGTGCATTCCGGGCATCCCGAGGCACAGCGGGTGATCGTCGGGGAAGGCACCGCGGGCCATCAGGGTGGTCACTACCGGCAGGTCGCACAGCTCGGCCAGGGCCCGCAGCGCCTCGGCCGCACGGGCCTTGAGGATGCCGCCACCGGCATAGATCACCGGCTTCACCGACCGGTTGATCAGCTCCGCCGCCTCGCGGATGCGCACCGGATCGCCCTGAGTGGACGGCTTGTACCCGGGCAGGCTGGCCGCCACCTCGGCGTCGGTGGGCCAGTACCAGTCCATGGCCGAACGGGGGTTGGCCGGGTCGACGATGTCCTTGGGGATGTCCACCAGCACCGGGCCGGGACGGCCGGTGGTGGCGATGTAGAAGGCCTGGCGGATGGCCATCGGGATGTCCTCGGCCCGGGTCACCAGCTCGTTGTGCTTGGTCACCGAGCGGGTGATGCCGACGGTGTCGCACTCTTGGAAGGCGTCGGTCCCGATGGCCGTGCTCGGCACCTGTCCGGTGATGCACACCATGGGTACCGAGTCCATGTAGGCGTCGCACAACGGCGTCACGATGTTGGTGGCGGCCGGACCGGAGGTCACCATGGCCACCCCCACCCGGCCGGTGGCGTGGGCGTAGCCTTCCGCCATGTGCCCGGCGCCCTGCTCGTGGCGAACCAGCACGTGGCGGATCGGGCTGTCGATCAGCGGGTCGTAGACCGGCAGGATGGCGCCGCCCGGCAGGCCGAAAAGAACTTCGACCCCCTCCCGCTCCAACGCCCGGATCAGGGCCTGCCCTCCGTTGATTCCCATGTCCACTGCTCCTAGAGGTCGAACGACCGACCGTCGAAAACCGGAACGACCTCCCGCTGGGGAGGTCGTGCGTGTGCCGGTATGTGGGCGCGCGCTACGAGTTGCCTACAGGAAGAATCGGACCCGCCACGAGCGAACGCATACGCTGCATCTTATGGTAGGCGACCGCACCGAGCGCAACATCGCGCCCGATGACGCGACTGGACTCGCGCCCACCCCGTCCGTGCTGCGGCTGGTGGTCGTGGGGCCGGTGACGAGCGGCCGCTACTGGCGCCAGGTGCTCGAATCGGGACGGCTGTTGCTGGGCCGGGCGCCCGACAACGACCTGGTCCTCGACGAGTCGAGCGTGAGTGCCCGCCACGCCAGGGTCGACATCGAGCCCGACGGCACTTACCTCACCGACCTCGGCTCGACCAATGGCAGCTGGGTCAACGGCCGCCGGGTGACCGGCTCGGTGCAGCTACGGCCCGGCGACGAGGTGTTCGTGGGCCGCTGCGAGCTACGGGTCGAGCAGCTCGAGGCCGTCGAGGCGATCACAGCCACCGTGGTCGCGTCACCGGGCCTCGACGAAGTGGCCGTCCCCTCCCCCGTCCTCGACGACGGTCCGCTCATCCCCGCCCGGCACCCACGTCGGCTCCTCGTCAGCTACGACGAGGCCGACGCCGCCATCGGCGAACGCATCCTGCACCGCCTGGCCGGAATCGGTCACACCGTGGTGGTCGGCCGCAGCGCTGCCACCGACCGTTGGGGCGGACGTCTGCTCGACGCCATGTGGTCGGCCGATGCCGTGGTCTTCGTGGTGTCGCAGGCCGCGGCCGACTCCGACCGGGTCCATCGCGAGGTGCACCTCGCCGGCGCCGAGCACACCACGGTGGTGCCGGTCCGGGTCGACGACGTGGTGCTGCCGGCCGACCTCGCCTTCTACGAGCAGCGGCAACCCCCCGTCGACTTCCGCCGCGACGTGGCCGCCGGGCTGTCGGAGCTGCAGCGCCGCCTCGACGGGATCGGCCCAAAGCGCATCGCGCGGCCCGCGCGACTGGTCCGCCGCCTGCTGACCACGGCATCGGTGGTCGCCGCGCTGGCTACCGTCGCCCTGCTGCTGGTGCGATGAGCGGCCCTGCGACCCCACGGCGAGGGGTGTATCCGGGCACCTTCAACCCGCCCACGGTGGCGCACCTGGCGGTGGCCGACGCCGCACGGGCCCAGCGGGGGCTGCACACAGTCGATCTGGTGCTGTCGCGCCGCCCCATCAACAAGGAACACGTCGAGGTGCCGTCCTTCGCCGACCGCGTGGCCGTGCTCGAGGCGGTCAGCCGGCGCATCAGCTGGTTGCAGGTCAAGATCACCGAGGCCACGCTGATCGTCGACATCGCCGAGGGCTACGACGTCGTGATCATGGGTGCGGACAAGTGGGAGCAGGTCAAGGACCCCCGCTACTACGCCGATGACGTGGCCCGCGACGACGCCGTACGCCGCCTTCCCGAGGTCGCGCTGGCTCCCCGCCCACCCGTGAACATACCAATAGGTATGGCCCTGCACCTGCCGGACCACTTCGGCGAGGTGTCCTCCTCGGCGGTTCGGGCCGGGCACGCGCACTGGATGCTGCCCGAGGCCGCCGAGTTTGACCGGCTCACCGGCGCCTGGTCGGACACCGAGCGGTATCTCCGCCTTCCGACCGGCCGCTGAACACCGGCCGGGCCTGGCCCGTGGCCGCCGCGTTGGTTGGCCCGGTGGCTGGCCCCGGGCGGCCGGGCAACCGCTACGGTGACCGTCCATGAGCGACGACGTCACCGCAGCCATGGACGCCTTCCTGGCCGAAGCACGCAATGCCATCGTCATCGGGCTGCGTCGCGACGGCCGGCCCCATGGCACCCCGAACTGGTTCCTGTGGGAGGACGGCACGTTCTACGTGTCCACCACCAAGGGACGTGCCAAGTACCGCATCTTCCGCGACAACCCCACGGTGCAGCTCGTCGTGGACGACTCGGTGGGCTTCCGCTACCTCGTCGTGGACGGGACCGTGACCATCGAGGAGGACGTCGAGGCCGGCGTCGAACGCTTCGCCCGCATCCGGGCCAAACACGGCCGCGGCGCTCAGAGCCGCGAGGAGCTGCTCGACGAGCTGCGCCGGGACGAGCGGGTACTGCTGGTCATCACCCCGACCAAGCCCCAGGCGGACTGGCTGCGCACCGGGTTCTGAACGCCCCGTCCGCGGCGGTGCAGCACACACCGCCGCTGCCCGGTCGGTCATCATGGGCAGCGACAACCGCTGCACCCGGCGGCCGTACCAGGGAGACCGACCATCATGACCATTGAGTTCGGCATCGCATTGAGCCGAGTCGGAGGCGTCAAGGAGCAGGCGCAGCAGCTCGAGGCCATGGGCTTCGACTTCCTCGCCGTGGGCGAGCACGTCAGCTTCAACGTCGCCGTGTCCAACAGCCTCATCTCCCTGGCCACCGCCGCCGGGGCCACCAGCCGTATCAAGCTGATGTCGACGATCGTGCTGGTACCGCTCTACCCTGCCGCGCTGCTGGCCAAGCTGGTGGCCTCACTCGATGTCGCCTCCGAGGGCCGCTACCACTTCGGTATCGGTGTCGGCGGCGAGATCGCCCACGAGTTCGAGGCCTGCGGCATCCCCCTCAAGGAGCGCGGAGCCCGCACCGACGAGGCGTTGGGCCTGCTCAAGCGGCTGTGGACCGAACGCAACGTCGACTTCGAGGGCCGCTTCAACACCCTGCACGGCGTCACCATCGACCCGCCGCCGGTACAGCAGCCGCACCCGCCCATCTGGGTGGCCGGCCGCCAGGAGGTGGCCATGCGGCGGGCCGCCCGCTACGCCGACGGCTGGTTGCCGTACATGTACACCCCCGAGCAGCTGGCCTCGAGCCTCGAGCGCATCAACGCCGAACGGGACACCCCGATCCGGCCCGGGCTGTTCATTTTCGCCACGGTGCACGAGGACGGCGACGAGGCCCGACGCCGTTGCATCGAACGGCTGTCCAAGCAGTACGCCCAGGACTTCTCCAAGCTGGTGGACCGCTATGCCCTCGCCGGCACCCCCGACGAGGTGCGGGCGCGGCTCCAGGAATACCTCGACGCCGGCGCCGAGACGGTGATCATGTCCTCGGCCTGCCACCAGAACGACGTCGACGCCAACCACGCGTTGCTCGCCGCGGAGATCGTCGGGCCCTACGGGCAGGCCAACGGCTGAGCACCCGGTCACGCACCCGGTGCCGATGAGGGCCGACGATCGCGAACTGCTGCGCCTGGCCGTGCCCGCCCTTGGCGCGCTCATCGCCGAGCCGCTCTACCTGCTCACCGACACCGCCATCGTCGGACGGCTCGGCACCGAGTCGCTGGCCGGGTTGTCGGTGGCCTCGGCCATCCTGCTCACCGGCTTCTCGGTCTTCCTGTTCCTGGCCTACGGCACCACGGCCGCGGTATCGCGCCTGCTCGGCGCGGGCGAGCAACGCGACGCCGCCGGCCAGGCCGTGCAGGGGCTGTGGTTGGCCGGCGTGGTCGGCGTGATCCTCGCGGGCGCCGGCTGGGTGTCGGGCCCGGCGATGATCAGCCTGCTCGGCGCCGACGGAGCGGTGGCCACCGAGGCATGGACGTACCTGCGGATCAGCCTGTTCGGGCTGCCCCCGCTGCTGGTGTCGTTGGCAGGGGTCGGCTACCTACGGGGCAGCCGCGACACTCGCACCCCGCTGCTGATCGCCGGGGTGACCGCGGTGGGCAACGGGGTGCTGGAATGGGTGCTCATCGTCGGTTTCGGTCGCGGTATCGGTGCCTCCGCTCTCGCCACGGTCCTCGCCCAGTACGTCGCCGGCTTGGTCTATGTCGTGAAGGTCGTCGGCGCGGCCCACGGACTGGGGGCCGAGCTGCGCTTCATCCCCGCCCGCGTCGTCCGCCTGCTCGTGGTCGGGCTGCACCTGCTGGTACGAACCGCCGCCCTGCGCGGGTCGCTCCTGGTGGGCGTGGCCGTCGCCACCCGGCTGGGCACCACCGAGGTGGCGGCCTACGAGGTCGCCTTCCAGATCTGGACCCTGCTGGCCCTGGCCCTCGATGCGTTGGCCATCGCCGCCCAGTCCCTCGTCGGCCACGCGCTCGGTGCGGGCGACGCCGACGGCGCCCGCCGCGTCGGGCGCAGCGCGCTGCGGCTGTCACTGTGGGCCGGGGTCCTATTCGCCGTGGTCCTGCTGGCCGGGCGGACGCCCGTGGCCGCGCTGTTCAGCAACGACGACGCGGTGGTGGCGCTCACCGGGTTCTCGCTGCTGTTCGTGGCCGCCATGCAGCCGCTGAACGGGTTGGTCTTCGCCCTCGACGGCATCCTCATCGGTGCCGGCGACGAACGGTTCCTGGCCCGAGCCATGGCCGTGGCGTTCCTCGGTTACGCCCCCTGCGCGGTTGCGGTCGGCGTCACCGGGGCCGGGCTCGGTTGGTTGTGGGGTGCGTTGCTGCTGTTCATGGCCACCCGGTGGCTGGTGCTGCAACGCCGCTTCGACGGCGACCGCTGGCTGGTGACCGGCGCGGTCCGCTGAGCAGGACCCTGGCCGGCGGTCGGCCCAGCCGGCGGTCGGCCCAGCCGGCGGTCGGCCGGGAGCGCGTCCCGTCAGGTCATGGCCTGACCGGCGGAGCTGAACCCGCCGAGATGGGAGGTGTCGTTGAAGCAGCGGAGCTTCCATTCGGCACCGAGCACCACGAGGTGATGGATCGATCCGTTGTCGGCGCCGTTGAAGGCGAACGGACGAGCCCCGGTGGCATGGGCGCACAAGGCCCCGATGACCCCGCCGTGCACCACCACCGCCACCCGTTCGTCGGGATGCGCAGCATGGATCCGCCCGATGGCGGCGACACAGCGCCGCGTCAGCACCGCGAAGGACTCGGCACCCGGGATGACGCCCCAGTCCTGCTGTTGCTGCATGCTCAGGTAGGTCGGGTGGTTCTCCGCCGCCATCTGGCGCAGCCGGCCACCCTCCCACTCGCCCAGGAAAATCTCGCGAAGCTCCGGCTCGACCCGGGGGGTCAGGCCGAGTGCCGACACCAACGGGGCCGCCGTCTGATGGGTGCGCTGCAACGAGGTCACGTAGATCGCATGGATCTCCTCTGTGGACAGCCGCCGGCCTACGGCCTCGGCCTGGGCCACCCCGCCGGGGGCCAGCGGCGGATCGCCGTGACCGTCGAGCAACGCGAACGGTTGACCCGGCTTGAACGGCGCAGACTCGCCGTGGCGCACCAGGAGGATCTCCGTGCTGCCCGGCAGCGGGGCATATCGCGTCTGGCGATGTTCGACGGCGGCGGACAACGGATCGGCGGACGTGCTGGACTGCTCGACGTGCTGGGTCACGGCGCCGCAGGCTAGTTCGGCCCGCCGATCGCCGACATCGCCGACATCGCCGACCCAGACGGCTGCGACGACACCGGACTCGCCGGGACCGCGGCCGGTCCCATGCCGAGGTCGATCGGCCCGCCCGGTCGGATCAGCCATGCCGCCAGCGCCCCGAGTGTGACGGCCACCACGACGACCAGCAGCTCGTTCCAGGTGGGCAGCCAGCGCCGTCGACGATGGGACCTGGGGGAAACGGAGTCGGACGCGGCTCGGGCCATGACCAACCCGCTCAGCCGGCTCGGGACAGCAGGGCCGCGGTGACCGCCTTGCCGTCGGCCTGGCCCTTGGTGGACTTCATGACCTTGCCGACGAAGAAGCCGGTCAGCTTCCCCCGTTCCTTGGGGTCGCCGGCCTTGAAACGCTCCCACTCCTCGGCATTGTCGGCGATGACCGCATCCACCGCGGCGTCGAACGCTCCGGTGTTCATGGCCTCGAAGCCCTTGGCCGCGGCGACCGCGGCCGGATCGCCCTGGACCCCCGATACCGCCAACGTCACCAGCTCGGCGAGCACGGTCTTGGCCTGAGTGGCGGTCAGCGCCCCAGAGGTCTCCATCC
Source organism: Acidimicrobiia bacterium (assembly GCA_947476745.1). Classification (GTDB taxonomy): domain Bacteria; phylum Actinomycetota; class Acidimicrobiia; order Acidimicrobiales; family CAIXPF01; genus CAIXPF01. The sequence continues at coordinate 110,344 of CANJRG010000003.1, read as the reverse complement.
CCACCAGCGCGGCCAGGGTCGAGCCGCTGAGGGCATCGGCGCCCTCGACGGCCAGGTTGTGCTCGATGTGGGTCAGTACCCGGACTGCATCGGCACCGGCGGCGATGGCCTCGAGCGCCGTCGCATCGGCCCCGCGGTCGACAGCCACGATCACCGTGAGATCGGTGGGGGTCAACCCGGCAGCTGCCGCCAGGTCGTGGCGACGCTCGGCCGGCAGACGCGGCAGGGCGGCGCGGATCTCCTCGATCCAGGCCGGATCGGGCACCACGGGAACCAGATCGGGCTCGGGGAAGTAGCGGTAGTCCTCGCTGTTCTCCTTGGACCGGCCCGGCGTTGTCCGCCCGCCGTTCTCGTCCCAGTGACGGGTCTCCTGGCGGACCTTGTCGCCCGCTTCGATCAGGTCGATCTGCCGGCGGGTCTCGTAGTCCACCGCCCGGCCCAGCGAACGCAACGAGTTGACGTTCTTGATCTCGCAACGGGTGCCGAAGGGCTCACCGGGACGGCGGACCGACACGTTGCAGTCGACCCGCAGCGAGCCCTCCTCCATCTTGCCGTCGGAGGCGCCGATGGCCACCAGGATGGCCCGCAACTCCCCGACGTAGGCCCGGGCCTCGTCGGCAGAACGCAGATCGGGCTCGGAGACGATCTCCAGCAGCGGCACGCCGGCGCGGTTGTAGTCGATGAGGGAATAGTCGGCGCCGCCGATACGACCGGATCCACCGACGTGGGTGTTCTTGCCGGTGTCCTCCTCGAGATGCGCCCGGGTGATGCCGATGCGCTTGCCCTCGGGCAGCTCCAGCCAGCCGCCGAGATCGATCGGCTGGTCGTACTGGGAGATCTGGAAGTCCTTCGGCATGTCCGGGTAGAAGTAGTTCTTCCGGGCGAACACGCTCGGACGGATCTCGCAGTGCAGCGCCAGACCGACCCGTATGGCCAGCTCCACCGCGGCGCGGTTGAGCACCGGCAAGGAACCGGGCAGGCCCAACGACACCGGGTCGACGTTGGTATTGGGCTCGGACCCGAAATGGTTCAACGCCCCGGAGAACAGCTTGGTCCTCGTCGCCAGCTCGGCATGGACCTCCAGGCCGATGACGGTCTCCCACGTGGTCTCGCTCATGAACTGCTCGCCTCCAACACCGCGGCAACCTGGAACAGCAATGATTCGGACAACGCCGGGCCCATCAACTGCACCCCGACCGGCATGCCGTCCGATCCCGTACCAAACGGTACGGACAGCGCCGGGTGGCCGGCGAGGTTGGACGGGATGGTGCACACGTCATTGAGGTACATGGTCAGAGGATCGGTGGTCTTGGCCCCGAGCGGGAACGCGGTGGTCGGCGAGGTCGGTGACAACAGCACGTCGACCTCGCCGTAGGCTCGCTCGAAATCTTCGAGGATCAGCCGGCGCACCCGCTGGGCCTTGCCGTAGTAGGCGTCGTAGTACCCGGCGCACAGGGCGTAGGTACCCAGCATGATGCGACGCTTGACCTCCGGACCGAACCCCGCGGTACGGGTGGCCCGCTGCATCTCCGCCGTGGTGGGGGCATCGACGCGCAGGCCGAAGCGGACCCCGTCGAAACGGGCCAGGTTGGACGACGCCTCGGCCGGGGCGATCAGGTAATAGGCCGACAGGCCGTAGACACAGGCCGGGACCGACACCTCCGTGACGGTGGCACCCGCCGCGGCGAGCGCGTCGGCCGCCTCACGGACCCGGACCAGCACATCGGGGGCGATGCCCATGGCCTCGGAGGTCATCTCGCTCACCACACCGACCCGCAGACCCTGCACCCCGCGGCCGAGGGCTGCCGAGGTCGGCTCGAGCGGCTCGGGGATCGACGTGGAGTCGAAGGGGTCCCACCCGGCGATGACGTCGTAACAGGCGGCGGCATCGGCCACCGTCGTGGCGAATGGCCCGATCTGATCCAACGACGAGGCGAAGGCCACCAGGCCGTAGCGACTTACCCGGCCGTAGGTCGGCTTGACCCCGACCACCCCGCACAGCGCCGCCGGCTGGCGGATCGACCCACCCGTGTCCGAACCCAGTGACAGCGGCACGAAACCGGCTGCCACCGCCGCAGCACTCCCGCCGGAGGACCCGCCGGGGACCCTGGTCGGGTCGTGCGGGTTGCGGGTGGGCCCGAAAGCCGAGTTCTCGGTGGAGGACCCCATGGCGAACTCGTCGAGGTTGGTCTTGCCCACCATGATCGCCCCGGCGGCGACCAGACGGCCGACCACCGTGGCGTCATAGGGCGGCTTCCAGCCGGCGAGGATCTTCGAGCTGCAGGTGGTCGGCACGCCGCGGGTGCACAGGTTGTCCTTCAGCGCCACCGGCACCCCGGCCAGCGGGCCGACGTCCTCGCCGGCGGCGACCCGGGCGTCGATCGAAGCCGCAGCGGCCCGGGCCTGGTCGGCGGTGACCGTGTTGAAGGCGTTCAGCTCGCCGTCGCGGGCCGCGATGGCGGCCAGGGCGGCCTCGACCACGTCGAGCGCCGAGCGACGGCCGGCCCGCACGTCGGCGGCGATGTCCACCGCAGTGGCGCTCACGGCTCCTCCCCCAGGATGGCCGGGACCCGGAACCGGCCGGACTCGGCCGCAGGGGCCTCGGCCAGCACCTCGTCCCGATCGAGCGCCGCTCCGGGCTCGTCGTCGCGGAATACGTTGCGCAACGACAGCGGGTGGGCCAGCGGCGCCACGTCGCCCAGATCGAGCGCCGCCACGTCCTCGGCGTGCTCGAGGATGGCCCCGAGTTGCTCGGTGTAGCGCTCGAGTTCGTCCTCGGTCAGCTCGAGGAGCGCCAGACGGGCGACATGGGCGACGTCGTCACGGGATATGCGGGCAGGCATGGCTGCTCAGCCTACCGGGTGGCCCGGGCCCGCTCGGACGACGCGGCGGCCTCCGGCGGGACCGCTCCCCCGGTCTGCGCCGGTAACGTGACCGGGGTGAGCGACAAGTTCCCGTTCCTGTCCGCAGCATGGATCGACGCGGCACGAGCCATCCGCGACGAGTACGAGGGCCGGGTGGCGCCTCCACCGGTCTCGTTGCGGATGAACCAGGTCATCACCGACGGCCCCGACGGCACCATCGAGGCCCACCTCGACACCAGCCACGAAGACACCCGCATCGAGCTCGGCCACCTCGAATCGCCGGATCTGACCGTGACCACCGACTACGCCACGGCACGCTCGGTGTTCGCCCTCGCCGACCCCGCAGTTGCCATGCAGGCGTTCATGGCCGGCAAGATCCGCATCGAGGGTGACCTGGCCAAGCTGATGGCGCTGCAGGCGTCGAACCTGCAGCCCGACCCGCTTGCCGCCGAGGTTACCCAGCGGGTCAAGGACATCACGGCGGACTGACCCGGCCACCCGGACCCGGGGAGCGCAGGCCGGGTCGGGGTGGGCGGACCCGGCCGACCGGCTCAGTTACTGCGGGTGATGATGCGGATCGGCGAGCCCTTGACCCGCTGCTGGCCTTCCTCGGGGTCGGTGCTGATGACCATGCCCGACGATGGCCCGTCGATCCCCGTCACCCGCCAGCCGGTACCGACCAGGTAGTCCTCCGCGGCCCGTCCGGTCATCCCGAACACCTTCGGCACGGTGATCAGGGGCGGACCGGAGGAGACCACCAGCCGCACCGTCGAACCCTTGGCGACCCGGCTGCCCGCTGCCGGCTCGGTACGGATCACCTTGCCCTTGTCCACCTTCTCGCTGGCCTCGGAGGCCGTCTCGACCACCAGGCCGGTGGCGACGAGGGCTGCGCGGGCCGCGCCGGCGTCCTGGGCCGGGTTGCCGTAGTCGTCCAGGGTGCGCGGCACCGGCCCGGACGAGACGACGACCTCGACCTCGCTGAACTTCTCGACCGGGCGGCCGCTGTCGCCTACGGAGAGGATCTGGCCGGCCGGCACCGTCTCGTCGTGGCGGTCGACCCGCCGGATCAGTAGCGACGCCTCGGTGAACGAGGCCCCCACCGCGGGGTCGTCGAAGGCTTTGCCCGCCACCGCCGGCACCGTGACCAGGGTGTTGCCCAGCGAGCGCACCAGGTGCAGCACCCCGCCGCGTTCCAGCTCGGCCCCGGCTGGCGGGTCCTGGGAGAGGACCTCGTCGAGCGCCGTCCCATCCCGCCGGTCCTCGGTGACCTCCAGCATCCAGCCGTGACCCGATGCCGCCACCGCGCGCCGCACCTCGGCGAGGTCGCGTCCGACGACGTTCTCGACGGCGTAGCGCGGCGGGCCCAACAGCCGAGCGCCGAACAGGCCCACCCCCAACACGGCGGCCAGACCCAGCGCCGTCAGCACCAGCAGACCCACGAACACGGTCTGCAGGCGCGGCCGACGGCGACGCCGGATTCGGCCAGCCCCGTCAGCATCATCGTCATCATCTTCCTCAACCGTGGCCAACTCGTCGGAGTCCGCCGCGTCGGGCGAGTCGTTGCCCCCGGGCACGGGTGCCGCACGGGCGGCGTTCGGGCCGGCGGCCGGCGTCACCGCCACCGGGCCGAGGACGGCGAGCGAGCCGTCACCCGGCAGCCCCAACTCGGTCTCCGGCTCCGGCTCCGGCTCCCGGCCAGGTGCCAGGTCCACCTCGTCGGCGAGATGGCGGGTGCGCGACCCCGCATCGGCGCTCACGGCGAAGACACGGGGCGGGGCCAGCGGCAGCAGGGTTGGGGCGGGCAGCACCTCGGCAGCGGCCATCAGGCCGGCCCCGAACTGCGCGGCGTCGGCCCGCTCCGCCGGATCGGCCCGGCCGGCGGCCTCGATGAGCGGGGTCAGCGGCCCGAATGTGTCGGTGTCAGCCTCGATGGACCGCCCGGCCCGCAACGCCAGCGTTGCCACGGCGGTGTCGGCGGTGTTGGGAACCGTGCCGGTGACGCACTCCACCAGCACGAGGGCCAACGAGTACAGGTCGCTCCGGGTGTCGCACGGCGATCCGGCCGCCTGCTCGGGCGACACGTAGCGGGCCGTGCCGAGCACGACGCCCTCGGGCTCGGTCCACGACGCCTCGGCCAGCGCCCGGGCCAGGCCGAAATCGGCGATGCGAAGACGGCGATCCTCGCCGAAGAGCAAGTTGGCCGGCTTGATGTCGCGGTGCACGAAACCACGGGTGTGGGCGTAGTGCAGCCCGCGGCAGACCTGCAGACCCACCACGAGCGTCTGCGACAACGACAGCAGTCGGCTGGCGCGAGAGCCGTCACCGCTGTCGAGCATGCCCCGCAGGCTCCCGCCGTCGAGGTACTCGGTCACCAGGAACGGCACGGCGTCGAGCGAGCCGACGTCCTGGCCGGCGGCCGCGTCACGACCCCAGTCGTACACCGCCACGACGTGGGGATGGTTCAGTGCTGCGGCCGCCTGGGCCTCGGCCTGGAAGCGGCGCAGGAACGTGGGATCCGCGGCCAGCGCCGGATGCAGCACCTTGACCGCCACCCGGCGGCGCAACTGCACGTCGTCAGCCAGATAGACCCTGGCCGACGCGCCCACCCCGATCGGCGCCATGAGCCGGTACCGGCCGGCCAACACCCGGCCGACCAGGCCCGCACGTGGCGCGCGCTGGCCGGAGGAGCCGCTGAGCTCGGGCAGAACCACATCGCCACGGTATCCGCCGTCGTGCGGCCAACGGCGGACCGCACCTCCCGAGCACCTGCCCGACTGCGACCACGCACTCCCCTTGCCAACGGGTGTTCCCTATTGCCGAGCGCCATGGAGCACACTGGACCGGTGTCCATCCTCCGCAAGCTCGCGTTTCCCGCTCTGATCCTGCTCGGCCTGGGGTTCTTTGCGCTCGCCGGGATCTTCGGGGTCACCGACGACGGATCGGTCAAGGCCGAGGAGGGCCTCGAAGCGGTGCAGCCGGTGAACCGGGCCGAGGCCCAGGCCCGTCAGGTGGCCGTCGTCGCCGACCTCGCACCGGGCTACATCGGGGTGCTGACCCTCAACGACGTGGTCATCCCCGACAATCAGCTCGAACCGGACGACGGCAACAACCGGCTGATCTTCCGCCCCGGGCCGGGCAAGGCCGTCGCGGCCCTCGACGGCCGGCAGAACTGCGCATCGGTCACCTACTGGAAGGCAGAGGAAGGCGCGTCCACCGCAGGCCCGGAGTACCGCTGGTGCTTCAACGTGATCTAGTCACGCCTGCGGCCGCTCACAGGGTGAAGACCATCTCCTCGACCACCGCGCCGGGAAGCCGGTAGGAACCGGTCGAACGGGATCCGTAGGAGGCGGTGTCGAGGATGACCTCCGGGCGGTCGGTGAGGCCGACCAGCTTGTCCCCGAGCAGGTGGAACAGGCTGTCGTCGAAGCGCAGCACCTCGACCGGGGCGACGATCTCGCCGCCCTCCACCCAGAACGTGGCGAAGCGGGTCATCCCGGTGGTGCGGCACGCCGCCCGGTCCGAATAGTTGAGGTACCACAGGTTGCCGATGTACAGGCCGGTCCCGAGCTCGTCGAGCACCGAGTCCGCCGGTAACGCGCCCGCCGCCACCGACAGCGACTCGGGGCTCTCCCACGACGAGGCGCCGTTGGTGGGAACGTCGTACTCCCGTGCCGAACGGGGCGACACCAGCCAGTCGGCGTAGCGTCCCGCGTCGATCAGCACCACCTCGTCGGGCTTGGTGAACCCTTCGGACTGGAAGTTCGGCGCCACCCCACCGGCGGTGTCCTCGCTGATGCGTACCGACGGGTGCAACGTCGCCCCTTCGGTCACCATCCGCAGCAACGGCGTCTGCTTCGTACGGTGGGACTTCAGGCCGAACCCACCCCAGCTCAGCAGGTCCACCAGCTCCACCATGGCGGCAGGGGCGAGATAGGCCCGGTAGGCACCGGGCGGTCGCACGGCCGCCGGACGGCCCAAAACCTCGAGCTGGCGGGCCGACCACTGCACCTTGCGTTCGAACTCGTCAGCGGACCACGAGAACCCGGCATAGGAGTTCTTCGCCGCCTTGTCGTGGTGCAGGTAGAACGACCAGTCGAACGCAAACGTGGACGCCTCGTACCAGTTTCGCTGGCCCAGCGAGCTGGCGAACCCCCGGTAGGTGGTACCGGCGGAGTACAGGCCGACGAGGTCGCGACCCCGGGCAGCGTGGGCCACCTCGGCCATCGCCGCATCCGGTCCGGGCAGGTCGTTGCGGCCCACCCGCAGCGAGCTGGCGCCGTCGCGGTTGTAGAGCAGGTAGGGGTCCTCGGGCAGTACGGCGCGCTGCTCGCGCAGGATGCGCAACTCCTCCGCCACCCGGGCCCGGTCGAGGTCGGTGTCCCCGGTCAACTGCACGCTGCTGCGGGCATGGCGGGCGCCCTCCACCAGGTCGAGCTCGACCGCCCGCTGGCTGACCGAACCGGCCTGGCGCACCGCACCGTTGTTGAACCGGACGAAGTCGGCCTCTTCGCCGCTGAACCCGGCGAGCAGGACCTCGTCACCGCGCAGCTGCCCGGTCGCCCACGTCACCAGATCGTCGACGCGACCGGCGAGATCGGTCCCGGCCATCACCGGCCACCGAACACGTCGACGGACCCGAACAGGCAGGCCGGCGCGGCATGGCCGACCCAGATCACCTGGTTCGGTTCGCCCTTGCCGCAGTTCGGGGTGCCCATCACCCGCCAGGTGTCGGCGTTGCCGACCCCGCGCAGGCTGCGCCAGAACGTGGCCGAGATCCCCCGATAGCCCGGGTTGCGGACCACCGTGGTGAGCTCGCCGTCCTCGATCAGCCGGCCGTACTCGCAGCCGAACTGGAACTTGTTGCGGCTGTCGTCGATCGACCACGAGTTGTTGGTCTCGAGGTACACGCCGCGTTCCACCGAGCCGACGAGCTCGGTGAAGCCGGCGGTGCCGGGCTCGACGTTGAGGTTCGCCATCCGGTCGATGGGCGGACGGTTCCAGGCGCAGGCCCGGGAGTTGGCCACCCCGGCGAGGCCGCTACGGGCCTGCGAGATCGTCCCACCGAGGCCACATTCGAGGATCCCGTCACGGATCAGGTGCGTCCGGGTGGCGGCCGTTCCGTCGTCGTCGAAAGCATAGGACGCCATCTGCCCGGCCACCGTGGGATCGAAGGTCACGTTGAGCAGCTCCGAACCATACCGGTAGGTACCGAACATCTCGGGCCGCACGAAGCTCGTACCGGCGAAGTTGCGTTCGTCGCCGAGGATCCGGTCGAGCTCGAGGGGATGGCCGATCGATTCGTGGATCTGCAGGATCATCTGGTCGGGGGCGAGCAGCAGGTCCATGGTGCCGGTCGGGCACGGCGGGGCCTCGAGCAGCTCGATGGCCTGCTCGGCGAGACGCGGGGCGGCATCGCCGAACCCGAACCGGTCGAGCACCTCGAGGCCGCCCTGACCGCAGAACGCACCACCGCCGTAGGTGCGGGTCTGGGTGTTGGCACCGGTGTTGGCGGTGACCCGGAGGTTCGGATACACGTTGCGGAAGCTCTGGCGCACCCGGCCCCCGCCGTTGGTCAACAGCAGGGTGTCGATGTCGGTCCGGTACAACGACGCCACGCTGTCCACGATGCGATCGTCGGTTCGCAGCCGCTGCTCCTGCGCCCGCAGCAGCTCGATTCGCTCGGCGAGGGTGGTCGACGCGAACGGGCGCTCGACCGAAGAGGTGAAGCTGCCCGACGGATGGGCCAGCGGCGCGGCGCCGAGCACGGCCAGCCCGGCGGTACGTGCCGCCCACCCACGGGCCTCGGCCAGCGCAGCGACGATGCCCGCGTCGGAGAGGTTGCTGGTGGCGGCGTAGCCCATCCCGCCGCCGTCCCAGATCGTGATCATGACCCCGGCCTCAAACCCGTTGCCGGGCGGTTCGACCACCCCGGCGCGCACGGCGAGGCCCTCCGACCGCTCGATCTGCAGACGGAACGCCGCGTAGGCGACGTCGCCGGGGAGATGGCGGGCCAGCCGCTGCTCGTAGCGGTCGAGCAGCGACGGCTCCTCGGTCAGGGACTGCGTCATCGGCGACCTCGCGATGTTCGGGGGTTTCGGGGGTTTCGGTGGGTTCGGGGGTTTCGGTGGGTTCGACCGGTTCGACGTTCGGGGGGCAGGGCGGTCACCGTAGCGACCGGCCCGGCCGATCCCCCGGCACCGGCCGGCCGGTGGGGCCATCACCCCTCAGGCAGCTCACCGGTCTCCAACAGCTGCACGAAGGCCACCTCGTCGAGCACCGGGATGCCCAGCTCGGCAGCCTTGGTGATCTTCGAGGCGCCCGGTTCGGCCCCGACCACCACGGCGGTGGTCTTCTTGGACACCGAGCCGGGCGACTTGCCGCCACGGTCCAGGATCGCCGCCTCGGCCTGTTCGCGGGTGTAGCCGTCGAGCGACCCGGTGACCACGATCGAGCGCCCGGCGAGCACCGGGCGTTCGGCCGACGCCACCGGAGCCTGCGGATCGACCCCTGCGGCGCGCAGCCGCGCCACCAGGTCCGCGGTTGATGGTCGGGCGAACCAGGTATGGATGGCCTCGGCGATGACCGGGCCCACCCCGTCGAGCGTGGCCAGCTCCTCGACCCTGGCCGTGGCGATGGCCTCGAGCGAACCGAAGGCCCGGGCCACGACCGCCGCTGCCGCCGGGCCCAGATGGCGCACCCCGAAGGCCACCAGCAGGTTGGCCAACAGACGCGCCTTGGAGTCCTCGATGGCCCGCAGCAGGTTGTTGACCGAGATCTCACCCCAGCCGTCGAACCCCAGCAGCGACTCGGCCGCCAGCGTGTAGAGATCGGCGGGGTCACGCACCAGGCCGGCCTCGGTGAGCAGGCGGACGGTGCGCTCGCCGAGACCCTCGATGTCCATCGCCCCGCGCGAGGCGAAGTGGATCAGCCGCTGGTCACGTTGGAACGGGCACTCGGCCTCGACGCAGAAGGTGTCGCTCTCGCCCTCCGCACGCACCAGCGCGGTGGCCAGCGGACAGGAACAGACCCGCGGGAACTGCCAGGGCTCGCTGCCCGGCGGCCGCAACGACGGCACCGCGCCGACCACCTCGGGGATCACGTCGCCGGCGCGTCGCACGATCACCGTGTCGCCCGGCCGGACGTCCTTGGCGGCCACCTGGTCCTCGTTGTGCAGCGTCGCGGTCTCCACCGTGACCCCGCCGACGAAGACCGGTTCGAGCCGGGCGAAGGGGGTGGCACGACCGGTACGGCCGATGGACACCTCGATGTCGCGCAGCAGCGTGGTGCGTTCCTCGGGCGGGAACTTGAAGGCGATGGCCCAGCGTGGCGCCCGCGCCGTACTGCCCAGCTCCTCGCGCAGGGCCAGGTCGTCGATTTTCACCACGACCCCGTCGATGTCGTAGTCGAGATCGTGACGATGCTCGGCCCAGTGGCGGCAATGGGCCAGCACCTCCTCGAGCGAGCCCAGCACCCGGATCTCAGGGTTGACCGGGAACCCGAGCGACTCGAGATAGCGCAGTGACTGCTCGTGGCTGTCGAAGGTGGGACCTCCCTCGATCGCTGCCAGCTGATAGCTCCAGAACCGCAGCTGCCGCCCGGCGGTGACCGCCGGGTCCTTCTGGCGCAGCGAGCCGGCGGCGGTGTTGCGGGGGTTGACGTAGGGCTTCTGGCCGGCCGCGAGCAGCGCCGCGTTGGTGGCCTCGAAGGCGCTGATCGGCAGGTACACCTCACCACGGACCTCGAGCAGCGCCGGCGCGCCGGGCCCGAGGTCGGTCGGGATGTCGCCCAGGGTGCGCACGTTGTCGGTGATGTTCTCGCCGACCCGGCCGTCGCCCCGGGTGGCGCCCTGCACCAGCCGACCGTTCTCGTAGGTCAACGCGGAGGCCACCCCGTCGATCTTGAGCTCGCAGCAGAACCGCTCGGCCAGCGGCACCGGCCCCTCGGGCGGCTCGGCTGCGGAAGCGCCCTCGACGTCGGGGCCCCCCTCGGGTCCCTCGGCGGCTGCAGCGGCTGCAGCGGCTGCAGCGGCTGCAGCGGCTGCGGCGTTGCGGACCCGCACCACCGAGCGGGCCAGGCGGTCACCCCAGCCCGACAGCTCGTCGTGGTCCATGGCGTTGTCGAGCGACATCATGGCGAAGCGGTGCACCACCGGCGCGAACGCCGCCGAGGGGGCGCCGCCCACCGTCCGGGTCGGTGAATCCTCCGGGACCGGTACGAGGTCGGCGTGGGTGGCCTCGAGCACGGCGAGCTCGCGCACCAGCCGGTCGTAGTCGGCGTCGGGCAGTTCCGGTGCGTCGAGCTCGTGGTACAGCCGGCCGTGGTGGGCGATCAGCTCCCGCAGCTCGTACATGCGCTCGACCGGGTCACCGGCCATCGTCGACGGATCGGGAGACGCCACGCCGCGAATCTAACGACTGGCGGGCCGCCGGCGTGACGCCGATCAGGCCCCGACGCTGAGCCGCAGCCCGGTGGCCTGATCGTAGAGCCGCCGGGCCAGGTCGTCGACCAACTCCAGCATCTCCTCGGCCTGTTCGACCGAATGGCGGCCGAGACCGCCCGACGGGGTCACCAGCGCCTGCAGTCGTAGGCGGCTCGCCTCGCAGCCCCCCTGGACCAGCTCGCACCACACCCCCGACAGCTGCCGCCACAGCAGCCCGGCGGTGGACCCGACGGGGCCTTCGGTCGGCACCGCACCCCAGGCCAGCCAGCCGCCGTTCTCGAGGAACTCCGCGATCGAGGCCGACGCCGCCACCAGCGACGGGTGGGTCTGCACCGGCACCGCCAGCACGGCCGGGCCGGTCTGCAACACCAACGGCCAGTCCACGGTGGTGGTCAAGCCGCCACGCGGGCTACAGCGCAGCCCGGTGATGGCGCCGTGCTCGAGCGTGGCGAGCACCGAGGACACCAGGTCGAGCGCGTCGTCGGCGTCGATGGGGAAGTTCGGCTCGAGACAGGCCAGCAGGCTGGGCTCGTCGAGGAAGACCAGCGGGGCCACGCCGGGGGCACGTTCGGCGACGAGGCGCAGCAGGGCACGGGCCCGGGACTGCACCACCGTGGCGCTGAGCGCGAACGCCGCCCGCGGCTCGATCCCGGCGGAGCTCAGGGCCACCCCCAGCGTGACCGGCCCGGTCAGCTGGAACTTGGCCGGACCGCTGCGGCCGGCGAGCGCGTCGAGAAACGCGTGCAGGGTGACGAACGGCGCGCCTGAGAAGGACGGGTCGCGGTAGGGGGCGTCGATGTCGAGGTGGGCATGGTCGATGGTGATCGAGCCGTCGGGCTGGACCGACACCCCGTCGATACCCCAGGCGGCCTGGGGCAGCCGACGTTCGAGCAGGGACCGGTTGGGCAGCTGGGGAAGCGCCGGCAAGCGCGGGTGTACTCGCAGCACGAAGTCGACCGCGGCCTGCGGGTCGGCATGTGGCAGCGTGCCGATCGAGGTGGTGAGCCCCACTGCCAGGTCAGCCACGGTCGGTGCCCGCATATTCCCCCCCTCGTCGTCGCGACGCACGTTAGGCCGCTGCCCCGGGCGCGGGAAAGCTGCGGACTGGCCGTCGGCGACCGTTGTCGGCAACGCTGACAGGATCGTGTCCCCTCCCCCGAACCCGTCCCAGACCCCGTCCCACGGGACCGGCGGTCCGTCGCCCGCCGACCGGCGCGAGCTCGGCCCCTGGCCGTTACGCATGGTCTGGCTGGCGTTGCCGCTCACGGTCGGTGCCGCACTCGGTGAAGCCTTCGCCGGCTGCTCAGGACCGGTCCGCTGGACCGCCGCCGGCCTGGCCTGGACGGTGTGGTTCCTGGGCCTGATCGCCACCTACGTGGCCCATCCGGTCGGGCTGACGACGCTCCGCCTGGCCGGCCCCGCCGCGCTGGTGGCCGGGGTCGTCGCCACCGTGCTGGGGCGGCCCGATGCGTGGGTGGCGTTGACCGCCGTCGTGGTTGCGGTGGCCGGCGCGGCGCTGGCATTGCACCCGGTGACCGCGGACCGCTGCGTCGACGGGGCATCCTACGGGCCCGAGCAGCGCGTCGCCCTCGCAGTCCCGCTGCCGTTGCTGCTTGGACCGTTGCCGCTGGCCTGGACGGTGACGGCCGCGGGGGTCGTCACCGGCCCACTGCTGCTGGCTGCCGGGGTGTGGATCGCCGGCTCGGTCACCACGGCGGTGGGGATCGGCGCCGCGGCGGCGGCGGTCCGCTCGGTCCACGGCCTGTCGAATCGCTTCATCGTGCTGGTACCGGCCGGTTTCGTGCTGCACGACCGGGCGGCGCTGCTCGACCCGGTGCTGTTCACCCGCGACGCCGTCGACGCCGTAGGCCCGGCGCTGGCCGGCACAACGGCGTTCGATCTGACCCTCGGGGCGACCGGCCTGGTGATCGAGGCCCACCTCACCGCGCCGCTCGACCTGCCGATCCGCACCGGTCGCAACGACTCGACCATGACCCGATGCGAGGCCGTGCTGTTCAGCCCGTGGCGCCCCGGCCGGTTCCTGGCCATCGCCGCTTCGCACCGCCTTCCGGTGGGCTGAGGGCCGGGATCGTCGGGACGGTCCATTCGGGTCCGGCCTGGCGGGTCCGGCCTGGCGGGTCCGGCCTGGCAGCGCTCAGGCCCCGACGGCGGCGGCCATGGCGCCGCCGATCACCTCGTCGGGCGCCGCGGGGTCGTAGAAGACCACCGACTGGCCCGGAGCCACCCGCTTGGTGGGCCGGTCCCACCGCAGGACCATACCATTGAGTACGGCAGGTTGCGGCTCGCCATGGGCGGAGCACTGGGCCAGCACCGCACCCTGCCAGGACCGTTCCGAGGGGGCGAAATCCTGCAGGGTGACCGTGTCGGTGAGCAGGTCGGCCCGCTCGCCGACCGTCACCACGCCGGCCCGGTGGTCGATGTCCACCACATAACGCGGGGCCGCTCCCCCACCCAGGCCGAGCCCCTTGCGCTGGCCGATGGTGATCAGCTCGATGGCCGGGACCCGGCCCACCTCGTCGCCGGTGGCGTCGAGGACCCGGGCCGGGCGCAACCCGATCCGGTCGCCCAGGAACGTCTCACGGGCCCGGCTACGTTCGCCGGCGATGAAACAGACATCCTGGCTGTCGGGCTTCACCGCGGTACGCAGGCCCAGTTCACCGGCCAGCCGACGGACCTCGCCCTTGTCGAGGTCGCCCACCGGGAACATCGTCGAAGCCAGCACCTGCTCGCCGATCATGTAGAGCACGTAGGACTGGTCCTTGGCCTCATCGGCGCCCCGCCGCAGCCGTCGACTGCCGTCGGCCCTGGTGACGATGCGGGCATGGTGCCCGGTCGCCACGGCATCGAAACCCAGCGCCAACGCCCGCTGGTGCAGGGCGTCGAACTTGATGGCCCGGTTGCACTCGATGCACGGGTTCGGGGTCAGCCCGAGTTCGTGGGATCGCAGATACGGGCTCACCACGGCGGCATCGAACTGCTCGCTGTAGTTGAACACGTGGTGGTCGATACCGAGCTGGTCGGCGACCCGTCGGGCGTCATCGACGTCAGCCACCGAACAACAGCCCCGGTCGCTCTCGCCGCCCCACAGCTTGAGGGTCACGCCCACCACCTCGTGACCGGCCTGTTGGCACAACGCCGCCGTCACCGAGGAGTCGACCCCACCCGACATGGCCACCATCACCTGCATCCGTCCCTACCCCTCTCCTACCTCAGCCCGCCGCACGCGCCGGCCGGGCGAACCGCGCCGACCGAACAGACCGCGCCGACCGCAGGCGACACACGGCATCGACCGCTATGCCGACCGCCCGCTCGACGTCGTCGTCGGTGCTGGACCAGCCGAAGGTGAAGCGGACGGCGCCGGCGCCGCGTCGGCGATCGATGCCCATGGCCTCGAGCACGTGGGACAGACTGATTGCCCCGCTGGCGCACGACGACGCCGCCGACGCACACACGCCCGACCGATCGAGCAGGAACATCAGTTCTTCGCTGACCACGCCGTCGATGCACACGTGGGCGTTGCCGGCCACCTTGAGCCGCCGGTCGGCCACCGTCTCCTCGACCCCGTCGAGCCGCTCGCGCAGGCCGTCGACGAAGCGGTCGCGCAGGCCGGCAACCCGACGCACGGTGGCGTCGCGTTCGGCCGCGGTGACCGCTGCCGCCGCAGCCATCGCCACGATCCCGGCCACGTTCTGCGTCCCGCTGCGCCGGTCACGCTCCTGGCCCCCACCGAGCAACCGGGCCCGCAGCGGCACGTCGGGCCTGACCATGAGCAGCCCCACCCCCTGGCAACCGCCGAACTTGTGGGCGCTGAGGGTCAGCAGATCGACCCCGGCGGCGGCCTGCCGCAGGTCGAGCCAGGGAAACGCCGCGACGGCATCGGTGTGCACCCGTGCCCGGCCGTCGGTATGCGCCGCTACCGCAGCGGTGAGCGCAGCGAGGTCGTTGACGGTGCCGACCTCGTTGTTGGCGGCCATCACCGACACCAGATCGGTGTCCGCAGCAAGGTGCTCGGCGAGGGACCCCGGGTCGACCCGGCCGGTGGCGTCGACGGGGATGACGACGCCCCCGAGGGCGTGGACGGGTTCGAGCACGGCGTGGTGTTCGACCGCGCTGCACGCCACGAGCGGCGCACGCCCCGTGCGGGCCGCCACCGCCTCGGCCACCCCGAGCACGGCCAGGTTGTCGGCCTCGGTCCCACCGGCGGTGAACACCAGGTCGCCGGGGCCACAGCCGAGCGCGTGGGCCAGCACGTCACGGGCGTCGTCGAGGGCGCGGCGGGCATGACGGGCCAGGTGATGGGTGCCCGACGGGTTGCCACGCGGTTCGGCCAGCCAGGCCTGCAGCGCGGCCAGTGCCTCCGGTCGAACCGGGCCCGTGGCAGCATGATCGAGGTAGACGGTCGGGCTCGGCGTCACAGGACGCGACGCTACCGTGCGGCCGTCGCCCCGACGGCGTGGGCCGCGGCGCGAGCGCCGGCGGGTACCGGGTGGCCCCGGTGGGCGGACCGGTCGATCCCTGTTCGGTCCCGAGGCCGCCGATACGGTGTGGTGCACCACCCGCGACCGCCGGTAGACCGACCGGACGTCGTGCGCCACGGCCGAGGAGACGAGGGAGGAACGGCGCCGGCGAACCTTGCCCACCGCCCTGCCAGGCAGCAACCCTCATCTGGGTGATGCCACGAGTAGTACAGTGGCGACCGCTCCCAGTGCTGGCCCGGGCGGGTGACGCCCACCCGGACACCGTCAGAGGGAGCATGCGGCAACCAGGCGGAACAGCGGACACGACCGAGCGGCGCGCACGGCACCCCGATGCTCGTGCTGCAGCGCATCCAGGGACAGGTACCACCATGACGAACTACGACATCACCGACATCGGGCAGCGATCCACCGCCGCCGGGTCATCGGCCGTCCGGCGGAGCCGGACGCCGCTGGTGACCCGGGAGCAGGTCATCGACGTCGCCTACGGGCTGGTGGTCTCCGACGGTCCCGACGGCCTGTCGATGCGCAAGCTCGCCGCCGCACTCCACGTGTCGTTGCCCACGGTCTACACCGCCATCCGGAGCCGAGAGTTCCTCGTCAGCAAGCTCCAGAACCGCCTGTTCGAGGACATCGCAGCCCAGCTGTACGCCGAGGACGTCGCCACCGGCGGGCACCGCGAGCACCGCAGAAGCGGCGAACAGCGGCTCGCCGCGCTCACCGGCGCCTTCCTCGACTGGGCCCGGGCCAACCCACCGCTGGCGGAGTTCCTACTGTCCGAGCAGTTCTCCACCGAAGTCGCCGAACAGCTCACCCAGCCCGACCGGAGCACCCCCGAGGCGGTCTCCTACCTCGTCGGACAGGTCCGCGATCTGGTCGCGCAGGGGACCCTGCCCGACATCGATCCGATGGTCGGCATCCTCCTCGCCGTGACCCAGGTCCGGGCCGTACTGGCGCTGGTGCGCGAGCCGGCGATGGCCGAGGTTCCGCAGGAGCGTTGGCATGTTCTGACCACGGCGACGTTGGCCCAGGGCCTCCGGGCCCTGGCCGGCTGACCGACCCGCACGACCCGCACAGCCCGAAACAGCCCGAAACAGCCACGCACAGCCACGCACAGCAGGGCACAGCCCGGCCCAGCCCACTCCTGGCTCGTGCAGCCGCGCACGGTAGGGCCTGTCGTGGCCGGTGCGCTCCGAACGGACCGGGCACCCGGGCCGGTTAGCGTGGCGGCGATGGACGGGTTCGGCCCCAGCAGCTACGGCGACGCCTTCGCCGACGTGTACGACCGGTGGTACGGCGACCTGCCCGGCCTCGCCGAGACCGTCGAGGCCGCCGCACGGCTCGCTGCAGGTGGTCCCGTCCTGGAGCTGGCCTGCGGCACCGGCAGGTTGTGTCTGCCACTGGCCGACCGGACCGGGCCGGTACACGCGCTCGACAGCAGCCAGGCCATGCTCGACCAACTCCACGCGAAAGCCGCGACCGGTCCTCACCACAGCGTGGTGACCCATCTTGCGGACATGGCGGAGTTCTCCCTCCACGACGCGCCGCCGTTCGCGTTGATCTTCGTGGCGTTCAACAGCCTGTTCAACCTGGCCTCGGCCGAGGCCCAGGCCGGTTGCTTCCGGGCCGTGGCCCGCCACCTCGCACCGGGCGGCCGTTTCGCCCTCGAGTGCGTGGTACCCGGCGATCCGCCGCCCGGCCGGCACGACGCCGTCGAGCTGCACACCCTGGCTGCGGACCGCGTCGTGCTGCGGGTCTCCCGCCAGGACCCCGCCGACCAGACCCTGGCCGGCCAGCACGTGGAGATCACCGAGGCCGGCATCCGGCTACGGCCGTGGTTCCTGCGTTACAGCACGGTCGACCAGCTCGACTCCATGGCCGCCGCGTCGGGCCTGAAGCTCGAGTCCCGCTGGACGGATTGGTCCGGTGAGGCCTTCGACGCCGACGCGGCCGGGCACGTCTCGGTGTACCGACTCGCCGACCGGGCCGTTCGCTAGGGTGCCGGCCATGATCGAGCGACGGTCACCTTGACGGAGCTGCGTTTCAACCCCCTGTCGGGCCGCTGGGTGACGGTGGCGGGCGAACGGATGTCCCGCCCGTCGGACTTCGTGCCCCGCCGCCTGCCGGTCGAGGCAGAGCCCAACCGCCCCTGCCCGTTCTGTCCCGGCCACGAGGAGGACACCCCTCCGGCCCTGGAGAGCTACGGACCCAAGGGCGGCTGGCAGGTCCGGGTCGTGCCCAACCTGTACCCGGCCTTCGCCGGGGCCGGGTCGCTGGTGGCGACCGACCACGGCCCCCTGCACCGCAGCGCGCCGGCGCGCGGCATCCACGAGGTGCTGGTGCTCAGCCCCCACCACCGGCTCAGCTGGGCGGACCTCTCCGACGCCCAGGCCGGCCTGGTCATGGCGGCGATCCGGGACCGGATCGAGGACCACGCCCACCACGCCGGCCTCGAGTACACCCAGGTCATCCTCAACCACGGACGTGAAGCCGGGGCCTCCATCGAGCATCCACACGGCCAGCTGCTCGGCATCCCCTTCGTACCCGGCGAGCTCGACGACGAGCTCGGCCACTGCGCCCGCTTCGCCACCGACAACGGCGGCGAAGGCCTGCTGCAGGCCGTCGTGCGCGAGGAGCAGGAGCGCGGCGAGCGCGTAGTGGTCGACGACGGTCGCATCGTCGCCCTCTGCCCCTACTGGAGCGGCTCCCCCTACGAGCTGCTGATCGTGCCGAAGCGGCCGGTGGCCCACCTCGACCGGGCCGCCCCGGCCGACCTCGCGGCATGCGGGCGGGTGCTGCGCGACGTGCTCAGCCGCCTGCGGGCGCTACTCGGCGACATCGCCTACAACCTGGTGTTCCACACCGCGCCACATCGTGCCGACCCGGAGTTCTGCTGGCACGTCCACGTGCTGCCCAAGACCACCACCGCTGCCGGGTTCGAGCAGGGCACCGGCGTGCGGATCAACGTCGTCCCGCCCGAACGGGCTGCCCAGCAGCTGCTCGACATCGCCGACTGAACCGGTAGCGTGCCGCGATGCACGTCGCCGCCCGCACTCAGCACCTGCGCGAGTCCGTGATCCGGGAGATGACCCGGCTGGCCCTCAGCTGCGGAGCGGTCAACCTGTCCCAGGGCTTTCCCGACTTCGACCCGCCCGAGGCGGTGCTCGAGGCAGCGACCGCGGCGTTGCGGGGCGGTCAGAACCAGTACTCGGTGTCGTGGGGGCTGCCGCTGCTGCGCCAGCGCCTCGCCGAGCGGTACCGCCCGATGCTGGGCTGGGACGTCGATCCGGACCGGCACATCGCGGTCACCTGCGGGGTCACCGAGGCGGTGGCCTGCGCGTTCTTCGCCGTGCTGGACCGCGGCGACGAGGTGCTGGTGCTCGAACCCGCCCACGAGACCTACGGGCCGGCGGCGCTGCTGGCCGACGCCTCGATCGTGCCGGTCCTCCTCGAGGCACCGGAGTTCCGCCTCGACGCCGAGCGCCTGGCCGCCGCGGTGACCCCGCGGACCCGCGCCATCCTGCTCAACACGCCGCACAACCCCAGCGGCCGGGTCTTCGATACCGCGGAGCTGGCCGCACTGGCCGAGGTGGCGGTCCGCCACGACCTGGTGGTGGTCACCGACGAGATCTACGACGAGATCCTCTACGACGGGTTGGTGCACGTCGCGCCGGGTTCGCTCGAGGCGTTGCGCGAGCGCACCATCACCATCGGCGGGCTGGGCAAGACCTTCGCCATGACCGGCTGGCGGCTCGGCTACGCCATCGCCCCGAGCTCGTTGGCGGTCGCCGTGCGCGGTGCGCACGACTTCCTCACCGTGTGCGCCGCGACCCCGCTGCAGGCCGCCGGTGCCGCTGCGCTGCAACTCGGCACGGACTACTTCGACCGCATGCGCGCCGACTACCACGACCGGCGGGCCCTGTTCTGCACCGCCCTCGACGACGTCGGGCTGCGCGCCGGCCGGCCGCAGGGGGCGTACTACGCCATGGCCGACTTCACCGGGTTGCGGCCCGACCTCGACGACCTCGCCTTCACCCACTGGCTGATGCAGGAGGCCGGGGTGGCCTCGGTGCCCGGCAGGGTGTTCTACAGCGACCCCGCACAAGGCCGGTCCCTGGTGCGCTTCGCCTTCGCCAAGCGTCTCGAGACCCTGCAGGACGCTGCGGACCGCCTGCGCGCCGCCCTGCTCTGAACCGCGCCCTGGGCTGGCACACGGCTGGACCTGTCCGCCCCGGGTCCGGCCTCCGAGGGAACCCGCCCGGCCTGCCACGCGTCGGCCTCAGGCCTGCGGGTCGAGGGCGTGGACCCGGAGCCGTTCGGCGATCTCGGCGTTGGCGTACCCGGCCCAGGCCACCGGATGGTCCACCGACAGCGGCACGTCGAGCGGCCCGGACGGCAGCGCCTCGACCACCACGCCGGCCGCCCGGGCGACCCACAGCCCGGCCAGGTCGTAGGGATGGGCGGCCATCGTGCCCGGCGCCAGGATCGGCCGGGGGTCGAACACCGCGGCGTCGGCCCCCGAGGCCAGCCCCATGAGCTGCCCGGCGCTGCACGGCACCAGGTCCTCGAAGGTGACCAGCCCGGCGAGGTGCCGGTCGGCCCAGCGGCCGATGATCTCACCGTGGCCGGGGGCGAAGCGCACCACGGTGACGAAGCTGTGGTCGAGGTCGGCCGAGCGGCGGGGATGCAACGTCGCCGGGCGCACCTCGCCGGTGCGTAGGTCCTCGTCGGTGACGGTGAGATTCCCGTGCCGGTCGGCCCACGCCGTCAGCGCCCAGCCGGCCCGGGTGGTCGGCACCTCGAGCACCACCGACAGCTCCAGCTGTTCGAGGGTTGCGGCCTCGCGGCCGGCACCGACGAGCACCCAGGCCGAGCGCTTGTCCGCCAGCAGCGGTCGGGTTCCGTCGAGCGGGTCGCACAGGAACCGCCACGGCCCCGAGCCGTCGCCAACGGGCAGCGCAGCGTCGAACCCTTCCATCACCCAACGACCTGACCAACGCCGGCCGAGCTCGCCGAGCTCGCCGAGCGCCTCCACGATGATGGCGTCGGCAACGGTGTCGATCCCGAAGATGTGGTCGCCGCCCTCGGCCCGCACCACCTCGGCCAACCCTGCGGGACCCGGCCGATCCGGCCCGCCAACGGCGGAAGCCGACAACTGCGCCCGGACGGCGTCGCGTACCCGACGTCCCAAACGAACCAGGTCCTCGGCCAGGGCCGCGAGCTGCCCGTCGACCGAGCCGGACCCGCTCATCGCCGGCCCGTCACCCGGTCAGGCCGAGCGGTGCGGCCGACGCCGCGGCGATCGCGCCGAGCACGACCACGACCGTGAAGCCGACGGTGACCGCCCACCCGACCGCCGGCGACGGTTGGCGCCGGGAACGCGGCGGGCCGAACCAGGCCACCCCGAGGATCACCCCGCCGATCAGGCCGCCGATGTGCCCACCGATGGAGATGCCCGGCACCAGGAAGGTGAAGGCCAGGTTGATGGCCAACACCATCCCCAGACGGGTCTGCGCCAACGGGATGGAGCGGCTCAGCTGCAGCGCCAGCAACACCCCGAACAGGCCGAACACCGCACCGGACGCCCCGACGGTACGGGCCCCGGGGCTGACCAGCATGACCCCGAAGGACCCGCTGAGCAGGCAGGCCAGGTAGACCGCGACGAACCGCTTCGCCCCCAGCGCCTGCTCCAGGGCGCCGCCGATGCTCCACAGGGCGAACATGTTGAACGCCAGGTGCATCGGACTGGCGTGCAGGAACCCGCTGGTGAGCAACCGCCACCACTGGCCCTCGCCGACACCGAGGCGGACCACGCCCGGCAGCACGATCCGGCCGATCAACTCCCCGTCGAGACCCAATTGGGGCCGGGCCATGACCAGCAGGTAGGCGACCACGTTGAGGGCCACCAAGGTGATGGTGACCACCGGGCGGGTCAGCGCAGCCCCACTGGCCCAGCGCTGGGCCGGGCTGATGACCTGTTGCGTGGCGCGGCCCGCGCAGTTGGGGCACTGGAAGCCCACCGATGCCTGGATCATGCAGTCCGCGCAGATCGGCCGGTCGCAACGCTGACAGGTCACACCGGCTGACCGATCGGCATGGCGGTAGCAGCGGAGTTCGGGAATGGTCATCGGAACCGCGACGCTAGCCAGCCGCCGGGCGTCTGCCCAGGAAGCACACGCCGAGCGGCGGCAGGGTGAGCACCGCCGATGCGGGCCGGCCCTGCCACGGCACCGGCTCCACGACGATCTCGGGGTTGAGGACACCGCTGCCACCGAAGCGGGCCTCGTCGGTGGACAGCAACTCGGCCCACGGCCCCTGCCCGCCCAGCCCGACGCGGTACCCGGCGCGCGGCACCGGCGTGAAGTTGGCCAGGCACACGACGGTGTCGTCGCCGCCGAGCCGTTCGAAGGCCAGCACCGAGGACGCCCGGTCGGTAGCGTCGAGCCAGCAGAAGCCCTCCGGCACGAAGTCGCGTTGCCACAGCGCGCCGCGCTCGGCCTGCAGCCCGTTGAGCGCGCGGACCAGTTGCGACACCCCGGCGTGGCGCTCGTCATCGAGCAGGTGCCAGTCGAGGCTGCGGGCCTCGGCCCATTCCTGTTCCTGGGCGAACTCGCCGCCCATGAACAGCAGTTGCTTGCCAGGATGCGCCCACGTCCAGCCGTAGAGCGCCCGCAGGTTGGCGAAACGTTGCCAGTCGTCACCCGGCATCCGGGCCAGTAGCGAGCCCTTGCCGTGCACCACCTCGTCGTGGCTGAGCGCAGAGACGAAGTTCTCGTGCCAGACGTAGATGAACCCGAACGTGAGCTTGTCGTGCTCGTAGCCGCGGTACGCCGGGTCCTTGGCGAAGTACTCCAGGGTGTCGTGCATCCAGCCCATGTTCCACTTGTGGGTGAAGCCCAGGCCGCCGAGCTCGGTGGGCCGGGACACGCCGGCCCAGGCGGTCGATTCCTCGGCGATGGTGAGCACCCCCGGATGGCACTCATGGACCACCCGGTTCAGCTCGCGCAGGAACTCGATCGCCTCGAGGTTCTCCCGCCCGCCGTGACGGTTGGGCACCCACTCCCCGGGCTTGCGGGAGTAGTCGAGGTAGAGCATCGAGGCCACCGCATCGACCCGCAACCCGTCGAGGTGGAACTCCTCGAGCCAGTACAGGGCATTGGCAACGAGGAAGTTGCGCACCTCGTTACGGCCGTAGTTGAACACCAGGGTGCCCCAGTCGGGGTGCGCGCCCTGCCGGGGATCGTCGTGCTCGTACAGGGCGGTGCCGTCGAGACGGGCGAGGGCGAACTCGTCGCGGGGAAAGTGGGCAGGTACCCAGTCGACGATCACGCCGATGCCACGCCGGTGCAGGGCATCGACGAGGTACTTGAAATCCTCGGGCGGCCCGAAGCGGGCGGTGGGCGCGTAGTAACTGGTCACCTGGTAGCCCCACGAACCGCCGAAGGGATGCTCGGCCACCGGCAGGAACTCGACATGGGTGAAGCCGCAGTCCGCCACGTACTCCACCAGCTCGTCGGCCAGCTCGCGGTAGGTGAGGCTGCGGTTGGCCGCCAACGGGTTGCGCCGCCACGAGCCGAGATGGACCTCGTAGACGGACAGGCGACCGTCGAAGGGCTGCCCGGCCCGCTGCGCCATCCAGTCGGCATCGCCCCACGCGTACCGGCCCGGACCGCTGACCACCGAGGCGGTGGCCGGGGGGACCTCGGTACGGCGGGCCAACGGATCGGCCCGCAGCACCAGCCGTCCGTCGGCCCCGACCACCTCGAACTTGTACTGGGCACCGGGTTCCACCAGGGGCACGAACAGCTCCCACACGCCGCCGAGGTTGCGCATGGGGTGGACCCGCCCGTCCCACCCGTTCCAGTCGCCGACCACCCGCACCGCCTGCGCGTTCGGGGCCCACAGCCCGAACGCCACGCCGGGCACCCCCTCGTGGGTGACGTGCCGTGCCCCGAGGGCCTCCCACAGCCGGCGGTGAGTGCCCTCACCGATGAGGTGACGATCGAGCTCGCCGATGGTGGGCGGGAACCGGTACGGGTCGCCCGCGTTCTGGCGTCCCCCGTCACGGAAGCGCCATTCGATGCGGTATCCCGATGCCGGGACGGCGTCGACGACGAGCTCGAACAGCCCGCCAGGATGGGTCGGGGTCATGCGGGTCACCGTGCCGCCGGCCACCACCGAGGCCCGCTCGGCGAGGGGATGGCGGGCCCGGATCACCCAGCGGCCGTGGTGGGGATGGACCCCGAGCACCCGGTGCGGGTCGTCGTGGCGACCCGCCAGGATCGCCTCGACCTCGTCGGGATGGGCGGTCGATGCTGCAAAGGCCACGCGCCGATACGCTAGCGAGCATCGGCACCGCGACCCCGGCGAGTGACCACGTTCACCTGGGGGTGGTCGGACTCAGCGCAGCAGGCGGCGAACCGCGGCCAGGGGGATGGCCTCCCAGTCCGGACGGTTCGCCCGCTCGTAGCCGACCTCGTAGACCGCCTTGTCGAGTTCGAACGCGGCGAGCAGCACCGCCGGGTCGCCCGGCAGCAACCGGTCGACCTCGTCGACCGAGCGGTAGCCGTCGAGGAACCGCTGCCGCGCGCCGGCCTCCCACGACGGCGGCCGGTCACCGACCGCGGCGGCGTAGGAGAACGAGCGGAGCATGCCGGCGACATCGCGCAGCGCCGAGGAGGGCGCGACCCGCTCCGCCCGGGGCCGGGCCGGTTCGCCCTCGAAGTCGAGCACGGTCCATCGACCGGCCTCGTGGAGCACCTGGCCGAGGTGGTAGTCGCCGTGGATGCGGATGGACCGACCGGCATCGGCGAGCGCGCCAACCGCGGCGAAGCGGGAGGTGGCGTCGAGCCCGTCGGGCAGCGGCGCCCGGGCCAGCCCGGCAATCATCACCGCTGACCACTGCTGCGGCGCGCCGGGGGTGTCGCCGAACACTTCGGCCAGCGCGACGTGCAGGTGGGCGGTGACCTCGCCGAGGCCGTACAGCTCGTCGGGCACCTCGGCCCGCTCGAGCAGCAGATCCCAACCGCTGGTGGCGGCGGGCAGGAAACGTCTGGCCGCCGCCAGGTCACGCCCACCGCGGGTGAACTCGGCCACCGGCTCGGCCACCGAACCGAACCCGTGCTCCCACAGCGCCCGCACCATCTCGGCATCGGGGTTGCGCGCACCGGGCGGTCCGACCCGGCGGAACAGCTTGACGATCGTGGCGTCGTCCACCACCACCGAGGTGTTGGACTGCTCCCCCGCCAACGGGCGGACCTGCCCTACCGCCAGGCCGGGGAACATCCAGCGCAACACCTCGGGCCGGCTGCCGGCATCCTCGCCCGTGGCCTCGTCGAGGACGAGCTGGTAGGTCGCCACCTCGCCGTCGGTGAAGGCCACCTCCAGCAGGCTCCAGCGCAGCGAGCCCCCGCGCCCGGCACCGTCCACGGACGCAGCACCGGCCGGGATCGCGGCGCGGTCCACGATGCGGGCGCCGGCGACCTTGCGGTCGTGGGCGCCGTACCAGCGCTGCCCGACGATGCCGGCCACCAGCTCAGCCACCCGACCAGCCAACAGCCCTGCGTCCGGGTCGACGGCGGAACCGGACCCACCGGCGCCGGGACCGGCGGAACCGGACCCGGATGCCTCGGCGGTCACGAAACCGGCAGGTGATCGATGAGGGAGAACCAGAAGAAGCCGTAGGGAGGCAACGTCACGAAGTAGGGCGAGGTGCCGATCGCCGGGAACGACACCTTGCCCAGCATCTCCACCGGGACCTTGCCCGCCAACGCCGACAGGTCCAGCTCGCAGGGCTGCGCCAGCTTCGACAGGTTGTTGATGCACAGCACGATGTCCTCGAACCCGTCCGCGTCGAGGTCGGCGCCCGGCTCGCCGGAACGGACGGGCTCATCGGTGCTGCGACGCAGGTAGGCGAACACCGCCGGGTTCGCCACGTCGAGCACCTCGAAGTGCCCGACCCCGAACACCGGGACCTCCCGGCGGACCTCGAGCAGGTGCCGTACCCAGTGCAGGAACGACGACGGGTCGCGCATCTGGGATTCGACGTTCACCCGCTGGTAGCCGTACACCGGGTCCATCAGGGCCGGCAGGTAGAGCTGGGCGAAGTCGGCGGCGGAGAACCCGCCATTGCGATCGGGGGTCCACTGCATGGGCGTGCGGACACCGTCGCGGTCCCCGAGGTAGATGTTGTCGCCCATCCCGATCTCGTCGCCGTAGTAGAGCACCGGCGAACCGGGCAACGACAGCAGCATGGCGTGGAACAGCTCGGCGAGCCGGCGGTCGTTGTCGAGCAACGGGAACAGCCGCCGCGAGATGCCGACGTTGCGCTTCATCCGCGGGTCCTTGGCGTACTCCGCGTACATGTAGTCGCGTTCCTCGTCGGTGACCATCTCGAGGGTCAGCTCGTCGTGGTTACGCAGGAAGATCCCCCACTGGCAGCCCTCGGGCACCGGCGGGGTCTGAGCCAGGATCTCGGTGATCGGATAGCGGCTCTCGCGACGCGCCGCCATGAACATGCGGGGCATCAACGGGAAGTGGAAGCACATATGGCACTCGTCGCCATCACCGAAGTAGTCGACGACATCGGACGGCCACTGGTTCGCCTCGGCCAGCAGCACCTTGCCGGGGAACTGCCGGTCGACCTCGGTCCGCAGCCGCCGCAGGTAGGCGTGGGTCTCGGGCAGGTTCTCACAGTTGGTGCCCTGCCGTTCGAACAGGTAGGGCACGGCATCGAGACGGAAGCCGTCGAGGCCGATGTCGAGCCAATAGCGGACCACGTCCAACATGGCGTCGGCGACCGCGGGGTTGTCGTAGTTGAGGTCGGGCTGGTGGTGGAAGAACCGGTGCCAGTAGTGCTGGCCGCGCTGCGGGTCGTAGGTCCAGTTCGACGTCTCGGTGTCCACGAAGATGATCCGGGCGTCGCGGTAGGGCTCGTCGGTGTCGTTCCAGACGTACCAGTCGTGCTTGGGGTTGGTCCGATCCCGACGCGACTCGAGGAACCACGGGTGCTGGTCGCTGGTGTGGTTCATGACCATGTCGGCCACCAGCCGGATACCGCGTCGGTGGGCCTCCTCCACCAGCATCACGGCATCGCCGAGATCGCCGTACTGGGGCAGGATCGTGAAGAAGTCGGCGATGTCGTAGCCGCCGTCGCGCAACGGGGACTGGTAGAAGGGCAGCAGCCACAGGCAATCGACGCCGAGCCACTCGAGGTAGTCGAGTTTCTCGATGAGGCCACGGATGTCGCCGGTGCCGTCCCCGTTGCCGTCCTTGAAGCCGCGGACCACCACCTCGTAGAACACGGCACGCTGGAACCAGCGCTGGTCGGAGGGGTCGAAGCGTGAGGATCTGGTCATAGCTCCCGCGTCTGGGGTGATGGGCTCGGAAGCGGGAACGTCGCACCCGGTGCGACACCCCGCGAGGGGAGGTCAAGAACGTGGTCCCGACCGTCGATACCTGACCTGTGCGACGACGAGACGCCCTCCGATCAGGCCTGGTAGTTGGTGCTGCCGGGCTCGTCGTCGCCCTGGCCTCGCCGGTAGTCGGCTCGTCGTTCGTGATCCAGCGTGAGGTTATCGGCACCGGCGCCGCCGGCGGCTGCATCGAGGCGGCCGGACCCGGCTCGTCGGACCCAGCGGCCCTGTTCAGCGGCAGCGGTGCCACCCCCGCGAACCAGACGGCGATCCGCCGCCGGACCCTGCCCGATGGCCCGTACGTCGAGATCGCCCACGCCACGGCCGGCACCGTGTTCGCCGGCCCGTGCCGAGCCGCGGACCTCGACGGTGACGGCGATATCGACCTCGTCGTGATCGTCGCGACCGCCGACGGCCCCGCCGCCATCGCCCCGGTGACGGTGACGTGGCTGGAAAACCCGGGCGCACCGGCCGCGGCGTGGGCCGCGCACCCCATCGGCGTGCATCCCGACGGCCTGCCCGACGACCTGGTCACCGGGGACCTCGGCGGCGACAGCCGGATCGACGTGGCCACGCGGTCCGAAAGCGCCCTGCAGGAATGGACGGCGTCGGCGACCGGCTGGTCTGACAAGCGGATCGATGTCGCCGACGGGGCCGGGCTGTTCGCCGGCGACGTCGACGGCGACGGCGACGTCGACCTCGTGGCCGGCACCATCCTGCTGGAGCACGTCCCTGCCGGTACCTGGCCCGCGACGGCGCTGGGCGGCTCGGCTACCGGCACCGCAACTGCCGGCGACGTCACCGGCGACGGGCGGCTCGACCTCGTCCTCGGCCCCTACGACGGCGCCGGGCCCATCGCGTTGTTGACGGCGTCCGCCACCGGGCGGCCACTGGCGTCGACCGTCGCGTCGTCCGGACGGGCCGGCCGGAGCCTCGCCCTCGTCGATCTCGACGGCGACGGTGACCTCGATCTCGCCGCACCAGGCCGAACCGGGGCGCCGGTCCACCTCTTCACCGCAGGCCGCTGGGACGCGCTGACGGTCAGCACGGAGCCGCTCGGCGGCTTCACCACGGCCGATCTCGACGGTGACGGCACCGTGGAACTCGTCGGCATCGTCGCGACGTCGCCCGGCGAGCTGCTGGCCTTCCGGCTCGGCCACAACAGCGATCCGACCCCGACGACAGAGAAATCGCCGGTCGGTGCCGCTGGTGGGCCGACCTCCGGGCCGACGACCACCCCGGCCGGTACGCCCGAGGACGGTTCCAACAGCACGCCCGACCCCACCAACGGCCCCGACGACGAAGCTCCGCCCGCCACCACCGCGACCCTGCCCACCACCGCTCCGACGTCGGGTGCCGTGCCCACGGCACCGACGTCGCCGGCAGGACCGGCAGGGCCGGCGTCACTTTCGGCTGGGCGCACGATCGTGACGCGACCGACACCGGAGAACCTCATCGAGCTCGCCACCTCCGCCAGCGCCGACCCGCTGTTCGGACCGGCCGCCATCGATGCGACCGTCGGGGTGCTGCCCGAAGCAGTGGTGCGGACCACCGAGGTCGACTGGGTGCGGGTGGCCCTCGCCGTCGCAGCCCTGTTCATCGTGATCGGGGCCTTCACCGCCGTGCGACCCAAGGTCCGTGTCGTGACGGTGCTGCAGCGGGCCGACCGACCCGAACGGCTCAGCGACGACGCACGTGCAGCAGGTGCGCCGGCTGATCGGCCGGATCGAGCCTGACCCACGGCCGCGGGCCCTGCCACCGGTAGCAGGCACCGCTCAAGGCGTCGTGGGCGGCGAAGGGCTCGTCATAGCCGATCCCGAGCACCGCGAGATCGAGCTGCAGAGTCGCGGCCTGGGCCTGCCACGGATCGAGGTTGACCACCACGAGCACCACGTCGTCGTCCCAACGGCGCGAGTAGGCCAGCACGGCCGGGTTGTCGCTGTCGTGGAAGCACAGTCCGTCCAGCCGCTGCAGGCTGCGACGGGCCCGCCGGAACTCGTTCAGCGTCCGCAGCAACTCCGAGAGGTTCGGCTCCCTCCCGAAGTCGCGCCCTACCAGCTGGTACTTCTCCGAGTGGAGGTACTCGGTGTTGTCAGGACTCTGCGGAGTGTTCTCCCCCAGCTCGTAACCGGAGTAGATGCCGTAGCTCGGTACCAGCGTTGCTGCGAGCACCGCCCGCAGGGCGAAGGCGCTCAACGGCCCGTTGCGCAGGACGCCTTCGAGAATGTCGGGCGTGGTGGGCCAGAAGTTGGGCCGCATCTGGTGACGTGACGGGGCCGCGGCGAGCTCACCGAGGTACGTGGCGAGATCAGCGCCGCGCTCGCGCCAGGTGAAATACGTGTAGCTCTGGCTGAAGCCGACCTCGCCGAGGCGCGACATCATCGGCGGCGCGGTGAAGGACTCGGCCAGGAACAGCACGTCGGGATGGTGGCGGTGCACCTCGGCGATCACCCAGGCCCAGAACGCCAACGGCTTGGTGTGCGGGTTGTCGACCCGGAAGATCCGCACCCCCGTCCCGATCCAGTGCAGCAGGATGTCCCGGCAGGCACGCCACAGGGCCTGGCGGTCCGTTTCCGCTGCGGGCCAGAAGTTCAGCGGGTAGATGTCCTGGTACTTCTTCGGCGGGTTCTCGGCGTAGCGGATCGAGCCGTCGGGCAGCAGGTTGAACCATTCCGGGTGCTCGGCCACCCATGGATGGTCGGGCGAGCACTGCAGCGCGTAGTCGAGGGCGATCTCCATGCCGCGCGCCCGGGCGCCGTCGACCAGGGCGACGAGATCTGCTTCGGTACCGAGGTCGGGGTGAACCGCATCGTGGCCGCCCTCCGGCCCGCCGATGGCCCACGGGCTGCCGGGATCGCCGGGACCGGCGACCAGCGCGTTGCCCGGTCCCTTGCGATGCGTGGTTCCGATCGGGTGGATCGGCGGGAGGTACACGACGTCGAAGCCCATCGCCGCCACCCGGTCGAGCTCGGCGGCGGTGGCTCGCAGGCCACCGTAGGAGCGCGGGAACAACTCGTACCAGGCGGAGAACTCGGCCCGCTCCCGGTCTGCCCACAACTCCAGGCGCGTGCTTCGGGTCCGGTCCCACGGGGCACGCACCGCGGCCACCAACGCGACCACCTCGGCGTCGAGCGCGGCGTCGAGGCGGACCTGCACCGAGCAGGTGACGCTACGCAGCAGCTGCACCGTCTCCCCCACGCGCTCCGCCGCAGCAGCATCGAGGCCGGTGACAAGCTCCTCGAGCAGCCCCGCGCCCACCGCGAACTCGACCTCGAGGTCCTGGCCGGCCGCGGCACGCTTGGCCAGATCGCGCCGCCAGCCACCGAACCGGTCGGTCCAGCCCACCACCTGGGCCTGGTGCGCCCCCGGCTCCGCCGGGGTGAGCACGCCGGAAAAACGCGACTGACCGTCGTCGGTCATCGGCGCCCACTGCCACGGCCCGGAGCCGCGACGCCAGCGCAGGGCCGCGGCGAGCACGTCGTGACCGTCCTTGAGCACCAGTGCCGACACCGTCACCGGTCGCCCCACCGTGGCCTTGGCCGGCCAGTCGCCCGAGGCAGTGACCGGCTGCAGCTCCACGATGGTCAGGTGCTCGAGGTCCGGTGAACGGGTCACCCTGCCAAGGCTACCGGCGCGGCAGGACCACCTAACGGGGCGGAAGCAGACGCCGGGAGGAACCGCTACGTTTCGCGGCCATGGCCGTCGATGCGCAGACCCGAGCACTGCTGGATTTCCTGGGGACGCTGAACCTTCCGCGTCCCGAGACGATGAAGCCCGATGCGGTGCGCGCCATGCTCGCGGCCGGCCGGGCCACCCGGCCACCGGGCCCGGCGGTCAAACGGGTGGAGACGGTCGGCGTCCACGGGGCCACCGGCCCGCTCGGGGCTCGCCTCTACGCCACCACGACCAAATCACCCCTGCCGGTGATCGTCTACTTCCACGGCGGCGGTTGGGTGCTCGGCGACCTCGACGGGGACGATCCGGCCTGCCGCCAGCTGGCCGTCTCGAGCAAGGCGATGGTGGTGTCCGTCGACTATCGCCACGCGCCCGAGCACCGGTTCCCCGCCGCCATCGA
The DNA here is from genome assembly GCA_947476745.1 of Acidimicrobiia bacterium. GTDB lineage: Bacteria > Actinomycetota > Acidimicrobiia > Acidimicrobiales > CAIXPF01 > CAIXPF01. The sequence goes on along the minus strand of CANJRG010000003.1, from coordinate 79,055 downwards.
CGATGCCTACGCCGCCACGGTCTGGCTCGGCGAGCACGTCGAGGCATTCGGCGGCGACCCTTCCCGCATGATGGTCGCGGGCTGGAGCGCCGGTGGCAACCTCGCCACGGTGACGGCACAACGCATCCGTGACGAGGGCGGCCCGGCGCTGCGGGGCCAGGCGCTGGTCACCCCGGTCACCGACTACGACCCCACCCGGGCCTCGCACATCGACAACGGCGAGGGCTACGTGCTGACCGAGCCGTTGATGGAGTGGTTCTGGAAGCAGTACATCCCGCACAGCCGGCGCCGGCGCAACACCCTCGCCTCGCCGCTGCGGGCTGCGAACCTCCGTGACCTGCCGCCTGCGCTGATCCTGACCGCCGAGCACGACCCGCTGCGCGACGAGGGCGAGGCTTACGCCGCGGCGTTGACCGCGGCGGGCAATGAGGTGACCGCTCGCCGGTGGTTGGGTCAGATCCACACGTTGTGGGGCAACTGGGGCGTGCTGGACGCATCCAAGCAGGCCCAGGAATGGGTCGGCGGGTTCTGCCGTCGGGTCCTGGCCTGAGGACCCCCGGGCGTACCCGGCACGCCGGGCGTACCCGGCACGCCGGGCGTGCTCGGCGTGCCGGAGGGCACAACGTTGCCGGAATCCGACGTCGCGGGCCGTCTCGACGGCAACGGTCGGTAGCGTCCATGCACCATGAAGGCCCTGCAGAGTTTCACGGTCCGTCCCTACCTGCCGACCGCCCTGCGCGGGTTGGAGATCCTGGCGATGAACCTGCGCTGGTCCTGGGACCGGCGCACCCGTGAGCTGTTCGCCGCGATCGACCCGCAGCGTTTCGACGAGGTGGGCCACGACCCTGTCCGGCTGCTCGCCGCGGTCGACCCCCGCCGGCTCGACCAGCTCGCCGCCGATCCGGCCTACCTGACCGCCCTGGCCGCCGGGCTCGAGGACCTCGACCACTACCTACGGGCCCCCCGCTGGTTCCAGCAGCACAGTGCCGGCCACATCGGCCACATCGGCTACTTCTCCCCCGAGTTCGGCATCAGCGAGGCCCTTCCGCAGTACTCGGGTGGCCTCGGGGTGCTCGCCGGCGACCATCTCAAAGCGGCGTCCGACCTCGGGGTGCCGGTGGTGGGCGTGGGGCTGTTCTACCGCCACGGCTACTTCCGCCAATCGCTCTCGGTCGACGGCTGGCAGCAGGAGCGCTACCCCGACCTCGACCCCTTCGCGCTCGCCATCCACCTCGTCGAGGGGGTCACCGTCGAGGTCGACCTCGACGGCACCGCCACCACCGCGCAGCTGTGGCGGGCCGATGTCGGCCGGGTGCAGCTCTATCTGCTCGACACCGACCTCGACGCCAACCCCGACGAGGTCCGTGGCGTCACCGACCGGCTCTACGGCGGCGACACCGAGCACCGCCTGCGCCAGGAGATCCTGCTCGGCGTGGGCGGGGTCCGGGCGCTGCGGGCGCTGGGTCTGCACTGCCAGGTCTTCCACACCAACGAGGGCCATGCCGGATTCCTCGGGCTCGAACGCATCCGCGAGCTGATCACCGAGCACGGCCTCACCTACCCCGAGGCGGTGGAGGTGGCCCGGTCGGGCTGCCTGTTCACCACCCACACGCCCGTACCGGCCGGTATCGACCGCTTCCCACGCGAGCTCATCGAACGGTATTTCGGCCGTTGGGCCCAGGAATGCGGGCTGAGCACCGACGAGCTGATGCGCATCGGCCAGCGGCTGGGCGAGCCGCCGGAGGAGCGTTTCAACATGGCGGTCATGGGCCTGCGGCTCGCGGCGCGCTCCAACGGGGTGTCGGCGCTGCACGGCGAGGTGAGCCGGGCCATGTTCGCCGACCTGTGGCCCGGCGTGCCCGGCGAGGAGGTCCCGATCAGCTCGATCACCAACGGCGTGCACGGCCCGAGCTGGGTCTCGCCCGAGGTCGACGAGCTGCTGAGCGCCCACGTCGGCACCGACTGGTCGGGAGCGGACCTCGAGGCGTGGGACGACGTCGGCGAACTGTCCACCGACGCGGTGTGGTCGACCCGTCGCATCGGGACGGAGCGGCTCGTCCGGTTCGTCCGCGAGCAGCTTCACCGTTCCCAACTCGAGCGCGGCTACTCCCCCAGCGACGCGGCCTGGACCGACACCGCCCTGGATCCCGAGGCGCTGACCATCTGCTTCGCCCGCCGTTTCGCCACCTACAAACGCGCCAACCTGCTGCTGTCCCAGCCGGAGCGGCTGCGGGCCCTGCTGCTCGACCCCGCCCGGCCGGTGCAGTTCGTGTTCGCCGGCAAGGCCCACCCGGCCGACGACGGCGGCAAGGAACTGATCCGCCAGATCGTGGCGTTCTCCCACGAGCTGGGCATCCGCCACCGCTTCGCGTTCCTCGACGACTACGACATCTCGGTGGCCCGGCCCCTCTACCAAGGAGCCGACGTCTGGCTGAACACCCCGCGACGGCCGTTCGAGGCGTGTGGTACCTCCGGAGAGAAGGCGGCGCTCAACGGGGCGTTGAACTGTTCGATTCTCGACGGCTGGTGGGACGAGATGTTCACCGGCGACAACGGCTGGGCCATCACCTCCGCAGAGATGGTCGAGGACCTCGACCAGCGCGACCGGATGGAGGCCGACTCCCTGTTCGGCCTGCTCGAGGCCCAGATCGTCCCGCTGTTCTACGACCGGGGCGGCGATGGGCTGCCGCATGGCTGGGTGCAACGCATGCGCACCGCCTGGCGGACGTTGGGCCACGAGGTGACCGCCCAGCGCATGGTTCGTGACTACGTGACGCAGCTCTACGAGCCCATCGCCGAACGATCGGTGCGGCTGTACACCCCCAGCGACGGGTTCGCCGCCGGACGCGAGCTGAACGCCTGGAAGGAACGGGTCCAGCGGGCCTGGCACCAGGTCCACGTCGACCGCGCCGGGCCGGCGCCGACCGCGCTCGAGGTCGGCCACGAGGTGTCGGTGCACGCTCAGGTGGCCCTCGGCCCGCTCTCGGGCGACGACGTCGAGGTCCAGGTGCTGCACGGCCCCGTCGGCGAGGGCGGCGAGCTGGTTCGCCCGACGGTCGTGGTGATGCACGACGACGGAGCCGTCGACGACCAGCACCGCCGCTACGCCGTCCGCTTCACCCCGGCGCAGGCCGGACGGTACGGGTACACCGTGCGCGTCGTCACCGCCCGCGAGGACCTCTCCCCGCCGCTCGGCCTCGGCCTCGTGGCCTGGGCCTGCTGACCCGGCAGTGCTGACCCGGCAGTGCTGACCCGGCAGTGCTGACCCGGCAGTGCTGACCCGGCAGTGCTGACCCGGCCTCGGCGAGCCGGGCATGCGCGGTTCAGCCCAGATCGTTGGCCGGGTCGTCCGCCGCCCCCAGCAGCGTCTCCACCGCCCGGTAGGGATCGATCCGGCGCGCCGCGACCTCGGCCCGCAGCGCCACACCGTCGGAGGCCCCCCACACCCGGTCCGCCCGTTCGAGCACCGCCTCGGTGAGGATCCGGCGAAGCTCGTCGTCGGCCCGGCGGGCCCGACGGGCCGCGCCCTCGCCACTGCTTTCAAGGTGGGCCCGATGGTCGACGAGCGCCTGCCAGAGCTGGTCCACGCCCTCGCCGCTGTGGCCGACGGTGGCCACGATCGGCGGCTGCCAACTGCCCAGCTGGGACAGCTCGAGCATCTGCTCGAGGTCCCGGCGGGTGTCGTTGACGCCCGGTCGATCGGCCTTGTTGATCACGAAGATGTCGGCGATCTCCATCAGCCCGGCCTTGTTGGCCTGTACGGAGTCACCCCAGCCAGGGTTGACCACCACCACCGTGGTGTCAGCGGCCCCGGCGATCTCCACCTCGACCTGGCCCACGCCGACGGTCTCGACGAGCACCCAACCGAACCCCACGGCGTCGAGCACCCGGACCGCAGCAGGAGTGGCGAGGGCCAACCCGCCGAGCTGGCCCCGGGTGGCCATCGAGCGGATGAACACACCCTGGTCGAGCGAGTGGTCGCCCATCCTGACCCGGTCGCCGAGGATGGCCCCGCCGGTGAACGGCGAGGACGGGTCGATGGCCAGCACCGCCGCCTCGAGCTCGAGGGAGCGCATGTGCCCGACCAGCGCACTGGTCAGCGTCGACTTGCCTGCCCCAGGCGCACCGGTGATACCCACCGTGTGGGCCGACCCCGCCAGCGGGAAGGTCAGCCGCCCGACGGCGCGTGCCGGCTCGCCACCGCGTTCGACCAGGGACAACAACCGGGCCAGGGGGCCGCGCTGCCCGGCTCGGGCGCGCTCGATCAGCTCTTCGGGCGACGCCTTGCGCACCGCAACTCCAGTGTTAGAGGGAGACCGACGTCTCCCGGACCTCGCCGAGGGTCTCGCCGATGTTGACGACCTCGGTCACCCCCGGCACGCGGTCTTTCATGATGCGCTCCAGACCCGCCTTGAGGGTCTGGCTCGAGGCGGGACAGCTCACACAGGCCCCGACCAGCTCCACGGTCACCAGGCCGGTCTCCTCGTCGACGTCGTGCAGCACGACATCGCCCTTGTCGGCCTGGATGATGGGACGGACGATCTCGATGACCTCTTCGACCTTGGGGCGCAGCATGGTTTCCTTTTCCTTGCCGGATCCGACAATTGTGGTGCCCGCACAGCATCGCGACGAAATCAACGGCTGCCCACCGTAACCCCACAGGACCCCGTCATGTTCCAGACTGGCACCATGCTCACCGAGATCGCTCTACTCCTGGCGCACCAGGGCGGCTGGGACGAGCTGCTGATGGTGGCGGCGCCGGTGGTCCTGGTGGCCGGCCTGCTGGTGCTGGCCAACCGGCGGGCCAGGGCCGCGCTGGCCGAACGGGCCGGCAACCCCGACGACCCGCCGTCGGGCGCCCCGGGTGACCGGGCCGACCGAGCCGATCAGCCCGACCCGGCGGACCAGGCGGACCAGGCGGGGCCTGAACCGACCGGCGCCTGAACCGACCGGACCCTCCACCGACCGGAGCGGGCCGGTCCCTCCCTCCACCGACCGGAGCGGGCCGGTCCCTCAGCGGACCGATGCCCTCGGTGTGGCGGTCACTTGCGTTCGATGTCGGCCCCGAGGCCCCGCAGCTTCTCGACGAAGCGCTCGTAGCCGCGGTCGATGTGCTCGGCGTCGGTCACGGTGGTCTCGCCCTGGGCCCGAAGCCCGGCCAGCACCACTGCGGCACCGGCCCGGATGTCATGGGCCCGTACCGGAGCGCCAGAGAGCCACTCCCGGCCCCGCACGATGGCGTGATGGCCGTCGGTGCGCACGTCGGCGCCCATGCGCACCAACTCGTCGACGTAGCGGAACCGACCCGAGAAGATGTTCTCGGTCACGATGGCCACGCCGTCGGCCACCGACAGCATCGCCACCAGCAGCGGCTTGTAGTCCGTCGCCAGCCCCGGGTACGGCAGGGTCGACACGTCCACGGCGCTGAGCCGGCGCGGGGCCATCGCCCACAGGCCCTCGTTGCACGGCGAGATCCGCATGCCCATCTGGCCGAGCTTGTGCACCAGCAGGTCCATGTGGTCGGGGCGGGCGCCGGCGATGATGATCTCGCCGCCGGCGATACCCACCGCGGCCAGGTAGGTGGCGGTCTCGATGCGGTCGGGGATGAGGGTGTGCTCCACCGGGTGCAGCTCGCGCACCCCGTCGATCTCGATGGTGGAGCTGCCGGCGAAGCGCACCACCGCCCCCATGCGGTTGAGGAACGCCGCCAGATCGACGATCTCGGGCTCACGGGCCGCGTTGTCGATGACGGTGGTGCCCTCGGCCAGGACCGCGGCCATCATGGCGTTCTCGGTCGCGCCGACGCTGGGGAAGTCCAGCCCGATGCGCGCCCCGCGCAACCGGTCGGCGCGGGCCTCGACGAAGCCGTGGGCCAGCTCGACGGACGCGCCGAGGGTCCGCAACGCCTCGAGGTGCATGTCGATGGGGCGTGAGCCGAAATCGTCGCCCCCCGGCAGCGACACCCGGGCCCGCCCGAAGCGGGCCAGCAACGGGCCGAGCACCACGATGGAGGCCCGCATCTTCTCGACCAGCTCGTAGGGCGCCTCGGGGACCAGCTCGTCGGGGGCGTCGACCACCAGCTCACCCGGCGCCGGGCGCGAGGTCTGCATGCCCATGGCGACCAGCAGATCGCTCATCCAGGCCACATCTGCGATGTCGGGCACGTTGTGCAGGCGGTAGCGGCCAGGGGCCAGGACGGTGGCGGCCAGCAGCTTGAGCACGCTGTTCTTCGCGCCACTCACGGTGACCGAGCCCTCGAGGGGGCCCGACGGGCGGACGACAAGAGCGGCCATGACCCGCCAGTATGCTCGCGCCCCGGCCCTTCGCACGTCGATGGAGCGGCCCGTGCGCCGGTGGGTGCTCCATGCCCGAGATCTTACGAACCTTCTCCTTCGACCCGTCCTCGCCGGCATTGCTGCAGCAGCCGCGCAACGCGATGGTGGCCGAGATCGTCACCGAAGTCGGCGCTGACCTGGTCGTCTTCAATCAGGCCGACGGACCGTGCACGTCCTACGAACGCCGGATCCGAATCGACCACGGCACTGCGCAGGCCCACGAGACGATCCGCTACGAGCTTCAGGTTCCGTTCTGGGGCTGGCTGATCCGGCCCCTGTTCCGTCGGTCGCTTCGACGCCGCGGTGAGCGCATGGGCCAGCCGTGGTGGGCCCCGCCGCAACGGCTCGACGCCCGGCAGGTCGACGCGCTGGCCCGGCTGGTCATGCTGGCCATCTGCAGCGGCTACATCGGGACGCTGCTCTCGCAGCTGATGACCTTCGCCGGCCGGGAGTTCGGCGCCGGGCCCGCCGCCCAGGGCACCGCCCAGGCCGCCACCCGCATCGGCATCCTGGTGGCCCTGGCGGCGAGCACCCTCGCCGACCGGCTCGGCCGTCGGCGGGTGCTGCTGGTCACGCTGGTCGGCGCGTGCGTGGCAAGCTCGCTCACCGCGGCGGCAACCGGCCTGGTCACCTTTGCTGCGATCCAAGTCCTGGCCCGGGGCCTGACCACCGGGGCCGACGTGGTCCGAGCCGTCGCCCTCGCCGAGGAGATGCCGGCCGGGGCGCGGGCCTACGCCATCAGCCTGTCGGCGATGTGCGCCGGCCTCGGCGCGGGGGTCGTGGTGTGGATGTTGCCGCTGGCCGACATCGACCCGCGTTCGTGGCGGCTGGTGTTCGCCCTGTCCCTGCTGTTCGCGCCGCTGGCGTGGCGGGCCGGACGTGGCCTACGCGAAAGCCGCCGCTTCGACGAGCACCGCCACGACGCCGAGCGGCCACGCCTGGCCGCGCACCGGTCCCGTCTGGCGTTGCTGGCCACCTCGGCCATGCTCACCACCGTGTTCGCCGCACCCGCGTCACAGCTGCAGAACGAGTACCTCCGGGGTGAACGCGGCTTCAGCGCCGGCATGATCACCATGTTCACCCTGCTCACCTCCACCCCGGCGGGCCTGGCGGTGTTCTTCGGCGGACGCCTCGCCGACGTCTACGGCCGGCGCCGGATCGGCGCCGTCGGGCTGGTCGGCGCGTCGGCGGGCATCCTGGTCAGCTTCGCCTTCGGCGGGGCGCTGCTGTGGTGGGGTGCCATCGCCGGCACCCTGTTCGGTGGCCTGGTCATACCCACCCTCGTCGTGTACGGCCCCGAACTGTTCCCCACTCGGCTTCGGGGACGGGCCAACGGCATGATCACTCTCTGTGCGGTGCTGGGCAGCGTGGTCGGCCTGCTGAGCGTCGGCCACCTGTCGGAGTACTTCGGTCGGTTCGGGCCGGCGATGGCCATCGTCGCGGTCGGCCCGGTGGCCGTGGCAGTGCTGGTGATCACCCGCTATCCCGAGACCGCACGCCGTGAGCTCGAGGAGCTCAACCCCTCCGACGCCTAACGCCACACGCCCCGCCCGGCCCGGTTGCGGTCCGCAGCGCCGGCGGACCGCCCGGTTGCGGCCGGGCCAGACCGGAACGTGCGCATCCACCTGACGGCCACGACCCGCCGATAGCGTCCTCGGCCATGACTGGGCGGCGGCGTCGGCCGGGCGATCTCCGAACCGCAGCGACCGGAAGCGGGCGCCGAGCAGCCCTGACCCGTGCGGCGCTGGCCCTGGCAGTGCTCCTGGCGGCCTGCCGTGGGGGTAGCGATGCCGCCGCGCCCCTCACCGGCGCCGACCCGGCGACGGGACCGACCGCCCCATCGACCGGTGGCGATCAGGCGAGCGGCGGTCGCTTCCTGGCCGCGGGTGCCGTGGTTGCCCGCGTCGGCGTCTACACCCGGCCCGGCGATCCCGCCCCGGCGCTCACCCTCAGCCATCCCAACCCGGAGGGCGCCCCGCTCACCTTTGCCGTGCTCGACGCCCGCGACGGCTGGCTGCAGGTGCGCCTGCCGGTACGACCGAACGGCTCGACCGGCTGGATCCGCGCCACCGATGTGGCGCTGACCCGCCATTCGTTCCGGATCGAGGTCCGCCTGGCCGAGCGCGTGCTCACCGTGTTCGACGGTGACGACGTGGTGCAGGCCGAACCGATCGGGGTGGGTGCACGGCCGACCCCCACGCCCGGCGGCGAGTACTACCTGTACGAGTTGGTGCGCCCCGCCGACCCCAACGGCCCCTACGGCCCCTACGCCTTCGGGTTGAGCGGCTTCTCCGACGTCCTCGACGGCTTCAACGGCGGTGACGGCCGGCTCGGGCTGCACGGCACCGACGACCCGGCCTCGCTCGGCACCGACAGCACCAACGGCTGCATCCGCCTGGCCAACCCGGCGATCGACCAGCTCGCCCGGACCGTACCGCTTGGTACGCCGATCACCATCGTGGCCTGAGTTCCCCGTCGCCGCCGTCGCCGCCGACACCGCCGGTGACGCCGGTGACGTGGGCGTTCAGAGCCCGGCGATCCAGCCGGTCACGGCGGCGACGATCTGCTCGTCGTAACGGTCGAGCTCATGTCGCCCACCGTCGATCCAGTGGTGGGTCACCGGGCCGGGAATGGCCCTGGTGGCGGTGGTCAGCTCGTCGGAGGTGGCGAAGGTGTCCTTGGTCCCCGACACGAACAGGCACGGAACCTGTACCTGCGGGAAGTGCGCCGTGCGCAGCTGCTCGGGCTTGCGCGGCGGGTGCAGCGGGTAGCCGACCAGCACCAAACCGGCCGCCCCCAGCCCCTCGGCGATGGCCATGGAGCACATCCGGCCGCCCATCGAGCGGCCCCCCAGCAGCACCTCGGACGGCTCGAGCCCGTGCTCTGCGCACAGCGAACGAGCGGCGTCCACCACCGTGGCCACCAGCACCGGGGCCTTGTCGGGGAAGGGCCGACCAGCCAAGCGGTAGGGGAAATCGATGCGCACGCACGGACGGGGGGCGAGCGCCGTCTCCAGCGCCACCAGCGTGTGGTGGGTCCGGTCACTTCCCGATCCGGGGGCCAGCAGCACGGCGGCAGGGCGCATCAGCCCTGCAAGATACGACGGGCCTCGCTCAGCTCGGCAATGCGCTCCGCTGCCGCACTCTCCAGCCCGCCATGGTCAGGATGCGCTTCGCGCAAGGCGTCGCGGTAGGCCCGGCGGATGTCCCGTTTGGCCGGGTCCTCCCCGTCGGCGAAGCCCAGGACCCCCAACGCCCAGGCGATGGGGTCGTTACCCAGGCTCTTCCACGCCATCGAGGCGCCGCCGGCGCCGGTCACATGGGCGACGAACCGCTCGTCGAGCGGGCCGGTCCAGCGCATCGCCTTGCGCAACGCGGCGAACACCCCCGGCTGGCTTGCCGCCGGCAGGTTGCCGGCGGCGTAGATCGAGCCGAGCACGTTGACCATCGGGGACCCGCTCCCGACCGTCAACGCGAACCGCGGGCCCCGGGAGTCGGGCTCGAGGCGGTGATGGGACTTCAACAGCCCGACCCGGTCGGTCTGCAGGCGATGACGAAGGCGGGGCTGCACGATGCGCAACCCCGCCTCGACCTGCTGCAACAACAGCTGGGTCTCGGCCCTGTCGTCGTCGTCGAGGCCGGCCGCGAACTGGGCGACGATGCCGGCCAGGAGCAGCCCGCCCGGACCCGGCGCCGGGTTGGCCGGCAGGTACTGCAGTCCGAGCGCCAGTCGCCGGGTCGGCGCTATGGGACGCGAATGGTAGAGCTCAAAATCAGCCAGCCCGAAGGGGTCACCACTCACCGCGTCACCTTGTCAGCTCCGGCGGACCAATCAAGAACCGAGCGGGCCGAACGGGCTCACAGCAGCCGGCGGAGCCGGTCGCTCACGCGCCCGGCGACCGCCGTGATCGCCGCATCACCTGTGAGCTCGACGTCATCCCCGTCGTCATCGCCGTCGCCGTCGCCATCGTCGTCGTCGTCGTCGCCATGGGCGTCCTCGGGCCGACCGGTGCGCGCCTCAGCACCCCCGGCCTCGGTCTCGATCAGGCTCCGCAGCTCAGAAGCATCGGCGACCAGCGCCTGCCAGGAGTCGGGGTTCATTCCGTACGGCACCGCCAACTGCTGCACCTCGAGAATGGCGTTGTGGGCGGCGATGATGGCATCGGCGTCGTCGGCATCCTCGGACAGCTTGTCCGCCGCCACGAACAGGTTGGTCAGCAACTCGGTGAGGACCTCGCCGTCGAGCTCGATGCCGGGATCGGGGCCGCGCAAGTCGAGCCGTTCGAACAGCTCGTCGACCCGGGCCTCGTCGGCCTCGTGGACCAGCAGCTCGCCCTCCTCGGTCCACTCGTGCAGGATCCCACCGTCCTCGAGCGCCCCGAGCAGGACCTCGACCTCGTAGTCAGGCCAGTCGGCGAGGTCGTAGGCGGTGCGGTCGCTGTCGCCGTCGAGGCGGGGCATCGAGGCCGCTACCACGTCGTCGAGCAGCGCGGCGGCGTCCTCGCGTTGCGCAGCGTCGACCACGAACGTGCTGGCCTCCCAGCGGTGCGCCATCGCGTCCTCGTCGAGGGAGGCCCGCACCAGGGCCAGGGCCTCCTCGGGCCAGCCGGCCAGGTCGAAGACCCGCTCGTCGCCACGGGGCTCCCACCAGTACACCAGTTGCTGCGGGCTGCCGGCCCCCTGCGAGGAATCTGCCATGGCACCGTTCTACTCGCCCCGGCACGAGCTGCCCGTTCACCCGGTACGGGGCCGTCCTCCCGCCACCGTCCACACCGGCCGTCAGCCGGCGGCGGCACCCAGGACCTGCGGCCCGCAGCGCGATGCCGACGGACCGGTAATGTTCGCCCCCATGAGTTCTCGTCAAGCCTCAAGCCAGGTGCCCGACCGCAACCTGGCCATGGAACTGGTCCGGGTCACCGAAGCCGCGGCGATGGCCGCGACGCGCTGGATGGGCCGCGGAGACAAGAACGGCGCCGATGGCGCCGCGGTTGAAGCGATGCGAACGGTGCTCTCGAGCGTCGCCATGGACGGCATCATCGTGATCGGCGAAGGCGAGAAGGACGAGGCGCCGATGCTCTACAACGGCGAGCGGGTCGGCAACGGCGACGCACCCCTCGTCGATGTGGCCGTCGACCCGATCGACGGCACGACGCTGACCTCGCTGGGCCGGGGCAACGCCATCGCGGTGATCGCCGTGGCCGAGAAGGACACCATGTTCAACCCGGGCCCCTGTGTCTACATGGAGAAGATCGCCGTCGGGCCCGAAGGCGCCGGCGCCATCGACATCACCGCCAGCCCGTCGGCCAACCTGCGCTGGCTGGCCAAGGCCACCGGCCGCTCGGTGCGCGATCTCACCGCGGTGATCCTCGACCGGGATCGCCACAGCGACCTCATCAAGGAGGTCCGCTCGACCGGGGCGCGCATCCGCCTGATCCCCGACGGCGACGTGGCCGGGGCCATCTCGACCGCCTGGCCCGACTCCGGCGCCGACATCCTCTTCGGCGTGGGCGGCACCCCCGAGGGCGTCATCGCCGCGGCGGCGCTCAAGTGCATGGGCGGCGAGATCCAGGGCAAGTTGTGGCCCCGCAACGACGAGGAGCGCAAGGCGGCCCTCGACGCCGGCTACGACCTCGACCGGGTCCTCACCCACAACGACCTCGTCGCCACCGACAACTGCTACTTCGCCGCGACCGGCATCACCGACGGTGAATTGGTCAAGGGCGTGCACTTCAACCGCAACGGCTGCACCACCGAGTCGCTGGTCATGCGGTCGCGTTCAGGCACGGTGCGGCTGGTCCAGGCCCACCACCGCCTCGACAAGATCAACCATTTCGGCGCCGGCCAGGGCTGAGCCGGCCGTCGGGCACCACGTCCGCCGCGGTTCCGGTGGCATCGACACCGTTTCGGGGGTGGGCCCGGCATCACGCCGTGCCCACCCCCGAGCCGCGCCCGGGACGCAAAACCGGGACCCAAAACCGGGACCAATGGCCACTGTGGGAGAAATCCTGCGCTCGGTAGCGTTAGCGTCACTGCAGCGGCTCGGTTCGCCGGCCGCGACGCCCAGCGCTGCGTGCAGCCGCTGGGCCAGGCCCGGTGACCCCGGCGGAACGGGGCCACCGGTCATCCGAGCGGACGGACACGGCGGAACGGACACGGTGCGATCATGAAGATTGGCATTCTCGCTGGCGGCCTGGGCACTCGGCTCTCCGAGGAGACCGAGCTACGACCGAAGCCGATGGTCGAGATCGGCGGCATGCCGATCCTGTGGCACATCATGCGCTACTACCACCATTACGGCTTCAAGGACTTCAGCATCGCGCTCGGCTACAAGGCCGACTTCGTGAAGCGCTGGTTCGCCGAGCAGGCCCGCTATGCCCACAACCTGACCGTCGACTTTTCCACCGGCGACGTGCAGCCCCACGGCCAGGCCAACCTGCCCGACTGGACCGTGCACCTCATCGACACCGCGCTGCCCACCGCCACCGGTGGCCGGATCAAGCGGCTGAAGCCGTTCATCGGCGACGACGGCACGTTCATGGTCACCTGGGGCGACGGCGTCTCCGACGTCGATCTGCACCAGTTGCTCGCCTTCCACAAGTCCCACGGCAAGCTGTGCACCCTCACCGCGGTCCGTCCCCCGGCGCGCTTCGGCCACCTCGAGTTCGACGGCGACCAGATCGTGAACTTCGACGAGAAGCCGCAGATCGGCGAGGGTTGGATCAACGGCGCCTTCTTCGTGATGGAGCCCGAGGTCTTCGAGTACATCGACGGCGACGACACCATGTTCGAGCGCGAGCCGCTGTCGAACCTGGCCAAGGACGGCCAGCTGATGGCGTACCGCCACTACCAGTTCTGGCAGTGCATGGACACCGTGCGTGACCGCAAGCGCCTCGAGGAACTGTGGGCATCTGATGCGCCGTGGAAGGTCTGGAACGACTGACATGAGCTGGCTGGAGGGCGCGGCCACCGGGCCGGTCGTGACGCTGGCCGACCTGCCGGTGTTCTGCAATGCGCTGTACGCCGACGCCGGGGCGGCCAGGGCCGCGGCGCGCGGCGACCTGGCCCTCATGTTCTCACCGGAGACCGGCTACCTGTGGAACGGCGCCTTCGACCCTGCGCTGGTGGCTTACAACCCGTCCTACGAGAACTCCCTGCACCACTCCGAACGCTTCCGGTCCCATGTGACCGGCCTGGCCGACCGGCTCATCGACCGTTACGACCTGCGCCGGCGCACCATCGTCGAGATCGGCTGCGGCGAGGGCAACTTCCTGGCACTGCTGTGCGAGCGCGGCGAGAACCGCGGGGTCGGCTACGACCCCAGCTTCGATCCCGACCGGACCAAGGTCGTGACCTCGTGCCGCATGGAGATCGTCCGCGACTACTACCCCACCGACCGGCCCATCGACGCCTCGCTGGTGGTCTGCCAGCACGTACTCGAACACGTCACCGACCCGGTTTCCCTGGTCGAAGGAGTGCGCCGGTCGCTGCCCGCCTCGGCGGAGGCCACCGTGTACTTCGAGGTACCCGACGCCACCTACATGGTGTCGGAGTCAGCGGTGTGGGACCTCACCTACGAGCACCGGTCGTATTTCGCCGCGCCGACGTTGCGGGCGCTGTTCCGGCGCAGCGGCTTCGAGGTGATCGAGGTCGGCCGCAGCTTCGGCGACCAGTACCTGTACCTCGAGGCCCGGGCCGGATCCACGGCGCCGGCGACAGCGGCGGGCGCAGAACGCACCACGGTCTCCGAGGCCGAGGAGCTCGCCGAGCTCGGCGCACGGGTCGCCGAGTTCGGGGCCCACGTCGAGCGGCTGTGTCGCACCTGGACCGAGCGGGTCGCCGCCATGCGCGCCGTTGGCGAGATCGCCATCTGGGGGGCCGGCACCAAGGGCGTGACCTTCGCCAACCTGATCGCGGGGGCCGGCGAAGCGCACATGGTCGACATCAACCCCAACAAATGGGGGCTGCACGCGCCGGGCACCGGGCAGGCGGTGGTCGCCCCGGCATCGCTGGGCCCCGGGCTCGCCCATGTGCTGGTGATGAACCCGCTCTACGTGGACGAGGTCACCGCCGAGGTCCGTGCGCTGGGGCTGCAGGCGACGGTCAGCGCCGTCAGCGACTGATCGACGGCCGCAGTCGAACCGACGTGGCGGCTCGCCACCGGCGGCGGAACTGCCATTCGCGCACCAACTGTGTGCCGATGCCCTGGTGGCGCGAACCGGCGTCGACCATGACCAGCGGCTGCTCCGCATCGGTCCGACCGGTGGCCGAGCCCACGACGGCACCTTCGCGTCGGGCCGTGACCACCAGGTCCGCAGAGTCCGGACCGGCGCCGGCCCGCGCCGACTCGACCCCGGTTCCGGCCGGCTCGACCGGGGAGACCGACCGCGCCGGATCCCGACCGTCGGTGCGCTGCAGACCCCACGAGGTCGCGACCGGGCCGACCACGGTCCCCGTGGCCAACTCCACGGAAAGCGGGCCGACCCCCACCGTGCGCACACCGTCGAGGTCGACGTCGTCGAGCGTTCGCCAGCCACCGGGGCCCGGCGGCCGCACCAGCAACGAGAGCCGAGAGACCTCCAGCAGTCCCCGGTAGCCCGCCAGCAGCGCACATGCTGCGGCGATGCGCTCCGGTTGCTGGCCCGCGACCAGCGTGACGTGCGGGACGAAGGACCGGCGTTGCGCCCGCAGCGGTGGACCGGCGACGTGCCGCTGCAACGCGGCGAGCCGTCCGCGGTCGTCCTCGACCGGAAGATGCACCGTCGGGGCGATCGGGACGAAGCTGGCGGGCGGGCCGAGCGGCAACGTGAACGGCGTCTCCCGGCGGGCCGCACGATGCAACCGGCCGATCACCGTCTCCACGTCGGCCTCGGCGACGGCCGACGGCGGGGCCAGGGTGACATGAGGGGCGATCCGTTCGAGCCGACGGTCCCCGAGCGCTCGCCGGAAGGCCTGAACCTCGATCGCGGCGTCCCCCTCGACGAGCACGGCGACGAGCACCTGGAGTCGAGCCACCGCCCGACCCTAGGCCCTCCGACGGTCCTGACGCCCGGGGCCGCGCTGCTCGACCGCACCCCGACCCGGCCGGGCGCCTCCGCAGCGTTGCATCGCGGAGCGACGGCGCTACGGTGAGCGTCAGGTGAACGATCTCGGCACCACCGGCCCCCCTCCTGCCGCCGCAGGCCCGGTGCACCTGTTGGCGGCAACGGCGATCCCGAGCTGGCACGCGCGATCGGGGCGGCTGACCGCGCGAAAGCGGTGGGCCCTCGAGGAGCTGGCGGCCCGCTTCGCCCCGGACCCGGACGACGTCGCACTCACGGGTCTCGCCGCGACCGCACTGGAGATCGGAGCCGGGACCGGCGAGGCGGCGCTCGCCCTGGCGGCGACGCGTCCGGACCTGCTGGTCGTTGCAACCGAAGTCCACAAGGCGAGCCTGGCCCGGCTGTTGCTCGACCTCGAGCGCAGTGCCGCGGGGAACGTGCGGGTGGCGAACGGCGACGGCCGGGCCGTGCTCGCCACGATCGGTGCCGCCCGGCGGCTCGACCTGGTCAGGGTGTTCTTCCCCGACCCCTGGCCGAAGCGCCGCCACCACGCCCGCCGGCTGGTCGACCGGACCTTCGTGACCCTCGTCGGCGATGTCCTGGCGCCCGGCGGGCTGCTCGAGCTGGCCACCGACGATGCCCGATACGGCGCCGCCATGCGCGATCGGGTCGCCGCCGACCCCCGTCTGGTCCCGGTCCCCGACGCAGGCCGCGCCGATCGCCCCCTCACCTACTACGAGCGCCGAGCCATCGAGGCCGGGCGTCCGGTGCTGGACCTGTGTTACCGGCGCCGCGTCGACCCCGAACCCCCACCGGCCGGCGGACGAACAGGAGCAAAGCCGTGAACCTGAACCGATTCCGGGTCGCGCCCGGCACCGACGTCGACCTGCGCAAGGTGGCGACGCGGAGCACCGACGGCTTCGACGGCGACAAAGAGGCCGGGCGAGCCCGCACCGCCGAGCTGGTGAGCCGGCTGGCCGAGCTGCAACGCATGCTCTTCGCCGGGTCCGCCGAACGGCTGTTGGTGGTGTTGCAGGCACCGGACGCCGGCGGCAAGGACGGCACCATCAGCTCGTTGCTGACCGGGGTGAACCCCCAGGGCACCCGGGTGACGAGCTTCAAGCAGCCCAGCGACGAGGAGCTCGCCCACGACTACCTGTGGCGGGCCCACCGCCAAGTGCCGGCCAAGGGCGAGATCGCCGTGTTCAACCGCAGCCACTACGAGGACGTGCTGGTGGTACGGGTCCACGAGCTGGTGCCCGAGAAGGTCTGGTCACGGCGCTACGACCACATCAACGCCTTCGAGAAGATGCTGGCCGACGAGGGAACCACCATCGTCAAGCTGTTCCTGCACCTCTCCCCCGAGGAGCAGGCGGTCCGCTTCCAGGAACGGATCGACGACCCGGCCAAGCACTGGAAGTTCCGGATGGGCGACCTCGACGAGCGAGCCCGCTGGGACGACTACCGCAAGGCGTTCGAGGACATGCTGAGCCGCACCTCCACCGAATGGGCGCCGTGGTACGTGATACCGGCGGACCGCACCTGGTTCCGCAACCTGGTTGCCGCTGACATCGTGGTGTCAACGTTGGAACGCCTCGGCCTGCGCTACCCCGACTCCGAACCCGGCATCGAGGGCCTGAAGATCGTCTGAGCCGGCCGCTGCCAGCCGAGGGCGCTCAGGCGCCGATGAGCTCGGGGTGCAGCCCCAGCTCCTCGAGCTGCAGGCGGATCTCATCGAGGTAGATCGGGTTCATGGCCACCACCAGGTCGGGCCGGTAGTCGACCAGGAACTCGGGTGAGACGATCTGCTGGCCGGTTCCGGCCATGAACTTGCCCCACTTGAAGGGGTTGATGTCCACGGCGTACTCGATCTCGTCGGTCATGCCCATATTGGTCAGGTTCGTCAGGTAGGACACCCCTTTGGAGCCCGCCCCCCAGATGACCGCCTTGCCGCCACGGGCCCGGAGCTCGCCGAGCCGCTGCCGCCAGCTGCCGGCCAGCGCGTCGTAACCCGCGGCGTAGGCGTCGACCCCGGCGGCGAGTGCCGCGAGGTCGTCCTCCTCGGGCAGCGGGTCGCCGGCGGCGGGCGTGGTGGCGCTGGGCCGGGCCTCGATCAGCAGGTACTGGTCGTCGTAGTCGAGCTCGAGGTTCAGCACCTCGAACCCGCTGGCCCGGAACAGCCGGGCCAACGAACCGAGCGAGAAGTAGCTGCAGTGCTCGTGGTAGACGTCCCAGAACGCCACCTCGTCGAGCACCCGCTTCACGTCGGGCAGCTCGAACAGCACGACGGTGTCGAGACGGTCGCCGATGGCCGAGCGGACCATCCGCATGAACTCGCCGACCGGCGCGATGTGCTCGAGGGTGTGCCGGCAGACGATGGCGTCCGCCTCGAGGTGGGTGTACTGCTCCGAGTAGAAGTCCTTGATCCACGTGAAGCGGTCGGCCGGCACGGCGGTGTCGATGCGCTCGGGGTGCACTCCGGGGTCGATGCCGATGCCGTGACCGGCCCCGGCCTCCACCATCCACACCAGGAACTCGCCCTTGCCGCAGCCGATCTCCAGCACCCGCTTGCCCTGCAGGTCGTAGGTGTCCACCCAGCGGGCGGCCAACTTGCGGGCCCACTCGACGAACACCTTGGAGAACCCCTGGGTCTCCTCGTACCGCTGGGAGTACTCGGCCTCGTCGAACACCACGTTGGAGAGGAACCCGCAGCTCCCGCAGAAGCCGAGCTCGAGGTCACCGCGGGGGAACCCCTCGGCCTCCTCGCGGGTGTCGAGCAGCAGACAGGAGTTGGTGGGGATGCCGCGCTGCCCGAAGAACACGTCGAGCGGCTGATGGCCGCAGGCGGGGCAAGCGGTTTCGACCAGACGACGGTTCACGGGACGACGACCTCGGGACGGGGAACGGGGACGATCCAGCGACCGCCCGCCTCGGTGTACGCAGCTTGCTGGCGCATGATCTCGTCCTTGAAATTCCAGGCCAGGATCAGCGTGTAGTCGGGCCGCTGTTCGACGAGGGCCTCGACCGGCAGGATCGGCTGGTGGGTGCCGG
This sequence comes from Acidimicrobiia bacterium, assembly GCA_947476745.1. Classification (GTDB taxonomy): domain Bacteria; phylum Actinomycetota; class Acidimicrobiia; order Acidimicrobiales; family CAIXPF01; genus CAIXPF01. Next base: position 60,632 of record CANJRG010000003.1, on the reverse strand, counting down.
GCATGTGCAGGCCCTGCTTGTGGGTGTTGCGGTCCACCACGAGCGACACCAGCTCACGACCGATGCCGACGTAGTTCAGCATCGTCGAGCCCTTCGCTGCGGCGCCGTACGCGGCGATGGTCCGGCCCTCGGTACGCAGGTCGGCCAGCAGGGCCAGCAGATCGACCCGCAACTGCTCGACCCGCTTGGCGAAGCCCTCGTAGTAGCGAAAGCTGTCGATCCCGCTGGCCGCCTCGTCGGCGAGGAAGGCCTCGAGTTCGGGGGTTCGACCGGCGGTGTGGGAGACGTGGTAGCGCAACGTGCCGCCGTGCAGCTCGGGGAAGTACTCGACGTGGTTGAGGTGCAGGCCGTGGCGTTGCATCAGCCGATCGATCCCGGTGCAGGAGTGATAGAACAGGTGTTCGTGGTAGATCGTGTCGAACTCGCAGTGGTCGATGAGGTCGCGCACGTAGGGGTTCTCGATGGTGATCAGGCCGTCCGGGGCCAGCAGCGCCTGCATCCCGGCCACGAACCCGTTGAGGTCCGGCACGTGGGCACACACGTTGTTGGCGATGATCACGTCCGCTCGGGCCGTGCCGGCGGCGAGCAGCTCGTCGGCCAGCTCACGGCCGAAGAACCGGCAGATGCTGCGGACGCCCTGGTCGTTGGCGGCCTGCACCTGGGCCGGTGCAGGGTCGATGCCCAGCACCGGCACGCCGGCTTCGACGAAGTTCCGCAACAGGTAGCCGTCGTTGGAGGCCAGCTCCACCACCAGGCTGTCGGGGCCCAGCGAGCGGGTCTCGATCAGGTTCAGCGCATGCCGGCGCGAATGGGCCAGCAGATGGTCGGAGAACGACGAGAAGTACGGGTAGTCCTCCGGGAAGAGCACCTCCTGAGCGACGTCCTCGAGGATCTGCACCATGCTGCAACTCGGACAGAAGGCCACCTCGAGCGCGAACGTCGGTTCCGGCCCCTGCAGGTTCTCGGGTCGTACCAGACCGTCCGACAACGGCATCTTGCCGAGGTCGAGGAACGGACGGACCCCATCCTCTCCACACACCCGGCAGTTCATGCTGCGGACACCCCCGCAGTCGAGCGGCCGCTGTGGTCGGCCCGGGTCCAACGCAGGTCGGCGTCGAGCCGGCCCGATTCGAGGTGGTCGCGGACCCGCTTGATGCGCATGTACCGGTTCCCTTCGAGGTCGTCGAGCGTCAGCCCGATCTGCTGGTAGGCCTGGTACAGCTCCGCGATCCCCGCCGGCACCGTCCACTTCGTGGCGAACCCGATCGTCTCGGCGAGCTTGTCGCAGTTGACCCGGTAGTTGCGCAGGTCGTTGAAGGCCTCGTCGGAGAAGGTGATGACCGAGCCGGACACCGTCTCGCCGACCACGGTGGCCACGTCACGGATGCGGTAGTTCTCTGCCGTGCTGCCCACGTTGAACGGCTCGTTGTGCACGAGGGCCCGCGGGGCCTCCATCAGGGCCAGGAACGCCCGGGCGATGTCCTCGATGTGCACCAGCGGCCGCCATGAGGTGCCGTCGGACTTGAGGAACACCTTGCCGGTGGTGAAGGCGAACCCGGTGAGGTTGTTGACCACCAGGTCGCCACGCAGCCGGGGCGACACCCCGTAGGCGGTGGCGTTGCGCAGGTAGGTGGGCGAAAAGTCGTCGTCGGCGAGGGCGGCGAGGTCGGTCTCGGAACGCACCTTGGACTCGCCGTAGGGCGTCACCGGGTTGAACCCTGCGGACTCGGTGAGGAACTCGTCGCCATGGGCCCCGTACAGCGAGCACGACGACGAGTAGAGGAACCGGGTCACCCCCGCCGCCTTGGCCGCCTTGGCCAACGTCACCGTGGCCAGGTGGTTGATGTCGAAGGTGCAGCCGGGGTTGAGATCGCCGAGCGGATCGTTGGAGATCGCCGCCAGATGGACCACCGCATCGACGCCCTCGAGGTGTTCGGGGGTCACGTCACGTACGTCGAGGGCGATCACCCGGTCCGGTCCACCACCGTCCTCACCGAATGTGCAGCCCTCGAACAGCATGCTGTCGAGGCCGATCACCGTGTGACCCGCTGCCCTGAACAGCGGCACGAGCACATTGCCGATGTAGCCATCGTGACCCGTCACCAGAACCCGCATTGTGACTCCCTGCTCCCGGCCCACCGCCCGGGCGATGGTGTCGCGCTGTGTAACCCGTTCGAGACCGCAGCCACCGGCGCCGGCGCACCGAGGACCTCCGCCGCCCCGTCGGGACGGTGCGAGCGGCCGTTCGACCAAGCACACCGCAACGGAGCGGGCATCTCAATGAGCAAATCGGCTGTCCATGGTTCGCTCTAACCGGACCGCGGTCCTGGGAGTCGCTCTACCCAAGACCGTCGTTCAGCACACCCGCACCCTACGCGGGCCATGAACGCGACAAGGGCCGACCTTTCGGGCCGGCCCTTGTTCGACTGTTGGTCGGGGCGCCAACGCCAGCGCGCCGGACTTCAGCCCCGGGCCGCCTGCAGCCGGACCTCGGCCCGGCGCAGCGAGGCACGAGCCTCGTCGTCGTCGCTGTGGGCCCGAAGTTCCTCCTCGGCGCGAGCCTTGGCGGCTTCTGCCCGGGCGACGTCGATGGTCGCGGACAGCTCGGCCACGTCGGACAGGATCGACACCCGGTCATGGGACACCGAGACGAACCCGCGGTGCGTCGCGATGAGCTGGCTCTGGTTCCCGGGCTGGAGGATCTTCACCAGACCCGCCGCCAACGTACCCACGAAGGACACGTGGCCGGTCAGGAACGCGATGTCGCCACCGCCCACCGTCCGGGCGATGACCATGTCCGCCTCACCCTCGAACAGGATGCCCTCGGGCGAAACCAACTCGACCTGGAGCGTCATCAGGCGCTCCCTCGCAGCTGCTCGGCCTTCTCACGGGCCGCCTGTGCGCCACCGACGTTGAGGAAGGCCTGCTCGGGCAGATCGTCGAGATCACCGTTGACCAGCATCTCGAAGGACTCGACGGTCTCATCGACAGGGGTGGTGACACCGGGAAGACCGGTGAAGACCTCCGCCACGTACATCGGCTGGGACAGGAACCGCTGCACCCTACGGGCCCGGGAAACCGTGATGCGGTCCTCCTCGGAAAGCTCGTCGAGGCCGAGAATGGCGATGATGTCCTGCAGTTCCTTGTAACGCTGCAGGATCTCCTGCACCCGGCGGGCCACGTTGTAGTGGCGGTCGCCGACCACTTCAGGAGCGAGGATCGACGAGGTCGACGCCAGCGGGTCCACCGCCGGGTAGATACCCAGCGAGGCGATGTCACGCGAGAGCTCGGTCGTGCCGTCGAAGTGGGTGAACGAGGTGAACGGCGCCGGGTCGGTGTAATCGTCCGCCGGCACGTACACGGCCTGCAGCGAGGTGATGGAACGGCCCCGGGTGGTCGTGATGCGCTCCTGCAGGGTGCCCATCTCGTCGGCCAGGGTGGGCTGGTAGCCCACCGCTGAGGGCATACGGCCCAGCAGGGTCGACACCTCGGAACCGGCCTGCACGAAGCGGAAGATGTTGTCGATGAACAGCAGCACGTCCATGCCGCGGTCGTCACGGAAGTACTCGGCGACCGTCAGCGCCGCCAGGGCGACCCGCAAGCGCACACCAGGGGGCTCGTCCATCTGTCCGAAGATCAGCGAGGCCTTCTCCAACACGCCGGACTCGGCCATTTCCAGGAAGAGGTCGGTGCCCTCGCGGGTCCGCTCCCCGACGCCGGCGAACACCGACACACCACCGTGGTTCTGAGCCACGCGGCGGATCATCTCGGTGATGAGCACCGTCTTGCCGACGCCCGCACCACCGAACAGGCCGATCTTGCCGCCCTGGAGGTACGGCGTCAGCAGGTCGATGACCTTGATGCCGGTCTCGAACATGATCTTCTTGGGTTCGAGGGTGTGGAAGTCGGGAGCCGGGCGGTGGATCTCCCAGTAGCCGTCGAGCTTGTCCTGGATCGACTCCAGCGACACGTCGAGCGGCTCGCCGATCACGTTGAACACGTGGCCCAACACGCCGTCACCGACCGGCATCGACAGGCCGGTGCCGAGGTTGCGCACCGCCGTACCGCGGCTGAGGCCGTCGGTCGGCTTGAGGGCGATGGCGCGGACGCGTGAGTCGCCGATCTGCTGGGCGACCTCGGCCCGAACCACGGTCTTCTCGGTGCCGATGATGATGTCGAACTCGAGGGCCGTGTTGATCTCGGGCAGGCCATCGGGCGGGAACTCGACGTCGACCACCGGACCGGCGATGGCGACGATCCGACCGTCCTTGAGGGTGGCAGTGGTCATGCTGTGGGTCTCCTCTACACGTGCCCGGGAGCGGAATGCTGCTGTTCTTGGTGCTGGGGAAACAGGTGGATCGGATCGAGCCGATCGAGCAGGAGGTCCTCGTCGTCCCCCTGGTTCCCCTTCAGGCCTTCGGCGCCGGCCACGATCTCCATGATCTCGGTGGTGATGGCGTCCTGGCGGGCCCGGTTCAACTGGCGGCCGAGGCGAACAATCATGTCCTCGGCGTTGTCGGTGGCCGACTTCATGGCTCGCTGGCGGTTGGCGTGTTCGGATGCCGCTGCATCGAGCAGGGCGGCGAAGAGGCGGGCCTCGACGTAGCGGGGCAACAACGCGGCGAGCACGGCCTCGGGGCTCGGCTCGAACTCGTAGGCCGCCACGGCGGTGGCCGAACCGACCTCGGCGATGGTCTCCTCCGGCACCAGCGGCAGGAAGGTCCGCACCGTCACCTTCTGCGAGGCGATCGAGATGAACTCGGTGTAGGCCAGGATCACCTTGTCCACGCCACCGCTGTGGAAGAGGTTGGTGATGAACTCGGCGACCTCGCGAGCGTTCTCGTAGGTCGGCTTGTCGCTGATGCCCTCGTAGCTGGCGGCGAGCCGGTAGTTACGGAACCGGAAGTAGGCGGCGGCCTTGCGGCCGACGGTGATCAGCTCGTAGTCGACCCCGGCGAGCTGGTTGGCATGCAGCTCACGCTCGGTGGCCCGGATGACCGACGTGTTGTACGCACCGGCGAGGCCACGATCGGAGGTGAGCACCACGTAGGCGACCTTGCGGACCTCGCCGGCATCACGCAGCAACGGGTGGTCGACGCTGGCGCCGCTGGCGGCGAGGTCCTCGATCACCTTGGTGATCTGACGGGCATACGGACGAGCGGCGTTCGCTCGTTGCTGCGCCCGCACGACGCGCGACGCGGCGATGAGCTCCATGGCCCGCGTGATCTTCTTCGTCGCCTTCACGCTGTTGATTCGGCGACGAAGGATGCGTTCCTGTGCACCCGGCATCTATCAGACCTCCCCGCTGCACGGCGGCGTCGGCTGGCTTGCGTTCAACGGGATCACTCGTGCTCGCGCTCGATGGCTTCTTCGGGAAGGGTCACGTCGGAGTCCACGATCGCCATCCGTGCAGCACCCTGTGCCTGCGGGGCGGGCTCCGCGCCTGAGCCGTCGCTGGTCCGGAACTGCTGCGCGAAGGCCTTGATGATGGCCTCGAACGCCGCGACGTCGGGGATGTCGCCCGTGGCGCGGATGCCTTCGAGCACGTCGCCGTGACGGGAACGGAACCAGTCGAGCAACTCACCCTCGAAGCGCTGCACATCGGTCACAGGGACGGTGTCGAGGTAACCGCGGGTTCCGGCGAAGATCGAAACCACCTGCTCCTGGACCGGAAGCGGGCTGTTGAGGCCCTGCTTGAGCAGCTCGGTGAGACGGTTGCCACGCTCGAGCTGGGCCTTGGACACGGCATCGAGATCGGAACCGAAGGCGGCGAACGCCTGCAGCTCACGGAACTGCTGGAGGTCCGACTTCAGCGTGCCGGTGGCGGTCTTCATGGCCTTGATCTGGGCGGCGGAGCCCACCCGGGACACCGAGATACCGACGTCAACCGCCGGGCGGATACCCGACTTGAACAGGTCGTCCTGCAGGTAGATCTGGCCGTCGGTGATGGAGATCACGTTGGTCGGGATGTACGCGGACACGTCGCCGGCCTTGGTCTCGATGACCGGCAGGGCGGTCAGCGAACCGGCACCACGCTCGTCGGACAGCTTCGCCGCACGCTCGAGCAGGCGGGAGTGCAGGTAGAACACGTCGCCCGGGTAGGCCTCACGGCCCGGCGGTCGGCGCAGCAGCAGCGCCACCTGGCGGTACGCCTCGGCCTGCTTGGAGAGATCGTCGTACACCGCGAGGGCGTGACCACCGTTGTCCATCCAGTGCTGGCCCATGGCGCAACCGGCGTAGGGGGCGAGGTACTTGAACGGTGCCGGATCGGACGCCGGGGCCACCACGACCACCGTGTAGTCCATGGCCCCGTACTCCTCGAGCGTCGCCACCGTCTGCGCCACCGTGGAGGCCTTCTGGCCGATGGCGACGTAGACGCAGTTCACCCCCAGACCCTTCTGGTTGATGATCGTGTCGATGGCGATCGTGGTCTTGCCGGTCTTGCGGTCCCCGATGATGAGCTCCCGCTGTCCACGACCGACCGGGATCAGTGCGTCGATCGCCTTGATACCGGTCTGCATCGGCTCGTGCACCGGCTTGCGACCGGTGATACCCGGGGCCTGGATCTCCATCCGGCGGCGGACCACGTTGGTGAGCGGGCCCTTGCCGTCGATCGGCTGGCCGAGGGCGTCCACGACGCGACCGAGGAGGCCGTCGCCGACGGGGACGTCGAGGATGCGGCCGGTCGACTTGACGCTCTGGCCTTCGTGGATGTGGTTCACCTCACCGAGGACCACCGCGCCGATGGACCCCTCGTCGAGGTTCAGCGCCAAGCCAAGGGTTCCGTCCTCGAACTCGAGCAGCTCGTTGACGGTGGCCGTGGGGAGACCGCCGATGCGGGCGATACCGTCGCCCACCTCGAGGACCTTGCCCACCTGGTTCTGCTCCAGCGAGGGCGCATAGCCCTCGAGCCCCTTGGTGATGGCAGAAAGGATGTCGTTGGTGTTGATCGTCAGCTCAGCCATGACTACGGCTCCTTGGCCTAGAACGCTTCCCGCAGCTGGGCGAGACGGGTACGGATGCTGCCATCGATGACGGTGTCGCCGATCTGCGTGATGACGCCACCGACGACGGAGGGATCGATGATGACCTTGACCTGCACCGCGTAGCCGAGCTGCTTCTTCAGCGCAGCCGCGAGACGGGCCTGTTGCTCATCGCTCAGCGCAACCGCGGAGCGAACCTCGGCCAGGGACCGGTTCGAGGCGGCGGCCGATCGCTCGGCCATGGCGTCGATGATCTTGGGAAGGTCAGCCGCCCGGTCCGCGGAGACCAGGAGCGACACGATGGCCGTGGTGACCGGGGTGGCGCGGCTGCCGAGCAGCTCCTCGACGATCTGCTGCCGGCGGGGCGCCGGGATGGTGGTGTCGGTGAGCTTCGAGCGCAGCTCGTCGGACCCCTCGAAGATACGGGCGAGCCGGAACAGCTCGTCCTCGACCTCGGCCGGCTGGGGCGACGCCTGTGCGATGGTGAACAGCGCATCGGCGAACAATTGGACGCGTTCGGTACCGGCCATCGTCACGCACCCACCTGGTTGATGTAGTTGTCGATGAGGCTTGTGTGGGTGGCGTCGTCGAGGTTGTGACGAACCACCGCTTCGGCCGCACCATGAGCCAGCGAGGCGACCTCCGCCTGCAGGTCGGCGATGGCCTGCACCTTCTGGGACTCGATGTCCGCGAGCGCCCGGTGGCGGAGGTCTTGGGCCTCCTGATCGGCCCGTGCACGTAGCGACACCTCGAGTTGCTGGGCGCTCTGGCGGGCGTCGGCCACGATCCGTGCAGCATCGGCCTCGGCGTCACCGACGGAAGCCCGCACCCGTTCGGCCTCGGCGAGGGCGTCGGCCTTGGCCGAGTCGGCGGCACCGAGTTCCTGCTCGATCTTGGCAGTGCGGTCGCGCAGGGCCTTCTTGATCGGCGGCAGGGCGAGCTTGAACAACAGGCCGAAGATCACCACGATGGCCACGATCGACCAGTGCAGCTCGTTGAGGTCGCCGGGCAGGATGGCGCCGTTGGGCTTCTCCGAGGCGAGCAGGGCTCCGAGCATGGCGATCATCGCGTCCCACCTTCGATCGAGCCGTTGACGTAGTCCTCGATGACCTGCAACTGGGCGTCGAGGGCGAGGTCCTTCTGCACGACCCGAGAGGCCGCCGAAACGGCGACGCCGGCGACCTGCGTGCGCAGCTGGGCGAGTGCCGCCGCCTTGGCCGCACCGACCTCGGCGGAAGCCTGGTCCCGCTGTGCGTGGATCGCGGCGTTGGCCTCCGCCAGCTGCCGGGCGCGGTAGCGCTCGGCCTCGTCACGGGCCGCGGCAACGATGCCGTTGGCCTCGACCCGGGCCACGTCGACCCGGGCGTTATATGCGGCGACCGCGTCGTCAGCACCCGAGCTGGCCGAGTCAGCCTCGGCTCGGGCCTCACGCAGTCGTCCCTCACGTTCGTCCATGACCCGCATCACCGGGGCCAGGAAGACGTAGCGCATCAGCATCCACAGCAAGAAGAAGCTCGCCGCGGCCCAGACGATCTCCTCCGTCACCGGAAGAATCGGGTTGACCGTCTTCTTTGCTTCTTCAGCCGCTAGCAGCAGGGCAGCAGCGAGCACAGTTCCTCCGTCTCAGTCGTTCGTTCGATCGGTTTCGAGAAGTCGAGGATCAGACGAACTTGAGGAGGATGAACACGACGAAGCCGATGAGGGCGAGGGCTTCGGTGAAGGCGATACCGAGGAACATGGTGGTACGCACCATGCCGGCGCTCTCCGGCTGACGGGCCATGGCGCTGACCGCCTGGCCGACGATGTAGCCGATGCCGATACCCGGGCCGATGGCGGCAAGGCCGTAGGCGTAGCCGGCGCTGCTGGCACCGGCCGCCGCCTTGGCGTCGGCGGCGGTCGTGGCGGCGCTATCGGCGGCGGTGGTCGTCGCCTCCGAAGCCAGTTCGATCGCGTGGTGGAGAAGGCTCATCGGGTTCTGGTCTCCTGTTTGTGGTGGTGCGGCTCCGGCGGCACCGGAGACGACATGGGTTGCTTGCTTGCGATGGTTGCTTGCGATGGGGGTTGTTGCAGACCGCTCCGGGGAGCGGCGGGACTCAGTGTTCGGGGTGCAGGGCCCCGCCGATGTACACGGCGGTGAGGATCGTGAAGATGTATGCCTGCAGGAAGGCGACGAGCACCTCGAAGCCGGTGAGGGCGATCAGCATGAACAGCGACAACGGCAGTGCGGCCACCAGCGGCTTGAAGCCCCACAGGGTGATGCACAGCACGCTGAAGGTCACCAGCAGGATGTGACCGGCGAGCATGTTGGCGAACAGACGAACGGCGAGCGAGAACGGCCGCACCAGGAACGTCGACACGAACTCGATCGGCGTGACGAGCAGATAGAGCGGCTTGGGCACCCCCGGCGGGAACAGCGCCCCGGTGATGTAGCGGATGCCGTGGTGCTTGAGGCCCACCCCGATGAACCACACCCAGGCCAGCAGGGCCAGCACGATCGGGGTGGCCATGCGGGCCGTGGCCGGCATGTTGAACAGCGGGATGATGCCGGTGATGTTCGAGAAGAAGAGGAAGAAGAACATCGAGATCAGCATCGGGAGGTAACGCTCGCCACCGTGACCGATACCGGGTGCGATCACCTCGTTGCGGATGAACTGCACCGAGACCTCAGCGATGTTCTGCACACCGCGGGGCACCAGCTGCTTCTTCGAGCCGGCGATGGCGAAGATCACGATCGTGATGATCGCAGCCAACAGGTTGATGAACGCGATCTTGTTGAACGCGTAGGCCTGGCCTTGGCCGAACCAGGCCGGCCATTCGACCACGTTCTCGATGGGCGGGAACTGCAGTGCGCCGATGATCACGGTGCCACGCTCTCCTTTGCTGCTGGTTGTCGCGAATGGGGGGTCGAACGCCGGGGCTTGAGGCCCGGGTGCGCGAGGGAGAGCGAAACATAACGCATCTCCCAGAACAGAAGCCCGAGATGGGCGACCACCAGGGTCACCCCGAGGGCCGGAAGGCTCATCCAGCCGGCATCCTTGACCAGCAGGACGGCGGCGAAGATGACCCCCATCCGGAGCAGGAAGCCGAACAGCGCGGCACCCATCATCAGCGCCAGCGAGATCCTCGCCGTAACCGCCAGCAGGGCAGCTGAGAGCGCCAGGTTCCCCAGCACGATGGCGATGCCGTAGGCCGACGAGATGGCCCCGTCGACCGACCACATGGCGGCACAGAGCAGCACGAGCACCGGGGCTGCGGGCAGCGCTCGACGGATCATGTCCCGGGCCACCTCGACCTCGGGGGCGGGGCCGTCGAGGCGGGTCACGAACGGCGAGCCCATGGACCCTCCGCCTCGAGACGCTTCATCTGCTCGTCGTAGCCCAGCCACAGCTTGACCACACAACCCACGCTGGCCAGTAGGAAGAACACCAGTCCGATGACCGGAGTGGTGCCGAACCAATGGTCGAGCAGGAGGCCGATACCACCGAAGATTGCCGCCACGAACGCAAGTTCGAAGCCGCCACTACTGCGGTTGAGATCTTTGGAGAATTCGCGTCGCTGCGAGTTGTCCACGGGGCTTCCTTGACGCCGTGCGCCGAGCGCGCGTTGGGCTTGTGAATGGATTCGCAATCTATGGGGCCAGCTCACCCAGCGCAAATCCGCGTTCGGCATGGGTGGGGCGGTCCCGACCGGGATCGCCCGGATGGGGGATGTGGGCGGGTCCCACGTTCACCGGTCGGGATGAACACCCTTTCCCCACCGTCGGGGACGGCTCGGGCCCGGGTTCGCCCGGCCGGGGCCAACCCCGGCGTGACGTGAAGGGCGCCGGCCGCTCGACGCCCGAACCGAGCCCGGCCCGAACCCGACTCGTGCACGGTTCGGGCACCGTTCGCGCGCGGTTCGGGCCGCCAGTTCGGCATCGGTCGCCCCGGCCGGCTGTGAAGCCGCTGCTCACCGGGGTACTGCCGAGCGCTTGCCTCCCGGCTAGAGGGCCATGACGAAGCCGGTCCGATCGGCCTGGTAGACGCTATGGCGAGATCGACGCACCAGTGCACAGCATCACCATGCCCGTTGAAGAAACGACGCAGCGTGGTCGAGCGGGTACCGGCTCAGGAAGGGTGGGCTCGAAGCACAGGCGCAATCCCTCACCGATGATGAGGGTCCTAAGGCTGTCACCGAATCGGCACAAAGGTCCTGCTTACCGATCCCCATTGTTGGCGTAAGGTCACCGGTGAATCAGGAACCTTGATGGTTCGGTTCGGCGGAACGCGATGATCGCTGCGGCGGCGGAAAAGCCCGGTGGTCGACAAGACTTCGACATCTCGATGTCGAGCGTGTGCGTGTGCCGTCGCCGACTGCGGGGTTTGCGACCGGAGCGGTGGGAGCGGCACCCGTGGAGACAATTCGATCGCGAGACCCCCAACGGGGGCACGGGTCTGCTACCCGCAGGCCGGTGGAAGCTGTGGGCGGGCCTCGGTACGACAGCCTCGCTGCGCCCGCCAACACCACCGCGCAGGCGCCGACGGCGGCGAATCGGCCTGGCCGGGCGCGGCTGCTCAGCTGGTCACCGCTGGTCTCGAAGCTGCTCGTCGCGGCGGCCGACACCATTGCCATCATTCTCGCCCTCGGCCTCGCCATGGTGCTGGCCCGCCTCAGCGGCCGGACCTCGTCGGCCCACAATGCGGCAGTCACCGAGCAGATCGCGCTGTTGTCGTTACCGGTGTGGCTGTTCGCACTCGTGCAGGTCCGCGCCTACCAGGCCCGGTTCATCGCCGCTCGGGCCCAGGAGTTCCGCCGCCTGGCGCTGGCGTCGGTCGCCGGGGCGGCGTCGCTGCTGGTGATCTCGGACCTGTGGCGCCGCATCAGCATCGAACGGGACTTCGTGCTGTTCGCCTTCGTCGGCGGGCTCGCCCTGCTCACCATCGAGCGAGAGCTCGTGCGGCAGGTCTTCCAACAGCTGCGGCGGCAGGGCTACCGGTCGCGGTCCATCGCCATCGTCGGCGACAACAGTGAGGGCCGGGAACTACGCCGGATGTTCGACGAGGCGCCGGAGCTCGGATGCCACTTCGCCGGGTACATCACGGTCGACGGGACCCACAGCGGCACCCGCTTCGGTGACGTGCTGTGTCGACTCGACGACGCCGTCGACACGCTCAGCCGGCGGCGCATCGGCAACGTCATGATCGCGGCCTCGGCGATCGAGGTCGCCCAGACCTCGAGCCTGATCCGCAAGCTGCTCAAGGCCGGGATCAACGTCGAGTTGTCCCCGACCCTGCCCGACATCGCAGTTGGGCGGTTGTCGATCCGTCCGCTGGGTCGCTTCCCGGTGCTGTACCTCCAGCCGTTCCATCAGTCCGGCTGGCGCTCGTGGGCCAAGCGGGCGTTCGACTTCACCCTGTCGCTGCTGGGCCTCTTCGTGCTGGCGCTGCCGTTGTCGGTCGTGAGTCTGGCCATCAGGCTCGACAGCAAGGGCCCGGTGTTCTTCCGCCAGACCCGTGTTGGCCGCAACGGCAGGCTCTTCGACGTCATCAAGTTCCGCACCATGGTGCCCGACGCCCATCAGCTGCGGGAGGCCCTCGCCTCCCAGAACGAGGCGGGCGGACCGTTGTTCAAGATCAAGAACGATCCCCGGGTGACGCCGCTCGGCCGCATCCTGCGCAAGAGCTCCATCGACGAGCTGCCGCAGCTGTGGAACGTCCTGCGTGGAGAGATGAGCCTGGTCGGCCCCCGCCCGGCGCTGCCCGACGAGGCGGCGATGTGGTCGGAGGACCTGCGCGACCGGCTGCGGGTCCAGCCGGGGATCACCGGCATGTGGCAGGTCAGTGGGCGTTCGGGTACCACCTTCGAGGAGTACAGCCGCCTCGACCTGTACTACGTCGACAACTGGTCCCTGGTGACGGACCTGTCGATCCTGGGCAAGACCCTGCCCAGCGTGCTGCTCCAACGCGGAGCGAGCTGACCGGTCTGGTCCGGGGGCACGAACACCGTCCCCGGCGACGACGCCCGTCAGGCGGTCGCTGAGCCCATTCGTCGGGCGGTCATTCGTCGGGCGGTCATTCGTCGGACGGTCAGTCGTCGGGCGGTCATTCGTCGGACGATCGTTTGAGGCCCGGATGGAACCAGGTCACCAATGCCAACGCCACCCCGCCGAGACCGACCAGGACCAGGCTGTCGCCCGAACCGGTGATGGTGGGCACCAGGGCAATCGCGGAGAGCAGCGCCGTCCAGCCCCACAGGATCGCCACGCTGCGGCGCTGGCCGTGGCCCATCTGCATGAGGCGGTGGTGGAGGTGGCCCTTGTCGGCGGTGGCCAGCCCCGAACGGCGACGCGCCCGGCGGATGATGGCGAAGGTGGTGTCGAGGATGGGCACGCCGAGGACGAACAGCGGGATCACCAGGGGGGCGAAGAAGAAGTAGGTCTGGCCGCTGAAGGGGTCACGGGTGCGGCCACCCACCGAGATGGTGGCCGCGGCCATCAACAGGCCCAGCAGCAGGGCGCCGCCGTCGCCCATGAAGGTGCGGGCCGGGTGGAAGTTGTGCGGCAGGAACCCCAGGCACACCCCGACCACCGCCACCGCGACCAACGGGGCCGAGTTCGCGGACCGCAGCAGGTCGTTGTCGGCGAGCTGCTGGGTGTAGATGAAGAACGCCAGCGCGGCGATGCCGACGATGCCGGCGGCGAGACCGTCGAGGCCGTCGACGAGGTTGACCGCGTTGGCCATGCCGATGACCCACAGCACCGTGATGAGCGCCGACAGGTCCGGGGTCAGCACCCAGAACCCGGCGAAGGGAATGCGGAAGTACACCAGGCTGACCCCGGCGATGGACAGCACCGAACCGGCGAGGACCATGCCCGCGACCTTCGCCGGCGCCGAGACCTCACGAATGTCGTCGATGAACCCGACGCCGTACACGACCACCGCCGCCACGACGATGCCGATGATCTCGCGTGGGTGGTCGAACACCGAGTCGTAGCCCGGCAGCACCACCGCAGCGACCAGGACCGCCGCCAGGAAGCCCACCAGCATGGCGGCACCACCGAGGGTCGGGGTGGGCCACCGGTGCACCCGGCGTTCGTCGGGGGCGACCACTGCGCCGACCCGCTGCGCCAACCGTTGGGTGGCCGGCACGAGCAGCCAGGTGACCACGGCCGCCACCGCCCCGGTCAGGCCGTACCCCCACAGCGTGGGGGTCACGAGCGGCGCCGCGGCGTGCGGTGCGGGTGCTGATGCCGGGTCGCCACGGCGCGGGACGTTAGTCCACCCGCCGGGCCACCAGCGCGCGGTCCCGTCCGGCCAGGTCGGCTTTGACCTCGACCGAACGGTACCCACCGGCGAGGGCCAGCTCCGCTGCGGCGCAGAGCTGGGCCGCGCCCAGCTCGAGCACGATGATGCCGTCGGGCTGCAACCACTGCAGGGCACCCTGCAGCAGGTGCCGCGCCGCGTCGAGCCCGTCCGGCCCGCTCCGCAGGGCCAGGTCCGGCTCCCAGTCAGCCACCTCGGCGGGCAGAGTCTCGTGGGCGGCCACGTAGGGCGGGTTGGAGACGATGACTGCGAGCTGTCCGGCGAGCTCGTCGGGCAGCGCCGCGAACCACGAACCCGACCGCATCTGTACCCGGGTCGCGGCGCGGCCGATACCGGCGAGGTTGGCTCGGGCCACCGTCAACGCGTCGTCGGAGACGTCGGTGGCCCACACGTCGGCAAGCTTGCACTCCGACGCCAACGACAGGGCGATCGCTCCCGAGCCGGTACCGAGATCGGCGACGGTGATCCGCCGGTGGTAATCGTGGCCGTGGCGTTCGACGAGCCGGTCGATCTCGGCGAGCGCCACCTCGACCACGATCTCGGTCTCGGGCCTGGGGATGAGCACCCGCCGGTCGACCAGCAGGTCGAGGTACCGGAACCCCCAGCGGCCCAGCACGTACTGCAGCGGCTCGCCGGTGGCTCGGCGTTCCACCATGGCGTCGAACCGGCCGAGGGCCCGCACGGTGGCCGGCTGCTCGAGCGTGGCGTGATACGCCCCCGGCTCGCACCCGGTGACGTCCTCGATCATGCGGCGCACGTCGAGGGCAGCCTGTGACGAGCCGGCGGCGATGAGCCGGGCCCGGCCGCCCTCTCCCACCTCGGCCCAGCTGATGGTCCCGTCGTCGGCGGCGGCGGACATCGCCGTTCAGCCCTCGCCGTCGGCGAGCTGGCGGGCCCGCTCGTCCTGGACCATGGCGTCGATGACGTCGTCGAGCTCGCCGGTGAGGACCCGGTCGAGCTTGTAGAGCGTCAGGCCGAGCCGGTGATCGCTGACCCGGTTCTCCTTGAAGTTGTAGGTCCGGATCTTCTCACTGCGACCTCCCCCACCGATCTGGTCGCGGCGCTGGCCCGAACGCTGGGCGCTCTGGCGATCCTGCTCGGCCTTGAGCAGACGCGAGCGCAGGACCACCAGGGCCTTGGCCCGGTTCTGCAGCTGGCTCTTCTCGTCCTGCATGGACACCACCAGCCCGGTCGGCTTGTGGGTGATGCGGACCGCCGAGTCGGTGGTGTTGACGTGCTGGCCACCGGCCCCCGACGAGCGGAACACGTCGATCTGCAGGTCGTTGGGGTCGATGTCGACGTCGATCTCGTCGGCCTCGGGCAGCACGGTGACCGTCGCCGAGGAGGTGTGGATCCGGCCCTGGGACTCGGTGACGGGCACCCTCTGGACCCGGTGCGGGCCGGCCTCCCACTTCAGCTTGGACCAGGCGTGGTCGCCCTCGACCCGGAACACCACATCGCTGAAGCCGCCGAGTTCGGACTGGCTGGACTCGAGCACCGTCAGCTTGAAGCCCTGCCGGCCGGCGTAGCCGCGGTACATCTCGAACAGGTCCCGGGCGAAGAGGTTGGCCTCCTCGCCGCCTTCGGCCCCGCGGATCTCCATGATCACGTTCTTGTCGTCGTTGGGGTCGCGGGGCAGCAGCAGCAGGCGCAAGTCCTCGCTCAAGGCGTCGAGGTCGCGTGCGGCGGCGTCAATCTCCTCGCGTAGCAGATCGCGCTCGCCGGCATCGGCCTCGCCGTAGAGCTCGCGGGCGGCGGCGAGGTCGTCGCGGCGGCCACGCAGCCGGGCGGTCACCGACACGATGGCCTCGAGCTGGCGATAGCGCCGGGTGGCGTCGGCATACCGCTTGGGATCGGCGAGCAGGGCCGGGTCGCCGAGGCGGGCCTCCAAATCGGTGAACTCCGTCTCGAGCGCTTCGATCCGCTCCAGCATCAACGAATCCACTCGCCGTCGAGGGCCACCAGACGGGCGGGCCGCACCAACGCCGCGGCGAGCACGCGGATGATCGGGTACTGGTCGCGTGCCGGGCAGACGTAGACCAACTCGGCCTCGGGGTCGAAGCGGTCCCGGTCGTCTGCAGCCACGGCGATCGCCTCGGCGTCGACGCCCACCGCACAGGCCACCACCACCGGCCGACCGGCGTCGTCGACCCCGGCCGCGAACGCCGGCACCGGGTCGATGAGGTTGTCGCGCGGCAGCGGCGGCTCGAGCGGCTCGAGCCGGGCGGCACCGACGAGGCCGGGTTCGGCCACGACCCGAGCACGAAGCCAACGTTGCCGGGCCAGGCGGTTCAACAGGTGCGGCGGCTCGTCGGCACGTCGATGGCGGCGCACCACGTCGAGCACGTCCTCTCGCACCTCGGCCGCGCTGCGGATCTGTTCCATCACCTGCGCCGCCTCGCGGTCGTAGCGTCCGACACCGACCTCGAGGTGCACCCCGGGGCCTTCCTGGTCGGCCATGACCCGTCCGACCTCGAGGCCGTTCAGCTCGGCCATGACCACCCCGTGCTCGACCACGATTTCCGCGCCGGCCCGGCGCAGCGGCTCGATGGCCGCCAGGTGGGCGGGGTCGGCGGCCAGGATCGGCAGGTGCTGACCGGGTTCGGCCGGGCTCAGCACAGTGCCGTCGAGGCGCAGCACGACGGGCTGCGCCGTGAAGAACAGGGCCCGCCGGGCGACCACACCGGGCGCCAACGGTCCCGCTGCGTCACCGTCGACGACGACGTGGATCGTTCCCCTCAGCGCGGTGCGGTGGGCCCAGGCCAGTGCGGCCCCGATGCCGGCGCCCCGATCGAGCAGCACATAGCCGGACCCGTCGACCACCACCGCCGCCATCGGGCCCAGCGGTCGGTCCTCGAGGGTCTCGGAACCGGTACGCGCCCGCACCACGGAACGCAGCTTGGCCAGGTTCAGCCGGGCACGCAGCGCGGGATCAGACACCGTTGCGGACATTGCCGGTCCCCTCGATCATCACGCCGAGGGGACCTTGGCCACCTCGGCCAAGAACTCGTCGTTGGAGCGGAAGGTCCGCATCCGGTCGACCAGCAGCTCGAGTGCGGCGGCGCCGGAACCGTCGCCGGCGAGGCCGGAGAGCACCCGCCGCAGCTTCCACACCTGGTTGAGCTGACGGCGGTCGAAGAGCAGTTCCTCGTGACGGGTGGATGAGCCGTCGACGTCGATCGCGGGGTAGATGCGCTTCTCGGCCAGGCGGCGATCGAGGCGCAACTCCATGTTGCCGGTGCCCTTGAACTCCTCGAAGATCACCTCGTCCATGCGGGAGCCGGTCTCGACGAGTGCCGTGGCCAGGATGGTGAGCGAGCCACCCTCCTCGACGTTGCGGGCAGCGCCGAAGAACTTCTTCGGCGGGTACAGCGCCCCGGTGTCGATACCGCCGGACATGACCCGCCCGGTGGCCGGCGCGGCGAGGTTGTAGGCCCGAGCGAGCCGGGTGATGCCGTCGACGATGATGACGACGTCCTCGCCCTGTTCGACCAGGCGCTTGGCCCGCTCGCTGGTCATCTCCACGACGTGGGTGTGCTCGTCGGCCGGCCGGTCGAAGGTGGAGGCGACCACCTCACCGCGGATCGAACGCCGCATGTCGGTGACCTCCTCGGGCCGCTCGTCGATGAGCAGCATGATGAGCTTCACCTCGGGGTTGTTGGCCTCGATGCACTGGGCGATGGTCTTCATCACCGTGGTTTTGCCGGCCTTGGGAGGCGACACGATCAGGCCACGCTGGCCCTTGCCGATGGGGGCGATGAGATCGACGATGCGCGCCGTCATGTTGTACGGGTCGTTCGCCCGTTCCAGCTTGAGCTGCTGGTCGGGGTAGAGCGGGGTCAGGTCCTCGAACCGGGGGCGGTTGCGGGCAGCCTCGGGCTCGCGGTCGTTGATCTCGTCGATGCGCAGCAGGGCCGGGTTCTTCTCGCCCCGGCCGGCCGGGCGGGACGACCCCACGAGGTGGTCGCCCTTGCGCAGGCCGAACTGGCGCACGAACTTGCCGGGGACGTATACGTCGTCCTTGGAGGGCAGGTACCCCTTGACCCGCAGGAAGCCATACCCCTCGTCACGCAGGTCGAGGAAGCCGCTGACCGGGACCTGTTCGCCCTGGCCACCACCCGATGCGTGGCTCTCCTCGCCGCGGTCGCGATCCCGGTCCCGGTCCCGATCGCGATCCCGGTCGCGGTCCCGGTCGCGGTCGCGATCCCGATCGCGGTCCCGGTCGCGTTCCTGCGGGGCGGCTGCTGCTCCGACCGTTGCCGGGGTGGCCGGTGCCGCTGCGGCGGGCTCTGTCGGGCGGTCGCCGCGGTCGCGGTCTTTGTCGCGCCCGCGTCGGCGGCGACGACGGCTGCCGCTCTCACGTTCGCCGTCGAGGTCGTGGTCCTCGTGAGGCGCCGTCGTCCCGGCCGGTTCGGCGCTGTCTTTCGAGCCGGCGCGCTCCGTCGATGCCGCCATTGCGGGCTGCTCAGCGGCGGGTCGCTGACCACCGTCGGCGCCGGCCTCGGGGCGTTCGGGGTCGGGCGGCGGCGGGGTACGGCGGAAGGCCGGGGCGTCGAGGTTGCCGAATGGGGAGAACGTCGAGGCCCGGACCGCCGCGCCGGCGGCGGTGCCAGGCTCGGTCGGCGTCGCGGCCGACGTCGGCTGCGCCGGACCCGATACGTCGGAGGTGACGGCGGGGGTCGGGGTCGACGGCGTCTCAGCCGGGGACGGGACGTCCACCGGGGACGCAGCAGCAGCAGCAGGCACGGCGACGGCTGGCGACGGCGTCGCTGCCGCCGGGGCCAGGGCCACCGCAGGGCCCGGGCTCGGGGTCGCGGCGGGTGCGTCGTCGAGCGGGAGTCGCTCGGCGCCGCCGCCGGAGCCGCCGGCCGCGGGCACGCCGAGGATCACGTCGATGATCTGCTCCTTCCGGGCGCGTGCCGGGGCCTTGCGGCCGAGAGCCGTGGCGATGACGAGCAGCTGTTCGCGGTCTTTGCGCCTCAGCGTGTCTCGCTCGAGCTCGTGCGCGTCGACGCTCACTCGGGCCTTCCTTCTCCGGCAGTACCGGTGGTGCCCGCAGGACCGGCGGCGCAGGTTCCGCAACGGGGCGGTGCGCCGGGGACCAGGGGTCCGGGGTGGGTGGGAATTGCGGCGATCAATCGGTGCGAAGCGAGCACGTCGTGCCGGGACCGATCGGACCGCACCGGCAGACCGATCGGGAGCGACATCGACGCCCGGCTGCGAGGTGCGGGAACCACCCTTGCGACCACGTGGTGTTGGCCGCAGAGCAAGGCGGGTGACGAATCGACGCGACCATGAGCGTAGCACGGGCCCCCTGGCCTGCCCGCAAGCCCGCTCACCAGCGACGACTCATCGTTGGAGCAGCGCCGCCATCAGCTCGTGCGCCACCACCGGAGCGGAGCCGGCCACGCCGGACTCGGTGTAGGACCCACCGGGCCCCGCCTGGCGCGAGTCGAGCAGCAGGTACGGCACCGCGTCGGGGGTGTGGGTCTTCAGCCGTAGGGGCGTGGCGTGGTCGGGCAGCAGCAGCATGCGCCACGGGCCGAGGTCGTCGAGGGCCTCGGTCAGCCCGGCCAGCACCCGGCGGTCCCAGTTCTCGAGCGCCTTGACCTTCTCGCCGACGTCGCCGGCGTGGCCGGCCTCGTCGGAGGCCTCAATGTGCACGATCCACAGGTCGGCACCGGCCCGCAGGCCCTCGATGGTGGCGTCGCGCATGCCCTCGTAGTTCGTGTCGAACCAGGCGTTGGCCCCTTCGACCTCCACCACGTCGAGCCCGGCCATCACGCCGAGCCCGCGGACCAGGTCGACCTCGGTGCACAGGCCACCGTGCACCCCGTAGCGGTCGATGAAGCGCGGCATGTCCGAGCCCGGGCCCTGGCCCCACAGCCAGATCTGGTTGGCGCCGATCTCGAAGCGCCGCAGCACGTCACGGGACCGTTCCATCAGCTCGATCAGCCGGGCGGAGGTCGGCCCGGTCGGCGCCAGCGCCGGCGCGCCGGTGAGGTCGTGGGGTGGGTAGCAGTCGGCCTCGGCCCAGTCGAGCGGGGCCAGCATGATGTGGCGGTACTGCACGCCGGGATGGAAACTGACTTCGCCCCCGAGCTCGGCGTCGAGCGCGGCGATGACCTCGGCGGCGAGGACCGAGTCTGGGTGGCCACCGGCGAAATCGACCATCGTGCCGTCGGGCGAGACGTTGACCAGGTTGCAGCGGTAGGCGATGCGACCGGTCAGGTCGAGCCGCAGCGCTGCCGCCTCGATGGGGGCACGGCCGGTGTGGTAGCGGCTGGGGTCGTAGCCGAAGATCGCCATGTTGCCCACGTCGCTGCCCGGAGGCAGGCCGGCGGGGATGGTCTGGGCTCGGCCCACCGTCGCCCGGGCGGCGAGGCTAGCCAGCACCGGCAGGTGCGCGTATTCGAGGGGCGTCTTTCCGCCGAGTTCATCGACCGGCTCGTCGGCACAGCCATCCGGGACGCACACCACGTACTTCATGAACTGCCATTCTGCTCATCGCGGAGGGCACACGCACACCTCGCGGACCTGATGTTCGCCGTGTTCGTCCCAATGTTCGCACTCGGAGGGCCCGAGCGGCGCGGATTTGCCGGGCAGCGACGGGACGGGGACTTGGCAGAACTGAACCCGGCGGGACCGAACTTGGCAGGACGGTAACACCGGCCGGGCGCGCCGTTGTCGTCGGGGTCAGTGGCCGAGCCGGGCGCGGGCCGCCACGTGGGCCTCGACCGCGTCGAGGTCGTTGGCGACCCGTTCGTAGCGTTCGGGCCGTTCGAGCAGGTCGGCGAGCCGCGGGGGCAGGGCGGGCCGGACCCCGGTGGCCTGCTGCACGGCGTCGGCGAACTTGGCCGGATGGGCGGTGGCCAGCACCACCAGCGGACGGTCGACGCCGTAGCCGTGCACTTCGGCGGCGCACAGGCCCACCGCGGTGTGCGGGTCGACCAACACGTCGTGGCGCGCGTGGTAGCGGGCCATGACCTCGAGGCAGGCGGCGTCGTCGGCCCGGTAGGCGGCGAAACCCTCGCCGAGGGACCGGAAGCGCTCGGCGTCGAGGGTGACGGTGCGCTCGTCGCGGAAGCGGCGCATGAAGGCGTCGACGGCGTCGCCCTCGCCGCCGTGCAGCTCCCACAGCAGCCGTTCGAGGTTGGAGCTGACCTGGATGTCCATCGACGGGCTGATCGTCGGCACGACCCCGGTCTGGGTCATGGTGCCGGTGGTGAAGAACCGCTGGAGGATGTCGTTGGCGTTGGAGGCCACGATCAGCTGCCGCACCGGCAGGCCGGCCCGGCGGGCGAGGTGGCCGGCATAGACGTTGCCGAAGTTTCCCGTCGGCACCACGAAGGACACCGCCGTCGTGGCGCCGAGGTGGCGGCGGACCCAGGCCGCGGCGGTGACGTAGTAGACGATCTGGGCCAGGACCCGGGCGAAGTTGATCGAGTTGACCGCCGACAGGTGGAACCGGCCACGGAACGCCTCGTCGGCGAACATCGCCTTGACCAGGTCCTGGCAGTCGTCGAAGGTGCCGTCCACGGCGAGGTTGAACACGTTGTCGGCCAGCACCGTGGTCATCTGGCGGCGCTGCACCTCCGACACCCGGCCGTGGGGGTGCAGGATGAAACAGTCGACCGCCTCGCGGTCGCGCAGCGCCTCGATGGCCGCGGACCCGGTGTCGCCCGAGGTGGCCCCGACCACGGTGACCCGGTCGCCGCGGCGGCCGAGTTCCTGGTCGAAGAGGCGCCCGACCAGCTGCAGGGCCACGTCCTTGAACGCCAGGGTCGGGCCCCAGAACAGCTCGGCGAGGTAGAGGCCGGTGTCGAGCTCGCGCATCGGGACCACATCGGGATGGTCGAAGGTGCGGTAGCTGTCCGCGACGACGGCGTCGAAGGTGCCACGTTCGATGCTGCCTTCGACGTAGGGCCACATGACCGCGGCGGCGAGCTCGGCGTAGGGCCGTTCGAGGTGCCAGTCCTGCGGCAGGGGCGGCACCTCGCTGGGCACGTACAGACCGCCGTCGGTGGCCAGGCCCACCAGCAGCACGTCACTGAAGTCGAGCTCGGGGGACGCGCCACGGGTGGACACGTAGCGCATCACGACCGGCCCCTGCTGCCGATCACCCGCAGCAGGCCGTTGACCTGGCGAACCGCGTCGAGGCCCCGCAGCTCGGCCAGGGTGGCCTGCACGTCGGCCTCGCGGGCGGAGTGGGTGATGAAGATGATGCGGGCCCGCTCCCCCAGCCCGTCCTGTTCCATGCTGCGGATGGACACGCCGTGCTCGCCGAAGACCTGGGCGACCTGGGCCAGCACGCCGGGCTGGTCGGCCACCTCGAGCTGCAGGTAGTACTCGGACTCGACGTCGTCGACCGGCCGGATGCGGGCCGGGCGCAGGGTGCCGAGCGAGGCGGCAGCGTGGTTGCGCAGGTTGGCGGCGGCGTCGATGACGTCGCCGAGCACCGCCGAGGCGGTGGGGTTTCCGCCGGCGCCACGGCCGTAGAACATCAGGTTGCCGACCGCCTCGCCCTCGACGAAGACCGCGTTGTAGGAGTCACGCACCGCCGCCAGTGGATGGTCGAGCGGCACCATGGCCGGGTGGACCCGCACGCCGATGGTGCCGTCGTCGTACTCCTCGGCGATGGCCAGCAGCTTGATGCGGTAGCCCAGCCGGCCGGCGAAGTCGATGTCGGTGGCGGTGATGTTGCTGATGCCCTCGTGGTACACGTCGCCGGCGGCAACCGCGGCGCCGAAGGCGATCGAGGCCAGGATCGCCACCTTGGCCCCGGCGTCGTAGCCCTCGACGTCGGCGGTGGGGTCGCGCTCGGCGTAGCCGAGGCTCTGGGCCTCGGCCAGGGCGTCGTGGTAGGACGCGCCGGACTCGGTCATACGGGTGAGGATGTAGTTGGTGGTGCCGTTGACGATGCCCATCACCTGCTTGATGCGCTCGCCCCGCAGCGACTCGCGCAACGGCCGCACGATGGGGATACCCCCGCCGACCGCGGCCTCGAAGAGCAGGTCGACCCCGGCGGCCTCCGCGGCGCGGTACAGCTCGGGCCCGAAGTTGGCCAGCAGCTCCTTGTTGGCGGTGATCACCGGCTTGCCGGCCTTGAGGGCGTCGAGGATCAGCGAACGGGCCGGCTCGATACCGCCCATGACCTCGACCACCAGGTCGACCTCGGGATCGGCCACCAGCGCCGCGGCGTCGTGGGTGAGCACGTCGGGACCGAAGGAGACGTCCCGGGAGCGCGACACCGAACGGACCGCCACGCGGGTCACCTCGAGGCGCAGGCCGGTCTGGGCCTCGATTGCGTCGGCCCGGGCGACCACGAGAGCGGCGAACGCGGCACCCACGTTGCCGCAACCCAACAAACCAATGCGTACGGAGTCGGACACCACGGTGCGTCAGCCTCTCACTCGGGGACCAGGGTTGATTCGGAACGCGCCCGCTGCAGGTTGAGCGGTCATGCCGGCGTCGACGCGGTGGTGTCGAAGGCCATGTCGGTGCGCATCAGGTCCTCGTCGGTCTCGCGGCGTACGACCAGGCGGGCCCGGCCGTCGGCGGCGAAGACGATGGCGGGCCGGCCCATGCGGTTGTAGTTGGAGCCCATCGACCAGCCGTAGGCCCCGGTGACCGGTGTGGCGACGACGTCGTCGACCTGCAGGTCCTCAGGGACCGTGGCCTCGTGCAGCAGCACGTCGCCCGACTCGCAGTGCTTGCCGACGATGCGCACCGTGCGGGAACGGGCGGCACCGACGGCACGGGGCAGGAACGCCTCGTACTCGCTGCCGTACATCGCCGGGCGAGGGTTGTCGATCATGCCGCCGTCGACCGCCACGTAGGTACGGATGCCGGGCAGGTCCTTGATGGTGCCGGCCCGGTAGAGGGTGACCGCGGCCTGCGCCACGATCACCCGGCCCGGTTCGGCGGAGACCACGGCGTCGATGCCGAGGGCCTCGCAGGCGCCGTGGACCCGTTCGCCCCAGGCGCTGATCGGCTCGCTCTGCTCGGCCTCGACGTAGGCCACGCCGAGGCCGCCGCCGATGTTCAGTTCGGGCAAGGCCGCGCCGCGTACGAACGGGGCGAGGGCTTCCAGGGCCAGCGCGAAGCTGCGGGCCACGAACACCTGCGAGCCGATGTGGACGTGCAGGCCGATCAGCCGAGCCGGGGAATCGGGCCGGCGCAACCGGTCGATGGCCGCGGCGGCGGCACCGGAGGCCAGGCCGAAGCCGAACTTGGAGTCCTCCTGGCCGGTGGAGATGTAGTCGTGGGTGTGGGCGTGCACCCCGGGGGTGACCCGGATCAGCACGTCGGGCCGGTCGAGGCCTTCGCCGGCGACGAGGCGTTCGAGCCGGTCGATCTCGTCGAACGAATCGACGACGATTCGCCCGACCCCGGTCGACAGCGCGGCGCGCAGCTCGGCGGTGGACTTGTTGTTGCCGTGCAGCAGCAGGTCGACGGCGGGGATACCGGCCCGTAGGGCCACGTACATCTCGCCGCCGGAGGCGACGTCGAGCCGCATGCCCTCGCTGTGGGCGAGCCGGGCCATGGCCCCGCACAGGAAGGCCTTGGTGGCGTAGTAGACGCCGCCGGGGAAGGCGTCGACCGCTTGGCGGCAGCGGTTACGCAGGTGGGTCTCGTCGTAGACGAACAGCGGCGTGCCGTACTGCTCGGCCAGGGCGACGGTGTCGACCCCGCCGAGCAGGAGCTGCCCGTCGGGCCCGACCGCGGCGGTGTCGGGCAGCAGGCGGAAGGAGATCGGTCCGGCCATGGCCTACATCGACTCCGGGGCGCTGACGCCGAGGATGCCGAGCCCGATGCGCAACCCGACCCGGGCACCCTCGACCAGCCACAGCCGGGCCTGGGTGGTGGCGTCGTCGACGGGACGGCCGTCGCCGTCGGTGCCCATGATCCGGCAGTCGTGGTAGAAGCCGTGGAAGGCGCCGGCGAGCTCGCGCACCCAGGTGGTGACCTTGTGGGGGGCCCGGTCGTTGCAGGCCAGGGTGACGACGTCGTCGAGCTCGGAGAGCAGGCGCAGCACGTCGAGCTCGCGTTCGTGGGTGAGCGGGCCGAGGTCGATCTGCTCGAGCGGCCGGCGGGTGACGCCGTTGGCCGCGGTCTGGCGGACCAGCGAGGCGATGCGGGCGTGGGCGTACTGCACGTAGAAGACCGGGTTCTCCATGGCCTGGGAGGCCATGACGGCGAGGTCGACGGTCTGGCGGGTGTCGAGAGACTGCAGCAGGAACGTCAGCCGGGTGGCGTCGATGCCGGTCTCGTCGACCACCTCGGAGAGGGTGACGATGGTGCCGGCCCGCTTGGAGAGCTTGACCTCCTCACCGTTGCGCTTGAGGGTGACGAGCTGGCCGAGGATCAGCTCGACCTCGCTGCTGTCGTGGCCAAGGGCCTGCACGCCGGCCTTGAGCCGGGCCACGTAGCCGTGGTGGTCGGCGCCCCAGATGTCGATGAGCTGTTCGTAGCCGCGTTCGAACTTGTTGCGGTGGTAGGCGATGTCGGGCAACAGATAGGTGGGTTCGCCGTCGGACTTGACCAGCACCCGGTCCTTGTCGTCGCCGTAGTCGGTGCTGCGCAGCCAGACCGCGCCGTCCGCGGTGTAGGTGGCGCCACGGGCGGCGAGGTCTGCGAGGGTGGCGTCGATGGCGCCGTCGGACACCAGGGACCGTTCGGAGAACCAGGTGTCGAAGTGCACGCCGGCGGCGTCGAGGGTTTCGCGCAGGTCGCGCTTGACCCGGTCGTAGCCCCATTCGAGGGGGTCGGCGTCGGCGGGCATCTCGGCCGCCCATTCCTCGAGGTACTGGCCCTTGTAGCCGTCCTCGGGGACGGACAGGCCGGCCTTGAGGGCGGAGAGCGACTCGCCGAACAGCCGCATCTGCACGCCGCGGTCGTTGAGGTAGTACTCGCGGTCCGCCCGGTAGCCGCAGTGGTTGAGCAGGTTGACCAGCGCGTCGCCGTAGGCGGCCCAACGGCCGCCGCCGGCGTGCAACGGGCCGGTGGGGTTTGCCGAGACGAACTCGACGTTGACCCGTTTGCCGTGGCCGAGGTCGGGCCGGGCGAAGCCGTCGGTGCCGAGGGTGGCGGCGTCGCGCAGCACGGCGTGCAGCCAGCTGGGGGCGAGGTGGAAGTTCACGAAGCCGGGACCGGCGACCTCGAGCCGGCTGACGTGGGCGACCTCGGCGGCCTCGAGGGCGGTGACGAGGGCGGCGGCCAGCTCGCGGGGGTTGCGGCCGGCGCTCTTGGCGGTGGCCAGGGCGACGTTGGTGGACCAGTCGCCGTGCTCCTTGCGGGCCGGACGTTCCAGGGCGATGGCGGCAGGGGGTTCGATCCCCAGGGAGGCCAGGGCCTGACCGATGGCGGCGCGGAGCGCGTCTTGAATCACGATGGGCCACGCTACCCGCCGCCCGCCGACGCGAAGAAGGGCGGACCGCGTGGGTGTCGGGTGGCGGCAGGGCGGCGGCAGGGCGGCGGCGGGGCTGTTTCCGGGCCCGCGGCGCCGATGGTGCCAGCAGCCCGGGCTGACGCGTGGGAGAGTTCGAGGATGCAGTTCGAAACCGTGCGACTCGACGGCGACGGGCCGGTCCGTCACCTCGTGCTCAACCGTCCCAAGGTCCACAACGCGGTCAACGCGCAGCTGGTGGCCGACGTGCACCAGGCGTGCCTGGCCGTCGAGGCCGACCCGTCGGTGCGGGTGGTGATCCTGCGCGGGGAGGGGCCGAGCTTCTGTTCGGGCGCCGACCTGAAGGCGCCACGGGCGACCAAGACCGAGGCGATGCTGGGCTCCAAGAACGGGGCGCGGATGTACGACACGCTGCTCCACCTCAACGCGGTGACCATCGCCGCGTGCCACGGCTACCTCATCGGCGGTGGCGCGGTGTTCCCGGCGGCGTGCGACTTCCGGGTGGGGGCGCCGTCGATCAAGCTGACCTTGAACGAGGTGAGCATCGGGTTCAACCTGACGTGGCACTCACTGCCGGTGCTGATCAACCTGGTGGGGCCACAGAAGGCCAAGGAGATGCTGCTCCTGGGGCGTACCTACAGGTACCGCCAGCTCGATGCGATGGGGTTCTTCACCGAGATCGTGGAGCACGAGGGCGACCTGGTCGCCGCCTGCGAGCGCCTCGCCGCCGAGGTGGTGCGCCAGCCGCCGGTGCCGACCACGGTGTCCAAGGCATCGATCAACGCCCAGACGCTGACCCATGCCCGAGCGGTGCAGCACATGGACCATGTGGCGGTGGGGTTCATGAACTTCTCGGCCAACTCACGCACCGCCCGCGAGACGTACTTCAGCGGCGAGGGGCGGGACTGGATCGCAGAGTGAGCGAGCAGCGGTCTGGCCCCGGCGGACGCGGGTGCTAGTCTTCGGCGGCGGTACGGGCCCCTAGGGCCCTTCCAAGCCCTCGTAGCTCAGCGGATAGAGCAGCGGCCTCCGGAGCCGTGTGCACAGGTTCGAGTCCTGTCGAGGGCGCAGCAGGTGACCAGGGGTGCAGAGCCCGAAACCCCTGGTCAGCGAGTTGCGCTGGGTGTGTCATAGCCCGCCACTGTACGCCAGTGGCAGCCGGTTTTCGCGATACGGGCGCGATACGGGGCTCGGAGTCGGGCACTTTTCGGCCGGTCGCGATACCGGCGCGATACAGATCCGGGGGGTCTCGGCGCCGCCGGTATGGGCGATCGACCGCTGCCAGCCGAGGCATCCGTACACCGGCGCGGCCGTCCGGCACGGCCCAGTGCTCTTGTTCGCGCCGTCGACGGCGACGCAACCAGCTCCGACGGTGGCGGGCACGACCTCAAAAGGGGACGAAGGGTACGCAACCCGGGGTCGCTCTGACGGGCGATCCACCGGCAGTCGGCCGGGCGACCGGCGACCGATACGCCACCGCCGGCTCAGGCCTCCGCTGATCCAGCTCACCGCAAGGGCCCTTGTGGCAGGAACCGGGCGCTCTATGAAGTGATGCGGAGAACCTTGTGGACGTGTCGCAGGACGACGAGGTCATCGGCGAGGCCGCCGCGCGTCGTGTCCCAGATCGCGTCATCGATAGTCAACACGTATTCGATCGTGCCTCGGATGAGCCGGTGCTGATCGTTGTTCCCGGTGACGTCGGCATGGTCGAGCAACGCGTTGGCCAGGTCGTGGACCTCGTCGAGGTACTCCAGCTGTGAAGTCTCCTTACCGACGTGGATCTGTTCGCAGAAATCGTCGAGGCGGTCCCGTAGCTGTTCGATGTCACTTCTGGATGTGTCCATGTAAAGACGTTCGTGGCATACGATGACCTTGCCGGCGCTGGTTCGGTGGACGATGTCGTCAGGATGCGGCGAGAACCCGTTGTGCCCATAGCGGCCCCGGATGCGTCTGTTCCCTTCTCGCGCGTCGCGGTCCATACGTTCTAGCGGCCCATCGCTTCCGCGCCGTTCGCTCGGTTCAGCAACGGAATCTGCGACGCTGGCGACCGCCTCGGGTTCACTGCGAACCGGGGGTGGTTCCTGTGATGCGGACTCCGTGACGGTCGATGAGGCTTGCGTGTGCGTCGGGGTGCAGACATCGTCGAGCCACTCGCGGTACTCGTCAAGTCCCGAGGCGTTGGCTGCGTCGTGGACTGGCGAAGGTGGACGATCCTGTCCCCGAAGCCAGCGTCGAGGAAGTCGCCGCTTCGTTGCGTCGGCAATGCAACGCACCTTCTCCTTGATCTTCATGGTGCGGCCCTTTCCATGCGGACGCTCATGGTGGATGCGACCGGGTTCGGCCGTCTTGACTCGCTCACAGGAAATAGGCGAGCCGGTTGCGGAGAAAACTGAGCACCTTGTCCTCATCGCTCGATGCGACGGCGGGTCTGCCCCGACTTTGGCCGACCTCAGCTGCGGTACCAGCGGTGGTTTGCGACGAGGTCGGCGGTGGGGGGCTCGTCGCCGCTGATCCGGCTGCGGGCGGTGGCCCGCTGCCGGGCGATGGACGCTCGTTCGGGATCGAGGTCGTCCCAACCCCGGGCACAGGCGGTCCACCAGCGTGCAGCGCCACGGCGATCACCGAGCCGTTCGGCCATCAGGGCAGACTTCCCGGCATTGATGGCGGCGATCACCCGGTCGATCGTGCGCGCCGGCACCGAGGCCGACCGGGCGATCCGGAACTGATAGCGCTCCAGGACCTCGCGGGTCGTCGCCGTCGAGCCGAGCTCGTCGAGCGGCAGCAACAGCCGGGCATTCGAGCCGCCGTCCACGCCGCGGAACGGCACGAACGCCACGGTCACCAGATCGTCGCTCCGCACGGCTTCCAGCCACTCCCCCTCGTCACGGCTCGACCGGCGCACCTCGACCCCGTTCGGCTCGTGGAACACGATGGCCGCCGTCTCGATGCCGGCGGCGGCCAGGGCGCGAGCCGGCCCGGCCACGGTCCTCGTCCGACGTCTGGGCCGTGGAGCCGACGACGGCATCCGCAGCGACCCCGTCGCGAAGGCGACATCGGCGTGGAGACGCTCCAGGGGCTCGGCAAGACCGGGGACGAGGTCCCGGTATCGCTCGTCGGTCTGCTCGTAGAGCCGCGCGGCGATCTCGTCGTCGTCACCGGCGAGCGAGGCGAGCTCCTCGGCTGCCTCATCGAGCAGATCGGCCACAGCATCGATGGCGAAGTCGAGCACCGCACCGGTCAACGGACCGGGCTGCGCCCTCGCCGAGGCCTCGACGGTGTCGAGGAACGCCGCTGCCTGCACCGGCTCGTCGCCAGCAGGGTCGTGCACCGTCGATGCCCGCGACAGCAGCGTGCCGAACGACATGAGACCGGGATCGGGCTGTTCGGGCCGCACCGACGCCGCCACCGTCCGAGCTGCGACAGGCCTCCGGTCGTACACGAGCTTCCGGATCTCGTTGGCCACACCGGGCCCGAACAGCGGCTCGAGATGATGCAGCGATGCCGACGAGTCCGCCGACAGTTGCACGAAGCGCGCCGGCTCGCCGGCATCGGTCTCGAGCATGGTGTCGGCGTCGAGCGGCACGGCGAGTACCCCGGCCGGTCCTGCCGGAGAACCGGTCAGGGTAAACGTGCCGTCCTCGAAGGCCTCGAGCCCGAGTGGCGTGCTGAACATCGCCATGTCAGTGGGCCTCCCGTGCCGATCCGCCGGACACCAGGCCCTGCGCCGCCAACTCGGCAAGGACGTCATGCAGCAGGTCCATGACCTTGCCCGCGGCACGCGACCGGGCCTTGCGTCGTGCTACGGAGTCGTCCGGGTCGAACAGGGAACGCTGGCCGGTCAGCCAGAGTCCCGGCCACGTCTTGCGCTGGACCGCGTTGGCACCGGCCCTGGGCAACGGGATACCCCACTCCGAAGGAACGGTCGGCACCTCATCGACAGCAAGATACGTCAACGCCGCCGATCGCACCGCCTCACCGTCGGGCGCTGCGAGCACCGCCATCCTGGCGAGATCGATCAGCCTGCCCTCGTCCGTACCTCCGGGAACGGGATCCGGTCCCTCCAAGCCTCGTCGAACCTGCGGTCGAGCCGGCAGACCGGCCCGCGCAAGGTCGGCGACGCTCTCGCCTCGATGGCCGAGCGATTCCTCTCGTCTCCTCACCCGAATGGTGCCTCGCATGACGTCCGCGGCCTTCGACTTCAGCACCGTGGCTGCGTACTTGACCATTGCGTCGGGCCCGTCCTCGGACAATGGAGCATCGAGACGGCCGAAGCGGACGAGCACGGCACGCACTGCCTCCTGCACGACATCGTCCACGAGGTCCGCTGCCACCGCGCCGAGCGTACTGAGCCGGCTCCGGGCGAACCTGCGCGCGTCGGGGCCGTTCAACCAGGTGATCACTGCGTCGCGCTGCGCAGTGATCACCTGGTCGACGTCGGACTCCATCTCATGATGTTGCCACGTGGGTACGCCGGAAAGGTGCACGCCGTACTCCACCGGCGTCATGCGCTGGAGCCTTCGTGACGTCATGCATCGTCGGTGGGGCGAGATCCGCCGACGCCGGGATCGGTGGTTTCGTCGAAGCGGGCCTTGCGGCGGGTGGAGATTTCCCGGGTCCGGGAGTAGAGCCGCTTGCTCGACGTGGCGTCCCAGTCGGCCTGCTCGAGCCGCTCGGCGTCGTCGTGCAGTTCGGCGATCTCGGCAGCCGGCACGGACGTGCCCTCCAGCATCGAGGCGGCGGAGTGCAACAGGCCCGACGCCGTGCCGTAGTCACCCCGGTCGGCGGCCTTGCGGGCCTCCTCCCGCCGACTGGCGGCCGTGAGGATGTTGACCTGCTCGATCACGACCGGGTTCGGCGGCACGTCGTCGAGGCCGGCACCGACCTCGACGCTCACCGGGATGGTGATCGTGTGCAGCTCGACCTGGGAGCCGACCGCCACCCAGCGCACGACGACCTCGGCCACGGTCACCGACCCTTCCGACGGCATCGGACCGACGTCGAGGCGGGCGACGAGCCGGCGCTGCTCGCCACCGTAGGCATCGCCGAGACCGAGCTGGATGCCACCGGGCACCCCGACCGCCGGGTACTCGTCGAGTACGCTGTAGCTGGTCACCACCGCGGGGTCGGGGCGCAGCTCGATCGAGCAGTTCTGGGCGACGACGGTGCCGAGCCGGCCGAACTCGTCGGTGAACACGGCGGCAGCCTGGTCCGGCCCGGCGCACCAGTAGTCGGCGCCGCCACCGGCGGCGGCGATCGCCCCGAGCAGCGTCTCGTCGTAGCCGTCGTCGAAGCCGATGCACGACGTGGTGATCCGCTGCTTCTGGCCCGCGGCGGCGAAGCCGGCGAGCCGGTCCCGGTCGGTCACCCCGGCGTTGGCGTGCCCGTCGGTCAGCACCACGACCCGGGCCAGCGCCTCCGGACGCCGGTCGGCGGCGAGCACCTCGAATCCCTTGAGCCAGCCGGCCGACAGGTTCGTCGACCCGCCCGACTGCACCGCACGCACCCGGGCGGCTGCGGCGGCGGTGTCGGTGTGCCGGTCGAGAGCCAGCACCAGTTGCACCTGGTCGTCGAAGGTGACGACGGCGATGCGGTCGTCGGGTCCGGCGAGGCGCACCAAGTCGGCGACGGCCCGGGTGACGGCCTGCAGCGGCGCACCGTTCATCGACCCGGACCGGTCGATCACCAGGGCGAGGTCGAGCGGCGGCCGCTGCTGCGGCGGGGCGGGCGGAGCGGTGAGCTCCACCAGGAGATGCACGCTCCGGCCGTGGTGCACGGCGAGAACGGCGTGGTCCAGCATGATCGTCGGCTTCATCGGTTTGCTCCTCTGGTTCGGGGTTCGGACGGCGTAGGGGGACGGCTTGGCGGGGACGGGGCGAGACTCACGAAGCGAGCCGGATCCGGCTGATGATCCAGCTGGTGTCGATGGCGTTGGCCCAACCCCAACGGATGACGTCGGTGCGGGCGGCGGCGACCTCGGTGTTCGGGGCGCCGGTGCGCTGCATCCACCACGCCACCGCATCGGGGGCGTAGAGCACGGCGGCGATCGGCCGGGCGGCACGGATGGCCTCGAGTGCCGGGATGGGGGCCCAACCGTCGGCGAGCAGGGCGGCGAACGCCATCGACGGCCCCCGGTTGACGCCCATATGGCAATGCACGACGACCTTGACCGTCGGGTCGGTCAAGGCCTCGAGCACAGCGGCGACGCCTGCGTCGAACCAGGCATCGTCACGGCGCCCGCCGGCGTCGTCGACACCGGCCCGCAGGTAGGTGATCTGTGGGGCGTGGGTGGCGACGAACTCGACGTCGCCCCGGACCTCGCAGTCGAGGCGGACGTCGAGGATGTGGGTGATCCCGGCGTCGACCCAGGCGTCGAGCTGGGCCCGGGCAGCGGCGTCTCCGGGGGCGAGGTCGCCGCAGAGCAGCAGCTGCTCGGTGACCGGGCAGAGGGTGCGGTGCCACTGTTCGGGCTTGGTGATGGCATTGCGGGCGGCGAGGGGCGTGGGGTGGTTCACGATCGGTTCCTTCCGTGGTCGTTCGGGTTGGTTCACCCGTACTGACGCACTCCGAACGAGATGTGACAGCCCGCGCTCAGCAGCGGGAGGCGGCGCAGATCCGGCGCACGTCGCAGCGGCTGCATTTCGTCGCGTCGGGGCGAGGCGCGAAGTCCTGCTCACGCAGCCGTGAGGCGGCGTCCTGGACGATGGCCTCGGCGGCACGCACCGACCCGTCGTCCACCGCAACGGCGTGACGCTGTGCCGTTGCCATGTCGTGGACGTAGGCGGCCTGGACGGTCAGTCCCTCACGGCGGCCGGCGTCGGCGTAGACCTGCAGCTGCAACGGTTCGACCCCACCGCCGGTCGAGGTCTTGTAGCCGACGAGCACCAGGTTGCCCGGCTTCGAACCATCGCCGTCGTAGATGACGTCGGCACGGCCACGCACCACGACGCCGTCGAGGTACAGCTCGACGGGCCGTTCCGTCGCCCAGGTGCGCAGCAGGTCCCCAGCGTGATCGGCGAGGTACCGGTCGACGAGTTGGCGGGCCTTGGCCCGCATCTGCTGGTGCGCCAGCCGGTTGGCGAAGGGCAGGAAGAACTCACCTACGAGCAGGTCGTCGACCGACGTCGGGCTCGGCAGCGCCCCGTTGCGTTGGGTCTGTTCGGCGATGACCCGCATGACGTGGTGCACGGCATTGCCGTAGCCGATCTCACGCTCGATCGGCCCCTGGAAGCCGAGGCGACTGCGCAGCAGGTAGCTCGTCGGGCAGTTCAGGTACCGGGCCAGGTCGCTGTAGGTCAGTGAGAGCTCGGTCTGCTCGGCATGCTTCGCTTCGACCGGGTTCGCCGGCCCACCCCGTCCGACAGCGGGCACACATTCCAGCAGGTAGGGCGAAGCCGAGCGCTGGATGCCACCGGCGAGCTCGGCCGTCGACAGCAACAGCCGGTCACGGGCCCGGGTGAGTCCGACATAGAAGATGCGCCGCTCCTCACCGTCCGAGCCCTCATAGCGCTCGGCGTCGAACTGGTCGCGGGGAACCAACCACGACTGCGTCCGGCCGGCCAGCTTCGACGGGAACCGTCCCGCTGCGACCGCAGGCAGGAACACCACCGGCCATTCGAGCCCCTTCGCACCGTGCACGGTGCTGAGGGTCACGGCGTCGCCGAGCGGGTCGTGCTCGCCATCCCCTTCGGCGTACCCGTCAGTACCGGAGTTCACGAGCAGGACGGCGAAGTTCTTGTAGTACCAGCTGTCCCAGGTCTTGGCGCCGACCTGCTCCCCCGGCTTGCTCGGGTCCTGACGGGACCGGCGGGCGACCGCCTCATAGTCGCCGAGCACAGTCGAGAAGCGGGCGATCGGGGCGAGCCGGAGCCGGCCCGCCTCCTCGGTCGGGTCGTTCCGGCGGACCTCGAGCAGCTCGAGCAACCGGTTGAGGTCCGCGAGCATGCCCTCGTCGTGCTTGGCTGCGCCGACCTGCACCTTCCAGGCGACAAGGCGGTCTCGCAGCTCCTGCAGACGCCGCTCGCCGAGCTCGAACACGAGGTCGTAGCTCTCCAGCAGGTCGTTGAGGTCGACCGTCTCCCGGTCATCGGCGCGGCGCGGCGCCCAGTCGACATCGGTCAGCCAGCAATACGTCGCACCCAGCACATCAGCCTCGGGCTGGTCGAACAGGCCCGCCCCTCCCGCCGACTGCACCGGGATACCGTGCTCTTCGAGCGCGTCGACGATCGGGCCGAGGCAGGACCGCGAGCGCACCAAGATCGCCATGTCCCGATAGGGAACGCCCTCCTCGTACAGCGTCGAGATCTCCTCTGCGATCGACTCGGCCTCAGCGTCCTCGCCTGCGTGGTGACGGATCGACACGGCCGTGCCATCGTCGGCCCGGTGCGGGTCCATCTGCTTGGGCAGCCGATCGGGGATCGACTGGGCGAAGCCGTTCGCCACCGCCACGATCTGGGGCCGTGACCGGCGGTTGGTGAGCAGGTGGAAGGTGGCCACGTCGGGGTAGCGGTCGGTGAAGGTCACGATGTTGCGCACCGTCGACCCGCGCCACTGGTGCACCGCCTGGTCGTCGTCACCGACCACGACCAGGTCGGCCGTACCGACCGGTTTGGCCAGCAGGGAGATCAGGCGCTCCTGGGCGGGGTTGATGTCCTGGTACTCGTCGACGATGAGGTGACGGAGCTCGGCGGTCACCCGTTCACGGATCTGCGGATCCTCGAGCGCTTCGACGGCACGCACGATCTGCGTGCCGAAGGTCAGCAGACGGTAATCATCGAGACAGTCGTAGTAGGCGAGCAGCGAGGTCCGGAACTCGCCCTCGGGCAGGCTCGACGGGTCGATCAGCTCGTTCTCGACGACGTCGACGGCCTTGCGGAACGCCTTCATGCCGGCGAACACACCGTTCCCGAGCTCCTTGATCCCGAGGCGCCGGTTCTCCCGATTGAGGAAGTTGACCAGACGGTTGTCGTCGAGCGGCTCGTAGGTCTCGTAGTGGGGCACGTGGGTCTGCAGCAGCCGGAAGCAATAGCCGTGGATCGTGCCGACGAACAGCCGGCCGAGCTGGTCGGTGGCTGCGGGGCCGTGCCGCTCGGTGACCCGGCGGCGGATGCGGTCCTTCAGTTCTGTCGCTGCCTTCTCGGTGAAGGTGAACGCGACGATGCTCTCGGGCGGCTCGGTCTCGAGCAGCGAGGCGACCCGCTGCGACACGACCTCGGTCTTGCCCGAACCGGCGGCGGCGATGATCTGGATGTGCGACCCTCGGTGGGCGACCGCCCGTGCGGCGTCACCCTCGAGGACATGTTGGGGTCGGTCCTGCGTCCTCACCGGTTCGACCTATCGACAGGTTCCGAATTCGCCACTCGGCTGCGTTCGTCCCGCTCAACTGTCTCTCCAGTGTTGCTCCACTCGACCACGACCGGTTGACTTCCCGTGCCTACCGACGGCGTCGCCGGGTTCGGCCGACCGGTCAGCGGCTGCATGTCGCAACCTCGATGGTGATGCGATGCAGCGAGACGAGCTCGTCCCACGTGCACGGGCTCAGGTACCCGCCGGCCAGCACGAACGCCACGGCAATGCCGTGGCTCCGGGCCCAGTCGAACAGCAGCTCCTCCCGCCGGCGGACCTGGTCGTCGTCGAGACCACCCGGCGTGCCCGCCGACCAGTGCACGTCCATCCCGGCGTTGTAGAGCACCAGCCCGACGCCGGTCGGGTCCTCGACGCTGTCGAGGGCCTCCGTCACCGTCTCGAGGTAGGAGTCCCTGGTCGGGAGCCACAGCCGGGCACCGGGACGGCTCGCGTACTCGTCGAACGACGACAGCGACACATCGACCTGCTCCATCCCAGGAACCCGGTCGAGCATCGACGCCGTTCCGCCGCCGCAGTGGGCGTCGAGATCGACCACCAGCACCCGACCGGCACCGGCCCGCAGTGCCGCCCGTGCGGCGACGACCAGGCCGTTGAACGTGCAGAACCCGTTGCCCTCACCGGCCCGGGCGTGGTGCAGGCCGCTCGAGAGGGAACCGGCGATGCCCGTCCGCATGGCGGTCAGGGCGGCGTCACGTACGCCACCGGTCGAGGCTGCCACGGCGGAGAACAGCTCGTCCGTCCAGCCGATGCCGTTCGAGCGGGCCAGCCAGGCCGGGGTACCGTGCCGCACGGCGTCGACGTAGGCACCGTCGTGGACGGCGCCGAACTCGTCCGGGGTGGCCGGGCTCGGGGCGACGAGCCGCACGCCCGGAACCGGGTCGGCGGCGAGGCTCGCCGCCACGAACGACGACTTCCGGGTCGTCTCGAGCTCGATCCCCGAGGCGCCGTAGGCCTCGCTCCAGTACAGGTCGATGATGGTGTCGGCCATGGTGTCCTCCTGATAGGTCCGTACCTACTGACGGATACCGGCGGAGATGTGACACGCCGGGTCGGTCAGACGAACTCGGCGACGACCGGGGCGTGGTCGCTGGCGGTCCAGGCGTCCTCGAAGTTGCCGACTCCGCCGTAGACGGCGAGCAGCTCGGGCAACATCGCCTCGGTGGCAAGGATGTAGTCGATCTGCTGAACGGCGGCGTTCGGAGAGTTGCCGTTGCGGTGGGTCCACAGGTGCCCGCATCCCGCCGCCCCGGCGCAGCTTGCACAGCCCGTTAGCGGCCGTCGGTGCCGGCTCGTGTACTCGACCAGGTCGACCAGTCCGTACTCCCGCAGCCGCACGCTGCTGTGTACATCACGCGGCCACAGGTTGAAGTCGCCGGCCAGCACGAGGCGTTCGCCACGCCGCGATCGGAACAGCACCGACAGGTCGTCGACCAGCCGCCGCATCGAGTGCAGGCCGTGACCGCACCGTTTGCCGTCCCGGTCGACGTTCAGGCCGTACAGACCGACGACCGCGGCCCAGCGCTCGCCGTCGCGCACTACGTCGGCGACGACCGTCGTGCCCGGTATCGCTTGCCCGATCGGCCGCCGGGTCATACCGACCCGTACCGAGGTGACCTCACGTAGCTCGATGTCGCGGGCCGCCATGACCGTGCCCCACCGACGTTTGGGATCGATCCCGGCCGGGTCCCAGTGGGCGGACCAGCCGGCCGGCACCCCGTCTTTCGGAACGCGGGCCTCGGTGAATACGACGACGTCGGGGTCGATCCGTCCCTCTGCCCAGCTCCACAGGTCGGGCAGCTTTAACTTCGGCGCCACGGCCTGCTTCATGTTCCACGTCGCGATACGCGCGTCCCCTCCAGGAAGCTGTTCGACGGTTTCAGCGCCGCTGCGCCGCCGGCGTCAGACGGGCCTCGGCCGGGATCCGGTCGACCGCCACGACCACGGGCCGTGGCACAGCCAGGTCAGCACTGACCTCGGCCCCGGTGATGGAGGCCCGGCCGTGACCCTTCCGGTCCGCAGCGTGTGCGATCTTGTTGCGCCGGATCGTGATCCGCTCCAACTCGGTCCTGGTGGTGTTCTTTTCGACTCGGCGGCACCTGTCGATCTTTGCCAGTGCCTCCGGGACGCCGACCGTGCTGAGCAGTTCGCCGACCTTCGAGGGGCTCGTACTTGCCGTTTCGCGTAGGTACGGCGCGATCACCTGCTCGGTGATGCCCCGGCGCTCGCG
This sequence comes from Acidimicrobiia bacterium, assembly GCA_947476745.1. GTDB lineage: Bacteria > Actinomycetota > Acidimicrobiia > Acidimicrobiales > CAIXPF01 > CAIXPF01. The sequence continues at coordinate 22,349 of CANJRG010000003.1, read as the reverse complement.
CTGGTAGCGCTCCTTGAGGTCGAACCAGCCGCCCACGTCCATCCCGATCCTCGCCAGACGAGCCGGGAGCGGTGCGCCGCCCCCGATGAGCTGCCTCGCCGTGGCGATCGCAACGTCGGCGAGGTAGGTCTCGAGCGCCGCACAGCCGGCCACGATGGCCTGGCGCAGCAGCGGGTCGTGCTGGTCGAAGTTCTGGCGGGTGAGTCGGCCGCCGGGCTTGAGCACGACGAACAGATCGGGACTCTCGATGCAGTCGAGGGCGCCCCGGTCACGTTGGGGAACCCGCAGCGCTTCACCGACCTTGGTTCGCATCTCGGCCCGCATCCGACGAGCTCGATAGTTGGTGAGACTCTCGGCGAGCAGGACGAGACCCTCGGCGTCGCCCATATTCAGCTCGAAGGCCTCCAACGGGCCCGGTTTCGGCTTGCCGGCCATCGCACTCCCCTCACTCCAGCGCTTCTTGCGGCCGCGGTGTCCCCCCGCCGCAAGACCGAGAGGTACGGAATGGAGGCTATCGGCGGTTCGGGAAATACGATTCCCGTGGAGGACACCGCTCTGGAGCGATGGCGGGTGCTGTCGCAGCTGCCGTCCCAGCCGAAGCCACGCAGGAAGTCCGCGACCTGACGCCAACCAGGCGAGTCGTCCCCCGCCGACCCCACTGCCGCAGCGAGTTGACCGAGCGCATCGGCCAGCGTCCGCTCGTCGGTGGTGCGCATGCCGGCGTAGGTCGGGTGGAGCAGGAACGACCGGAGGTCGGCGCTCTCGAATGCCACCAGGTCGAAGAAGAGCTCGAGTTCCCGAGCGGCGTGTCGGATCTCATCGTCGTCGGCGTTGGCGCGGGCCGTTGCCGGAGCCATCGGGACGAACTTCAGGTCGTCCCACAGTCCCTCGCAGAGCGGGTCCTCAAAGAGCGTCAGGACCGTGCCCAACGTCCGACCGCCGATCACGGCGCTGCGGACTTCCTGGATGAGCTCGGCGGGTGCGTGACTCCCAGTCGAGTTGCCGGGCGACCCATTGCCGCCCGAACTCGGCGAGCGACGGCATGTCCGGCTGCGCCCACGACAGCGGCAGCCCGGTGCCGGCTGTGTCGAGGGCTTCGCCTCTGCGGGCGGCGAGGACGAGCCGGGCGCGGGCGCGCCGTCAGCGGGGACCGGACTGCAGCACGCCGTCGCCCACCAGCGCGTCGATGGTGGCGTCGTCGTAGCCCAGCACCCGTTGCAGCACCTCACGGTTGTGCTCGCCGAGCAGCGGTGCGTACAGCGCTGGCAGTTGCGGCTGGGCCGAGAACTTGAACGGGTAGCCGGCCACCAGCACCTCGCCGAGCACCGGGTCGGGCACCCGGCGCAGCATCCGACGCGGCTCGACGTGGGGATGGCCGACCGCCTGGGTCGGGTCGAACACCTCGCCGAGGGGAACGCGGTGCACGAGGCAGTGGGCCATCGGCGAGGCGTTGTCGGGGAAGGACGACAACCACGCCTGCACGAGCGGCACCAGCTCGGCCTGGTTGGCGGCGCGCAGGGAGCCGGTGGCGCCGATCAGCAGAACGGGAGAGTCCGGGTCGGCGATGGCGCGCGGCAGCGACGCCACGATCCCTGGTTCCGCCTGCCCGGCGATGGTGTGCACCGTTTCTCCCGCCCGGCGGCCGGTCGGCCGCTCTCGACGGGCGGGACCGTCCGGACACGGACGCCGACGGCAAGCAGGCGCGGCGAGATCGCCGGGTCAGCGCCGGCGGTGCGGGGCCGGGCCCGCGGCCGGTGCCGTGACGGCAGGGGTGAACTCCCCGGGCAGGGCGGGAGGTGCGCTTCGCTGTCAGAGGGCGCTGGTACGGTCCGAAGGAATCAGCGGACAGGGTGGTGACCGGTGAACTTCGCCGTGGTGGACTGTGAAACGACCGGGCTCAAAAACGCGGACCGGATTGTCGAGGTGGCCGTCGTGGTCCTCGACGGCGACTCGCTCGAGGTGATCGACGAGCTCGACACGCTGGTGAACCCCCAGCGCGACGTCGGCCCGACCGGCCTGCACGGCGTGACAGCGTCGATGGTCTCGGCCGCGCCGACCATGGCCGAGGTCGCCCCACTCCTGGCACAGCGTCTGCACGGCGCCGTGCTCGTCGCGCACAACCTGAACTTCGACCGGCGCATGTTGGCCAACGACCTCGCCGTGGCCGGCGCCGAGTTCCACCCCGGCGAGGGTGTCTGCACGCTGCAGCTATCCGGCCAACGGCTCGGCGCCGCCGCCGAGACCTACGGCATTCCGCTCGAACGAGCGCACCGGGCCCTGGCCGACGCCCGCGCCACCGCCACGCTGTTCCGTCACCTCGTGGACGAAGCCGACGGCGAGGTACATCCGGCATCGCTGATAACCTATTCGGCGCCCACCGTGCTGCGTACCCATCGCCGCGACGCACACGGCGAGACGCTGTCCTCACCGCTCACCCGCACGCTGGGCAAGATGAGCCTGCCCACCAGCGAACGGCGGGCGCTCGAATACCTCGACGCCCTCGACTGGGCGCTCGACGACGGCGTCGTCGAACACGCCGAAGCCGCCTACCTCGACGAGCTCGCCGGCGGACTTGGCCTCGACGGCGACACCCTGGCATGGCTGCACCAGGCGTACTTCCGGGCACTGGTCGCCGCTGCGCAACGCGACGGCATCGTCACCGCGGTCGAACACCAACTGCTGCACCGCATCGCCGCCGCCCTCACCATCCCGCAGCACGCCGTGCCCGACATGACCGAACTCCCGCGGGAAGTGCCCACCGGCACCGGCTGGACGGTGTGTTTCACCGGCACCGCCGTCACCGGCGGAACGGAGATCCCCCGCCGCCAGCTGGAAGCCCTCGCCGCGAACGCCGGGCTGCAACCGGTCGGGTCGGTGACCAAGAAACTCGACCTGTGCGTCGCCGCCGATGTCGCCTCCGACTCCGGCAAGGCCCGAAAGGCACGCAGCTACGGCATCACCGTCATCTCCGTCGACGAGTTCCTCACCCGCTTCACCTCATGACCCCCCGCCGCCGCACCCGGCCGGCACCCGACGACAGGAGTGACCGGCAAGCCCAGCCGCCTGCAGGTTCGAGGACCCCGCCAACAGCGAACAGATTCGCTGGCGGGACGGCAGCCAGTGGACCGAACACGTCCAATCGAAACAGCCCTCCGCCCAGCCGGCACAGCCGGCGGCCCAAGACCAACCGGCAGCGCTTGAACACGACTCGACGCGGGGCGCTGCCACGGCCCAGGACGGCGACGACGAACGAGGCCGGTCGGGTGTGCCGCTCGGGCTGCTGCACAAGGGAGGCGGGTTCCTCGCACCCCGCAAGGCGGTTGAGGAAGAGAACGACCGGCTACGCGCAGCCCTCGCCCGTCAACGGAATGTCGATGACAAATCGCGCTGGGGGCACGGCAGACCTCGAGTGAACCCAGTGGGTCCAGTCCACCGAGTCGCGGACGGCGACGACCATCACGTCGGAGGTCATCGGTGTCAACCCGGGATGTTGGCGCAGATCGAGGTCATCACCGGCACCGGTGATGAGTCGGCTGAAAACCCGATGACGCTGTCCAGTGGTGGCACCCGCGGCGAAGCGCCAGGGCGGGCGCACGGCAACTCGCGGCGGCTCGAAACATCGTTGGGTCACAGTGCCGGTCAGGCCAGGGCGATGGTGGCGGTCTTCACGGTGCCGTTCGAGTACTTCACACGAACCTTGAGCCTGTTGGCGGCCTCGTCGAGGTAGAGCGACACCGATCCGTTGTTCAGGTCGGCGTCGACGGGCGCCGAGTTCGGTGTGCGAAGAAAGGACCGACCGGTGACCTTGAGGCGGCCTTCGCCGTACAACGCGAACCCGGCCGGGCTCGCGGTCTTGCCGTACACGCCATACGTGGCGCCGGTCGTGGCCGTCGCAGTGCCGAACACCCCGGTGCCGGTGGTGCTGTCGGCGCGGCCGTGCACCGCGTAGGTGGTGCCGGTCGAGGCATACACGTAGCCGTACACGCCTGTGCCGCTGTCGCTGGCAGCCGTGCTATACACCCCGAAGGTCTTACCGGTCGCGGCGCCCGCTGCGGCGCCCACGCCGTGGCCGCTGGTGCCCTCGGAGCGGCCGAACACGCCGAAGCTCGAACCCGTCGTGTTTGTTCCGTAGCCGAAAAGGCCCCAGCCGAGGGGGCCGGCGCATTGGGCCAGCAGCCCCGTTGTGACATCGACGGTGGACGTGTTGACGATCCTGGTCATGGCAGTGGCGACGTTGCTGGTCGTGTTGTTGTTGCCGAGGACCACGGGGTTGCCGTTCGCCGCCGCAGCCGGCGTCGCCTGACCCAGCAGGACCCCACCCGCCGCACCGGCAACCGCCGCGATCATCCCCCGACGGCTCACCGGACGCGACCCCGACACCGTCGCCTCGCCGCCGGCGCCGTCGGTCAGGTCGATCTGCGCCGTGGGCCGGCCGCCGCGCAGTTCGGCCACCTCAGCCCGCAGCGCCTCGTTATCGGCACGCATGGACTGGTTGTCGGCTCTCAACGCCGCCAGTTCGTCCGGCATCGCTTTCAGCGCCGCGAGCTGCTCCTGCATTGCCTGCATTGCCGCCATCATCTGCTCGATGTCGCTCATGTTCCCCGTCCCCCAACGGTGTGCGGACCCGCGGCCGGCACTGTAGAACAGCTGCCGTGGGAGGCACCGTGTCGGCGGCTGCGAACCGGCGGGACACGTCGCCGAGCGCGATGGCCGCGCCGTGCACACCCGCACCTGCGCCCGGATGTCGCGGCGAGACAGACCTTCGTAAGCACAAGGGGATCCATCGGGGCCGAAGACCTGCATCCACGGGGCAGATGAGTCGAGTGAAGTCGAGATGTCCGCAGCCGGCGAGTTCGCAGGACCGTCCGGCTCGGGGTCACCGAGCCGGACGGCCGAAGCCTTTGCACTGACTCCCGGTCAGCTCGCCTTGTCGAGGTAGGCGAGGATCATCTCGTTGGCCTCCTCCTGGCCACCACGGGGCCGCAACAAGTAGTGCCTGTGCAGCATCTCCACCGAGTGACCGAGGCGGGCGGCGATCTCCGCGTCGGGCGCGCCGGACGAAGCGAGCATCGTCGCGTTCGCCGCCCGCAGCGTGTACGGCGTCATCGGCTCGACGCCAGCAATGCGGCAGCCGTTCTTGAGGTTCCGGTTCCAGTTCGAGTTGGTGAGGCGCTTGCCTTCGCTGGTCCGGAACAGGAACCCGTCGGTGAGACCGTGGCGAGTGAGGTGCCCCCGCAGGATCTCCACCAGCACCGGCGGGATCGGCACCGAACGCTTGCCGTTCTTCGGTTTACCCGGTTCCTCGACGCGGACGTTGGCCCGTTCCACCTCGATCTTCCCGAACCCGCTCAACGGCAGCGACAGGTCCTTGACCATGAGGTCGTCCACCTCGCTGGGCCGCAGACCGGCGTAGAACGCAACGCCGCTCATGACTGCGTAGTCCCGGCTGGAAGGCTGGTGTGACACCAATGCCGCGAGGACGGGCTCGATCTCAGCCAGGGTCGGCACCTCCTTGGGCACGGTCGCCTCTGTCAGGCGATTCTTCTTGCGCGTCTTGCAGCCCGGCGGCGTGGGTGGGAACGGATCTGCGGTGATGATCCGACGGGCAAGTGCCGCCCGGACGCACTGGCGCGCGACCTTCTTGTACTTCTTCCCCGAGTTGCCGCGCGGGGTTCCGTCGAGTCGGGTCGACAGCTGCTGGTCGACCTTGTGCAGCAGGTCGGGATCCAGCGCGCTCAGCGGTAGCGACCACTTGGCGATGACCTTCTCGAGCATGGGCTCCTCGGCAGGCGCCTTGCTTTTCAGCCTGAGGCTGTCGCGCAGATACCGGCGCATCACCGTGTGACCCTCCTCGTTCAGCACCGGCGCTTCGCCGGGGCGGCAGGCGATCACGAAGAACGCCGGTGCCTCCACGAGCGAGCTCCTCGTGCGCAGTTCGAGGTCGTCCCATTCGCCGGCCAACCACTCCCGGGTCCATTCGAGCACCGTGTAGGACTGCTTCGGTGCCCACAAGACGGGCAGCCCGGTCCGCTCGTCGAACCGCTCGCCGGCGTGGACGGCGGTGATCAGACCCGACCGGAACAACTCCGCGGTCGCCTTCGACGGGAACGAGGCAGCCTTCGGGACGGCGTCCACGCTCCAGCGGACCACCCAGGGTTTGGGCGTCGGACGGGACTTGCGGCGATCGGAGAGGGCGCCGACGTTGATCTTCTGTCGATACGGGCCCATCACGCGAACCGCCCCTCGACCCAGGCGGCCAGATCGCACTCGCGAATCCGCAGACTTCCGTTCGGCAGCTTCACGACCCGCGGCGTGTCGCCCCGACCGCGCCACTTGTTCCACGTCGAACGGGTGACGCCGAGGCGGTCGCACACCTCGGTGACCGCCAGCAGCCGTGCGGTGGCGTGCTCCCCCACCACCGAAGGTGCCTCTCCCGAAGCGCCGTGCACGACCGGCCGACGGTGGGCGGCATGTGCCTGTGCCGCCCGGCCCTGGGTTGACGACTGGATGGCCATCGCTGGTTCCTCCGCCGTCGGGAGCGTCTCTCCCGTCACGGCGGTGGAGATCGTCCGGATGCGATGTGGGTGCGCATGCCGCGCTCGACGGATCATGTCCAATGACCCACAGAAGTGTGCGTGCCGAGATGCCGTCGGTAGGGACTTCATGCTTCCGACGAGGTTGACCGCCGAGCGCCGATATGGTCATATTTATGACCATGTCAGAAAGCCGGTCTCTTGCCGACGTCAAGGCCCATCTCTCCGAGCTGGTCGCTCAGGTCGGCGCCCACCACGATCGGGTCACCGTCACGGTGCACGGACGACCCGCCGCGGTGCTGGTCGCAGTTGAGGACCTTGAAAGCCTGGAGGAGACCATCGCCGTGCTGTCGGACGGTGACATCCTCCGTGCGCTCGCCGCCGCCGACGCCGAGCTCGCTGCCGGACACGGCGAGAGCGAGGCGATGCTGCGGGCGGCAATGCGCAAACGCCAGCGGTGACAGACGCCCGCTACGAGCTGATCGTTGCCCCGTCGGCTCGCCGGCAGCTTTCCGAATCGCTACCCGAGGCCGTCGCAGTTGCGGCGTTCGAATTCATCGTCGGGCCGCTGCTCGACAACCCTCGACGTGTGGGAAAGCGACTTCGTCCGCCATTGGACGATCGGCACAGCACCCGGCGAGGCACCTACCGGGTCCTGTACCGGATCGATGAGGAACTTCACTGCGTCACCGTGGTCGGCGTGTTCGCACGAGCCGATGCGTATCGGAGGACGTGAGCACCCGAGTCGTCGCCGAACGGCACACAGGTCGGGCCGAGGTAGCACGGGTGACGCTCCGACGCCGGTCCCCGCCGGGTGACGCCGATCGGCCGGTTGATGGTCCTGGGAGACGGCGATCTCCGGGTTACCCCCTCAAATGGACGACGACTGGGATCGTTTGCGTGCCGCGCTCCGCGAGGCAGGCGCCAAGGCGCTGAGGACTTCGGGCGCTTCGTGAACAACGCGGTGCAGCAGTCCGGCACGACGTCGTACTGGCAGATCGGCTTCGGCAAGTCAGGCATCTGCGATGCAAGCCTGGGAGAGAACGCCTGGGTCTCCGGCGACTACAACAACCCCTTTAACGACGGTTCGGTTCTCACACGCCCCATCCGGGCGTTCTGAACGGCGCCGAAGCGACCGAACCGGACGAGCGCCGGACCCGAGCAGCAACACGCCGTGTGCCGGGCACGCACGGCGTATCGCACAAGGTCGCGCCCACACGGAGCGATCCACACCGGTGATGAACCGGCACCGAGCGGCCGGAACGTCATCCAGCCCGGCTCCCGGGACCTCACGCACCCGACGAACGAACCCGCCTGGATGCCGCTCCGCCGGTGGGTGCAGGAATAACCTCGGTCGACAAGGGAGGACCACTTGGAACGAGTCCGAGGCGCCAACCGGGCCCGCAAGGGGAACCGGACCATGAGGTCGATCCTCTCCGGCCTGCGACGTCGGCTCGGCCCGGCGTGGCGTCGACTCCCCCCAGTCGCCCGTCTACTCACCGAGCGCGACCTCGCCAGCCGGGAACTCGCTGCCGCAAGGGCTGACGTCGACGCTCTGCGGGCCGCCGACACCGAGGCCGGAGCGCTGCGCCGGCGCGTCACCGAGTTGGAGGCCGGGCAACTGTTCCCACCCGGTCACTTCTATTCGCCCGTCGGTGACCCGGTCTGGCTCGCCGAGCACGCCCGGCCGCTGGCCTCGGCCAACCCGGCGACGCTGGCGGGAATCGACCTGAGGGTCGACGCGCAACTCGAGCGGTTAGGGGCGCTCGCCCCGTTCATTGCGGAGATCCCCTTCGGCGACGAGCCGATGGGCGGACTGCGCTACGGCTTCGCCAACGACCAGTACGGGCACGACGATGCCTCGCTGCTGTACGGGATGCTGCGGTTGCTCCGGCCGGCGCGCTACGTCGAGGTCGGCTCGGGGTGGTCCTCGGCTCTGGCCCTCGACGTCAATGCCACCTGTTTCGGCCAGACGATGTCGTTGACCTTCATCGAGCCCTTCCCCGACCGCCTCGAGGCCCGGCTGCGTCCCGAGGACCTCGATGCGGTCACCCTGCACCGATGCGGAGTGCAGGACATCGATCTGGACGTGTTCGCCGCACTCGAACCGGGCGACATCTGTTTCATCGACTCGACCCATGTCGCCAAAGCCGGCAGCGACGTGAACCTCCTGGTGTTCGAGGTGCTGCCCCGCATCGCCGCAGGGGTGTACGTCCACCTGCACGACATCGCCTGGCCGTTCGAGTACCCCGAGGAGTGGTTGCGCGAAGGACGCAACTGGAATGAGGCCTACCTGCTGCGGGCCTATCTGGCCGAGAACCCGCACTATCAGATCGAGTTGTGGAACAGCTTCCTGATGCGGAACTGGCCCGAGGCGTTGCTCGCCGCCGCTCCGTTGTCAGCACGCAACGCCGGCGCCAGCCTGTGGCTCCGCCGCATCTGAACAGCGACCAGGAGGCGACCAGCGACCGTGGCGGCATCCGGCGAGGATCGCCACATCATGGGACGCACGTCCCACCCCGTCATGGTGACCCTTGTGGATGCGTGCAAGCCGGTGGCCGTGGCGGAACATCATCAGGTCGAGTTCCGCTCTCGCCGCCACGCTGATCGTGCTGCTGGCCGCAACACTGCTCCCGCTAGGCGTCGCCGCCTCCGCGTCCGCCGAAGATGGCGGCTCCCCGCCGCTCGCGCAGACGAGGTTGCACGACGGCACGTTCGTGGCCACCCCGACGGCGTATGCCACGCCCGCCTCCGCCGTCGCGGGCAGCTGGATGTCCCCGGTCGACCACTCCATCGCCACGCCGTACTGGCGTCTGGCCGTCGACAAGCCGTCGACGAAGCCGATGAAGTTCCAGTTGTGCATGTGGCGGCACACGCCTTCCACCCGTGACTTCCGCTGGGAGACCTGCTCCTCCGGCACCGAGATCACCGATGGCGGTGTGTTCTACATCCAGCTGAAGACGCCGGCGACGTGGTGGCAGAAGCCCCAGTCCGACGGCTCGGCGCGTTGGGATTTCTCGCTGCCGCCCGATGTGCTGCGCATCATGATCAAGGACTCGGCGACGGGCAAGCTGATGATGGGCAAGAGCTGTGGAAGCTTCTGCTACCGGGGCAGCGACCTCGATCAGCACGTGCCCATCACGATGCAGTCGACCGTGGTGATGGTTCCCGCCGGACAGACGCTGCGCGCCCCCGACGGCTGGTCGGGCTGCCCCGCAGCCTGGGGATGTTCGCCCACGACCACCACCGTGCCGCCCACGACCACCACGACCGTGCCGACCAGCACAACCGCACCCACCACCACCACCGCACCGACCACCACCACGACCACGACGGCGGGCGTTGCAGTGGTCCTGCCCCGCGCGGCGTTGATCAGCGGCAGCCCGACCGCACGGGCCGACGAACCCCTGCGCAAGCGCCTGCGCACACTCGGCTTCACGGTGACCGACGTCGACGACGACGCGCTCACCACGGCGTCCTTGCAGAACGCCGACGTCGTGGTGATCAGCTCGTCAGTGCTGCCCTCGAAGATCCCGGCATGGCTGGCGGAACTCCCCAAACCCATCGTGGTCGCAGAGGCCTACGCCACCCGGGTTCTGGGGCTATCCACCCGCCAGGCGGAGATTTCTGCCACCACGTTGCAATTCACCGCCGGTCATCCCCTCGCCTCCGGCTTCGACGGGAAGCTCGCCGTGGTGAGCGCAGCCACGCCGCTGGCGGCCATCACCCCGGCAGCCGGGGGCGACGTGGTCGCCCGCCACGCCAACGGGTCCGCAGCGGTGGTCACCTTCCGGCCCGGCGCGACGCTCGCCGACGGCCGGGCCGCGCCCGCCGCACGGGTGGTGACCCACTTCGGGTACCGCACCCCGATGGTCAGCAACGACGCCGGCTGGCAACTGTTCGACAACGCCCTGCGATGGGTGCTGCCCCGCAGCGGGTGACGCCATGGTGTTCGGCGGCGGGCTCTGGGACGATAACGGCATGAAGCTCACCTTCGTCCCCGTTGACGAGGCCGTCGTGGCCGAAGCCCGCGAGGCCAACGCACGCATGGCTGCGGCGATGACCGACGTGCACCTCGAGACGATCTCACCGGCGCGGCTGCGTGCGGTGCGCGAGACAGGAGACGGCGCGTTCCCCAAGCCGGTGCCCGACCCGCGGGCCACGACGGTCACCATCGACGGGCCTGCCGGGCCGATCCCGCTGCGCATCATCCGGGCCGAGCGGCCCGCCGGGGCGTTCCTGCACATCCACGGGGGCGGCTTCACCTACGGCCGACCCGACGAGTACGACGACCTGCTGCGGGTGATCGTCGACCGCATGCGCCTCACGGTGGTGAGCGTCGACTACCGGCTCGCCCCCGAGCACCCGTACCCGGCTGGGCCTGACGACTGCGAGGCGGCCGCACAATGGTTCCTCGAGCACGCCGGTGAGCTCGCCGAGCGCCCGGCGAGCACGCCGATCGTGCTGATCGGTGGTGAGTCCGCCGGGGCCAACCTGGTGGTCACCACCCTGTTGCGCCTACGCGACCGGCACGGCCTGCGCCCCTTCGCCGGGGCCCTGCTCTGCTACGGCTGGTACGACCTCGGCCTCACCCCGAGCATGCGCAACTTCGGGTCGGCACCGCTCGTGCTGTCCACCCCGCACTGCGACTGGCTGGCCACGGGATACGTCGGCAGCGTCGACCGCGAGGCCCGGCGCTCGCCCGAGGTCTCACCGCTGCACGCCGATCTGCGGGACCTCCCCCCGGCCCTGATCAGCGTGGGCACCGCCGACCCGTTGATCGACGACTCGATGTTCCTCGCCGCCCGCTGGCGGCAGGCCGGCAACCACGTCGAGCTCGACGTCTACCCCGAGGGCATGCACGGCTTCGACTCGCTCCCGATCGGTCTGGCCGCCGCTGCCCTGGACCGCTACGTCGCCTGGGCCGGGCGCACCGTGGCCGCCGCCCGCACCCGGTAGCGGGCCACCGAAGCGAGGTTCCCTGCGTCGAGCGCGACCATCGCCACCGGCAACGCGGCGCCGGCACCCGGAGGGCGGAGACGGGAAACGACAGGGCCACTTACCACGCCACCGGACCCATCCGGGCGTTCGCCTGACCGCAGCCGGCCGGTCGGGATCGGCCGGGCGGCCGGCGGGGTCAGGCCCCTCTACGGGCGGCCTCGATGATGGCGATGTCGATCTTGGTCATCTCCATCATCGCCTCGTAGGCCCGCTTGGAGGCTGCGGGATCGGGGTCGTGGAGGGCGTCGACCAGCGCACGCGGGGTGATCTGCCACGAGACGCCCCAGCGGTCCTTGCACCAGCCGCAGGCGCTCTCCTGGCCCCCGTTGGACACGATGGCGTCCCACAGCCGGTCGGTCTCGGCCTGGTCGTCGGTGGCGATCTGGAACGAGAACGACTCGTTCGGCGTGAACATCGGCCCACCGTTCAACCCGACACAGGCGATGCCGCACACCGTGAACTCGACGAGCAGGACGTCGCCCTCGTGACCGTCGGGGTAGTCGCCCGGGGCGAGGAAGGTGGCACCTACCGCGCTGTCGGGGAAGGTGGCGGCGTAGAACTGCGCAGCCTCGGCCGCGGTCCCGTCGAACCACAGACAAATCGTGTTCTTGGCGGCCATGGCGTCCTTCCCGGGGTCGGTACCCGACGGCAGCCCGGCCTGCTGCGCCGCGGCCGCCCCGGCGACTCTAGGCACCTGCGGCGATCACGACCGGAGCGCCGCCTCACGTCCGGCTGCGCGGTGCCCGGCCACGTGCCGAGGTCGGAAGGTTCGGCTCGGGCAACGTCGCGGGGACGACCCGGATGCCTTCGGCCCGTGCACCCGCATGGAGGCGGCGGTCCCACACCGCGAACACGACGTCGGCGCCACCGAGGGCCACGACCGACGCAAGATGCACCGCATCAGCCCCACGCAAGGACCTCGTCCGGGCGAGCGCACCGGCATGGCGTGCCACCGCGGCAGTGAGCTCCACCGGACGCATCGCCGCCCAGAACTCCTCCCACGACGCCGACGCAGCCCGCACGCCGGACCGGGTCAGCTCCCGGTTCCGACCGGCCGCCGAGAGAGCGGCGCACACCTCCGGGTAGGCGATGCGGCTCGAGAGCGCGGCGTCGCACCCGTCCCACAGCTGCGCCACCACGTCGCTGCCGTCCTCGTCCACGACCAGCTTCACCAGCGCACTGGCGTCGAAGTACACCAAGGCCATGGCTCAGCGACGCGCCTCGCTCAGCAGGTCGGCCACGGGGCGCTGCGAACGGGGACGCGACCGACCCGAGGCCCGAGGTCGGCCCGCCGACTGCGGACGGGCCACCAACCCCTGCTCGGTCAAGCGTTCCAACAACGACGCCGAACCGACGGCGCTGAGACGAGCCACCGGCACCCCGCGCTCGGTGACCACCACCTCGCCGCCGTCACGCACCACCGCCAACCAGTCGCTCAAGTGCGCCCGTAACTCCGTGACCGCGACTTCCATCCCCCAACTGTACAGATGAGCAGGGTCAGTACCGTACGGTTTGCGGTCGGAGAGCACGCGAGAGCGTGCTGCGAGCACGCGTAGTGCCCCGGAGGTCGGCGCCTTCGGCGCTGCGCTCAGCCGCCGTTCCAGCCGCGCCGCGGCTCGGCCAGGCAGGCGTGGACCGACGGCGGATCGGCCAGGCGGCCATCGGCGATGCGCAGGGCGAGACCCGCCGGGAGGCAGTCGGAGAACTTCAGCTCGTCGGCCAGCTGCTCGGCGAGTGGGGACGGTGCGAGCTGGTCGGCGTCGAGGTCGGCCAGGCGACGGCTGAGCTGTTGCAGGTCGACGCCGAGGTCGAGCTCGATGCGCAGGTTGTCGGGCTGCGGGCCGGCAACGAGCAGCGGGCCGAGAGCGGCGTGCAGCGCGGCATTGGCCCGTAGGCCGGCGAAGGTCCACCAGTGGGCCTTGCCGGCGTCGCGCACCACGGTCGTGGTGCCCGGCTCGGCCCACGGAGCGTTAGCACGCAACTCGGCCAGGGTGGCGACCGCCCGTTTCGACAACGTCACCCCGTCGGGGTCGGTGCCGGTGAGCACGTCGCGCATCGCCCGGCACAGCTCACCCGACAGCGGCTGGGCGCTGCCCATCCACCGCGACCGTCCGCCGGCGTCGCTGGGGATCACCGCAACGGTGTGGCGACCCCAGTCGATGCCGACGATGTCCCACGCCCGCCCGGCCAGCAGCACCGTGGCGTAGTGCTTGTCGGGCGTGAGCAGGCCGATCGGGTGCAGGTAGCCGATCTCGGTGGCACCGTGGCGGGCCACGAACAACGGGTCGGTGGTGAACGCCGAGGTGAGCTCGATGAAGTGCCGGTAGCCGTACGCCTTCTCCCCAGCCGGGCCGATCGACAGCATCCCCTGGTCGTCGTAGAGCATCCCCTCGGCGACGAGGTGCGCCACGACCGCATCGCCGACCCCGGAGTCGATGGCTGCGGCGAACTCGGGCAGCCGACGCAGTTCCTCCGCCCACAGGTTGCGGCCGATCCCGCCGCGTTGCAGTACCAGGGCCAGCAGCTGTTGGGCCAGCAGGTGCCACGGCATCGGCGGTGCCACCACCGGCTCGACATACCCCGTGGCATGCAACGCCAGCAACCCCGCCGCGGTCAGCGCGGTCAGCTCGGAGGTGGTGGTGAGCAACAGCATGTTGCGTACCGTGCCCGCCCGGCGTCCGGCCCGGCCGAGGCGTTGCAGGAACGAGGCAACCGTGCCCGGCGCATCGATCTGCACCACCCGGTCGAGGTCGCCGACGTCGATGCCGAGTTCCAGCGTGCTGGTAGCCACGATCACACAGTCGCGGGCCTGGGCGAAGGCGTCCTCAGCCCGGCGGCGTTCGTCGAGCGCCAGGCTGCTGTGGGACACGAACGTGTTCACCTGCCGTTCCCGCAGCTCGACCGCGAGCTGTTCGACCCGGGCCCGGCTGTCGCAGAACACCAGACGTTTCTCGCCCCGGTGCAGCTGCGAGATGACCTGCGCAGCGTTGCGCAGCGAGCCGACATGGTCGAGCGTCAGCTCGGGCGCGGCGGGGCGGTCGCTGTCGGGGGCGACGACGAGCGAGGGCCGGTCGCTCGACCCGCACAGCCAGCGCAGAAGCGACACCGGCTCGCCGACGGTGGCGGACAGGCCGATGCGTTGCAGGTCGCGTCCGGCCACCCGGGCGATGCGTTCGAGCACGGCGAGCAGGTGCCAGCCCCGGTCGTCACCGCCGAAGGCGTGGATCTCGTCGACCACCACCACCCGCACCCCGGCGAAGAGCCGCTCGTGGTCGACCTTGCGGGAGATCAACATCACCTCGAGCGACTCGGGGGTGGTGAGCAGCACGTCGGGCGGGTCCTCGAGGATGCGGCCCCGGGCACCGCCCCGCACGTCGCCGTGCCACAGCCCGGCACTGCGGCCGACCATCTGGCAGTAGTCGCCGATACGGCCGTGCAGGTTGTTGAGCAGCGCCCGCAGCGGGCACACGTACAGCACCGACAGCCCCTGCCAGTTCTGCTCCAGCATCGCGGAGAGCAGCGGCAGGGCCGCCGCTTCGGTCTTGCCCGCGGCGGTGGGGGCGACCGCGATGAGGTTCGCGCCGTCGAGCAGCGGGTCGATGGTGGCCTGCTGCAACGGGCGTAGGTCGCGCCAGCCCAGGGTGTTGACGATGTGGTGCTGCAGCGCCGGGTGCAGCCGGTCGAAACCGGTTCTGCTCACCCGTCGCCCAGTTCGATGTCGTCGACGGTGCGCGCCCCGCCGTAGCGGGCGTTGCGCTCGATCTCGCTGAGCTCGCCGTCGGCCACGGTGGCGGCATCGTTGCGACGCGGGTCGAACTCGGCGTGCTGGTCGATGACGTCGAGCAGCTCACCGACCAGCTTCTTGAGGAAGATCCGCGGGGCGACGCCGACCTTGCCGCCGAGCTGCCCGGTGACCGACCCGGCGAGGGTGCGGATCACCTCGTCGTCGCAGCGGTCACGGATGCGGTCGGGGGCGTCGGCGCCGTCGGCGTAGAGGTCGCGCACCCTGCGGCCGACCTCGACCAGCGACTCGATCGTGAACCCCTCCAGGCGCAGCTGCACCGCCCGCAGGTTGTCGAAGCGGCCGTCGGGCGAGAAACCGGTGTGCAACCGCTGCGCCAGCGGCGCCAGCCGCGACGCCCCCTGCGGGCCGTCGAAGAACGCCGGCGTGCCGGTGATCATCAGGTAGAGGCCCGGGAAACGGCCGGCGTCGATCTCGTCGATGAGCTGGCGCAGGGCGTTCAGCGCCCGGTCGCGGGCGTCGGAGCGCATCCGTTGGAGGGTCTCGACCTCGTCGAGGACCAGCAGCAGGCCGGTATTGCCGGCGTCGCGGATCACCGCCAGGAGCCCGGCGAGGAACGCCAGCGCACCGTCGTGGTCCAAATCGCCCTTGATCCCGGCCCGTCGTTTGATCGTCGCCGCGACGTGGGGTTGGCCACCGAGCCACGCCAGCAGGCCCTCGGCGGTGGCGTCGTCCCCGGTGGCGAGGGCGCGGCGGTAGCCGCGCAGCACGAGGGGGAACATCGGCGCCCTTTTCGCCACCTCGGCCAAACGGCGCCCAGCCAGCTCGTCGGTGGCGGCGACCAGCGCCTCGACATCGGTGTCGGACACCCGGCCCTCGGCCAGCACGTCGTTCTCGAGGGCGTAGTACCAGCCGTCCACGAGCGAGCGCAGCGCTCCGGTCGGCTCCTCGGCGGTGGCGAGTCGTTCCACGGCACGGCGGTACACGGTCTCGAGGTGGTGCAGCGGCGTCTCGCCTTCGGAGATCTGCACCTCGGCGGTGACGAGGCCCTGCTGGCGGGCCCGTTCGGCCAGCCAGCGGACTACGAACGTCTTGCCCGACCCGTACTCGCCGCGGATGGCCTTGAACACCGCGCCGCCGCCGACCACGGTGTCGAGCTCGCGGTCCAACGCATCGGCATACCGGTCGGTACCCACAGCGAGGACATCGAGGCCGCGCTGGGGCACGGTGCCGCGACGCAGGGCCCCGACGATCTCCTCACGGCGCTTCAGGGAGATCATGCATCCACCCCGAACTGCTGGCGCAGGAGCGTCCGGTCGACCCGGAACGTCTTGTTCTGCTCGGCCAGCACCTCGTACCCGTCAAGGTTGAGCAGCCGCCGCAGTCCGGTGAGCTGGCTCCCGAGCCGCAGCGAGTTGATCCCGGTGGCGGCGCTGAGCGCATCGGATGTCGCGGTCCAGCCGGCCTGCTCGAACGCGCCGAAGACCTGGCGCAACACCCCGTCGGGCACGTCCTGGCGGGGGTTGCGCCTGCGCTGGCGGATGAAGATCTCCGACTGAAGCAACTCGTCGATCCACACCCCTGCCGACAGCACGACGACGGGGAACAGCGTCGGTTCCTGCGGGGACGGCGCGGGCTTGCGGCCCCGGCCCTTGGAGCGGCCCGCGGTCGTGCCCGATCGACCGGCTGATTCGTCCTGTTCGTCGAAGTGGTCGGGGCGATTCGACGTCGATTCGCCACGAGCGCGTCCGCCGAAACCAGCCGGCGAATCGGCGGGCGGATGCCACCACGACGGGGCGGCGGGGGCGAGGGGCTCCCAACCGTCGGGGATGCGCCCGGCCCGGACATAGGTGGCCACGGGGACGAGGACCTCCTGCGGGGTGACGCCACCGTGGTAGCCGTGCTTGTTGGCCCCGAAGCACAGTCGCTCGTCCCACGCCAGCACCACCCGGCCGCCGCCCCGCAGCACCCGGGGCCCGGCGATCTCGATCTCGCCCGGTTCCCCCGCACCGCCGGCGGGTCGCCACCGCTCGCCGCCCGATTCGCCGTCGCGTACCGGACGGTACGTCATGCCGCGGTCGAGGACGTGACCGTGGTCGGACACCACCACCACCACCCGGTCGGCCTCGGCGGCCGCTTCGAGCAGCCAGCCGAGCGGGCCGATGGCGTCGACGGTCCAGTCGACGCGCACCTGCTGGCCCCGGGCGAGATGGTCGTCGACCGCGTTGACCACCGCGCCGACCACCCGCACCGCATCCGACGCCACGGTCTCGAGCACCTCGGGCGGCAGGGCGTTGCCGCCGGGACCGGTGAGATCGGCCTTGTGGTAGAGCACCGGTCGGCCGCCGAGCGCGGCGAGCGCCGCGTTGGTGCTGAAGCCGTCGCGTTCGACGGGCTGGGTGCCGGTGACGCGGCGGCCGCAGAGCAGCGACGCCCGTGACACGTCGGTCACGGTGGGCAGCATCGCCACCCCCACCGGCCAGGCGCTGCGGGTACCGGGGGCGACGGCCTGCCAGCCGTGCTGTTCGAGGTCTTCATCGAGGCGGGTGGCGACCGGCAGGCTCAACCCGTCGAACACCACCACCAGCACCGGGCGCGGCCCTGCGGCCGTCGCAGCCTCGGCGACCACGCGGGACAGGACCTCCTCGAGCGGCACGATCCGTTCGTCGGTGGCCGGTTCGGAACGCGACCACTCGGCCAGCAGCTTCGCGAAGCGGGCGTTGGAGCGCTCGCGTTCGTCGGCCAGCCGGTCGAGCAGGCGGCTGTAGGCCGCGCCGAGCTGCGGGGCGCTGTCGCCGTCGTGCAGCAGGTCCCGAGCCCGGTCGACCCAGGCGAGATCGGCCCGGTACTGCCCGGCCGCGACGGCGAAGGAGCTCGGCTCATCGAGCGGTGACGCGACCGCCCGCCGGGTCAGGCGCACCGCGGCACGGGCGGCCTCGACCACATGGTGCCGCCACTTGGCCAGGCGATGGTCGGCCACCTGCCCCATCGCGGCCTCCATGGCGGCGATCGCCCGGCCTGCGGGGCCCGAAAGGCCGGCCGCCCCCGAGCCGCCGGACGCGGTCGACATACCGTTAAGTACGGTAACGATGGCCTCGCCGAGGTGGTCGCGGCGCTGCTCGAAGCCGGCGAGCAGCACGTCACTGCGCCACGACAGCGGCCGGGCACCGACCTCGTCGACCAGCGCTGCGGCACGGTCGAGCCAGGCGGTGGCTTCGAGCGGCTCGGCCTGACCCAACGCCTCCTCGGCGGCGGCGGCCCAACGCAGGGCCTCGGGTCCACGCCGCGGCCCGGCGGGCAGGTGCTGTTCGAGCCGGGCGCGTGCGGCGATGGCCAGCGGGGCCAGGGCAGCGTCGGCCGGGTCGTCACCGACGATGCGCAATACCAGGCCGAGCGGCACGAGATCGGCCCGGCCCGACCCGGCGGCCACGGCCAGCACACCGTCGATGGGGTCCTTGGCGTGGCGGCGCCACCGGGCGCCGAGCTGGGCCCGCTGCTCGGCGGGCAGGGCGGCGAGCGCCTCCCCGACGCGGGCCGTGCCGGCCAGGCGGAGCACCTCGGCGAAACTCGACGGCGGCGAATCGACGCCGAATCGCTGCGCATGGAACGCAGCCCAGGCGGTGTCGAGCTCCAGCACACCCGACAGGGGCTGGAACCGCCCGTAGCCGGTGCCCGGGGCCAGGGCCACCAGCTCCTCGACCAGCCAACGGTGCTGGCGGGCCAGCAGCGGGTCGATCCCGGTGGCGCCGAACAACGCCAGCACCGTGCTCCACGGGTCGAGCCGGCGCACCTTGCCCCCCACCAGCCGGGCGAGCACATCGAGGCCCAGGTCGTGTTCCCCGCACGGGGTCAGCACCGCCAGGCGGCCGTGCACGGCGCGGTGGTTGGCGAGCGCGTCGCGCACCGCGAGCGGCGACGGGCACACCACGACCCGGACCGGGCCGACCGCGGTGTCGAGCACGGGCGGGCCGTGCCATTCGGCGTCGGCGTACACCGCGAGCACCCGGCCGTCGTCGCGGGCCAGGGCCGCCCCGGCCACGGCCCGCAGCTGCGCCTCGGTGGCCACCGTCACGAGCCCAGCTCCCGGAAGTCCCAGCTGAGCTCGAGCAGCGCCTCGCGCCGCAGCCGCTCACGCAGCTCGGTGAGCCGCCGCTCGGCCTCAGCCCGGGTCATCGACGCACCGGCCGGACCCTCCGGGCCGGCACCCACCGGCCCGGCAACCGCCGGGCCCGCAACCGCCGGGCCCGCAACCGCCGGGCCACCGGCGCTCGGGCCAGGTGCGCTCGGGGGCGCTGGGACGGGGTCGCGTTCCGCGAGGACCCTGCCGAGCAGGGACGTGGCGTCGGCCACCGCGGTGTGCAGCCGCGGGGCCAGGCCGATGGTCAGCTCGTCGGCCCGCAGGGCATCGGCCACCGAACCGACGATGACCGCGACGTCGGCCTGGTACGCGGCCTCCAGCTGGCGGATGTTGCGCAGCTGCTCCCAGTTCGTCGTGCGCAGCGCGGCCCGCACCGTGGCGACCTGTTTGACCGAGGTGCCCAGCGCGGCGGCCGAGGTCGGCACGACGGCAGCGGCCAGCGTCTCGGTGGTCCGGTCGGGCTGGCGGACCAGTTCGGCGACCAGCGTGGCGGCTGCGGCGGCGGTGCGAACCCGGCCGGAATCCAGCGGGTCGACCCCGAGCCGATTGCAGGCCGCCACCACCTCGGCCTCGAGGGCGGCGACCTCGAGGGCAGCGGAGCGAACCAGGTCGGCGACGCGGGCCTGCAGGTCGGCGACGGACTGCACCGACGGCATGGGGCTGAGCCCGATGATGCCGAACATCTCGCCGGCCCGTTCCACGGCCTGTTGCCATTCGTCATCGGACGGCAGGTCCTGGATGTGCAGCTCGTAGGCGTTGTCGAGCTTGCCGATCTCGGAGGTGACGGGCCGGCCGGCGGCGTGCACCACCCGGTTGGTCTGCGCGGCGTACACCGCGATGACCAGGTCGCCCAGGTCGCGACTCATGCCCGCCGGCTCCGGGCGGTCGAGCCAGGCCCGCAGGTCACCGACCCGCAGCGGGGTGGGCGCCTCCTGGGCCACCCAACGGTCGAGCTGGTCACGCCAGTGCGTGTCGGCGATGAAGTGCGCCGGGTACATGGTGCCCAGCCGCAACGGCGTCGCCACCCGCAACAGCACCCGCCGGTGGGCCTGTTCGACGTTCTCCAACCGCAGGCCCGGCTGGGTCACCGCCACCCGCACCTCGGCCAGGGTGATCCGCAGATCGCCGACGGTGACCCGCTCGGTGAACTCGGGGTGGCCGGGGAAGCGTTGCCGTAGCACCTGGTCCACGAGGTGCTCCATGGCCTGGCGCAGCGTCGCCCCCACCGGGGGCTGCACGACGATCGACGGGTCGAGCGACTGGTACTGCTCGGCCGGTGGCAGCGTCTTCTGCACCACGGCGTCGTCGGCGGGTTCGATCCCGTAGGCCTGGCGCACCGCCCGTCGGATCTGCTCGCGCAGCGAGGACGCCATGCTCTCGAGCTGCCGTTTGGCGGCCTGGCGGTCGACGACGGAGAGGTGCGACGCATAGCTGTCGAGCCGGTCGCCGGTGAGGATGTGGTCCACCTTCACCAGGTCACCGAGGCGCGACATGGCCGCTTCGGTGAAGAACGCCGGCAGCCAGCACACCGTCGGGGTGGCCGCCTCGGTGCTGCGGAACTTCTCGACCCGGGCCCGGTCGTCGCTGGGGTTGAAGCCCGGCTCGTCGAACGGCAGGTCGACGACGACGCGACACGCGCCGGTGGCCCGCAACATGTCGTTGGGGACCACAACGTCGTCGCGCACGTTGGCGAACAGTGCCTCGATGCGCCGCGGGAAGCCGCGCCACAGCACCTCGACCGTCGGGTCGAGCGACTGCGGGTCCTTCAGCTCGAACGCCTCCGCGAGCAGGTCGACCAGCTTCTGGCGGCGCCGACCCGAGTTGTCCTCCGCCCCCGCGGACTGCATGATCGGCATGACATCCACGCCGGTGAGCACCACCGACACCGTCGGGTCGCGGTCGTCGTCGCCGATGCGCAGCTCGCCGATCTCCACCGACCATTCGCGCAGCCGGTCGAGGGCCACCTGCCGTTCGGTGCCGGGGATGAACGTGCGGATCGAGCCGTGGTTGAGTGCCACCAGGCGACTGACGGTGAGGTTCCGCAGCGGGGCCACCTCGGGCACCAGGGCGGCGAGCAGCAGGCTCTTGGCCAGCCGGGCGTCGGCCCGGTAGGCGTCGCTGACGACGATCTCGCTGCCACCGTCGCCGCCACCGGCGGCCAGGCCGTGGCGGCGTTGCAGCAACGGCTCGAAGCGGGTGCGCCACAGCCGTTTGGCCAGCACGAACTGCTCGCGCATGCCCTGAACCATCGGGTCGTCGCCGGTGGCGATGACGTCGTAGAGGTCGCCGAGGGGTACCAGGCTGCCGAGCTGCAACGTGGCCCGCTGGGCCGACAGCAGCTGCACCATCACCTTGAGCGCGGTCCGTTCGCGCTGCAACGCCGCGGACAGCGCCACGAGGGTGTCGACCAGTGCCGGGTTGAACGGGTACACCCGCCGGAACATGCCGAGGTCGGCCGATGCGGTGAGCAGGGTGTCGCGGCTGCCGTCGCGGTCGAGGCGACCCATGGCCTCGGCGAACGCGTCGTCGATCTGTTGGCGGGCCGACGCGCTGCGCGGCGCCAGGATGCGCCGTTCGGCGATGGCGACGAGGTTGCGGTCCTCGAGGGTGATGGTGTCGAAGCGGCCTTCCCAGTGGCGCAGCACGTCACCGAAGTTGAGCTGTTCGGCACCGGGCACGTGCTCGCCGACCAGCTCGCGCAGGTCGCGCTGGCGGGCGATGAAGCTGACGATGGGGGCGGGCCGGTCCGCGGCGTCGCCCTCGACCAGCTTGGCCA
Organism: Acidimicrobiia bacterium; assembly: GCA_947476745.1. Taxonomy (GTDB): domain Bacteria; phylum Actinomycetota; class Acidimicrobiia; order Acidimicrobiales; family CAIXPF01; genus CAIXPF01. The sequence goes on along the minus strand of CANJRG010000003.1, from coordinate 159 downwards.
CCTTCTGGCCCTCTCGGGTGACGAAGGCATGGTCGGTGATGCGCGACGCCAGCCACAGGATCAGCTCGTCGAGGAACAGCACCACCGCGTCGTAGCCGAGGTCGTGGGCGTGGCGGCTGATGGCCGCGAGGCCCTGGTCGAGCGGGACGAACCCCGACC
>CANJRG010000002.1 GCA_947476745.1 Acidimicrobiia bacterium | reverse complement strand
GTGGGGCCCTGTGTTTGGCTCCGCCACCGCCCGTTTACGCGTGTGCCGGCTCGAACCCGAGCGGCTCGACCAGGCGGGCCAGGGCCAGGGCCTGCGCGTAGACCTGGGCGTAGACCCGGGCGTCGAGGATGGTTCGTCTCCGGGTCAGCGGAGCTGTGGCATGACCTCTGCGGCGAAGCGGCGGATGGCGTCGAGGCGGCCGTCGAGGCCACCGCGGGCGGCGCAGAACACCACGGTGTGGGTCACGCCGAGATCGGCGTAGGCGCCGAGCTGGTCGATGATCTGCTCGGTCGATCCGCTCAGCACGCCCGGCTTGTCGCTGCTGTGGTCGAACACCAGGTTGCACAGCATGGTCAGCTCGATCGTGGAGGGGTCACGGCCGATCTCGTCGCAGGCCCGGCGTACGCCGTCCCACTCCTGGCCGAGTCGTTCCACCGAGCTGAACGCCGAGTGGAACGCCGATCCGTACTTCGCGGTACGGCGATAGGCGGCGGGGGTGTGGCCGCCGACCCAGACCGGGATGGTGCCGTTGGTCGGCTTGGGCGAGAACCCGACCGGGCCGAACGAGGTGAACGGCCCGTCGAAGCTGACCGCGTCCTGGGTGAACAGCGCCTCGAAGATCTCGAGGAACTCGTCGGCCCGCTCGCCACGGCGGTCCCACGGCATGCCGATGGCCTCGAACTCCTCCTTCATCCAGCCGACCCCGACCCCGAGGATGGCCCGGCCACCGGAGAGATAGTCGAGGGTGGCCCACGACTTGGCCTGCTGCAGGGCCCCCCGGTAGCCGATGATGAGCACGGTGGTGCCCAGACGGACCTTCTCGGTCACTGCGGCGACGAATTGCAGCGAGGCCAGGCAGTCCAGCCACGGTGAGTTGGGCGGGGGGAAGCCGGAGTTGTCGTCGGCGTAGGGGTACTTCGAGGCCAACTTGGCCGGATCGGGCCAGGCGATGTGGTCGGAGGACCAGACCGAGGCGTACCCCGTCTCCTCGGCGGTACGGGCGTAGGCCAGCATGGCCTCGCGGGTGGCCATCTGGCCGGCGTCGGGAAGGTGCAGTCCGAATTCCATGGCAGCGTTCTAGCCGTTCGGCTCGGCCGGCGGTGGCTGCGCCGGGGGTGGCTGCTCCGGGGGTGGCTGCGCCGGGGGTGTGTCAGCGATGGAGCAACTCGGCGAGGTTGCCGCCGTAGAACGCCGCGGCGACGTCGTCGGGCAGCGTCTCGCCGGCCTTGGCCTGGTACTCCGCCAACGGCGAGGCGTAGCCCTCCGGGTGGGGGAAGTCGCCGCCGAACATCAGGATCGGGCCGAGCTGCTCCATCAGGGCCCCCGGCTTCTCGGCGGCGAACGCGCTGACCCGGACCTGGCGGCGCAGGTAGTCGCTGGGCCGCTCCGGCAGCTCCAACAACCGATGGCCGCTGATGCGCCGGTAGGTGCCGTACGCCGCGTCCACCCTGAACGTCAGGTCGACCAGCCACCGTGACAGCAGTTCCACCACAGCGATGCGCAGGTCGGGGTGGCGGGCCAGGACCCCGTTGAGCACCAGGTCGGACAGGGCGAGCTGCGCGTCGAAGCCGTGCAGTGGGAAGCTGAGCATGGGCATGTAGTCCATGTCGTCGTTGGCCACCCATGCCGGGTCGACCAGCCCGGTGAGGCTCGGGCCACCGACATGGAACGTCGGGGTGACGCCGTAGCGCTCGAACAGCGACCAGGCTGCGTCGAGGTCGGGATGGGACAGGCGGCGGCCGTCGACCAGGCCGGTGCTCATCATGGCCAGGCGGATGTCGTGGGCGTCGAGGAAGGCGAGCTGCCCCTCGAGCCAGTCGAGGTCGCCGCGCAGCGAGAGGTGGCCGACGGGGTGCAGGCGGCCCCGGCCCTCCTGTCGGACGGTGGCGGCCCAACGGTTCCAGGCTGCCATGTTGGCCCGCAGGGAGGTCAGGTCCTCGCCCAGCCACAGCTCCCAGTTGATGCCCCACTGCGGGAAACACACCGACTCCTCGACGCCCCATCCGTCGAGGCAGTCGCGGCGCACAGCCGGGTCCCAGTGGCTCGCCGGCAGGTCCCGGGCGTAGTCGAAACGGGCCGGGCGCCCCTCGCGATGGTCGCCGATGAGATCACCGATGCTCTCGTAGTTGCCGGGCTCGGAGATCCAGGTGAGCATCAGCCGGCGGTCGCCGTGCATCAGCCAGGGGTGCCCGAGTTCGTCGGTCTCGATGCGCAGCGCCAGGTCACGGTGTTTCGGGTCGATGTGGTCGGCCCACAGGTTCGGGCGCTCGAAGAGGTGGGAGTCGGCGTCGAACACGGCGAGTGGCTGCATGCCGGAACGTTATCGGTTGACGGACCGCGGGCATCCTGGGGTGAACATACCTATGAGTATGTATCTTTTCGGAAAAAGTGAAACAAGTCATTTAATATGACGAAGGTCACGTAAAAGGGGGCGTCATGGTCGGGTGTATGCGATGGCAGCGATGGGTGGCAGGAGGCCTAGCGGTGGTGATGGCCGCAGCGTGCGGCGGCGGCACGGACGGCGACGACGCGACTGCCGGGACCGTTGATGAGAAGGTGCGGTCAGGGGTGTCCGACGCACTGAACGCAACGACGGCACCCGGGGCATCGACCACGGTCCTGGCGAAGAGGCCCCAGTCGATCGACGAGTGGGAGCGACTCTGGGCGGTCGAACGCGCCGCACAGGTCAAGAAGATCAAGGACAACAAGTGGGGCAAGACCGCTGACGGCACGAAGCTGATCGGCCCGGATGGCTGGACGATCGATCTCACCAAGTGCCCGGCCGGTTGGAGCGACACGCAGGGCTTGACCGACACCGAGATCAAGTTCGGTCAGGTCGTGGCTCAGTCGGGCATCGGTGCGGACAACGGGCTCGTCTACAAGACCGCCGAACTGTGGTTCAAGTACTACTCGGACAAGGGCTACCTGAAGGACTCCAACGGCAAGACCCGGCGCATGAACTACATCGTGCGCGACGACGGCTACGACGTGACCCGGTCGATTCCGCTGACCGACGAGATGCTCGACAAGGAGAAGGTCTTCGCCCTGTGGAATTTCGGAACTCCGGCGGGCCTCAAGGTCTACGACAAGGTCAACCAGTACTGCGTCCCGCAGCCGTTGATCATCGGCGGATCGCCTGCCTGGGGTGACCCGATCAACCATCCGTGGACGACGGGTTCCTACATCGCGTACACCACCGAAGCCGTGATCTGGATGGCGTTCATCGACAAGGTGTTCCCCGAACTCTCCAAGGGCAAGGACAAGATCACCGTGGCAGGCCTGGTGGCCAACAGCGATTTCGGGGTCACCTACGACAACGCCTTCAAGGCGGCGTTGGCCAAGAGCCCGTACAAGGACAGGATCAACTACGTCACCGAACGTTTCGAGATCACCGCTCCCACAGTGACCGATCCGATGACCACGATCGCCTCGAAGAACCCTGACGTGTTCATCACCATGACCGGCGGTGTGCAGTGCACGCAGATCATCAACGAGGCGGCCAACAACGGCATGGCGGCCAAGACCAAGTACCGATTCATGTCCTCGGTGTGCAAGAGCGCGGCCTATGTCGGTAAGGGCAAGGTCGGTGGCGACGGTTCCCAGTCGAACGGCTGGCACATCGTCGGTGGTGGCTACAAGGACATCGTGTCCTCGGACAGCGACAATGACCCGTTCATGGTGTGGGGCCGCAAGCTCCTCGCCGACGGCGGGGTGGATTACAAGACGTCGAGCAACTACGGCTACGGCTTCTTCACGGCTTGGTTGATGACCCATACGATCATGTGCGCAGGAGACCTGCCCGGTGGGTTGTCGCGGACGAACCTGATCCTGTGCCAGCGCACACTCGAGTCCACCAGCCCGATTCACCTCGAGGGCATCAAGGTCAACATGAGCGGCACGAAGGACGCCTACTACGTGGAAGGCTCGGACCTGTCGATCTACGACTCCTCCAAGCAGAGCTGGATGATCCAGGGCGACATCATCGAACTGTCGGGTAAGTCGCCGCTCTGCCCGTGGGACGTGACCACCAGCACCTGTAAGTGAACGGTCCCGGCAGATCACTTCGGTGGTCTGCCGGGACGCCGTCGCCTGGTCGAGCTGCCGGCTTGGGTCCAGTGCCTGTGACGATGAGCTGTGCGTCCCGGCGCAGCGCGCCGACACCGACCAACCCCGAGCCGACTGCCCTCCCTGCCATGATGCTGGTTGGTCATCGGCCGGCGGCAGCCACCCGCCGTGGTCGCGGGCAGTTTTTTTTTGGGGGGGGGTGACGTACATCCGTGGGTCCGAGGCACTACATTTACGCAGCCACGGTGACCCTGGTCACCGGTTGGGCGAGGTGGGGACCATTCGGAGGGGACCCATCCGCTCGCGCAGTGTGCGGCACCGATGCGGATTGCTAGGGGGAACTCAATGACAGGACAAACTAGGTACCGGTTCTGGGCCGGTGGACTGGCTGCGTTCGCGCTGCTCGCCACGGCATGCGGCAGCAGCGACGGTGGAGAAACCGCGAGCACCGTCGACGCCAACGTGAAGCAGGGCGTCGAGGCGGCCCTGTCGGGCTCGACCACGACCGTTGCCGGCACCACCACCACGGTGAAGGAGCCCACCTCCATCGCCGAGTGGGAGCAGCTGTGGGCCAACGAGCGCGCCGCCATGGTCAAGAAGATCAAGGACAACAACTGGGGCGTCTCCGCCGACGGCAAGACCGTGAACGGTCCCGAGGGCTTCAAGGTCGACCTCTCCAAGTGCATCGCCGGCTGGACCAACACCGAGGGTCTGACCGACACCGAGATCAAGATCGGCAACGTGTCGCCGCTGTCGGGCACCGCTGCCGACTTCGGCAACCTGCAGAAGGCCGAGACCGTCTGGTTCAAGTACCTCTCCGAGAAGGGCGCCTTCAAGGACTCCACGGGCAAGACCCGCAGCGTCAAGATGATCGCGAAGGACGACGTCTACGACGCCACCAAGGCCATCCCGCTGGTCGATGAGCTGCTCACCAGCGACAAGGTGTTCGCCATCATGACCACCGGCACGCCGACCGGTCTGAAGGTGTACGACAAGATCAACCAGTACTGCGTGCCCCACCCGATGGTGGTCAGCGGCTCGCCGGCCTGGGGCGATCCGGTGAACCACCCGTGGAGCACCGGCGGCCTGATCTCTTACTCCACCGAGGCCACCATCTGGGGTGCGTACATCGACTCGCACCTCAACGAGTTGATCAACCCGGCCACCGGCAAGGTCAAGATCGCCGCGCTCGTGGCCGCCAGCGACTTCGGTGCCGCCTACGAGGGCGCCATGAAGTCGGTCATCGCCAACTCGAAGAACAAGGACAAGATCGAGCTGGTCACCGAGCGACTCGACATCACGTCGCCGACCATCACCGACGCCATGACGAACCTGTTCGCCAAGGACCCCACTGTCTTCATCACCATGACCGGTGCCGGGCACTGCCCCCAGATCATCAACGAGATCGCCCAGAAGAGCATGGGCGACAAGTTGAAGGTCAAGTTCATGTCCTCGGTGTGCAAGAGCTCCGCCTACGTCGGCAAGGACAAGGTCGGCGGCGACGGCATGCAGGCCAACGGCTTCCTGATCGTCGGTGGCGGCCAGAAAGACATCAACGTGGCCGCTGGCCAGAGCGACCCGTTCTCCATCTGGGCGGTCAAGTTCCTCGGTGACAACGGGCTCGACTCCAAGTCGTCGAGCCAGCTGGGCAACGGCTTCTACCCGGCGTGGGTCATGTCCCAGAGCCTGCAGTGCGGTGGCGATCTGCCCGGCGGTCTCAACCGCGGGAACTTCATCACCTGCCTCCGAGCCTTCGAGGGCACCAGCCCGGTGCACCTCAAGGGCGTCAAGATCAACATGAACGGCAACAAGGACGCCTACCTGCTGGAAGGCTCCGACCTGTCGAAGTACGACGCCAAGAACCAGACCTGGGTGGTGCAGGGCGACATCATCGAGCTGTCGGGCAAGACCGGCAACTGCACCTGGAACGTCTCGGCGATGGCCTGCAGCTGATAGCTGATAGCTGATAGCTGACACGAGGGGCGGGCCCACCGGGCCCGCCCCTTGTCGTTCTGCCGGGCTCCCTGCCGGTCGCCGGGGTGTCGACGGCCCGCTGGCGCTCGCTCGTCGACCTAGTGCTGGTCGGGTCGGGTGACCGTTGGGGTTCCCCAGGTCGTAGTGCGGCGCCGGCGCGGTCAGCGGGTGGCGGCGTGGCCGCGCAGGAGGCGGCCGGGCAGGGCGCCGGTGTGCTCGCCGTCGCGCATCAGCACCTCGCCGGCCACGACGGTGGCCTTGATGCCCACCGACTTCTGCACCAGACGCTTCGCGCCGCCGGGCAGGTCCCAGGCCACGGTGGGCATGGCCGGGGCCACCCGGTCGGGGTCGATCACGTTGAGATCGGCCACGAAGCCCGCACGCACCAGGCCCCGGTCGGCGAACCCCCACGCGGTGGCCAGGCGGTTGGTGACCATCTCGATCGCCTGCTCCAGCGTGAGGTCCTGCCGGTCACGCACCCAGTGGGCCAGCAGGTGGGTCTGCAACGAGCTGTCCATGATCTGCGATACGTGCGCGCCGGAATCGGAGAAGGTGACCATGGTGCGGGGGTGGCGCATGATGGCCAGCAGGTGCTCGGGGTCGCGGTTGGCGATGGCCTGCACGAAGAACTGCTCGAAGTTGCTTTCCAACGCCAGGTCGATCATCAACTCGACCGGGTCGACGCCGAGCTGCTCGGCCCGCTCCGCCACCGTCGGGTTGGGCGGAACCGGCGCATCGAGGATGCGGATCCAGCGATAGTCGGGCTTGCGGGTCTCCGCACCGATGGCCCGGCCGTAGTCGCCGCGATGGGCGGCCTCGACCAGGCGGGCTCGCAGGGCGGGGTCACGCAATGCCCGGGCCTGCTCCTCCAGCGGCAGGGAGCGGACCTCTTTCCACTCGGGCAGCACGTCGAAGGGGAGTCGGGTCTTCCACGACAGCAGGACCGAGAACTCCCGGCAGTGCGCCTGGCCGTACATGCGGCCACCGGCTGCCGCAGCGGCGTCGATCATGCCGAGCTGGCCCTGCCAGTCGCTGCCGTCGCGGCTGGTCGACAGCACTCCGAAGGTGAACGGCACTCCGGTACGCACCGCCAGGTCGGTCATGCGGCCGAAGAAGTCGGCCCGAACCGCCGGGTCCTTCGAGCGTGACGCCGACTCCTGGGCGATCTCGAACATGCCGCCGCCGCCGTCGCCGAGCACCCCGACGAGCCGCTCGACCTCGTGCCAGTCGGCCATGCGGGAGGCCACCGGCCGGTCGTCGGAGGTCTCGTGGTTCATGGTGCGCGAGGTGGTGAAGCCGATGGCTCCGGCCCGCATGGCGTCGCGCAGTTCGCGCTCCATGACCCGCAGGTCTTCCTCGGTTGCGGCCTGCTCGAACGCCCGCTCGCCCATGGCCCAGGTCCGCAGCGCCGAGTGGCCGATGTTGGCCGCATAGTTGATGCCCTTGGGGACCCGGTCGAGGGTGTCGAGGTACTCGGGGAAGGTCTCCCACGACCAGGTGATGCCCTCGGCCATGGCTGCGGCGGAGATGTCCTCGGCCCGTTCGAGGTTCCGCACCACCAGATCACGCTGGCCGGCCCGGGCGGGGGCGAGGGTGAAGCCGCAGTTGCCCATGACCACACTGGTGACCCCGTGGTAGCACGAGCAGGTGCCGAGCGCGTCCCACATCACCTGGGCATCCATGTGGGTATGGCCGTCGATGAAGCCGGGGGTGACCACATGGCCCTCGGCGTCGATCTCCTGGCGGCCCTTGTCGCGGATGCGGCCCACGGTGGCGATGCGGCCGTGGCGCACCCCGACGTCGGCCCGGTAGCGGGCGATGCCCGAACCGTCCACCACGGTGCCGTTGCGGATCACCAGGTCGTACTGCATGGCCGAACCCCCTCGAACGCGCTCGGGAACCCCCGTTCCCATCGGTCAGGTTAGACCTCCTGGCTGCTCACCGGTCGGCCGGGAGGTCCGAGGCCCCCGGGGCCGGGGGTTCAGCCTGCGGTGGACGGGTCCTGGTCCGAACTCGTGGGTACCGGGGCCTCGAGGGCCTGGCAACAGTGCTTGTACTTGCGGCCCGAGGCGCACCAGCACGGATCGTTGCGCCCGGGGGGCCAGGGGGAGCCCTGCCCCTGACCGGCGAGCAGGCTGGCGGTGCGGCCCCGCAGCTCGGTGCTGCCGGCGTCTGCGCCGTCCTGATCGGCCTGGGCCTCGAGCGCTTCCACCGTCAGCGCCACCATGATGAGCTGCGCGCCGCGGGTTCCGGCGCTCACGTTGCGCAGCCGGACCTCGATCGCCGCCCGGTAGGCGACGTGCTCGCGAGGCATCTCTTCGGCCAGCGACGGCCAGCGTTGCAGGGCCAGGGCCCATTCGCTCTCGGGAAACCATCCGACGGCCAAGCTCTGCTGCACGGCCGGCATCGTAGGCGCTCGGCCCGGTTCAGGTCTTTCGGGGATATTCGGCCGGTGGGCAGGGGCTACGATGGCTCCATGAGCGAACGACGACCTGTCGAGGACTGGGCAACGGATTTCGATCACTTGAGCGACGAGTGGGCGCACAACAGCCCGGCCATCCTGGCCGACCTTCGCGAGCGGTGCCCGGTGGCCCATACCGACCGTTTCTACGGCGCATATCTCGTCACCCGCTACGACGACATCGACGAGCTGTCCCACAACACAGCGGCGTTCTCGAGCCGCATCACCGCGGTCAACGAGAACCACCCCGACAAGATCAAGATCGAGCTGCCGCCGATCACGCTCGACCCGCCGGAGCACTCGCCTATCCGCCGGGCGTTGCTGCCGGCGTTCAACCCCCGTGAGGTCGCCTCGCTCGAGCCCTGGGTCACCGAGATGGTGTCCGGTCTGCTCGACGACATCGAGGGGCGCGAGCTGGTGGACGGTGCGCTCGACTTCGCCCAGCTGGTGCCGGTCGAGCTGATGGGCAAGCTCTTCGGGGTCTCCACCGAGATGGGGCCGCAGTTCCGCCAATGGGTCGACGAGTTCCTCAAGGACGGCCAGATCGACATCGAGGTCGCCCGTAAGGCCAGCCGTGAGGTTCAGGCCTACTTCGCCGCCGAGCTCGAGCAGCGCGGTGAGCTCCCCGCCGCCGACCTGGTGACCATGGTGCTGGGCGCCGAGGCCGCCCTCGAGGACGGCGTGACCCGACCCTTCAGCCAGCGCGAGCGGGTGGGCGCGTTGTTCGTGCTGATGCTCGGCGGCATCGACACCACCTGGTCGTCGTTGGGTTCGGCGTTGTTCCACCTCGCCACCCACCCCGAGGACCGCGAGCTGCTGGTGAACCAGCCCGAGCTGATCCCCAACGCCATCGAGGAACTGCTGCGGTTCTACTCGCCGGTCACCATCGCCCGGTACATCGCCGAGGATGCCGAGGTGGCCGGGTGCCCGGTGTCCGCCGGCCAGCGCATGTTGCTGTCCTACCCGTCGGCCAACCGTGACGGCACCCACTTCGAGAACCCCGACGAGGTCGACCTCCAGCGGGCCCAGAACCGGCACATGGCCTTCGGCGTCGGCGTCCACCGCTGCTTGGGCTCGAACCTCGCCCGCATGGAGATGAAGGTGGCCCTCGAGGGGTGGCTCGCCCGCTTCCCCCGCTTCGAGCTTGCCGTAGATCCCTCGGAGATCCGTTGGACGGTGGGCCCGGTACGCGGCCCCCGCCTGGTGCCCCTGCGCATCCTGCCCTGAGCGGTGGCCCCTGACGGGCGCGCACCAGGCCGTGGGCCCGGTGCGTGTTCAGCCGTTCAGCCGTTCAGCCGTTCAGCCGTTCAGCCGTTCAGCCGTTCAGTTCGGCCCGTACGATCGCCGCGCCCTCGGCCAGGGCGGCGAGCTTGGCCGCGGCAGCGGCGCGGGGCAGGAACTTCATGCCGCAGTCCGGCGCAGCCACGAGCCGTTCGGCCGGCACGACCTCGAGGGCGGCCCGGAGCCGCGCAGCGATGCGCTCGGCCGGCTCGACCTGCTCGGTGGACAGGTCGAGGCAGCCCAGCACCACGGTCTTGTCGCCGAGCTGGCGCAGCACGTCGGGGCCCAGGCCCGGCTGGGAGTACTCGATGGACACCTGGTCGACGGTGGTGTCGGCCAGTTCGGCCAGGAACGGGTAGCCACCCCGTTTGTCGCTGACGTAGACGGCGTACCCGTAGCAGGTGTGCAGCACGGTGGTGGCGTCGATGCCGTCCACCGCCCGGTTGATGGCCTCCACGGCGAAGGTGCGCGCCGCGTCGGCGTTGGCCTGCAGGTAGGGCTCGTCGATCTGCAACACGTCGATGCCGGCTGCTGCGAGATCGCGCAGCTCAGCGTTGACGGCGTCGGCGTAGGCGAAGGCCAGGGCCCGCTGGTCCGGGTAGTACTCGTTCTGGGCCAACTGACTGAGGGTGAACGGTCCCGGCACCGTGACCTTGGTGGCCCGGTCGGTGGCGGTGCGTAGGAACCGGGCGGCGTCGAGCTCCACCGGCTCGGTCCGTTCGATGGGGCCGGTCACCAGCGGGACCAGGGACCGGCCACCGTTGCGGTTGACGCCCTCACCGACCCGGTCCTGGGCCACGCCCCCGAGGGCGGTGGCGAAGTGGTTGAAGTAGCTCTCCCGGCGTATCTCACCGTCGGTGACGATGTCGATGCCGGCGATGCACTGGTCGTGTACGGCGAGCAGCGTGGCCGCATCGAGCGCCTCGGCGAGTTCGTCGCCCTCTAGGCGCCACACGTCGGCGGCACGGGTTCGGGGCACGCCCTTGCGCACGAGCAGGGCTCGGTCGACCAACCAGGACGGTTGTGGGTAGCTCCCGACGATGGTGGTGGGCAGGATCGGGAGGTGCGCGGCCATACGGCCAACGAGCCTTGCACACGGTGTGGGCCAGGGTCGGCTCGGATCGCGTCCCGAGTCAGTTGCCGGCTGGTGAAAAGTGTTGCTGCACCTGCGCGGTTGTGGGGTGGATGCCTTGAAACTGTTGCGCCCAACCTCCACAGTGGATCCAGGCGCCGGCCGCCAGAGCACCCCTCCGCCGCGGCGGCCGGCGCCCATTTCCTGGCCGCACGGCGTGGTACCGATGGGCTGGATGTTCGCCCGTCCCGCGGCCGGGACATGAGGTCGGTTGTCGCAGTGACCGGCAGCGCCACATACCGATGGGTGTGGGGTGGTTCGGGTCCGCAGAGTCCGGGATGGCCCGGGCATTGCGCCGGTCGGGTGGTCCTGGTGGGGACCCGCGGGACGCGTTGCGCTGGCTCGCGCCGGTCCGCGCGACGACAATGGCGTGTCGCACGGAACCGAGGGGGAGCGATGGGCGAGCGGTTGCAGGGCAAGGTGGCGATCATCACCGGGGCAGGCCAGACCCCGGGGGAGACCATCGGCAACGGTCGGGCCACGGCCCTGTTGTTCGCCCGGGAGGGGGCACAGGTGCTGTTGGTCGACCGTCGGGGCGACTCGGCGCAGGACACCGCCGACCTGATCCGAGCCGAGGGCGGGGTGGCCGAGGTGTTCGAGGCCGACATCACCTCCGAGACGGCGTGCGCGGCGTTCGTGGCCGCTGCCGTCGAGCGCTTCGGTCGGGTCGACATCCTGCACAACAACGTCGGTATCGGGGCCGGCGACGCCGGTCCCACGTCGCTGACGGAGGCCAACTGGCACCGCATCATGGACGTCAACCTCACCGGGCCGTGGCTGGCGGCCAAGCACGTCCTACCGGTGATGCGGGCCCAGGAGTCAGGGGTGATCACCAACATCTCGTCGGTGGCGGCGATCGCCTCGACCCCGATGATCGCCTACAAGGTGTCCAAGGCCGGCCTCAACGCGCTGACCCAGGCGCTGGCGAACTCCAGCGCCCGCTTCGGCATCCGGGTCAACGCCATCATGCCGGGCCTGATGGACACCCCCATGGCCATCGAAGGGTTCGCTGCCCAACGCGGCGTGTCACGCGATCAAGTGCGTCAGGACCGGGCACGGCAGGTGCCGTTGCAGCGCCGCCAGGGCAGCGCCTGGGACACCGCCTACGCCTCGCTGTTCCTCGCCAGCGACGAAGCCGCCTACATCACCGGGGTGCTGCTGCCCGTCGACGGAGGCCTCCACGTCCAGGTCGGGTAGGCGGGGCGCTAGCGTCCGGGCATGCATTTCGGACTCTTCCTCGGGGCGTTCGTGCCCCCGTCCACCCCGGCTTTCCTGGCCACCGCAGCCAAGGCGGCGGAGGCTCGCGGCTTCCACTCCCTGTGGGTCGGCGAGCACGTCGTCCTGTTCGACCGGTACGCCAAGGAGTACCCCTACGCCGAGAGCGGTGAGTTCCCCGCCAGCGGCGAGGCGGGTATGGCCGAGCCGTTCACCACCCTGGCCTGGATCGCCGGGCAGACCAGCACGATCCGCCTCGGTACCGGGGTCATCCTGGTGCCGCAGCGCAACCCGCTGTACACGGCCAAGGAGGTGGCCAACGTCGACTGGCTGTCGAACGGCCGGTTCGACTTCGGCATCGGTGTGGGCTGGCAGCGCGAGGAGTTCGAGGCCCTGCAGGTGCCCTGGGAACGCCGCGGCGCCCGCAACGACGAGTACATCGAGCTGATGCGACGGCTGTGGATGGACTCGGAGTCCGCCCACGAGGGCGAGTTCTGGTCCTTGCCGCCGTCGCGGGCGTTCCCCAAGCCGGTGCAGACCCCCCACCCGCCGATCCACATCGGTGGCGAGAGCGACGTTGCCCTGCGCCGGGTGGTGCGTCTCGGTGCGGACTGGCTGCCGTTCAACGTCACCCCGCCGCTCCTGGTCGAACGCCGCACGGCACTGGCCGAGCTGCTGGCCCCGACCGGGCGCTCGATCGAGGATGTGCACATCACCGCCAGCCCCAACCGCGAGGCGGCCCGTCCCGAGTTCGCCGCGGCGTTCGCCGAGGCCGGTGCCGACCAGCTGATCGTGCACCTGCGCAAGAAGGTGACGCTCGAGACCGTGGCCGAGGCGATCGACGAGCTGGGCACGGCCTACGGCGTGGGCGCCTGACCGGCCTGGCGTTCGCCGGGGGCGTTGGGCGAGCGGCTGGGTGCCCCCGGCTAAGGTCGACCACCGGATGACCGCAACCGGATCGGGGCCGACCGGCTCCCTGCAGCAGGAGCGCAGCCCCGTCGAGGGTGCCACATCGAACCGGCCGAGAGGCCTGCTCCTGGGTGTGGCCCTTTTCGGGCTGTTCAGCACCAACTTCAACGTCAGCGTGCTGGCCCTGGTCATCCCGCGTCTGGTGGTCGAGTTCGACGCGCCACCCTCGACGGTGTCGTGGCTGGTCGTAGGCCCGACGCTGGCCTACGCGGTGTTCGGGCCGACCGCCGGCAAGCTCGGCGACCTCTACGGGCGGCGGCGGGTCTACCTGATCGGCCTGGCCGGGTGTTGCTTCTTCGCCGGTTGCACCGCAGCGTCGCCCACGATCCTGGCGGCGATCGTGTTCCGGACTGCCAGCGCAGTGTTCGGCCAGTCGACCGCGCCCACCGGGGTGGCCATCATCAGCGAGGTCTTCCCCCGCGAGCAGCGGGTCAAGGCGCTTGGTTACTGGGGTCTGGTCATGGCCGGCGGCCCGGTGTTGGGCATGGTGATCGGCGGCCTGGTGGTCGACCAGGTGGGCTGGCGATGGCTGTTCATCGCCCAGGTCCCGCTGACGATGCTGGCATTCGCCGCGGCGGCCAAGGTGCTGCCGCCCAGCCGTCGCCAGAGCGGGGTGCGCTTCGACGGGCCGGGCACGGTGCTGCTGGCCACCTCGGCGTTCTCGGTGCTTTTCGCCGTCAACCGGGGCCCGCTGTGGGGCTGGGCCAGCCCGGTCGTGTTGGGCCTGCTGGCGCTGTTCCCGGTCGCGGCCGTCAGCTTCGTACTGTGGGAACGCCGCGTGGCCAATCCGTTGCTGCCGTTGCGTTACTTCCGGATGCGGGAGTTCAACATCCCGATGATCACCCAGGCGTTCTGTCAGGTCGCCTACCAGGGCGGGTTCGTGCTGATGCCGCTGATGCTGAGCCAGCTGTACGGCTTCAGCACCACCCGGATCAGCTTCCTGACCGTCGGGCGGCCGTTGCTGTGGGGTCTGGCCGGGCCGTTGTCGGCGGTACTGGTCGCCCGGGCGGGCAGCCGGCGGGTGGTGATGGCCGGGGTCATGCTGAACACCGCCGCCTGCCTGTCGTTCCTGCGCATCGGGGAGGGCACCTCGCAATACGAGATCGTGCTGCTGCTGGCGTTCGCCGGGGTCGGGGTCGGCATCATCATGGCGCCGCTGATGGCCATGCTGACGACCGCGGTGGGCCCGGAGGACCTCGGCGTCGCCTCGGCCACCAGCACGATGATGGTGATGATCGGCTCGGCGGCCGGGGTGCAGATGATGCAGACCATCCAGGTGTCGCGCCTCGAACGCGTCGGTGTCACCGCCTCCTACCACTCGGCGTTCATCGCCGCTGCCGCAGTGTCGTGCGTGGCGCTGATCTCGGCGTCGATGATTCGCAAGCCGGGCTACCGGGCGGAGGCCTGAGCGTCGCTCACCTGGTGCCGCTGAACGGGCGGCGAGTTGCGACCATCGGTGTGGCCGGCACGGTGCCCAGAGAACCGGCGACGAGTTGACCGAGGGCCGGGGATATTTCCAAATATCTCGCGCGGAGCGATCGATTCTGTGGTGGCGGCTGGTGTGGTGTGGAAGAGGTGCGGGTCGACCTCTCCGGGGGAGGACGTCCCGCTCGACATGAAAGGTTGCGCGGCTCAGGGTCCATGCGGGGCGTCATTTCGTCACCCTATTGGAGGAATCCACATGCGGCGTGGTCATATTGTCCTGATGGCGGCAGCGGTGCCGGCGATGACGATTGTCCCTGCGGGTTCCGCCTACGCCGACAAGGCTGATCCGGCGACCGAAGGTCTGGCCCAGTGCCTTCGTACGTTCCAGAGCGGGGTCGGCAACACGTTCTTCAAGTGGTGCTTTCATGCCAATGGCACCCTCGGCTACCTCGAAGCACCGGTCAACCAGCGGCGAATTCAGGGTGACAATTTCGTCATTTGCTCGGACAACAACACCGTGGTGCGTGGCCGAGCCAACTCGGACGCCGGTTCGTTCTCGGTGTCCGGCCTCAACCCGCGGACCTTCCCCAAGCTGTAAGCGGTGGTGCAGCGCACCAGCAATGGTCGCTTCGAGATCGAAGAAGTGTTCAGCCAAAATGCATCGGAAAAGAAAATCTTCATCGACGTCACGGTGAAGAACCTGCTGGCGAGTTCAATCGCCAGCGTGGCGTTCTCGCGCGTGAGGAGACTTCGACCTCAACAATTCGTCGAGCGGGGACTGTGGATCCGCTCGTACCCCTCGGTGCTGGCTGGGTACGTCTGGCACGCCGGAAACGTGCCAGACGTAGGTGGCAAGCTCCGGGCATATGCCCTGCAACATGCTGGCCGCCGTTCTCGACTCGCCGGTCAGCGAAGCCGGGCGCCTCGGTCGGTCCTGCCGGCACTCCATCCACCGGCTCCGCCTCACGCCCGCTCGACCCATGGCATGGAGTGGGCCGGGAGTCCGGCCGGCCGCGATGGCCGGCCGGGAGCCATCATCCTGCGAGCGGCCCGCGCAGCAGTTGGCCCGGATAGGCACCGGTGTGCTCGCCCCGCTCGGTCAGCACCTCACCGCCGACCACGGTGGCCAGGATACCGACCGACTTCTGCACCAGCCGGGTGGCCCCCGCCGGCAGGTCGTGGGCGACGGACGGCATGGCCGGGGCAACGGTGTCGGGGTCGAACACTGCGAGGTCCGCGACCATACCCTCCCGTAGGAGGCCTCGGTCGTGGAAGCCCCACAGCGCGGCGGGCATCGAGGTCAGCTTGCGCACGGCCTCCTCGAGCGTGAAGGCCTGCTTCTCGCGGGTCCAGTGCCCGAGGACGTGGGTGGGGATCGAGCTGTCCATCAGCTGGCTGACGTGAGCGCCGGAGTCGGAGAAGGTGGGCAGGCAGCGCGGGTGGCGCATGATCTCGAGCACCACATCCTGGTCGCCGTTGAGGATCGGCTGGAGGAAGAACTGCTCGAAGTCGCTCTCGACGGCGAGGTCGATCATGAGCTCGGCCGGGTCGACGCCCCGTTCCGCGGCGACGTCGGCGACGCTGCGCCACGGCGGCAGCGCCGAGTCCATCACCCGGATCCAGTCGTAGTCGGGCTTGCGGGCCTCGGCCCCGACGCCCTTGGGCCAGGTGCCGTGCTTGGCCGCGTCGAGCAGCTTGGCCCGCATGGACGGGTCGCGCAGGGCGATCTTCTGCTCGTCGAGCGGCCAGGAGCGGAACTCCTTCCACTCCGCCAGGCTGTCGAAGGGGACCTGGGTCTTGAACGACAGCACCACGTTGAACTCGCGGGCATGGGCCTGGCCGAACATGCGTCCGCCGGCGGCCGCGGTGCGGTCGAGCAGGTCGAGCATCGCCCGGTGCTCGCCCTGGGGGATACGGCCGGAGGCCACGCCGAAGGTGATCGGCACCCCGGTTTGCACCGCAAGGGCCTGCAGACGGCCGTAATAGTCGGCCTGACGCTCGGGATCGCGGCCGACGTCCTCGCCGGCGATCTCGAAGATGCCGGCCCCGGTCTCGCCCATGACCTCAACCAGCGCAGCCACCTCGTCCCACGCGGCGATACGCGAGGCCACCGGGCGGTCGTCGGAGGTCTGGTGGTTGAAGGTGCGTGAGGTGGTGAAGCCGATGGCCCCGGCCCGTAGGGCGTCACGCAGTTCGCGGGCCATCACCTCGAGGTCCTCGGGGCGGGCCTGTTCCTCGAACGCCCGCTCGCCCATGGCCCACGTCCGCAGCGCCGAGTGACCGACGTAGCCGGCGTAGTTGATGCCCTTGGGTAGCCGGTCGATGGTGTCGAGATACTCCGGGAAGGTCTCCCAGGTCCAGGTGATCCCTGCGGCCATGGCCGCCGCCGAGATGTCCTCGGCCCGTTCGAGGTTGCGCACGACGAGGTGGCGCTGATCGGCCCGGGCTGGTGCGAGGGTGAACCCGCAGTTGCCCATGACCACGCTGGTCACCCCGTGCCAGCACGACGAGGTGCCCAGCGGGTCCCACGAGATCTGGGCGTCCATGTGGGTGTGGCCGTCGATGAACCCGGGGGTCACGACATGGCCCTCGGCGTCGATCTCTCGGCGACCGTGCTCGCGGATGCGGCCGATGGTGGCGATGCGCCCGTGGCGGACACCGACATCGGCCCGGTACCGGGCGAGCCCGGAGCCGTCGACGACCGTGCCGTTTCGGATGACGAGGTCATAGGACATGTGAAACCCCCTGGAAGCTGCAGCCAGGGTATCTCGCCGGATGCCTGCTGGTCGGCTCCCTGTCGGTCGCCGACTGTGCCGGCGGGTCGCTGGCGCCAGCGAGCCGGAGGCACATCAGCAAGCGACAGCGAGCTGATCAACAACTACGGCCGGTAGCCGTGGGTGTAGCGGCCGGTCTTGCGCACCGGGGCGACGAGGTTGGCCCATTCGCACAGCAGCGGCCGGGTGTCGCGGGGGTCGATGATGTCCTCGATGCCGAAGGTCTCCGCAGTGAGGAACGGCGAGCGGACCTTGTTGAGGCGGGTCGAGATCTCCGCGAGCAGGGCGTCGCGGTCGTCGGCTGCGTTGAGCTCAGCCTTGTAGGCCACCTCGATGCCACCCTCGATGGGCAGCGATCCCCAGTCGGCCGACGGCCAGGCGAACCGGTAGGGAGCCCGCTGGGGGACCGACACGGTGCCACCGGCCACGCCGAATGCCTTGCGGATGATGACCGTGCAGAACGGCGTCGAGCCCTGCATCAACGCGGCGAGGGCCCGCGAGCCCTTGCGGATGGTGGCCTCGCGCTCGGCGGTGGATCCGATGTAGAAGCCGGGCACGTCGGCGAGGTGCACGACGGGCAGGTGGAAGGTGTTGGCCAGATCGATCAGGCGGATGGCCTTCTCCGAGCCGTCGGCGGTCCAGCCGCCGGCGTAGATGTAGGGGTCCTCGGAGATGACCGCGACGGGCCACCCGTCGAGCCGGGCGAGGCCGGTGATGACCGATTTCCCCCAGTTCCGGCCGATCTCGAGGAACGACGAGGTCCTGCCCTCGCCGTCGGCGGCCGGTTCGCGGTCGAACACCGCCTCGAGGATGGTGCGCATTTTGTAGGGCCGGCGACGGTTGCGGGGCACGATCTCGATCAGCTGCTCCTCGCGACGGTTCGCATCGTCGGTGACCGCGGCCCGGGGTGGGAGCTGATGAGTGGACGACGGCAGGTAGGACAGGAAGCGCCGGGCCCGCTCGAAGGCTTCCTCCTCGCTGTCGACCACGTCGTCGACGGCACCGTTGGTGGTGTGGACGTGGGTGCCGCCGAGGTCCTCCTTGGTGATGTGCTCACCGGCGTGGTCGATCAACGCCGGGCCGGCGATCATCATCAGCGAGATGTCGCGGATCATCAGCGAGTAGTGGCTGGTCACCACCCGGGCGGCGCCGATGCCGGCCACCGAGCCAAGCGCGAGGGACACCTGGGGGATGGTCGAGAGACCTTCGACGACATACGGCCAGAACCACAGGTCGGGCACGTAGGTGTGGCCGATGTGCTCGAGTTCCTTGACCGACCCGCCGCCGCCCATGCCGTCGATCAGCCGGATGATGGGGATCTCGAGCTCGAGGGCGAGCTGCTCGGCCATCTGGGACTTCTTGGCGATGGACAGCTCGGAGGAGCCGCCCCGAACCGTGAAATCGTCGCCGGAGATGATGACCGGCCGGCCGTCGACGGTGGCCCGACCGAAGAGCAGGTTGGCGGGCGTGAACTCGATCAGGTTGCCGTCGTCGTCGTAGTCGCCGATACCGGTGAGATGCCCGATCTCGTTGAACGTGCCGGCATCGGCCATGCGGGCGATGCGCTCGCGCACGGTCAGCTTGCCGAAGAAATGTTGCCGTTCGACCTTGTCCTGGCCACCCATGCGGTCGGCGAGGGCGCGTCGACGGTTCAGTTCTTCGATCTCGGGTTCCCAGCTCATTGCCGGGGACCGTAGCAACCTGCCGGGCCCTGGACTGACCCGGGTCGCCCCGGTGCACTAGAACGGCGGGCCAACCGAACGAAAGGAGGCTCCGTGGGCCGATTGGATGGACGGGTTGCCGTCATCACCGGGGGAGCCCGGGGTCAGGGAGCGGAGGAGGGCCGCCTGTTCGCACAGGAGGGCGCCATCGTGGTGCTGGCCGATGTGCTCGACGAGCAGGGCGAGCAGACCGCCGCCGAGCTGGGGGCCGAGTACCAGCACCTCGACGTGACCTCGGAGCAGGAGTGGGAAGCCGTGGTGGCCGACGTGGTGGCTCGTCACGGACGCCTCGACGTGCTGGTCAACAACGCCGCAATCTGGTTCGGGTCGAAGATCATCAGCACCGACACTGCGCAGTACCAGAAGCTGATCGACGTGAACCAGAAGGGGGTGTTCCTCGGGATGCGGGCAGTGGCACCGGCGATGAGCGCGGCGAAGAGCGGCGCGATCGTCAACATCTCGTCGGTGGCGGGGATGATCGGCGCGCCGACCCAGGTGGCCTACAGCGCCTCGAAGTTCGCGGTGCGGGGCATGACCAAGATCGCCGCCAAGGAACTCGGTCGCTACAACGTGCGGGTCAACTCGATCCACCCGGGCTTCATCGACACCGACATGCTGGCCGAGCTGCCGGCGTTCCAGCGCGGCGACGACAAGCGGATGCTGCGTGCCGTGCCCTTGGGCCGGGTGGGCGAAGCCCGCGACGTCGCCAACCTGGCGCTGTTCCTGGCGTCGGACGAGTCGGGGTACTGCACCGGCCAGGAGTTCGTGTGTGACGGAGGGATGCTGCCATGAGCGACTACGCAGGACGTGGCCGGCTTGCCGGCAAGGTGGCGCTGATCACCGGAGGGGCCCGGGGCCAGGGGGCCGAGGAGGGTCGCCTGTTCGCCGCCGAGGGCGCCACGGTGATCCTCACCGACGTGCTCGAGGAGGTCGGTGGACAGAGCGCCGCGGAGATCGGGGCCGAATTCCTGGTCCACGACGTGGGCGACGAGGCGGCATGGGAGACGGTGGTGGCCGATGTCATCGCCCATCACGGTCGTCTCGACGTCCTGGTCAACAACGCCGGGATCTTCCAGCCCAAGCAGTTGCTGAAGACCTCGGTCGAGGATTGGGACCGGACCATCCGCATCAACCAGGTCGGGGTGTTTCTCGGTCTGAAGGTCGGCGGCCGGGCCATGATCGAGGCCGGCAACGGCGGATCGATCGTCAACATCAGCTCGGTGGCCGGCATGGAGGGCGTGTTCGGGTCGATGGCCTACGGCGCGTCGAAGTGGGCGGTCCGGGGCATGACCAAGGTCGCGGCCAAGGAGTTCGGCCGCGACGGGATCAGGGTCAACTCGGTGCATCCCGGCATCATCGAGACCGACATGGTCTCCGGTATGCCTGCCATGAGCGACGATGCCAAGCGGGAGCGGCTGGCCCGCTCGTTGCCGGTCGGCCGCCTCGGCACGCCCACCGACATCGCCAACCTGGTGCTGTTCCTCGCCTCGGAGGAATCCGGCTTCTGCACCGGCCAGGAGTTCGTCATCGACGGCGGCACCTTCCGCTGACCCGGTCGGAGCGCCGTACCGAGCGGTATCACACCGACCGGTACGGCGCCCGAGGCGGTGTCGGCACGCAGGCGCGGGCCCGCGCCGGCCCGCGCCCGCTACCGTGCGCGGCGATGACCGAGACCAATACCCGAGTGTTGTTCGTCAAGCGTCCGGTGGGCTGGGTCGACGAGACCGCGTTCTCCGTGGTGCGCGAGCCGTTGGCCGAGCCGGGCCCGGCCGACGTGCTGGTGCGCAACGTGTACCTGTCGGTCGACCCGTACCTGCGGGGCCGTATGGCCGGTGCCTTCCGGGAAGGCGACGTGATGGTGGCCCGCGGTGTAGGCGAGGTGGTGGCCTCCGGACACGAACGCTGGAAGCCGGGCGACCTGGTGTGGGGGTTCCTGGGGTGGGAGGAGTACACCGTGGTGCCCCGCGGCGAGGGGCTGTATCCCGTCGACGTCGGCCTGGGCGTGCCGATCTCCTACTACCTCGACGTGCTGGGCATGCCGGGTCTGACCGCCTGGGTCGGCATCCACGTCCTCGGCCGGCCCGATCCCGGCGAGACGGTGTTCGTCTCCTCGGCGGCCGGCGCGGTGGGGTCCATCGCCGGTCAGTTGGCCCGCCTCGCCGGGGCCCGGGCGGTGGGATCGGCCGGCTCGGAGGCCAAGGTGCGCCATGTCGTGGACGTGCTGGGCTTCGACGACTGCCTCGACTACAAGGCCGAGCCGTCGCTGCCCGCGGCGCTGCGCCGGACGTGCCCGGCGGGCATCGACGTGTACTTCGAGAACGTGGGCGGGCCCCTGCTCGAGGCGGTGCTGGGCCACATGAACCCGCTTGGGCGCCTCCCGGTGTGCGGGCTGATCTCCGGCTACAACGCCACCGAGGACCCCGGTGTGAAGGGTTTCGCCCACATCCTCGGCAAGCGGCTGACGGTGACGGGCTTCTCGATCTACGACCATATGTGGCGCTTCGAGGCGTGGCAGCCGCGAATGGCCGAGCTGCTCACGTCCGGCCGCATCGTCTACCACGAGGACGTCTGGGAGGGTGTCGAGCAGGCCCCGGCGGCCTTCATCGGCATGCTGCGCGGCGACAGCCTGGGCAAACGGGTGCTGCGAGTGGGCTGAGCTGCACGCCTGCCCGCAGGGTGGGCGGATTGCTGCCCAGGGTGGCCCTCGGTCGATCGGGCGGCGCAGGTGTCGCCAGGATGTAGCGAAACGGTTCGGCGGGTCCGGCGCCCCGCGATCCTCGTGGCGCGAACCTGCTGGTCAGCGCGTTTCGTCGGTCGCAGTCCCGAAGGCCGGCGAACCATTTCGCTACAAGCTCGATCACCGGCCCCGTCGCCGGGGCCTGTCGCCGGGGCCTGTCGCCGGGGCCTGTCGTCGGGGCCGGTCGTCGGGGCCGGTCACCGCCACCCGGCGCGACGTACCGCTCGGTCTACCAGGTGTCGACCGGGTGCTTCTTGGCGCTGCGACCGGTGGGGCGGGGCAGGTGGGCGAGCATCGCCACGATACGACGGCGGGTGTCGGCCGGGTCGATGATGTCGTCGTAGGCGTTGGCGTTGCGGGTGGCGGAGAAGCCGTCGTGCCGGCCGAGCTCGACGGTGGGCCAGGCCACTGACATCACCGGCACGCTACGGGCATTGGGCGATCCCGCCAGCAGGTGCGGGGCCATGCCGCGGCCGTGGCGGAGGGTGACGGCGAACAACGGCACGCTGCGGTGCTGGTGGATGACGATGGGACGGCTGTGCCACCGGCTGACGCCGCTCTCGAGCACGGTGTTGCCGTTCTCGTCGAGCCAGGTGGTCACGCAGCCGTCGCTGTCGATGAGGGTCACGATGGGGAACTCGTACACGTCGCACAGTTCGACGAAGCGGCCGATCTTGACCGCGGCGAGCTCGTCGAGGGCGCCGTCACGGTGCGCAGGCTGGCTGGCCAGGATGCCCACGCTGCGGCCGTTCATGCGGGCGAAGCCGGTGCGCACCGCCACGGCGAAGGTGGCGCGCAGCTCGAAGAAACTGCCGTGGTCGACCAGGGCGTCGATGACCGGGCCGATGTCGTAGGGGCCCTCGTCGGGGACCAGCTCGGCGATGGTCGCCGCCGACGGCGATGCCATACCGTCTGGCATGTCACGCTGGTAGGACAGGTAGCGCTTCGCCGCGGCGATGGCCGTTGGCTCGTCGGGGACCAACAGGTCGATACCGCCGGTCTGCTCGTGCATCTCCACACCCGCCAGTTGGTTGGCGGTCAGCTTGAGGCCCAGGGCGGCCTCGACCATGGGTGGACCGCCCATGCCGATGGACGAGCCGGAGGTACCGATGACGAAGTCGGAGAAGCCGGCCAGGCTGGCGTGGCCGGCGAAGGAAGGGCCGGACACGATGGCCACGGTGGGCACCCAGCCCGACAGCTCGGCCATGCCGTCGAAGAGTTGGTACGGCCCGAACGGGCCGTTGAGCTCGAGATCGCCCCGGCCGACACGCGGGTGACGGGCCCGGCTGCCGCCGCCGTCGACGAAGAACACCACCGGCCAGCGGTGTTCCTTGGCCAAGGCGAACAAGCGCTCGAGACGGGCTGCGCCGTAGCCACCACCGTGATCGGTGTAATCGGTCGACGAGGCCACCACGACCTGCCCGTCGATGGTGCCGACGTAGTCGACCCCGCCGGCTTCGGGGACCCAGCCGCCGTCACGGTCGATCGCGGCGATCGAGCCATAGGCGACGGCGCTGTCGACGTCGTCGAGCAGGGCCGCGAGCCGTTCTCGGGCGGTGAGCTTGCCGGTGTGGTGCACCCGGTCCACGGCGTCGGGCCGGTTGACATCGAGCTGGCGGGCCTTCGCTGCGGCCAGCTCGTCGATACGTCGGGGATCCATGTCCAAGACCTCCAGCTCAGCGCGGGTCGACGGGGTGCTTCTTGGTTGCCGGAAGGGTCCGGACCGTACGGCTCAGCATGGCGATGATGCGGGGTCGGGTCTCATCCGGCAGCACGACATCGTCGAAGGAGTAGGTGCGTCCGGCCCGCACCCCCGAGGCGACGTCGCGCATCTGCTCGGCGTAGCCGTCGCGGATGGCCCGGGCCTCCTGCGGGGTCGCCGCGGCCTGGATCTCCTTGCGTTTCACCAGGTAAGCGGCGCCTTCCAGCGACATGCCACCCGACTCCACGCTGGGCCAGGACAACCGCAGCTCGGGCACCAGCCGCGATGAGCCGTAGCCGGACATCGCGTAGGGGCCGAGCCCGTAGGCCTTGCGGACCTGCACGGCATACAGCGGGACGGTGCGATGGTGCAGCGCCGACAGCGGCCTGGCGTGATGACGGGCGATCCCGCCCCGCTCGGCGTCTGGTCCCACCATGTAGCCCGGGTTGTCCACGAAAGACACCAGCGGCAGCTCGTAGGAGTCGCACAGCTCGACGAACCGCGCCGCCTTGTCCGCCGCGACGCTGTCGATGGCACCGGCATTGGGCGACAGCGGCTGGTTGGCGAAGATGCCGACGCTGCGCCCGCCGAGGCGGGCCAGGGCGGTGACCATCGAGGGGGCCCATCCCCGGCCGAGTTCGAGCACGCTGCCCTCGTCGGCGAAGGCGGTGATGAGCTTGCGCATGTCGTAGGCCCGCCGCCGGTTGTCGGGCACGATGGCGCCGATCTCGTGCGCAGTGGGCGAGGGCGAACCCGGGGCGGCACCGTCGGCCGCCGCGCTCGCGGCGTCGTCGTCGAACCAGTACGACAGGTAGCGCTGCACTGCGGTGACCGCAGCGTCGGTGTCGTGGACCACGAGGTCGATGTCGCCACGCGCCGCGAGGTCCTCGACCGGTCGGGCAGTGGCTGCGGGGCCGTCGCCGCTGCCGACGGTGGCCCCGCGCACCGCGATGACGGTGTCGCAGAGGAAAGCGATGCCGGCGTGACCATCACGGATGGGGCCGGTGATGACGGCCACCGTCGGGACCCACCCCGACAGTTCGGCCAGCCCGTCGTAGACGTCCCAGCGGCCGCGGGTGTACACCACGATGGGTGGCACCGGCAGGACGTCGTGGGGACGGGCGCCGTCGCCGTCGAGGAACACCACCAGCGGCCAGCGGTTGCTGCGGGCCAGGTAGATGAGCTTGTCGAGCTTCTTCTGGTTGCGGTCGCTCTGGGTGCCCTCCAGCACGCGGCGGTCGTAGGCGGCGGCGACGGTGGGGCGGCCGAACACGTCGCCGACGCCGCCGACGAGCCCGTCGGCAGGTGCGTCGTCGTCGACTTCGGAGGTGCGCCCGGCCAGCGGGCCGTACTCGACGAAGCTCGCACCGTGCCCGTCGAAGAGCGCCGCGAGCTGTGCTCGGGCGTCGGCACAGCCCGCAGCGGCGTCGGCGCGCGCCCGAAGGATCTGATCGATGGCGAGTTGTTCCACGAGCCGTCCCCCCGACGTCGAAGTCGTCCGGGCAGCCTGCCACATCGACCGCTCCGAGCCGCAGTGCAGGGCCGGGCGCGACGTCCCGGTTCGGGCGTGCGGCGCAGGCAGCCCCCGCGCTGGGCTGTCCGGCGGGCGTCCTAGGGCGATGTCGGGGGCGATTAGGGTCAGGCCATGCGCGATGCCGATGAGATCAAGTCGCCCTCCGCGGCGACCAAATCCGGCTCGTCGGCTCCGGTCGTGGTGCGGCATCCGTTCCTGGCCATGCTGGTGGCCTCCGGCGGGTTCGTCATCGTGCTCGACAGCTTCGCTGCGGCGGTGGCCTTCCCCCACATCGTGCAGTCCTTCCCCGGCACGCCGCGCACGACGTTGGCATGGCTGTCGACCGGGTACTCGATCGCGTTGTCTGCGTTGCTGCTGGTGGCCGGCAAACTGGCCGATCGGTACGGCATGCGGCGGGTGTACCTGATCGGCATGGCCGGGTTCATGGCCGGCGCGATTGCCTCGGCATTGTCGCCGACGCCGGCGCTGTTGATCGGGTCGCGGGTGCTGCAGGGCAGCGCCGGGGCCTTGATGGTGTCCACCTCGATCGCCCTGGCCCTGCTGGGCTACCCCTCCGAACGCCGCGGTGCGGCCATGGGTGCCATCGGCATCCTCGGATCGCTGGCGTCGCTGGCCGGGCCGGTTCTGGCCGGCAACATCATCGACATCGGCGGGTCGTGGCGGTGGGTGTTCCTGGTGTCGGTACCGATCGGCGTGGTCGTGCTGGCGGTCGGGACACGGGTGCTGCCCCGCGGTGCCGCCACCAACGGCGAGCCGGTGGTGATCGACCTCATCGGCGTCGTGGAGATCGTGGTGGCGTCCGGCCTGCTGACGTTGGGCCTGTTGCAGTCGGGCACCTGGGGTTGGGGCGATCCGCGCACCCTGGCAACGTTGGCCATCTCCGTCGCATCGGGCATGGCCTTCGTGGTGCGCTGCCGTCGGGTGGGCGCCCCGTTGTTGCGATTCGCGCTGTTCCGCCGCACCAGCTTCCTGGTGGCCACGGTGAGCCAGCTCGGTTCGCAGTTGGCGATCTACGCCTTCTTCTTCTGGGCGCCGTTGTTCCTGACCAACGTGTGGGGCTGGTCGGCGTCGCTCATCGGGTGGGTGGCGGCGATCCCGCTGGTGGTGGCGTGCAGTTCGCTTCCCATCGGTCGCTTCGCGGACCGCCACGGCTACCGGGGCCTGCTGGTGGTGGGCGGCATCGTCGGGGCTGCGAGTTCGTTGTGGGAGATCGTGCTGCTCGGCGAGAGCCCGAGCTTCTGGCGGCTGCTGCCTGCGCTGTTGCTGTTCGGCACGGCCATCGGCCTGGTGGGCATCACCTCCAATGCGGGCGCGCTGGCCGGGGTGGAACCGGCAGACCTGGCCGAGGCCAACTCGGTGTTCCAGACCAGCCGCCGGCAGGTGCAGACCCTTGGTATCGCCGTGGTGATCGGCCTGCTGGGGGATCGCTCGGCCGATTCGATCGACCGGTTCCGGCTGGTGTGGATCGTGACCGGTGTGTGCTTCGTGCTGTCCTCGGTGGCCGCGGTGCGCTACCCCCGCCACGAGACCCGCCCCGCCTGAGCTGCCATCGGTCCGCCCGGGCGGTTTCCGGCGGCAACACGGCCTCCGATGCGCTACGAAGGGGCCATGACAGCACAGCAGCGGGTGGAGCTCCTCGAACGCGTCGACGCCATCGGCCCGCTGCTGGAGGCACAGAGCGGCATCGGTGAGGGCCTCGGACGACTGAGCGACGCGACGGTGGAGGCGCTTCGGGGTGCCGGCCTGCTCACCCTCAAGGTGCCGGCGAGCCTGGGCGGCTTCGAGGCCGAGCCGGCGCTGCAGTACGAGGTCTTCGAGCGGGTGGCCCACTACGACGCTGCGGCGGCGTGGTGCCTGTTCATCTACGCCGACACCGCCGGCATGTTGGGGGCCCGGCTTCCCGATGAGGGGCTGGCCGAGGTGTTCGGTCATGGCGAGGTGCCGGTGTGCTGCGGCGGGGGCGGGCTCAAGCCCGGCGCGCTGACGTCGGCCGAGGACGGGGTGGTGCTCAACGGGGCCTGGCGCTACGGCAGCGGCATCGCCGCGGCCCGCTGGGTGATGGTGTCGGGCTACCTGCCCGGTGCCGACGGGGCCCGCGGCCGGGTGCTGAGCTGCGTGGTGCCCCGTGACGCGCTCGCGGTGGCCGAGGACTGGGACGTGCACGGGATGCGGGCCACCGGCAGCAACGACTTCGCGGCCACCGACGTCTTCGTGCCCCGCGAGCGGACCTTCTCGCCGGTGTCCGCCCCGTTGCGTGGCGGCCGTCAGTACCGCACCGGGGTCGTCGGCTACCTGTCCTACACCATCCCGGCGGTGTGCGGCGCGGTGGCCCGCCGCGCTCTCGAGGAGGTCATGGCCACCGCCGGCGACGCGGCGCGGGGCTATGCCAAGCCGACGTCGCTGGCTCACCGCGGCGCCTTCCAGCGCTTCTGCGGCGAGGCCGACGTGCGGCTGCGGGCGGCCAGGGCGCTGATGCTGGCCGACGGCGAAGATCTGATGGTGGCGGTGGACACCCCCGGGGTCGACCTGCGGGCCCGCGAGGCCCGTACCCGGGCGGCGGCGGCGTATGCCACCCGGGTGGCGACGGACGTGTTGCACGAGCTGACCGGGTTCGCCGGCGGTGGCCCGTTGCGCCGCGGCTCGTATCTCGAACGGGCCCGGCGCGACGTCACCATGGCGGCGAGCCATGTCCTGATCGACCAGGCTGCCTACGACAACCTCGGCCAGTTCCTGCTCGGCCTGCCCGGGGCCGACCCGCTGGGCTGAGCGTCACCGGCCGGTAGGGTGCGGGCGATGATCCGCCTCGTCGCCACCGACCTCGACGGCACCCTGTGGGACCGCACCGTGACGGTGCGACCCGGGGTCCGCGCCGCCGTCGAGGAGTTGTCCCGAAGCGGGGTGATCGTCCTCGCCGCCACCGGCCGTCGCCCGCGCAGCGCGCGCACCGCCCTGGCCGACAACGGCCTGGCCCTCCCGGCGGTGTGCCTCGACGGCACCTTCGGCGAGGACTTCGTGCGGGGCGAACGTTTCCACGAATCGCTGTTCGGCCCGACCGACGCCCTGGCGGTGCTCGAGCTGTTCGTCGCCCACGACGTGGCACCGAACGTGTTCGTCGACCATACCGAGGTGGATGTTCTGCTGGGCAAGGCCCCTGCGCACCGGCCGGAACGGGCCGAGAGCCTGCTCGACTGGGCACACGTCGGCCCGTTGGCCGACAGCGTTCCTCGCCATCGGGTGGCGGCGTTCACGGTGATCGGCGGGGTGTTCGACGAGCTCGCCCCGCTGGCGGCGGCCATCACTGCGGCCGGGCTGGCCCGGGCCACGCTGACCGACGACTCGCTCTACGGCGGCACGTCGCTGTCGGTGATCCCCTCTGCGGCGAGCAAGTGGGCCGGGGTCGAGGCCTTCGCCGCCGGCTTGGGCATCGACGCCGCCGAGATCCTCGGGGTCGGCGACGCCGCCAACGACATCGAGCTGTTGCAGGGGGCCGGCCATGCGGTGGCGGTGCGTACCGCTGCGGCGGCGGTGGTGGCCGAGGCCGACCAGCTCATCGACCCGCCCGGCGAGGACGGCTGGGCGACGCTCGTGGACATCTGCCGCGACCTCGGCTGAGCGCGCACCGGCGCCGCCCCTGAGCGGAGCGGCGCCGGTCACGGTTCGTCGGGAGCCGGGCGGTCCCGGCCGGTGAGATGGTGCCGGTGCTCAGCCGCGGCCGTGGCGCAGCAGCTTGCCCGGGGTGGCGCCGGTGCACACCCCGTTCTCGAAGGTCACCTCGCCGTTGACGATGATGTCCTGGTAGCCCTGGGCCCGCTGGACCCGGCGCCACTCGCCGCCGGGCAGGTCCTCGACCACTTCGCCGATCCATTGCGGTTCCATGTCGAGTTCCTCCATGGCGTACACCACCACGTCGGCGGCCGCGCCCTCGCGCAGCACGCCGCGGTCACGGAACCCTGCGGCATGGGCCGGCAACGCCGACAGGCGGTAGTGGGCCTCTTCGAGGGTGAGCTTGCCCTCGTCGCGGACCAGCCACTTGAGCAGGTCGGTGGGCCAGGCGCCGCCGGTGAAGAACTTGGTGTGGGCGCCGCCGTCGGACACGCCGGGCAGGGTGTAAGGGGCCTCCATCAGCTCGACCATGAACTCGGCGTTGGAGCCCTTGTCGGGGCCGAGGAAGTCGGCCCGCAGGTCCGTGGCCAGCGCCAGGTCCAACATGACCTCGCCCGGGTGCTTGCCTTCCTCGTGGCCGATCTCCTCGAGGCTGCGGCCCACATACTTCTGCAGGTCGGGCCGGCGGGCCACACCCTGCACGACCAGATCCTCGAGGGGGCCGCCCACCCCGGGGCGCAGCTTGCGGTAAATGGCCTTGTTGCGGACCTCGTCGGCCACCATGGCCTCGCGCAGGGCCGGGTCGGCCATCTTGGTCAGCTTCTCCTCGTGGGTGCCGGTGGTCAGCGCCCGCCAGGTCTTGGAGAAGTCGTAGAGGTTCCAGTGCTCGAGGCTGAACACGAAGCCGGAACGCACCGTGGCGCACTGCCCGTACACCTGCAGGCCCTGGCTCCAGCAGCGCTGCAGCCAGTCGAGCGACTTGCGGTGCGGGTCGGGGTTGCGGCGGGTGGGGGCGATGGCGTTGTGGATGACCGGCCGGCCCGACACCGCGGCCAGCTTCTCGACGAACTCGAGGTCCTTCTTGATCTTGCCGGTGGCCTGGGTGATCTGGATGAAGCCCTCGTCACGCTCGGCGAGCACCTCGGCCAGGGCCAGGATGTCCTCGTCGACCATGGTGTCGGTCACCATCGGGGTGCCGTCGTAGTCGGCCTGGGTGGAGTTGCGGCCGAGGCGCTGGATGGAGAAGCCGCACAGGCCGGCGTCCATGCCCTCGTGCAGCAGCCGCTGCATCTCCTTGCGCTCCTGGGGGGTGGCGGCGCGGGTCTTGGCGGCCTCGAGGCCCATGACGTAGGTCATCAGCGACGCAGTGGGCATGTACTGGATGCAGTTCACCCCGAGCGGGGCCCGCTCCAGCGAGTCGAGGTACTCGGGGATCGTCTCCCAGTCCCAGTGCGGCAGCATGCCCTCGACCATGGACTGGTAGGGGATGGCCTCGGTGCGAACCATGGTCAGCATCGAACGCTCACGGAAGTCGGGCTTGACCGGCGCGAAACCGAAGCCGCAGTTGCCCAGCACCACCGAGGTGACGCCGTGCCAGCCGGAGATGGTGCAGTACGGGTCCCAGCGGATCTGCGCGTCGTAGTGGGTGTGCAGGTCCACGAAGCCGGGGGCGACGATCAGCCCGTCGGCGTCGATCACCTTGTCGGCGCTGCCGGTGGCTCGGCCGCCGAGCTGCGCGATCTTGCCGTCCTTGATCCAGACGTCGCCGCGGTAGCGGGGCACCCGGGTGCCGTCGACGATCGTGCCGCCCTTGATGTGGATGTCGTACTCAGCCATCTCGCTCCCCCTTGGACCGGGCCGTTCGTGGCCTGCTGCGCCACGGTGACCGCGGTCACGCTACCAGGCTATTCTCCCGTCGGGCTCGGTTCGGGCGGGCTCGAGGCGGAGGGTTCGACGACCCGGGTTGTTCACGGTTGTTGACCCCGCCTGAAACACTGTGGAAACAACTGTCACCTATCTTGCAGGCCATGCCGGGATTGCTGCCGGCGAGGTGGTCAGGAGTGATTCGATGAGTGGAAGTTCGGCTCGGTTGGATGCCATCCAGTCGGTCAAGCACTATCAGGCGCCGGCCGGGTCGATCGCCGAGGGAGAGCGCCCGGGCGAGATCTTCGGGCAGAACGTCTTCAGCCGGTCGGTCATGAAGGCCCGCCTGCCGAAGTCGGTCTTCAAGGCGTTGATGAGCACGATCGGGGAGGGCAAGCCCCTCGACCCGACCGTGGCCGACACCGTCGCCTCCGCCATGAAGGACTGGGCGCTGGAGAAGGGTGCCACCCACTACGCGCACGTCTTCTACCCGCTGACCGGCCTCACCGCCGAGAAGCACGACAGCTTCTTCGAACCCGACTCGACCGGCGCGTCGATCGCCGAGTTCGCCGGCAAGACCCTGATGCAGGGCGAGCCGGACGCGTCGAGCTTCCCCAACGGTGGTCTGCGCGACACCTTCGAGGCCCGCGGCTACACCGGCTGGGACGTGACCAGCCCCTCGTACATCCTCGAAAACACCAACGGCAACACCCTGTGCATCCCCACGATCTTCGTGTCGTGGACCGGCGAGGCGCTCGACCACAAGACCCCGTTGCTGCGTTCCCAGCAGGCCATGAACACCCACGCCCAGCGGGTGCTGCGCCTGTTCGGCCACAGCGACGTCGACACCGTGGTGTCCTTCGCCGGTGCCGAGCAGGAGTACTTCCTGATCGACCGCAGCTTCTACTTCGCCCGTCCCGACCTGCAGTCCTCCGGCCGGACCCTCTTCGGGGCCCACCCGCCCAAGGGCCAGGAGTTCGACGACCACTACTTCGGGGCCATCCCCGACCGGGTGCTGGCGTTCATGATCGACGCCGAGCGGGAGATGTTCAAGCTCGGCATCCCGGCCAAGACCCGTCACAACGAGGTGGCTCCCGGCCAGTTCGAGATCGCCCCGGTGTTCGAGAAGGCCAACCTCGCCGCCGACCACCAGCAGCTGCTCATGGTCACCCTCGGCCGGGTGGCCCAGCGTCACGGCATGGAGGTGCTGCTGCACGAGAAGCCGTTCAAGGGCATCAACGGCTCGGGCAAGCACGTCAACTTCTCGATCGGCAACAACAACCAGGGCAACCTGCTCTTCCCCGGCGACACGCCGCACGACAACGCCCAGTTCCTGGTGTTCTGCGCCGCCGTCATCCGTGCCGTGCACCTGCACGGCGGCCTGCTGCGGGCGTCGGTGGCCTCCGCGGCCAACGACCACCGCCTCGGCGCCAACGAGGCACCGCCGGCCATCATGTCGATCTTCCTCGGCGCCCAGCTCGCCGACGTGTTCGACCAGGTGGCCGCGGGTGGGGCGACCGCGTCGAAGGAACGCGGCACCCTCAAGGTCGGGGTCGACACCATCCCGCACCTGCCCGCCGACGCCGGCGACCGTAACCGCACCAGCCCGGTGGCCTTCACCGGGAACCGCTTCGAGTTCCGTGCCGCCGGTTCTTCCCAGACCATCGCCGGTCCGATGGTGGTCATCAACACCATGCTCGCCGACTCGCTCGACTTCATCGCCACGACGCTGGAGTCCACCGTCGCCTCGGGTACCGAGTTCAACGTCGCGGTGCAGCAGGTGCTGCAGAGCATCATCGCCAACCATGGCGCGTCGGTGTTCAACGGCAACGGCTATTCCGAGGCCTGGCAGCAGGAGGCGGCAGCCCGCGGTCTGCTGAACCTGCGCAACTCGGTGGATGCCCTGCCGCAGTACAACACCCCCGAGGCCAAGGAACTGTTCGGCAAGTACGGCGTGCTCAACGAGCGGGAGCTCGCCAGCCGCTACGAGGTGGCTCTCGAGCAGTACGCCAAGAGCGTCAGCGTCGAGGCCCGCACCTCGTTGGAGATGGGCAAGACCATCATCCTGCCGGCGGCCATGCGCTACCAGACCGAGCTGGCGGCGAACGCTGCGGCGCTGGCCTCGATCGGCTACAGCTTCGATTCGTCAGCGCTGGACGAGGTGACCAGCGGCGTCACTGCCCTGCAGGGTGCGCTCAAGAACCTCAAGGCTGCGCTCGAGCACGACGGTGGCCATGACGTGGCCGGCGAGGCGCAGTATGCCCTCGAGGCGCTGATCCCGCCGACCAACGCCGTGCGGGCCGCGACCGACCAGCTCGAGGACGTGGTGGCCGACAACCTGTGGCCGCTGCCGACCTACCAGGAGATGCTGTTCATCCTGTGAGTGCGCCGGCCGCCTCGCGGTCGAGTACGACGACCACGTCGGGGTGACGGCGCACGGCGCTCGCCGGTGCCGCCACCCCGATCGGTCCTTCCAAGGCGGACGCCACGGCGTCCGCCTTGTGCGTTCCGGTGGCCAGCAGCACCAGGCGGCGGGCCTCGAGGATGGTCCCGATGCCCTGGGTGAGGGCGAACCGCGGTACCTCGTCGGCGCGGACGAAGGCCCGGGCGTTCACTGCCCGGGTGGCTTCGCTCAGACGAACCAGCCGGGTTCGGCTGTCGGGCTCCGAGCCGGGTTCGTTGAAGGCCACGTGGCCGTTGACGCCGATCCCGAGCAGCTGCAGCCCGACCCCACCGAGCCCGACGCCCACGGCATCGGTGTCCGGCAACCGTCGCGGCTCTCGCCGACGTCGGCGCCGACGGGGTCGGTGCGGTGCTCGGGGGCAGGGACCCTTCGAGCAGGCCGAGTTCCTCGCCCTGGTTCAGGAACGGCACACCGGGCAGGCAGAACAGCAGGGTCGCCAGGGCCAGTGCACGGCGCCGTAGGCGTTGCAGAGGCGGCGCCAGCGGCCGAACACGTCGAGCGATTCGGGCTGGGCGACGTCGATGCGGAACCCGTCGACGCCGAACTCGAGCCAGAACCGGATGATGGCGTCGAACTCGTCGACCACCGCGGGGTTTCACCAGTCGAGGTCGGGCTGCTCGGGCAGGAACAGGTGCAGGTAGTACTGGCCGCTGCCGGCGTCGAGGGTCCACGCCGGACCGCCGAAGCAGCTGACCCAGTTGTTCGGCGGGCCGCCGTCGGGGGCGGGGTCGCGCCACAGGTAGTAACCGCGCTCCGGCCCGGCCGGGTCGGCCAGTGCCGCGCGAAACCACGGGTGTTGGTTGCTGGTGTGGTTCGGGACCAGGTCCATCACCACGCGGATGGACCGTTGGTGATGTCATAGCCGTTGTCGGCCAGTGGCGAGGGATGGAACGGGGTCAACCACAGCAGGTCGACCCCGAGCACCGAGAGATGGTCGAGGCGTTCGATGACCCCGGCCAAATCGCCGATCCCGTCGCCGTCGGTGTCGGTGTCGGCGAAAGACCGGAGGTACGCGGCATACCCGATGGCATGGTGCCACCAGGCCTCGCCGGACGCGGGACCGCCGGGCTCCGACGACGTATCGTCAGGGCCCGGCGGTCAGCCGGTCACGTTCGGGCTGGTCAGCCCTTGCCGTTGCGCAGCAGCTTGCCGGGGGTGGCCCCGGTGCACTCGCCGTCGGTGAAGGTCTCCTCGCCGTTGACGAGGATGTGGCGGTAGCCGTGGGCCCGCTGGATCCGGCGCCACTCGCCGCCGGGCAGGTCGTAGACGGCCTCGCCGACCCACGCGGGGTCGATGGCCAGTTCGTCCATGTTGTAGACGATCACGTCGGCCGGGGCGCCCTCACGCAGCACGCCGCGGTCGCGGATGCCGGCGGCATGCGCGGCCAGCGCCGACATGCGGTAGTGGGCTTCTTCCAGTTCGATCTTCTTCTCGTCACGGACCATCCAGGCCAGGAAGTCGGTGGTCCAGGCGCCGCCGGTGAAGAACTTGGTGTGGGCACCGCCGTCGGACACGCCGGGGATGGTGTACGGGGAATCGTTGTACACACCGGCCATGTGGTCGACGTTGAAGTCGGGGCCCTCGCCGAGGAACTCGGTCTTCAGGTCGGTCATGAGCGACAGGTCCAGCATGACGTCGAGGTAGTGCTTGCCTTCTTCCTCGGCGATCTGGCCGAGGGACTTGCCGACGTACTGCTGCATGTCCGGGCGGCGGGCGACGCCCTGCACCACCAGCTTCTGCGGCGGGCCGCCCACGGCGAGCTGCGTGTTGGCGAACAGGGTGTTGGCCTGCTCGGTCTCATTGCGCAGCTTCTCGCGGATGGCCGGATCGTTCATCTTGCGCATCTTGTCCTCGAGGGTGCCGGTGGTGGCCTCACGCCAGGCCGGGCTCGAGTCGTAGAGGTTCCAGTTGTCCAGCGAGAAGGCGAAGCCGGTGCGGATGGTGGCGCCCTGGCCGTAGATCTGCAGACCGTCGCGGTGGGCCTGCTCGAGCCACTCGAGCCGCTCCTGGTACACCCGGGGGTTCTTCTGGCTGACGGGCACCACGTTGTCGATGATCGGACGGCCTGCCACCTCGGCGAGGCGGCGCTTGAACTCGAGGTCGTCGGGGTTGTTCGGGTTGGGGTCGGTGGCCTGGGTCAACTGGATGTTGCCCTCGTCACGCTCACGCAGCACCTCGGCGAGGCAGAAGATGTCTTCGTCGCACATGGTGTCGGTGACCATGGGGGAGCCGTCGAAGTCGGCCTGGGTGGAGTTGAGGCCGAGGCGCTGGATGGAGAAGCCGCACAGGCCGGCGTCCATGCCCTCGTGCAGCAGGCGCTGCATCTCCTTGCGCTCGGTGTTGGTGGCCGGGCGGGTCTTGGCGGCCTCGAGGCCCATGACGTAGATCATCAGCGACGCCGTCGGCATGTACGACAGCACGTTCACGCCGAGCGGGGCCCGGGCGAGGCTGTCGAGGTACTCGGGGATGGTCTCCCAATCCCAGTGGGGCAGGAAGCCCTGGCGCATGGCCTCCATCGGGATGGCCTCGGTGCGGACCATGGTCAGCATCGAACGCTCACGGAAGTCGGGCTTGACCGGGGCGAACCCGAAGCCGCAGTTGCCCAGCACCACGGAGGTGACGCCGTGCCAGCTCGAGATCGAGCACCACGGGTCCCAGCGGACCTGGGCGTCGTAATGGGTGTGCAGGTCGATGGCGCCGGGGGCGACGATGCAGCCGCCGGCGTCGATGACCTTCTGCGACGGTGCCGACGCTCGGCCGCCGATCTGGGCGATCCGACCGTCCTTGATCCACAGGTCCCCGCGGTAGCGCGGGACCCGGGTGCCGTCGACGATGGTGCCATCCTTGATGTGGACGTCGAACATTTCCATGAGTTTTCGAACCCCCCTTTGATTTGACAACCCGAACAGTACCGCGCCGTGGCCGCTCTGCGCATGGTGATGTGGGTCCTCTCCGACAGAAGCCGGCGGAACCGCGAGGAAATATGGTTCCTGAGCCGATTCCCCGTGGCGGAGAGCGGCCGAATCAGCCGATGATGCCCTGTTCCCGCAGCTGTTCGAGGACCGCCGGGTCGAGGCCGAGCTCCTGGCCGAGGACCTCGGCGGTGTGCTGACCGAGCTCGGGGGCGACCACGATCGGCACGCTGCTGGCGGACATCCGTGCCGGCCAGCCGAGCATTTTCGCCGGGCCGTGACCCGGGATGTCGACGTCGTGGACGAAGCCGCGTGCCACCAGGTGGGCGTCGCGGTGCAATTCGGCGGTGTCGAGTACGGCGCCGCAGGGCACCCCGGCCTCGGCCAGCGCGGCCATCGCCTCGTGCTTGGTGAGGGTCCGGGTGAAGGCTTCGATGGCCTCGTGCAGGGCGTCGGCGTTGATCATCCGGCCCTTGTTGGTGGTGAAGCGCTCGTCGGTGAGCAGCTCGGGGCGACCGATGGCCGCCGGCACCGCCCGCCACATGCCCTCGGTGACGGCCATCAGGTAGATGTAGTCGTTGGGCCCGAACGGTCCGCACGGATACAGGTCCAGCAGCGCCCCACGGCCGCGGCCGGTGCGTGGCGCCGGTTGCTCGCCCCAACCGCCGCTGACCCCGATGCGGGTCCGCAGGTAGTAGGTGACGGCCTCTTGCATCGACAGCTCGATGCGCTGGCCCTCGCCGGTACGCAGCTTCTGGACGTAGGCGGCGGTGATGGCCAGCGCCAGCTGCATGCCGGTGCCGGAATCGCCGACGGTGAGCCCGGGCGGCAGCGGCGGGCCGTCGAGCTCGCCGGTCACCGAGAAGGCACCGGCCATGGCCATGGCCACCGAATCGAAGCACTTGTAGTCGGCGTAGGGCCCCGTTGAACCGAAGCCCTTCACCGAGGCGTAGATGACCGACGGGTG
Organism: Acidimicrobiia bacterium; assembly: GCA_947476745.1. Taxonomy (GTDB): domain Bacteria; phylum Actinomycetota; class Acidimicrobiia; order Acidimicrobiales; family CAIXPF01; genus CAIXPF01. The sequence continues at coordinate 401,693 of CANJRG010000002.1, read as the reverse complement.
CAGGGCACGTATCTCCTCGTAGCCGAGGCCGAGCTTCTCTATCACCCCGGGCCCCATGTTCTCGACCATCACATCGAAACCGGGCAGCATGTCCACCAGGAGCTGCCGGCCCTCAGGGGTGGACAGCTCGAGTGCCACCGAGCGCTTGTTGGCATTCCAGTGGTGGAAGTAGCCCGATGGCGAGGCGCCGGTGGCGCGGCCGGGGTCGCCGATGTCGGGGCGTTCCACCTTGACCACGTCGGCGCCGAGCCAGGCCAGGGCCTGGGTCGCCGAGGGGCCGGCTTCGTACTGGGTGAGGTCGAGGATGCGCATCCCGTCCAAGGCAGGCATGGCGAAACCGTAGTTGCCCGGAGCCACCGATGGGTGCGCAACGCGCCGGGGGCCGCCCCGACGGTCCGTGATCCGGTTGGTCGAGGCGGCCCCCGAGGGCTGCGTTGCGGCCGCTCTCGCCCGGCGCGTGCGTCGCTCGGACTCGTCAGTCGGTCGAGCGCAGCAGGCGGCCGGCGAGCACGCCGGTGTGTACGCCGTGGTCCATGAACACCTCGCCGTTGACCACCGTGTAGTCGAACCCGGCCGACTTCTGGATGTAACGGCCCGCGCCACCGGGCAGGTCGTAGACGTACTCCGGCGCCGGCAGGGACAGGCCCTCGAAGTCGATGACGTTCACGTCGGCGAACGCCCCGGGGGCGAGCACGCCCCGGTCGGTGATGCCGAACAGCGCTGCCGTCTCGCCGGTCATCATGTGGATCGCTTCCTCGATGCTCCACTGCTGCCGTTCCCGCACCCAGTAGGTGAGGAAGTAGGTGGGCTGTGAGGTATCCATGATCTGGCCGACGTGGGCTCCGGCGTCGGCGAGGCCCATCACCACGTTGGGGTCCTTGAGCATCTCCACGATGGCCGGCGTCTGATGGTTGAGGAACGGGTAGCTCCACAGCGCCGCCCCGTCGGTCTCGAGAGCGGTGTCGATGAAGGTCTCGACCGGCTTCTGGTTGCGACGGCGGGCGTGGGCCTCGAGGGACTGCTCGGCGTCGGGCTGGTACCTCACGTGGTCGGGGCCGAGGTAGAAGGCCTCAGACGCGGGGAGACGGGCCGGGGCGGCGTCGACCTCGGCGATCAGCCGGGCCCGGAAGTCGGGGTCGCGCAGGCGGTCCAGTTTCTCCGCAACGCTCAGCGAACGCAGATCACGCCACGACGGGCACTTGTCGTACGGCGTCCGGTTGGCGATACCGAACAGGATGCCGATGGGACGCGCCGTGGACTGCGGGCGGATGCGGGCGCCGCGACCGTTGGCCTCGGCGGTCAGCTCCAGCAGCTTGCGGAAGCCGTCGGGGTCGTCTCGCTCCTGCACCAGGCCGAAGGTGACCGGCCGGCCGGAGCGGCGCGACACTTCCTCCATCCACTGCATCTCGCGGTGGGCCACGGGGTAGGCCGGGTCGCCGTCGCGCACCGCGTCGGCGGCAGCCTCGAACACGCCACGGCCGTGGCGGGCCAGCACATCGGCGATGGCGCACAGTTCATCGGCGCCGGCGTAGGTGCCGGGCACCTTGCGGCCGTCGGGAACGCGATGCTCGGGGGTGCGCGAGGTGGAGAAACCGAACGCCCCGGCGGCCATGGCCTCGTCGACCAGCTCGCACATGGCGGCGATGTCCTCGGTGGTGGCGGTGGCGGGGTCCTCGTCGAGTGAGCGTGGGCCCATCACGTAGTAGCGGACCGCGCAGTGCCCGACGAGGCCGCCCACGTTGAGGCCCTTGGGCAGCTTCTCGTAGCTGGTGAGATACTCGCCGTAGGTCCGCCAGTCCCACGGCAGGCCCGAAAGGATGGAGTCGGCCGGGATGTCCTCGACCGATTCCATCATCTTGGCCAGGTAGTCGGCGTCGCCGGGCTTGACCGGGGCGAAGGTGACCCCGCAGTTGCCCATGATGGCCGAGGTCACGCCGTGCCAGCACGACGAGGTGGCGGCGGGGTCCCAGGCGATGGCGGCGTCGAGGTGGGTGTGGATGTCGACGAAGCCGGGGGTGACGATGCGGCCGGTGGCGTCGATGGTTCGGGCGGCCGGTCCGTCGACGCGACCCACGGCGGTGATGCGGTCGCCATCGATGGCGACGTCGGCGCGGAAGCCCGCCCGGCCGGTGCCGTCGATGACCACACCGTTGCGGATGACGAGATCGTGCATGTCGGTTCCCCCGTTGGTCGGCTCGGTGCACCCTACCGCGCCGTACGGTGGCCCGGCCCGGGCGACGGTCCGGCGGCAGGCCCGACTGGCCCCGGTCCCCTCGGGCAGGGAACAGTTCGGGCAGGGAACAGTTCGGGCAGGGAACAGTTCGGGCAGGGAACAGTTCGGGCAGGGAACAGTTCGGGCGCTGCGGTAGCGTCCGTGGCCATGAGCACCACCGGGGCAGTACCCGAGAGCGACGTCGTCACGCGGCATGCCTGGTTGGCCCTGGCGGTGGCGACGCTCGTGTCGTTCCTGGTGGTGATCGACATCTCGGTGGTCAACGTGGCCTTCCCGACCATCCAGGCCGACTTCGGCTCGAGCGAGACCGCGCTGAGTTGGATCGTGTCGGGTTACAACATCGGCGTCGCCGCCTTCCTGCTGCTCGGTGGCCGCCTGGCCGACAGCGTGGGCCGTAAGAAGGTGTTCCTGCCCGGGGTGGCGCTGTTCATGGCCGGCTCGTTGCTGTGCGGGTTGGCACCGAACACCGGCTTCCTCATCGCCGCCCGGTTGATCCAGGCCGTCGGTGGTGCGGTGCTGATGCCCGCGTCGCTGGCGCTGGTGCTGCCGGAGTTCCCGTTGTCGCGCCGGTCGATGGCGGTCGGCTTCTGGGGGGCGACCGGCTCGCTCGGTGCCGCGTTCGGGCCGGCGATGGGGTCCGTCCTCATCCGGCTCGGTTCGTGGCGCTGGGTGTTCCTGATCAACGTGCCCATCTGCCTGCTGGTGCTCGTGCTGGGCAAGCGGGTGTTCCGCGAGTCGCGCAACCCTGACGCCAACGGCCGGATCGACCTGGTCGGCGTACCGATCGGTACGGCCGGGGTGGCGCTGGTGATGTTGGCCATCGTGCAGAGCGAGATCTGGGGGATCCTCAGCCCGCGGGTGCTCGGGTTGGCCGCGGTGGGCCTGGCCCTGCTGGGCCTGCTCATCGCCCGCTCGCGACGCCATCCTGAACCGCTCATCGAGCTGTCGCTGTTCCGCTACCGCTCCTTTTCCAGCTGCAACCTGGCGGTGGCGTTCTACGCCATGGCGTTCCCGTCGGCGGTGCTGCTCAACTCGCTGATGCTGCAGAGCCTGTGGGGCTGCTCGATCCTGGCGACCGGTGCGGCGCTCACGCCCAGCCCGTTGCTGGCCACGATCACCTCGATCATCGGCGGCCGGTGCGCCGACCGGTACGGCCATCGCTGGCTCATCGGCATCGGCTCGCTGCTGCTGGCGGTGACGCCGGTGCTCTATCTGCTGCTGCTGGGCGAGACGCCCCACGTGTGGGACCGCTTCGTGCCCATCAGCCTGCTGGCCGGTCTCGGCACCGGCATGTCCATCGCGTCGTGGTTCAGTGCCTCGGTCAGCGACGTCGGACCGGCCCGCTTCGGCGTGGCCAACGCCACCCTGCGCACGGTCATGCAGGTGTTCTACGGCATCGGCGTGTCGGTCGTCATCACGCTGTTGGCGGGCCATGCCGGCCTGGCGGGTTTCCGTCTGGGCTGGGTGTGGGTGGCGGCGATGATGTTGCTGAGCGCGGTGATGGTGGTCGCCACGTTCCCGGCCGGCTCGTCGGCCGGCCGGGTGGTGGTCAGCGGACCCGTAGGTGGGACAGCTCGAAATAGTCTCGCCACGCGGTGATCTGGCCGTTGCTCACCTCGAAGATGCCCATCACCGGCAGGGCGAACTCGGGCTTGAGGCCGCCCTTGTGCACGAAGAACTCGGTGCGCTCAGTCATCACGATGCGCTCGTCGGCGACAATGTTGTCGATCTGCAGGCGGATGTCCCACTTGCGCCCGAACGAGGACAGCACGGCGTGGGCCGCCTCCGGGCCGATGTGGCGGTCGCCCTCGATCGGGACGTTCCGATAGTCCATCTGCGGGTCGCAGACCTCGCGGAACTCCTCGAGAGTGAGCACGTGCCATCCTTCGCAGATACGGCGGGCAGCGGCGAGGTTGGCGTCGACGAGTGACTGATCCATGGCCGCGCAACGTACACGACGGCCGTGTCGGTGCGCCCATGGCGGCGGACAGGCCGGCCGGTCAGGCGTCGGCGCCGCGGGCCTGCAGCTCCCGGCGCAGCCGGTGTGCGGCCCGTTCGTCGGTGACGCGGACGTCGCTCCAGCGGACCGGCTGGTCGATCGCCACGTCGCTGACCAGCTCCACCCCGTGGGCCAGCCCGAGCGGGAAGGCGTCCGCAGCGACCGAGTCGGCCGCCGGCATCAGCTTGCCCCACACGGTGAAGCCGCCCTCGCCGTCGAGGACCTCGCCTGCCCGCAACGGGCGCTTGGCCGTGGCTACCACGTCGCCGCGCCAGCCGTCGGGCCGGCCCGTCGGCTCACCCCGCAGCGCGGCCGACAGGATCGACACGTTCAGCTCCAGGCCGATCAGGTGGTACGGCTTGTACATCGCGGCGTAACGGCCCGAGGCGTCGGTCTTCAGGCCGTACTGCCCGAAGCACGCCGCCGCGTAGTCGTTGGGGGCCTCGAGCACCACGTACACGCCCCAGCGCAGGTCGCGGAACACCGGGCGGAAGTCGCGTTCGAGGCACGACACCACCTCGACCTGGCCCTTGTGGTGCAGCAGGCCGCCCTCGTCGCTCGGACGGAGCAGGTGCGGCAGGTCCTCGACGCCGCAGGGCGGGAACTCCAGGCCACCCGGCGCCGGGGTCAGACCGGTGGCGTTGGCGATGGCGCACATCTCGATGGCCGACTTGGTGCCGTCGAGGAAGCTGTTGAACATCTGGCTGTTCATGCCGGCTGCGGCGGCCTGCTCGGCGGTGATGCCGTAGTGGTCCCAGATGGTGTCCGGGGTGGAACGATGATAAGTGGGGTGATGCTTGGTGCCCTTGCCCCCCGCGACCACCTCGAACCCGCACGAGCGGGCCCAGTCGACCTGCTCGCACACCAGCGCCGGCTGATCGCCGTAGGCCAGCGAGTACACCACCCCGGCATCGGCCGCAGCCCGGGCCAGCATCGGCCCGCACAACGCATCGGCCTCGACGTTGACCGCCACGAGGTGTTTGCCGGCGGCGAAGGTGGCCAGGGCGTGGTCCACGCCGACCACCGGGTTGCCGGTGGCCTCGACGACCACGTCGACATCGGGTCGGGCCAGCAGTTCGGCGGCGTCGGACAGGAAGACGGTGGCGTCGATGCGCGACTCGGACCAACCGACGCTGCGGCACGCAGAGCGGGCCCGCTCGACGTCGAGGTCGGCGATGGCGGTGACCTCGAGCGGGGAATGGGGGACCTGAGCGAGGAACATCGAGCCGAACTTGCCCGCCCCGATCAGCCCCACCCGCACCGGGCGACCCGCCGCCGCCCGTTCCACTGCCAGTCGGTGCAGGTTCACGAGCCGGCCACCACGAGCTCGCTCAGACAGTTGTCGGCCATCGGGACGATCGGCGTGAAATCGCGATGGGCGATCCATTCCGCCCGCTTGAAGCGGCGGATGTGGTTGTCGACCCGGCACAACGACAGGTAGACGATGACCCGGCCGAAGGGGCTGATGTTGGGCGGGCTGGCGTGCACCAGCAGGCCGGAGAACAGCAGCATCGATCCCGGGGGCCCGGTGGGTGCCACGATGCCACCCCTTTCCGCGAGGCGGGTGATGGTGGCCCGGTCGAGGGTCCACAACGGGTAGGACGTGGTGGCCAGGTCGTGGCCGGCCTGGTAGACGCCCTCGCGGTGGCTGCCAGGGATGAACAGCAGCGGGCCGTTGGCCGCGGTGACCTCGTCGAGGAACACGGCGATGTTCATCGCCAATGGTTCGGGCATCTCGTCGTCGCGCTGCCAGGTGCCGTAATCCTGGTGCCACTGCCAGACCTCGCCGTCGAAGGCGGCTTTGGCGTTCACCTTGTACTGGTGCATGTACACCTGGCCGCCGAGGATCTGCTCGACCGGCTCGATGAGCCGGGGGTGGCGGCCCAGACGCCCGAACGGGTCGGACCACAGGTGAGCGGCGAACGCCGTGCGCGGCGCCCCGGTGGACTCCCGCCAGACCTCCTCGCGCTCGGTGGCGTAGAGCACGTCGGCCTCGGTGCGCAGTACCGCCGCCTCGGACTCGGTGAACGTGCCGGGCAGGAACAGGTACCCGTCGCGGCTGAACTGCTCGAGCTGCTCGTCGGTCAGCTTCACCGGTGCCCCCTTGCCCTGCGGTCGATGGCCGGAGCCTACCCGGGCCGCGGTCGGGTGGTTCCAGCAGCCGGCCCGCTCGACCCGGTCAGCCCGACCGGCGGCGGGTCCAGTCGGTGCCGGGGTTGTCGATCGGGCCGTAGAACGCCCGGCTGTAGCCCGGCTCGCGGGCGAAGCTCACCGCAGCGCAGTCGGCGACGAAGCGCTGGTAGCGGGCGATCAGGGCATCCTCGGCCTCGTAGTCGAAGGGGTCCTGCAGCACCTTGACGACCTTGTCGTGCTGTGCGGGGAGGTGCTCGGCCTGCCAGCGGACCGTGCGGCGCAATGCCTCCAGCGGCGCCACCAGATCGCGGTAGCCGAGCTCGTGGCGGATCCGGCCGGTGTCCACGATGCGGTGCTGGGTGGTGTGATGGGCCAGCGTCGGATACGCCGGACGGGCCACCTCGGCCGGCAGGTTGACGATCTCGAAGCGGTGGCCGAGCTCCTCGGCAACGATCTCGGCCACCTGCAGGCGGCTGTAGAGCTCGTCGTCGCCGACGTTGTAGACCCGCCCGGCCGACACGTCGAGGTGGTCGACCGCGGCGAGCACCGCCTGGGCCACGTTCTCGACGTACGCCGCGGTCTCCACGGTGCGGCCACCGTCGGCGACGATGAGGTGACGCCGGCCGTCGAGCGCCCGCTTCACCACCGACCATTCCTTGGGAACCACCTGGTTCGGCCCGTAGATGTACGGGTAGCGGAAGTGGGTGGCGTTGGGATGGCGTTCGAAGACCATGGCCTCGCTGGCGATGATCTTGCCCACCTTGTCGGAGCGGCCACCGCGACCGGCGAGCTCGGCGATCGAGGTCTCGTCGTAGGTGCCGACCGGGGCGAAGGCGTCGGTCTCCGCCGCACCGAGCCGCATGCCGGTGGGGAAACGGTCCTCGTCGTTGCTGTAGCCGGGGTACACCGGCACGCCGCCGATGGAGAACAGGCGGGGCGTGCGACCGACCAGCTCGTCGACCAGCATCCGTAGCCGCCCGTACATGGCGAACACCACGTCGAAGCTGCGCGTGCCGATCGCGGCGAGGAACGAGTCGCGGTCGAAGGGGTCGGCGTGCAGGTGCGGGACCACCGACTCCGGCGGCAGGGCGTCGACCTCGTGGCGCCCGGTGTGCAGGATCGTGACCCGGTGGCCGCGTGCGACCAGGCCGTTGACGATGAAGGGACCGGTCGGGCCGGTGCCCCCGATGACCAGGATGTCCATGGCCGGACCCTAGCGAGCGGCGCCGGACCCGCCCGGCCCACCGGGCGGGTCCGCCCGGCGGGTGTCACCGGGGCCTGCGCCTCGACGGGCCCGCGGTCACTCGGACCGGCGGCGGGCCAGTTCCTCGCGGATCTCCTCGCCGTGCTGGTCGAGCACCGGCACACCCCGGTAGATCCCGGCCGGATCGTCGCTGAACTTGATGGGGCAGTTGAGCATGACCGTGGGACGGTGGTGGTCGTGGTCGACGCGCACCAGCATCTCGCGGGCCGCGACGTGGGGGTCGTGAACCCACTGCTCGGGGCCGTACACCGGGCCCACCGGCACCACGTTGCCCAGCGCCTGCACCACCTCGGCAGTGGTCATGGTCGACGCCCAGCTCATGATGGCGTCGTCGACGACGGGCCGGTTGCGCACCCGGGAGCGGTTGTTGCGGGTGCGCTCGTCGGTCTTGAGGTCCTCCCGACCGATGAGCTCGCACAGCAGGCGCCAGTGCTTCTCGGTGGGGGTGGCGATGACGGCATGGCCGTCGGCGGTGGGGTACACGTTGTAGGGGCTGGTGCCGTCCACGGCGTTGCCCATCGGCCGCATGGGCCGACCCATGTACGTGTACATCATCTGGCTGGCCTCCGACATGGTCATCATGGCGTCGACCATGGCGATGTCGAGGAACTGGCCCTGACCGGTTTCCTTGGTCCGGTGCAGCGCCGCCAGCAGGCCCAGCGCGGTCATCAGGCCGGGCACGGTGTCACCGATGGGTGGGCCGACCTTCATGACGTTGGCCTCGTCCTCGCCGGTGGAGGCCACCACACCGCCCATGGCCTGGGCGATGAGGTCGTAGGCGGGCCATTCGGCGTAGGGGCTGGGGGCGTTGCGGGGGTCACCGAAGCCACGGATGGCGGCGTACACCAGCCGCGGGTTGCGGGCGTGGCAGACCTCCCAGCCCACCCCGAGCCGGTCGAGCACGCCGGCGCGCAGGTTCTCGATGAGCCCGTCAGCGGTCTCCACCAACTGCAGGAAGGTCTCGCGGTCCTCGTCCTTGGTGAGATCGAGGCAGATCGAGCGCTTGTTGCGGTTCCGGATGGCATAGCCGCCCGAATAGGCCTTGACCTCGTCGTCGCGGGTCCACGGGCCGCCGAAGCGGGTCATCTCCCCGGTCGGGGGCTCCACCTTGATCACGTCGGCACCCATGTCGGCGAGGAACATGGCGGCGAAGGGCCCGGCGAGCGCGTGGGTCACGTCGATGATGCGCAAACCCTGCAGTGGACCGCTGGGGCCACTGGCCATGGGGGCGGCGTACTCGTGGGCGTCGAGATGGCTGGTCATGCACAGATGATGCCCGATCGGACCGAGCGCTGCTGCGCCGATGGTTCGGCCTTCGCCCGCCGGGCGTAAGGTGCAGCACCGAAGGGCGCCCGGGGGCGGCGCCGGGAGGAGAACCACCATGGGCGCCGTGTCGTTCGGGTTGTTCGACTGGATCGACGAGCGCGACGGCATCTCGCTCGCCGAACTGTACGACACCCGGATCGAGCTGATCCGGGCTGCGGAACAAGCCGGCTTCGTCCGCTACCAGATGGCCGAGCACCAGTCGACGCCGCTGGGCATGGCACCCTCGCCCAGCGTGTTCCTCGCGGCGTTGGCCCGCGAGACCAGCCGCATCCGCCTCGGCCCGTTGGTGTACCTGTTGCCGTTGTACGAGCCGTTGCGCCTCGCCGGTGAGATCGCCATGTTGGACCACCTCTCCCACGGCCGTCTGGAGCTCGGGGTGGGCCGTGGCGTGTCGCCCTATGAGCTGGGCTACCGCGGGGTCGACCACAACGGCACCAAGGCGGTGTTCGCCGAGGCGCTCGACACCCTCCTCGCCGCGCTGACCGAGACCTCGCTGACCGCCGGCGGTTCGTTGAGCCCGCGCTACGAGAACGTGCCGGTGCAACTGCACCCGGCGCAACGGCCCTATCCGCCGCTGTGGTACGCCACGACCATGGTCGACAGCTCTGCCTGGGCCGGCGCTGAGGGCGTCAACCTGATGGGCCTCGGCCCGGCCGCCGACTTCCGCGCCTGCGTCGACGCTTACCGGGCCGCCGAGCGCGACGCCACCGGACGCACCGACCGGCTCAACGGCCACGTGGAGGAACCGTGCATCGGCCTGCAACGGCAGGTCGTGGTGGCCGACACCGACGAGGAGGCCTACGCCATCGCCGCGGCCGGCTATCCCCGTTTCGTGGACAGCTACAGCTGGCTGTGGCGACTGCACGGTGACGGTCGCACCGCTGCCCGCACCGACCTCGCCACCAACCACGCCACCGGGACGATGCTGATCGGCTCCCCGGCGACGATCAAGAACACCCTGAACCGGCAGATCGACGAGGCCGGGGTCAACTACTTCGCCCTGTCTTTCGCCTGGGGCAACCTCACCCCGCAGCAGTCCCGCCAATCGCTGGAGTGCTTCGCCGAGCAGATCATGCCGGCGTTCTAATGACCGCCATCGGCGCGGTGGCGCCGGTGCGTACCCGTCACCCGGTGCTCGAGGTGATGTCCGAGCGTTCCTACCGGAACTACTGGATCTCGGTGTTCCTGTCGTCGTTGATCTTCGGCGGGGCCCGCTTCACCTGGGTGTGGTTGGTCATCAAGTCGCCGTCGCAGGCGGCGCTGGTCGGTGGCATCGCCCTCGGCCTGCCCCACCTGCTCTTCGGCATTCCCGCCGGTGTGTGGGCCGACCGGGTCGATCGCCGCCGCCTGGTGTGCTGGGCGTCGCTGGCCATGGCCGTGGTACTGGCGCTGAGTGCCTGGCTGGAGCACACCGACCGGATGGACCTGGCGGTGGCCTGTGCGACGGCGGCGGCGTTGGGCACCCTCATCGCGGTGGTCCAGCCGACCCAGACCGCGATGGTGCCCGAGTTGGTGCCCCGGCGGTTGCACGTGACCGGCGTGGCGCTGCAGAACCTGGCGTTCCAGAGCTCGTTCTTCACCGGATCGCTGGCCAGCGGGATCATCATCAGGGCGTTCGGTATCACCGCGGCGTTCGTGGCGTGCGCAGTGATGGCCGTCGGCGCGGCGGTGGCGATCTTGGGCGCCACGCCGGTCAACGAGGTGCCGCGGGAGGCACCGGAAGTGTCGATGTCGATCTTGCGCTCGACAGGGGAGGGCTTGCGCTACATGTTCGCCGAGCAGCCCCGGCGCAGCCTGGCGCTGGCCAACATCGTCATCGGCCTGATCAGCGCGAGCACCGCGATCCTGGTGCCGAAGGTGGCGGAGTCGGTGCTGGGGGCCGACGCGCTGGGGGCGTCGCTGCTGGTCGGCTCGATGATCCCCGGCATGGTGGTCATGACCTTCGTCATCGCCTCCCGTCCGCAGCTGCAACGGCGGGGACTGTTGTTCTTCGTGGGGATGGCGGCGATCGTGCCGCAGTTGGCCATCCTGGGTTTGTCCCAGGTGTTCTTGTTGAGCCTGCTCAGCAGCGTCTTCTGGGGCGCGCCGATCGGGTTGTTCGTGACCTTGGTCCGTCAGCTCACCCAGGAATACACGTCGACAGAGATGATGGGCCGGGCCATGGGCGTGGTCCACGTGCTCAGCCGCGGGACCCTGCCGCTGGTGTCATTCGGGCTGCTGTTCCTCACCCGGGTGGTCTCGCCGTCCACCGCGTTGGTGCTGCTGTCGGGCGTGGTGGCCCTGTTCGCCGCGGCGATCGCCACCACCTCGGAGCTGCGCCGGGCCTGATCGTGGCCCGGCACCGACCGGTTGGGCGCGCCGCGCGGTGGCGAGTGGCCCGGTGGCGCGGCCCGCGGGCCACTCGTTCGGTCGGGTCAGCGCCCGGCGGCGAGCCAGGCCGCCTCACCGCCCGGCTCGGGGAAGACCCGCCCGCCCTCGAACACCCACGAGGCGTTGGTCTCCGAGGTGCGCATGGAGATGTCCGCCCGCGGTACGTCGGCCAGTGCGGTCACGGCGCTGCAGCAACGCTCGATGAGCGTGCCGACCAGCTCGCCGTCGCGTCCGGCGCGGATGCCGCCGTGCAGCACGACCGGGGTGCGGCCCGGCCGGGCCGGTTCTTCGAAGAACTGGACGTGCACGAAGGTCGGCGGGGCGCCGGTGAGCTCGCAGTGGATGGCGGTGATGGCCCGGGCGATCCCTTGCCGCTGCTCGTCGTCGAAGGTGTCGGGGGGACAGGTGCAGCGGTACAGCGGCATGGCGGTGGCTCCAGGTGGGCGGGAGGGGCGGTCGGGACGGGCGGTCGGGCGCGGGCCGGTGCGAAGGTGGGGCGGGCAGGCTCAGTGCTCGTCGGCGGCGACGACCATGACGCGGTCGTGGTCGGCGCCGGTGATCGTGCTGAAGGCGGCGCAGATGGCGGCCATGACCTCTTCCCGTACCTCTTGGGACGTACCTGTCGGTACGGTGCCCAGAACCATGGAGGCCGCCGAGTGTTCGCCGGCGGTGTACCAGTTGCCCGGCGGGATCTCGGTGAAGGACACCGCGACCGACGCCGCGGGCGTGCCGAAGCGCGCCTCGGTCAGCTCGGCCAGGGCCTCGCCCACCTTCCGGCGGGTGGCATCGTCGATGGTGCCGTTGACCAGGCACTTGAAAGTAGCCATCACACACGTTCTAGCAGCCGTGCCCGAAGCAGGTCGGTGCGCAAGCGGCGGAGCGGGCCCGTCGGTGCAGACCCGGTGCCCGGGGGGCCTCGCTTCGGGGGGCCTCGCTTCGGGGGGCCTCGCGGTGGGGGCCGGTGGGCCGGGTGGCCTCGCGGTGGGTTAGCGTCCGGCGTCCCTGTCGGATATGTCGATTCGAGGTGCCATGCCCTCCGTGAAGTTCGGACTGTTCTTGCCCACCCGTGATTTCGCCGAGGCCAAGGCCGCGGCGCTGCGGGCCGAGGCCCGGGGGTTCCATTCGGTCTCGCTCAACGACCACTTCGTGTCCCAGGACGGCGGTGTCGACGTCGCCCAGCTCGAGTGCCTGTCGACGCTGACCGCCATTGCCGCGGTTACCGAACGGGTCGAGCTGGTGCCGTCGGTCATCGCCGCGTCGTACCGGACTCCGGCGATGCTGGCCAAGATGACCGCTACCATCGACCAGATCAGCGGTGGCCGGTTCGTGCTCGGAATCGGCTCGGGCTGGAACGTGGCCGAGTACGAGGCGCACGGCTACCCGTTCCCCGACGCGGCCGAACGGCTCGACCGCCTCGAGGAGACCATCGAGCTGGTCCGCACCATGTGGACGGCCGATGATGCCACCTACTCGGGCGAGTACTTCTCCATCGCCCGGGCGTCGAGCCAGCCGCGGCCGGTGCGTCGGCCGCATCCGCCGATCATGGTCGGTGGGTCGAGCAAGCACCTGCTGTCGATCGCCGCCCGCCACGCCGACATCGTCAACCTGATCCCGCCGACCGCGCACGGCAAGGACTTCATCAAGGACGCCGATGCGACCGTTCGCTTCGACCGGGCCCGGCTCCGCCAGCGGATCACCCTGCTGCACCAGCTGGCCGAGGAGGCCGATCGTGATCCGGCGGGCATCGAGCTGAGCGGGTTCATGCTGGCCAACCTCTCCGGTGACGCCGAACACCCGGTGTTCAGCCGGCTGGCCCAGCGGCTGGGTTTCGCCGACCTCCCCAGCGCCCAGCGTTCGCCGGTTGCGCTGATCGGCACCCCTGAACAGGCCATCGAAGAGCTGCACGATCGGGTGGGCGCCGACGGCGTGAAGTACTTCATCATCGTGTCCACCTCGCCGGAGACCGAGGCGATCCTCGCCGACGAGGTGCTCCCGGCGTTCGCCTGAACGGTCGGGCCGGCTGCGGCCGGCGGGTGGCGCCGGCCCCGCCGGTCCGCTCAGGCCATGAAGGAGGCGGAGGCCTGGATCATCAGCTGCAGGGTGAGCAGGGTCAGCACTGCGCCGTTGCCGATCAGCGCCGAGCGGGCCGGCTTGCCCTCGCCAAGGCGGCGGCCGCGCTTGGCGCAGGCCACCCCGACGGCCGGGGGGGCGATCATCACCAGCGAACCCAGCCCGCCCGCCGCCAGCTTCACCCACCACGGCGTGGCGTCGGGTCCGGCATCGGCGTAGCCGAACGCAGCCTGCAGGCCCTCGCCGATGACGACGCCCACCAGGAACGCCGGGATGGTCGCCACCAGCAGCCACCAGGCCCGCCGCGCCCACGGCGCAGCGGGCCCAGCCGACGGCTGCGTCCCACTCGAGACGAGTTGGTCCAGCTGGTGTTGTGTCGTCGTCATTTCAGCGGGCCCAGCCGACGGCTGCGTCACGCTCGAGGACTGCGTCACGTCGCGCCTGCGGCGGGACACCGGGCGGTCAGCCACCGAGCAGCGCCGGGCTGGGGGTGAGCTCGCCGCGTTCCACCCCTTTCACCAGCTCGGTGATGCGGACGTTGGCCGGGGCATCGATACCGATCTCGGCACCCTTGGCCGCGATGTAGCCGTTGATGAACTCGATCTCGGTCCGACGGCCCTTGAGCACGTCCTGGGCCATCGACGGCCGGCGGATGTCGTCGCGGGGGTTGGGCTTGGCGTCCTTGGTGAGCTGCGTCTCGACCAGCTCGAGCGTCGCGGCGTCGCCCTCGGCGGCGCGGGCCAGGGTCTCGGGCTCGAACTTGCCGATCTTCTCCAGCTCGTAGCCCAGCGCCTGGCCGATACGCACGGCCTCGCCGCCGAGCTGGATGGAGAATCGCCGCACCGCGTCGTTGTGGTTGGTGGCGGCGATGGACAGGCCGGTGGCGGCCGAGACGCCGTTGGCCATGCCGTTGAGCACCAGCTTCGACCAGCGCTCGCCCCACAGGTTCGTGGTCGCCTTGGCCGAGTCGACCAGCGAGAACAGCTCGACCAGCTCCTCGATACGCGTGCTGATACGGCCGTGGACCTCGCCGGCGCGGAACACCGTGTGGCGATCACCCATCTTGGGGATGGTCCGCATGATGCGGCCCGCCTCGGGCATGTCCACCGAGATCATCGAGGCGATGGCGCCGACCGTGCGGCCCCAACCCACGATGTTGGCGATGCGCTCCTCGTTGAGGCAGTTCTGCAACGACACCACGTACCCGCCGGGCGCGAGGTACTGCTTGATGAGCATCGTCGCCCATTCGGTGTCGTAGGACTTCACCGCCACGAGCGCGATGTCGATCGGTCGCTGGACGGCGAGAGACTGCACGTCGGACACGTGCAGGGCGGTCACACCGGTGACCGTGAACCGCTCCTCGTCGCTGAGGCCGTCGAGCTGCAGACCGTTGGCCCGGATGGCCTCGATGTTGGCGGGCCAGAAGTCGATGAGGACCACGTCGTGTCCGGCTCGGGCGAGGTGGCCGCCGACGTAGCCGCCGAGGGCTCCGACGCCGACGATGGCAATGCGCTTACCCATGGTTCGTTGGTTCTCCTGTTGCTGGGGCGATTCGGTCGGGCGCGGACGTCGCTCAGACGGCTCCGGCGTCGCGCAGTGCGGCGATGTCGTCGGCCGAGTAGCCGAGCGAGGCGAGGATGTCGTCGGTGTGCGCGCCGGGCATCGGGGTGGGGAAACGTACCGAGCCGGGGGTGTCCGACAGTTTCACCGCCACGCCCGGGTTGAGCGCGATGGCCCCGTCGACGTCGATCTCGAGGGCCATGTTCCGGTGGCGGACCTGCGGGTCGGTGAACACCTCATGGGGGTCGTAGACCTTGCCGACGCAGACGTCGGCGACGGTGAGCAGGTCGAACCACTCGTCGCGCGACTTGGTGAGTAGCAGCTTGGCGACCTCGACCTTGGCCGCGGTCTGCTCGGGGCGGGGGCCACGCAGCGCCTCGCCGGGCTGCAGCTCGGCCGCCTCGAGGTCGGGCCGGTTCACCGCACGGCAGAAGTTGTGCCACAGGTGCGGCTCGGTGGAGCCGATCGACAGCTGCTTGCCGTCGCCGCAGACGTAGGTGGTGTAATACGGCCGGCTGCCGTCGAAGGTGCCGACGGTGGGGTCGGGTTCGGGGGCGCCGCCGAACCAGGCCATGAACGACGGCACCGCGGACAGCAGCGAGATGGTGGCGTCGAGGTAGGCGATGTCGACGAGCTGACCCCGGCCGGTGCGCTCCCGGCCGAACAGGGCGAACATGATGCCCAGCGCGGCGTGCATCGACGCACCGGCGTAGTCGGCCACGATGTTCAGCGGGATGGTGGGCTCCTGGCCGGGCTTGCCGAGCTGCTTGAGCACGCCGGCGAGGGACAGGTAGTTGATGTCGTGGGCCGGGTAGTCGCGATAGGGGCCGTCCTGGCCAAAGCCCGACAGCGAGCAGTACACCAGGCGGGGGTTGAGCCCGGCCAGGGTCTCGAAGTCGTTGCCCAGCCGCTTCATGACGCCGGGCCGGAAGCCCTCGACGAAAACGTCGGCATCGGTGGAGAGCTTGCGCAGGATCTCCTGGGCGTCGGGGTTCTTGAGATCGAGGCTGAGGCTGCGCTTGTTGCGATCGACCCAGTAGCCGGCCCGGCGACGCCGCTTCTCGGCGGCCTTGGCGTCGCCCTGGTCGAGCAGGTCGGGACCGCCCGAGGTGGGCTCGACCACGCGGATCACGTCGGCGCCCATATCGGCGAGCAGCACGGTGGCCAGCGAACCGGGCGGCACCCGGTTGCACTCGATGATCTTGATTCCTTCCAGCGGACCCGGCACGGTTCCTCCCCTTCGGCGCGCCCGGCGGCGGCGCCTCGACAGCAGGTCTCAGCCTCCCACAGCGGGGCGCGACCCGCCTGCCGGAGCGGTCGGGCCCCGCCCGGCGGAGCCCGGTGGCGGCGGGGGGAACCGTGCCGGACGGGCTCAGCCGGCGAGGGCTTTCTTGTAGCCCTTTATGCCGCCGCTGTAGATGCCGCGGGCCATGGCCTCGCCCTCTTCGACGGAGATTCCCTCGACGTCGAAGTTGCCCTCCCAGACGATGTCGCAGGTGTCGCCCTTGGCGGTCAGCTGCACCGTGGCCACGTAGCGGCGAAACGGCAGGGGGGCGGTGATGATGGTGTAGCTGAAGGCGTAGTTGGCATTGTCGAGCCAGGTGAGCCGTTCGATGACCTGGCCCTGGGGCAGGTCGATGACCCGGTCCTGGCCGAGGCCGCTGCCTTCGACCTGCGTTTCGGGCATGCCGCGCATGTACTTGTGGATGCCGCCGAAGTCGGACAGCAGGGGCCAGACCTTGTCGGCGGGGTGGTCGAAGGTGTCGGTGACGGTCACGGTGGTCATGACCGAGGACGGTAGCGGCTGCGAACGGGGCGGGGCGCAGGCCGTAGGATGCGCGGCGCCGAAAGTGGGGGAGCGCCGATGAGCGAACAGGCCGAGCCGGAGACACTGGTCACCGCGGACATGATCGAACGCAAGGGCGTGTGGGGCGAGCCGCGGGTGTCGCCGCCGGTGAGCGAGTCCGACATCCGTAAGTGGGCGATCGCCGTGTACTGGCCGGAGACGCCACCGGCCATCTTCTGGGACGCGGCCTACGCTGCGGGCACCCGTTGGGCCAGCACCATCGCTCCGCCCGACTTCAATCCCTTCGCCTGGCCGATCGTGACGAAGAAGCCGAAGTCGGCCCCCGAGCCGGCAGCCCAGGGCGAGGTCAAGACCCGCAAGCTGCGCGGCATGAACGGCGGTCAGGTGGAAACCTACGGGGTGCCCATGCGCGCCGGTGACGTGATCACCGCCCGCAACCGCCTGCGCGACTGGGAGGAGCGCCAGACCCGGTTGGGCCACACGCTGTTCACCTACAGCGAGCTCGAATGGCGCAACCAGGACGGCGAGCTGATCAAGCGGCGGGTGTCCACCGCCATCCGGTACTGAGCGACACGAGGGCACAGGAGAACGACATGGCCAACAACGTGTACTTCGAGGACGTCTCGGTCGGGGACAAGCTGCCCGAGTGGTCCCGCAAGACCGACTTCATGAACTGGAACCGCTACGCCGCGGTCAACGACGAGTTCGTCTACATCCACATGGACGACGAGGCCGGGCGCAAGGGCCTCAACGAGCAGGGTGCGTTCGGGATGGGCAACCTGCGCTACGCCTACATCGTCAATGCCCTGCAGTCGTGGATCGGTGACGAGGCCGAGGTGCGTGAGATCGGCTGCCAGTTCCGGGCGATCAACCAGAAGAACGACGTGCTCACCGTGGTCGGAACCGTCACCGCGACCGAGGTCGTCGACGGTGAGCACCGCATCACCCTCGACATCGACGTGGTCAACCAGAAGGGCGAGCCCACCTGCCCCGGCCACGCCATCGTCGCCGTACCCTCTCGCGCGGCCTGACCCACTGACCCCAGGCCCGGTGTCGCCAGGTCCGGTGTCGCCAGACCATACCATTCCGCATGGTCTGGCTCGGGCGATTCGGCCCCGTCGGTTTCGGCGTTTCGATCGGTTGCGGCGAATCGACGTCGAATCGTTCCGACGACATCGATGTCGACCCGCCGTGAGGGGTCGGTTGCGAGATCCGCGCGCTCGGAGTGGCCGTTCCGAACGCGTGAAGTGGTCAGCTGAGAGCGCCGTTGATGACCAGTTCGGCGATGCGGTCGTCGTCGTAACCCAGCAGGCCGCCCAGCACGTCCTGGTTGTGGGTGCCCATCGGCGGGCCTCCCCAGAGCGGTCCACCGGGCGTGCGCGACAGCGTGAACGCCGGACCCTCCACGAACGTGGTGCCGTAGATCGGGTGGGGCACCTCGCGGAACTGCCGGCGCAGCACCAGCTGGGGGTCGGTCACGCACTCGGCGCTGTTCTGCACCTGGTGGGCGTCGATGCCCGCGTCCTGCAGCTGCTCCTGCAACGCCGCCGGGTCCTGCCCCGCGGTCCAGGCGCACACCACCGCCTCGATCTCGTCGACCCGTTCGAGCCGCTCGGCCACGGTCAGCCCGGCCAGATCGGCCCGGCCGCACAGGCCGGCCAGGGTGGCCCACTGGGCATCGGTGTGGCAGGCCAGCGCGATCCAGCGGTCCTGGCCGGCGGGCCCGGCGGGGGCCACGACATGGGGGGAGAGGTACGGGTCGCGATTGCCCCGACGCATGCCGATCCGGCCGTGCAGCTCGTCGTCGAGCAGGCCCGGTGCCAGCATCTGCAGACCGATCTCCATCTGGGACAGGTCGAGGTACTGGCCTTCGCCGGTGCGCTCGCGGTGCCCGACGGCGGCCAGGATCGCGGCCACGGTGAAGCGGGGGCTGATGTAGTCGGTGTAGGCGGTGTACGGCCCCGCCGGCAGACGGTCGGGCCAGCCGGTGATGGGGTAGAAGCCGCCGTAGGCCGCGCCGGCCGTGCCGAACCCGGCGTAGTCGCGCAGCGGGCCGTCCTGGCCCATCAGGCACGACGACACCATGATGATCCGGGGGTTGATCGAGCGGAACAGCTCATAGCCGAGGCCCATCGAGCGCATGGCCCGCGGGGTGAAGGACTCGGTCACCACGTCGGCCCAGCGCACCAGGTCGAACAGCACCTCACGCGACTCGGGCGCTGACAGATTCAGCTGCAGATGCATTTTCGAGGCATTGGTCGAGTGGTACTGCATCGACCCCTCGAAGTCGTTTCCGGGCGCCCGGAACGGGCTGGCCGCCCGCAGCAACTCGGGTCGTTGCTCCGACTCGATGCGGATCACGGTGGCTCCGTGGTCGGCCAGGGTCCGGGTGGTGCCCGGCCCGGCCAGTGCCCAGAACAGGTCGAGGACCTTCAGCCCGTCGAGCGCGCCGGCCGTGCCCGGCCCGGCCTGACCGATCGGGGTCGCCGGGGTCGCCGGGGTCGCCGGCACGGACGGTCGGCGGGCCGGCTCGGCCAGCACCTCGGCCGTGTGCTCGCCCAGAGCCGGGGGCGGGCCCAGCGTGGTCAGCGGTGACCCGTGCAGCCGGGCGAACGGCCCGGCGACGCGGACCGGGTCGCTGCGACCCGGCACCGTGAGCGGCGACCAGAAACGGCGCGCGGCGAGGTGGTCGAGATCGAGGATGTTGCGGCTGGTGTGGATGGGGGCGATGAGGGCGCCCTTGATCCCGGCGGTCTCCACCAGCTCGCGTTGGGTGCGGCCTGCGGTGAACGCCTCAATGGCCTCGGTGGCCCGGTCGAGCTCGGCGATGTTCTCGCGGCCCTCGAGCACGTCGGTGGCGAAGGTGATCCAGTTCTTGTCGGCGAGGCCGGCGTCGCATGCTCCCTCGTCGAACATCCAGCGGAACAGCCGGTTGGTGTAGGGGCCGATGACCGAGCCGAACAGGTAGGTGACCGACACGTGTCCGTCGGCGCAGGCGTAGACGAAGCGCAGGGTGAACGGGCCGAGCTCGAGGCCACCGGCGATCCGGGTGGCAGGAGGCAGGTCGACCAGGGCGTTCATCATGCAGAACTGGGTGGCGGCGATGAGCGACTGCTGGCAGGACACGTCGATGTGCTGGCCGAGGCCCGAGCGGGCCCGCTCGGTGAGGGCGATCGAGGTGGCGCTGACCGCGTCGGCACAGCCGTGCAGCCAGCTCTGGGGCTGGCTGATGCGCACCGGCGGGCGGTCCTTGTCGCCGGTGACCGACAGCACGCCGCCGGCCGCTGCCAGGGTGAGGTCGCCGGCCAACCACCCGGCCTTGGGGCCATCGCTGCCGAAGGGGGTGATCGACACGGTGATCAACGCCGGGTTGTCGGCTCGCAGCGCGGCGAGGTCGACGGGGACGGCCCCGCAGTCGAGCACCACGTCGGCCCCCGCCGCCAGCGCGGCCAGCTGTTCGCCGCCGGCTACCACCGAGCGCTTGCCCCGGTTGTACGCCAGGTGCCACAGCGACCGTTCATCGCCCGGTTCGGCGTCCACGAAGGGGCCCTGCCGGCGCGACCGCTGGCCCTCCGGTGGCTCGATGCAGATCACGTCGGCACCCAACTGTGCCAGGAGGTATCCGGCGAACTGCCCTCGCTCATCGGTCAGGTCGAGCACGCGATAGGCCGACAACGGCACGTTGGTTCCTCCCGGATTCGAAGCGCTGCGAAGCGTACCGGGTCGGGTCGGCGGCCCCGCAGTGCGACCCCTGACCATGCCGATCGGTATGGGTAGCACGCTCGGTAACCTGCCGCCAGATCGCCGTACCCGGGAGCACCCATGACCAGTACCGACTCCGACGCCGAGCAGCAGGTCGTCGAAGCCCTCGAACGGCTCGTCGCCGAGCACGACCCCGCCGACAAGGTCGCCTTCCTCGGCGCCCAGTTCGACCTGGGCCTCGCCTGGGTCCACTTCCCGGTCGGTTACGGCGGGTTGGGGGCGGGGCCCAAACTGCAGAAGATGATCCAGGAGCGCATCGCCGCCGTCGGCGGACCGCAGGCCGCCCCGCGCAATCCGCTCGGCATCGGGATGGGCGGCCCGGTGGTCGTCACCTACGGCACCGAGGATCAGAAGCAGCGGTGGCTGCGCCCGCTGTTCACCGCCGAGGAGTTCTGGTGCCAGCTGTTCTCCGAGCCGGGGGCGGGCTCCGATCTGGCCGCCGCCGCCACCCGGGCGGTGCGTGATGGCGACGAATGGGTGGTCAACGGCCAGAAGGTGTGGAACTCGGGGGCGCACCTCGCCCGCTGGGGGATGCTCGTGGCCCGCACGGACGCCCAGCAGCCCAAGCACCAGGGGCTGACCTACTTCATCGTCGACATGCACAGCCCCGGTGTCGAGGTCCGGCCGTTGCGGCAGATGACCGGGCAGGCCGAGTTCAACGAGGTGTACTTCACCGACGTCCGCATCCCCGACGCAAACCGGCTGGGCGACATCGGCGACGGCTGGCGGGTGTCGCTGACCACGCTGATGAACGAACGGGTCCTCATCGGTGGCGCGGTGCCCGGACGTGGCGACGGCGTGATCAAGCGGGCCATCCGGGCGTGGGAGCGCAGCCCGAACCACGGCGACACCGCCGCCAAGGATGCACTGATGCAGCTGTGGGTGCAGGCCGAGGTGTCGCGGCTGACCAACTGGCGGGCCTCGCAGTTGCGGGCCTCGGGAAACCCCGGACCGGAGGGTTCGGTGGGCAAGGTCGTGGCAGCCAAGCTCAACCAGCAGATCTCCAGCTTCGTGCTCGACCTGATGGGCCCCGGCGGGATGCTCTATCCCGACGGCTACGACCTCGGCCGCGGCAGCCGGCTGGAGATGGCCCGCCAGCCCGACCACATGTTCTTCCTGCGGGCGAGGGCCAACTCCATCGAGGGCGGCACCTCCGAGATCATGCGCAACATTATGGGCGAACGGGTGTTGGGCCTGCCCGGCGAGCCTCGGCTGGACAAGGACCGGCCCTGGATCGACGTGCCCCGATGACCATCGACGTGCGGGAGGCCCGTCCCGAGGAGTTCCCGGCCATCGCCGAGCTGACCGTCGCTGCGTACGCCGCCCTGCCGGGAATGGGCCCACTGGGGGCCTATGGCGAGGAGCTGGCCGACATCGCCGGCCGCGGTCCGAGCGCGGTGGTGCTGGTGGCGGTCGACATCGCCGACATCGCCGACATCGCCGACATCGCCGACGACGCCGACGACGCCTCCGGTGCCGGCACGGGGCGACGGTCGGGCCAGGTGCTCGGCGATGTCACCTACTACCGGCGCTATGCCGACGAGATGCCGAAGCTGACCGACACGCTGGGCGAGTTGGCCGGCTTCCGGATGTTGGCCACCGACCCGGCCGCGCAGGGCCGCGGGGTCGGGGCGGCGCTGACCATGGCCTGCGTGCAGCGGGCGAGAGCCGATGGGGCGCCGGGCATCGCCCTGCACACCACGAACCTGATGCAGGCGGCGCAGCGGCTCTACCAACGGTTGGGATTCGAGCGCTGGACCGCGCTCGACGTGTCCTTCGGCCGTACCCGGCCCGTTCAGGTGCTCGGCTACCGGATGCTCTTCGAGGACACCGATAGCGAATCAGCCTGAACGGGCCGGCGCTTGAACCGTGCGGAACCCGGCGCGACCTGAACGGCCGGGGCCGGGGCGACCGGGCCGGCCCCGGCCGGGGCGACCGGGCCGGCCAGGGCCGGGGCGACCTGAACGGACGCGCCGACCGTCAGCCGAAGCGGGGCGGGCCGGTGGGGCGGTCGCCGAACAGCTCGGCGCGTGCCTCGACCAGCTCGGCCGGGGTCCAACGGTCCTTGCCCTTGCGGATGCGATTGGCGCGGGTCCACCCCTGCATCAGGGCGACGGTGTCGCCACCCACGACGAAGGTCTGTCCGGTGATGTCGGCTGCGTGGTCGCTGCAGAGGTAGGCGATCCACGGTGAGACGTTGTCGGGATCGTTGACATCGAACTCGCCCTCCTTGGCGGTGAGCTGGTCGGCGCCGAAGGTGTTGACGGTCATCCTGGTGCGGGCCCGGGGGTTGATGGTGTTGCAGGTGACGCCATACCGCTTCATCTCGCGGGCCACGGTGATGCCGAGCGAGGCGATGCCGGCCTTGGCGGCGGAGTAGTTGGGCTGGCCGGCGTTACCGAACAGGCCCGCCTCGGACGCCGTGTAGACGATGCGGCCACCCACCGGCGCCTCGGTGGCCTTGAACTGCTCACGCCAGTAGGTGGTGGCCCAGCGGGTGGGCACGAAGTGGCCCTTGAGGTGGACCCGGATGACGGAGTCCCATTCCTCCTCGGTCATGTTGAACACCGTGCGGTCCCGCACGAACCCGGCGTTGCACACCAGGATGTCGAGCCGGCCGTAGGTCTCCACGGCCTGGTTGATGAGGCGCTGGCCACCTTCCCAGTCGGCCACGTCATCGAAGTTGGCCACTGCTCGAGCGCCGGCGGTGACGATCTCCGCAGCGGTCTCGGAGGCGGCGCGCTGGTCGGCGCCGTGGCCGTCCCATTCGCCGCCGAGATCGTTGACCACGACGGCCGCCCCTTCGGCGGCCAGCAGGTGCGCATGGCTACGGCCGAGGCCACGTCCTGCACCGGTCACGATGGCCACCTTGCCGTCGAGTAGTCCCATGGTCTGCTCCTTCGAATGTCGCTCGGTCCGCATCGAGCCTCGCACGTCGGGCGCCGTCCGCGCCCGCTCAATCGGGCTTGTAGCGAAATGGTTCGGTGACCGCGACAGCCCAAGGCGACACAACGCTCTGACCTGCGGGTTTTCCCTCTCGGGAGAGGGGTAGCGCGGTCCGGCGAACCATTTCGCTACAAACACCCCGCGAGACCCTTCATGGCTGGCTCGCCTTCGGTGGCGTTGCGCCGATTCGCCGCCGATTCGCCCCGCCGCCGAACGATCGGCGGTCGGGTCCGGCCTGGCGGTCGGGTCCGGGTCCGGCATTCGGCGGGCCGTACCCGGCGACCCTGGCGTCGTGACCGTACCAACAGGTATTGCACTAGCGTCGCCCGCATGGAGAGCAACGCCGAACGGGTCCGTCACGTCTTCGCCCACTGGGAAACCGGCTCGAGCCGGGAGTTCTTCGAGCTGGTGTCCCCCGATGTCACCTGGCGGGTCATCGGCACGACGCCGATCTCTGGCACGTTCACCGACAAGGCATCCTTCGTGGCCGGGGCCGCAGGCAAGCTGATAGCGCAGCTGGGCGAGCCGCTGTTGGCCACGATCGTCGCCGTGCACGACGCCGGAGACACGGTCGTGCTGCAGTGGGAGGGTCAGAGTCGTGGCCGCAACGGCCGGCCCTACGAGCAGACCTACTGCTGGGTATTGCGCTTCGAGGGCGGGCTTATCAGCAATGTCGTCGCCTACCTCGACACCGCCCTCGTCGAGGACATGTTCGCCGGCTGACCGAGCGGCGGTGTAGCTGCGTTGCCGCGTGCCGGCGTCAGGTGGGCTCCCTGCTCCCCGCTCGGTGCTCGGCTCCCCGCTCGGTGCTCGGCTCCCTGCTCGGTGCTCGGCTCCCTGCTCGGTGCTCGGCTCCGTCGACGTGCGAGACTGCTCGCCGGGGAACAGGGGGCAGCGATGATGATGGATCCGTCGGACGAACCGTATCTGGCCGGGGTGCGGGTGCTGGACTTCACCCAGTACCTGGCCGGGCCGTCGTGCACTCGGCTACTGGTCGAGCTCGGCGCCGAGGTCATCAAGGTCGAGATGTCGCCCTGGGGCGACCCGACCCGGGCCGGGGTGCCGCGCATCAACGGCAGGGCCGGTGGGTTCATCCAGCAGAACCGGGGTAAGCGCAGCCTGTGCGTCGACCTGCGCCGGCCCGAGGGCATCGAGCTGGTCAAGTCGCTCGTCCCCCACGTCGACGTGCTGGTCGAGAACTACAGCCACGGGGTCATGGCCCGCCGCGGCATGGACTACGAGACGCTCAGCGCCATCAACCCCCGTCTGATCTATGCGTCGGTGTCGGGGTTCGGCCAGACCGGGCCGCTGCGGCACAAGACCAGCTTCGACTTCATCGCCCAGGCCTACTCCGGGGTGATGCACATGACCGGCGATCCCGACGGACCGCCCACCTTCGTCGGCATCGGCGTCGGTGACACCAACGCCGGCCTGCACGCCTTCGCCGGGGTCGGCTACGCCCTGTACCGCCGCGACCGGACCGGTCGTGGGGCCCACATCGACGTCTCCATGGTCGATGCCCTGTTCCACATGCAGGAGACCGCGGTGCACGCGGTGTCCATGACCGAGGGCACCGACGACGAGTTCGTACCGCTGCGGCAGGGTCGCCATTACCAGCCGCTGTCGCCGGCGGGTACGTTCAAGGCGCCGCAGGGCTGGATCGTGATCCTGTGCACCCAGGGTCAGATCAACGGGCTTTGGGCGGCGATGGGCCAGCCCGAGTTGGCCGAGCACCCGCACTTCCGCAGCAACGGCGCCCGGCTCGAGAATCGGGACGAGCTCTCCGCGCTGATCGAGGCGTGGATGGCCACCTTCGCCACCGACGACGAGGTCATTGCCGCGCTCGAGCGCCATCGGGTGCCGTGCGGGCCGGTGCTCAGCCCGGCGGATGCCCTGCACCACCCGTACTTCATCGAGCGGAACATGGTGCGCGAGGTGCAGGACGAACGCACCGGGCCGTTCCTGGTGCCCGGCTTCCCGATCAAGTTCTCCGATCGCGGCCCCGATCCCGACCTGCGGGCCGCCAAGCTGGGCGAGCACAACGGGGAGATCCTGCGGGACCTGCTCGGCTACGACGATGCGTCCATCACCGCGCTGGAGGCTGACGGGCTGCTGTTCGGCCGCGATCGCTGAGTTCGCCGCCGCCGGGACCCGGCGTGCAGCCGCGCCGGTCGCACTGCAGGCCGGTCGTACTACGGCCCGGTCGTGCGCCTGGCCCGGCCGGTGGTGGTTCGCTACCGGGTGGCGCGGCGCGGGTAGCCGAGGGCGATCAGGCCCGACAGCAGGTAGCCGGCGGCCACGACGGCCCAGACCACCTGGTAGCGGCCGAATCCGACGGTCTCGCGGTTGCCGAGTAGCGCCACGGCCAATGCCGTGCCCATGGTTTGCATCAGCCGGCGGGCGGTCTGGTGGGTGGCGTTGGCCATGGCCAGCTCCTCGGCCGGGATGCCGTCGAGGGCGGCTGCGGTCGAGGTCATGCCGACCATGCCGGTACCCCAGCCGAACACCATCAGGCCGGGCAGGATGGCCAGCCACGACGGGGTGGGCGGCAACATCAGCAACCACAACACCATGCCGGCGCTGGTGCACACCCCGCCGGCCACCAGCACGATCCGGTAGCCCTTGCGGTCGGCGTAGGACCCGAAGAACACCGAGTTGACCGCCATGGCCATGGCTACGGTGATGATCCAGCCCGACCGGCTCGGCGACCAGCCCCACTCGTTCTGCAGGAACAGCGGGATCGAGAAGAACCAGGTGAAGATGGTCAGCTGGGTGAACAGCTGCGACGCGGTGGCCACGCTGAAGGACCGGCGGCGCAGGGTGCCCAGGCGCAGCAACGGGTTCGACACCCGCAGACAGCGCCGCAGGAACGCCGCGCCGAGTGCCGCCGATGCGGCCGCCGAGCCCAGCACGAACCGGTTGTCGAGCCCGAGGCGGGCCGACTGGGTGATGGCCAGGGTCGCCAGGGCCACCGCCAGGGTGGCCTCGATCGCGCCGGCCACGTCGATGGTGGCGTCGCCGTCGGGCGAGTCGGGGTCGAACACCCGGGGAGCGCCCCACCAGGCGATCAGACAGATCGGCGGGGTGATGCAGAACACCACCCGCCAGCTCGACACCGCCAGCAGGTTGCCGGCCACCAGCGGGCCGAGCAGCGACGCCATCGAGCCGGCCACGCCGAGCCAGCCCATGGCCGTGCCCCGCCGGGCCGGGTGGATCAGCGGCAGGGCCAGGGCCAGGGCCGACGCCATCACCAACGCACCGGCTGCGCCCTGCGCGGTACGGGCCGCGATGAGCAGCCACGGGTTGGGTGCGCCGGCCGCGCACAGCGCGGTCACCGCGAAGCCGATCATGCCGATGCGGTAGATC
Organism: Acidimicrobiia bacterium; assembly: GCA_947476745.1. GTDB lineage: Bacteria > Actinomycetota > Acidimicrobiia > Acidimicrobiales > CAIXPF01 > CAIXPF01. The sequence goes on along the minus strand of CANJRG010000002.1, from coordinate 374,857 downwards.
CGGCGCCGACCCCACCGGTCGGCCATCCGGCCGCCCACCAGGAGCAACGAGGCGAGGGCCACTGCGTAGCCCGAGGACACCCAGGCCAGCGTGGTCCGCTCGAAGGTGGGGAACGCCTTCTCGATGGTGGGGAAGGCGACGGCGAGCGCGAGGTTGTCGAGGATGGTGACGTAACTGGCCGACGCCAGCATCACCGCCAGCCAACCCCGTCGACCGATCCGGGGCAAGCCGTCGATGCCGCTCGCGGCGTCGTTCACGGCGTTGGTCGCCGGCACCGGGCTGGCGGGACTCAGCCGAGCGGGGAGAAGTCGGTCGGGTTGAGGAACCGGTTCTCGAGGTGGTGCAGCAGCGGGCCGTCCTTCTCGGACTCCGTGCGTACCTGCTTCCATTCCGGGTCACCGATGAACGAGGCCCAGGCCTCCTCGCGCCGGCCCATGTTCTCGAAGGCCACGATGTACCACAGCTCGTCGTTGCGGCCGCCGACCGAGTTGGTCCAATAGCCGATGTTCTTGATGCCGTGCTTCTCGAACAACGTGCAGGTGTGGTCCCGGAACCGGGCGGTGAGCGCGGGCAGCTTGCCGGGCATGGCGGTGTAGATGCGCAGTTCGTAGATCACCGGATCTCCTCGTGGGTGCAGATGGGTGGCGCGGTCGCTGCACACTAACGGCCCTCCGGCTCCGACGTGACCGTTGTCAGGGCTGCTAGGAAACGGCCATGATCCGTGTGCATTCCACCACCGCCTCGCTCGCTGCCGCCATGGAGCGCCTGAACATCCGCAACGCTGCGGCCATCCAGGTCGACAACACCGTGTATCTGTCCGGGCTCACCGCCGTGAACACCGAGACCGGTGAGCTGATCGAGGGCGGGATCCGCGAGCACGCCCGGCACACCCTCGAGCTGTACCGGACGATCCTCAGCGACATCGGGCTGTCGCTCGACCATGTGGTCAAGGTCAACGCCTATCTCGCCGATCCGGCCGATTTCGCCGCCTGGAACGAGGAGTACCTCGACATCTTCGAGGCGCCGTACCCGTGTCGCACGACGGTCACCGCCCCGCCGGTGTTCGGCCTGATCGAGGTCGAGCTGATCGCCGCTCTCGAGCCGCGGCGCTGAGCGCGTCGGGCCGGGCTACGCCTTGGTGGCCCTCGCCAGCAGCAGGAAGCCCAGGTAGCGGCCGATCGGTGTGCGTTCGAGCAGCCGGTCGGCCTTGTACCCGGTACGGGTCATGAAGGCCATGAACCGGTCCGCGGTGCGATCCCCGGCGCCCCTGCCGAGCAGCCCGGCGATGCTGCGCACGGGGAAGTTGCGGATGCCGACCACCCGCTCGACGGTGAACACCTCGGCCAGCTCGGCCCGGAACTCCGCCGGGGTCTGGCGCACGAAGTAGAAGTTGGCGCCGAAGAGGTGCTCGCCTTCCTTGGCACTGCGGTTGCCCTTGAGCTTCCACAGCCGGAAGGTCAGGTTGTAGTTCAGGGTCGTGACCCCGAAGGACGCGCCGCGCTGCAGCACCCGGGACGTCTCCTGCAGCATGAGGGATCGGTCGGCGGCGCGCAGGTGCTCGTAGCACATGCCCGAGGTGGCCCCGGTCACCGCGCCGTCGCGGAGCGGGAGATGGCGGGCATCGGCGTGCACCGGGAGCACCGCGAGGCCGGCGCAGCGCGGCACCAGCAGGCGCAGCGACTCGAGGCTGTAGTCCAGGGCGATGGTGGGCAGGCCGAGGTCGCGGGCCAGGTGGCCGGTGATGCGGCCCGGTCCGCAGCCGATGTCGAGCACCGGCCCTGCCGGGCGGCCCATCTGTTCGGCGTGGGCGGGGCACTCGATGCGGTCGGCGTACTCCGGCCACAGGGTGTCGTACCAGGAGGCCTCGTCGTCGCGGGCCTGCTGCTCGGCCCGGTCGGCGCCGACGAGCTCGACGTCCGCCAGGAACGACAGCACGCCGTGGATCACCGGGTACCGGCGGGCACAGGTGGTGCAGGTGGCGGCGTCGCCGTCGTCGCGAAGGTCGCCGTGGTCGTCGGGGCACCACAGCACGGCGAGCAGGGCAGCGTTCATCGGTCGCCTGCTGCGGATCCGTTCGAGCTGTTCGAGCTGTTCGAGCCGTTCGAGCCGGTGGAGTCGCCCGGGCCGCCGGTGGGGCGGATCAGCACGATCGGGGTGCCCTCGTCGCCGTTGCCGGCGGGGTTGGCCCGCAGGGCGTCGCACACCAAGCCCAGGTCGGTGGCGGGGGAGAAGCCGACCACGTCGACCTTGCCGAGGTTGTTGGCGTCGACCACGGCGGCGGCGAGGCCGGTGCCGCCGGCGATACGAACGCAGACCTCGTCGGCCCGCTCGGGGCCTACCACTATGAACTTGTCGTAGGGCGGCAGGGTGCCGGTGACGTCGTCGACGAGGCGGGCCTGCGGCCCGGCGAGGCGGTAGAACCAGCCGGGCTTGCCGACGGCCTTCGCCGCCACCCCGCCGGCCAGGGCGCCGATCACCCGCATCGTGCCGTGCTCGTTCATCAGGGCCTGCATGCCGCCGGCAGTGCCGAGCGAGCCCTCGCCGCTCATGAACTGGGCCAGGCGGGTGGCGGGCCAGCCCATGGCCATCATGCGCGGGTCGTGGAAGCGGCCCTGGATGACCGCGAGAGGGGTCTCGCCGATGGTGACGATGTCGCCGGGCCGGGCGTGGGGCAGCGCGTAGCGGCGGACCACCTCGAGCGGGTCGTCGAAGGGGCCGAGCAGGTGGGTGCGCACGGTGCGGACCAGCGCCCGGCCATCGGCGGCTTCGCGCCACGGGACGACCTCGGCGGGGTCGGGGAAGCGCAGCGGCAGCACGACATGGTGGAACTGCTCGCGGGTGGCCGCGAAGCCGTAGGTGTCGAGGCGGATCTCGACCCAGGCGCCGTAGAGGCCGTCGAGGGCGGCCTCGGGGCCGGTGACGTCGACCTCGAACTCCAGCGGCGACGGGGAGGCGTACGAGGCCGGTTTGACCACGTAGGACACCCAGTAGCCGTCGGCCCGGGTGGGGTAGTCCTTGCGCAGCGACGTGACCCGGGTGCGCACCGCGACGCCGTCGAGGTCGTGATCGCCGAGTAGGCGGACCTCGAGTCCCACGTCGGTGAGCATCACCTCGCGATGGGGGATCACGTTGTGCACGATCAGGCGGCCGCTCATCCGCAGCGAGCCGGGGCCGGTGCGTTCCTGCTGCCAGCCCTCGTCCTCGAAGCGCAGGTCGTTGCCCGGGTGGCGCCGGTAGCGCAACTCGACGGCGGCGGTGCCGGCTGCGGCGAGGACGGCACCGCCGGTGATCAAAGCACGGAGGACCATCGTGCAGACACTAGCGACCGCCGTCGGCGGTGCTTAGCACCGGTGCAGCCGTGGCGACCCGCTCGCAACGTGCTGCCGTCGGCGGGGTACGCCCGTGGTCGGTCAGCGGGTGTCCTCCCAGACCCAGAGGTCACGACCCAAGACCAGGCGGCGGCGCGGCCCCGCCACCGTGGCATCGCCCGACTCGTAGCCGGCGTCCCCGTGGTAGAGGCATACCCGGGCACCGTGTTCGTCGCGGGAGATCCGGGTGACGAACAGGTCCGGCTCGCCATGGGCCAGCGCCTCGGCCACGGTGGCCCGCTTGCTCAGGTGGTCCAGCGTCACGAAGGTGGGGGTGACCAGCTCGATCTCGCCGGCGTGACGGCTGGCCAACGCATCGGCGGGCCGCAACCAGCGGTGGTCGTTCACCTCGTCGGCGTCGATGGTCACCAGTCCGTCGGGAGCCGGCGCAGCGAAGAACCAGGTCGAGAACCGCACCGGGGCGTCCGCCGGGGGCAACCAGTGGCTGATCCACACCAGGGACGTCTCGTCGATGGTCAGGCCGACCTCCTCGGCGGTCTCGCGTGCCGCGGCGCGGCGGGCGGCGGGCAGCGGGTCGGGCTCGGTGCCCTCGGGGATGTCCTCCTCCTCGATCCGCCCGCCGGGAAAGGCCCAAAGGCCCCCGAAGGCGGTCTTGGAGCTGCGGTGGATCATCAGCACCTCGATCCCCTCGGCGCTGTCCCGCAGCAGGACGACGGTGGAGGCGGGATGGGCCGGCTTCGGGCTCTCAGGGTGATCGATGATGTCGATACGCACGAGCGGACAGTATCCCGATCCGGCCCGATCGGCCCCGGTGCGACCGGGTTCGTCGCAGCGGCCGACGATGGGGCGGTGGTCGGTCGGCTCGCCCGGAGGGTTGCGGTGACCGACGGCTGGGCGGCGTTCACCGGTCCGGGCCTGTTCGCCAACCGGGTGCCGGGCGCCGGCCTCGCCGACGGTGCGGTGGCCGGGCCCGAGCACTTCGCACTCCTCGAGGACTTCGCCGCCGCGCACGATCTCGCCCCGGAGGTGGAACTGTGCCCGTTGGCCGATGCGTCGTGGTGGCGGCTGGCCGGTCAGCGGGGCTATCGACTGCAGGGGTTCCGCAACGTCTACGTGCGCGCCACGCTCGATCCCCGGCCGGTCGCCCCGGCGGCGGGCCCGGCGGCGGACATCGCCGTGGTCACGGTCGACGAGGCCCCGTTCGGCACCTGGTCGACGGTGCTGCTCGACGGGTTCGGCTACGACGACGGCTCGTCCCGTCGCCGGGTGGCCCGCCGGAACCGGATGCTGCTGGGCTGCCCGCAGGCCTCGTTGCTGCTGGCGAGCCTGGACGGCGAGCCCGTCGGTGCGTCGAACCTGCTGGTGCACGGCACGGTCGCCGCGCTGGGCGGGACGACCACGTTGATGCAACACCGGCGGCGGGGCGTGCAGCGGGCATTGCTCACCGCCCGCCTGGCCGTCGCCCGCGACGCCGGTTGCACCCTGGCGGTGGTCACCGCCGACCCCGGGGCCACCAGCGCCCGCAACATCGAACGGCACGGGTTCCGGCTGGCCTACACCAACGCCCGGTTGCGCCGGGGGGCGACCGGCCCGGCCTGAACCGGCCGGTTGCCCAGGTCAGTCTTCGGGGACGTACATGCGCATCGGCCGGTGCTCGGTGAGCATCGGAGCCAGCTTGCGCCAGGGCTTGCCGAGGGTGAGCCCACCGTCGACGACCTGGGCGGTGCCCGTCACCCAGGTCGACTCGTCGCCGGCCAGGAACAGCGCCATCGACGCGATGTCCTCGGCCTCGCCCATGCGGGCGATGGGCTGCGACTCGTTGGTCCGTTCGCGGGCCCTGTCCATCCGTTCGGCAGCCTCGTCGTCGTCGAGCTCGGACAGGGTCCGGCCCACGTGCAGCTGGGTCGCCACGTAGCCGGGGCAGATGCAGTTGACCCGGATGTCGTACTCGGCCAGCTCCACCGCAGCGGTCTTGGTCATCATGATCACGCCGGCCTTGGCCACGTTGTAGAGGTGGGCGCCGATGGTGGGCATGAGGCCGCACACCGATGCGGTCGAGATGATCGAACCCGAGCGCTGGGCCTTCAGATGCGGCGAGGCATGCTTGATGCCCAGGAAGACGCTCTTGAGCAGCACGTCCATGGTGAGGTCGTACTCGTCGACGGTGGTGTCCTCGAACGAGCCCATGGCCCCGCCGAACCCGGCGTTGTTGAAGACGATGTCGAGGCGGCCGAAGCGATCGACGGCCTCGTCGATGAGGCCCTTGACCTGCGGTTCCCGGGCCACGTTGCAGTGGCGGTACGCGACGCCGTCGCCGAGGGACGCGGCGAGCTTCTCGCCGACCTCGTCCTGGAGATCGCCGAGCATCACCTTCGCCCCCTCGGCCACGAACCGCGCCGCGGTCGCTGCGCCGATGCCCGATGCCCCTCCGGTGATGACCGCCACCTTGCCGTCGAGCCTGCCTGCCATGGATGCTCCCTGAGTCTGTCCGGCGCGTCGGTCGCGCCGTTCCTGGCCCCGTTCTAGCGAACCGGCGACCGGCGACCGCGTCGATTCGGTACCGCCCGGTCGCCGATCCGGCCCCGCTTCGCGGCGATCCGGTGCCGTTTCGGTGCATCGATTCGGTGTCGATTCGTTGTGCCGAGTTGGTGCGCCGATTCGCTGCCGATTCGTTGTGTCGGTTCGTTTCGCCGATTCGATGTCGATTCGTTGCGTCGGTTCAACGGCCGTTCGGCAGCGGTGCGGCGCCGAAGCGGCACCTGGCGGGCCCTGGTCGGGCGGTTTGTAGCGAAGTGGCTCGAGCGTGGCGGCAAGGCTCGCTGCATCGGCGCGAAGTACCTGGTCAGGGGGTTACGCGGTATTGGTCGGCGGGTCGGCCGAACCATTTGGCTACAAACCGAACCGACATCGTGAATCGCCCTGGGTTCGTTGGAGGCTCTGATGTGCCTCGGAAGTGTTGGAGTTGGTTGATCTTGGAAACGAGGATGGAGCCATGCCGAAGGACAAGACACCTAGGAGGCCGACCACGCGCCGGTACTCTGAATCGCATCCCGCACCGCCAGAATGTGTCAAGTCCCCGTCCTGCTAGCGTCATTTTCTTGGGATGATTCTCGAATACCACCCTGCGTGTTGATTCGAGTGCCGATCACGGCCTCGGCGAACAGCGCCTGGCCGGCTGCCCTCTCTGCGATGATGCTGGTTGCTGCCGCCGGGTATGACCATCTACTCCATCATCTTCACCCGGACATCCGTCGGGTCGGGCGCGGCCACGCCGTCCTCGGCCAGGATCGCAACGCGTTCTTCACGGGAACCGGCATCGACCAGCGGGGCAACCCCAAGCCGTGACAGCGGGGTTCGAATGAGAACACCAACCGGTTGCTGAGTCAGTACTTTCCCAAGGGTCAAACCGATTTCCGGGGCGTCTTGGACAGCGAACTGGACCGGGTCGCTTACGAGCGCAACACCCGTCCCCGCGCCACCCTCGACTACGCCACTCCCGCCGGGGTCTACGCTGGCACCGTTGCCATGACCACCTAACCCCGCCACGTCGATTCGGTCGGGGTTTGCTGACGGTGGGAAAGTCCGTTCATTGGACCCACTGCACCGGGCTGACTACGGTCCCCCGCCATGGATTCTCTTGCCCTGGCCCGGTCCATGCGCGGTTCGATCGGGATGCTGGCCATGCACTGGCTGATGGCCGGATCGACCACGACCAAGGCGGTGGCGGCCGGCATGCCCACCGACCCCATCGAGGCGTACTCGGTGGGACGTTTCGGCGGTCTCGGCGACTGCCCGGTCGACAACGTGGTGGGCGCCGCGTTCTTCTGGGAGCCCGACTTCCTACGGGCCAAGGTGCGGGCCGGCCGCACCGTCATGGCGCCGAAGGACGGCGGAGCGGTCTTCCTGCGGATCTGTCAGGAGTGGGGCGCCGACCATCTCGACGGCTTCGAGGGGTCTCAACGCCTCGGCGAGCTCGCCGAACGGGTGGTGCAGCACGCCAGCCCCATCGGTGCCCCGAGCTTCGTCGGCTGGCGTGACCAGCCGTTGCCGCCGGTGGGGCCAGCGCGCACCTTCCAGCTGTGCCAGACGCTGCGGGAGCTCGGCTTCGCCCGCCACTGCACCGCGGTGCAGGCCGCCGGGATGAGCCCGCTACTGGCGATCATGAGCGGGCCGACCGGTGCCTGGAACGCCAAGTTCTTCGGTTGGCCCGCCCCCTACCCCGACGGCGTGCCGCTCGCCGACGCCCGCAAGGCGCTCGAAGCGGCCGGCAACGTGCTGCACGCCGCCGACTTCGACACCCTCGACGATGCCGAGCGCGACGAGTTCCGGGATCTGGCCAAGGCCGCACTGGCCCATGCCGCCACCAAGCTGACCGCCGATTCGGGCGCGGCGCTCCCCAAGGACTGACCATGACCTCTGACGGCAACCGCATCGACGTCGCCTCGGTCGACGAGGCACTCACCACCACCCGGGCGGTGCGCCGCCGCCTCGACCTCGGGCGTCCCGTCGACGAGCAGATCATCCTCGACTGCATCGACGTGGCCGAACAGGCTCCCTCGGGCGGCAACCAGGGCAGCCGACGCTGGATCGTGGTGCGCGACCGGGCGCTGAAGGCGGAGCTGGCGAAGCTCTACCTCGCCTCGGCGGGGGAGTGGATGATCCAGGCGCATGAGGCCATCGCCGGCACCGGCCATCCCCAGGAAAAGGTGATGGCCTCCGCGGCGTATCTGGCCCGCCATCTCGCCGAGGTGCCGGCCATCGTCATCCCCACCATCATCGGGGTGCACGACGGCAGCGGGCGTCCGGGTCTGTTCGACTCGGTCATCCAGTCGGTCTGGAGCTTCTGCGTGGCGTTGCGGGCCCGGGGCCTGGGTACGGCGTGGACCACCGCCATCCTGACCCGTCAGGACGACCTCGCCACGCTGCTCGGCATACCTGAAGGTATGACGCAGATCGCCATGATCCCGGTAGCGTGGACCAAGGGCACCGACTTCAAGCGCGCCCCGCGGTACCCGGCACGCGAGATCACCTACTTCGACGGCTTTGCCCGTACCTGGGAGCATGGTCCGAGCGACCCGCCCCGCCATGCCGACGGGGCCGGCACGATTGTCGAGATCGACATCAAGGCCCCGCCTGCAGCGGTCTGGCCCTATGTGAGCGACATCACCTTCGGCTCGACCGCCAGCGAGGAGTTCGTCGGTGCCCGCTGGGACGACGGTTTCGACGGTCCGGCGCTCGGCGCCCGGTTTGTCGGCTCGAACGCCCACCCGGCGATCGGCGAGTGGGACGTGCCCTGTTTCGTGGACCGCTACGAGGAACGGCGTGAGTTCGGCTGGGTCACCTCCGACCCCGAAAACCCCGGTGCCCAATGGCGTTTCGAGCTCGCCGGCATCGCCGGGGCCACCCGCTTGCGTTACCGGGTGGTCCTCGGCCCCGGCCCGTCGGGGATCACCGCGGCCATCGAGCGGATGCCCGACAAGGAGCCGCGCATCCTGGCCCGGCGCATCGACGAGCACCGGGCGAACATGCAGCGCGTCGTCGAGGCGGTGAAGGTGGCCGCCGAAGCCGACGCGGCTGCTGTCCGGGCGAATCGGGCCGGCCCAGCCCTACGGCCTCCGCTGTCGGCGGACGGCGCGGCGACCGGCCCCGGAACGGCGTGAGGCGACGATGACGGCACTGGACCGATCCGAACGGCATCCCGGCTACTGGCCGAGCCCGTGGCCGGTGGAATGCGGTGGCAATCGCCGCCAGAAGTCCGCCCCGGGGCGTCTCGACGCGGCGTCGGGCACCGCCGCGGTCACCTCGGTGCGCAATGACCGCTGGAACGTGATGGTGGTACGCCGCGACCCGGGCCAGTGGTACCTCGGCGGAACCATGGCGGCCTTCTCCGGCCCGCCGCCGTTCGGTTGGGTACAGCGAATCGACGGCGAATCGCTGCAACCGCTGGCCGCCTCGCCGGAGCTGCCCTGCGGCGAGCACGTCTGGTGTGGCGCAATCCTGGCCCACGCCAACGGCTCGATCATCGGGGTGAACGGCTCCTACGTCCATCGCCTCGACCCCGAGGACTGCTCGGTGCTGGCCGAGCGTCGTCTGCCTGCGGACCGTTCCCACAACGGGCTGTTGGCGCTGAGCGACGGCACCCTCATCACCAAGGACCTCCGGCTCGAGGGCCAGGGCGGCACCACCATCAGCCGGCTCGACCCCAACACCCTCGAGCCCGTCGGCGACCCGCTGGTGCTGCCGGAGGGCTCGATGGGCCGCATCGCCGCCGATCGCACCCCCGCCGGCGACCACGTCTACGTCCCGGGCACCGAACACCTCTGGCGGCTCGTGGTCGACGGCGACGCTATGACCGTGGACGAGTGGCGGCCCCGTTACCGCAACCCGCACGACCGCTATGGGCTGGCCTGGGACGCCTGTCTGTCCGACGGACAGGTGTGGATCATGGACTGCGGCGACCTGCCGTCGATCCGCATGATCCACACCACCGAACCGAACGGCCGGTGGGCTGTCTCGCCGGGCCGCGAGCTGTCCTGGCGCCGTCCTGCGCCGTGGGACGGCGCGCAACGGCTGCTCCGCGTGTCGCTCGACGACGCCGATCGCCTCGACGCCGTCGAACCGTTCGGCATCCCGGGCGGGGGCATCATCGCCCCGCCGCTTCACGTCCCGGAGGCGCAGATGGCCATCGCCTGGGACTCGGTCAACGGCGGGCTGGCGGGGGTCCGCACCGGTGGCGACGAGCTCGAGGTGGCCTGGCAGCTCGACGTGCGGGCCTCGATGCAGCCGTTGGTGTACCCCGACAGCGGCGAACTGGTGATCAACGACTTCACCGAGGACGGTTACGACGACCTCGTCGTGGTCGACGTGGCCAGTGGCGAGCTGATCGACCGGGTCGCCACCGGCTCGCGCATCGCCAACGGCATGTTCCTCACCGCCGGCGACGACCGCGACGTCTTCTACTGCACGACGACCACATTGGCCCGGGTCAGCTGGCGCTGAGCAGCCCGGACCGGCGGATGGCCGGGGCCGGACCGACGCGGGAGAACGATGAAGGGCCGGTGCCATCGGCACCGGCCCTTCATCGTTCCTGCGGAGTCGGGCTGGGGAGATTCGAACTCCCGACCTCTTGACCCCCAGTCAAGCGCGCTAACCAAGCTGCGCCACAGCCCGAGGCCCTGTCGCCAGGGCGAGCAGACTCTAGCCGACCGCACCCGGCGGGCTGAAACGGCAGGACGCCGCCCCGACGAGCCCGGCGAGTGGGGGGTCAGATGCCCAGGTCGAGCAGGTTGTAATCCTTCAGCGCGCCGCGGGTGGCGGGCCCGAACCGGTAGGCGTCCTCCTGGCCGGCGAGCGGCTGGTACACGTAACGCTGCTGGTCGGGGAACCGCTGGGCCCGGGCGTCGATGCCGTACATGATCGCCGCAGAGCGGGTACGGATCCGCTCCTCGTCGTAGACCGACACGGGGTTGTGCACGCCACCGCTGGTGACCCCGAGCACCGACCGGCGACGGTGGAAGCCGAAGTTGATCGTCACCCGCGGGTCGGCGCTGGTGTTGGCGAAGGAGCCGTGGATGGCCTGGCGGTTGGTGATGGCCACGTCACCGGGGCCGCACACGAAGGGGACGGCGGCGGGCAGCCGGTCCGACCCGGCGGCGTCGACCATGGCCTTGATGTCGGCCTTGCCGATCCGGTGCGAACCCGGCACCACCCACAGCCCGTTGGCGGCGTTGCAGCCGTAGAGCTGGGCCATGAAGTTGAAGCCGTGGGTGTCCCCGTCGAGCTCGGGGTCCTCCCAGTGGGTCCAGCCGTCCTGGTGCCACGCCACCGAACCGCCGAGATAGGCGTGCTTGATCCAGATGGCCTCGTTGAACGGGGCGAAGTCGGCCCCGTTGACGGCTTCGGCCACCGCCAGCAGCTCGGGATGGCCGTACACCCGCAGGCAGGCGTCGGAGAACTGCAACGAACCGAGGATGAGCTGCACCACATACTCCGGCGCGCCCTCGGGGGCGACCGGCTCGTTCATCTTGGCCGGGTGGCGGCCGTTGGAGGCGCTGGTGCCGCCGATCGGGTCTGACAGCGGCCGCACCCAGCTGACGTTGCGGGCGGTGCAGTCCACACCGAGGGCCGGCCGGCCGTGCCGGTCGAGCTCGGCGCCCTTGGTGACCGGTGCCCGGTCGAGCAGCTCGGCGACGTCGCGCTCGATGTCCGCAAGCTCCTCGGCGCCGAGGACCCCTTCGAACACGTAGAACCCGTGCCGCCCGTAGGCGTCGAGGATGGCGGGGTCGAGCCGGCCCTGCTCGTCGAAGCGGATGGGGCCACGGTTGTCCAGGGCGAGGGCCCGTCGCTCGCCGTCGCCCCGGTAGCGGACCATGGCCTCCTCGTCGGCTCCGTAGTCGGAGACCGGCGCATCGAGTAGCGGCAGCTTGACCATGGTTCCCCCGTGTTCGGCCGGGCCCACGCTCGTGGTCGGGCCGTGCCCTACGAGCCTAGGCCTCGGCGCCCGCTCCCGGCCCGCCCTGGGTTCGTGGCCGGCGCGTTCGTGGCCGGAGCGTCCGCCCGGAGCGGATCGCGGGATCACCCGGTTCGCGCCACCCGCAGTTCACCCGCGGCGGACCCGCCGCGGGCCTGTCCGGCCGGATCGCCGGGTCACCCGGGGGGACTACCGTGGCGGCGTGCGCCTGGTTGAACCGACCCCGTCCCACCCGATCCTCTACGGCGCGGCCACCGGCGACAGCGAGCTGCTGTCGTGGAGCTGGGCCGAGGCCCGCCTGCGGGAGGCCCGTAACTACTGGGTGGCCACGGTGCGGCCGTCAGGCCGTCCCCACAGCCGTCCGGTGTGGGGGGTGTGGCTGGAGGACGGGTTCTGGTTCACCACCGGCTCGCTGGCCAAGCACAACGTGGCCACCAACCCCGAGGTGACCGTGCACCTCGAGAACGGCGACGCCTCCATCATCATGGAGGGCCGGGCCCATCCTGCGGCGGACGCCGCCGACGTGGTGCGCATGGCTGAGCCCTACAACGCCAAGTACGGCTGGACGCTGCGTCCCGACGGTGACGCCGGCCTGGTGGCCGACGCCAACGAGCCCATCGGCCCGGCCCTGCGCGTGCAGCCCGAGGTGGTCTTCGGCTGGGAGGCCACCATGCGCAACCCCACCCGCTGGCGGTTCTGATGGCCCGACCAGGTCGTCGACGGGCAGCTCCGCGCGCCCGGCCGAGGCGTTATTGGGCGGTCCAGCCGCCGTCGATCATGACGGTAGTGCCGGTGATGAGCGCCGCAGCCGGCGAGGCCAGGAACACCACGGCACCGATGATGTCGACCGGTTGGCCGAAGCGGCCCATCGGGATGCGCGAGAGCAGGTCCTTGCCGATGACCGGGTCGGTCAGCCGCTCGTGGGTCATGGGGGTGTCGATGGCGGTCGGGCCGACCGCGCACACCCGGATGCCCTTGGGGGCGAACTCGACGGCGATGGACTTGGTGAAGCCCTCGATGAAGTGCTTCGTGGCCGAGTAGACGCTGTTGAGCGGTCGGCCGTTCTTGCCGAAGGTCGACGAGAGGTTGATGACCACGCCGCTGCCCTGGCGGTCCATGATCCTCAGCGCCTCCTGGGCCACGATCACCGCAGCCTTGCAGTTGAGATCCAGCATCATGTCGATGGCGTCCTCGCTGATGGTGAGCAGCGGCCCGGCCACCGCGCCACCGGCGTTGTTGAGCAGGATGTCGAGCCGGTCGAGGCTGCCGAAGAGCGCCCGGACCGCAGCGGCGTCGGTGACGTCGCAGGCCACTGCCCGCGCCGAGAGGCCCTTGGCCCGGATCGCCTCTGCGGTCGCCTCGATCTCCTCTGCGGTCCGGCTGACCAGGATGACCTCGGCCCCGGCCTCGGCCAGTCCGACCGCGCAGGCCTGGCCGATGCCGCGGCCGGCGCCGGTGACCAGCGCCCGCTGTCCGTCCAGACGGAACGAGGGCAGGATGGCGGCGCTACCCAGCGCGGGGTTCGTCGATTCGGTCATGGCGGTCCTCCTGTCAAGGGCATACGCCCTGGTATGGTTCGTGGTGGCCGGGCACGCCGGTCAGCCCAGCACGCCGTCGACGAGGAGTTGCACGTACTCCTCGTAACTCCGGCCGAGCAGCGTACGCACCACGTGCTCGTTGTGCTCGCCGAGCCCCGGCGCGCGGCGCAGCCGCAGCTCGGCGCCCACCCATTGCGCGGCCTCGCGGCCGATGGGGATGTCGATGCCCGGTGCCGAGGGTTGGTGCACGATCTGGAAGTGATGACGCATCTGGGGTCGCGTTCGTAGGCGTCGGCGAGGTCTTCCACCGGCGCGGCGGCGATACCGGCCTGTTGCAGGCGCTCGGCCACCTCCCACTTGTCCTGCCCGGCGGTCCAGGAGCGGATCAGCTCGTCGAGGGTGTCCTCGTTGACCTTGCGGGCGGCCAGGGTGGCGAAACGCGGGTCACCGTCCAGTCCCACGTCGCCCATCAGCCCGGCCAGCGCGGTGAACTCGCCGTCGTCGGCCACCGCGAGTGCCACCCACTCGTCCTCGCTGTGCTCCGAACCGGCGCCGGGGCAGACGCCGTGCGGGCAGGCGTTGGGGTCGCGGTTGGCCCGCCGAGCTCGGCCAGGATGCGGCCGCACAGGGCCGCCGAACGGTCGGCGAGGTCGATCACCCGCAGGCCGTGCAGAGCCCGGCTCATCGGCCGGATCGGTGGTGGTCGCTGACGGGCAGTCCCATGCCGGTGACGCTACCCGTCCGCCCGGAACGGCCTCCACCATGGCCCTCGGTTCGGGCCGTCCCGGTGCCACCGTGGCGGTCGTCTCGTCCCGTCCCGTCCCGTCCCGTCCCGTCCCGGGACGACCGCGGCCCGCATTCCGGCCTGTCGCGTCGCGTCGCGTCCCGTTGCGTCCCGGCCCGGCATGCGTACGATACGGCATGGTATGGCATGGCATGGCATGGTATGGGACGGTTGCGAGCAGCCGCCCGGCGGGTTGCTACAGGTAGGGTAGGCCCATGGAAATTGGTCTTTTCGGTTTCGTTCCCGACCTCGACACGGCGCGGGTCCAGATGCGCCAGGCGGCCGCCGACGGTTTCGCCAGCTACTGGATTCCTCAGGCGTTCGGCCCCGACACGCTGACGATCATCGCTGCGGTGGGCCAGGAAAGTGCGCCCATGCGCATCGGTACGGCGGTCATCCCCACCTACCCCCGCCACCCGCAGATGTTGGCGCAGCAGGCCCTGACGGTGCAGCAGGCCATCGGCGACCGCCTGGTGCTGGGTATCGGCCCGTCGCACCAGGTGGTGATCGAGGGCCAGTGGGGCATGTCTTTCGACAAGCCGGTGCGTCACGTGCGCGAGTACCTCGAGATCCTCATGCCGCTGCTCGCCACCCAGAAGGCCAGCGTCAAGGGCGAGACCCTGACCTGCCGGGCGGAGATCGCCGTGCCCGGGGCGCCGGCCCCCAAGGTGATGGTGGCGGCCCTCGGCCCGCAACTACTCAAGGTCACCGGCCGCCTCTGCGACGGCACCATCACCTGGATGACCGGTCCGAACACCATCCGGACCATGACCGCCCCGACCCTGTCCGCAGCCGCCGAGGCCGCGGGCCGGCCGGCGCCCGAGGTGGTGTCGGGCTTCCCGATCTGCGTCACCGACGATTCGGCGGCGGCCCGGGAGCGTGCGGCCAAGAGCTTCGCCATGTACGGCACCCTGCCCAGCTACCGGGCCATGCTCGACCACGAGGGCTACGGCGGACCCGGTGACATCGCCATCGTCGGTGGCGAGGGCGAGGTCACCGAGCGCATCGCCGCGCTGAACGACGCCGGGGTCACGACCTTTGCCGCATCCCCGTTCGGATCCCGCGACGAGCGGGCCCGGACCAACGAGCTGCTGGTCTCGCTGCTCGGGGCCTTCCGCTGATCGGGCCGGGCTGCCCGCCTCAGTCGAGGCGGGCAGCCAGCCAGTCCTCGAGGTCCCGCGCCGCCCGTTTGGAGATGGCCAGGCTCGGCAGCAACGAGTCGAACCCGTGGGGCGCGCCCGGGTAGACGTGCAGCTCGACCGGCACGCCGGCATGGCGCAGGCGCAGCGCGTAGTCCATGTCCTCGTCGGAGAAGCCGTCGATGGCCCCGACCGAGATGATCGTGGTGGGAAGGCCGCGCAGGTCGGTGGCCCGGGCCGGGGCAGCGTAGATCGGCACGTCCGGCCCACCCTTGGCGGCGCCGAGGTACGCGGTCCATCCGTAGGTGTTGGCTGCGGGCGGCCAGATGGGGTCGAGCCACTGGCTCGACGGGGTGATCTGGCGGTCGTCGAGCATCGGGTAGATCAACAGCTGGAACGCCACCGCCAACTCGCCCCGATCACGGGCCAACAAGGCGAGGCCGGCGGCGAGGCATGCACCGGCGCTGGCGCCCCCGATACCGATGCGGGAGCGATCGATCCCGAGCGTCGCTGCGTTGTCGTGGACCCAGCGCAGCCCGGCGTAGCAGTCCTCCAGCGGTCCCGGGTACGGGGTCTCCGGCGCGAGGCGGTACTCGACGGACACCCCGACGCAGTCGAAACGCTGGCACCAACGGTCGAAGCGGAGGTCGTCGCCCTCGTAGCTGCCGAGCACCAGCCCGCCGCCGTGCATCCAGTACACGCAGGGCAGCTTGCCGGTGGCGTCCTTCGGGCGATGCACCCGGACCTTGATGCCACCGCTGCGGGGAACCTCGTGGTCGCTGCGGTCGACCGCGTCGGACAGCTCCGGTTTCGGGATCGAGGCCATGGCGGCCCGTATGGACGGCAACGTCTCGTCCGACAGGCTGCCCAGATCGATCGGGAACTTGGCGAGGGCCTCCACCGCAGCGGGGTCCAACAGAGCTTTGACGTCGACATCGGTCACCGGCGCATTGTTGCAGAACCGACGGCGTCCCGCGCCGGGGTCGGTGCCCACATCGCTGCGCCGTGGCGGCCGTCAAGCTCATCGTCGGGAGAGACCGTGGCGGTTCTTTCCGAACCACCCCCGAGCCGGGGTGGGACCTTCGACGCAGCGTGGCCGAATGTTGCCAACATGGGACTCTTAGTGAAAATCCGTGTCGGTATGCTGCGCAAAACCGCCACGGTCTCTCCCAAGGCCTACGGATTCCGAGGTCGGAGCACGACCCAGGGTCGATCGGGTCCGGGGCGGGGGCCCGTCGGTGACGGGGCGGGGTCAAGGCGGGGCCGGTGGGTCGGGGGCCCGTCGATGTCGGGGGCCCGTCGATGTCGGGCCGCGGTCGGTGGGTCAGACCAGCCGGGGTCGGGTGGGCTGGCTTTCGGAGGGTCGGGGTCGGCTGGCTAGCCTCCTCGGGCTCGGGGACGGCACGGGACGAGGCATCCGCAGATGACGTTGTACATCGTTCGACACGGGGTGGCCGTGGCCAAGAACCGCTGGCGTGGGCGTGATCTCGCCCGTCCGCTGACCAAGAAGGGATTGGCTCAGGCGGAGGCGCTCACGGCGTCCGTCGATGCGCCGGTGGACGCCGTGCTCAGCAGCCCCACCATCCGTTGCGTGGCCACGGTGCTCGGTGTCGCCGCCCGCCACGGTGTCGAGTTCCGCACCGCCGCCGCGCTCGAGGTCGGACGTCCTGACGAGACGCTGGCGCTGGTCCGGGCGCTGCTCGACGACGTTGCGGGTATTGGTGCCACCACCCAGATGATCTGCACCCATGGCGAGGTGATCCCGGCCTTGCTCGCAGGGTTGGGCCTGGTCTCATGCTCGCACCCACTCGACACCTGCGCCAAGGGTTCGGTCTGGACGATCGAGCCGGTGGCGAAAGGCTTTGCCGGAAGGTACCGGACGCTGAGCACGCCGCGGGTGCAGCTGCTGCCGTGAACCGAAGCCAGGTCGTTCAGAACCCAGCCTGGAAGCGTTCGCGTGTACCCGGCAGCCGGCGGGCCAGTTCGATCTGATCGGCGTCGGCCTCGCTTACGTCGCCCTGGGCGAACGCCCGTCCGTAGCCGCGGAACTGGGTCTTGGCCATGTGCAGGGCGGTGTCCGGCATGGCGAGGACCCGTTGGACCCACCGTTCGGTGGCCTCGTCGAGCTCGGCCGCGGGCACGGCTTCGTGGACCAGGCCCCATTCCGCCGCCCGACGTCCGTCGATACGCTCGCACAGCATCACCATCTGGCGTGCCCGGGCCATGCCGATCTCCTGGAACAGCCGCGGGGTCGCCGCCCAGCTGAGGGGCACGCCGAGTTCGATCTCGGGGTACCAGAAGAGGGCGTCCTCGGCGCAGACCCGGAAATCGCACGACACCGCCCAGACGCATCCACCGCCGGCGGCGTGGCCTTGGATGGCGCCGATCACGGGGATCTCGCATTCTTCGATCGCCCGTGCCGCCCGGCGGCCGAGGTGGTGGCGGAACCGTTGTTCCCGCTCGGTGCTGGCGGGGTCGAGCGGCTGGTCGTCGCCCTTTCGATCGGCGCCGGAACAGAACGACGCCCCACGGCCCCCGAGCACCACCACGCGCGTGGTGAAGTCCTCCTGCAGCGCCAGGAAGACGTCGCCGACCTCTTTCATCATGCGGTCGTTGACGGCGTTGCGCCGGTGCGGACGGTTGAGCCACACCCGCAGGATCTCCGGGTGGTCTGCATCGCGTGCGAGTTCCAGCGTCTGATGGGTCGACATGGGCGCAGCGTAGGCCGTAATGCCGGTCGCCCGGCCCCATCTCGCCCAGTCGGAGCGGCGCGTTCGCCGCTGCTGGTTCATGGGGGCGGCCGACCCCGCCAGCTCGGATCGCGACAGCCCGACCCGGCCTGGGCCCGGCCGGGTTCGAGCGGCCCGGCTCGACGCGGCCAGGCGGCGTCGGGGACGCGACGCACGCCCGGACTTGCCGCACGTCCTGATCTTGCGCCGGTGGTGATCGGGCGGCGATAACCAGGCTCCTCGATCGGCCCTGCGCCGGGTGCCGTGGGTCATCTGGGAGACCGTGGCGGTTTTGGCCAACGTACCTTCACGAATGCTCACGGAGCGTCAACAATGTGGTGGGGTTCGGCCACGTTGCGTCAAAGCACTGACTGAGGCGGAAGGGTCGTTCGGAAAGAACCGCCACGGTCTCGCCGAGCATGGATGTTCCGAACACGAACGGCGTGGACCTGACCGCGCAACGCCACCGTACGGGTCTCCCATGGCTTCGCACCTCGCCGTCACTGCCCGCTTGGTGCGGTTGATGGCACGACTCGGCGTGCGTGGCTCAGCGGGCGTCCCGGGCCCGTGCGTCCCGGGCCCATGAGCCCGGCCCGGCGTGCGTGACTCGGCCGACGCGGCCCGGCGGGCGTGGGCCATCCGGTCCGCCAACGGTGGGGCCGAGCGGGACTGATCGGGTTGGGTGGCGTTCGGCTGGCCCGGGGGCCGGTCAGTCCTTTAGACGGACTTACTGGTGGAGGCTAACCTCGGGATCCTGTTCGGGGCCGGGCCGGCCTCGGGGAAAGGGTTCGCCGCATGCCTGACACCGCTGTCGTCTCGACGCCGAAGCCGGCGAAGTCCTTGCTGTGGGTGCTGGTGGCCGCTGGGGCGATCACCTCGATCACGCTGGGGATCCGCTCGACCTTCGGGCTGTTCCTCCTGCCGGTCGCCGAGGCGCTCGGGACCAACCGGGCCGGTTTCGCTCTGGCCATCGCCATCCAGAACCTGGTGTGGGGTCTCGGCCAACCCATCGCCGGTGGGGTGGCCGACCGCTACGGGGCGCCCAAGGTCCTGGCGGTCGGTGGCGGCTTGTACGCCGTAGGGGTCTTCGGCATGAGTCGCTCGACGTCCACGACGGCGTTCTACCTCAGCGGTGGCCTACTGGTCGGTATGGCCATGGCCGCCGCGTCGTTCTCGGTCGTGCTGGCCGCTGTCGGCCGGCTGGCGCCACCGGAGCGGCGCACGTGGGCCATCGGCATCGTCACCGCGGCCGGGTCGCTCGGCCAGTTCCTCCTGGTCCCCACCGCCGGCTGGCTCGACGTCCGCATCGGCTGGCGTGCCGCCATGGCTGCGCTGGGTTCCATCGCCCTGCTGGTGGTGGCGCTGTCCTTCGTGCTGCGTGAGCCCCGCAGCACCGGGGTCGATGGCGCTTCCGGACCGTCCGGTACGGCTACTGCGGAGGCCGAACCGTTCCGGCTCGCCATCAGCCGTGCGCTGCGGCACCCCAGCTACCTGCTGCTGTGCCTCGGGTTCCTCGTCTGCGGCTTCCACGTGACCTTCATCGGTACCCACCTGCCGTCCTACCTCGGCGACCTCGGCATGTCCAGGGCCGCGGGCGCCCGGGCCATCGCGCTCATCGGCCTGTTCAACGTGATCGGGGCGTTCAGCGCCGGAATGCTGGCCAACCGTTTCCCCAAGAACGTGCTGCTGTCGGTCATCTACGGCCTGCGGGCGGTGGCGATTGTCGGTCTGGTGCTGCTGCCGCATACGCCTGGTGTGGTGATGGCGTTCGCAGCGGTGATGGGCCTGTTGTGGCTGTCGACGGTGCCGTTGACGTCGGGGATCGTCGTGGGGCAGTTCGGGGTGGCCAATGCCGGCTCGCTGTTCGGGGTGGTGTTCCTGTTCCATCAGATCGGTGCGTTCATCGGGGTGTGGTATGGCGGCAAGCTGGCCGATGCCACCGGCTCCTACGACGTGGTGTGGTGGATCGCCGTCGCTCTCGGTCTGTTCGCGGCCTTGATCAACCTGTTCGTCAGTGACAAGCCGGCGCCGCCGCTGCCGGTCCGTATGGCGGGCGCTCCGGGCCTCGGCGCGGCCGCCGGGATGGCGTCGGTGCTGGCCATCGCGGCAGTGTCGGGCGTCGGTGCGGCGCTGGCCGGAGGTGAGCGGGCGGGGGCCGAGGGTGTCGCGGGCACCGCTGGTGTGGCGACGGTTCCCTACTGCGTGCTGCACCCGGCGAGTTGACGGCGGCGCTCGCTAACGTGTCGGCCATGTTCTCCGAACGTGATCGGCTGCACCGTCTCACCGTCGAGTTCCTCGACGCCTTCAACCGCTGCGATCTCGACGCGATGATGGCGTTCTTCGCCCCCGACGGCGTCTACGACCAGTTCGACGGGAGCGAGGCCCGGGGCTACGACGCGGTACGGGCGGCGTTCGCTCCCCAGTTCAGCGGGCGCTTCGGGGAGATGAAGTTCCTCGAGGAGGACCTGTTCATCGACGCCGACACCGGCAAGGTGATGGTGAGCTGGGTGTGCACGCTAGAGGCCCGGGGCGAGCCGACTGCATGGCGCGGGCTCGACCTGCTGCATTGGCAGGGCGACAAGCTGGTCTACAAGCTCACCTACGCCAAGGCCAAGGCCCTGCAGCTCGACGCCGCGCTGCGGCCCTGAGCACCGGGCTGTCGGCGCGCAGCCGTCGGCGGCGATCGGTCGGTCCACCCCTGACGGCCCGCTGGTGGCGGTTCGGTGGCGGCGTTCTGCCAGACTCCCCGCCATGAGCGACGACAACGCCCCCCTGTTCAGCCACTCGGAGTCCATCCGCATCGCCGCCCCGCCGCAGCGCGTGTGGGACTTGGTGACCGCCATGGAGCGCTACGGCGAGTGGAGCTCGGAGAATACCGGTGGGTACTGGCGCAAGGTCGACGGCGTGGCCGGCACCGGCGAGGTGGGCGACCAGTTCGTCGGGGTGAACCGTCGCGGCGATCAGGAGTGGAAGGGCCTCGTCGAGATCGTCGAACGCGACGAGTCCCGGGCGTACGCCTTCGTGACCGGCGGGGTGGCGTTGAACTTCGTTTTCTGGCGCTACCAGCTCGAGGCCGACGGCGAGGGCACGCTGCTGACCGAGCAGTGGGCGCTGCGCAACCTCTCACCGATCATGGTCGAGAACGGGGAGACCGAGGTCGCCCGACGGGTGGCCAATGCCAAGGAGAGCATCTCGGCCACCCTGGCCGGCCTCAAGCGTGCCGCCGAGACCGCCGGCTGAGTGCGACGATGACACCCGGCGGACCGCTGGGTCGGGAGCGCGGCGCTGACGGCCGGCCTGGGCGGGGCCGGCGTCTCCGCAGGTCGATCGGAGCCTGGTTGCGTCCGTTCAGGCGGCCGGCGAGCTGAGTGGCCTGAACGGCCTGCCGGTCCTGGGGGCGGTCAGTCCCGGTCGTGGTGACAGACGGCTTCGAGCATGAACCCGAACGGGTCGAGCCAGAATGCCGCGAAGTACGGCGGTGGGTATTGCAGGAAGGACCGGGGTTCGTGCAGCACGGTCGAGCCCAGCGCGACCGCCCGGGTGTGTGCTGCCCGTACCTGGCTGCGGTCCGCCACGCTGAACGCCAGGTGCTGCAGGCCGGTCCGGTCACGGTGATACGGCGCGGTGTCGACTGCGGGATAAAAGAACAGGTAGGTGCCGCGCCGGCCGTCGGCCGGGCGATACCCGAACTCGTCGTCACGATCGAGCAGGAGCTCGTAACCGAGCAGGGGAAGCAGCTCGCGGTAGTACTCCCGGGCGACGGCGAGGTCGGCGACGTTGAGGCCGAGATGTCCGAGCACGATCGTTGTCGTTCCGCGTCGCTCAGCCGATCGCGGCGCGTGCCGCGCCGAGCAGCTCGAGGAATTCGCCGCGTTCGGCGGGGGCGAGCGCGGCGAAGGCGTCCACGCACAGCAGCGACGTCTGGGCCTCGACCTGGTCGCGTCGCAACGAGAGCACCGCGGTGTCGCCCTCGGGTTCGGGCCAGCCGAGGTCGAGGACCCAGGCCACCCCGCCACGGGGCGGGGGCGCGACGTAGGCGGCGGCCCACGGGGCGAGGCCCGATCCGACCACCGCGGCGAGATGGGCGCCACCACGCAGCTCGCGCAGCACCTGCAGGGTCAGGGCCACCGCCTCGGCCGGGTCGTCGGGCCGGGGGAAGGCCCGCCAGCCGGCGAAGAGGGCGCCGAGCTGCGGCAGGGCGGCGTTCGCCACGATGCGGCCGAGCTGGTCGAGGCGCCGCAGATCGGCCTCGGCAATCGACGCCAGAGCCGGCCCGGCCCAGCGCAAGGCGCAGCCGGCGTATTCCTCGGCCAGTTGGCGGGGCGTGAGATCGGCCGGGCGGTGCTCCCAGAAACGACGGACCGCGTCGGGGTGCATGAAGCCGATGGCGGCACACACCACGTCGGCGTCGACGTCGCCGAGCACGCCGTTACGGCCGCACACCCAGAATCCCCGGCCCGGCAACAGGCCCAGTTCTTCGGCCCGTGCCGCCGTTGCGGGGCTCATCATCCAGCCCCGGGAGAACTCGAGAATGGGCAGGGCGGCTTGCCGAACCGTTTCGGCCGCGGTCAGATCGGACATGGCGAGCACCGTAGCCGCCCCACCGAGCACCGGTCGGCCGGCCACCGGCCACCGGCCACCGGCCACCGGCCACCGGCCACCGGCCACCTCGGCACCGGCTCGGCGCTCCCGCCGCTGCGGTGCGGCGGTCGGGGTCGGCCGCCCCGGTCAGGTGGTTGCCTCGTGGGGCCGACGCGCGACCGGCAGTCGGTTCGTCGGTGGGTCAGACGAAGCGGCAGGTGATGGCGCCGAGGGGGCCGTAGTCGACGTGGAACACGTCGCCGGCCCGGGCGTCGAGGGGTCGGGTGAACGAGCCCGACAGCACCAGCTGGCCGGCTTCGAGCCGCCGTCCGATGGTGGCGTAACGGCGGGCCAGCCACGCCACCCCGTTGGCCGGGTGGTTGAGGACCGCGGCGGCCACGCCGGATTCCTCGATCGTGCCGTTGCGGTACGCCAGCGCCGCCACCCAGCGCAGGTCGACGTCGCGGGGGCCGACCGGCCGTCCGCCCATGACGACGCCGGCATCGGCGGCGTTGTCAGCGATGGTGTCGCGCACGGTGCGGGCCCGTTTCAGCTCGGGGTGCATCCGGTAGGAACGGGCGTCGATCAGCTCGAGGGCGGGAACGACGTACTCGGTCGCCGACAGCACGTCGAGCATGGTGACGTCGGGCCCGGCGAGCGGCCGGCCCAGCACGAACGCCAGCTCCACCTCGATCTTGGGGTCGCAGAACCGGGCGGTGACGAGGTCGGCCCCGTCGTCGAAGACCATGTCGTCGAGCAGGGCCCCGAAGTCGGGTTCGTCGATTTGCATGGCGGCCTGCATGGCCCGTGAGGTGAGGCCGATCTTGTGACCCACCAGGCGGGCTCCGGCGGCGAGCTGCAGGTTCACCCAGGCCTGCGCGATGGCGTACGCATCTTCGAGGTCCATGTCGGGATGGCGGAACGACGGCGGTTCGATCTGGGTGGCGGTGCGCCGGGCCTGTTCGTGGGCGGCGGCCCACTGCTCGATCTGCCCCGCTGTCATGGTGGCCATGCCGGTGCCCCGGTCAGCCGCGGTCGATGCCCAGATGGGCGTCGACCGACGAGTAGGCGTAGCGATCGACCCAACCCGGGTCGGCCGCCTCGGCCGCCGGCCGGACCGACTCGACGGCTCGTTCCCAGGCCGCGATGAGCCGGTCCTCGGCCTCGTAGTCGAAGGGGTCCTGCAGGCCTTGCTCGGTGACCGAGCCTCGTTCGAGCGGATGATCGGCCAGCCAGCGGGCCGTGGCGGGCAGGGCGGCCTCGACGCCGAGGACGTCGCGATAGCCGAGCTCGCCGCGCAGCAGTTCGCTGGAGAGCAGCCGATGGTGCGGGGTGCATTCACCGAAGGGCCAGCCGGGCCGGGCCAGTTCCCATGGCATGCCCACGATCTCGAACTCGTGATCGAGCCCCTCGGCCAGCAGGCCGACCCACTGGGCCAGGCTGACCGATCGTTCGTCGGTGACGTTGAGCACCTTGCCGGCGGCGATCTCGGGTCGGTCGATGGTGGTCAACAACGCCTCGGCGGCGTTCACCGAATAGGCCAGCACACCGAGGCTGAGCCCGGCCTCGGGCAGGATGATCCGCCGCCGGCCGTCGAGCACCCGGCGCACGATGGACCATTCCTTCGGTTGTACCTGCCAGGGCCCGTACAGGCGGGGGTAGCGCAGGTGGGTGGCCCCGGGATGGTGGGCGAAGACCACGTCCTCGGTCTCCCCCATCTTGATGACCTTGGGGTTGTCGCCGGCCCCGGCCCGCGGGTCGTGCTCCCGGGTGGGAACCGGCATACCGGCCGGATGGTTCGCCTCCGGCCAGCCGAAGCCCTTGTAGACCGGCGCTCCGCCCACCGAGACGAACCGATCGCAGCGCCCGGCGAAGAACACCGCGAGGTCACGCAGCCGGCCGTACATCGACACCACCAGGTCGAAGCGCCGGTCGCCCAGCGCCGCGCTGACCTGGCCGATGTCGAAGGCGTCGGTGTGGACGTGCTCGACGGTGGGGGGTAGCAGGTCGCTCTCGTGGCGGCCCGAATGCAGGATGGCCACGCGGTAGCCGCGGGCGAGCAGACCGTTGACGACATGGGGTCCGGTGGGCCCGGTTCCCCCGACCACGAGCGCAGTGTTCGGCACGCCGATGACCCTACAACGCTACCGACGCGGTAAGAATCGCGACGGTCCGGCGCTCGGGGGAGTGGCAGACCGGAAGGGGGCGGCGCCGCGTGGAGACGATCGACGAGCGAAAGGCCGCCGCCACGATGCGCCTGCTGTGCGTGGCGGCGATGGGGACGTTCGTCTCCCAGGGCCTGCTGTACCCGGCTCTCCCGCTGTACCTGCACCAGGATCTCGGCACGACGCTGGCGGTGGCCGGCCTGGTGATGAGTTCGCAGTCGATCGCCGCCCTGTTGGCCCGGCCATGGTCGGGCCAGTTCCTCGACTCCCGGGGACGCAAGCCGCTGCTGATCGCCGGCCCGGCATTGACCATGTGTACCGGGGTGGCGCTGCTCGGGGTGCGTTCGGTGATCGCGGTGCTGGTGCTGCGCATGTTGCAGGGCGTGTCCAACGCCATGTTCTACGGCGCCGCCACCGCCACGGTCGCCGACATCGCCCCACCGGCCCGCCGGGCCACCTACCTGTCCCGCTACAGCCTGTTCTTCTACCTCGGTTTCGCCACCGGCCCCGTGCTCGCCGAGCTGCTGATCAGCCGCTGGAGTTTCCATGCGGTGTGGATCGCGGTGATCGTGGCCAGCGCCTGGGGGGCGTTGCTGGCGTTCAAGCTGCCCGAGACCGGCGGCCGCCGGACCGACTACGTGCCGCTGCCGATGTGGAAGCGGTTCTTCCACCCGGTGGCCGTCGGGCCGGGCGTGCCGTACTTCTGCGTCGGGGTCGGCTGGACCACGATCGGCGCGTTCCTGGCGCTCTACGCCCGCAACATCGGCATGGCCTCGTCGGGCTGGTTGTTCGTGGCGCTGTCGGCAACGGTGATGGTCACCCGGTCGATGTCGGGCAACCTGGCCGACCGGTTCGGCCGCAAGGCGGTGGCCACCCCGTGCGCGGCGGCGTGCGCCGCCGGGTTGGCGGTGCTGGCGTTGTTCCCCCGCCCGATCGGGGCGTTTGCCGGGGTGATGCTGTTCGCCGCGGGCTACGCCGGGATCTTCCCCACGCTGCTGGCCATGGTCGTGGACCGGGCCCCCGAGGCCGAACGTGGTCAGGCCATGGGTTCGTTCAACATGTACTTCGACATCGGTGCGCCGGTGGGCGGGTTCGTGGCCGGCCGGCTCATCGACCAGGGCGGCTACCGGCTGGGCTTCGGTGCCATGGCCGCGGTGGCGTTGGTGGGCGTGGTGTTGCTTTTGGGCGGGGCCATCCCCTCCGATCGGCCGGTGGCCGCCGCCCGGAGCTGACCGCCCGACGTCCGGCGCGGTCCGCCGGGGCGCGACCGGGCGGACCTGCGGTCCGGCGTGGCCGGGCGGTGGCTGGGTGGTGGCCGGGTGCGGGTTGGCCGCCGGAGTCAGCCTTCGAGGCGGCGGTACCGGGGCTTCTGGCCGGTGGTGCCGTAGGCGAAGCCGACCAGCTTGTTCAGGTCTTTGAACGCGTGGCCGAACTGGGTCACCCGGGGTCCGGCCGCGAGTAGCCCGCCGTCGACCGCGATGGCCTGGCCGGTCACGAACGCCGAGTCGTCCGATGCCAGGAACAGCGCAGCCCCAGCGATGTGTTCGGGCAGGCCGCGATCGGGCCAGGGCTGCAGAGCCTGGACCCATTCGTCTGCGGCGTCGGGGTCGCCCTGGTGCATCAGCGGCGTGTAGATCACGCCCGGGCAGATGGCGTTGACCCGGATGCGGTACGGGGCCAGTTCCAACGCAGTGGTGACCGAGAGGTTGGCCACCGCCGCCTTGGCCGAGGAGTAGGCGACCGGGCCGGCGCCACCACCGAGGCCAGCGACGGACGCGGTGTTGATGATCGATCCGCCCTTGCCGGCGGCGATCATGACCCGGGCTGCGTGCTTGATGCCGAGGAACACCGAGCGCACGTCGATGGCGAAGGTCTCGTCCCAGGCGTCGGCCTCGAGCTCGGTGACCGGTCCGAAGGCCCCACCGATGCCGGCATTGTTGAACATGATGTCGAGCCCGCCGAAGGACTCGGTGGCCTGTTCGACCAGTGCGGCCACGTCGGCCTCGACCGACACGTCGGTCCGGCTGAAGCGCACCCGGTCGGCCTGGCCCCGCCGGGCGGCGGCGGTGAGCAGTTCGTCGCCCTTGGCGGTGTTGAGGTCAGCGGCCACGACAGCCGCGCCTTCGTCCAGGAAGCGTTCGACGGTGCCCAGCCCCATCCCGCTGGCCCCGCCGGTGACGATGGCCACCTTGCCCTCCAAGCGTCCGCTCATGTCCGACTCCTCGTGTGCCTCGGCCCGCGGCGTGCTGCCGCCGCGGGTGTGGGTCCTGGTGTGGGTGGGGACGTTACCCGGGTCGGTTCCCGGCCTGCCCGTGTGCGCGCCCGGCCTGCCCGTGTGCGCGCCCGTCCTGTTCGGACGGCCCGCCTCGTCCCGTCCGGCCTGTCTGCGGTGACGGCAGGGACCCGGTAGGGTCCTGGCCATGGGGGAACTCGAACACTCGCTGCGAGGTCGCGTCGCCGTGGTCGGCGTCGGCGAGACCACGTACTACAAGCGGGGGCAGTCGCCCGATCCGGAGTTCGTGTTGGTGCTGCGGGCCATCCTGGCCGCTTGTGCCGACGCCGGCATCGACCCGTCCACGATCGACGGCTTCTGCTCCTACTCCAATGACCGCAACACCCCGGCACGGCTGTCGGCTGCGCTCGGCTGCGACGTCATCCGCTACTCGAACATGCAGTGGGGCGGGGGCGGTGGCGGGGCGGCGGCCGCGGTGCAGAACGCCAGTGCCGCCGTGCTGTCGGGTTCGGCCGACTGTGTGGTGGCCTACCGCGGTCTGGCCCAGGGCCAGTTCGGCCGCTTCGGGCAGGGGGCCCGCAGCAGCACGATCTCCGGGGCGGCGGCGCTGACGGCGCCCTACGGGGTGATGTCGCCGGCGCAGACCTACGCCATGCGCACCACCCGGCTGTTCCACGATCACGGCATCAGCCCCGACACCCTCAAGGCCGTGTCGCTGGCGGCATATCACCACGCCCAGAACAACCCCCGGGCGGTGATGTACGGCCGGCCCCTCACCCCGGAGGCCTACGACGCCTCGCGTTGGATCACCGAGCCGTTCCACCTCTACGACGTCTGCCTCGAGAACGACGGTGCGGCCGCCGTGATCGTGATGTCGGCGGAACGGGCCCGTGATCTCACCGACCGGCCGGTGTACGTGCTCGGCGCCCAGCAGGGCGGCCCGCGCCGTTCCGGCGTCGCCGGGCACAACCAGCCCGACTACGTGACGTCCTCGCTCAAGCCGGTCATCCCCCGGCTGTACCAGCAGGCCGGGGTGACTCCCGCCGATGTCGACGTGGTGCAGAGCTACGAGAACTTCACCGGGGCGGTGGTGATGAGCCTGATCGAGAGCGGGTTCTGCACCTACGAGTCGGCCAACGAGGTCCTCACCTTCGACAACCTGATCGCCCCCAGTGGCAAGCTGCCGCTCAACACCAGCGGCGGGAACCTCGCCGAGTGCTACATGCACGGCCTCGGCCTGGTGATCGAGGCGGTCCGCCAAGTGCGGGGTACCTCGACCAACCAGGTGCCGGGGGCGAAGGTGAGCTTCGTCAATGCCGGACCGATGGTCGAGGTCGTCTCCGCCGCCATCTTCGGGAGCGCAGAGGTGTTGGGCTGATGAGCGACTACGTCCTGCCGGAAGGCCTTCCCGCCCCGGTGCCGGCCCGTGACGGGCTCGACCGCCCGTACTGGGAAGGCACGCGGCGTCACGAACTGTGGGTCCAGCACTGTCCCGAGTGCGGTACGTGGCAGTGGGGCCCGGAGTGGAACTGCCACGGTTGCCGCTCCTTCGCCATCGGCTGGGACCAGGTTGCGCCGGAGGGGGTGCTGTACTCCTGGCAGCGGCCCTGGCACCCGGTGCACGGTGCGCTGGCCGATGCCGTGCCCTACACCGTCGTGCTCGTCGAGTTGCCGCACGCCGGCGGGGTCCGCATGGTCGGCAACCTGTTCGGCGACCCGATGCAGCCCTTCGCCATCGGCGACCGGGTCGAGGCCGTCTTCGAGGACCACGACGACAGCCCGACGCCGTTCACGCTGGTGCAGTGGCGGGTGCTTCGCTGATCATCTCGCCCGGGTTCGGCCCGGCCTGGCTGATCGGGGCCGTCCGGCCCGGTGGGGTCGTGCTGGCCTGGCTGAGCGCCGTCGGTAGATCCGGTTTGTAGCCGAGTGGTTCGAGCGTGCCGGAGACCCGCAGGGGACAACGCTCTGACCAGGACATTCGCGTTGGCCAACGACGAGATGTCCGTCGAAGGAAACCACTTCGCTACAAACCCGGGAACGTACCCTGCTCGGTAGGCCCAGGCGGTCCCGGTCGGCGCTGCCGCAGATGCCGGGCCCCGGACGCGGCCCGCACGGGGCCCAGGGACGCGACGAGGCCGGCGAATCGACGTCGATTCGCCGGCCTCGTGACGAATGGTCCGAGCGTTTGGGCAGCGGACCTCAGGAGGTGAAGGAGAAGTTCTCCGTCATCTTCTCCCGCGCTGCGCCGAGGTGGGCGTAGTACTTGGGGAAGCCGCCGTTGTAGTTGCCGTCCTGGCGACGGTTGAACTCGCCCTCGAAGTTGTAGTAGCCGGGGGTGCACTCGGCGTTGCGGTTGGTCTTGCCGCGGTGCTCGATGATTTCCTCGACCCACCAGTCCTCGGCCGACTCGGTGCAGTCGATCGTGGCGTACCCGTTGGTACGGGCGTAGTCGATGCAGGCGGCGATGTGGTCGCCCTGGGCCTGCAGCACGTCGGTCAGGTTGAAGTTGAACGATGCCTGGTAGCCGCCCATGATGAACATGTTCGGATACCCGTGGGTATGGATGCCGAGCAGGGTGCGGATGCCGTCGACGTACTTGTCCTGCAGGTCCCGGCCGCCCTCGCCGAGGATGCGATTCCACGTGCCCGTCTTCTGGACCTCGAAGCCGGTGGCGTAGATGAGCACGTCGAGCTGGTACTCCTTGCCCTCGAAGATCGGGCCACCCGGGCCGATCTCGTTGATGCCCTTGCCGTGGGTGTCCACCAGGTGCACAGTCGGCCGGTTGAAGGTGGGCAGGTAGTCGTTGTGGAAGCACGGCCGCTTGCACATGAACATGTACCAGGGCTTGAGGGCGTCTGCGGTGGCCTGGTTCTCGACGATCTCGTCGATGCGCTTGTGGATGCGCATCATGTAGTCGATGTTGCCGTTCTCCTGGGCCCGAAGCTTCTCCTCGGCCGTGAAGGCCGAACGGCGCTGCAGCTGAAGGGTTGTCAGCGGGGGCTCGGTGAAGGCCTTGGCCCGCCGTGCCGCCTGCCAGCCCGGCTCGAGCTTGGCCGCCCACTCGGGGTCGGTCTCCCAGTCGTCGCGCACGTCGATCGAGGACGGCGTCCGCTGGAACACGAACAACTCCTTGGCGTTGGCGCCGAGGTGGGGGATGGCCTGCACCGCGGTGGCGCCGGTACCGATGATGCCCACGACCTTGTCGTGGAGGTTCTCGAGGTTGGAGCCGGTGTACTCGTAGTCCCAGCGCGAGGTGTGGAAGGAGTGACCGGCAAAGGTCTCCATGCCGGCGATACGGGCCAGCTTGGGCTTGGTGAGGGTGCCGTTGGCGCAGACCACGAACGTGGCGGTGATGGTGTCGCCGCGGTCGGTCGCGACCCGCCACACGTTGTTCGCCTCGTCCCAGGTGGTCGAGGTGACCGTGGTCTGGAACACGGCGAGGCCGTAGAGGTCGTACTTGCGGGCGATGAGCTGGCAGTACTTGTAGATCTCCTCGCCGCCGGCGTAGTGGCGGGAGGGGATGTAGCCGGTCTCGTCGAGCAGCGGCAGGTAATCGTAGGCGACCACGTCGCAGGCGATGCCCGGGTACCGGTTCCAGTACCAGGTGCCGCCGACGTCGGCGCCCCGCTCGACGATGCGGATCGACTCGACCCCGCGCTCGCGCAGACGGCCTGAGGTCAGCAGGGCGGAGAAGCCGCCGCCGATGAACAGAACCTCGACGTGGTCGCTGATGGGATCACGCGGCGTGAGATCCGGCGCGGAGGCGTCCTGCTCGTAGCGGGCGAGGTCGCCCTCGAGCTCGGTGATGTACTGCGAGGTGCCCTCGGGCCGGTACGACAGCCGCAGGTCGCGCTCCTCGGCGAAGCGCTGCTTGATGGTGTCGTAGTACTCCTGGGTGTTGGTCGTCATGGTCTCCCCTTCGCCGTGGCGCTGCCGCACCTGCGTTCCGTACACGAAGCCCCGGTGGTGGGGGCGCGTGAGGTCGCCAGTATCGCACGCCGTCAGGATCGAGCCACACCGAACGGCGACCTGGTCGGGGTCGACGGCACGGGGTCGCGCTTCCGGTGGTCCTCAGCGGGCTGCGTCGTCGGACGGTTGCGACCCGCCCTCGGTCTGTTGAACGTCGAAGATGGTGTGGTACCCGCCCTGCGACCAGTTCGGCGCTGCGGGCATCCGGCGTCCGCCGACGGTGATCCATCGGGGGGAGGGGCCACCCACCAAGGTGCCGGTGAGCTTGCCGGTGCGTCCGTTGGTGCCGACCCCGAGCAGCGGGAAGGACTCCGCCGCCGAGTACGTCATCAGCAGCAGCGGCCGGGCCCGGGGCGACAGGTTGGGCATCGAACCGTGGACCGCGCAGCAGTTGTGGACCGTCACCGAGCCCGCCGGACCCCGCAGGTAGACGGCCCGGTCGAGCCCGGCACGCGGCAGGTCGGAGTCCTCGAGTGCGCCGGTCCAACGGCCTTCGCCGTCGTAGAGGTCGTACAGCTCGCCCTGGTGGCTGCCGGGCACGACCCCCATGGGGCCCATCTCGTTGTCGACGTCCTCGAGGTAGATGCCGATGGTGAGCGGGCTGAAGTCGCTGTGGGGCCAGAACTGGATGTCCTGGTGCCACTTGATCTCCTCGCCGCCGTCGAACCACTTGAAGTTGAGCTTGGAGTGGTGGAAGCGGGCGGGGCCGCCGAGCAGGCTGACCGCCAGCCCGGCGATCGGGCCTCGCAGGGCGAGCTCGCGAATGGTCGGGTCGAGGTCGACGGGGCTGATGAGCCGTCGCAGCCGGGGGGTCTCCGCCGAATGGCCCGGCTCGACGTCGAAGATCCGCGGTGAGGCGTCCGGTGCCCGGCTGGCCTCGACGTAGGTGGCTGCCACCGCACGCAGCCGCTCCAGCCGCGACGGCGCCAGGAACGATGGCAGCAGCAGGTAGCCGTGGCGTTCGTAGTCGGCCCGTTGCGCCTCGGTGACCAGGACGGCGGAGGTGGTGTCGGCTGCGCTCGGCATGGCTGAACAGTAGAGACTGCGGTCATGACCAGCTTTCATCACGCGCATCTGATGTCCGCGGACCTCGACGGGGCCCTGGGCTTCTACACCCGGTTCTTCGACGCCGAGGTAGTGGCCGACGTCGCACTGGCCGGGTCCCGCAACGTGCTGGTGCGGGTGGGGTCGGGCCGCCTCAACTTCTACGACCAGGCCCCCAACCAGCGAGGGCCGATCAACCACCTCGGCATGAACGTCACCGACCTGCCGGCGGTGGTGGCCCGCCTCGAGGCCGGCGGGGTGGCCGTACCGCGGGGTATCAAGGAGGCCGAGCAGTTCCGCTATGCCATGGTGCCCGGTCCCGACGGGGTGCTGCTCGAGCTGTTCGAGTTCGACCGCGAGCGCACCCCCGAACCGATGCGGACGTACTTCGAGCTGACCTGATCGTCGTCGGTGGGCCGGTCGGTGCCCGGCCTGCCCGGTATCGGCCCGGCCGAGCCGCAACCGCGATTCAGTCGGGCATTTCGCGCATGGCGCAGCTCTGCGAGGCGATGGCCAGCAGCTCGCCCGCGGCGGAGAACAACTGGACCGATCCGTGGCCGACGCCGTCGACCAGGGTGTCCATCTGCATGTCGGCGAGCACCCACTCGGTGGCGGCGCGGCCCACGAACCGCACCGTGTTGTCGAGGCTGGCCCCGAACAGCGGTCTGCCGATGGCGGCGCGCAGCCCCATCGGTAGGAAGTCGGCGGCGATGCACAACCCCACGGTCGTGCCGACCAGTTCATCGGGCAGCCGGACCCAGATCCGCATGGTGCCGCAGGGGCTGGACTCCTCGTCGCCCCAGGGGCCGACCGCGACGCGGCGCTCGAGCCGCCGGCTCAACCCGCCGGGCTGGGGGCCGAACACGGTGGAGGGGGAGCACAGCTGCGGCGCCGGGACATCGGGCATGACCCGCCACCGGCCCGATCCGTCGAAGCGCTTGGAGCCCAGCGCCGCGAGCACCGTGAAGATCTCACGGTCCCCGACCCGGCCGACCACGCGGGCCTGGGAGAAGTTGTGGCCCTCGACGGGGACCTCGGCCTGCAGCTGCAGCTCCTCGGGCGGGAAGGCGTTGGAGAGGAACTGCGCCGTGGCCCAGGCGACCGGTTTGCCGGTGAGCTGCTCGAGCAGCGCGGCGGCGCCTCCGAATCCGCACCCGCCGAACAGTTGGCCCGCACCACCGGTGACGGCGTCGGTCACCGGGAGCAGCCACCGTCGGGGGTTCGCGGTGCGTTGCATCCCGAGGAAGTCGATCCAGTCCACCACCGGAGCCTGGCCGCTCGGTCCGGCAGCGGACAAACCCGCGCCGGGCCTGGCTGGCCCGGTGGTTCAGCGCAGCTGGGAGGCGATGCCGGCGAAACGGTCGAGGTTCTCGGCATGGTCGCCGCAGAAGCGCAGGCAGAGATGGTCGACCCCGGCACGGGCGAAGCCTGCGAGGTACTCGGCGGCTCCCTCGAGGGGCCCCGCGTAGCAGCTCTGGATCGTGCGCATCACCGCCGCCGGGGCGGGCGCGTAGTAGTCGGCGAGGAAGCGCTCGAGCATCGCCTCGGCCTCGGCCGGCCGGTCGTGGATGGCCACCGTCACGTAGCAGGCGCCGGTGACCGTGCCGGCATCGCGTCCGGCCTCGGTCGCAGCTTGGCGAACGGCGTCCATGCCGTTCCGGAAGCCCTCGACCTCGCCGCCGACAGGGAACCAGCCGTCGTAGAGCCGTCCGGCCCGGGCCAACGCCGCCGCGGCCGACCCGCCGAGCCAGATGGGTGGCCCACCCGGGCGGTGGGGGGTGGGCTGCAGGCTCTGGTCGGTCAGCGTCCAGTACGGGCCGTCCCAGGTCACCGGCTGTCCGCTCCACAGCTCGCGGCACAAACGCAGGCCGTGCACCAGACGGCCGACGCGCTGACTGAAATCGACCCCGGCGGCGGCGAACTCGGCGCGCGCGGCTGCGGTGTTGGCGGCGATGCCGACCCCGAGGATGAGCCGGCCCTCGGCGAGGCGATCGAGGGTGGCCACGATCTGGGCGAGCACGACCGGGTTGCGCAGCGCCGGCAGCAGCACCGCGGTGCCGAGCTCGACCCGTTCGGTGCGGGCGGCGAGGGCGGCGAGCAGGGTGAGCGGTTCGTGCCGGGTTCGGGCCAACAGGGAGTCACCGACCCAGAGCGAATCGAACCCGCACCGTTCGGCCTGTTCGGCGAGGGCGAGCAGGCGGGCGGTGGCGGGCTCGCCGGCCATGATGGCCTCACGAGTGGGCAGGAGGTAACCGACCTTGGTCATGGCCGGAGACTAGGCGCGCCGATTCGGCGCCGATTCGCTGCGTCGATTCGGCAGCTCGTCCGACGCCTCGACCGTCGGTCGCCGTCGAGGCGGGCGTGCGCAGTGCAGGCTGACCATCCGGCGGTTCCACAGCCGAACCGGTAGGTTCACGGCTCGGCTACGGCCTTGCCGCCGCTGGGGATGCCGGTCACGGCGTACGGAGGGGTTCGATGGACGTGACGAAGCTGGGTCACCGCTCGGCGGTGCCGGGAGCATGCTGGCTGCATGCGCCGGTACCGGCACAGATGGACTGCCGCGGGTGGCGCGGGCCGGGTCCGGGTCACCGCTCAACGGACCGGTGCGATCGGGGTCGGGTCCGTTGAGCGCCGACGGTTCGCCCGGTGCCCCCGACCCGCCGCCCGGTCCCAGCAGCGATCGGCTCGCTCCGCGGGTGGTGTTGTCGCTCGGGTTGATCCTTCTGGCGTCGATGGTGGCGCAGTCCTTCGGCCGGTTCACCTACCCGGTTCTGCTCAAGGCCATCAACGACGATGTGCTCGGCTCGCTGGCCCGAGCGGGCAGCCTCGGTACGGTGAGCTTGGCGGCGTACCTCACCGGCACCGGCTTGGTCTCGTGGCTGTCGACCCGCGCCGAACCGGCCACCCTCATCAAGGTCGGGCTGGCGGTGTCGACGGCAGGGCTGACGGTGCTGGCCACCGCGTCGGGGTTCGGCACGCTCGCCATCGGCTTGTTCGTCGCCGGGCTGGGTAGCGCTGCGGTCTGGGTACCTGCTCCCGGGCTGGCGGCATCGTTGGTCGGGTCCGCCCGGGGCGGGTTCGCCATCGGGTTGGTCGGCTCCGGGATCGGATTGGGCATCTTCGTGGTCGGTCCGCTGACCAACGCAGTGCGGGCCGGGGCTGGGGTGGGGGCGTGGCGGCCGGTGTACGTCATCGAGGCGGCGGTGGCGCTGGCGGTGACCGTTCTGGTAGCGCTGCTGGTGCGCGGCCCGGCCGCTGCTCGCAGCGGTCCGTCGCCGGCACGGGTACCCACGACGGTCATTCGCCAGGTGCCTGGCTGGACCTATCTGATGGGCGCCTTCGCCTTGTTCGGCGCGGGCTACTCGCTGTTCTTCTACTTCTTCGTGACCCAACTCCAAGACGCCGGCTGGTCGGCGTCTTCCACCAACAACGTCGCCTCACTGCTCGGCCTGTCCTCGGTGTTCGGCGGGGTGGCCTTCGGTCGGCTGTCGGACCGCTTCGGTCGGCCGCGGCTGATGGTGGTGGGCTTCGTCATCATGGCATCGGCCCCGCTGCTGGCCCTGACCGCTTCGCCGGTGCCGGTGCTGCTCGCCGCGATCGGTTTCGGTCTGAGCGTGTCCGGTACACCGACGGCCATCGGGGCGGTGGTGGCCGACCACCTCCAGGGCCGGGCATTCGGCGCAGCCTTCGGATCGCTCACCTTCGTCTTCGGCGGGGCGCAGTTGGCCGGGCCGCAAATCGCCGGGATCATCGCGGACCGGGCCGATTCCTTCGTCCCCGCATTCGTCGCTGCGTCCGTGCTGTCGTTGGGCGGCGCGTGTTGCTCGTGGCGGTTGGGGGTGGCCGGTCGTCGGGAGACGGAGGGCGAGGTCGCCGGTACGGGACACCCCCATGGTCACGTGGGTGGTGCCTCAGCCCTCGACGTGGACGAGGCCAACGGCGCCACCGCTACGCTGCGGGCGGACAAGGGGGTCGAGCAGTGAGCGAGCAGATCGACGCAGTGCGTCCGGCGGTGCAGATCATCGAGGTGAGCGCCCGCGACGGCATCCAGAACGAGGCGGTGTTGCTGTCCACCGACACCAAGCTGCAGCTCATCGAGTCGGCGGTGGCCGCCGGGCTGCGGCGCATCGAGGCGGTCAGCTTCGCCCATCCCACCCGGGTCCCGCAGATGGCCGATGCCGAAGCGGTCCTCGCCGGTCTCGGCCGACGTGACGGGGTGACGTTCACCGCGTTGGTCCTCAATGAGCGGGGCTACGAGCGGGCCGTGGCCGCCGGGGTGGAGGAGATCAACATGGTGGTCACCACCACCGAGACCTTCGCCGAGAAGAACCAGGGTTCCACGGTGGACGGGCTCATCGAGGGCTGGGACCGGCTGGCCCGCCGGGCCCACGCCGACGGGGTGCGACCCACGGTGACCATCTCCATGGGCTTCGGCTGTCCCTACGAGGGCGAGGTCCCCGTCGCCACGGTGCTCGACGTCGCCGCCCGGGTGCTCGAGGCCGGCCCGACCGAGCTGATCCTGGCCGACTCCATCGGCTGCGGGGTGCCCACCGACGTCGCCGAGCGCTTCGCCGCGTTGGGCGAGTTGGCCGGGGGCGGCGCTGCGCTGCGCGGCCACTTCCACAACACCCGCAACACCGGCCTGGCCAACGCCGCCGCCGCGGTGGCGGCCGGGGTGCGCCGGCTCGACGCCTCGCTCGGCGGGGTCGGCGGCTGCCCGTTCGCCCCGAACGCCACCGGCAACATCCCCACCGAGGACGTGGCCTGGATGCTCGAGCGCATGGGCTACGACACCGGTATCGATGTCGACGCCCTGCTCGAGGTCACCGACTGGCTGGCCGCTCAGCTCGGCCACGAGGTCCCCGCCCTGCTGGGCCGGGCCCGTCCGTTCCCACAGGTGGCCCGGCTCGACCGCTGAGCCCGCCCCCACCGGTCCGGCCGCAGGGCCCGGCCGGGTCGGCTCGACACTGCTCCGGACGCGGACCGGCCGGCCACCCGTGGTCGGGCGGCCGGCCGGATCGCGCGGGTTCAGACCGTCGCCGGGGTCGGCAGCTTGAACAGCTTGCGGGCGTTGTCGCCGAGGAAGGCCTGGCGGGTCTCATCGGGGAACATGCCGGCCAGTTCCTCGAGGTCGCGCACATACTCGGGCGTATGGTCGACGTGGGGGAAGTCGGAGGCCCACATGAACCGGTCGGCGCCGAAGCGTTCGGCGAGGTGGGGAACGGTGCGTTCGTCGGGGTCGCAGGAGATCCAGCAGCGGTTCTCGAAGTACCAGCTCGGCGGGTTCTCCAACGGGACCCGCTTGGCCAGCGGGGTGTGCTTGAACACGGCGTCGAGGCGGTCGAGCCAGTAGCCGAGCCAGCCGGCGCCCGACTCCAGCACCACGATGCGCAGCTTGGGGAACTTGTCGAACACGCCGTAGTCGAACAACGTCGTGAACTGCTGGCGTACGCCGTCCGAGGCCATGACCATGGGCAGCAGCTTGAGGTTCTTCACGTTCTCCCAGGTGCCCATGCGCTCGCCCTTGGTCCACTGGGGCTCGAAGGTCGGGTGCAGCGCCAGGGGCACATCGAGGTCCTGGCAGGTAGCGAAGAGGATGTCGTGGTCGGGATGGCCGAAGGGCTTGGCGTCGTGGGTGAACGGTGCGACGTAGCCGCCGACCGCGCCCTCGCCCACGGCCCGGGTGATTTCCGCCGCGGCGCCGGCCGGGTCGGTCAGCGAAAGGTGGGCGGTGGGGAAGAGGCGACCCTCGCCACCGCTGCACCACTCCGTCACCCAGCGGTTGTAGGCCCGGGTGTAGGCCTGGGACAGCTCGGGGTCTTTGACCTCGGCCTCCCACAGCAGCCCGACGGTGGTGTAGATCAGCGCCTGCTCGATACCCTCGGCATCGAGCAGTTCCAGCCGCTGCTTGGGGTCCGTCGAGCCGTAGGGCGAGTTGCGCTCGTAGGTCTGCTCGGGATCGAACTGCAGCTTGGCCAGATCGGTGCAGCCCATGGCTCCCAGCGTCGAGGGCATGCCCTTGGCCGCCATCTTCGACGGCTTGTTGTCGTAGACGAGCTGTTCGAGGTTGTTGTCGTCGAGGATGAAGCGCAGGGCCCGCTCGCGGTATTTCGGCTCGAGGTAGGTCTCCCAGAGGTTCTTCGGCTCGAGGATGTGGCCGTCGGCGTCGACGGCGCCGGCGTACTTCAGCTTGTGTTCGGCATGCAGTTCCATGGACGGAAGCTCCTGGTTCGGCGCAGTCGGTGCGGTCGGTGCGGCAAGGTCTGAGCCTGCCTCGGCCCCGTCCCCGTTGTCCGCACAATACCGGGCCGTCGCCCGCAGCGTGTGCTCGGCCACCCGTCATGACGCGGTCGGCGGAACTGACCGGTATCGTGCGGAGCCGACCATGGAACGACCGCTGCTGCAACGGGCCCGCCAGGTGGCGGCGCGGGAGGGTCGCCTGGTGCTGAGACCGGCGCGATGGGTGGGGCTCGGCGCGGTGTCGGGGGTGCTGGCTGGGGTCTCGTCCTTCGTGTTCCTGGCGGGCCTCGAGCTGGTCACCGAGACCCGACTAGCCCATCCGTGGCTGTTGTACCTGCTGCCCCTCGCCGGGCTGGCGATCGGGTCGGCGTACCACTACCTCGGCGGGCGGAGCGCTCGCGGGGTGGGTCTGCTCATCGACGAGATCCATGAGCCCACCGAATGGGTGCCGCGGCGGATGGCCCCGTTGGTGTTGGTCGGCACGTGGACGACGCATCTCTTCGGTGGTTCGGCCGGCCGGGAGGGCACGGCGCTGCAGATGTCGGGCAGCCTCAGCGATGTGGTCGCCCGGGTGTTCGGCCTCGACGAGCACGATCGGCGGGTGCTGCTGATAGCGGCGCTCGCCGGAGGCTTCGGTGCGGTGTTCGGGGTGCCCATGGCGGGCACCGTGTTCGCGTTGGAGGTGCAGTCGATCGGCCGTCTGCAGTTCGACGCACTGGTCCCGGCGTTGACCGCGGCGATCGTCGGCGACCGGGTGTGCCGTGCGCTCGGGGCCCGGCACGCCGTGCGCACCCCGGTTGACGTACCGCTCGATGTGGCGGTGCTGCTCAAGGTGGTGGTGGCCGGGGTGGCCTTCGGTCTGGCCGGGACGGTGTTCGCGGTGCTGACCCACCGCCTCAAGAGCCTGCTGGCCCGACACGTGGGCTGGCCGCCGTTGCGGCCGGTGCTCGGCGGGCTCGCCATCGTCGGGCTGGCCACCGTCTTCGGCCGGGCCTATCTGGGGCTGTCTCTGCCGCTGGCCGACGAGGCGCTGGCCGGGGTGAAGCTGTCCTTCGCCGTGTTCGCCTTGAAGCTGCTTTTCACGGCGGTGACGCTGGGCAGCGGCTTCCCCGGTGGTGAGGTGACCCCGCTGTTCGTGATCGGCAGCACCCTGGGCGCGGCGTTGGCGGGCCCGCTGCACCTCCCGGTGCCGGTGCTGGCCGCCATCGGCCTGGTCGCCGTGTTCGCCGGTGCGTCGAACACCCCGCTGGCCTGCACGATGCTGGGGGTGGAGGTGTTCGGAGCCGGCCTGATCGTCCCGCTGGCGATCGGCTGTGTCGCGGCCTACGTGTTCTCCACCCACCACGGCATCTACCCGACGCAACGGGTGGTGGTGTCCAAGCGCGGCGGGTCATCGGCGACCGGTACCGGTGCCGGTGCTGATGGCGATGGCGATGCCCCGGGCACCGGCTGGGCCGACGATCACCCGTCCTGACGCATCGCCGAGGCGCCCCAATTCTGCGTGAGGCGTTCCCGTCGAATCGCCGTCGAATCGCCGCGAGGGATCCGGAGCGATTCGGTGCTCGGTCAGTCGATCATGACGAGCTCGCGGCACAGGATGGTCGGGGTGGGCCCCGGTGCCAGCAACTGGGGGCCGTCGGCGATGGTCGCCCGGTAGGCATCGGTCGTCGCCGAATGGCGCATGTCCTCGATCGAGTCGAACCAGGTCATCGCCATGCCGTCCCACGCCGGACGGCTGCCGTCGCGGTAGGCGCCGAGCCGGACGTGGCTCTGGACGTAGCGGCGCAGCACGTCGATGCCGGCGGCGATCGGGCCGTGGACTTCCCGCCAGTAGCGCTGGGCGGCGTCGGGCTCGAGGTCGGGCCGGAATCGGACTAAGCCGATCGACTTGAGGGCGTCGGGTCCCACCGGGCCGTCTTTGACGACGACCTCGTCCACGACCAGCTCGATCAGCGCCTCGGTGTCGATGAAGTTGGGCTCGTCGGCCTTGGCCGCGGCGAAGGCCGTGGTGTCGGCCATGGCCCGCAGGGCGTCCTTGTCGTCGACCCACAGCTCGGCGACCCCGTCGTAGGGCAGCTCGCCGTTGCGGTAACCGCCAGGCAGGGGATGGGACTGGACGTAGCGACGCAGCCCGGGGATGCAGGACACGATCGGGCCGTGCACCTCGCGCCAGTACGCCTGGAACCCCTCGACGTCGAGGCCCGGCCGCCGCTTCACCAACTCGCACACCTTGATCACACCAGAGCGTCTAGCACGGACGGGTCGTCACGTCGACGGCGACCGCGGTCACCGGGCGCGCGACGTCGCCGGTCTGCTTCGAAACCGGCCGGGTCGGGCCACTACGATCCGATCCATGGGAGCACTAGACGGACGGGTAGTCATCGTCACCGGCGCAGGCCGCGGCATCGGTCGTGAGCATGCGCTGCTGTTGGCCTCTGAAGGCGCCAAGCTGGTCATCAACGACCTCGGCGGCAACGTGGACGGGACCGGCTCCGACGCCGGCCCGGCCCAGGAGGTCGTGGACGAGATCAAGGCCATGGGCGGCGAGGCGGTCGCCAACACCGACTCGGTCACCGACTGGGAGGGCGGCCAGCGCCTCATCAACACCGCGGTCGAAGCCTTCGGGGACCTGCACGGCTTGGTGAACAACGCCGGCATCCTGCGTGACCGGGTGTTGGTCAACATGACCGAGGCCGAGTGGGACGCGGTCATCGCCGTTCACCTCAAGGGCCACTTCGTGCCGTCGCGTTGGGCCTCGGCCTACTGGCGGGAGAAGTCCAAGGAGAGCGGCAAGCCGGTCAAGGGCAGCATTGTCAACACCGCGTCGGGCGCCATGTTGGGTAACCCGGGCCAGACCAACTACACCGCGGCCAAGGCCGGTATCGCTGCTGCGACCATCGTGATGGCCCAGGAGCTCAGCCGCTACGGCGTGCGGGCCAACTGCCTGGCCCCGGTGGCCCGGACCCGTATGACGTTGCAGACCCCGGGCCTGGGCGACGTGGTGGCGCCGCCGGAGGACCCCAGCGAGTTCGACGTGTTCGACCCGGCCAACATCAGCCCGCTGGTCGCCTACCTCATGACCGAGGATTGCCCCTTCACCGGTGGCGTCTTCCACGTGGGTGGTAACGAGGTCGGCCTCTACGGCGGCTGGTCGCTGTTGGAGGACAAGATCATCGTGACCGACGGCCGCTGGGACGTCGCCGGCCTGCAGCACTTCGCCCCGCGTCTGCTCGAGGGCCGCAACGCCAAGCTGGCGTCGGTGATCACCCACATCAACGACACCTTCAAGAACTACGGCAAGCGCACCCCCACCAAGTGAGCGCTGCGGCCGCTGCGGCCGCTGCGGCCGCTGCGGCCGCGACAGGATGCGTCACGACGCCGGTCTTTCCCTCGGGATCGGCCGGCGTCGGCGCGTCCGGGGTCGGCGCGTCCGGGGTCGGAAGCTGGGCCGGAGGATCGGCAGGCGTCGGCAGGTGCGGGGGCTCAGCCGATGGCGGAGGTCGTCGCCGGGGTGTCGGGTTCCGCGGACTCCGGCTCGGTGGGCCCGGGCTCGGTCGGAGCCATCTCCGCACCGGGATCGTCGACGGGCACCTCGTCCGTTCCGGACGTGTCGTCCCAGGCGCCCCACCAGCCCAGCTCGTTGTAGGGCTCGTAGGCCCCGAGCGAGGGCCACAGCCCGAACCGAGCCGCGACCATGGCCCGTTCGAACGGCAGCGGCCAGGCGTTGGCGGTGCATCCGTCGAGTGATCGGAACTGCTGCTGGTTGACCCCAGCGACACCGCCGAGGCAGCTGAAGTGGCCCTGGCCGAGCCAGTGGCCGGTCTCGTGGTTGATCTCGTGGATGCGGAACACCTCGAGCGGGATCGGGTCGCCCAGTGCGCCGTCCCGCCAGCGCAGGTCGTTGATGATCACGTAGTTGCCGACGGTGCAGCTCGCGTCGGGGATGCCGGTGAGCGAGGACAGGCACGAGTCGGCGAAATCGGGCACGTAGTCGGCCTCGGCCACCACGAGGACGAAGTCGGCCTCCTCGGCGGACTCGACGCGCTCGAAGCGCAGGGCCCCGTCGAGGTTCCAGCCCCTCGGGTCGGCGTAGGCCGCGGCCGCGACACAGGCGACCTCCTCGAGATCGGCCACGGGGTTGCCGACGGTCTCCGCCACCCAGTGCAGCACCAGCGGCTCGTCGGGCCGTTCGCCCCGGTGGGCCGCTTCGAGCTCGCTGTAGGTGGCCCGGTCGTCCTCGCCGATGTCGCCCGAGGTGTTGATGATGCTCCAGTGCCCGAAGCTGGGGCCGTCGCCCTCGGGGTGCGTGTCGCCGTCGGCGGCGGGTTCGGCGTTGACGGCAGGGTCGGCGTTGACGGCAGGTTCGGCGTTGGCGGCAGGGTCGGACCCGGCGTCGGTGCTCGCGGTGATGGGATCGGGTTCCTCACCCGACGCGCTCGTGTCGTTGCCGGTGTCGGGTGCCGCCGGCCGGTACGGGCCGACGGTGGGCGTGGTGTCGTCGGCCCCGCACCGTGCGGTAAGAGACCGTTCGTGCGCGTCCGGGCGGGGGACCGGCGACGCCACGGCGGTGACCGCCCTTGCGGGCGCGTCGCGCCGGGTCGCCGCTGCGCCGTCGGCGACCGTGGCCGACGGGACGAACCGGCTGATCGCGGGAAGGACCGGCACCGGCAGGCCGCGACCTCCCGGCGCCGTCACGCTCAGCACGGCCACCGCGGTGGCCACGCTGACAACCACGAGGAAGATCCGGGCCCGCATCGTCGAGGGTCAGGTTATCGGCTGAACCGGTCGTCCGTCCCGGGTCGCTCGACCCGGTGGGGTGGGCCGGGCCGGTGGGGTGGGCCGGGCCGGTGGGGTGGGTCGGCAACCGGCAGGGTCAGCCCGGCCAGGCCGGGAAGTCGGTGGTGGCGCTCATCGTCCAGCGCGGCTCGCGCTTCTCGAGGAAGGACGTCACGCCCTCGTGGGCGTCGGGCTGGCGGCCGAACCAGGCGAACACTGGGACCTCCACCGCCACGGTGGCGGCGATGTCGGCACCGAGGTTCTGCCACAGCAGGCGCTTGGCCGCCGCCACCGCCACCGGCGCGGCGAGCGCGTACTCGTGCGCCCGGCGCAGGGCGGTGTCGAGCACGTCACCGGCCGGGACCGCCTCCGACGCCAGGCCGAGGGCCGCCGCCTCCCGGCCGGAGAACATGCGGCCGCTCAGCAACAGGTCGGCGGCGTTGGAGAACCCCACGACCCGGGGCAGGATTGCATGGCTGGCCAGCTCGGGCAGCATGCCGCGCCGCACGAAGGCGAACTGCAGCTTGGCGTCCTCGGCGACGATCCGGACATCGGCGAGCAGCGGGTAGGTGATGCCCACGCCGACCGCCGCGCCGTTGATGGCGGCGATGACCGGCTTGTGTAGTTGGTAGGGCAGGACCTCGGGCGTGCCGTCGCCGGTCATGCGTTCGGCGTTGGTGCTGTCGTCGAAGGTGTTCCCGCCGGCGGTGAGGTCGGCCCCGGCACAGAACGCCCGGCCGGCACCGGTGATGACGACCGAGCGCACGGTGTCGTCACGGTCGGCGGCGACCAGCGCGGCGCTCAGCTCGTGGGCCATGGTCGGGGTCCACGCATTGAGCCGTTCCGGCCGGTTGAGGGTGATGACGGCGACGGTCTCGTGCCGTTCGACCAGGATCGCTTGATAGGAAGCGGTGTCGGGCATGGGGACTCCTGTCTGCTCCCGCGCGCGGGGTAGGCCCCCGCGCCCCACAGACGGTACGCTCCTGGCATAGGTGCACGTGGCACTGTTCGCTTTCCGGGGGGATTTTCGTGGACGATCTGCTCATCAGCAATGCCTTCGTGGTCGACGGCACCGGCGCACCGGGTTTCGTCGCCGACGTGGCGGTCAAGGATGGCCGCATCACCGAGGTCGGCCAGTTGCGAGGCCGTGCGGCCAAGCGGGTGGTCGATGCCGGTGGGCAGCTGTTGACCCCGGGCTTCG
Organism: Acidimicrobiia bacterium; assembly: GCA_947476745.1. Classification (GTDB taxonomy): domain Bacteria; phylum Actinomycetota; class Acidimicrobiia; order Acidimicrobiales; family CAIXPF01; genus CAIXPF01. The sequence continues at coordinate 330,659 of CANJRG010000002.1, read as the reverse complement.
TGGACATCCACACCCACTTCGACGGTCAGGTCTGCTGGGACAAGCAGGTGACGCCATCGAGCTGGCACGGGGTGACCACCGTGGTGATGGGGAACTGCGGCGTGGGCTTCGCCCCGGTGCGGCCCGGCAGCGAGGACCAGCTGGTCGAGCTGATGGAGAGTGTCGAGGACATCCCCGGCACGGCGTTGCACGAGGGCATGCCGTGGGGCTGGGAGAGCTTCGGCGAGTACCTCGACACCATCGACACGCCCTACACCATCGACATCGGCGCCCAGGTGCCCCACGTGGCGCTGCGGCACTACGTGATGGGTGAGCGCTGCTACGACGACGCCACCGCCGAGGACATGACGGCGATGTCCGAGATCACCCGCCAGGCCCTGGTCGACGGGGCGCTCGGGTTCTCGACCTCGCGGTTCTACGGCCACCTCGACAAGGCGGGCAACCTGGTGCCGGGCACCAACGCCGCGGCCGACGAGATGGTGGCCATCGCCGAGGCCTTCGTCGGGCTCGATCATGGTGCCATCGAGGTCATCTCCGACCACCTCGACAAGGCCGAGGAGCTGTCCTGGATCGAGCACATCGCCCGGCTCACCGGCCGTCCGATGACCTTCCTGGTTCCCGCTGCCGGCGCGGTGAAGGGCATCTGGGACCTCGCCGACAAGCTGAACGCCGAGGGCCTGCAGATCCGGCCGCAGGTGGGCGCCCGTCCGGCCTCGGTGCTGATGACCCTGGAGGGCACCCTCAACCCGATGCGGCAGTTCCCGGCGTACGCCGGGATCAAGGACCTGCCCTACGACGAGCAGCGGGCCATGCTGCTCGACCCCGCCTTCCGGGCCAAGGTGCTCGCCGACGATGCCAAGACATCGCGTTTCGCGGACACCAACAAGATGATCTCGACGTGGCACAAGATGTACGTGCTGCCGACCGACCTCAGCTACGAACCCTCCTACGAGGACTCCATCGCCGGCATCGCCGAGGCCCGGGGCATCCACGTCCGCGAGGCGCTGATGGACGTGATGGCCGATCAGCGGCCGATCCTGTTCCTGTTCGGCAAGTACAATGGCGATCTCGAGATGCAGATCGAGGCCATCAAGCACCAGCACTCGGTGTTCGGCCTGTCCGACGGGGGCGCCCACTGCGGGGTGCTCTGCGACGCCAGCGTGCCCACCTACATGCTGGCGTACATGACCCGGGATCGCACGAAGGGCGACACCATGCCGGTCGAGTTCGTGGTGCACAAGATGACCCAGGACACCGCCGAGCTCTACGGGCTCACCGACCGCGGCGTCATCGCCCCCGGGTACCGGGCCGACCTCAACCTCATCGACTACGACAACCTCTGCCTCGAGGACCCCGAGATGGTCTACGACCTGCCCGCCGGCGGCAAGCGTCTCATCCAGCGGGCGCAGGGCTACACCATGACGGTGTGCAACGGCGAGGTCACCTACGAGAACGGCGAGCACACCGGCGCCATGCCGGGTCGCCTGATCCGTGGCGGCGCCGGGCGCTGACCGGTCCGGGCCGTCGCAGAACCCGCTGGACAGCTGGGCTGTCCCAGCTTGGCTCGGCTACATCTGCAGCGTCTCGGTGGTGCCCAGCGCCAGACGCCGAAGCACCTTGGCCTTGGCGTTGACCAGCTTGTCGCGGGGTGCCAGGGCGGCCGATCGGGCCAGCTCGAGCGCCGTCGCCGCCACCGTTTCGGGCTCGACGAGCCTGGTGACCAGGCCTTTCGCCCAGGCCTCGTGGGCGTCGAGGTCGCAGGGGGCCAGGGTCAGCTCCCGGGCGATGGCCCCACCCACCAGGTCGTGCAGGACGCCGTAGAGGATGTCGCCCCAGGCGAACTCGGGGCGGGCGAAGCGGGCGGTGGTGGCGACCACCCGGAGGTCGCACATGGTGGCGACGTCGAACCCGCCGGCGATGGCCGGGCCGTGCACCGCGGCAATCGTCGGGACCGGGAAGGTCACGATCGCCTGGTGGAAGCGGTCGGCGGAGGCCCACAACCTCCGCTGGTGGTCGGGATCGTCGGACTCGAACTCGCCCAGGTCGAACCCGGCGCTGAAGGTCGGGCCGAGCCCGGCCACGATGAGAGCCTTGACGGTGGTGTCGGCGGCGATGCTGTCGCAGTGGTCGCTGAAGCGGTCGCGCAGAGCGATCGACAGGGCGTTGTGCCGCTCGGGCCGGTTGAGGGTGAGGCGCGCCACCTCGGGGGCGGGTCGGTCGAGCAGGACGAGGTCCTCAGCAGCAGTCATGGCAGCTCCAGCCGACCGGACGGGAGCCTCCGGTCGCGCCGCCAACAGCCTAACCCCGCCCGTCGTAGCGATTCGCCGTCGATTCGATGCAACGGGTTTCGTCGAAACGATCGCGACGATTCGCCGTCGATTCGGCGCGGCGACGTGCGGCGGGCCGGAGGGGGACCTTGGCCCCTTCACCCCAGGGCCGATCCAGGGCACGATCGGAGCGGACACAGGGAGGACGCGGTCATGGCGATCGAGGCGCAGTTGCGGGGCCTGCAGGAACAGGGTGGTGCGACCAGGCTCGTCGGCCGGTGGCAGAACCGGTTGGGGTCGGTCATGGAGCTTCAGGCCGATCCCGGCGGCCATGCGCTGAGCGGCACGTTCCGCTCGGGGGTCCGCAGCCCACATCCCGACCGCGTCTACGCGCTCGCGGGGTACGCGATCGGCGACGCCTTCGCGTTCGCCGTCGACTTCAGCCCGCACGGTTCGGTGGGGGCCTGGTCGGGCCATCACGTCGCCGACGAACGCGGCGAGCGGCTGGTGAGCCTGTGGCACCTGGCCCGACCGGTGCAGTCGGCGGCCGGTGACGGCGACGTGTGGGGAGCGATCCTCGCCGGTGCCGACGAGTTCCAGCGCATCGGCTGAACCGCAGGACGCCCCGCGGCCAGCGGCCGCGTCCCCGGGTAGCGACAGGGTCCCCAGCGAACACGACTAGCGCTTCGGCAGGTTCAGGCTCCAAGCCCCTTGGCCATGGGTGGCGGCATAGAGGATGCGCTCGTTGGGCACGATGGTGAGGCCCGACACCTCGAGGTTGGGCATTCCGGAGCCTGATGCGGTCCAATCCGTCGTTCCGGCAGCGAGCCGGAAGACCCCGAAATCGCTCGATCCGTACAGATCGCCGGTGGGATGGTCGTACGCCACGTCGGTCATCGGCCGCTCGCCGTAGTCGTAGGACCGGTCGACCCAGGTGACCGAGCCGCCGCTGACGAAGCGGTTCGGGGCCAGCCCGCCAGAGACGGTGTCCAGCCGGGTGAAGGCCACGGCCGATGCCGGCTCGGCCGCTGCGTTGCGGGAGAGGTAGACCCCGCCCGTCGAGGTCGCCACCCACATCGTTGAGTTGTCCCACGGTGCGCGCTCGATGGCGGAGACGACGCCGGCGAGGGCGGCGAGGGCGGAGGACCCGAGCACCTCCCAGTCGCCGCAGACGACGGCGAAGTCCCCCGTCCATTCGTTGCAGTGGCTGCGGAACTCGCTGCGGGTCATGGTGCCCATACCGTTGGTCTTGGTCCGCCAGACACCGACCGAGGTGCCGGCGAACATCGTGCCGCTCACCTTGGAGTCCGCGATGATCGGGATGTAGAGGAGGTTGTCGGGCCAGCCGTAGATGGGATCGCCGATCCAGTTCCAGTCCGACATTGCACCGGCGGAGAAGTTGACGTCCGGGCTGGCGTCGTTATAGGTGTGGAAACGGAAGTTCGGGTTGACCACGAGCGCGTGCTGATCGGGGTGGATGCCGTTGGGCAGCTTGGCCACTGCGGTCTCCGGGCGGGAGGCGGTCACCGTGTCGGAGCACACCAGCGGCGGGTTGATCTGGGTCCAGGTGGCTCCGGCGTTGGTCGACTTGTAGAGGCCCCACTGCGGGGCGCCGGGGATGATGCGGGTCAGGCCGGTGCAGCAGGTCGACGAGGCGCTCCGGCCGGCGATCGTGGTGGCGGCGTAGACGACGTTCGGTTCGCCCGGGACGATGGCGAAGGAGCCCGAGACGTATTCCCAGCGCGGTTCGCTGGCCAGGACATCCTTCGTCCGCCAGATGCCCCCTCCTGCCGCACCGACGTAGAAGAGACAGGACCCGGGTTTACAGGACGGCGAAATGGCTACCGCCGTGGTGCGGCCGCCCGCCACGTAGCGCGCCGGGAGGTAGCTGCCGGAATTGCGGAACCTGGTGGCGGGATAGATCGCCTCGGTCGGACCGACGCTGGTCCAGCGCGCCGTGGCGGCTTCACCGACGGCGGCGTCGGCGCTGGTGGCCTTCGCCGCCGTTCGCATCCCGGCCAGCGTCTGGGCCTCGATGTCGTCGGCCGGGTAGGCCATGGCAGCGAGCTTGGCGTCCTCGGCGGAGCCGGGTCCCTCACCGAGGTCGTGGCCGACCCTCGTCTGGATCAGTTCCTCGAGATGGCCGCGGAGCGCAGCCGGGAACTCGCGTTCGCCGTCTTCCTCCTGCGCCTCGCCGTCAGGTCCGCGCTCGCGTTCGCGTTCGCCGATCAACCGGATCGGGGCTACGAGGACGAGGCTGAGCAATGCCAACACCGCGATCAGCGAAGCGCCTACCGTCGCTTCTTTGGAGTTTGCGCCCGCCATGGCTCGCCCTTCTGCCAGCCGGGTTGGGTCCGGCTTCGACAGGAGGTCACGTGGTGGACCCGCCAGCAGTTCGGTCCGGACCCCAAAGGATTCAGCGGGTGCGGTGTTCCCCGCGCCGGGCGATCTGACCTAGTCCGGGTGGGGTGACGGTGGGGACAGCAGCGATCACGGCTGGTCGAGCAACGCCCGGCGGAACCGCTCCTTCAACCACACCCCGTCCCGTGGGGGCATCACCAGCGGCTCGTTGGCGGCGGCCACCTTGACCACCGCCAGACGCGGCCCAGCGGCGTCCCACAGCCTCGAGGGCAGCTCCGCCGCCGCAGCGTGGTCACGTACCGTCCACGTGCTCGGCCAACCGCAGGCCGCGGCGACCGCGGCGAGGTCGGTGTGGCGGGCGGTATGGGTTCGCTGGCCCCCGGTCTCGCCGTAGCGCTCGTTGTCGAGCACGACCACGGCGAGATTGGCGGGCTGCTGGTGGCCGACGGTGGACAACGACCCGAGCCCCATCAGCAGCTCGCCGTCGCCGGTGAGCACCAGGACCCGGTTCTCGGGCCGGGCCAGGGCCAGGCCGAGGCCCATCGACACCGCCCCGCCCATCGCCCCCCACAGCGGGAAGGTCAGGTCACGGTCGCCGGCGGCGGTGGCGTCCCACGCCGGGGCGCCCAGCCCGGTCACCACCAGTAGGCCCCCGGCGTCGGCGAGCAGCGCCGCCACCACGGCACGGCGTGCCAGCGGATAGTGGTCGGCGCGACCCTCGTCGATCGGCGTGTCGCTCATCGGGGCTGGCCCGTCTGCACGGCCTCGGCGAAGGCCTTGGCGCCCAGCACCCGCTGGCCGATCAGCACGGCCACCGCAGCAGGGCCGGTGAAGGCCATGGCCGCGGCGGCGGACACCGTCTCGGACACCCGATCGGCTTCGGTCACCTCGAACACCAGTGTCCCGGCTTGTTCCAACACCGCCTTGGTGATGCTGCCCATGGGCACCTGCCACGGGTTGCGTTCCCCCCACTGGCCCCGCATGGTGACCAGCATCAGCAGCGGGAAGCGGCAGGTCCGGGCGAGGCTGAGCAGGTTGATGCAGTTGCCGACCCCGCTCGACTGCATCAGCAGCGCACCCCGTTGGCCGCCCAGCCAGGCGCCGGCCAGGACCGCGACACCCTCCTCCTCGGTGGACAACGGCACGGCGAGGACCTGTGGCTCGGCCTGGGCCAGCTCGATCAGGGCGGCGAGGCCGGCATCGGGCACGTAGGCCACCTGCCGGATGTCGTGGTCGAGGAGTGTCTGCCACACCTCGGGCACCCACTGCGCTGTCATGCCGCCCCGCTTCCTGTCGATCGGAAGGACGGTCGCAGTCTGGTCGTGCGCCTCGGTGGTCCGCCAGCCACTACGGTCGGGTGACCACGGCTACTAGGGGGTTCTCCGATGAGTGCAGAGCAAGTCGTCAACGACTTCATCGCGGCGGTCGGCCGCAAGGATCAGGACGCCGCCATGGCGCTGGTCGCAGAGGACTGCTATTACGACAACGTGCCGATCGGCGACATGCGCGGCCACGAGAAGATGCTCGAGTTCCTCGGCCCGATGTTCCGCAGCAAGGGCCCGGTGGAGTTCGAGGTCCTGCGCCAGGCATGCACCGGCAACGTCGTCATGAACGAGCGCATCGACCGCTTCGAGATGAAGGGCAAGGCCCTCGCCCTGCCCGTCACCGGGGTGTGGGAGGTCGACGACGGCAAGATCACGTTCTGGCGTGACTACTTCGACAACGGCATGTTCATGAAGGCCCTCAAGGGCGAGTGAACGCCGACGGCCCGCCAGGCCCGACCGGGAACTGCTCCCGGGCCATGCCTGGCGGGCCGTGTCGCGTCTGTGGCGTCGTGGCGGGTCCGTTCGCGGCCCGTCCGGTCCGGGGCCGGGCCGTACGTCCGGCGGGTCAGGCGCTGACGGGGGTGGCGGGGGTGGCGACCCGGTGTCCGTCGGCATCGGCCGGGGCAACGAGCACGTCCTGCGGTCCGAAGGTCCGGGTCCAGGCGGCGAACTCCAGCACCACCCCGTCGGGATCACGGAAGTACACCGAGCGGACGAACACGCCGGGGTGCAGCTCCCGGGCGATGGTGGTCTCGCTGTCGTCGTGGTTGAGCACCATCGACACCTCGACGCCCTTGGCCTTGAGCTTGTCGACGTACTGGTCGAACTGCTCGGGCGACACGTCGAAGGCCACGTGGTTCATCGAGCCGTGCGCCGACACGATCGGCCCGCTGCCGGGCATGTTGGCCGCAGCGGAGATGCCCGGCACCGCGGCAGGGGCCTGGGGGAACCAGAAGAACGCCAGGCTGGTGTCGTTGCCGCAGTCGAAGAAGAAGTGCTGCGCCCCACCGGGGATCTCGAGGGTCTTGATCAGCGGCATGCCGAGCACGTTGGTGTAGAAGTCGACGGTGCGGGCCATGTCGCTGGAGACCAGCGCCAGGTGGTTGATCCCGCGGAACTGGAACTCGCTGTTTTCGGGCATGGCGCCTTCCCTTCGTCGGTTCGGGCTCGGTCTGCAGCACGTACAGTACCGCCGTGACACGAACTCGACAGGTCCCGCGCAGTGAGGCACCAGTTCCGGTGCTGCCGATGTACCAACGGCTTTTCGGCGACCGAGACCCAGTGGCCGAGCCGGGCACCGCCACCGGCACCCCCGGCAACTGGTGGACGGTGTTCGCCCAGACGCCGGCGCTACTCGACCACATGGTGGCCGGGTTCGGGTTGTTCAACAGCCCCGATCGCGAGTTGTCCCCGGTGCTGCGCGAGTTGGCGCTCACCCGGGCCGGGTTCGCGGCGCAGAGCCAGTTCGTCTTCAGCCAGCACTGCAAGGCGGCACGGGCTGCGGGGGTGCGCGAAGACCAGATCGCTGCCATCCCGGCGTGGGCCAGTGCGGCGGCGGACGTGTTCACGACGCTCGAGCGCGCGGTCCTGGCTTATGCCGATGATCTCGTGCTGGGCGGCGGGCGGGTACCGGACGGTACGTTCGGTGTGCTGGCGGCCGAGTTGAGCGAGGTTGCGATCATCGAGCTCACCTACGCCGTCGCCAGCTACCGCCTGCACGCCACCATGTGCCGGGCCTTGCGCCTCGAATACGACGACGTCGACGAGCGCATCGTGGAGATCGCCGCCCCGTCCAAGGGCTCCGACGACGTCATGGGCACCATCTCGATGCGCTGACCCGCTGACCCGCTGACCCGCTGACCCGCTGACCCGCTGACCCGCTGACCCGCTGACCCGCTGACCCGCTGACCCGCTGACCCGGCCACGTGGCGGAGGCCCTCCCTTCCGAGCACCCGGCCCGCCGCCCAGACCGCCGGCCACCTGGCACCTGGCCACCTGACCCGGTGGGGTTCGGGTTCGGCCGGGTTCGGCTCGGGTCTTGCTGGTTCGGCCGGGCAATCGGCCGGGTGGGGTTCGGGTCCGGCCGGGTGGGGTTCGGGCGGGTGGGGTTCGGGCGGTTGAACCGGCAAAAGCCGAGACCGTGGCGGTTTCGGGCAACATGCCTGCTGGTATGCATCCGAATTGTCGACGCTGAGTATCGGGCCGTGCACGCTCGGTCGAAGAATCGGCGCCGCCACGGGGGCGTCTCGGAAAGAACCGCCACGGTCTCCGCCGTAGTGGGCCGCGTCGGGTGCGAGAGGTGCCGATTGTCGCCGGCGTGGCAGATGGAGTCGCTCCCGGGGAGGTACGGATCGCTCCGGGTTGCCGGGTTGCCGGGATGGTCAGGCGAAGGCGCGGCTGATGGCGGAGGGGAGTTCCTCCACCCACTGGATGAACTCGTGGCCGCACACCCGCTCGGTCCAGTGGTGCGCCACCCCGGTCATGTCCAGATAGGCGTGCCAGGCGTAGGTCGACAGGTGGAACTGGCCTTCAAGCACGCCGGCACACAGCTGGATGCTGGGGGCTTTACCCTCGGGCCACCGCTCGGACCCACTCGGAGGCATGCCCGACGAGTAGGCGATGACATGGCCGAATCGTTCGAAGTGGCCCAACCCGGTAGCTAGGGCGTGCGCCCCGCCGTCGGAGCAGCCGAACACCGCTCGGCGGCCCGGCTCGTCAGCGACCCCGAAGGTGGCCTCGGCCCACGGCAGCAGTTCGTCCACGAAGAAGTGCTCGTGGCGGGAGTAGGCAGACGGATCGTAGCCCGGGAAGTACTCACCGGTACGTTGGCTGCTGGAGTGGGAGGCGACGACGACGCATCGTGGGATGCGGCCGGCTTCGATGGCCGCATCGACCCGGCGTACGTAGGCCCCGACCCACTGTCCGTCGGTGGCGTAGACCACCGGCAGCTGTTCGTCGGGGGTGTGGCCCGGGGGCCGGTACACGGTGACCTTGCGGGGCCGGCCGAGTGAGCGGCTGTCGAGCTGGTGGTCCTCGAGGGTCCCGACGATGATGTCGTTGGTGGGCTCTGCGAGACGGGCTGCCGGCCCGCGCCAGCGGCCGTCGGGCTCGGGTCGTTCGGTGAAGGCCGGACGACCGTGCTCGTCGAGTGGCCAGAAGCCGTAGGTGAGCACCGCTTCCTGCAGACGATGGACCCGCACGGTGAGCACCAGCAGCTCACCGACCCGCCACATGGGGATCTCGAAGAGCGGGCCCACGATGGCCCCGGCGATGGGCCGGTCGCACACCAACGTGAGCTCGTCACCGTCGGCCCAAACCGGCTGGCCCTCCCGGGCCCAACGCGCCCGCAGACCCTCCTCGGTCGGGTCGCGCCAGATTCGCGTGTAGACCTCGCTGTGGCTGACCCCGCCGGTCTCGTCTGCCCGTTGTCGGGCGGCGGCGCGGTTGGCCTCGTCGAGTTCGGCCTGCAGATCGGCCAGGGTGCCGAGCCCGAGTTGGATGCGCAGTTCGTCGGTGACCGAGCCGTCGACGGGGGCGGGCACCAACTCGCCCTTGTGCTGGAAGCCGAATGTGCCGAAGCGCTGTTGGCGGGACTGGGCGACGCTGTAGCGGTCGATCGCGGTGGCGAAGACGCGGCCGGCCCCGGGCACGCCGGCGCCGTGGGCCTGCCAGGAAAGCTCGGCCGCCAGGGACAGGTCGTTCAGGTTGCCGTGGGCGACGAGGGCCCTGGCGGCGCGGAAGGCATCGAGGCCTTCGAGGGTCTTGGCCTGCGGATGGTGACGCAGCGAGTCGATGAGGCGGGGCACGGCGAAATCATCGGAGCGGTCGAGTTCGTCGAGCAGGCCGGTGATCGGGTCCCCGGTGTTCGCGTCGGTGTTCGCATCGTTGCTCATGACGACAGCACGAAGCCCTTGTACCCGGAGGCAGCCACCTCGTCGCAGATGCCGCGATAGGTGCCCACGCCGCCGACGTAGGGCAAGAACACCCGGGGCTTGCCGGGCACGTTGGCCCCCATGTACCACGAGTTGGCGGTGGGGTAGAGCGTCAGGTCGCCGACCTCGTTGACGTGCTGGACCCAGTCGTTCTCGGCGTGGGGTTCGGCCGCGATGGTGGCCACGGCGTGACGGCGCAGGTGGTCGAGGCAGTCGGTGATCCACTCCACGTGCTGTTCGATGGAGACCATCATGTTGCTCAGCACCGATGGGCTGCCGGGGCCGGTGATGGTGAAGAAGTTGGGGAACCCCGCCACGCCGAGGCCGAGGTAGGTGCGGGCGCCTTCGGCCCACTTGTCCTTGAGGCCGAGGCCGTCGATGCCCCGGATGTCGACGTTGACAATGGCGCCGGTCATGGCATCGAAGCCGGTGGCGAACACGATGGCGTCGAAGGCGAACGATTCGGTGGTGGTGTCGATCCCCGACGGGGTGATGGTGGCGATCGGCGTGCTGCGCAGGTCGACGAGGCGGACGTGGTCACGGTTGAACGTGGCGTAGTAGTCGGTGTCGAGACAGGGGCGTTTGGTGCCGAAAGGGTGGTCCTTGGGGCAGAGCGCTTCGGCCACCTGCGGATCGTGGACGATCTCGCGGATCTTGCCCCGGATGAACTCCGAGACCGTGTCGTTGGCCGCCTTGTCGGTCATCAGGTCGTTGTAGGCGCCGAGCAGGCCACCGAGGTTGCCGGCTTCCCAGCCTTCGAGATAGCGGGCGTTGCGCTGCGGCGCAGCGACCTCGAAGGCCGACTTGTCGGGCATCTGACGCAACTGGCCGCCGCGGGAGTGGCGCATGAAGTCCCGCAGTTCGGGGTAGCGGGCCTTGGCGTCGGCGATCTCGGCCGGCTCGAGCGGGCGGTTGCGGGCGGGCACGCTGAAGTTGGGGGTGCGCTGGAACACGGTGAGCTGCGCGGCCTGGTCGGCGATGATCGGGATCGACTGGATGCCCGAGGAGCCGGTGCCGATGACGGCGACCCGCTTGCCGGTGAGGTCGACCCCCTCGTGCGGCCAGTGGCCGGTGTGGTACGTCGGGCCGGCGAAGGTGTCGATACCGGGGATCTCGGGGTTCTTCGACGAGGACAGGCAGCCGCTGGCCATCACGTAGAACTGGGCAGAGACCTCGTCACCGCGGTCGGTGCGGATGGCCCACCGGCGGCGCTGCTCGTCGAAGGCGGCGCTGAGGACCCGGGTACTGAACTGAATGTCGCAGCGCAGGCCGAAGCGGTCCGCGACGTGGTTGGCGTAGCGGAGGATCTCCGGCTGGGTGGCGAACTTCTCCGACCAGGTCCACTCCTGCTCGAGCTCGGGGTCGAACGAGCACGAGTACTCGATGCTCTGCACGTCGCAGCGGGCGCCGGGGTAGCGGTTCCAGTACCAGGTGCCGCCCACGCCGGTGCCGGTCTCGTAGACCCGGGCGCTGAAGCCGAGCTTGCGAAGACGGTGCAGCAGGTACATCCCGGCGAAACCGGCGCCAACCACCACGACGTCGTAGCCGTTCGTCGTCGGTGTCGCCCCGTGCTGATCCTCGGCCATGATCACCATTCCTCCCCACACAACGCTGGTCGTCCCCACGCCACGCTGCTCAGTTCTACCACGGACGATGGCGCGCCGAACCCGGGTGCCGGTGGGGCCGGGACGGGTGCGTCGACGGGGACGGGACTGACGCAGGCCGGGGTGCCGGTCACCGTCCGTGCTGTTAACGAAGTGTCAAAAACGCTTTCGGTGTTGACCGAGGCGGTGACCGGCCGTGAATGCCGGCCGGTTGAACCAAAGGTGCAGGTGGTTCACATGGTTCCCATCGACGTTCTCGGGATACAGCTGGTCGCCGACGAGACGACGGCCGTCGAGTTGCTGCGTGAGGTAGCCCGGCCCCACCGCATCGTGCCGGTGGTGGTGGGCAACAACGAAGCCGTGGCTATCGCCTTGGGCATCGAGGCGGTGAGCCCGCCCCGTCCGCTCACCCACGACCTACTGATCGACGTGCTGGCCCAGACCGATACCACGGTCGACCAGGTGACCATCACCGAGATGCGTCACGATATGGTCGTGGCCGAGATGGCCCTCGCCGGGCCCAATGGCGAGCGGGTCGTGGACAGTCGGCCGTCCGACGCCATCGCCATTGCGGTGCGGGTCCATGCTTCGCTGTTCATCGCCGAGGCCGTTCTCGATGCGGCGGGAGTCTTGCCCGACCCCGACGACCTCGGCCCCGATCCGGACCAGGACAAGCCGGCTCCGCCCGGGGCCGGCCCCGATGAGGCAGGTCTGGATGAAGCAGGTCTGGATGAGCTGGTGGGCGAATTCCGCGCCTTCCTCGAGGAGGTTCTGCCCGTCGACTTCGTCGCGGGTGCCAACCGGGCCGTCGTGTTCGGACCGGCGACAGCCGCGGGGGAGCTCACCGGGCCGACGCACTCGCCGGATGTCCCGGCAGACCTCGAGAACCGGGCAGACCTCGAGAACCGGGCAGACCTCGAGAACCGGGCAGACCTCGAGAACCGGGCAGACCTTGCGGACTTGGGTGATCCGCTCGGCCCGGGCGACCCGTGCGGCCCGGACGACGGGTTCGACCTGGATGGCCCCGACGGCCTGCGTGGCCCGGGTGACTGAGCCTGGCCCTGGTCGGCCCGCCGCTCGGCGCAGGGTCAGTGGACGTCGGCCTCGTCGGGCATGGCTCGACTGGGGCCGACGTGCTGTTCCAGCCATTGGTTCAGCGGTTCGGCGGCGTCCCACATGTCGATGATCCGCTTGGCCGCTGCAGCGGTGTGGATCCAGCGGGGCGCTCCGACCTCCTTGGCGCCGATGGCACCCTTCCAGCGCAGCCACTCGATGCGGGGGTGGTCCGGGGCGAAACCTCGGGGCGCCCGCTTGAGCGGTGGCTCGATGCCGGGACGGAGCTCGACCTTGCCGACGGCGACAGCGGCCGCTGCGGCGCTGAACGCCGGTCCGGCGTCGTCATCGGCGAGGGCCAGCCGGAAGCGCTCGAGCTGGTCCTTGGCCAGCTGGTACATGCCCGTGGCGACGAACAGGCCCTGCGACGAGATCTGGACGTAGTCGATGGCCCCGCCGTCACGTTCGTGCACCGCGCCGCAGGCCGTCTTGTACAGCGACTTGTCCTTGCTGAAGCGCACGTCGCGGTTGGGGCGAAACAGGTATACCGGGCTGAACCGATCGCCGAGAGCCCCGGCGAGCTCGAGCATCACGCCTTTGACCTGACGGTCGTAGACGGCCTTGTGCTCGAGCCAGTAGGTGCGACTGTTGTCCGCCTCGAGACCGGCGTAGAACGTCAACGCTTCGGCTGGGAACCCTGTGAACGCCATGGGACTGCGTACCTCGTGTGTGGCGGTGCGCTGGTGTTGCGCGGCGATCAGCGCTTGCCCGGTGGGCGGCGCATCGTCGGTGCGGCGTCGATGTCCCGGATGAACGAGGCAGCGATGAAGGCCAGCACGGCGAGGATCACCGAGCCCAGGAAGGCTTGGTGGAAAGCCTGGACGAGGCCCTCGACCGCCGCCGGTCCGGTCTTCGAACCGACCAAGGCGTCGCGGCGCTCGATGAGGATGGTGGCCAGGATCGCCACGCCGACCGCGGCGCCGGCCTGGCGTTGGGCCTGGAACAGCGCCGCGGCCCGCCCGGTGGACTCGAGCTTGATCCGGGCGAACGCCGCGGCCTGCAGCGGGATGAAGCCGAAGCCCAACGTCAGCCCGCGGGCGAACATCAACCCTCGGATGGTCCAGGCGCTGGTGTCGAGCCCGACCCAGACGAAGCACAAGGTGATGACCGCATTGGTGGCCATGCCGAACATGACCAGACGGCGCGGCCCGTAGACCGGGTACAGCTTGCCGATGTACCGGGCGGTGAGCAGGATGCCGAGCGCTTGGGGGAAGGTCGCCAGGCCGGACTCCAGCGGGCTGAAACCGCGCGGGCCCTGCAGGAACTGCGGGAGCAGGAACAGCAGGCCCAGCAGGGCGCCGAAGCTGGCGAAGGAGACGAGGTTCGGGGTGCGGAAGGAGCGGTCGGCGAGCAGGCGCAGGTCGAGCATGGGGAACTCCTTGCCCAACTCGACCTTGATCAGGGCGGCGAAACAGATGATGGCCCCGCCGATGGTGAGCAGCACGAGCGGGTGGGTCCACCCACGCACCGGGCCCTCGGCCATGCCGAACAGCAGCGAACCCAACCCGATGCCCGACAGCAGGAACCCCGCGAGGTCGAACCGGCCTGCGGTCGGCTCGGTGTGCTCGACGAGGTACTTAGCGGCGAAGGCCAGCCCGATGAGCCCGATGGGCAGGTTCACGTAGAAGATCCAGCGCCACGAGGCCTGCTCGATGAGGAGGCCACCCAGGATCGGCCCGATGGCCGGGGCGAGCACGGTGACCATGGCCAGCAGGGCGGAGGCCTTCGGACGCTCCATCGGGGGGAACGCCCGGTACAGCATGGCGGTACCGACCGGCGTGAGCATGCCGCCACCGACGCCTTGCAGAACCCGGAAGGCGATGAGGGACTGGATGTTCCACGCCGCACCGCACAGCCCCGAGGCAAGGGTGAACATGAACAGGGCAAAGATGAATGTGCGCTTCGTGCCGAAACGGTCGCCGAGCCAACCCGAGGCGGGGATCCACACCGCCAGGCTGAGCAGATAGCCGGTGACCACCCATTCGATGGTGTTGGTGGTGGCCCCGAATTCTTGCGACAGGGTCGGCAACGCCACGTTGACGATTGTGGTGTCGAGGATGTCCATGAACAGCCCGAGGACGAAGGCAGCGGCTACGAGCCACTTGTAGGGGACGACCCGTCCGAAGAAGTTGGCGGTTGGTTGGGCCGCAGCGACGAGATCACTCATGACCCTGGCGTGCTCCTGTCGGTCCGGTGCCACCACTGCCTCGGTGGTCGGTGGGCAATGCGCACGGGACGCTATCGCTGTAGATGCGACGCGAGCGAAGCTGCTCAGCCGCTGGGGGTGGTGGCGAAGATCTGTCCCTCGTCGGCGAAGGCCTTGAACTCGAGAGCGTTGCCGCTGGGGTCGAGCAGGAAGCAGGTGCGCTGTTCGCCGGGCAGCCCGGCGAAGCGCACGCATGGCTCGATGATGAAGCTGACCTCGGCTGCGCGCAGCCGCTCGGCGAGGTCGGTCCACTGCTCGACCGACAGGATCAGGCCGAAGTGCCGGGCCGGGACCTCGTGGCCGTCGACGGTCGAGGTGGCGAGGTGGCCGACGTCGTCGGGGGCGAGGTGGGCGACGACCTGGTGGCCGTAGAGGTCGAAGTCGACCCAATGCACATCGGAACGGCCCTCGGGGCAGCCGAGGATGCCACCGTAGAAAGCCCGGGCGGCGGCGATGTCGTGAACGGGAAAGGCAAGATGGAAGCGGGGACGGGTTGTCACGGCGAGTCCTGTCGGGTTCGGCTCGGGCTGGGGGCCGCTCGCCCCCGATCGGTGGATGGTCACACCTCGTCGACGGGGATGCCGTCGAGATAGATGACGTGATGGGTGGCCACCGCGGCCACCCTCGGCCCAGGGGTGATCACCCCGGTCAGGTTGAGTGGGTCCGCGGCGTTGACGACGATACGTTCCCCGCACGGTGGGCGTCGTGCCATGTCGACGAGCAGATCGACCGCTTCGGGCAGGGCGTACTGCTCGCCGGCGAAACCGCTGACGAAGCGGCCGCCACGGATCACCCCGCGGGCCTCGAGGCGGCGCAGGGCCCACAGGATGTCCCGCCACGGCAGGGCAAGGGACTCGCGCACGACGAGGTCGCGGAACACCACCCCCCAGCGGGCCAGCAGCTGCTCCGCCACGGCTTCGGCCAGCTCGTCCGGTTCGTCGATCTCGAGGGGCTCGGGCAACAGTGCCCAGCGGCCCTCGCCGGCCACACGGGGGGCGCTGGACCCGCGTCGCAACCGGCGCGTCGGGCGAGCGGTCCGATCCACGGCTCGTTCCCGGCTGATCGCGTCTGCGTCGGTCTCCCCCGCGTACCCGATGTCGGCGAGGGTGGGCCGGTCGCCGGCGGTGCGTCGCTGGTCGAACAGGGAACGCACCGCCCAGAAGCTGTCGGCGGTGAGCAGGCCACGGGCGACACCGTCCCACAGGGTGGCCTCGAGTTCGGCAGGGCCGAGGCCGGTGTCGGTCGCAAGCTCGCGGAGGAACCGGGCCCCGCCGGAGTGCAGGGTGGCGACCACCGCCGCGAGCGGGCCGTTCGCCGGCACGGCGGGGACCTGGTCGGCCCGGGCGGCGGCGAGCAGCCACGGGAGGTCGGCCCGGCTGCACAGGGCCAGCTTCGTCGTGCGTGAGGTGGTGCGGGCCGTGCGATCGACGTCCGGTGCCGGCCGGCCGGGCTCGGTCGGCAGGAGGTCGTCATGGACGCGCCGGGTCCGCCCGCGTGCGGGAGCGGCGCGGGCCGGGGTGGCGGAACCGGCGACGCGCGGTTCGGGAAGGCCGAGCCGGCCCCAGACCACCTCGCCGGCATGGCCGCGCCGGTCGAGCAGCTCAGGTCGGTAGTCGCGGATGCGGTTGGCCAGCAGGTGGCGTTCCCAGGCGCCGGCGGGCGCTTCCCAGCCCTGGAGCTGTTCGATTGCCGTCGCCACGGCGTCGTCGCCGTGCAGGCGGGTCTCGGGATGCACGTGTTGCCAGCGCAACAGCATCCGCATGAGGTCGCGGGCGGTTGCGGTGGTCACCTCGCGCCGTCGCCGTCGGGTGCTGTAGGCGTGGATCCGGGCCAGGACCCGTCGGGCACACCATTGCACCGACATTGCCGGGTCGTTGCCGTTGGAACGCTCGGCCGGGTGTCGCTCGGCCGGGTGTCGCTCGGCCGAGCGGTGGGCGTCGGTCTGCCGGAACCCGCCTTGGATGGCGAACCCCTCCGCCTCGAGCGCTGCGAGGGCGATGGCGGTGCCCGACCGGCTCAGGCCGCTGCGTGCGGCCAGTTCGGCGGCGGTCAGCGGCCCGTTCGTGTCGAGCAAGCCACGGATCGCTGCGCGGGCCGCGTGGTCGGCGTCGGCCGGCTCGACGTCGGGCACGGCCTCCGGATGTAGCGCGGCGACGAGGGGCAGCGACTCGGTCGCGCACCAGCGGTCGGTGCCGGCGATGCCCACGACCCGGGCCCGTCCGGCTCGGCAGAGGTGCTCGAACCACTCAGCCCAGTCGGGGTGCGGCGCGATGCTGACCAGATTGACCAGCGCGTCGTGCAGCTCATCGGGGTCGCGCGGGTCGGGCGCGACCTCCGCCTCGACCCGCTCGATGGCTGCCTCGTCGATCCCGCCGATCTCGTCGAGCGCGACGGGAAGGCCCCGGCGCAACGACACCGCCCGGGTTCTGCGGTCTGCTGCCTCTCCGTCGTCGAGGAAGGTGAAGGGTTTGCCGAGCAGGATCTCGTGGCACAGCGGCGACGGTTCGACGGTGTCGCGTCCGATGACCCGGACCTCGCCGGACTCGATGGCGGCCAGCAGCGCCTGCAGCCCGGCGAGGTCGATGGCCTCGGTCAGCGTGTCGTGCATGGTCTGGGCCACCAGCGGATGGTCGGGGATCTCCAGCGGGCCGCTCACGTTCTCCTGGCAGGCCGCCGCCTGCGGGAACACGGTGGCCATCACGTCGTCGGCCTCCATGCGTTGGATCGCCGCCGGGTTCTTGCGGCCGGCCTTCCAACGCAGGACCGTCAGCGACCGGTTGAGGTTCCATCGCCAGCGCGACACGAACAGTGGGCTCGGCGGGACGAGCACGGCCTGGTGCAATACCTCGGCCACGGTGGCGGCACGGAGGAACGACGGGACGCTGTCGAGCGCGAAGCTGTGCTGCGGCCCGAGGGAGAGCACGACGCTGTCGTCGGATGCCGCGGCCTGCAGCTCGAAGTCGAAGGTGACGCAGAACCGTTTGCGCAGCGCCAGGCCCAGCCCTCGGTTGATCCGGGCGCCGTAGGGGCTGTGCACGACGAGCTGCATGCCCCCGGTGTCGTCGAAGAACCGTTCGATCACCATCGCCTCGCGGGTGGGCACCAGGCCGAGGGTTGCCCTGGTCGCCGCCAGGTAGGCCACGATCTGGGTGGCGGCGGCTCCGGGGATCAGGGCATGGCCGACCAGCCAGCGTCGTGCCCCTTCGCCGTCATCGGCGGCGAGGTAGCCGTCCACGACAGCGCGCAGGCGGCTGACCTCCTCGGACAGCTCCCGGGTACGCCCCGGTGACTCGCCCTGCCAGAACGGCACCGTGGGCTCGGCACCCCCGGCGTCGACCACTCGAACGATGCCGGGTTCGATCCGGCGTATCCGCCAGGTGTGCGTGCCGAGCAGGAAGACGTCACCGGCGCTGGATTCCACCGCCCATTCCTCGTTGACCGTGCCCACGAGGGTGTCGTCGGGGTCGGCGAGCACCCGGTAGTCCGCCAGCTCGGGGATGGCCCCACCGCTGGTGATGGCGGCGAGACGTGCGCCGCGGCGGCCGGTGACCTGACCGTTGACCCGGTCGAGGTGGAGATGGTCGCCCTTGGGACCGCGTCCGGTCGCCACACCGGTGGTGGTGAACTCCAGTACGGCATCGAACCGCTCCCGGGGGAGGTCGCGATACGGCCCGGCGCGGCGCACCAGCCGGTAGAGGCCCTCCACGTCCCATCGTTCTGTGGAGGCCTCGGCGACGAGCTGCTGGGCCAGGATGTCCAACGGCGCGACCGGCGGCTCGATGGCGTCGAGGGCCCCCTCGCGGACCCCGATCAGCAGGGCGGCGCACTCGACCAGCTCGTCACGGGTGAGGGGGAACACCCGGCCCTTGGGGGTGCCGTACCGGTTGTGGCCGGAGCGCCCGACCCGTTGCAGGAAGGTGGCCAGGCTGCGGGGAGAACCGAGTTGGCACACCAGTTCGACCGGGCCGACGTCGATGCCCAGCTCCAACGATGCCGTGGCGACCAGCGCCCGCAATTCGCCGGCCCGCAGCCGGGTCTCAACCCGGAGACGGCGATCCTTGGAGAGGCTGCCGTGGTGGGCGGCGACCTGGTCGTCGCCGAGGCGCTGGCCGAGGAGGTGGGCGACCCGCTCGGCCAGGCGCCGGGTGTTGACGAAGACCAGGGTCGTGCGGTGACCTTCGACCAGCTCGGCGATCCGGTCGAGCACGTCGTCGAGTTGGGCGGAGCTGGTGAGGGCCTCGAGCTCACCGTCGGGCAGTTCGAGGCCCAGGTCGAGCTGGCGACGGTGGCCGGTGTCCACCACCGTGCACGCCGCTCGGCCCGACTCGGGATCGTCGCGGTTGCCGACCAGCAGGCGGGCCACCGTCTCGATCGGCCGTTGGGTTGCCGACAGGCCGATACGCACCGGCCGTTGATCTGCCAGGTGCTCGAGCCGTTCCAGGGACAGCGCGAGGTGGGTGCCCCGCTTGTCGCGGGCGAGGGCGTGGATCTCGTCGACGATCACCGAGTCGACCGAGCGCAGGATCTGCCGACTTCGGGGGGCGGTCAGGAGGAGATAGAGCGACTCGGGGGTCGTGACCAGGAGGTTCGGTGGTCGCCGCACCAACTTTGCCCGCGCCGCAGAGGTCGTGTCGCCGGTCCGCACCCCGATCTCGATGGTGGGCGGGTCGAGGCCGAGCCGGCGGGCGGTTGCCGCGATCTCCTGCAGCGGTCGCTCGAGGTTCTCCTTGATGTCCACGGCAAGGGCCCGCAGGGGCGAGATGTAGAGCACGCGCAGTCGGCCGGTCAGCGACTCGCCCGCGGCGTGGGCGCGATAGAGCTGGTCGATGGCGACGAGGAAGCCGGTGAGGGTCTTGCCGGAGCCGGTGGGCGCAGCGATGAGGGTGTCCTGGCCGGCGGCGATAGCAGGCCAGCCGCCGAGCTGGGGCGGCGTGGGACCGTCGGGGAAGCGGGCCCCGAACCAGGCCCGCACCGCCGGATGGAAGCCGTCGAGGACGGGATGGTCGAACAGCGTGGTGTGCTCGGGCGCCAACGTCATCGGTGTCCTCCGGCGAGCGCCGGGCGGTGCCGTCGAAGTCGGCCGGTTCGTGTCGCCTGGTCCACCATGACCGACACGATACGGACGGGGTGTGACAGCCATGATCGTTATGCCGGTCCGGAACGGCGTGGAGGGGAATCCCTGGTGGTGGTGGCGCGGCTCGGGTCTGACCCTGGCGTATGACTGACCGTCGTGTTCTTGCGATGAATCCTCGGCCTGTTCTGGCGGGACCACCACCTTGGGAATCTGACCGTTCGGAGTGACCTCATAGGAGCCTGTTGGCGCAGGCTCGTGACCGTCTTGTCCCCCTGGTCGGTGATCCCTCGTCCCGTGCAACCGAACCGAAGGATCGGTGACGATGATGACAGCTCCAGCTCGCCGTGTAACCGGCGGAGTCGACACCCACGGCGCGGTCCGTGTCGCTGCGGTCCTTCACAGCGCGACGGGCCGTTGCCTCGGCGTCGAGTCCTTTTCCGCCGACCGTGCCGGGCACGCGGCGTTACACGGTTGGCTGGCCGGCCGTGGCGAGCTCGACGCTGTCGGGATCGAATCGACCGGCTCGTGGGGCGCTGGGCTGAGCCGCCATCTCTCGGCCGCTGGGGTGCGTGTTGTCGAGGTCGACCGTCCCGACCGCTAGGCGCTGCTCGTGACCGCCCCCGCCCGCCTGCGAGAACACCTCGCAGCGCCGTCCTTCTCACGGCAGCTCGAACTCGCCCGCCGTTTCCGCGACCACAACGACGACGTCGAGACCCAGGTGCGGTCCGCGCTCAAGACTCTCGCCCGCAAGATCGGGTTCCTCGAACAGCAGATCACCGAACTCGAATACCGCATCAACGCCCACTACACCATCGTCCTGGTCCGGATGCGCCACCACGCGCTGAAGCGCCTACGTCTCCCGCCGCACTGCCGAAGGCAAAACCCGCCGCGACATCATGCGCTGCCTCAAACGCTAGGTCGCCTGCGAGATCTTCGATATCATCACGAACCCGCCAACGGTGCCCACCGGCCACGAGATCCGTCAGCGGCGACCCCAAGCCGGCGTCGCCCTCACATCGCTCGTGAACACCTTGGACATCGCCCCGATCCGCCTCCCGCGCATCGAACGCGGACTCGACTTCAGCAACGACACCGCCCACCAAGCCCACCTCTGGCTCACACAGAACTCCGCTTGACGTCTATCGGGGCTTCAGCGAAGCCGCCACCCCGTCCGCTGTCGGGGTATGCCGGGCCAATTCGTGGCAGCGGCGCGGCGAATCGGCGGCGAATCGGCGCGGCGAATCGGGTGGACGGCGCAACGGCGGCGAGCAGTGTCGCGGCTGGTGCCGGCGGATCGTCGGGGACCTCGAAGGCGGGGTGGCAGGCCCGCGGGCGGAGTGCCGGAGGCTGCTAGGCGGAGCGCTTCGATACCGTGGCGGTTTTGGGCAACACACCCTGTGGTATGGAAGCGGATTGTTGACGAAAAGTGGGGAGTGCAACGCGTTGCGTCAAAGATTTGGCAGGGGGTCAGATGGAGGTTCGGCCAAAATCGCCACGGTCTCGCCGATCCGCCCCGGACGCTGAGGCGGCAGTGCGTTCGGTGGTGGCACCACCGCGGATCGTGGATGGACGCGTTTGCCTCGGTAGAGGAGGTCCGGTGTGGTTGCTGGCTGTGGCCGATCCGGGCTTGGATCCGTCACCGGTGGGGGGGGGTACTGCCCGGCCGGCGTCGTCGACGGTGGAGGGTTCGACCCTGGATGCGTCGCGGAGGCACCCCGCTCGGGATGCAGCTGTGGGCCGCCTGCGGGCGTGGCAGGCTCTGGTTGTCCCGCCGTGGGAGTGACCACGGCCGATCGAGGAGAGCCCTGATGACCGACCGCGACCACGTCGCCAGCCGCCCCGACACGCTCAACGAGATCGGCGTGCTGCGCCGCCGTGAGATCGAGGCCCGTATCGTCGCACCGCTCATCGAACGCTTCGCCACCGAGTTCGGCCGGGAGCTCGTCCTCGACCTTGCCCGTGAGGTGGTCGTCGAGGTGGCCCGGACCCAGGGTCGGGCGCTGGCCGAGATGGTCGGCGGCAACGACCTCGAGACCTTCGCCGGCACGCTCTCGGCGTGGACCCAGGATGACGCCTTGGTCGTCGATGTGGTCAACCGGACCGACACCGAGTACGCCTTCAACGTGACCCGGTGCCGCTACGCCGAGATGTATCGGGCGCTGGGCATTGCCGAGCTGGGGGCGCTGCTGTCGTGCAACCGGGACGGCACGATGATCGAGGGTTTCAACGACCGGATCGAGTTCACGCGGACCCAGACGATCATGGGAGGGGCGTCGCATTGCGATTTCGTCTACCGGCTCGACCCGCAGGAAACCGCAGTCGAATTGAGCTGAGTCGATGCTCACCTGGTCCCGCGTTCGACCGGGCCGGGTGGGGTTCGACCGGGCCGGGTGGGGTTCGACCGGGCCGGGTGGGGTTCGACCGGGCCGGGTGGGGTTCGGGCGGTGGCGCGGCCGGCTAGGGCCGGGGGGTGACGGGGCCCTCGCGGGTCGGGTCGACGGCGCCGGGATCGAGGCCGAAGAGCACCCGCCCGCCCGCTCGTACATGAACCGGCTGACCGGCGGAGTGCTGCACCGCGGTGTGGGCGTCCCGCAGGAAGCGCTCGAGCCGGTTGGCGGTGGATATGGCGTTGGTACCCGCAGCGTGGAACACCAGGTCCGCCACCTGCACCGCGGCGTTGAGCGAATGGGTGATGGCCAGCTGTGCCCGGGCGACGACCCCCTCGAGATCGGCGCTGCGCTGTTGGCACACGGCGTCCCACGCGGCCCCGATGGTGTCGATGACATAGGCCCGTGCCGACGAGGCGATCACCTCGGCCCGGCCTATGGCCTCCTGGGCGGCTTCCCGGTCGCGCAACGGCACCGGTGATCCTGCGGACGAGCGGCCCCCGATCGCGGCCAACGCCTCGATCGCCCCGCGGGCCAAGCCGATGCCGACCCCGGCGGTCGGTGCCCAGGCCGCGACCATCATCAGGCGCGGGTCGTACAGCGGCTCGTGGCGTCGCTCGATCCAACGTCGCTGGGCCACCCGGGCCTCGGGCACGAACACCTCGTCGAGCACGAAGTCGTCGCTACCGGTTCCGCGCATGCCCATCACGTTCCAGTTGGACACGATGGTGCCGTCGGCGGTGGGGATCAGCATCGACCGGGCGACCTTGCGGCCGTCGGGACGCTCGACGAAGCAGGTGCCGAGGAACCAGTTGGCATGGCGGATCCCGCTGGCGTAGTTCCAGTGCCCCCGGGCCACGTAGCCACCCTCGACGGCATCGGCCGTGCCGAGCGGCCGTGCCGACCCGGCTACGTGTAGGGGGCCGCGCGCCGCCATCGCGGCCAGTTCGTCGGGGTCCAGCCAGGCCAAGAAGACCGTCACCGCGGCGGACACCTGCGCGCACCACCCGGTCGACCCGTCATGACGGGCGAGTTCCTCGGCCACCGCGAACGCGGTCAGCGGGTGGACCTCGTGGCCGCCCACCGAATGCGGGACGTACATCTGAAACACCCCGGCGTCACTCAGCGCATCAGCCAGCGCATCGGGCAGGCGTCCGGTCCGTTCGATCTCGTCGCCGTGGTCCACGATCTGCGGGCCGAGGTCGCGCACCGCGTCGAGGATCGGGTGCTCGGTCCACGGACGGGAACCGGGACGAACGGTGCTGGTCAACATGGGTCAACCCTAGGGCTTGGCCGGGCGGCTCGCCCACGGGTGTCCGGTGACGCCTAAGGTCCGATCATGGCAGCCTTGGCCTCCACTCCTGACGACGACGAGCTGGACCTCGGCCCCCACGAGCGTCGTGCCATCGCCACCGCGACGTCGTTCGCGCACGACGTCGTCGCCCCCGCCGCCGCCTCGTGGGAGGCGGCGCGGTCCCTGCCCCGCGGCGTCGTCACCGAGGCCGCCGCCGCCGGCCTGGCCGGCCTGCTGGCCCCGATCGACGCCGGTGGTGCCGGGGTCGGTGTCGTGGCCATGGCCCGGATCATGGAGCAGCTCGCCGCTGCCGACCTGGCCTTCGCCTTCGTGCTGGTGGTGCACAACAACCTCGTCGGCTCCATCGCCCGCCGGGGACACGAGCATCAGCGCGCGGCGTTGTTGGGCCCGATGATCGCCGGCGAGCGGCTGGGGTCGTTCCTGCTCACCGAGCCGAGCGGCGGCAGCGATGCCGCAGCGCTGCGCACCACCGCAGCTCCCGACCGCGACGGTCGCGGCTGGCAGCTCGACGGGGACAAGAGCTGGATCACCAGCGCCACCCACGCCGACGTACTGGCGGTCTATGCCCAGACCGATGCGTATGCCGGCTGGCGGGGGATCGCCGCGTTCCTCGTCGAGGCCGACCGTCCTGGGGTGGCCCGTACCGAACCGTATGCGATGTTGGGTGCCCATGCGATGGGGGCGGGCGGCTTCGGGTTCCGGGCGGTACGGCTGGTGCAGGAGGACCTCTTCGTGCCGGTGGGCCAGGGTTTCCGGGCGGCCATGGAGGGCATTGACGCAGCGCGTGCCGTGGTGGCGGCCATGTGCTCGGGGATGCTGGCCGATGCGCTCGGCCGGGCGGTGGCCCACACCCGGCAGCGTGCCGCCTTCGGCGGAAAGGTTGCCGACTTCCAGGGTGTGCAGTGGATGCTGGCCGACGTCGCCACCGACCTCGTCGCCGCCCGTCGCCTGGCCTACGACGCGGCCCGGGCGGTGCAGCACGGCACCGCGGAGGCGTCGGTGGCGGCGGCCCATGCCAAGAAGTTCGCCACCCGGGTGGCCCTCGGCGGGATCGCCCAGTGCATGCAGGTGATGGGGGCCGACGGGCTGCGCCAGGATCATCCGCTGGCCCGGCACCTCGCCGCAGCGAAGGTGACCCAGTACCTCGACGGGGCCACGGAGATCCAGAACGTGGTCATCGCCCGGTCGCTGTTCCGCGACCCCCGATGACGACGGGGGAGACGGTCGCGCCGCCGTCGCCGGGGTCCCACGCCGCACAGCCCGCACCGCGCGGCCGGTCGGGCTAGACGAAGCGGGCCAGCGCGGCGCGCAGCCCGTCGATGCCCGACAGATCGAGCAGGAAGTCCCGTTCGAGCACGGCCTCGATCTCGGCCACCGTGGTGAGCCGGGTCTGCTCGCTCGGTCCACCGCGGTGGTGCACGGTGCGGACGTGGTCGCTGAGCGTGAAGCGGCGCTCGGCGGTGGGTCGGGCGGCCAGGAGATGGTTGACGAACAGCGAGCCCGGGTGCATCGAGGTGTACCAGCTGCCGACTGCGGCATCGACGCGGAGTTGGGGCTGCAGGTCGAACAGGTACAGCGAGCGCCAGGTGCTTTCGATCTCGGCCTGCAGTACGAAGGCGTCGCCGCGGGCCTGTAGGCGGAACGGCTCGTGCGGCGTCGCCTGCGCCGGTCCGGCCTCGAGGCGCACCACGCCGGTGAGGGTGAGCCCGCCGAACCCGGTGTCGACGAGGTGCGGGCCCTCGGGCAGGTCGATCCGCAGCAACAGGTGGTTGCGCGGGGTCTCGTCGGTCTCGGGCCGGTTCCACACCACCCGGGCTGCCAGCGGCGTCACCGCGTAGCCCAGCGTGCGCAGCACGTCGGCGGTCAGCAGGTTGAGCTCGTAGCAGTAGCCGCCGCGGCGCCGGGCCACCAGCTTGTCCTGCAGGTCGTCGGACCCGAGCAGGACCGGCGCCGAGGTGAGCGGGGTGAGGTTCTCGAAGGCGATGGCCTCGGTCTGGCGGGCCACGACGGCCTGCAAGGTGGTGAGGGTCGGAGCGCGGTCGCCGTCGTGGCCGATCCGGGCGAGATACCGGTCGAGATCGCGCCGCTCGAGGGTTCCGGTGCTGTCCGGGCTGCTCATGCGGCCAGCCTACGCCGGGCCTGCGGCGTCCTACAGTGGCGTTCATGGGCGAACTGACCTCGGAACACCTCGAGCGGATCGGGGAGCAGGGCTACACCATCGTGCGCAACGCCCTCCCGGCCGAGCAGGCCGACGAGCTGCGCCAGGCCATCGAACGGCTCGAGGTCGAGCTGGCCGTCACCCCGTCGACCAACGCCTTCGAGGGCGCGCACACCTGGCGGATCTACAACCTGCTGGCCCATGGCGAGCGGTTCCGGCCCATCCCGTTGCATCCCGAGGTGCTGCCGATCGCCGAGGGGGTGCTCGACCGTGACTGCCTGATCTCCACCGTGTCGACCATCGCCATCGGTCCCGGCGAGGTCGCCCAGCCGATCCATGCCGACGACGCGTTGCACCCGCTGACGCGTCCCCATGTGGCCACGGTGTGCAACAGCATGTGGGCGTTGACCGATTTCACCGAGGCCAACGGTGCCACCCGTCTGGTGCCCGGCAGCCACAAGGCTGACCATACTCCAAGGTATGGAACGCACGCCGCGTCGGTGCCGGCGGAGATGGCCAAGGGCGACATCCTCATCTGGCACGGTTCGCTGTGGCATGGCGGTGGCGCGAACCGGACCGGCGAACGACGCGTCGGCATCGCCATGAACTACTGCGCCGGCTGGGTGCGCCAGCAGGAGAACCAGCAGCTCGGCCTGCCGCTCGAGACGGTGGCGGCCTTCCCGCCCCGGTTGCAGGAGCTGTGCGGCTTCGGGATCTATCGTGGACTGGTGGGCCACATCGTCCGGCGGTCGCCTGCCGAGGTGCTGCTCGGGGCGTCGCCGTCGCCGCTGATGTGGGACCGGGTGCCGGCCCCCGCACCCGGCCACGCCGCCACCTGATCCCCCGTCGGGGTGCCAGGATGGTGGCCATGAGCGAAACCGAGACCACCCGCACCGTCATCGAGGCCTACTACGCCGCCCTGGGCAGCGGGAACCGGGAGCGTCTGCTGGAGCTGCTGGCCGAGGACTGCCACTGGGATCCCCCGGCGTCGGCCCCCATCGCCCCCATAACCGGTGCCACCGGCATCGCCGACGCGCTGGGCCGCGAGCTGGTCAAGACCATGTTCGACCTCAAGCAGCCGTTCAACCTCGAGATCCGCCGCACCATCGTCGACGGCGCCTTCGCGGTGGTGCAGCAGAGGCTCAAGGCCACCGCCAAGGCCACCGGCCTGCCCTACGACAACCAGTACTGCTGGGTGTACGAGGTGCGCGACGGCCGCATCGTGAACATCGAGGAGTACGCCGACACCGTGGTCGCGGCCCGCTCCATGGGCTGGGACGCCACGTCCTGACCGGTCCTACGGTGCGCCCGTTCGCCGAGTCGGTCAGGTCGCGGTGACCTGCCATACTGACTCGGTGAGCGAGCGCAACGTCCTCGGCGGCGAACTCGAACCGTGCGGCACCGACCCGTTGACCGGGTTCCACCGTGACGGCTGCTGCAGCACCGGCCCCCACGACATCGGCAGCCACACCATCTGCGCGGTGGTCACGGCCGAGTTCCTGGAGCACCAGCGCAGCATCGGCAACGACCTGACCACGCCGATGCCGCAGTACCGCTTCCCCGGCCTGGTGCCGGGCGACCGGTGGTGTGTGACCGCGGTGAACTGGCTGCGTGCCCACTACGACGGTGCGGCGGCGCCGGTGGTGCTGGCCTCCACCCACGAGAAGTCGCTGGAGATCGTGCCGCTCGAGGCTCTCCAGTCCCACGCGGTCGACGTGCCCGGCGACCTCAGCGGCCTCGAAGGATGAACGGGGACCGACCATGACCACGACGACGCGGGTAGCGCTCATCACCGGGGCGGGAAGCGGCATCGGCCGGGCCACCGCCATCACGTTCCTGCAGCACGACTACGCCGTGGTGCTCTCCGGCCGTCGCCTCGAGGCCCTCGAGGAGACCGTGGCCCTGGCGGGCGCAGCGGCCGACCGGGTGCTGGTGCACCCCGCCGACGTGTCCGACCCGGTGGCCGTGCAGCAGCTCTTCGTTGCCGCTGTCGCCCGTTTCGGCCGGCTCGACGTGCTGTTCAACAATGCCGGCAGCGGCGCCCCGCCGGTCCCGTTGGAGGACCTGCGGCCCGAGCAGTGGCTCACCGTGGTCGGGGCCAACCTCAACGGCCCGTTCTTCTGCACCCAGGCGGCCTTCCGCATCATGAAGGACCAGGACCCCCGGGGTGGCCGAATCATCAACAACGGGTCGATCTCCGCCCATGTACCGCGGCCCAACTCGGCGCCCTACACCGCCACCAAGCACGCCATCACCGGGCTGACCCGGTCGACCTCCCTCGACGGCCGTCGCTACGACATCGCCTGCGGCCAGATCGACATCGGCAACGCCCACACCCCGATGACCGAGCGCATGGTGCAGGGCGTACCCCAGCCGGACGGTCGGATCATGGCCGAGCCGGTCATGGACGTGCAGGCGGTCGCCGATGCGGTGCTGCACATGGCGGCGTTGCCTCTCGAGGCCAACATCGCGTTCATGACCATCATGGCCACCAAGATGCCGTTCATCGGCCGGGGCTGACCGGACCCGACCCTGCCGGACCCGACCCTGCCCGACCCGACCCTGCCGGACCCGACGCTGGCGGTCGAGCCCGGCATGGCGGGTCAGAAGTGGAAGTTGGCCTTGCAGTAGCCGCCGTTGCCCTCCGAGCCGATCTTGTAGCTGGATGCACCGCTCATCACGTGGTTGTAGACCTCGATCGTGCCGGTGGCCTTGCCGTTCACGGTCACGCCGTCGGCCATGTACCAGAACATCTTGATCACGATCCGGTACCGGGAGCCGTCGTTGGGCGGCGGTGTGGGGAAGGTGTAGGTGCGGTCGGCGAACAGGGTCGGGACGGTCCCCGTCGCCGACTGCTTGATGATCATGGAGCTGAACATCGTCGAATAGGTCGACGCTGCGGCCGCCTTCTTCTGGATCACGTAGCGGTAGCCGACCTTGCGGGTCTGCGAACCGGCGTTGGCGTGGGCGTAGAACCCCTTGATCTTGATGGAGGCCAGGTTGTCGTTGTTGACGCCCGTGTTGGCCTGCAGCCGGCAGGTGACGCCGGGGCTGCCGATGTCATCGGCCGGGACGTAGATCGCGGTCGTGCCCGAACTCGAGGTCTGCACGTACGCCCCGCTCGGGGGTGCGACCATCGCCAGCACCACGCCCACGGCGCAGGCCAGAGCCACCACCCGCTTCGAGAACCGCCCGGTACCGCCCCACAGTGTCATTGCCTGTTTCCTTCCGTCGCCCGACGGGAACGAGCCCGCCGTACCGATCCGTGTCGCCGGATCGCAGTCTATCGCCGCTAGCCGGAGGCGTGCCGGGCGGTCGGCCTGCGCCGGGTTCAGGGGGTCTGGAAGCCCTCGGGGTACTGGATGAACTCGAAGAGGATGCCCAGGATCGACTTCGGCTGGGTGAACGCGAAGCGGATCTCGCCGTCGGTGAAGGTCCGCCCGGCGTAGTCGGTGACCGGCATGACGTTGCCCATCGGCTCGGGGTCGACCCAGGCCACCTGCTTGGCCGCCAGGGTGGCCATGGTGTCGGCGATGTCGTCGACGGCGAACGCGATGTGGTGCAGGCCCTCGCCCCGGCGGGTCAGGAAGTCGTGGATGACGCCGCTGGGGGCGGTCGGCTCCATCAGTTCGAAGTCGACCTTGCCCACCCGGACCATACGGAAGCGCATGGTGTAGAGCTCGACCTCGACGACCGGTCCGGCCTCGCCGCCGAGCAGCTCGACGAGCAGCGTGGTGGCCGCGTCGAGATCGCGCACTGCGACGCCGACCTCGGTGATACGCCTGATGTCCATCTGCCGTGCTCCTTCAGGGGGTGACGACGTCGGCGGCGCCGCCGTCGACGTGGTAGTTGGCGCCGGTGATGCAGGCGCCGGTGTCGCCGGCCAGGAAGGCCACCACCCGGCCCACGTCCTCGGGGTCGGGTACCCGCTTGGTCGGCAGGTCCATGAACTCCTCGAAGATGAGCTGCTGGACCGACGGCCAGTCGGTGGGACGGCCCATGCGGGCGGCCCGCTCGGTGAAGCGCTCGCGAACCTCGTCGGTGCCGATGATGCCGGGGCTGACCAGGTTCACGGTGATCCCGGTGCCGCCGAGCTCCTTGGCCAGCGAGGTGGTCATGGCCGGCAGCGCGCCCTTGGCCACGTAGTACTGCGGCTGGCGGGTGCCGGGTCGTACCGAGCCGACTGTACCAACCAGTACGATACGGCCCCACCCGGCGGCCTTCATCGGCCCGGCAGCGGCGCGCACCACCCGGACCGCGCTCAGCACGTTCTTGTTGTAGCTGTCGAACCAGGCCGCCTCGTCGGTGGCCTCACCGAACCACGACCCGCCCTCGGCGGTGCCGTAGTTGGCGACCAGGATGTCCACCGGCCCGCACTCGGCCATCATGGCCGCCACCCCGGCATCGCTGAGCAGGTCACCGGCGACCGCCCGGGCATCCCCACCGGCGGCGCGCAGCTCGGCGGCGACCACCTCGGCAGGGGCCGCATCGAAGCCGTGGACCAGCACCGACGCCCCTTCGGCGGCCAGGACGCGGGCGATGCCCCGTCCTGTGCCCCGATAGGAGGCCGTCACCAGTGCCGTCTTGCCGCGCAAACCCAGGTCCATGGAGGGGACAACGTACCGGAACCGGTGCCTGCGGTGGGTTTCGCGCCACGGTGTCCTCGAGGGCGGGGTCGGCCCGGGGTGTGCTGAAATGCCCGGGTGCTCGCCCTGGACCATCTGCTCGTGCTCGATCTCACCAACTTCCGCTCCGGGCCCACCGCGGTGCGCCAGCTGGCCGACTGGGGGGCGCGGGCCATCACCGTGGAGCGGCCGCCCGAGGGCGGTGATCGCACCGGCGCCACGGCCCTGGGCGCCCGGATGGGGTCGGACTTCCAGAACCTGCGCCGCAACAACGAGTCGCTGACCCTCGACCTCAAGCACCCCGAGGGCAAGGCGTTGTTCCTACGGCTGGTGGAACGGGCCGACGTGCTGGTGGAGAACTTCGCCCCGGGGGTGACCGAACGGTTGGGGCTGGACTGGCCGGCGTTGCAGACCGTCAACCCCCGGCTGGTCTACGGCAGCATCTCCGGCTTCGGGCAGGACGGACCGTGGGCCCGCCGTCCCGGCTACGACCAGGTGGCCCAGGGCATGTCGGGGCTGATGTCGGTGACCGGCATGGCGGGCCAGGGTCCGCTCCGCTCCGGCCATGCCGTCGCCGACAGCTCCTCCGGGGTCTACCTGGCCTTCGGCATCCTGGCCGCCATCATCCGACGGGACCGGACCGGTGAGGGGGCGTGGGTGCGGACCTCGCTGCTCGAGGCCCTGGTGGCGATGATGGACTTCCAGGCCGCCCGGGTACTCATCGAGGGCGACGTCCCGGCCCAGCAGGGCAACCACCACCCCACGGCCGTACCGATGGGTACGTTCCCGGCAGCGGACGGGGTGTTCAACCTGGCACCGGGTACCAACGCCCATTTCCGCCGGGTGTGCGAGGTGCTGGGCCGGCCCGAATGGGCCGACGACGAGCGCTACGCCCGACCCGGTGCCCGGGCCCGCCGCCGGGAGGAGGTCAACGAGTTGATCGCCGGGGTCACCAGGACCCAGCCGGCCGCAACGTGGATCGACGCCTTCCTGGCCGTCGGCGTACCCGCCGGGCCGGTGCTCGACCTGGGCCAGATGTGGGCCCACCCGCAGGTGCAGGCCCTCGGCCTGGCCCAGCCGGTCGACCATCCCGACCGGCCCGACGCCGCAGTGATCGGCCAGCCGCTGACCCTGGGCGACGACCCGGCCAACCGGGGGGTCCGCCGGGCCGCGCCGAGCCTGGGGGAGCAGACCGAGGCGATCCTCGGCGAACTCGGCCTCGCCGTGGACGACGTGGCCCGGCTGCGCGCCGCCGGGGTGGTCTGAGCGCAGCCCGTGCGGGCTGGGTCGCGCGGGCCGGGTCGGGCTGGGTCGCGCGGGCCGGGTCGCGTGGCGCGGGTCAGGCCTGGTCGACGAGGGTGTGCTGCCAGCGGACGATCTCGTCGCCGGACACCCCCTGGGCGCTCAGCCAGCCGACCGGGCCGCCCCAGGTGTGCTCGAGATGGGCGAGGAACTGTCGCATCGTCTCCGGATGGGCGTCGAAGGTGAACGCCGGCAGCGCGGCGGCCATCCCGGCGAAGATCGACGCCGTCTCGAGCCGGGCGATCACCGCGGCCATCCGTTCGCCGGTGGCGGCGTAGTCGGCCACGATGGCGTCGGTTCCGACCCCACCGGCGCCGAGCAGCAGAGCCACCAGCACGCCGGTACGGTCCTTGCCCGCCGAGCAGTGGACCAGGGCCGGGATTCCCTCATGGGCCGTCACCGCCCGGAACGCAGTGACGAAGGACGACGCGCCCCAGTCGAGCAGCTGCACGTAGCCGTCGGCCATGATGTGGGCGATCGGCATGCCGTCGGCCAGCATCTGTTCCCGCTCCGCTCGGCGCTGCAGCAGCTGGCCCTCGTCGATGATCTGCAGCTCGGTGTAGCGCACCGCGTCCCGTTCACCGAGCAGTCCCCGGCCGCGTTCGGCCCGCTCGCCGTCGGAGCGCAGGTCGACCACGTGACGCAGGCCCCGGCGGTCGGCCAGCTCGGCGACGTCACGGGCGGACAGGGCATCGAGGGCGTCGGCGCGGAGCAGGACGTTGGGGCGGGTGCGTCCCCGCCCTGCCGGCAGACCGGCCACGTCGCGGGCATTCGCCGCGCCTTCGAGGTCGATCCATACCGGCTGGTATTCGGTTGTGGGGTCCATGGCGTGCTCCTCGGTCGACGCGGCCGCCGGGTGGAGGACCGGATCGGTGGGCCGGTAGTTTCGCCCGAACCGGCCTCCACACTCCAGGCGCGTCGGTGGACGAGGGTGTGATAGACGATGGCAGCACGCACCGGAGCACAGTTTCTGGCAGGCCTCAGCGCCACGGGCCGTGAGGTGTGGGTCGACGGCGAGCGGGTCTCCGACGTGCCCTCCCACCCGAAGCTGGCCGGTGCCGCCCGGACCCTGGCCGCGGTGTTCGACCGGCAGCACACCTTCGCCGAGGACTGCCTGGTGCCCGACCCCGAGACCGGCGAGCCCATCAACATCAGCCACCTGATCTGCACATCACGCGAGGACCTGCAGCGGCGGGTCGAGGGCCTCAGCCGGATCTCGGAGTACACGGTGGGGCTGATGGGTCGCACTCCGGACTACATGAACATCAAGCTGGCCAGCTTTGCCGCCCGCTGGCGGGACTGGGCCGGGTCCGACGCGGCGAACCCCGACGGGGCCGAGAACCTGGTGGCGTTCCAGAAACGGTTGCGTCGCGGGGATCTCTCGCTGACCCACACGATCATCCAGCCGAACAACGACAAGCGCACCGACAGCGCCGTCATCGGCAACACCGTCACCCTGCACAAGGTGGGTGAGACCGCCGACGCCATCGTGGTGCGTGGCGCCCGGATCCTGGCCACGCTGGCGCCGTTCGCCGACGAGATCGTGGTCTACCCGGCCATCCCGTTGCCGCGTGGCGCCGAGGACTACGCGCTGGCCTTCTCCATCCCGGTCGACATCCCCGGCCTGAAATTCCTCTGCCGGGACAGTGCGTCGAGCGACGCCGACCCCTTCGACCGGCCGTTGTCGAGCCGCTTCGACGAGCAGGACGCGTTCGTGATCCTCGACGACGTCGAGATCCCCCGTGATCGGGTGTTCCTCGACGGTCGTCCGGGCTCGGTGGCCATCTACAACTCGGTGGGTCGCACCGGTCTGCTCGACAACATGTCGACCCAGACCACCATCCGGGCGCTCAACAAGCTCGAGTTCGCCTACGGCCTGGCCTCCCGCATGGCCGACACGCTCGGCGACCGCAGCCCGGCCACCAACGAGATGCTGGGGGAGCTGCTGTCCTACGTCGAGGTCACCCGCAGCGCCATCCGTTGCTCGGTGGCCGAGGGCTACGACATCGGGGTCGACGGCACCTGGTTCCCCGGCGGGCGGGCGTTGACCCCCATGCGGTCCCTGCTGGCGGTGTGGTTCCCCCGGGTCAACGAGATCCTGACCCTCATCGGCAGCCACAACCTGCTGACCACCCCGAGCCGGGCGCTGCTCGATGACGAGGCCATGCGCCCGCTGCTCGAGGAGTTCCTCCACGGCGCCGACGGGGTCGACGCCGAGGAACGGGCCGCGTTGTTCCGTCTGGCGTGGGACTTCCTCGGCTCCAACCTCGGGGGCCGCAACGCCCTCTACGAGCGTTTCTACCTCACCTCCGCCGCCCGCAACCGGGTGACCAGCCACCTGCTGGCCGACCGCCGCCGCGCCGACGAGCTGGTCGACCACATCCTGGCGGTGGGCCGCCGGGCCGGTACCGACCCCACCGGCCGCTGAGTGCCCGGCCCGGGTCGGCATCGGCCGGGACGACACCGGCATCGCTCAGGACCGTGACGACAACGTGACGACAACGGCAACGGCCGGGCGGAGGTCCCGCCCGGCCGTGCTCAGGTGTTCCGGCCGCCCGTGGGCCGACTGCGTCGGTGGACCAGCTCAGTTGACGAGCTTGGTGAAGCCTTCCCAGTAGGGCGCCCGCAGCAGGAACTTCTGCAGCTTGCCGGTGGCGGTGCGGGCCAGCACGTCGCGGAGCTCGACCGAGGTCGGGCACTTGTAGTGGGCCAGCTTCGAACGACAGTGATCGATCAGCTCCTGCTCGGTGGCGGCGTGGCCCTCGGCCAGCACCACGAGGGCCTTGACCGTCTCGCCCCACTTCTCGTGGGGCACGCCGATGACGCACACCTCGGCCACCGCGGGGTGGGAGAACAGGGCGTCCTCGACCTCGATCGACGAGACGTTCTCGCCGCCGGAGATGATCACGTCCTTCTTGCGGTCCGAGATGGCGATGTAGCCGAACTCGTCGATGACCCCGCCGTCGCCGGTGTGGAAGAACTCGAGGCCGTTGTCCTGGGCCCGGATGGCGTCGGCGGTGGCCTCGGGCTGGTCCCAGTACGACTTGAGCACCACGTTGGACCGGGCGATGAGCTCGCCCTGGTCGGTGACCGCCATGGTCACGCCCAGCGCCGGGGCGCCGGCCCGGCTGAGCTGCTGGGCCCGCTCGTTGGGGGTCATGTCGTCCCATTCGCTGCGGCTGCGGTTGATGGTCAGCAGCGGGGCGGTCTCGGTCAGGCCGTAGATCTGGATGAACTCCCAGCCGAGTTCGGTCTCCATCCGCTCGATGGTGCGGGTGGGCGGGGGAGCGCCGGCCACGATCATCCGGACCCGGTCACGGCCGGGGATCGGCCCGTCCCAGGTGGCGGCGGCCTCGAGCACCATGGCCACCACGGCCGGGGCGCCACAGAGGTAGGTGACCCCGTGCTGCTCGACCCGAGAGAGGATCTCCGCCCCGTCGACCTTGCGCAGCACCACGTTGGTGACGCCCATCGCGGTGGCCGAGAACGGCTGGCCCCAGCCGTTGCAGTGGAACATCGGCAGGGTGTGCAGGTACACGTCGCGGTCCGACACGCCGGAGTGCCACCCGAAGGTCGCGGCGTTGACCCACAGGCTGCGGTGGGTCTGCTCCACGCCCTTGGGCCGGGCGGTGGTGCCCGAGGTGTAGTTGATGGTGGCGGTGGCGTCCTCGTCGGGCTCCCACGGTGCTGGCTCGCGGTCGTAGAGGTAGAGCTCGGTGTCGGAGGCGGCCCCCATGACGTACTTGCGCGGGTGCTCGACCGAGGCCAGGTGTTCCTCGAGTTCGGGGTCGATCAGCAGGATGTCGGCACCGCAGTGGCCCACGATGTACGCGACTTCCTCGGCCGACAGCCGGAAGTTGATCGGCACGAAGATGCGGCCCCAGTTCGACACCCCGAAGAACGAGGTGAACAGGCGGGCCGAGTTGTGCGACACCATCGCCACCCGGCCGCCGGTGGGGATACCGAGGGCGTCGAGCCCGGCCGCCTGGGCCCGGGCCCGACGGTCCACCTCGCGCCAGGTCAGCGCGCCCCAGGACTCGGCCGGCTGGTCGGGCTCGTCGATGAGCGCCACGCGATCGGGGTAGACGGTGACCGCCCGTTGCAGGTGGTCACGGAGGGTCAGGGCAACCTTCATGGTGGGAGTCGTCGCCTTTCGTCGGATTGCAGGAGCGGTCTCGGCGTCCCGTCGGGAGCGCCGAGTACCGTCAGCGTACGTGGGTCCGCCGGTGCCGGGTAGCGAGCCTGCCCCGAACGCCGTCGGGCCGCATGCCCGGCCGGGTCGTCGGGGGGTGTCGGTGCGGGTCGCCGGCCGGATCACGGGCTCCGCCCGGCGACCGGCCGGGTGGGTCGTGGGGCGGTGCCGCCGTCCTACACTGCGCCTCGCTGAGCCCTGGAGGAACCGCCCATGTCGTACCCCACCGCCGAGGCCGTGGTGCGCCGCTATCTCGATGTTCTCTACAACGAGCGACGGCTCGATCTGGTCACCGATCTGATCAGCGACCCGACCTGGCGGCACCACGCCGGCGAGGTGAAGTCGCTGACCATGGACGAGACCATCGCCCGCCTGCAGGCCACCTTGGACCTCTGCCCGGTGCTGCACTTCGAGACCTCGTTGCTGGCGGCCAACGACGAGTTCGTCACCGTGTGCTGGAACGGGGACTCGACCCAGGCCAACGGCAGGTCCTACGTGTACTGCGGCATCGAGGTGTTCCGCGTCCGTGACGGACGGATCGTGGAGATCTGGAACAGCCGGGAGACCGGCGGCCACTGGCTGGCACCCGAGCTCGACTCGTGAGCGCCGTCGCCGGGCCCGACACCGTGGCGCGCCTCGCCGCGTGGCTCGGCCGCCTGACCGATGGCGTGCCCGACGCCGGCCGGTTGCAGCTGCGGGTGCCGACCGGCGGCGGCTGGTCGAACGACACCTGGATCGTGCAGGTCGCCGGCGCGGCGCGGCCGCTGGCCGTGGTACGGCTGCAGCCGGAGCGGCGCAGCATGTTCCCCGACTACGACCTCGGTCGTCAGGCGGCGGTGCTGCACGCCCTGGAAGGCGCCGTCGGGGTGCCGGTCCCGCCGTTGCTCGGCGTCGATCTCGACGGCGCCGAGCTGGGCCGGCCGGCGTTCGTGATGGGCTTCGTGGAGGGCCGCGCCCCGTCCGACGACCGGCCCAGCTTCGTAGAGGCCGGCTGGCTGCACGATGCCGCCGCCGCCCAGCAGCGACGCTTCCACGAGGACCTGCTGGCCCATTTGGCTGCGGTCCACA
The DNA here is from genome assembly GCA_947476745.1 of Acidimicrobiia bacterium. GTDB lineage: Bacteria > Actinomycetota > Acidimicrobiia > Acidimicrobiales > CAIXPF01 > CAIXPF01. The sequence continues at coordinate 293,730 of CANJRG010000002.1, read as the reverse complement.
CCCTCGAGGTGGCCGCGATCGGCCTGGAGTGGCTCGCCGGACCGGGGCCGAGCTCGGCGCCGGCGGCGATCGACGCTCTGCGGCGGGTGTGGGACTACGACCAGGGGCCGGTCGCGGCTCCGATCGTGCAGCAGGCCTTCGCCGAGGTGGCGGGGACGGCCCCACCGGTGGACCCCTCGCCGGCGACGTTGCTGTGGGGCGACGCCCGGCCGGCCAACGTGTTGTGCGAACCGGACGGCTTCGCTGTCGTGGCCCTGCTCGACTGGGAGCTGGCCACCCACGGCCCGCCGGAGTTCGACGTCGCCTGGATGATGGAGATGAACTGGATGCGGGCCCAGGGTGCCGGTCTGGCCCCGCTGCCCGGCTTCCTCGACGACGATGCCGCGGTCGCCCACTACGAGGCGGTGTCGGGCCGGGTGCTGGGCGGGTTGGGTTGGTACCGCCGCTTCGCCGCGTTGAAGGTCGCGGTGCTGATGCATCGCTATCTGCGGGCGATGGTCCACGCGGGAGACGTGCCGGCGACGCACCGCATCCTCACCGACAACGTCAGCACCCGCCGCCTGGACTCCTTGCTCGGCCCCGGCTGAGCAGGTCCGGTCGGTCGGGTCCGGTCGGCGGTGGCTCCTGCGGTCGCCTACCGTGCGCGGTATGAAACTCGGCATCTTCGCCTTTCCCACCGACGAGTCGCTCGGGGTCCTACCCCTCGCCCGTGAGGTCGAGGAGCGTGGCTGGCACTCGCTCTGGTTGCCCGACCACAGCCACATCCCGACCTCGCGCCGTACCCCGCCCGGCGGGATGAAGAGTGATCGTCCCCTGCTCGAGGAGTACAAGCGCAACGTCGACATCTTCTGCGCGCTGTCGGCCGCAGCGGCGGTGACCGAGCGGATACTTCTTGGTACGGGGGTGTGTCTGGTGGCCCAGCGCGACCCGTTCTGGACCGCCAAGGAGGTCGCCACCGTCGACCATCTGTCCAACGGCCGGGTTCGCTTCGGCATCGGGTTCGGCTGGAACCGAGAGGAGATGGCCCACCATGGGCTGGAGTTCCGCACCCGCCGGGCCAAGGGCCGGGAGCACGTGCTGGCCATGAAGGCGCTGTGGACCGAGGAGGAGGCGTCCTTCCACGGGGAGTACGTGTCCTTCGAGTCGTCGTGGGCCTGGCCGAAGCCGGTGCAGGACCCCCACCCGCCGGTCTGGATGGGCGGGGCGGCGGTGCACGGGCTGCTCGACCATGTCGTCGAGTACGGCGACGGTTGGATGCCGATCTACCGCGACGCCAACCAGGAGGCGGTCGACCAGCTGAACCGGGCCTGCGAGGGCGTCGGACGCGACCCGGCGTCGATCACGTTGGGGGTCTACGCGCCCTTCCCCGAGATCGCCGAGCTGGAGCGGCTGGCCGAGCTGGGCTTCGAGTGGGCCGCGCTGCTGGTGCGGCCGTATCCGGCGACCGACGAGCGTCGCAAGCTCGATGAGCTGCAGCCCCTCATCGACCACTTCGGCCCGCTGGCCTGACCGGACCCGCTGCTGCCCGGCCCGGTCGGGCCCGGTCGGGCCGGGTCAGGCCCGCATGGCGTCGACCAAGGGGGCGAAGCGGCCGGGCGGGGGTATGTCGCCCGGCCGGTTGAAGCGCACCCGCTGGGCCAGCCCGCCGTAGCGGCGGCGTAGGTCGGCGGCGATCTCCGACGGGGTCCCCACCGAGCACATGGCGTGGAGCACCTCGTCGTCGACCAGGCGCACCATGTCGTCCCAGCGACCCTGTTTGGACAACGTGTTCAGCTCGGTCTGCAGCCCGCCCCAGCCGTGCAGGTCCAGTACCGGTCGGTATGCCGGGGTCGAACCGTAGAACGAGATCTGTCGGCGGACGGCCTCGACGTCGGCGTCGTCAACGGCCACGAAGGCCGACAGGCCGATCTCGAACCCGTCGAGCGACTTGCCCGACTTCGCCCGCCCGGCCTCGACCCGGGGCACGATCACCTCGCGCAGGTAGCGCTCGGTGAGGAACGGGTGGGCCAGCAGGCCTTCGGCCACCTCACCGGCCACCTCGGTCATCAGCGGGCCCACCGCTGCCAGGTACACCTTCGGCGGCCCGAACGGGTGGGCGGGTGGCGTGAAGTGGGGGGTCATGAGGGTGTGGCGGTAGAACTCGCTCTCGTAGCGCAACGGCTCGCCGGTCTCCCACGCGGTCCAGATGGCGCCGAGGGCCTGCACGAAGCTGCGCATCCGCGCCGCCGGCTTGGACCATGGCATGGCGAAACGCTTCTCGATGTGGGGTCGGACCTGGCTGCCGAGGCCAAGGATGAAGCGACCCTCGCTGAAGCGCTGCAGGTCGTGGGCGAGGTAGGCCACCGTCATCGGTGTCCGGGAGAGGGCGATGGCCACCGACGGCCCGAGTTCGAGCCTGGTGGTGTTCGCCGCGGCGAGACCGAGGGGGAGGAAGGCGTCGGATTCGTTCTCGCTGCTCCAGGCACCGTCGAACCCGATCTCCTCGGCCTCGGCGGCGTCACGGGCGGCGTGGGTCATGCCGTTGCGCAGGCGGGCGTCGATCTTCATGGGCGCCGACGCTACCGGGACCGACGTCATGCGGCACCGCGGTCGTGACCCGGTGCGGCGGCCTGACAGGATGGGGGCCATGCGCCTGCTCGAGGAACTCGCCGCCCGGCTGCCGGCCGACTGCATCCAGACCGATTCCGACGTGCTCGCCGCCTACGCCCAGGACCGGGCGGTCTTCGAGCAGGGGGGTACGGCCGCGGTGCTCGTCATGCCCCGCGACACCGCCGAGGTGGTGGCGGCGGTGGAGGCGGCCAAGGCCGTCGGGGCGCCGATCGTGACCCGTGGGGCGGGCACCGGGCTGACCGGTGGGGCCAACGCCATCGACGGCTGTGTGCTGCTCTCGTTGCACCGGATGGACCAGATCCTCGAGATCGACACCACGAACCGCACCGTGCGGGTCCAGCCCGGCGTCATCAACAGCGAGCTGAAGAAGGCGGTTGCCGCCCACGGTCTGTTCTACCCGCCCGACCCGGCCAGCTTCGAGATGTCGAGCATCGGGGGCAACGTGGCGACCAATGCCGGGGGGTTGTGCTGCGTCAAGTACGGCGTCACCCGCGACTACGTGGTCGCGCTCGAGGTGGTGCTGGCCTCGGGGGAGGTGCTGCGCACCGGGCGGCGCACCATCAAGTCCACCACCGGGCTCGACCTCACCGGCCTGTTCGTCGGGTCGGAGGGGACGCTGGGTGTCATCACCGAGATCACCCTGAAGCTGGTGCCGGCTCCGCCACCGCCGGCGACCGCGGTGGCGTACTTCGACGAGCTGGCGCCGGCGGGCGCGGCCATCGTGAACATCTTCCGCCAGGGCTACGAGCCGGTGCTGATGGAGATCGTGGACCAGGCCTGCCTGCGTCAGGTGGAGGCGGTCTACAACATGGATCTCGACATCGACGCGGCCTGCCTGCTGCTGATCCAGACCGCCGGGCTGGGCTCCGCCGAGTCGATCGGTGAGATCGCGGAGATCTGCCGGCAGCACGGCAGCACCACCGTGTACCACGTGGAGGATCCGGCCGAGGGCGACCAGTTCATCGAGGTGCGTCGCCGGGTGTGGCCGGCGTTCGAGAAGCTCGGCCGGGCCATGCTGCCCGAGGACGTGGCGGTGCCCCGCCAGAACCTGCCGCAACTGCTCGCCGGGATCGTCGAGATCGGCGAACGGAACCGGGTGATGCTGCCGACCATCGGCCATGCCGGCGACGGGAACATGCACCCGCTGCTGGTGTTCGACGGGACCGACGCAGAGGAGGTGGCCCGGGCCCGTACCGCGTTCGCCGAGATCGTGGCGCTGGCGCTGGGCCTGGGGGGCACGATCGCCGGCGAACACGGGATCGGGACGTTGAAGCGCCCGTTCCTGGAGGGCGAACTCGATCCGTTGCAACTCGCGGTCCAGCGCCGGGTGCGAGACAGCTTCGACCCCGAGGGCAGGCTCAACCCGGGTAAGGCCCTCTGAGCTCTTCGCCGTCCTGCGCCCCGGCGTCCGGGGCCACGGGTTCAGGGCAGGGTTGGGCGGCGATTTGGCCGCCGGGGCGATGCTGCAGTGCTGCCGATGCGCCATCGGGCCTGCAGCGCTGAGGTGTTTGTAGAGAAATGGTTCGATCGAGGTGGTGAGCCCCGGTGCGCCGGCGCGAACTACCTGGTCAGGAGGTTACGCGTAGTTCGTCGCCGGACGGGTCGAACCATTTGGGCACAAACAGGATGAAACGCCGCGTCGTCTGGGCGGCAGCTGCGTTCTCGACTGCCCGGCCGACGGCACGCACCGTTGCCATGACCACCTAACCCCGCCCCGTCGATTCGATATGTCGGAGCGATTCGCCGTCGATTCGCCGTCGATTCGTCGCGAGTGCGACAGGATGTGGACGGGCGGGCCCGGCGCTGGCCGGGTCAGGGAGCGAGGAACATCCGGTAGCCCGGGTGGTCGGTCTCCTCGTGGTAGGGATAGCCGACGGTCCCGAGGAACTCGCCGAGCGACGCCTCGTCGCCCCGCGGTACCTGAATACCGACCAGTACGCGTCCGAAGTCGGCCCCGTGGTTGCGATAGTGGAACAGCGAGATGTTCCATTCCGGGCGCATGGCGGACAGGAACCGCAGCAGCGCCCCCGGACGTTCGGGGAACTCGAAACGGTAGAGACGTTCCTCCACCGCCAGCGGTGAATGGCCGCCTACGAGATGGCGGAGGTGCAGCTTGGCCAACTCGTCGTCGGTGAGGTCGACCGTTTCGAAACCGGCGGCCCTGAAGCGGTCGGCCATCTCGGTGGCCTCGGCGCGACGGGTGATCTGCACCCCGACGAACACGTAGGCACGGTCGGCCTGGCTGATCCGGTAGTTGAACTCGGTGACGTTGCGGTCGCCGACCAGCCGGCAGAAGTGGCGGAAGCTGCCCCGACGTTCGGGGATGGCGACGGCGAATACAGCCTCGCGTCGTTCACCGATCTCGGCTCGTTCAGCCACGAAGCGCAACCGGTCGAAGTTCATGTTGGCCCCGGAGCACACGGCAACCACCGGCGCAGCGTCGTTCGTGTCGTGTTCCCGTTCGCCGAGGTACTGCTTGAGTCCTGCCACGGCCAGCGCCCCGGCGGGCTCGAGCACGGTCCGGGTCTCGCCGAACACGTCCTTGATGGCGGCGCACAGGGCATCGTTGTCGACGACGACGATCTCGTCCACGAGCATCCGGGTGAGCCGCAGGGTCTCCGAGCCGACGGTCTTGACCGCGGTTCCGTCGGAGAACAGCCCCACCGTGTCGAGGGTGACGGACCGCCCGGCAGCGACGGATCGGGCCATGGCGTCGCTGTCATCGGTCTGCACGCCGATGACCTTGATGTCGGGCCGCACCGCCTTCACATAGCTGGCGACGCCGGAGATCAGGCCGCCACCGCCGATCGGTACGAACACGGCGTGCAACGGCCGGGGATGTTGACGGAGGATCTCCAGGCCGACCGTTCCCTGGCCGGCGATCACCTCGGGATCGTCGAAGGGGTGCACGAAGGTGAGGCCCTCGGTGGCCATCACACCCAGGGCGTGAGCGTAGGCCTCGGTGTAGGACTCGCCGTGCAGCACGACCTCGGCGCCGCGCCGGGCGACGGCGTCCACCTTGAGGCGCGGGGTGGTGTCGGGCATCACGATGACGGCACGGCAGCCGAGGCGCTGGGCCGACAACGCGACCCCCTGGGCGTGGTTGCCCGCCGATGAGGCGATCACCCCACGCCGCAGCGCCTCGTTCGGTAACCGGGCCATCTTGTTGTAGGCCCCGCGGATCTTGAAGGAGAAGACCGGCTGGAGGTCCTCCCGTTTGAGCAGGACCCGTCGCCCCAGCCGTTCGGTGAGCAACGGTGCGTCGTCGAGCGGGGTCTCCTCGACCACGTCGTAGACGAGCGAGGTCAGGATGCGGTTGAGGTAGTTGTGTTCCGGCGGATCATGCCGTCCCTCGGCCATCACGACCACGCTATCGGCGGCCGGGGCGAGGGAGGTCCGGCGACGGTCAGGCCTTGGCCTTTCGCTTCTTGGCGACCATGAAGCGGGCGGGAGCCCGGCCCGGCCCCCGGTGATCGGCCGAGGGGCCGATGTTGCTCAGGGATCCCTCGGCGACAAGTGCCTGCAGGGCCTTATTGGCGGTGACGAGGCTGCCGCCGAGCGCCGTCGTCACATCCTTGATGGTGATGGTGTCGGGCTGGTCGAGGGCCCAGGCCTTGATGTCTTCGACCGAGACCCGCCGGGTGGTCCGGTCCGAGCTACGCCGATGGGCTGGGCCGCGTCCGGCCTTGAGTATCCCGGCCTGGCGCAGCTCGGCATCGCTGACGCCGAGCTGGGTGAACGCGGAGGCAGGGATGGATTCGGCCTCCGCCCACTCCTTGGCGTCGCGTACGAAGTTCGCCAGCAGCCGTTCGCCGTTGGGACGGCGGGCCTCCTCGAGGGCGGCAAGAAGGCGGAGCCGTTCGATGTGGTCGGTCGCGACCTCGATGGATGCCTCGAGTGCGGCGATCCTCTTCGGGTCCGTCGATCCATCGGGATCGGCCAAGAAGTTGAGATAGTCGCGAACGCTCTGCTCGGGCGAACCCGCATTGCCGACGTCGGCCTCTCGGGCGCGGTTGCGGGAGGCCTTGGGCGTGGGGGGCATCATGTTCCTCGGACGAGACCGGTGCCGCCGAAACGACACGACTGGATAGACAAAAACCCCTCCACCGGAGACCCTGACGCGAACTCTTGCGGGGGATGGCTGTCTGTTGCGAATTCTCATTTGACCGCACGTCAGATCAGCGCCGTTGAATTGTTCAGCGACGCGAGGGTCTCGTTCGGTAACTCCAACAGACTACGGCCCCGCCTGAGATTGTCGCCTGCAGGCATCTCATGCAGATGTATCAATTCCTGCATCTGATGCATGTGTAGTAATTGTTCGAGGCCCGAGCAGCGGGCCTGGCGCTGCCCCCTGGCGTGCCACAGCGGCCTGCTGGCCGTTCTGGAGCGTCAGCTGCAACGAGATTCGGGGCTGTCCGCCGCTGACTACACGGTGCTGGTCCAGCGGGGTCTGGTGGAACGAGCCGCCTACCGGTGGACAGCCGGGGTGGTTACGTGGTCTTGAGCACCGCGGGTGCCGCGGCCATCGCCGCTGCGGCACCGCGCCATGTGGCGAACGTGCGCCACCACGCCATCGACCGCCTGAGCGCTGAACAGCTCGATGTGCTCATCGCCTTGGGTGTCACGGTGCTCGGCGGTCAGTGCGACCAACCCGTTCCGCCTGCCGACGCCGCGCAGCACGAACAGGTGAACAAGAACGTGAAGGCTGAAGCACTCAGGCCGGCGCGGCCCGGCCGGCGGGTTCGGCGTTGACGGCGGAACGGACCGGCTGCAGCTCGATCATGTGGGTGATGGCGGTGGGTTCCACCGCCCGGCTGAACCGCCAGCCCTGCAGCAGATGGCAGCCCACCGAGGCCAGCCACTCGGCCTGCGCGGAGGTCTCGACCCCTTCGGCGGTGACCTCGAGGCCGAGCCCGTGGGCCATGGTGACCAGCGCCCGGACAATGGAACGATCGGTGTCGGTTCCCTCGAGCCCGTCGATGAAGCTGCGGTCGATCTTGATGCCGTGCAAGGGCCGCATGCGGAGATGGCTGAGGGTCGATACGCCGGTTCCGAAGTCGTCGAGGGCGAGCCGCACCCCGGTCTCGGACAGTCGGCGCAGGCCGCTGGTGGAGACCACGGTGCCGTCGAGGGCCTGCTCGGTCAGCTCGACACACACCGCGGACGGTTCGAGGCCGGCAGCGGTGAGCGACGCGTCGATCAAGCCGGCGAGGTGTGGATCGGCGAGCTCGGACGGGCTGACGTTCACATTGACCACGAGGTCGGAGCCGCCCCGACGGGTGCGCCAATCGGCGAGCTGGCCGATCGCCTCGACCACTGCCCAGTGCCCCACGGCGTTGATCTGGCCGCTCTCGAGCAGCTGCGGCAGGAAGCGGTCCGGGCTCAGGCGGCGTCCGGTGGGATGGTCCCAGCGGAGCAGCGCCTCCACACCGCGCAGGCGATGCCCGGCGCTGGTCACGATGGGCTGATAGAGCAGGACGAACTCGTCACGGTCGAGCGCCAGCTGGAGATCGCGGGCGGTGACGAGGGGTTCGTCGGCCGGGCTGGCCGCCCCGCCCCGGTGCTGCCAGAGCCGGCCCCGGCCCCGGCGCTTGGCCTCGCGCAGGCCACGGCGGGCTATGGCCAGCAGCTGGCGGCTGTCGATCGACCCGGCCGACCACGCCAGCCCGATGCTGGCCCCCACGCCATGTCGGGTGTCGTCGCCGGTGTCGACGCTGAGCCCGTCGAGGGCCAGGGCCACCGCGACGCCGAGTGCGTTGCCCTCGTCGGGCTCCACCTCGTCGAACACCACCAGGAACTCGTCGCCGCCGAGCCGGCCCACCACGTCGATGGGACGCACCGCGTCGCAGAGTACGCGGGCCACCTGGCGCAGCGCCTCGTCACCGACGGCGTGGCCGTAGGCGTCGTTGAGAGCGCTGAAGTGGTCGAGGCCGATGACCCCGACGGTGACCCGGGCCGTGGCGTTGCGGTGCTCGGCGAGGACGGCCTCGAGATGGCGCAGTGCGGCGTGGCGGGTTGCCACCCCCGTCAGCTCGTCGGGTTGCTCGAGGTCGGTGGCCGACACCGCGAGGACCTGCAGCAGATGGGCGTCGTCCCGGCCCGGTACGGCCCCGGCCGGGAGCGCGACCAGCAGGACGTGCGCCCGCATGGTGGTGCCCTCCGGGCGACGGAACCGGTGCTGCTCGTGCCGCGGGCCACTCGGTGCGGGAGCTGCCCGGGCGAGACCGGCCGAAAGGGGGGAGGAGGCGTGGTCGGTGGGGGCGGCCTGGCTGGTCGGGTTCGGCGCATCGAGCAGTTCGTCCCACCGATGGCCGCGCAGCCCGGCGGGGTCGGTCCCGAGCAGTTCGCCGAAGGCGCGGTTGGCCGAGAGCACCTCGCCGTCCGCGGCGAGCAGCAGCACGGCGATCGGGGAGTCCTCGAAGCTCGTGGCCAACGGCTGGTGGCGGGCCGGGTCGGCGGCGAGCTCGCGCACGGCCCAACCCGAGGCGATCTGCGCCGCCACGTCGTGGATCAGCCGACGGTCGTCCTGGTCGAAGGGCTCGCCCCCGGGGCGTTGGACGTGGAGGTGGCCCAGGACCTGCTCGCCGATGGTGAGCTCGGCCAAGAGGTGGCGGGGATCGAGCGACGCCGGGGACCGTCCTACCGCCTCGTCGGCGGTGCCCGCCCAGTCGATGGTGGTCTCCGCGTCGAGGTAGGCGGCGAGCTCGCGCAGCACACGGGCGCAGCTGCGGACGAAGGGCTCGTCGTCGATCGACACGAGCGAGGCGCTCTCCATCAGTACGCCGAGCCGGGCCACGACACGGCCGACTCGACGATAGGACATGTAGATCGAGCGTAGCCGGGCGTACCGCGCCGCTGGGTGACCGTCCCCATGGTGGTGGTGCCGCTCCTCGGGGCCTCCGAGGGGCTGGCGTTCCCGGGCCGGTCCGGGCCGCTGGGGTGCGGTTTCGGGAAGGTAGGGTGCGGTTTCGGCCGGGTCGGGTACGGTTTCGGGAAGGTAGGGTGCGGGCGATGCACGCCTATCACGAGCTCGTCGGTGCTGACCAGGTCCACGGCAGTCTCTACGGCGACCCGGGCGTGTTCGCCGAGGAAATGCGGCAGATCTTCACCCGGGGCTGGGTGTTCGTCGGCCATGAGAGCGAGGTCGCCGAGCCCGGCCAGTGGGTGACCCGTCGTATCGGCCGTGAGCCCATGATCCTGGTGCGGGACCGGTCCGAGGCCTTGAACGTGCTGGCCAACCGCTGCTCGCATCGCGGCACGGCGTTGTGCTGGGAACATCGCGGTCGTGACAGCTCCTTCCAGTGCACCTACCACGCCTGGAACTTCGGCCTCGACGGGGCCCTGCGGGCGGTCCCGTATCCCGCCGGGTTCGAGAAGGACCATGCCGAGCTCGGCCTGGACCGGGCTGGTCAGGTCGAGAGCTACCGCGGCTTCGTCTTTGCCAACCTCGACGGGTCGGCCGGGCCGTTGTCCGGCCATCTCGGGGTCGGCGGGACCGACATGATCGACCGGCTGTGCGACCTGTCGCCGAGCGACTCGATCACCCTCGGGCCGAACTGGCTCGGCCATGCCGTCGGCTCGAACTGGAAGATGTGGCCCGAGAGCGACAACGACGGCTACCACCTCAACTGGGTGCACGCCTCGATGGTCTCCTCGGCGCCCGACACGTACTACCAGGAGACCGTCCTCGGCGGTGAGACCGGCAACCAGTCCCTGGCGGTGGACTGGGGCGAGGGGCACGTCGAGCTCGACTTCCGGCCGAGCTATCGCCGGGAGCTGGCCTGGCTCGGGGCGAGCCGTGACAAGGTGCCCGGCTACTGCGCGGCGTTGGAGCAGGCCCGCGGGGTCGAGGCCGCGGGCCGGTTGCTGTGGGACGGGCCACCGCACGGGCTGATCTTCCCCAACCTGTTCCTCGGCGAGCTGAACATCGCCATCATCGAGCCGGTGGCGCCCGATCGCATGGTCCAGTGGCACACCGCGGTGCAGCTCGAGGGCGTCGACGAGTCGTTCAACCGGCGCCTGTTGCGCCAGTCCGAGGCGGCGATGGGGCCGGGGGCGTTCATCGTGCCCGACGACGCGGTGACCGCCGAGCGGATGCAGTTGGCGATGTCCGGTCTCGGTGTCCACGACGCCGGGGTCCGGCGTGGCTGGGTGGACATGAGCCGCGGTCTGGGCCGCGAGGAACGTCGCGCGGACGGGCGCCGCGCCGCGCTCATCTCCGACGAGACCACCAACCGCGGCTTCTGGCGTCAGTATCGGACGGTGATGGCTCGATGAGCGGCGGGCCGACGCAGCAGGTGGGCGAGGCCGAACGGCGCGAGATCGAGGCCTTCGTGTTTCACGAGGCGCGCCTTGCCGATACCTCGCAGTACGGCGAGTGGGAGGCGCTGGTCACCGAGGACATGCATTACTGGGTTCCTGCGGGGCCTGCGCTCGGTGACCCGGCGGCGGGGCTGTCCTACATCAACGACAACCGGGCTCGTCTGGCTACACGGATCCGTCAGTTGCAGACCGGAAAGCGACATTCCCAGACCCCGGCCTCGCCGATGTGCCGGGCGGTGACCAACGTCGAGGCCCGCCGGGCAGGCGATGGCAGCGGCGGTGATGGCGGTGATGGCGGTGATGGCGGTGGCGACGAGTACGTGGTGACCGCCACCCAGGTGGTCTACGAGCTGGCGGTGCAGTCCACCGCCCGGCTGCAGCTGTGGCCCGGACGGGTCACCTACCGTCTTCGCCGTGTCGACGGGATGTTGCGCATGGCGGCCAAGACGGTCGAGCTGGTCACGGCTTCCGAGCCCCAGCCCAACCTCACGTTCCTGCTGTGACCCCGGCCTCGTTGTAACCCCTGCCCTGTTGTGAACCTGCGCGTCGCCGCCGTTGCGGTGCCGCGCCGATTGAAAGGTGTTCTCCATGGATCTCGGACTGCGTGACCGCGTCGTGATCGTGACCGGCGGTGCGTCCAACATCGGACGGGCCATCTCCCAGGAGTTCGCCCGGGAGGGCGCGGTGGTGGCGGTGTTCGATCGGGACGAGTCGATGGCCCGCCGCACCGTCGGCGAGATCAACGACGCCGGAGGCCGCTCCACTGCCTATACCGTCGATCTCACCGACGTCGAGGCCACCGCCGCCGCAGCCGTCGCGGCGGGCGCCGATCTCGGCCCGGTGTCGGTGCTGGTCAACAACGTCGGCTGGAACGGCACCGCCGAGTTCTTCCTCGACCTGACCCCCGAGCGGTGGGAGCAGGCCTACCGGCTGAATTTCTTCCCCACCCTCAACGCCACCCGCGCCGTGCTGCCCGGTATGGTCGAGCGGCGGGAGGGGGCGATCGTGTCGATCTCCAGCGACGCCGGGTTCGGTGAGTTCCGGATGGCCGACTACGGCGGCATGAAGGCCGGCGTCATGTCCTTCACCCGGACCATCGCCAAGGAATACGGGCGCTTCGGCATCCGGGCCAACACCGTGTGCCCGGGCCTGGTCATCCCCGACGAGGGCACCATCGGCGAGCACAGCCTGTGGCAGGCCGACATCAAGATGGGCGACAGCCAGATCCGCAACATCGAGTCGGGCATCCCGCTGCGTCGCCGGTCCGAGGCCGTGGACATCGCCTGGTCGGTGGTGTTCCTCGCCTCGGCCCAGGCCCGCCAGCTCACCGGACAGGTGCTCAGCGTGTCCGGCGGCTTCGCCATGCCGCGCTGAGCCGCCTGCCCTGCCGGGCCGGGTCCTGCCGGGCCGGGCGGATGCCGGTGCGCGAAGATCGCACGTGATGGCCACGAACGATCCCTCCTCCACCGGTTCCCGCTCGCCGCTCGCAGGCCTGCGTGTGCTCGACCTGTCCCGGGTCCTGGCCGGCCCCTTCGTGGGCCGGATCCTGGCCGACCTCGGGGCGGAGGTGGTCAAGGTCGAGCCGCCCGAAGGCGACCTGACGCGGACCTTCGGGCACGAGATCGCCGGGATCTCCGGCTATTTCACCCAACAGAACGCCGGCAAGCGCAACGTGTGCGTCGATCTCACTGCGCCGGGTGGACCCGAACTCGTTGCCGATCTCGCCGCCGCGGCCGACATCGTGGTGGAGAACTTCCGTCCCGGGGTACTCGCCCGTTTCGGTCTCGACTTCGCCGCGCTGTCGGCGCGCAACCGGCGGCTGATCATGCTGTCGATCAGCGGGTTCGGCCAGGGTGGGCCCGAGTCGCAGCGCGCCGCCTACGCCTCGGTGCTGCACGCCGAGTCGGGCCTGATCGCCCGCCAGAGCGCCTTCAGCGGCCAGCCCCCGACCGACCCCGCCCAGGGTTTCGCCGACACCTACTCGGGCCTGCACGGGCTGGTCGGGCTGCTGACCGCGCTGTACCACCGGGAACGCACCGGTGAGGGCCAGTACATCGACATCGCCATGATCGACGCCATGTGCTTCACCGACGACTACGGCCACGCCATGCTCGACGGTATGGAGCCCGACAACGTGGGTGGGGTGCTGTGGGACACCCCCACCGGGCCGATCCTGCTCGCCGGCGGCGACCTCAAGCTGGTGTGGCGGCAGCTCATCCGGGTCCACGCAATGGCTGAGCCGACGCCGGCCGGCCCGGCGCTGCAGGACAAGATCGACGCCCGGCAGGCTGCGGCGCAGTCCTGGTTCGACTCCTTCACCGACCGCGCGGCGTTGTACGCCGCGCTCGACGCCGCCAACCTGGCCTGGGGCGACGTCAAGAGGGCGGGCGAGGTGTACGACTCGCCGACCCTGGCCGCCCGGCGGACCCTGGTGAGCGTGGACGACCGGGCCGGCTCGACCCGGCGGGTGATGCGGGCGCCGCAACGGTTCTCGACGCTGGCCACCGAGGTGGCCGGCCCCGCCGCCCACCGGGGCGAGCACAACGCCGAGGTGCTGGCCGACTGGCTGGGCCGCGACCCTGCCGAAGTGCCCGCCGGGGTATTGCTGGGCGAGGCCGGCTGAGCCCCGCGCCGGTGCCCGCGCCCCGAACGACTGGCGGGGCGCGTCCATAACCGGCAGGCTGGGGGCGTGACCACCGCCACCAGTTTCGACAAAGACCGGGCCAAGGCCTTCCTCAACCAGATGGTGTCCGTCATGAACGGCGGCGCCATGGCGCTCATGTGCTCGCTCGGCCATCGCACCGGGCTGTTCGACGTCATGGCCGCCCTGCCTCCGTCGACGGCACAGGACATCGCGACCGCCGCTGGACTGCACGTGCGCCCGGTGCAGGAGTGGCTCAACGCCGTCACCGTCGGCGGCATCGTCGATCACGACCCCGAGACCGGCCTCTACCGCCTGCCGGCCGAGCACGCCGGCCTGCTGACCCGGGCCGCCGGCACGTTGAACCTGTCCAACGGGCTGCAGTTCATCGGCCAGATGGGCAAGGTCGAGGACGACGTCGTCGAGTCGTTCCGCACCGGGGAGGGCGTGCCGTACACCAAGTACACGTCGTTCCACCGGCTGATGGCCGAGGTGTCCGCCCAGCGCTTCGACAACGGCCTGCTGCAGCACGTGGTACCGCAGATTCCCGGCCTGCAGGACGCCCTGAACACCGGCATCGCCTTCGCCGACGTCGGCTGTGGGTCGGGCCACGCGGTGAACATCCTCGGGCAGGCGTTCCCCAACAGCCGTTTCACCGGGTTCGACATCTCCGAGGAGGCGATCGGCCGGGGTCGCGGCGAGGCTGCGCAGCTCGGCAACACCAACGTGGACTTCGTGGTGGTCGATGCCGCCCAGATGAACCAGCACGAGACGTTCGACATGATCGCCAGCTTCGACGCCATCCACGACCAGCCCCGTCCCGACCCGGTGTTCGCCGCCATCTACGTCGCGCTGCGGCCTGGTGGCCGCTACCTGTGTGTGGAGCCGAACGCCTCGACCCACGTGCACGACAACCACGGCCGTACGCACGCACCGTTCCTGTACTCGGTGTCGACCATGCACTGCATGCAGGTGTCCCTCGCCGCACCGGGCGGCGAGGGGGTCGGCGCGGCCTGGGGTCGCGAGCAGATCCAGGAGCGGCTCGCCGCGGCCGGCTTCGTGGCCACCGAGCGGGCCAACGCCCCCCACGACCGCACCAATGACTACTGGCTGTCGGCCAAGCCGCCGGTCGGCTGAGGACCACCATGAGCTACGAATCGGTGATCTACGAGGTGGCCGACCACATCGCCACCATCACCCTCAACGAGCCCGAGAAGCTCAACCCGATGTCCAAGGGCATCCAGGCCGACACCATCGCGGCGTTGCACGAGGCCAATACCGACCGGTCGGTACGGGTCGTCATCATCACCGGTGCCGGTCGCGGCTTCTCCGCCGGTGGCGACGTGCGCCAGCTCGGCGAGTCGGGGGACCGGCTCTACGGCGGCCCTCCCGGCCCGTTCGACCGTCGTCTGTGGCTGAAGCAGACCCAGAAGATGGTTCTGGCCGTCCGCGAGTGCGAGAAGCCGGTGATCGCTGCGGTCAACGGTGTGGCCGCCGGTGGGGGCTGCGACATCGCCTTGGCGTGCGACATCCGCTTCGCCTCGGACCGGGCCCGTTTCGGCGAGGTGTTCGCCAAGATCGGTCTGTTCCCCGGCACCGGTGGCACCTACCTGCTGCCCCGAACGGTCGGTATCGCCAAGGCGCTGGAGATGATCTGGACCGGCGATCTCATCGACGCCGCAGAGGCCGAACGGATCGGTCTGGTCAGCCGGGTCATTCCCCACGACGAGCTGCTGGCCGAGACCCGCACGTTCGCGGCCCGCCTGGCCGAGGGCCCGCCCCTGGCGCTGTCGCTGGCCAAGGCCGCGGTGTACCGCGGGCTCGACCTCGACATCGCCGCGGCGTTCGACTACGCCTCCACCGCCGAGGCCATCACCCTGACCTCGTCGGATCACCGCGAGGGCGTCCAGGCCCTGCGGGAGAAGCGCAAGCCGACCTTCGAAGGCCGCTGACCCGGGCGAACCGTGTGTCCGACAGGGGCCCGGCGCGCTGCGCCGGGCCCCTCCCGCGTTCAGCCGAAGGCGCCCTGGTCGCGCAGCGCGGCCAGCTCGGCCGCGGACAGGCCCCACTCCGACAGGGCCTCCTCGCCGCCCTGGCCGGGCCGGGGCGAGATACGCCGGATCTCCGACGGCGTGCGACTGAAGCGCGGTGCAGGAGCGGGTTGCGTGGTGCCGTCGATCTCCACGAACGAACCGCGGTCGGCGTTCTGCGGGTGCAGCGGCGCCTCGAGCAGATCCATCACCGGCATGACGGTGTCGTCGTCGTCGTCGAACAGTGCCGCCCACTCGTCGCGGCTGCGGGTTCGGAACAACGCAGCCATGCGCTCGCGGTAGGCCGGGAAGTTGGCCCGGTCCTTGCCATCACCGAGCCCGGAGAAGTCGATGCCGGTCTTGGCGATGAAGTTGCGCAGGAACTTGGGCTGCAGCAGCGCGGTCGACACGTACTTGCCGTCGGCGCACTCCCAGGCCCCGTAACGCCAGTCGCCGCCGTCGACGAGGTTGGCCTTGCGCTGGTTGACCCAGGTGCCACCGTGCAGGTTGCCGTAGAAGTAGGTCATCAGGTTCAGCGTGCCGTCGGAGATGGCGGCGTCGACGACCTGGCCCTTGCCCGAGCGGCCCGCCTCGAGCAACGCTGCGGTCATGCCCAGGGCCAGGAACACACCGCCGCCGCCGAAGTCGCCGGCCAGGATCAGCGGCGGGACCGGCGGCCGGTCCTCGTCGCCGATGGCCCACAGGCCGCCGGTGGTGGACATGAAGTTGATGTCGAAGCCGGCCCGCCCGGCGAGCGGTCCCTCCTGGCCCCAGCCGGTCATCCGGCCGTAGACCAGGCGGGGGTTGCGGGCCAGGCAGTCGTCGGGGCCGAGGCCGAGCCGCTCGGCGACCCCGGGGCGGAACCCCTCGATCAGCCCGTCGGCTTCTTCCACCAGCCGCAGGACGGCTTCACGGCCTTCCGTGGACTTCAGATCGAGCCGGATCGAGCGTCGGTTGCGGTACATGTAGCGGTACGCATAATCGGGGTAGCCGTAGTCCACCTCCTCGGAGCGGTCCACCAGCACCACGTCGGCGCCCATGTCCGACAGCAGCATGCCGGCGTAGGGGCCGGGCCCGATGCAGAACAACTCGACGATCTTCAACCCGTGCAACGGACCCACGTGCAACCTCCATCAGCGAGACGTGACCGGTGATGCTACGAGTCGGGTCGTGCAGGTTTCGAACCGCCGGTAGGTTTCCGGTGCGCCGCCGGGACACGTCTTGTACCGTGCGGCCATGCACGTCGGATACGCCTCGTTGTTCCAGAATCCCTTTGACGCTCTCTCGGACCGCGAGGTGTGGCAGGAGGAGGTGCGCATGGCGCTGCTCGCCGAGCCGCTCGGGTTCGACTCGGTATGGACGGTGGAGCACCACTTCACCGACTACACCATGTCGCCCGACCCGGTGCAGTTCCTCACCTACATGGCGGCCAAGACCGAGCGGGTGCAGTTGGGTTCGATGGTCATCGTGCTGCCCTGGCACGACCCGGTCCGGGTGACCGAGCAGATCGCCATGCTGGACCATCTCTCCGACGGCCGGATGATCCTCGGTTTCGGCCGGGGTCTGGGCAAGGTCGAGTACGACGGGTTCCGCCTCGACATGAACGAGGCCCGTGAGACCTTCGTCGAATATGCCGAGTTGGTCATGGGTGGCCTGGAGAACGGCTATATCGAGGGTGGCGCCACCGTGCAGCAGCCTCGCCGCGACATCCGGCCCCGTCCGTTCAAGTCCTTCAAGGGCCGAACCTACGCCGCCGCGGTGTCGCCCGAGTCGGTCGAAATCATGGCCAACCTCGGTGTCGGCATGCTGGTCATCCCCCAGAAGCCGTGGGAGGTCGTGGCCCAGGACTTCGAGATGTACTACCAGACCTGGGACCGGGTGAACCCCGGCCAGCCGCGGCCCAAGCCGTTGTGCGGCGGGTTCTTCTTCGTCGACGAGAGCGAGGACCGGGCCCAGACGCTCGGCAACCAGTACGTGCAGGCCTACTACCACACCGCCATGCGGCACTACGAGATGGCCGCCGAGCACTTCGGCAAGGCCAAGGGCTACGACTTCTACGCCAACGTGGGCAAGTTCATCGACCGCCACGGCACCAACGGCGCGGCGGAGGCGTTCGCCCAGCTCATGCCGATCGGTACGCCCGACCAGGTGATGGACAAGCTGCGTTACATCCACAGCGTGATCGACAACAACGGCGTGATGGTGCAGACCTCCTACGCCGGCATGCCGTGGGCCGAGGCCGAGCGCAACCTGCGCTGCTTCGCCGAGCACTGCCTGCCGCAGCTGAAGGCCTGGGAGACCGAGCCGATGACCCAGCCGGCGGAGCTGCTCCTCGGCGCTCGCTGACCCCACTCTGCTTCGCCTGCGGCCCGTACGGAGAAGGTGGCGCCCCGCACCGCCGATAGCGGATCGCCAACGCCCACGGCCCGGCCGAACCGACACTCGTCGGCCCGGCCGGGTCGTGCCGCGTCCGACGCCACGTTCGCTCTGTCTGGCCGGCCGGGTTTCGGCCTGGACGGTCGGCCGGTCTCGCCAGCCGGGTTTCGGCCTCGACGGTCGGGCCGGTCGGGTCGGGTCGGGTCGGGTCGGGCCGGTCGGGTCGGGTTCGGTCGGGTTCGGCCGGGTCGGGTTTCGGTCGGGTTCGGGTGGGTTCGGTCGGGTCGTTGCCGTTACCAGGTGAGTTCGCGGCAGCCCAGGTGCGAATCCGGCTCGACCTGAAAGGTGCCGTGACTGATGCCGTATCGGCTTGCCAAGAGGTGACGGGCTTGGTCCAGCACGGCGTGGGGGTCGGTCCCCGAGCGGCACATCAGGTGGGCCGACGCTGCCTCCATATCGGAGGTCAGCGTCCAGACATGCAGATCGTGGACGTCGATGACCCCGTCTATCGCGGCCAACTCGGCGTGCAGGCCGGCCACGTCGAGGTGTGGGGGAGCGGCCTGCAGCAGGATGCGCACGGCCTGGCGACCGAGCCGGAAGGTCCGCGGGAGGATCCATACCCCGATGGCCACGCCGGCCACGGGGTCGACCCACGACCACCCGAAGGAGCGCATCATCAGCGCGGCGACGATGACCCCGACCGATCCGACGGTGTCGGCCAGGACCTCGAGGTAGGCCCCCTCGACGTTGATCGATTCCTGGGCGCCGGGTCGCAGCAGGAGAAAGGCGACCAGGTTGACGGCCAGCCCGATCGAGGCCACGACGAGCATCTCGGTGCTCAGCACCTCGGCGGGTGTGAACAGCCGGTGGACGGCCTCGAGCAGCACGCCGATGGCGACCGCCCCGAGGAGGAGGGCATTGACGAAGGCCGCCAGGATCTCCAGTCGGTACAGGCCGAAGGTGTGATGGTGAGGACCCGTCGGCCGGTCCGCCGAGGGCAGCTGTTCGCTCGGGGCGGCCGGATCGTTCGGGGCCGGATGGTGGGGGGCGGGGTCGTGGCCGGCTACGCCAGAGCGGCGGGATTCGAATTGGTTCGCGAGTTGGATGGCGGCGAGCGCCATTCCGAGGCCCAGTACATCGGTGAGCATGTGCCCGGCATCGGAGAGCAAGGCCAGCGAGTTCGTCAGGAACCCGGCCACGGCCTCGACCACGAAGAACCCGCCGATCAGCACGAACGTGACGAGCAGCCGGTTCCGGTAGCGGGCGCCGGCCCGCGCCAGCGTCGCACCATGGGCGTGCCCGGCGTGTTTCACCTGGCTGGGGGGGTTGGCCTGTTCGGACTGGCTGGCGGGGTCGGTGCTCCCGGCGGGCTCGCTACTTCGGTTCTGCGGGCCGGAGTGGGAGGCCGGGATGTGGGCGTTGCCGGACCCCTCGATGGGCATGCTCCGAGGCTATCGGCCGCCGCCGCCGGCGACTCCCGGCCGGACGCGGCTGATGCTGATCGACCCGCCATCGACCGCTGCGTTCCGCGACGGTCCGGACGCCGGTCGCGACGACAGGTGACGCAGCGATGCTCGCACCGAGACCGTGGCGGATCTTTCCGGGACCGACTCGAGACCGCGCGAAATTGTCGACCCCTGGTGCCCGTGTAACCGCTCGACGTCGAACTTTTCGTCTACTTCCCGAAAGCTCTCGCCCAAAACCGCCACGGTCTGCTCGGCTGCGATCGATTCGCCGCTCCGAATCGGCGTCGATTCGTCGCACGAGGGCGTTTCACTGCAAACAGTGTTGGGCCGGCCGCCCACGGTAAGGCTGCGTCACCCTGATCGGGTTGGGCGGCGGGGCGGGCGGGGCGTTGCCTACGCTGCTGGCATGCATGACCTCGTGATCCGCAACGGCACCGTTGTCGACGGGACCGGCGACCCGGCCGTCCGCGCCGATGTCGCCGTCGAGGGTGGTGCCATCGTGGCCGTGGGTGACCCCGGCACCCTGGGTGCGGCCCGGCGCGACGTCGACGCCGACGGTCAGCTGGTCCTGCCAGGTTGGGTCGACATCCACACCCATTACGACGGCCAGGCCACCTGGGACCCCTTCCTGACCCCTTCCTCGTGGCACGGCGTCACCACCACGGTGTTCGGCAACTGCGGGGTCGGGTTCGCCCCGGTGCGTCGGGGTACCGAGCCGTTCCTGATCAACCTCATGGAGGGCGTCGAGGACATCCCGGGCACGGTGCTGTCGGAGGGCATCGACTTCTGTTGGGAGAGTTTCCCGGCGTATCTCGACGCCCTCGCCTCGACCCCGAAGGTGATGGACATCGCCACGCAGATCCCCCATGGTGCGTTGCGGTTCTTCGTGATGGGCGAACGCGGCGGCGACCATGCCGAGGTCCCGACGCCGGCCGAGATCGCCGAGATGGGCCGTCTCGTGGTGGAGGCCCTCGAAGCCGGTGCGTTGGGCTTCTCGACCTCGCGCACCACCAAGCACCGGGCCAAGGACGGCCGGCCGACGCCGTCGCTGTCCGCCGGTGACCCCGAGCTCGACGGCATTGCCGAGGCCATGGCGGTCGCCGGCAAGGGCGTGCTGCAGGCCAACAGCGATTTCGGGCCGGGGGAATACGAGATACTGACCCGTATGGCCCGCATCTCGGGTCGTCCGCTGTCGTTCCTGCTGCTGCAGGTGGACAACGCGCCGGACCTGTGGCGGACCACCCTCGAGCAGATCCATCGGTCCCGGGCCGAGGGCCTGATGGTGCGCGGCCAGGTCGGTGTCCGGCCCATCGGGGTGATGATGGGGCTCGATGCGACCGTGCATTTCTTCGTCACCCACCCGGCGTACCGCACCGTGGCCGATCTGCCGCTGGCCGAGCGTGTGGCGCGCCTGCGGGCGGACCGCGAGCTGCGCCGCCGGTTGATCGAGGAGCGTCCCGAGGACTCGTTCAGCACCTGGATGGCCCAGGCCATCAACCGCACCTTCGAGCTGGGCGACCCGCCCGACTACGAGCCGGCCCCCGAACAGGCCATCAGCCGGCGGGCGGAACGGGCGGGCATCAGCCCGTGGGAGCTGGCGTTGGACCTGCTGCTCGCCGACGACGGCCGGGCGCTGCTGCTGCACCCGTTCGAGAACTACTGCGACGGCGACCTCGAGGTGGTCCGCACGATGCTGGCCGACCCGTACACGGTGTGCGGCCTGGCCGACGGCGGGGCGCACGTCGCCACGATCTGCGACGCCAGCGCCCCGACGTTCCTGTTGATGCACTGGGCTCGGGACCGTACCCGTGGCGAGCGGCTGCCGCTGGAGCTGCTGGTCCACAAGCAGACCGCGGCCACCGCAGCGTCCTACGGTTTGTTCGACCGTGGGGTCGTCGCCCCGGGCTATCGGGCCGATCTCAACGTGGTCGATCTCGCCGGTCTCGGTCTGGCCCCGCCGCAGATCCGCCGGGACCTTCCCGCCGGTGGTCGTCGTCTGGTGCAACGCAGCGTCGGCTACCGCCACACCTTCGTCGCCGGGGACGAGGTGGCCCGTGACGGCGAGGCCACCGGCGCCCTGCCCGGCGGCGTGGTGCGGGGTGCCCGCCCGGCCCCGACCGGGCGCTGACGTGGCCGTCGCTCTCATCACCGGCAGCAGCCGGGGGATCGGCGCAGCCACCGCCGAGCTGCTCGCCGGCCGGGGGTACGACATCGTCGTGCACTACCGGCGCGATGCCGCGGCCGCTGCGACGGTGGCCGATGCGGTGCGGGCCCAGGGGCGTCAGGCGCTGGTGGTGATGGCGGAACTGGCCGACGAGACGGCCGTGCGGACCATGGTGGACCAGGCCGTCGACCGATTCGGCGGGCTCGATGCCGTGGTTGCGAACGCCGCGTCGAGCGCCTTCAAACCGCTCGGGGAGCTGCGGCGCCACCACCTGCAGGCGACCTTCGACACCATCGTGGGGTCCTTCGTGTACCTGGTCCAGGCGGCCGAGCCGCATCTGGTCGAACCCGGTCGCATCGTGACCATCTCCGGTTTCGACACGGTGGAGATGTTGCCGAACCACGGGTTGCTGGCGGCGGCAAAGGCGGCGCTCGAGACCCTCACCCGCTACTGGGCGGTGGAGTTGGCCCCGCGTCGGATCACGGTGAACTCGGTGCTGCCCGGCTACGTGGAGACCGACTCCGCCCGCCTGTACGCCGAGACCAGCCATCCCGGGGGCTGGGAGGCCGCCCGGGCGGCGTGGGCCGCCCGTACCCCGGCGGGGCGGTTGGCGACCCCCGGTGACATCGCCCGGGTGATCGCCCTGCTGTGTTCGGCCGACGCCGCTTGGATCACCGGCCAGTTGATCGTGGCCGACGGCGCCATGACCCTGGCCTGACCGCGCCGGCTCGCCCGGTTGGCCCGCGCCGCCGGGTCCGCCCGCGTTCGCCCGGCCGGTCCACCCGCCCGGCCGGTCCACCCGCCCGGCCGGTCCACCCGGCGACCCGCCCGACCCTCCCGACCCGCCCGGGCCGGGTCTCCTCGGGTCGGGCGGGGTGGGTGTCCTACCGTGGAGCTGTGCCCGGTGGGTCGTCTCGCCCGCCCCTGTCCCGATAGGAAGTCCTCATGGCCCGTCCGTCCATCGTCCTCGTCAACACCGGCCACGGCAAGGGCAAGACCTCGGCGGCCATGGGTGTCATGGCCCGGGGCTGGGCCCGGGGCTGGAAGGTCGCCGTGGTGCAGTTCATCAAGGGCGGGGACTGGAAGGTCGGCGAGAAGAAGCTGGCCGACCACCTCGGTATCGAGTGGCACGAGCTCGGCGACGGGTTCACCTGGGAGTCGACCGATCTCGACGAATCGGCGGCGAAGGGCCGCCACGCCTGGGGGGTCGCCAAGGCCATGCTGGCGTCGGGCGACTACGACCTGTTGATCTTCGACGAGGTCACCTACCCGATGATCTTCGGCTGGATCGATACCGCCGAGGTGGCCGACGCCATCGTGAACCGGGCGCCGCGCACCAACGTGGTGCTCACCGGCCGCGACGCTCCCGAGGAGATCATCGCCATCGCCGACACGGTCACCGAGATGCGCCTGGTCAAACACGCCTACGAACAGGGCATCAACGCGATGAAGGGCATCGAATACTGACCGGTACGCATGACGGACCGGTGCGGCGTACTGATTGGTACCGCGCGCTGACCGGTATCACATGTTGAAGGCAATCACATGCCGAAGGGTATGTGTACCGATCGGTGGTGGGTGTGGGTCGGTGCCGGATCGTCAGCGGCCGGCGGCGGTGCGGGTGGTGAACGTGGCGCCGGGCAGGTAGCGGTCGAACAGTTCGGCGAAGCTGTGCAGGGCGGTGGCCACGTCGTCAGCGGCGCCGTCGTGATGGCCTTCGACGGCGATGAGCAGCCGGGTGGTCGGCTCGGACACCCCTGAGCGGGTCGATTGCCGCCAACACCACCGGCGGGTGACCACCTCGCCGTCGTCGTCGACCATGACGATCTCGCCGGGTTCGGGGCGGTCCGCATCGGTTCCGCCGAGATCGTCGAATCGCTCGGTTCCGGTCGCCTCCCGAACGGTCACCGCGCCGGCCACCCGGTCGGCGTCGATCACCGCGAGGGGGAGCCGGTGACGGATCGACACCAAGTTGCCGAGGTCGACCAGCAGGCTCACCGAGGGCACACCGCCCTTCTTCTGGACCCGGCGAAGCAGGGCCTCGGCCGCGTTGCGATACCGGGTGGGTGACACCCCGAAGGCGGAGAAGGTCCGTCGCCAGGCGGCGATGGAGGCCACCTCAGCGAGGGCGACGCCGTCGAGCTGCAACGCGGCAAGCGCCTGCTCGTCGGCGAACTGCTCGATCAACGCGCCCGGGCTCGGGCCGTTGTGGGCGCCGGACAGCTCGATGATCCCGGCCCGCAACGCCGGGAATCGGGTGAGCACGGCGTCGTCGTAGTGGAAGGTCATGGCAGTGCCAATCGGTATGGGCGCCGGCTGCGGTCAGCTCGGGCGGGGTGCGAGCCGCCCGTCGGCGAGCTCGGCACGGATGTCTTCGGTGTGCTCGCCGAGCTTGGGCGGCCGGGCGTAGATTCCCGCCGGGGTCTCGGTGTAGCGGATCGGCGTGTTGACCTGGACCACGGGCCGGCCCTGGGGCTGGTCCACCGCGACGAGCATGTCGCGCGCCTTGATGTGGGGATCGGTGAACAGGTCGACCGGCTGGTTGACCGGTCCGCACGGCACCTTGCCGCCGAGCGCAGCCATCACCTCGGCGTTGGTGCGTACCGCCGCCCAGCCACTCACCGCACCGTCGACGATGTCACGGTTCTTCACCCGCAACGGCATGGACTTGGTCTGGTCGGTCGCTGCCAGTTCGGGCATGCCCATGGCCTCGCACAACGTGGCCCACGCGACGTTGGTCGGCGCAGCGATGGCCATCGCACCATCTGCGGTGGGGTAGATGTCGAAGGGGGCGACGGTCTCGGAGCTGTTGCCCGATGGTGGGGTCTCGCGGCCCATGTAGGAATAGCGGCACACGCCCGTCTCGGACAGCGCAGTGACTGCGTCGACCATGGCCACGTCGACGAACTGGCCCTCACCGGTGAGCCGGGCGTGGAACACCGCGGCGAGGATGCCGAGCGCGGCCACCGTGCCGGGGTAGATGTCGCCGAGGAACGGCCCGACCTTGTGCGATTCGGCGGGGCTCATGCCGTTCATCGACACGAAGCTGCTCATGGCCTGAGCGATCACGTCGTAGGCCGGCCACTCGGCATAGGGGCTGGCCCCGGTGCGGGGGTCGCCGAAACCGCGGATGGCGCCGTACACCAGGCGGGGGTTGCGCGCCTTGAGCGTTTCATAGCCGAGCCCCAACCGGTCGAGCACCCCGGCTCGCTGGTTCTCCACCACCGCATCGGCCCAGTCGACCAGTTGCAGGAAGGTCTCGCGGTCCTCCTCGCTCTTCAGGTCCAGCATGATGCAGCGCTTGTTGCGGTTGTAGGCACCGTAGGTGCCGCCGTAAGCCCGCTCAGGGTCCTCCTTGGTGAACGGGCCGAGGAAGCGCTGCATGTCGCCGTCGGGTCCCTCCACCTTGATCACCTCGGCGCCGAGGTCGGCCAGCATCATCGTGGCCCACGGTCCGGCGATGGCGTGGGTGACGTCGAGGATCCGCACGCTCGACAGCGGCCCGGTACGGCCGGGTGCCATCGGCGCGGCGTGCTCGTGCGCGTGAAGGTGATCGATCGTCATGGATCCTCCGGGGGCCGAACCTGGTCAGACCTTACCCAACCGGTCCCGGCGCTCCGGCAGGCAGACCCCGGTGGCCCGGTGGTGCAGACCCGGTGGTGCAGCCCGGACGCGGCACCGGCCGGTCAGGTGGACCTGACCGGCCGGTGCCGGGATGGCTTCCGGCCGGGATGGCTTCCCGCCGGGTTCGGGTGCCGTCCTATCAGCCGCGGCCGTGGCGCAGCAGCTTGCCCGAGTGCCGCTCGGTCTGCTGGTCATCCGCGATGGTCTGTACCCCGTTGACCACCACGGCGTGGTACCCGGTGGCCTTCTGGACCCGCCGCCACTCGCCACCGGGCAGGTCGTGGACGACCTCGCTCGGCCCGACGGCGAGGGTCTGGGGGTCGTAGACCACCACGTCGGCGGGGTTGCCGGTACGCAGCACGCCACGGTCCTGGAACCCGGCAAGCTGCGCCGGCAGGCCCGACAGGCGACGGTGGGCGTCCTCGTAGGTGATCCACTGGTTGTCGCGGACCTGCTGGGTGAGGGTCTCGGTGGGGTAGCGACCGGCGGTGAGGAACTTGGTGTGGGCGCCGCCGTCGGACACCCCGAAGAGCATGTGCGGGTACTGCACGATCTCCTTGAGCAACTCCGAGCCACCCTGCGGCGGGGACACGAAGAACAGCGTCTCGAGGCGGTCGGCCACGGCGATGTCCAACATGGCGTCCACCGGGTGTTTGCCGGTGATCTGGGCCACCTGGGCCACCGACATCTCCCGGAACTGCTCGGTCTCGGGGGAGCGGGGCGACAGCACGGTCACCGTCTCGAGCGGCGCGGTGGCGATGCCCGGCATGTGGTCCTTGAGGCCCTGGCGGCGGGCGGGGTCGGCCAGCTTGTGCAGGCGTTCCTCCACCGAGCCCATCGTCGCCTCCATCCACGTCTCGGAGTCGTCGTAGAGGTTCCAGTCCTCGAGGGTGTAGGTGAACCCGGCATCGGTGGTCAGGCCCTGGCCGTACACCGGGATGCCCCGCTCGCGGCAGCGTTCCAGCCACTCGATCCCGCGACGGTGGATGTGGGGACGGTCGGCGAAGGCCTGGATGACGTTGTGCAGCATGGGCCGCCCGGCGATGCTGGCGAGCTCCTCGAGCAGGGCCATGTCGTGCTTGATGTCGTTGGTGGTCAGCGTCATCTGCTGCACACCCTGGTTGCGCTCGGCGAGCACCCGGGCGAACACCCGGCAGGTCTCGTCGTTCATCATGTCGGTGGGCATGGGGGTGCCGTCCCAGTCGCGCTGCACCGCGGCGGGGCCGGTCGGCGGCAGACGCTGGGCGGTCCAGCCGCAGCCGCCGGCCTCGAAGGCCTCGTGCAACATGCGGGCCAGTACGGCGTGCTCCTCGTCGGTCGGCATGCGACCGGCCTTGGCGTCCTGCAGCCCGAGGACCGCCGCAAGCATCGGGCCCACCGGCACGAACGGCAGGACGTTGACCGCCTTGGGGGCACGGTCGACGCTGTCGAGGTATTCGGGGAAGGTGACCCAGTCCCACGGCATACCCAACCGCATGGAGTCGTAGGGGATGGCCTCGACCCGGGTCATCGAGCGCATGGCGTACTCACGCTGCTCGGGCTGCACCGGGGCGAAGCCGAACCCGCAGTTGCCGATGGCGACCGAGGTGATGCCGTGCCAACCCGACAGGGTGCAGTACGGGTCCCAGAAGATCTGGGCGTCGTAGTGGGTGTGCAGGTCGACGAAGCCGGGGGCCACGTGCATGCCGCGGGCGTCGATGACCTGACGGGCCTCGGCGGCATCGACACGGCCCATGGCGGTGACTACGCCGCCGCTGATGCCGAGATCACCCCGGATGCGGGGTGCGCCGGTGCCGTCGAAGATCAGGCCGTCCTTGATGACGAGGTCGTACATGGTGCTCCTGTGCTGGTTCGTGAAGGGATGGTTGGAAGGATCGGGCGATTCGCCGGCGGTCAGCGGCCGGCTCCGACGAGCCGCATGGCGAGGTCGCCGTAGTGGTAGGCGATCTCGTCGACGGACGCCTCCCCGTCGTCACGGAACCACACCGCCACGCCGGTGCCCATGTCGAGCAGGGCGAAGGTGGTCAGCTTCGGTGAGCGCACCGCGAATCGGCCGGCGGCGACTCCGGCGTCGACCAGCCGGCGGAAGGACCGCTCGTAGTCCTTGCGCAGCCGGATGATGCCGCTGCGGTGTTCGGGGGCGAGGTTGCCGAGCTCGCGGCTGCCGAGGAAGGCGTCGAGCCGGTTGCGGGCGTGGAACCGTACGTGGGCCTCGACCGCCCGGCGCAGTTGCAGCTCGATGTCCTCGGCGGTGGCGACCGCGGCGTCGTGGGCGGCGTGCACCGTCAGGATGGAGCGGCTCATCAGTTCGGCCAGCAGCTCCTGCTTGGACCGGACGTGCTTGTAGAGACTCGGCCCCTTGAGGTCGACCGCGGCGCCGATGTCGTCCATGGTGGTGCCGGCGTAACCGCGCTCGACGAACAGTTCTAGGGCCGCGTCGAGGATGCGTTCGCGACGGGACGGGGTGACGCCGAGCGGCACTGCGGGTGCGATGGGACCGTCGACCGGTCGTGCTCCTGTGTGCTCGAGCCCCATTCTGGTCAAAGGCTAACGATCACTAGCCACCATGTCCAGGTCTGCCGTCCTGTTACCCGATTCCCGGGATTTTGGTGTATCGACGCGAGTGCCTCCGGCTAGCGGATCTTCGCCGAGACGGCCCATGGCGGGGTGGAGGACCGGCCCCACCCGGTACCGCCATTGTGTGCGAGGATGCCCCCCGGCTCGGGACGCGACCCACCGGGTCGGCCGAGAGGATGACGATCACCATGGAAACGCGGATGCGAGCCCCGCGCCCCGGCCGCTGGCTGACCGTCGGGCTGGGGCTGCTGACCATGGCGATGGGCGGCGTGCTCATTCTGCGCCCGTTCCGTTCGCTGTCGGTCCTGGTGCTCGTGGTCGGGTTGGCCCTTGCGGTGACCGGGGTGGTCGAAGCGGTGCGCGCCGCCAGGTCGACCACGACCTCCCCGGCCGGCTGGCTGGTCGGGGTGGGCGCGCTCGTCGCTGCGGTGGTCGTCATGGCCTGGCCCGACCTGACCCTGTGGGGCCTCGCCGTGGTGGTGGGCCTGCACCTGATCGGGAGCGGCATCGTCGAGGTGGTGGCTGCGGTCCGTGGCGGCGGGGAACGCGCCGCGTCCCTGTTGAGCGGTGCCGCCGGCATCGTGTTCGGTGGGCTCGCGCTGGCCTGGCCGGCCGTCACCGTGCTGGTGCTGGCGATTGTCGTCGGTGCCCGGACGGTGCTCGCCGGCGGGACGCTGGTCGCCGGCAGCCTGCGGTCGCCTTCGGACGGTGGGACCGGTGTGGCCCCGCCTTCGGCCGCGGACCCGGGGCGGGGGCGGTTCGGGCGGTCGTTGCGTCTCGTCGGATCGCTCCTCTCCCTGGTCCTGGCGATGGTGCTGGCTGCGGTCAGCGTGGTCATTCACCGGGCGGAACCCGATGCGCCCGGGGCGTTCTACGTCCCCGAGCCGGCGTCGTTGGCCCGGGCGGCTCCAGGGACGATCCTGCGCAGCGAGCCGATGCCCAGCTTCGACCCCTCGTCGAGCGCGTTCCGGGTGCTGTACGCGTCGACCGGTCTCGACGGTGAGCCGGTGGCGGTGAGCGGCGTCGTCTACGTCCCGAACGGGCCGATCCCGCCGGGCGGCCGTCCGATTGTGGCGGTGAACCACGGCACGACCGGTGTGGCCTCGAACTGCGCGCCGTCCCTCGTGGTCGATCAGACGAAGACGCCGGTGTTCGCGTTCGGCGCCCCGTCGTTGCTGGCGGCCGGGTTCGTCGTGGCGGCGACCGACTACCGGGGTCTGGGCACGGCTGGTCCCCACCCGTACCTCATCGGCGAGGCGGCCGGGAGGGACGCCCTCGATGCCGTGCGCGCCGCCCACAACCTGCCCGACACCGGTGCGGGCACCGACTTCGCGGTGTGGGGCCATTCACAGGGCGGCCAGGCCTCGATGTTCACCGGGCAGCTCGCAGCGGACTACGCACCCGAGTTGCACCTGGTGGGCGTGGCGGCCGGCGCGCCGGTGTCCGACCTTGAGGCCGTGCTGAAGCAGAACGTCGACTCCGCGCTGGGACGCGTCCTCGTCTCCTTCGCGCTGTCGGCGTGGTCGGAGACCTACGGGGTCTCGCTCGATCGGTTGGTCACCCGGGTGGCGGCGCCGTTGATCGACCGGGTGGCCCGGCGCTGCCTGAACTCGGTGAACGTGCTCGAGGCGTTCCCCGAGGCCGTCGCCATGGGGTCGGGCTTCCTGATCCGCAACCCGTGGGACGTCGAGCCGTTCGCCGGTTTCATCACGGACAACAACCCGGGTCAGACCCCGATCGACTCGCCGGTGCTCATCACCGGGGGCGACGCCGACACGATCGTCCCGCCCGACGCCACGCGGGCACTCGCCACCCGGCAGTGCGGGTACGGCCAACCGGTGGAGCTGTACCTGATGCCCGGCGTCTCCCACCCGGCCGGGGGACGAGAGGCGGCGGCGCATGTGGCGGCGTGGATCGCCGACCGCTTCGCCGGTCGGCCCGCAGCGTCGAGCTGCCCGCCCACCGGCTGACGGCGCCACCGGCTGACGGCGCCACCGGTGCGTCGCAGGCCGAGGTCGTGGCACCCGTTGGCAGTACGGTGAGGGCTGTCACAGCAGCAACGCCCCGTGCGGGGGCGTGACGCACGGGGAGTGCACCATGGCCGGCGAACGCGAAGCTTGGATCATCGACGGGGTGCGCTCACCCCGGGGCATCGGCAAGAAGGGCAAGGGCAGCCTGTCGCATCTGCACCCCCAGCGCATCCTGGCCCAGGTGCTGTCCACCCTGCAGGAGCGGGTCGGTTTCGATCCGGCCGACGTCGAGGATGTCGTTACCGGCAACGGGGCCAACGTCGGCGACCACGCTCACGACATCGGGCGTATGTCGGTGCTCGACGCCGGCTGGCCCATATCGGTGCCCGGCGTCACGCTGAACCGGTTCTGCGGCTCGGGCCAGCAGGCGGTCACCTTTGCCGCCATGGGCATCCTGGCCGGTCACCAGGACCTCGTCATCGGTGGCGGCGTCGAGTCGATGAGCCACTTCACCGCCAACGGCACCGACGGTTTCCACGCCAACAACCAGCACCTGCTGGAACTGCACCCGCAGGTCCCCCAGGGTATCTCCGCCGACCTCATCGCCAGCCTCGACGGCTACAGCCGCGAGCAGTGCGACGCCCTGGCCCTCGAGAGCCAGCGGAGGGCCGCGGCGGCCATCGCCGAGGGCCGCTTCGATCGCAGCGTGATCACCATCACCAACGAGGACGGCACCGTCGCGCTCGACCACGACGAGTTCCCGCGGCCCCAGACCACCATGGAGGACCTCGCCCAGCTCAAGCCGAGCTTCGAGAAGCTGGCGTCGGGGACCATGACCCAGGCCGAGGGCGCGTCGTTCCTCGACCTGGTGGCCAAGGTGTACCCGGGGGTCGATCTGCGCCACGTGCACCACGCCGGCAACAGCTCCGGCGTGGTCGACGGCGCCGGTGCGGTGCTGCTCGCGTCGCCCGACTACGCCCGGGCGCACGGGCTGACTCCCCGGGCCCGCATCGTGATGTCGGCGGTGGCCGCAACCGAGCCGCTGATCATGCTGACCGCCCCCGGCCCGGCGGCCAAGAAGTGCCTCGACAAGGCCGGCATGACCTGGGGCGACATCGATCTGTTCGAGATCAACGAGGCGTTCGCCGCGGTGGTGCTGCGCTTCTTCCGTGACAGCGGCGTCGATCCGGCCAAGGTCAACGTCAACGGTGGGGCGATGGCGCTGGGCCATCCCATCGGCGCCACCGGTTCGATGCTGATCCAGACCGTCCTCGACGAGCTGGAGCGTCGGGACCTGCAGACCGGCCTCGTCGCCATGTGCACCGGCGGTGGCATGGGCACCGCCACCATCATCGAGCGCGTCTGACCGAGTGGTCCGATCGCCCCGTCGGCCGATACCGAGCGCTGCGCCCCGTCGTCGCATGGTGGCGGGGCGCAGCTGCGTCGGGCCTCAGGCCCGCGGGGTGTCGGCGATCTCGAAGTTGGTGATCGTGGGGTTCGACGAGTCGAGCCCCACGATGGTGATGGTGGCGTCGTAACGGTCGCCGTTGTCGGGCGAGACCACGGTGCACAGCAGCACGCCGGACTCCTCGAGCAGCATGGGATCGCTGCCGCAGTCGAGGGCCTCGGGGGGCAGCTCGATCCCGGCCTGCTCGGCGAGCAACTGCAGGGCGGCTGCTTCCATCTTGGGCAGCAGCGATCCCATGACCAGGTTCGTACTGCCGACGTCAACCTTGTCGCCCTCGGCAATGGTCGCCGTGAACTCGATGACACGGCCGTCGGACGTCTCCGCCTGGCAGCCGAAGACCTCACCGACGTCGGTGCTGGCCGGTTTCTCGCAGGTGGCCGTCAGGGCGCCGAGCCCAACCTGATCGGCGAGGTCGCCCGTGATGAGTTTCACCGCCGCATCGGCGAAGCCGGACTCGGTTGCCGAGCAGCCGGCCAGCGCACCGAGACCGAGCACCAGCGCCACCAGCGCGCCGAACCCGGTGCGGGCCCGTGCCGAGCGGCGAGCAGACGAGGTCAAGGGGTTCGGCATGACCAGGCACGCTAGCGATGCGTCATCGCCCGACGGCCCCGAGGGCGGTGCATCGCCAGGTTCGTGCCGAAGGTCGGTAGCGGCCACAGGCAAAGGTCCCCGGCCGTGTCGGCGCCGGTCCCGGTGACGTCCCCGCCGGCGGTGACGGCCTGATGTGGCTCGTCGCCACCTTGGTGGCAACGGTGTTGCAGACCGGGCGCACGGCGATGCAGCAACGGCTGCGCAGTGCGCTGAGCCCGAACGCCGCGGGGTTCGTGCGCTACAGCTTCGGTCTGCCCGTCTCACTGGGCGCGGTGGCGGTCCTCGCGGTATCGGGAACGGCGCTGCCGGCGCTCTCGGTTGCCTTCCTCTGGCGGATCGCCCTGGGGGGGAGCGGCCCAGATCTTCGGCACCGAGATGTTGATCCGCAGCTTCGGCCTGCGCGACTTCGCCATCGGGACCACCTACTCCAAGACCGAGGCGGCACAGGTGGCGGTGCTCTCGGCACTGGCGCTCGGCGAGCCGCTGTCGTCGTTGGCGTGGATCGGGGTGGCGTTGTGCTTCGGTGGGGTCGCGGTGCTGGCCTGTCGCGGCGATTGGTCGCGGCTCGGCGACGTGCTGCGGGCCCGTGGTGACCGGGCGATGTGGACCGGCATGGCTGCCGGCGCCGGCTTCGCCACCGCGGCGGTATGCATCCGCGGCGCCAGTATGACGCTGGGTCACGATGCCCCGGTGGTACGGGCGCTGGTCACGCTGGCGGTCATGAACCTGTTGCAGACCATCGGCAACAGCGTCTGGCTCGCCTGGCGCGAGCCCGGAGCCTTCCGGGCGATCAGCGGGGTGTGGCGCTCCTCGGCGGCGGTCGGCCTGCTCAGCGTCGCCGGGTCCGCTGGATGGGCGATCGCCATGACGCTGCACAACGCCGCCGTGGTGCGCACCGTGGGCCAGGTCGACCTGGTGCTGGCGTTCCTGGTCGGCGGCTGACCCTGGTCGATCGGGTCGGACCCGGCCGCCGCCGCACCCGGTTCAGGCCGGTGGGTCGACGAGCGCGAGGGTCAGCTCGTGCTTGTTGTGGAACAGGTGGAACAGTTCCACTCCGGCGGCGGCGCGCAGGCGGTCGGTCACGTCGTGGTCGGTGGCTCCCTGGAACTTCACCGTGAACACCAGGTTCGGGCTCGGCTCGAGGGCCCGCCAGCGTTCGATCAGGGGCAGCAGCCGGTCGGGGTAGCAGGCGATATCGCTGAACACCCAGGTCAGCGGAGCGTCGCCCTGCACGTCGGCCGGCAGCAGGCCGAAGGCGCTCTCGCCCCGCCAGCTGACCCCGCGCCGGTTCGCCACCTCGGGATCGAGTGGGGCCTTGTCGACGGCGAGGACCGATGCGCCGAGCTCGCTCAACAGCCACGTCCAACCGCCGGGGCTGGCACCGAGATCGATGCAGCGGTCGCCGGGACCGGGCCGACTCCCAAGGCGCAGCAGGGCCTCCCACAGCTTCAGGTAGGCCCGGCTCGGTGGTCCGTCCCGCCGTTCCTGCAGGGCCGGACGCCCGTTGGGGAACGGGCTCGAGCAGCGGGCCGCGGCCAGCATCCGGTCCGCGGCGAGCAGGGTCCACGATCCCAGCGGGGCACGCGGCGGGTCCTCGCCCAAGGCCAGGGCTCGGCCGGACACATGGGGCAGCTTCGCCGTGACCAGCTCGGCTCGGCCACGATGCAACGGCACATACCCGCACCAGTTGCGCTGCCGGTTGCGCAGTTGCCGGGCGGCGTCGCCGATCGAGCCGACCGGCAGCTCCTCGGCGTCGAACCAGGTGTTGAGGGCCCATGCGGCGTCGACGGGGGTGGCGTCGGTGATGAACAGATGCCCGTGCGGAGGCCGCATCGCCGGGCCCAGGCCGGCCCGGCGTAGCTCCTCGTCCAGTTCCGCCTCGAACCCGTCGGCGGCCAGGTACGCGGTGATCACCGGATCTGCACGGCCGTCACGGCTGGGTCAGCTGCTGGCGCAGGACGAATTTCTGGATCTTGCCCGACGGTGTCTTCGGCATCTCCTCGACGACGGTCAGCGACTCCGGCCAGAACTGCTTGGCCATGCCGGCCGCATCGAGGAACGCGGTGAGCTCGGCCAGGGTCGGGGCCTCGCCCTCGGCGACCACGACGGCGCAGGCCCGTTCACCGAGCCGCTCGTCCGCCAGGCCGATCACCGCCACCTCGCGAACCTTCGGGTGGCCGAACAGCGCACCCTCGACCTCGGCGACGGGGATGTTCTCGCCGCCCCGGATGATCAGGTCCTTGGACCGCCCGGAGATGCGGATTCCGCCGTCGGCCCGGCGCAGGGCCAGGTCGCCCGAGTCGAACCAGGCCGGCCCGCCGTCGGTGGCGACCATCAGGCTGGCCTCGTAGAGGTCGGGCCGCTGGTAGTAGCCAGGTGTCTGGTTGGGGCCGCGTACCTGCAGCCGTCCGACCTCGCCGAGCGGCAGTTCCCGGCCGTCGTCGTCGACCACCCGGACCTCCATCCCGGCGGTGGCGATGCCGTCGCTGTCGGCCACCACCTCGACCGGGTCGCCCGGACGGGTCATGGTCACCGCCCCGTTCTCGGTCATACCCCAGGCGGCGACGACCTCGAGCTCGAGCAGTTCCCGGGCCTGCAGGACCAGCGGGGAGGGGATGGGGGCGCCGGCGCAGCAGAAGTACCGCAGCGCAGCGGGGGGCGGCTGGTGGCTGCGGCGTTGGGCCCCTACCGAGTCGAGGAGGAACGTGGTCGAGCCCATGGTGAAGGTCACACCCTCCGCGGCGCAGATCTGCAGCGCCTGCTCGGGGTCCCACACGTCCTGGTAGACGACCTTCATGCCCCGCGACATCGCCATGACCACCCCGTAGAGGAACCCGGTCTGGTGCGCCAGCGTGGAGGACATCAGCACGACGTCGTCGCTGTCGAGGCCCAGGGTGTCGGCCATGGCCGCGGCGGCCGAGTCGATGGTGCGCGGGGTGTGGGTGACCCCCTTCGGCTCGCCGGTGGTGCCGGAGGTGAACTGGATCTCGGCGAGTGCGTCGGGCGCGAGGTGGCGCGGTTCGAGCGCCTGCTCCCACGGTCGGTCCAGGAAGTACGGCTCGAAGCTGTCGCCGACCGCGAAGGGGTGGGTCAACGTCGGCAGCTCCGAAGCCAGCTCACCGAGCAGCGCGGCATGGTCGAAGTTGCGGAACACCGTCGGGGCGATGCACACCCGGCTGGCGGTGCGCTCCAGCATGAAGCGCAGCTCACGGGCCCGGAATATGGGCACCAAGGGGTTCACCACCGCCCCGATACGAGCGCAGGCCAGCACCACGGCGGGGAACTCCCACCAGTTGGGAAGTTGCAGCGCCACCACCTCGCCGGGCTGCACCCCGATCGACTGCAGTCCGCCGGCGATGCGGTCGACCCGTTGGCCGAGCTCGCCGTAGGTGAGGCGCAGCGGTTCGTCGTGCCCGGCGCGGTAGCTGACCACCGCGACGGCGTCGGGTGCGTCGGCGACGACCTCCAGGAAGTCGTCGAGGTAGGTGCGGTCGCGCCACGCGCCATTTGCCCGGTAGTCCCAGCGGTCCGTCATGGTCGGCCAAGCTAGGGCAGCGGGATCGGCCGGGCCGCGACGGGCCGGGTTCAGTCGGCCGGAAGGGTGCCGAGCAGGGCCAGCGCGGTGCGGGCCAGGGCCTCGACTCGGTGCTCGTAGGCCTCGATCGGGAAGGTCGTGTCGGCCATGACCCCCTCGAGGTAGCGACGCTTGACGCCCTCGTTGATGGCGGCGAGCCGCCACGAGCTGAACGCCTGGTAGTACTGCACCATCGACACGTCGAACCCGGTGCGCTCGGCGTAGCGGGCGATCAGCTCGGCGCGGGTGGGAAACCCGGCGGCGGCGGTGGGCGGGAAGTCGATCGCCCCCGCCGGCATCGGCTCGCCTTCCTCGGCCCAGTTGTTCAGCAGGTAGCCGACGTCGGCCAGCACGTCACCGAGGGTGCACAGCTCCCAGTCGAGCACCGCGGCCAGGGTCCCGTCGGACCGCGACAGGAAGTTGCCCAGGCGGTAGTCGCCGTGCACGATGCCGGTGTAGCGCTGCTCGGGCTTGCGTCTCGCCAGCAGCTCGTAGCACTCGTCCATGACCGGCAGTTCACGGGTCTTTGACTGCTCCCATTGGCCTTTCCACCGCTTCAGCTGGCGGTCGAGGTAGGCGTCGCGTCGGGCCAGTTCGCCCAGGCCGATGGCATCGACATCGGCCCGGTGCAGTTCGGCCAGGGTGTCGATCACCGCGAAGCCGAGCCGGCGGCGGGCCTCGTGGTCGGGGACGCCGGCGTCGACGTCGGCGGGCACGGTGAGGACGTGGCCGTCCACGAGGCCCATCACGTAGAACGGCGCGCCGTTGACCGCGTCGTCGAGGCTGACCGCCAGGGCCGGCGCCACCGGGACCGTGCTGTGGGCCACCGCGGCGATGATGCGGTGCTCACGGCCCATGTCGTGGGCGCTGGCCAGCACGTGGCCGAGCGGCGGCCGTCGCAGTACGAAACGGTTGCCTGCTGCGTCCTCGACCCGGTAGGTGAGGTTGGAGTGGCCACCGGCGATCACCGTGTAACGCAGCGGCGGCTGCGCCCCGGCGACGTTCGCGGCGAAGAAGGCCTCGAGGCCCGGGCCGTCGACGATGCCCGGAACCTCGCCGTTCGTTGCGGTCTGTGCTTCCACGGTGCTCGAACCCCCTGAGTCGGACGGGACTGGACGATCCTAGGCAACGGCTCGCAGCCGCTGCCCCTGCGCCGCCCTGTGCGGTGCGGTCACACGAAGCCGGCCACCGAATGGGGGGTGTAGGGCTCCTCGAGCAGGCCGATCTCGTCGGCGCTGAGCGTCAGGTCGACCGCGGCGACGGCGTCGTCGAGATGGGCCATCCGGGTGGCGCCGATGATGGGGGCGGTGATGACCGGCTTGGACAGCATCCAGGCCAGGCCGATCTGGGCCCGGGCCACCCCACGGTCCATGGCGATGGCAGCGACCTGTTCCACGATGGCGCGGTCGCCGGACCGGTAGAGGTTGCGTCCGAACTCGTCGGTCTCGCTGCGGGCGGTGGTGGCATCCCAGTCGCGGGTGAGCCGGCCCCGGGCCAGCGGGCTCCACGGGATGACGCCCACGCCGAGGTCGGCGCACAGCGGCAGCATCTCGCGCTCCTCCTCGCGGTAGAGCAGGTTGTAGTGGTTCTGCATCGACACGAAGCGGGTCCAGCCGTGCGCATCGGCGACGTACTGGGCCTTGGAGAACTGCCATGCCCACATCGACGAGGCGCCGATGTACCGGGCCTTGCCGGCCTTCACCACGTCGTGCAGGGCCTCCATGGTTTCCTCGATGGGCGTCGACGGGTCCCATCGGTGGATCTGGTAGAGGTCCACGTAGTCGGTGCCGAGCCGGCGCAGGGAGGCGTCGATCTCGCTCATGATGGCCTTGCGGGACAGCCCGGCCCCGTTGGCCCCCCGGTGCATCCGGCCGTTGACCTTGGTGGCCAGCACGATCTGGTCACGGTCGGCGAAGTCGCGCAATGCCCGGCCCACGATCTCCTCGCTGGTGCCGTCCGAGTACACGTTGGCGGTGTCGAAGAAGTTGATCCCGGCCTCGACCGCCCGCTGGATGAACGGTCGGCTCTCCGTCTCGGGCAGGGTCCACAGGTGGCCACCGCGTTCGGGCATGCCGTAGCTCATGCAGCCCAGGCAGATGACCGACACGTCCAGCCCGGTGGAACCCAACTTGGTGTAGCGCATGGCCGCCACTGTTGCAGATCGGACCGCGATCCGGGCACCGGGCCGGGTACGTGGGCGGCGGGGTTGCCGAAGCGGACCGCGCGGCCCGACGCGACCGTTGCTCAGCTCGTGTAGTACATGCCGCCGTTGAGGCTGACGGTCTGGCCGGTCATGTAGGCGTTGGTGGCCAGCAGCACGGCGACGTCGGCCACCTCGTCGACGGTGCCGAACCGACCGACCGGTATGCGACCGGGGTCGGCGAGCACCGCGGTGTGCAGCATGTCGGTCTCGATGAGGGCCATGGCGATGGCGTTGACGGTCACGCCGTCCTTGACCACCACGGTGGCGAAGCCGTGGGTGAGGCCGATGATGCCGGCCTTGGACGCTGCATAGTGGGGGCCGACGCTGCCACCGGTTTGGGCGGCCAGCGACGAGATGTTGATGATCCGGCCCCAGCGTTGAGCCCGCATGGCCGGAAGCACCGCCTGGGTCAGCACGAACGCCGCCGTGAGGTTGGTGGCCAGCGTGCGGTCCCAGGTGTCGAGGTCGAGCAGGTCGAGACGCTCGGCCCGCACCCCGATCCCGGCGTTGTTGACCAGGATGTCGGGCGCACCGAGGGCCTCGGTGACCCGGGGCACGAGGGCCGCGGCCTGGGCGGGGTCGGCCACGTCGGCCTGCACGGCCACCGCCCGCCGGCCCAGCGTCTCGATCTGGGCGACCACCTCGGCGGCGGCGTCGGCCCGGGTGTGGAAGTTCACGGCGACGTCGGCGCCGTTGGCGGCAAGGGCGACGGCGATGGCGCGGCCCATGCCCCGGGAGGCGCCGGTGACCAGGGCGACCCGGCCGGTGAGGGGCAGTGGTGCTGACACGCCGGCCAGCTTCGGCCCCCGGCTCCCTACGGCGCAAGCACCGACGCGAGCGCAGCGCCGGCGAACGGGGCCGGGTGCTACTAGGGCTAGGGTCCGCAGCATCGTGCACCGTCGTCGTGCACCGTTGTCGAGGATGGCTCCGGACTGTGGACGGGGCCTCGGGAAAGGACAGGTCATGGGGCCGCTCACCGGGATCAAGGTTGTCGAGTTGGCGGGCATCGGGCCGGGCCCGATGTGCGCGATGTTGCTGTCGGACCTCGGCGCCGAGGTCATCCGGGTCGATCGCCTCGCTGCGGTCGACCTGGGCCTGGACCGTGAGCGCCAGTTCAACGTGCTCAACCGTGGCCGCCGCTCGGTGGCGGTCGACCTCAAGTCGCCCGAAGGCGTCGAGACCGTCCTGCGCCTGGTGGAAGGCGCCGACGCCCTCATCGAAGGGTTCCGGCCCGGGGTCATGGAGAAGCTCGGCCTCGGCCCTGAGGTGTGCCTGACCCGCAACCCCCGCCTGGTGTTCGGCCGGATGACCGGCTGGGGTCAGGACGGCCCCATGGCCAAGGCGGCCGGCCACGACATCAACTACATCGCCCTCACCGGCGCCCTGCACTCCATCGGTACCGCCGGCGGTCCGCCGGTGCCCCCGCTCAACCTCGTCGGCGATTTCGGCGGCGGTGCGCTGTACCTGGCGTTCGGGGTGTGCGCGGCGCTGCTGGAGGCCCGTTCGTCGGGTCAGGGCCAGGTGGTCGACGTGTCGATGGTCGACGGTGCCTCGTCGCTGATGGCGGCCATCTACGGTCTGCACGGCTCGGGTGCGTGGACCAACAATCGCGGGACCAACGTGCTGGACACCGGTGCACACTTCTACGGCACCTACGAGTGCGCCGACGGCAACTACGTCTCGATCGGCTCGATCGAGGGCAAGTTCCACGACGAGTTGCTCGAGAAGCTCGGCCTGACCACCCAGGACATACCAGACCGTATGGACAGCGAGCGCTGGCCGGCCCACAAGGCCCACCTGGTGGAGCTGTTCCGGGCCAAGACCCGCGACGAGTGGTGCGCCATCATGGAGGGCACCGACATCTGCTTCGCCCCGGTGCTCAACCTCGACGAGGCCCCCAAGCACCCCCACAACGTCGCCCGCGGCACTTTCGTGGAGATTGAGGGCGTGGTCCAGCCCGGCCCCGCACCCCGCTTCAGCCGCACCCCGGGACAGGTCCAGGGCCCCGTCGCGGCCCGGGGCGAGCACACCCGGGAAGCCCTCGCCGACTGGGGTTTCTCCGCCGACGAACTGGCGAAGCTCGAGGCCAACGGCGCCATCGGCTCGGGCGACTGAGCGACGGCCGGTGGGGCCCGATCCCGGTTCTGGTCCCACCTGCTGACTATATTTGAGGGTCTTTGTCTTCCCCCCCCCGAAATGTTGGTGACATGCTCGAACCCTCCACAGCCCTTCCCGGCCGCTTCGACGACCTCGACCTGCGTCCGGAGTTGCAACGCGCCCTGACGGCGCTCGGCTTCGAGGAACCGACCCCCATCCAGCAAGCCGCC
This sequence comes from Acidimicrobiia bacterium, assembly GCA_947476745.1. GTDB lineage: Bacteria > Actinomycetota > Acidimicrobiia > Acidimicrobiales > CAIXPF01 > CAIXPF01. The sequence continues at coordinate 253,787 of CANJRG010000002.1, read as the reverse complement.
ATCCCGGTGCTCCTGCAAGGTGCGGACGTGGTCGGTCGGGCGGCAACGGGGACAGGCAAGACCGCAGCGTTCGCCCTGCCCATCCTGCAGCTGCTGGCGGAGGGCCAGCGGCCCAAGGCGCCGGTGGCGTTGGTACTGGTCCCCACCCGCGAGCTCGCCCTGCAGGTGTGCGCGGCCATAGAGAGCTACGGACGGGACCTGCGGGCTCGGGTGCTCGCGGTGTACGGCGGGGCGCCGATCGGCAAGCAGTGGCGTACGCTCGAGGACGGCGTCGATATCGTGGTGGCCACCCCCGGGCGGGCCCTCGACCACCTCCGCCGTGGTTCCCTGGCCCTCGACGGGTTGCGTACCGTGGTCCTCGACGAGGCCGACGAGATGTTCGAGCGGGGCTTCGCCGAGGACATCGAGGCCATCCTCGAGGAGACCCCGGCCGAGCGCCAGACCGTGCTGTTCTCCGCCACCATGCCGCCCCGTATCGACGGGATGATCCGCCGGCACCTGCGCACCCCGGCCCGTATCGAGATCGCGGCGCCGGCCCCGGTGGCCGGCGAGGCGCCGAAGGTGACCCAGAAGGCCTACGTGGTGCGCCGCTCTGACCGCGCCGCGGCGCTTGCCCGCATCCTCGAGCTCGAGTCGCCCACCGCGACGCTGGTGTTCTGCCGCACCCGTACCGATGTCGACGACCTGACCGAACAGCTCAACGGCCGCGGCTACCGCGCCGAGGCGCTGCACGGCGGGCTCGGCCAGGAGGCCCGCGACCGGGTCATGGGTCGCCTCCGGGCCGGTACCGCCGAGCTGCTCATCGCCACCGACGTGGCGGCCCGTGGGCTCGACGTCGACGTGCTCAGCCACGTGGTCAACGCCGAGCTGCCGTCCTCGCCGGAGATCTACACCCACCGTATCGGGCGGGTGGGTCGCGCTGGCCGTGACGGGGTGGCGATCTCGCTGTTCGATCCCCGCCAGCACAACCAGCTGCAGTTCATCGAGCGGATCACCGGCAACAAGATTTCGATCGAGGCGCTGCCGTCGGTGGCGCAGCTGCGCACGGCCAAGATGGGCCGCCTCGTCGGCGAGGTGGCGGCGCTGCTCGCCGCCGGCGACGTCGCCATCAACGATCCGGCGCTCGAAGCCCTGCTCGACGAGCACGACCCGGCCAAGGTGGCCATGGCTGCACTGCAGCTCGCCGCCACCAGGGACGGCGACCGGCTCAGCGAGGACGCCATCGAGGACCTGTCCTTCCGTCTGTTGCGTCGCAACAACGAACGGCCTGACCGTCCCGTGCGCAGCGATCGTCCGGAACGGACCGAACGGTTCGGTCGGACCGAGCGTGAGGACCATCCGGTGCGCGCCGATCGAGACGAGCGCTTCGCCCGGCCCGATCGCAGCGAACGCCCGGAGCGCGGGCCCCGCCCGGCCGGCGGGCCGCGTGGCACCACTGCGGGGATGACCAAGCTGTTCGTCGGGGCCGGTCACGATGTCGGGCTGCGGCCCAAGGACCTTGTCGGGGCCATCACCGGTGAGGCCGGTCTGCGTGGTTCCGACGTCGGGGCCATCGACATCAACGACCGTTTCACGTTGGTCGAGGTGCCCTCCGATCGTGCCGACGACGTGATCGTGGCCTTGCGGGGCACCACCATCAAGGGCGCCAGGGCCACCGTGCGCCGGGAACGGTTCACCGCCGGATCCGGCCCCGCCCCGTTCAAGAAGAAGGGGTTCGACGGCGACGCCAAGGGTGGTCCCGCCAAGCGCCCCACCTGGTGACCGTCGCGGCATGACCGTCGCGGCATGACCGTCGCGGCATGACCGTCGCGGGCTGTGGCCCGGTGGTGGGTCGGCGGTCAGGCGGCGGGTCGGCCCGATGCGAGCTCAACCCTGGCTGTCAGTGGTGTCGCCGTCGGCGTCGGCGGCCGCGCCGCCACGGTCCTCCCAGTCCTGCCAGTCGGCTCCGGAGCTGCGGACGTAGTCCCTCACCGCTTCGCCGACGGTCCGGGCGAAGTGCTGCGGGCCGATGCGCTCCACCAGACCGAAGGCGGTCACCTGGTCGCGCACCCGGCCCTTCAGCTCGGCGAAGGTCAGGGTCACGCCGCGTCGTCCGAGCTCGTCGAGCAGGCCCTCGAGCATCTCCGTCGCGGTGATGTCGAGGTCGGTGATGGGCCCGGCGGTCACGGTCACCTGGCGGACATCGGGCCGGAGCCGGGCCAGGAGGTCCTGCTCGAAGAAGCCGGCGTTGGCGAAGAACAACGGCCCGTCGAAGCGGTAGAGCAACAGGCCGGGTACCTGGCGGCCCTCGGGATGGCGGTCGGCCTCGTGGTAGCCCTTGAGCCCGTCCACCCGGACCAGCTCGGTGGTGTGCGGTCGCCAGGCCCGGCGCATGAAGTCGAGCATCGCCACCCCGATGGCCAGGGCGATCCCGGTGACCACGCCGAACAGGACGATGGCGCCGCATGCACACACCGACAGCAGGAACTCGCTACGTCGGATGTGGGCCCAGCGCAACGGCGAGCGGAGGTCGACCATGCCCGCTGCGGCGGCGATCACCACGGCGGCGAGCGCGGAGGTCGGAACGTTGCGCAGCAGGCCCGGGGCCACCCCGAGCGACACCGCCACCGCCGCTGCGGCGAACAGGCCGGTCAGCTGGCTGCGTGACCCTGCCGCCTCGGCCACCGGCGTGCGGCTAGCACTGGAGGAGACGGCGAATCCGCCGGTGACCCCGCACGCCACGTTGACCAGGCCGAGTGCCCGAAGCTCGTGGTTGGGATCGACGCGCTCGCCACGGCGTAGCGCCACGGTTCGCGACAGCACGCTGGTGTCGGCGAAGGCCACGAACGCCACCCCGGCCGCCGCCACGGTCAGCGCGGAGACGTCGCTCCAACCCACCAGGCCCCAGTTCACCACCGGCAGGCCCCGGGGCAGCCGGCCCACCAGCGTCACCCCACGGGCGGCCAGATCGACGAAGTGGCCTATGACGGCGGGCATGACCAGCACCAGCAGGGTGATCGGCACCTTGGGGGCGAGACGCCGCATGAGCAGGATGGCGGCGAGGGCAGTCAGTCCGATGCCGCTGGCCCACGCGTTCACCTGGCCGTCGGCCACCTCGCGCACGGTGGCCGCGAACATGGACAGCGCGCTGCCTGTGTTGGTGTGCATGCCGAGCAACGGCGCCAGCTGCCGGGAGGTGATGGCCACCGCGATGCCGTTCATGTAGCCCACCCGGACCGGGGCGGACAGCAGGTCGGCGAGGAAGCCGAACCGGGCCAGGCCGGCGGCGAGGCACATGCCACCGGCGAGGATCGCCAGGACCGCGGCCAGCATGATCGCACGGTCGGGGGAACCGCCGGCGAGCGGCAGGACGGCCGCAGCGATCAGCGCGGCGAGCGACGAGTCGGGTCCGTACACCAAGATGCGCGACGGGCCGACCACGGCGTAGACCACCAGTGCGGTGATGGTGGCGTACAGGCCGGTGACGGCGGGTAGTCCGGCCGCCTGGGCATAGCCCATGCCCGCAGGGATGAGCAGGGTGGTCAGCACCAGCGACGCGGCGAGGTCGTTGGCGAGCCAGCGACGCTGGTAACCGTGGAGGTGGCGCCGCAGCGGCACACGGCTCAGCACGGTCACGGTTGCATCACCTTAGCCCGCCCAGGGCGATCACGCGGTCCGCCCGGCTGATGGTGGCGGCGCGGTTGGTGGCGGTCAGGATCGTGCAGCCCGCGGCGCCGAGGCGGTCCCACAGGGCCAGCTCGGTTTCCACGTCGAGTGCGCTGGCGAGATCGTCGAGCACGAGCAGCTCGGGCCGGTGTACGAACGCCCGGGCGGCCGCCACCCGCTGGGCCTGGCCACCGGAGAGCCGGACGCCTCGGGTGCCGATCGGGGTGTACAGCCCCGCGGGCAAGGAGGCGAGGTCCTCATCGAAGGCGGCCAGGGTGAGGGCGGCGACGAGGGCGTCGTCGTCGAAGGCCCGTCCGAGGGCCAGGTTGTCGGCCAGCGACTCGGCGAACAGGTGTGGGACCTGTGCGACGTAGGCCGCCTGGGGCGGCACGAAGAACGCCGCCCGGTCCAACACGGTTCGACCGTTCCAGCGGATCTCGCCGCCATCGAGGTCGGTGAGGCCGACCACGGCCCGTAGCAGCGAGGTCTTCCCCGACCCGATAGGCCCGGACACCACGACGAGCTCGCCCCGGCCGACGGCGAAGCTCACCCCGTGCAGGCCCCGTGACGACGCGCTCAGCGACACCACCTCGAGCTGGTGCAGCGGGACACGGGCCGGCGACGCCGGGGCCGCGCACGGTGGCCCGCCGAGCAGCGGCATGGGTCGGTGCTCGGTCACCGGGTCGAACCTGTCGGTCGGCGTCGCCATCAGCTCGCCGAGTCGGCCGGCGGACACGTCGTAGCGGCGCCGGCCCACGATGAGCCCGCCGAGCCGTTGGGGCAACCACACCAGGTTGAACAGGTAGCTGGCGAACAGGGTGACCTGGCCGGCGTCGAGCCTGCCGCGGGCGGCGGTCATGAGGGACAAGCCGACGGAGACGTCGGTGAGCGTCCCGTTGACCGACCACATGCCGTCCTCCCACAGCTGGTCGGCGACCATGGCGGAGGAGCGTTCGGCGTTGAGTTGGTCGAGGCGGGCGACGGCATCGTGCTGGGCGCCGGCCAGCTTCACCGTGAGCGAGGCGGTGAACAGGGCGTTGAGGAACCCACCGGTGGCGCTGGTCGCGACGCGGGCCCGTTGGCGGTAGCGGCGAGCCAGGTGCCCGACGCGGGTGTTGGCCGCCCCGATGAGGAACATCGGCACGATGCCCACCAATGCCGCCCACGGGTCGATCCGGGCCAGGACGTAGGCCACCCCGATGCCGAAGATCAGCGAACCACACAGGTCGGTCCAGTTGTCGAGCAGGTTGACCATGTCGAGGGGGTCGTCGCGTAGCCGGGTCAGCGCATCGCCGGTGGGGACCCGGCGGCCGGCGGCCTCCCGTCCGCCGCTGGCCAGCTGGCCACCGAGGGCGTTGGCCCGGACCGAGCTCACCGCAGCGTTGAGCCCCTGCATGTAGTGGGTGTGGCCCCAACGGATGAACACCACCATGACCGCCTCGCTCGCCAGCAGCGCCCCGAGCAGCAGCCAGAAGCGGCCGTGGTGGGCAGCCTCCGGGTCGGCCTCGAGCTGGTCGAACAGCCGGGCGATCAACCAGCCGGGCAGCAACGGCATGATGAAGTAGACGACCCACGCCACAGTGCCGATCCAGTACGGGCGGCCGCGGAAGTTGACCACCCGGGCCATGCGGAACTCGGGGACCGCGTTTCGCCGCCGCCGGGCGGAGCGGTCGTGGTTCACGGCTGTACCACCCTGTCGGTGAGGGCGGACGTGTCGGTGCCGGGGGTGTCGGGGGCGTCGACGCCGGCCAGGTCGTTCGTGGTGGCGTCGCTGGTCGCCAACAGGCGGGCGTAGCGGCTGTCGGGTGTGGCGGCGAGCTCGTTGCGGGGTCCGAACTCGACGAGCCGGCCGTCGGCGAGCACGGCGATGTCGTCGCACGCCTCGAGCGTCTCGAGGCGGTGGGCGATGATGATGGCGGTGCGGTCGCAGACCAGGCGGTCCGTGGCATCGGCGATGGCGGCCTGGGTCGCGGGGTCGACCCGGGAGGTGGCTTCGTCGAGCACGACCACGTCGGGCCGGCGCACCATGGCGCGGGCCAGGGCCAACAGTTGGGCCTGGCCGGCGGACAGCGCGGCGTCGTCGGCCGTGCCGCGACCGCCGTGGTCTGCGGCCAGCACGGTCCCGAGGCCGTTGGGCCGTTCGGCGAGCCACCGGCCGAGACCGACGGCCTCGAGCGCAGCCCGGATCTCCTCGTCGCCGAAGGGCTGGAACAGCGACACGTTGTCGGCGATGGTGCCGGGGAAGAGCTGCACGTCCTGGGGGACGGCCACCACCCGACGTCGGAGATCGGCCTCGTCGAGTTCTGCCACGTCGATCCCGCCGATGCGGACCCGGCCTGCGCTGGGGGCGACGAGACGCAGAACGAGCCGTGCGAGGGAGGTCTTGCCGGAGCCGGTACGGCCGACGACCCCGACGGTGCGGCCCGCTCGTAGGTGCAGGGTGAGCCCGCTGAGCGCTGCGGCGGCGTGATCGGTGCCCGCGGTGTCCTCGGTGTCGTCGTAGACGAGCAGAGTGTCCTCGAACTCGATGTCGAGCGGACCGGCCGGGAGCCGTCGCGTACCTGAGGGTACGGCGTGCCATTCGTCGAGGAGGTCGAGGACCCGGCGTGCGGCGCCGGTCGCGCCCTGTGCCTCCTGCAGCCGCCAGGTGAGGCCCTCGAGGGGCTGGCGTACGACCAGGACGAAGCGGAACCCGAGGAAGACGGCGCCAACTCCGATGGACCCGCCGGCGAGCAGGAGAGCGCCGGTGGCCAGCATGAGCACCTCGGCCATGATGACCGCGAGGCGGATGCTTCCCTGGACCCGCATCTGGATCCGGACCCTCCGCCCGACGGCGTCCACCAACGCACCGCTGTAGTGGGCCAGACGGGCGATGCCGTGGGCACCGGCACCCAGCGCTGCGACCTCGTCGCCGCCGGCGAGGTACTGCTCGGCGACGCTCATCACGCCGGCCTCAGCCGTGCGTTCCTCGACCGTGGTCGTCATGGCGCTGTTGCGTTGGCTCCAGGTGGCGGTCGCTACCAACGTCAACCCCAAGGCCAGTGGCGGGGCCAGCCGCCATTCGACCACCGCCAGCACGAGGACCGCGCCGATGCCCAACAGGGCGATGGCGAGCACCCGGGCGACGACGCGGCTGAGGAACTGGGTCATGGCGGTCACGTCGGCATCGACCCGGGTTACGAGTTCGCCGGGGGTGCGATCTCGGTGGAAGGCGAGGTCCGCCTCGAGCACGTGGAGGGCGAGGTCGCGTCGCAGTTCGTCGGTGAGGCGCCACGCCAGCGAGGTGGTGCGCCAGGTGACCACGACGGTCAGCGCCGCCGATCCGGCGCCGACTGCGGCGTACGCCGCCGCGTAGGCGATCAGCTCGCGGGCGGGTGCTGCGGCCACCACGAGGTTGACGAACCGAGCAAGGATCAAAGCTCCGGCCAAGGGGAGCGCGGTAGCGGCACCGAGGAGTGCGCCGTACCCCGCCACGGCACCACGCTGGTGGCGCAGCAGGCCCAGTACCAGCTTCCATGGGGCCGCAGCGTTCACGCGCTGACGATAGTGACCTACGATCATCGGCCATGACCACCGTCTCTGTTGTCACCGGCGCGAACTCTGGCATCGGCCGGGCGACCGCCCTGCATCTCGCTTCACTCGGCCACGAGGTGCACGGGTCGGTCCGAAACCTCGACAGTGCGGCGAAGCTTCAGTCGATGGCCGATGCGGCCGGCGTCGAGGTCCAGCTGTTCATCATGGATGTGGCCGACGACGAGTCGGTACGAACCGGTCTCGGTGGCGTCCTCGAGCGTGCCGGTCGGGTGGACGTCCTGGTCAACAATGCCGGGGTCGGCGGCAACGCAGTGATGGAGGAGTGCCCACCCTCCCTGTACAACGAGGTGTTCAACATCAACGTGTGCGGCGCAGTGCGATGCGCACAGGCCGTACTGCCTGGTATGCGGGCGCGGCGGTCGGGGACGATTATCAACATCACCTCGATCACGGGAAGGATCGCGGCGATCGCCCAGCAGCCCTACGTCGCCTCGAAGTGGGCCCTGGAAGGGGCGACGGAGGGCCTGGCACAGGAAGTGGCGCCCTTCGGGATACGCGTCGCCATCATCGAGCCGGGTATCACCAAGTCGGCCATCTTCGCCAAGAACGTCGATGCCCCGAACCAGTCCGGCGCCTACGACGCCCATTACCGTCGGCTCTTCCAGTTCTACGCGGCTGGTCTTGCAGAGGCGACGGACCCTGCCGAGGTGGCCGAGCTGATCGAGCACGTCATCACCACCGATGACCCGAAGCTGCGTTACACCGTGTCCTGGGGCGGCCCGGAGATCGATCAGGCCCGACGGGCCATGTCCGACGAGGCCTGGGTGTCACTCGGCCTGCCCGAGGACGACGACGAGTACTACGACCGTTTCAGCGAATCGTTCGGCGTCGACATCCGCCGAAAGTAGCCCCGCGCCAAGCGCTGGACCAACCGCTCTCCGCGCCCTTTTCCTTCCCATCACCGCCAACGAACCGGTACAACCGTGTCTTGGTCGGAACGAATCGGGGCCGATTCGTTCCGACCAAGGGTGGCTGGGGTGGGCAACATGGTCGGGTTGAGGTCGATTCGAACGCGGAGAGTGGCGTTCCCTTCGTTGTCAGACGGGGCGCAGATACTCGTCCTCGGGTTGTGCCCTCCCACCTCTTTCAGGGCTCCAAGCGTGCGGTACCGTCGGCCTGGTCGGGCTGATGGTCACGATTTCCTGGAGTTCTCATGTCCCGTCGTGCCGAGCCAGTTCGTGGGCAAGGGCCCGTCTTCGGTGCTCGTCGTGAGCAAGTGATCGCCGAGTGCGGCCGTCTGGAGGACGATCTCCGTCGCCTCGACGACGAACTCGATAGGTTGGCCCAGCAGCGGCGTGCCGCGGCGCGTCGATTGCGACGACATCGGCGCACCCTCTGGCCCAACCTCGCCAAGCGAGGTCGTCGCGTGCTTGCCGACGGGCGTCGGGCGTTGCCGCCGATCAGCCGTGACGCCGTCGGGTTGTGGGGGCGCCGCCTACGCGCCGCCTGCCGCAAGCTCCTCGGCAGCGCCCGGGAGCCGCTCTCCCTCACGGATCTGCACGCGATGTTGCATCGGCAGGGCTTCTTCATCGACTCGGGCCACCCGGTGAAGGCCTTGGCCGACGCCTTGCGATACGAGGTCCTCGAGGGGCGGGCCCGACGGGTCGCTCGGGGCGTTTACAGTCCGGTCAGCTCTCGGGCCGTCGGCTGACTCGCAGCTCGCTGAAGGGCAGGTCACGCGAGACGTCGGGCTCCTTCGGCATACCGAGGGCGCGCTCGCTGATGATGTTGCGCTGTACCTCGTCCGAGCCTCCGGCAATCGAGGTCGCCGGCACGAACAGGGCGTACTTGTGGAAGAGCCCACCCTCGGGGGCATCGCTGTCGGCGAGCATCCCGAACGGCCCCATGGCCTGCAGGCCGAGGTTGCGGAGATCCCTGCCCACGTTCGAGCCGCCGAGCTTCAGCGTCGACACCTCGGGTCCGGGCTGACCACCCTTGGCGTTGGCCTTGGCGCGCTGGCCGGTCCAACGTTGGGTCACCCGGTCGGTGTGCACTGCGGCCCGGCGCTGCCGGAACACCCCGTGATCGGACATACCGAAGCGATCGACCAACCGGTTGAACAGTTCACCGGCCCCACCGCTGATGGCGAAGGAGAACGCATCGATCTCGGCCGCCTGCTGGGCCTGATAGGCAACAACGGTCATCGAGAGGTCGGGCTTGCCGAGCAGGCTGCCACCGCCACCTCCGAGGCCCGGGTTGTTGGGGTCCCGTTCGTTGGACAGCGTGGTCATGGCGACCCGCCAACCCTCGCCTAGCGACCCGAGCCGATCGGCGTCAGCGACGCGCGCCTCGGAGAAGAACACCTCGTTGAACGCGGCTTCTCCGGTCATCTCGCGCAGCGGACGAACATCGACGCCCGGCTGGTCCATGTCGATGAGGAAGTAGGTGATGCCCTTGTGCTTGGGCACGTCGGGGTCGGTCCGGGCGATCAGGATGCCGTAGCGGGCGTACTGGGCCCCGGAGCTCCACACCTTCTGGCCGGTGATGACCCATTCGTCGCCGTCCCGAGCTGCCTTGGTCTGCAGCGACGCCATGTCGCTGCCGGCCTCGGGCTCGGAGAACAGCTGGCACCACACGTCCCGGCCGGTGGCGATACCGGGCAGGTAGCGCTGCTTCTGGTCGTCGGTGCCGTAGGTCAGGATGGTCGGCGCGGCCAGGAAGGTCGAGATGCCCGACGGCGGGCCGAAGGCTCCCCGTTGGTTGCGTTCCGTGATCACCGCTCTGGCCGTGCTGCCGGACAGGCCCCGACCGAACCACGCCTCTGGCCACGCCGGGAAGCCCCAGCCCGAACGGCCGAGCCGGTCCCACCACTCGCCGAGGCTCAGCTCCGGCGACCAGTTCTCCTCGAACCATGCCCCGGCCTCGGCGACCGCCGCAGCGGTGGCATCGGTCGTCGCGGACGGTACGGGCACGGGGTCCATGGCCATGGACGTCACGGTAGCCCGCCCGGCGCGACGCAGCTGCGCGGCGGCCTGTCCGTCCTCCCGGCGAGCTGCGGGCGCCCCACCGCAGGTACAGGCCTGGTAGACCACAGTCCATGGCCTTCGATCCTGCCCGGCCCGACTTCGCGCCCTACCTGCCCCCCTCGCCGGGCGGCAAGGCGACCCGCACGCTCTCGGCGGCCGCAGCGGTCGCCGAGATTCCCGAGGGCAGCCGGGTGTTCGTCGGCGGCGCCGCCGCCGCCCCCATGCACCTGATGCAGGCCATGGCCGACGCCGCCGACCGCTGGCAGGACATCGAGATCGCCTGCCCGATGCTCCAGAAGCGACTCCCGGTGTTCCAGCACGCCGGCAAGCCGTTCCGCTTCGTGACCAGTCAGGCGTCCCCGGCGTTCAAGTACCTGTGGGACAGCGGCTTCGTCGAGGTGCTGCCGAGCAAGTTCTCCGATCACACCACCCTGCACGTACCCGGCGGGCCGATGCCGGTCGACGTGGCGATCATCGCAGTCAGCCCGCCGGTCGACGGGCGGGTGAGCCTCGGGATCAGCGTCGGGAGCTCCGTCATGCCGGCCCGCACCGCCCCGTTGGTCATCGCCCAGGTCAACCCGCTGATCCCGTACACCTTCGGTGCGGGCGAGCTCGACCTCGACCAGATCGACATCCTGGTGGAGGCGGAGGAGCCGCTGGTGGAGAGCAAGGCCGGTGAACTCGACGAGCTCAGCCGGCAGATCGCTGCGGCGGCGGCGACCGTCGTCGAGGATGGTTGCACCATCCAGTTCGGCATCGGCTCGATTCCCGACGCCATCCTCAGCGCCCTGCAGGCCCGACGCGGGCTGCGGGTGCATTCGGGCCTCGTGTCAGACGCCTGCATCGATTTGTACGAGGCGGGTGCGATCGAAGGCCCGATGGTCTCCGCCGAGGTGATCAGCACCGGCCGCATGCGCGCGTGGATCCACCGCAACCCCGCGGTGGTGATGGCACCGCCGAACGTGACCCACGGCGCAGGGGAGTTGTCGGCGTTGCCGAACTTCGTGGCGCTCAACTCGACGGTGGAAATCGCCCTCGACGGTTCGGCCAACTCCGAGGTCGCGGGCGGGCAGCTGATCTCGGGGCCCGGTGGCGCTCCCGACTTCGCTTTCGGCGCCAGCCTGACCAGCGGGGGTCGGTCGGTTCTGGCGTTGCGGGCCACCGCTGGCCGGGGACGGATCTCACGCATCGTGCGTCGGATCGAGTCGCCCAACCCCATCACCTTGCCCAACTACCTCGCCGACGTGGTCGTCACCGAGTTCGGCCGGGTCGACGTCCGGGGCCTCGCCGGCTCGGCCCGGGCGGCCGCCCTTCGCAGCATCGCCCATCCCGACCACCGCGACGCCCTGCGCTGACCCGGCCTCAGCGCCGCCGGCCTCAGCGCCGCCGGCGACCCCTGGCCCCGGCCGCCCGGCCGTGGCGTTCAGGCCGTGGCGGTGAAGGACAACGCCAACTGCTCCAGGCGACGCGAGTCGGGCACGGCCGCCGCCAGGGCGGCCAGCAGCTCGGCCCTGGTGTCGAGGTCGGGGTCCACCACGCTGAGGGTGACCGGAATGGTGGTCAGCCAGGTCCGCGCCGCGTCGGTGGCGTCGTCGGGCAGGTCGACCTGCCAGCGCAGCTCTTCGACGGCGACCTCGCGCCAGCCGGCGCGCTCCAGCAGGGCTGTCGTCGCGGCCACGTCGCCGAGAGAGAACGGGTTCGGCGACCCTGGCGGTGCCGAGGGTGGCAACTGGACCAGGCCGGCCAGCGCCCGCAACGGCAGGATCAACAGCGGCACCAGCTCCCGCACCGGCCAGCAGGTGAAAGCCAGGCGACCGCCCACCGCCGTGCAGCGGCGCAGGTTGACGAACGCCGCCGCCGGGTCCTCGAAGAACATCACGCCGAGCCGCGAGAACACCACGTCGAAGGCGCCGTCGGCAAAGGCGTGGGTCTGGGCGTCGCCGTGGACCAGCCGGACGTTGCGCTCGGCGGTGGCCCGCGCCGCGTGGACAAGGACATCGGACGACGGGTCGATGCCGACCACCGAGCCCTGCGGACCAGCGAGATCGGCCAGCTGCGCGGTCGTCCCGCCGCTTCCGCAACCGACGTCGAGCACGTGGAGGCCGCTGAGGTCGCCGAGCGCCCGGTAGCCGGCGTCGCTCAGCCGTCCGAACTGGTCGTCGGCGGTCTCCGAGGCCGCCGCCCAGCGCCGCCCCATCTCGCCCCGCCATTCGACAAGGCCCTGCCAGCCCCGACGGTCGGATGGCGTTGGCCCGGTGTTCGGATCGTCCATGCCCCGATTGTGCCCGATCCCCGGTCGATCGTCGCGGTGGACGACCTCGTTCAGGTGGCGATGTCCACGACCAGCCTCGGCGGCCCGCTGAGGGTGAACACCCGGAATGGCCTGGCACCCCGGACGCCGATCACCCAGCTCAGCATGGCCTCGAAGTCGCCACGTAGCACCACCTCGGTGACGCCGTCGGCCGAGGCGGTCACGGTCGAGGGTCCCGGATAGACGAGGCTGTAGTCGGTGTCCATCCGGAAGCGGCTCGCTGCCTGCATCCGCACCACCAGACCGTGGTCGCCGGTGATCACCAACGGCAGGTCCGACGGATCGGCGGTGAGCGGCAGCGGCCGGTAGTCGACCAGGTAGCCGGGCAGCGAGTCGTCGTTGCGAAACTGGAACACCACCCGGTCGAAGCCGTCGTTGCGGCCGAGGCGGACGTCGGTGAGCACCGCCAGACGGTTGGTGCCGGGGAAGTGCTGCTCCACCACGGCTGTCGCCGGCTCGAACGTCGGTCCGGGCGGTGCCGTGGGGATCCGCGGGATCACGGCGGTACTCGCCGTCGTCGCCGGTGGGACGGCGGTCGCCGCGGTGGTGGGCGCGGTGGTGGGCGCGGTGGATGTGCCGGTCCCGGGCACCGTGGTCGAGCCCGGCGCCGAACTCGTGGTCGGCCGCGACGAGGTACCGGTCGGCACGGTGCTACTCGCCGAGGTGCTGGTCGCCGTGACCGAGTCGTCGCTGCTGCACGCCGCGGCCAGCCCGCCACCGAGCAGCAGGGCGAGGGCGATCAGGGTGTGGCCGGCTCGTCGGCGGGGCACCTGCGTTGACGCCGGCCCGGGCACGGTGGTGGTTTCGGCCGACATGGGAGGTATCTGCCCTGTTGCCGTCACGGCGAAACCATCGTCGAACGGCTCAGTCCGCGAGCAGCAACCCACGGGCCTGTTCCAGGGTGTGGCGGGCCTTGGCCTCGAGCTCGGCGTCGGTGGCCGAGGAAATCGGGTGGGAGATCACCACGAATGGATAGCCCGGGATGCCGAGCGCCTGGGCCATGAGCTCGGCCCCGTTGACGAAGGGCACGGTCATCAACCCGACGGCGGGGGTGCCGACCCGTTCCGAGCTGACGGCGTCGTGCAAACTGCACGACGAGCAGCTGCCTCAATCGCCGATGCCGGCGAAGGCGGCGGCCCAGCCGGCGGCCTCGTTGATCAGCGAGGTCTCCGCCGGCGCCGAGTAGTTCGACTTGGTGCGGTAGACGACCTCGGCGACTCCCCACTCGTCGCGCAGCAGCCGCTCGAGATGGGCGAAGAACCCCTTGGTGCCCTGCTTGCCGTTGGAGATGAAGCCCACGGTGGCGCCGGCGAGGCTGCGCGGCCGCTGCGGCAGCACGACTGCCACGGCGGCCTCCTCGAAGCTGGGGTCGAGCACGGTCATACTCATCGGTAGGTTCCTTTCGGCTCGTTCGGCTCGTTCGGCTCGTTCGGCTCGTTCGGCTCAGCAGTCGATGCAGACGCCGATGGCGGCGGTGGTGGCGGCCGACTTCGGGCCGAGCCAGGGCGGGATGACCGCGACGAAACCGCCGGCCTCGCCGCCGGCCGCGATCACCAGCAGATGGTCGGGGGAGGGCAGGGCCCGGTACTCGAAGTCACGGTTGCGGTCGTTGACCACGGCAGCCTTACCGACCCGTTCCCAGTCGGAGCGGCGGACCACCGCGTGCTCGTACACGAACCGCCGGACATCGGCCTTGGACCAGCCGGCCTCGTGCAGGACGGCGCGGATCTGCGGCGGCAGGACCACGGCGTAGTTCCCCGACCAGATCGAGTAATGCAGCATGGTCGCCTTGATCTCCGCCACCACCGTCGTGAGCAGCTCGACGGGATCGGTCGTCCACTCGTTCATGATCTGGCGCGGGGCGGAGGCGGCGAAGGCGGTGACAGAGCTGACCTCGTCGGGGATGCCGCGCTCGGCGCCGAGCGGGAGCCACGGAGCGCCGCCCTCCTCGTCCTCGGCGAGGCACCACGACAGCTTGCCGGGGTGGCCCAACGTGGAGCGGTCGAGCTCGCCGGGACGCACCTCGAGCAGGTTGCGCAGCACCAGCCGGACGGCCCGGCCGATGCAGACCGACGCCCGGTCCGGGCCGGCGAGCACCGAGAAGGTGGACGACATGGCGAGCTGGCGGCGGATCGGTCCGTTCACCACCAGCAGCACGGCACACCCGCCGGTCGAGGCGGTGGCCCCGTGCACGAGGAACTCCTCCTTGCACATGGCTTCGATCGCCGCCGTCACCACCGGAAAGTCCGGTGGCAGGCACCCGGCCAGCACCGCGTTGATCGCCACCTTCTCCGCCGTGAGTGCCCGCTGCTTGACCAGTTCGACCCCGATCACCTGGTCGGGGGTGAACCCTCCGTAGGCCAGCATCGCCTCGACCCGGGCCGGCGTCGGGGCAACCACCGGCAGCCCGTCGGTCCAGCCGCGCTCCCGGTAGAGCTGCTGCACGGTGTCGTCGTCGACCGCCTCGAGGGTCCGCGCCTGGAATTGCACACCCTGGTTGTAGTCGGCGACGGGCCCGGCGTCCACGGCAACGACCGGTGAGGACGGTGAAGATCCGCTTTTCGCTGGGCTGCTCGACGCCGTGGTCGAGGTGCTGGCATCGTGCTCGGTGGCACTGGTGCGCCGAGCCGGCGCGCTCGAGGTGCACCCGGCGGGCGAACGCGGCCGACCGCTGCTGCCCCAGCGGTACCCGCGGGCCATTGCCGGGTTGCCACTCGGGGAGGCCCTGCGCCGTCTGTACGAGGATCGTGATGGGCTCGACACCGGTAGGGATCACCGCCCCGTGGTGCGGATCGAGGACCACCTCACCGTTGCGGCGTCGGATGGGCTCGGAGGTGTGAGGCCGGCTCGGCGACGCGTCGGGACGGTACCAACGCCCGACGGAGACGACCACAGAGATTCATGACGCGGAACACCAGGTTGGGCTCAAGGTCGGCCCGGAAGGCCCCGGTTGTCACCCCAGCGTTCGAGGAAGCGTGTCCAAGCCAGCGGATCGCCCGGTCCCGCCGCCGGATCGGCTCGTAGGGAGCGGTTCGGCGAAGATGTCTGCTGTCACCGCCAGGATCTCCTCGCGCCGGTTGGGTGGGCCCGGGCGGGCTGTGTCACCGTCGGGGCGGGTGCCGTGGTCGCGTCCGGGTGACGGTGGCATTCCGGGGCCGGCCATGCCCGCCGAAGGTACTGCCCGTTGCGGGAACCGCCCGTCGGCCGCTGCCGCGGCCTACCCCTCCCCGTCGGCAGCTTGGGGTGTGGCCGGCTTGCGACGGCGTGGTGAAGGTGCCGGGCGCGATAGACGTGTCGACGGTCGAGCAGATGCTGGCGGCGGTCGAGCGTTGGCTGGCGTCGCCGGACTCGGCGGGCGGTACCGGGATGGACCGACGCGTCTACGCCCACGACGACGCCTTCAGCGCCTTCGTGTTCGACACCGATCTGGCGGCACTGGCCGCCGACGCACTCGACAGCGAGCGGATCCGCATCTACTTCGACCAGATCTTCATCAAGCCGGCGGGCGCTGTGGAGCGCTACTTCCACTGGCATCAGGACCAGCCGTTCTGGCCGATCCTCGGTTCGAAGGTGGCTTCGCCCTAGGTGGCGTTGACCCCGGCGACGGTGGCCGACCCGGTGATCGGGCCGCTCACGACGACATCCTGATCGACCGGGTTACCGGGTACCGGGTCAGACCTTCTCCATGACCTCTTCGAACCGGTCGACGTTGCGCAGTGCCGGGAAGCGCCACCACCAGATCCCCACGATCAGCAGGGTCGCCACCCCACCGAGAGCCACGGCTCCCACGACCCCGAAGAGCTGACCGGCCACACCGGACTCGAAGGCGCCGAGTTCGTTGGAGGCGCCGATGAACACGTTCTCGGTAGCCATCACCCGGCCGCGCATCACCGCCGGCGTGGCCAGCGGTACGAGGGTGCCGCGGACGAACACGCTGATGGCGTCGGCGGAGCTCAGCACGGCCAGCGCGACGAAGGCCACGGCGAAGCTGGTGGTGAAGGCGAGCAGCAGCGTGAAGACCCCGAAGACGGCCACTGCGACCAGCAGCACGCGACCGACCCGATGGCGCAACGGCCGCCTCGCCAGCAGCAGGGTGGTGGTGCCTGCCCCGATACCGCAGGCGGCGCGTAACCAGCCCAGGCCGACCGCCCCGACGCCGAGCCGGGTTTCGGCGATGGCCGGCAGCAGCGCCACGGCACCACCGAAGAGCACCGCGAACAGGTCCAGGGAGATCGCGCCGAAGAGAATCGGCGTCCGGCGGACGAAGCGCAGGCCCTCGAGCGCCTCCCGCAGCGGTCCGGTGGCGGATGCCGTGCCGGCCGCCCGCTGGCCCGAGGTGCTGCGGACGTCGGGTACCTGCAGGATGAGCGCCACCGCGATCAGCAGCGTCGCCGTGCCGAACATGAACGGCCAGGACGGCCCACCGACATAGAGGAAGCCCGCCACCACGGGGCCGATGATCACCGCGAGCTGCCACGCCGCAGAGTTCAGCGGGACCACGCGTGACAGTTGCGCCCCTGCGAGGTCCGCGGGCAGGGCCCGTAAGGCCGGGGTGACCGCAGCCCGTGCCGTACCGTACCCCGCTACCAGGGCGAACACCGGCCAGGCCCGAGTCGGGTCCGATGCCGCGTACAGGGCCATACCGATGGCGCACAGCGCTTCGGCCAGCAGCCCGAGGGCCACCACCTTGCGGCGGTCGAGGCGGTCGGCCATCGGGCCGACCAGCGGGGCGAGGATGGCGGTGGGCAGGAACTCGGCGAGGCCGATCAGGCCGAGGTCGAGCGCCCGGCCGGTGATGTCGAAGACCAGTTTGCCGAGGGCGGTGGCCATCGCGAGCGTGCCGATGGTGGACACCGCGACGGTGCCGATGACCGCGGGAACCCCGGCGGGGAGTCTTGGTCGCCCGGTCCGATGTTCGGCCCCCGACGACGCGGGGGCATCGGTGCCCTCACCGCTGTCGGTGATGTCGGGGTCGGTCATCGGTCCTGCTTTCGGGGGCCGAGATCGCGGCGACGGTGCTGGCGGCCGGCTCGGGGGGGTTGGACGCTAGGGAGGTGCGGTGGCCCGGTCAACTACGGCCGGGCCGGGCGCGGGTCGGGCTGCGCGCCGGCCGGTTGCGCAGTGGCCGGGTTGGGCGCAGGCCGGTCAGTCGCCGGCGAAATGCCGCAGCGGTTCGGCGACGGCGGCCGCGGCCAGATCGAGGCCCCGGTCGCTCGGGTGGAAGCTGTCGGCGAGTTCGGCGTCGAGCCGTAGCCCGTTGAGCATCGGATCGGCCCCGCAGATCCCTGCGGGGTTCCAGCCAACCCGGCGGCCGGTGCCGTCGGCTGCGGTGCGTTCCGCCGTGGGCGCGGTGCCGTCGGGAGTTCGCCATTCGACGACGGAGATCGTGCGGTCCCCGTGCTCGCGTCCCGCTCGGGCGGCGGCGGCCACCAGGGTGTCGTCGAGACGCATGATGGCTGCGTTGACGAGGGCGGCGTCGTCCGGCCGGTTGAGACCGATCCCGGTGGGGCAGGCGCCGGGCTGCTCGGGGAAGGGCAGCGGATAGGTGAGCACCAGCAGCGTGCCACCCGGCCGTAGCCACCCGGCGATGTCGCCGAAACGGGCGGTGAGCTCGTCAGCCAGGAGGTCCCAGTCGGTAGTGCCGCTATCGCCCGAACCGCGGGTGTTCCGGGTGCTCCCGGTGTTCTCGGTGCTGGCGGAACCGGCAGTGCGGCCTGTGCCGCCGGACGCACCGGGTATCCCGGGGAGGTCGGCGAGGTCGGCCGCGAGGTCTGGACAGCTCCCTCCCGAACACTGCCGGATCAACTCGCCGAAGCCGATGTCGTTCCCCCCCACGGTGACGGTGGCGACGTCGGTCTGCCCTGCCGGCCCAGCGGTGGCCAGCTGTGAGGCGAGGTCGCCGCTGAGGGCACCGCCGCACGCCACCAACGTCAGCTCGATCAGGCGCGGCGCCAGCAGCTCGACGGCCCGCCGGGCGTAGCTGTCGGCGCCGGCCTGCATGCACGTCGCCCGCCCGCCGCCCGTCGTCGGGGCACCGCCTGCGGTCGCCCCGCCCGCGGTCGCCCCGCCTGCCGCGGCGGCGGCCCCGTCGCGGGCGACCACCCGGCTCCGGCTGCCCCCGTAGCCGGCGCTGTAGGAGTCGCCCAGCGCCGCCCAGCGCAGTACAGGCACCGCAGCGGTCCTCGCCTCGTCCGCCATCGAGGCTGCGTTCCCGGCGGCCTCGCTGCCCCCGCCGCGGCAGGCGCTGAGCAGGGCGAGGGCGCCGACGCAGGCCATGAGCATCGACCGTCGCCTCGATTGCCCCCGTCGACGTGCCGGCATGAACTCCAGTCTGGCCGTCCGAGTGCGCTAAGCAGAGCGGGTGAACCAGGACGAGCTGGCGGCCGATCTGGCCGAACGGGCCGAGAAGATCCGTACCGAGATGGGTGGTGTGGACCGCATCGCCCGCATCCACGAGCGCGGTGGCCACACGATCCGCGAACGCATCGACGCGCTGGTCGACCCCGGGTCCTTCCGTGAGCTCGGGCGTTTCGCCCGATCAGCCGACCCCGCCGACCGTGAGAACACCCCTGGCGACGGCAAGATCGGCGGCCACGCCCGTCTCGACGGCCGGCCGGTGGTGGTCTTCGGCGACGACATCACCGTGCGACAGGGGTCGAGCTCGTTGGTGTCGATGCGCAAGGAGGACCGCCTCGTCGACCATGCCCTGTTGCACGGCACGCCGATCGTGCACATCGGCGAGACCGGCGGGGCCCGTATCCCCGACATCCTCGGCTCGGAGGGGATCTCGGCGTTCGTACCCTTCCCCGGGGTCGCCACCCGTCGCCACCGGGTGCCGATGGCCACCGTCATCGTGGGCAAGTCCTTCGGCGGTTCGTCGTTCCTGGCGGCCATGAGCGATCTCACGGTGCAGGTGCGTGGCTCGTGCTTGGCCGTCACCTCCCCACGGGTGATCGAGGTGGCCACCGGCGAGCAGATCTCCTTCGAAGAACTCGGCGGGGTCGACGTGCACGCCCGCGAGACCGGCCAGATCGACCTCGGGGTCGATACCGAGGAGGAGGCCTGGGAGGCGGTCCGGCGGTTCCTGTCCTACCTGCCCTCCAACGCCTGGACGCCGGCGCCGCGCCTGCCCGAGGGTGGCGTCGGCCCGATCGAGCCCGACCCGTCGATCCGGGCCGTGGTCCCGGTCCAACGCACGCGCGGCTACGACATGCGCCGTCTCATCGCCAAGCTGTGCGACCCCGACAGCTTCTTCGAGCTGCGGCCTGCCATCGGCCGGAACCTGACCACCGGGTTCGGGCGCATCGACGGGTTCCCGATCGGGATCATCGCCTCCAACCCGATGTTCGGCGCCGGGGCGATCGACGTGGACGGCTGCGAGAAGGCCACCCGGTTGCTGGTGCTCTGCGACAGCTTCGACATCCCGGTGCTGTTCCTCCAGGACGTGCCGGGCTTCCTGGTGGGCCGCCAGGTCGAACACGACCGGCTGCTGTACAAGGCCATGCGGTTCCGTGAGGCTCTGTCGAACTGCTCGTGTCCCACTCTCACCGTCATCGTGCGCAAGGCGTTCGGCCTGGCGTTCAAGACGCTCAACGGTTCCGGGGTCGTGGCCGACGCCATCTACGCCTGGCCGGGCGCCGAGATCGGGTTCATGGACCCGGAGGTGGCGGTCAACATCGTGCGGCCCAACGCCACCGGGGCCGACCGTGAGGCCGAGTACGCCCGCCAGGTCGGTGCGACCAGCCCCTACGGTGCGGCCGAGGTGATGATGCTCGACGACGTCATCGATCCGGCGGACACCCGGGTGGTCCTGGCGGAGGACCTGCGCCGTCTGGCAACCCGCGAGCCCCGGCCGCACACGTCACGTCCGTTGTCGACCTGGTCCACGTGCTGAGCGAGGAGTGACCGCTGTGCCCGAACCGTCAGCCACCGAACCGTCAGCCACCGAACCGTCAGCCACCGAACCGTCAGCCACCGGAGCCCCGCTTTCGGATCTCATCGCCGAACGGCACGAGCGCGCCCGGCGGATCCGCACCGAGATGGGCGGCCTCGACGCCATCGCCCGGATCCACGAGCGCGGCGAGCGCACCATCCGCGAGCACCTCGACGGGTTCCTCGATCCCGGCTCCTTCGAGGAGCTCGGCACCTTCGCCCACTCGATGCGGCTCGAGGACCGCGACTCGACGCCCGGCGACGGCAAGATCGGCGGGATCGGCACCATCGACGGCCGTGCGGTGGCGGTCGGCGGTGACGACATCACCGTCAAGCGGGGCTCCACCGCGGTGGTGGGCAGCCGCCGCATGGACCGGCTGCTGCGCCTGGCCATCGACCGCGGGCATCCCTTCGTCTACTTCGGCCAGACCGGCGGGGCCCGCGTGCCCGACATCATGTCGGCCGAAGGGTTCTCCGAGCTGTCCTCGATGATGGAGTTGGCCCAGCGCAACCATCTGGTGCCGGTGGCCACCGCGATCGTGGGCCAGAGCTTCGGTGCGTCGAGCTTCACCTCGGCCATGAGCGACTTCGTGGTGCAGGTGCGCGGCTCGTGCCTGGCGGTCACCTCGCCCCGGGTGGTGGAGGTGGCGACGGGCGAGCAGATCGGCTTCGAGGAGCTCGGCGGCGTCGACGTCCATGCCCGCCAGACCGGCCAGATCGACCTGGCGGTGGACAGTTTCGACGAGGCCTACGCGGCCATCCGCCGGTTCCTGTCCTACCTGCCGCCCAACGCCTGGACCCCCGCGCCGCGTGTGCCGGCAGAGGGTGTCGGGCCGATCGAGGAGGACCCCGAGCTGGCCGGGCTGGTGCCGGCCAAGCGGTCACGGGCCTACGACATGCGCAAGGTGCTGGCCCGCATCGCCGATCCCGATTCGCTGTTCGAGCTGCGGCCGGACATGGGACGCGGCTTGTGGACCGGCTTCGCCCGGATCGACGGCTGGCCGGTGGCGGTGATGGCGTCCAACCCGATGTTCAACGCCGGCACGCTCGACCCGGCCACCTGCGAGAAGGGCCTGCGGCTGTTGGTGCTGTGCGACAGCTTCAACATCCCGCTGATCTGCCTGCAGGACGTCCCCGGGTTCCTGGTGGGCCGCCAGGTGGAGCACAACCGGCTGCTGTACCGGGCCATCCGCTTCTACGAGGCGCTGATGCTGTGTAGCGCCCCGAGCATGACGGTCATCGTGCGCAAGGCGTTCGGCCTGGCATGGCAGGCCCTCAACGGGCTGCCCGGCTACACCCAGGGGCTGTACGCGTGGCCCACCGCGGAGATCGGCTTCATGGACCCCGGGGTCGGCGTCAACGTCCTGTACGGCGACCGGATGTCGGCCGAGGAGAAGGCCCGCACCGCGGCCGAGATGGCTGCGGTCACCGCCCCGTACGGCGCAGCCGGGGTCATGAACATCGACGAGGTGATCGACCCCGCGTCCACCCGGGCGGTGCTGGCGCGCGGCCTCGGCCTGTTGGCCGACCGGCGGGTTCCCCCGCTGGAGGAACGACCGCTGCGTACCTGGCCCACCTGCTGACGCGGCGGACAGCAGGGCAGGCGGCCGGCCGCGGCGGCGTTCAGCGCCCGCCGGGCAGCAGCACGGTGGCGGCCTCGACGAAGTCGATGGCGTCGAGCACCGCAACGCTGCGGGCGTCGAGTTCGTGCACGCCACGGTCGCCGGCGAGGCGCAACGCCTGGCGGTTGATGGCCTGTTCGAACAGCGTGCGGGAGAAGCGGGCGTTGCCGAACCGTTCGTTGCGCACGGCCCGCTCGAAGATCCGGCTCAGCGCCTCGTGGGCATCGGCGCCGAGGCGGTAGTCGGCGTCGGTGGCGATCTTCTCGGTGATGGCCACCAGCTCGACGGTGGCGTAGTCGGGGAAGGCGATCTCCCGGGCGAAACGCGAGCGCAACCCCGGGTTGGAGTTGAGGAAGGCGTTCATCAACTTGGGGTAGCCGGCGGCGATCACCACCAGGCGGTGGCGGTGGTCCTCCATTCGCTTGAGGAGTGTCTCCACCGCCTCGGACCCGAAGTCGTTGCTGTTGTGCAGCCCCGGCGGGGACAGGGCGTAGGCCTCGTCGATGAACAGCACGCCGTCCAGCGCCCGCCGGATGGCCTTGTTGGTCTTCGCCGCGGTGTGCCCGACGTACTGGCCGACCAGCCCGGCCCGGTCCACCTCCACGAGGTGGCCCTTGGACAGCAGCCCGATGGACCCGTACATCTCGGCCAGCAGCCGGGCGACGGTGGTCTTGCCGGTCCCGGGGTTGCCGAGGAAGACCAGGTGCTGGCTGGTGGGGACGTCGGCCAGGCCGTGCTCGCGTCGCCGGCCCTGGACCTGCAGGAAGGCGATCAGGGTGCGGACCTGCTCCTTGACCGAGTCGAGGCCGACGAGGGCGTCGAGATCGGCCTGGATCTCTGCCAGCGGGCGGGGCGGGGCCGACCGGGTGGCCGGCATTCCACCGCGTCGCTGCTCGAGGTTCTCGATCGTGCTCTCGGCCGTTCGGCGGACCTGCTCGCCGGCCTCGCGCAGACGTCGGCGGAGGTCGTCTGGGCGCCGGAACATCTTTCCGACGCTAGCGGTGCCGGCGAGCAGGTCCGATCACCGGGCCCACCGGCACCAGCCGGGGCTCAGACGCTGACGGGCTCGACCAAGGCGAGGTGCATCTTGGCGACCCGGCTCGGCTGGCCGGCGAACACCGCCGCCCGTTCCGGCGACTCGGTGTAGACCGCCTCGGCCGCCCGGAAGGCCGCCTCGTCCCCGTCGAAGCTGACGGCCCAAACGAACTGGTTGGTCTCGCGGTCCGCGAAGCCGACCTCGACCGTGAACCCGAACGTGGCCCGCACCGGGACGATGTTCGGGAACCAGGCGATGAAGTCGTCCATCATGCCGTCGTGCAACTCGTAGCGACGCAGCTGGGTGGTGGTCATGGTAGATGCTCCTCGACGTGGCTGCCGGCCGGTCGTTCGGTCGTGCCGGATCTGTACGGCGTGATCTTGCCATCCCGGCCAGGGTCCGGCGGTCCCGCTGGTCCGGTCGGGTCGCCCGGCGGGCCCGGTGCGGTTCCCGTCGAGCGTCCGGCTCGTCGGCACCGGTACGATCCACGGAACCGTGACCGCCGCTGCCGATGCCCATCGTCCCGTCCGTCTGCACCGCCTGACCTGGGCGGGTGACGACGTGCGCCTGTTCGAGTTGCGTGCGCTCGACGGCGAGGCGTTGCCGTTGTGGGAGGCCGGCGCGCACATCGAGCTCGAGCTGGGCAACGGGTTGGTGCGGCCCTATTCGCTGCTGCCGTCGCACCGGGCGGACACCTACCGGGCGGCGATCAAGCGTGCTGCCGATTCGACCGGGGGAACGCGGTGGCTGTTCGGGCGGGGCCAGGTCGGTACGCTGCTGACGGTGTCGGCCCCGCTCAACACCTTCCCGCTGGGTGAGGGGCCGGCGGTACTCGTCGGAGGGGGGATCGGGGTCACGCCGCTGGTCTCCATGGCCGCAGCGCTCGACGCCCGGGGCGAACGGTCCTGGCATCTGCACTATGCGGTGGCCCGCCGCGACCAGGCCGCGCTGCTCGACGAGTTGGCCCCCTACGGCGATCGGGTGCGACTGCACGTGGACGCCGAGGTCGGGGCAGTGCTCGATGTGCAGCGAATCGTCGCCGAATCGCCGCCCGACGCCCGGCTGTACGCCTGCGGCCCCAACCCGCTGCTGGCGGCACTGGAACAGGCTGCGGTCGCGGCCGGGCGGGATCGCTCCACGATCATGGTCGAGCGCTTCGACCCGGTCACCGAAGCGGCGACCGGTGGCGGCTACACCGTCGTGCTGGCCCGCTCCGGCACCCGCCTGGCGGTGCCGCCGGGAACGACGATTCTCGGTGCGTTGCGCAAGGCCGGCCTGTCGACGCAGACCATCTGCGAACGGGGTGCCTGCGGCGTCTGCGAGGTGGCCGTACTGGAAGGTATTCCCGATCATCGTGATGCGGTGCTGTCGCCCGAGGAGCAGCAGGACGGCACCGCCATGATGATCTGCTGCTCGGGCAGTCTGACCCCCGAACTCGTTCTCGATCTGTAGGAGTGACCATGAGCGTGTCCGTGCCCGGCCTCGACGCCAACCCGGCGGGCCATGTGTGCCTGTCGTTCGACTTCGACGGCCCATCGCTGTGGATGCAGCGCCGCCAGACCAGCCCGACCCCGATGTCGCGCGGCGAGTTCGGTGCGGTCGCGGTACCCCGCATCCTGCGGCTGCTGGCCAAGCGCAACATCACGGCCACCTTCTTCATCCCCGGACACACGCTCGAGACCTACCCCGACATCTGCCGAGCGGTGGTCGATGCCGGCCACGAGGTCGGCCTGCACGGCTATGCCCACGAGTTCAACCCGGGTCTGTCGCCGGACCGCGAACGCTGGGTCATGCAGCGCAGCTGCGAACTGCTCGAAGCGCTGACGGGCGCCGCCCCGGTCGGTTACCGGGCCCCTTCGGGCGATCTGACCGCGCAGACCATTGCCTCCCTGGTGGAGTTCGGCGTGCGGTACGACTCGTCGCTCATGGGCCACGACGTGTCCCCGTACTGGGTGCGCTCGGGGGACCGTTTCCCCGAGGACGGCCCCGTCGAGTGGGGTGACCCCGTCGATGTCGTCGAGCTGCCCTTCAGTTGGACCCTCGACGACTACGTGCACCTCGAGTTCGTCACCTTTCGCAAGATGCTGATGCCGGGGCTGCAGCGGCCCCAGACGATGTTCGCCAACTTCGCCGACGACGTGCGCTGGATGGTGCGCGACGTCAGCCACGGGGTGTGCAACGTGGTGTTCCACCCGCAGGTGATCGGTCGTGGCGGCCGCCTGCTGGCCCTCGAGGAATGGCTCGACGAGATCGCCGGCCTCGGCGTGGCCTTCGCCCGGATGGACAGCGTGGCCGAGGCGTTCCGGGCCGGCCAGCGCTTCGGGATCGAGACCGGCGCGAGCTGACCCGGCCGGACGACCCGGCCGGACGACCCGGCTGCTGGCCCGGCGCGGTCAGATCCGCATGTCGAGCTGGACGACATTGCCGTCGTCGTCCTTGACCAGCGTGGTGGCCACCCGCCCGGATCCTGCCGGTTCCCCGTAGGCCAGGGCGTCGGCCGCACCGGGCGGGACGACCACCTTGAAGCCTGCTGCGACGATGCGCTCGAAGCGCTCCTCGAGGTCGTCGCACCAGAAGCTGAAGTGGTGGGTGCCCAGCTCGAACAGTCGCGGTGGCGCCCCGAAGGGTTCGCGGGTCAGCTGCTGGTCGAGGACGATGAAGAAGTCGTGCGGGTCCGTCGATCCGGGCAGGCGCAGGTAGACCGCTCGTCGTCGCTCCTGGCGGCTGGGGCCGAACCCGCCCTCCTCGGTGTCGAGGGTGACCTCGAGGCCGATGAGGTCGCGGTAGAACTCCAGCGCCCGCTCCATGTCACGTACGCCCACGGCGACGTGCGAGATCCCGATGACTGTCATGGCTGTTCCCCCGATGTCGGCCGGTTCGGCTGGTGCGACGTCTGTCTAGTCGCCCGGAACGGGCCGGGCTCGTTGCCCGGTGGGTAGGGTCGGGCCATGAGCGACAAGCGCGACACGGCCCCGGCGGGGGAGAGCGACCAGGAGCGGTTGACCCGGTTGGCAAACCTGTTGTTCCAGGCCGCCCGGCAGGGCGACGTCGGGCTGCTCCGGGAGGCCACCGAGGGTGGGGCCCCGCCCGATCTGACCAACCAGAACGGCGATTCGTTGGTGATGCTCGCCGCCTATCATGGCCACGTCGAGGCGGTTGAGGTCCTCCTGCAGGCTGGCGCGTTCGCTGATCAGCTCAACGATCGGGGTCAGACCCCACTCAGCGGGGCGACCTTCAAGGGCTATGCCGATGTCGTAGCGACGCTGCTGCGCTTTGGCGCCGATCCTGCGGCGGGCAGCCCGCCGCCGGTCAGCGTGGCGGTCCTGTTCGGCCGGGAGGATCTGCTGGCCTTGTTCGAGGACCGGCAGCGGTCGCGCCGCGAGGGTGGCAAGGACCAATCGGGGTCGACCCCGGGCTAGGCCGACCGACTCGGGGCCGAGTCGACCCGCGACCTGGCGGTTCAGCCGACGGCCGGGTCCGCCGGGGTGACCGGGTTACACGGCCGGTACGCCTCGACCACGGTCGCGGTCCGGGGCCACGACTCGAGCGGGGGCCCGCCATGCGGTGCCGGTAGCGCAGCGGCGCCCGCTGCTGCTGCCGCCGCCGCCGCACTGCCGGGGCCCTCACCGTGCTTGCCGGTACGCCCCTCGGTATGGTCATCCGGTCCGTGCTCTCCCTACTGGGCGCCGCGTCGTTGCCGAGGCCGGTAGAGCGCCGAGGACAGCGACTCCATGGCGGTCACCGCGTCGTGGAGACGGAACAGTTCGTCGGCATCGAGCCGGTCGAACGATTCGGTGAGGGTCTCGGCCCGCTGGACCCGCCAGCGGACCAGCCGGGCCTCGGCCTCCTCGGTGAGCAGCAGGCGGGCCACCCGCCGGTCGTCGCGGTTGCGGCCGCGGCGCAGCATGCCGAGGTCGACCAGCTTGCGGATCAGGGTGCTGACCGTGTTGGGGGCCGCTCCCAGCTCGGCGGCGGCATCGGCCACCCCGACGCCGGGTCGCTCAGCGACGAGCAGCAGCAGTTCGATCTCGGTGGGCGACAATGACTCGCCGTCGAGGTGGGCGCGTGCCGAGCGTTGCAACGCCCGGCGCAGCCTGGTGACGACCTGGGACAGCTCCGCGGCCAGTTCGTCGGCATCGATCGGGGGCCTGACGAGGGTAACCACGAGTGTGACGTTCCCATCGCCGGCCGGGCCCAAACCTGCTGCAACGTGGCGCTGAGTCCAGCGGTGGTGCCACCCGGCCGGACGGGCGGGCCCGGCCGCGACAGCGGGGTGGCACCCGAAGGCCGCAACCCCGCAGATTCGACCGCGGTCGTGCCCCCTCCCGATGCCGGATGGCGGGTCCCGCAATAGATGCGGCGATCGGCCCGCCGTTCAGCGCAGGTTGTTGTTCGGGGTGTGGTCGCCGGCCAGCCATCGGCGCAATTCGTCGTGGGCGTTGGCGCGGCGGCGCTCGTTGATGGCAGCCACGTCCGTGGCGTCGACGGTGAACTCGAGGGCCATGTCGTCGGGATCGACGAGGTACAGCGACCGGCAGTAGCCGTGGTCGATGACCCGGAAGGGGACGTCGTGAGCGCCGAGGCGAGCCTCGATGGCGGCCTGACCCTCGGCGGTGGCTGCCAGGGCGACATGGTTGAGCGAGGTGGGGGTGGCCGCCGCGAGCTCGGCATGGTCGGCGGGGTCGGCCATCTGGAAGAAAGCCAGGGCCGAGCCGTCGGCCAGCTCGAAGAACGTGTGGCAGTACGTCCGCTCCTTGCCCCGGACGTGCTCGCGTTCGCACCAGGTGGCCACCAGGGGGAAGCCGAGGATGTCCTCGTAGAAGTGGCGGGTGACTTCCTGGTCGCGGACCACGAAGGCGTGATGGTGCAGGCGCAGCGCTGCGTTGCTGATCGGGGTGGTCGACGTCATGTTCCCTCCGGTGGTCGCGCCCCCAGTCTGGCCTGTCGCGGTGCCGACCGCTCGCTGCCCGCGTGGCCGGCTCGTGTGCGGTCGCTCCTGGGCCGGTCCTCGAAGCCGAGCGGACACGATGCCGGTTCAGCGGCCGGTCGCCGAGAAGTGCTGGTAGTCGAGCGGCTCGCCCCATCGTCCGCCCCAACCCCAGCCGACGGCGTCGAAGGCCCGGCTCACCGCGTCGCCCTCGATGATGACGCCTGCGGCTGGGCTGCGGTCGATGAAGGGCACCGACGCCGGGTGGTCGGTGTGGCCGTTCTCGACCCAGGGGTTCTCGATCGGGTTGATGTCGATGGCTCGGCCGGTGGCGTGGTTCGACCAGCGGGTCGTCCCGGCGACGAAGCGGCAATTGAATGCCGAAGTGTTGTCGGCGGCGATCGAGGTGTCGTCGTCGCCGCCGAAGTCGTCGACAAGGCGCATGCTGCGGATCGGGTAGCGGGCCAGCCACAGATCGGTGAATACCTGCTCCATCGCCGCGACGGCGTCGCGGTGCACCACGAGCTCACCGGTGCGGTCCTGGCCGGAGAAGTCGCGATAACCGATGCGTAGGTAGCGCAACTCCTCGAGATCGGCCGGGCAGCCCGGTCGCCACGACGTCGGTTCCATGCGGGCCTGCAGGGCGGTGTCGATGTGGTGGATCTCGAAGCGGAACCCATCGGGTCCGGTCCGCACCGTCGGCGGATCAGTTGCTGCGCTGCCGGGTGCGGACGACGGTGCCGTGGTGGTCGCGCCGCTCGACGGTGTCGGCGCCGCAGCGGTGCTCGGGGTCGCCGCGGCCGGCACGGCTGTCGTGGGGCTCGTGCTCGGGGTCGCCGCGGCCGGCACGGCTGTGGTGGTGTTCGTGCTCGAGGGGTTCGATGCGGCCGGGGTCGGGTTGCTCGTGGTCGCTGGGGTGCCGGCCGGTGCATCCGTCGTCGTCGGGCCGACCGCCGATGCCGTGTCGGTCGGTACGGCCCCGTCGGTGCCACCACACCCGGCGACCACCGCCGCGGCGGCCAGGAGCACCGGAGCGATGGCGGTGGCAAGCCTGAATCTGGCCCGGTGGTGCTCGCCATGCGCCGGGCGCGACGCCCGGGGAGCGGCGCCCGATGCGCCCGGGTGAGCGTCGAACCCATCGGCATCGTCCACGCCGCACCAGGCTAGCGCCGGCCCATCTGCGGCAGCGCCGGTGATCGTGGTGCCCGTCGCCGGGCCGCGTCGCCGGCCCGAGCGTGATGGTGGCGCCTGTCGCCGCCCGAACATGATGGCGGGGCGCGGTGCGGCGGATTGGTGCTCGGTCCGGCGTGGTTGGTTCCCGGTCCTTCGACCCCGGTGCGTTCGTGGCTGGCCCGTGGGTTGGGCCCGGTGGTCGCATCCCGGGTGGTCTGGGTTCGGTCCGGCTGCACCCGGGCGGTTCAGCATGTTTGTAAGCAAATGGTTTGAGCGCGCAGGTGGCCCGCAAGAACCGGTAGCGCGCCGAATCGACGGCGAATCGTTGCGAGGGGCGGCTCCGGGGCGGCTGGAATGGCCGAACAGGATTGACGGCCACCATGCGCGGCTGGAGCCGCTCGTACCGTGGTGCGTGTCGGCCGGGTGCGTGTCGGCCGGGTGCCCGGCCGCTGGGTCAGCCCTGCTCGGGAACCAGCACGAAATCGTTTTCGAGGGTGCAAACCGTCGAGCCGTCGTCAGCCGATGCCGGGGTGAAGGTCCGAACCAGGGACGGCTTCACCCCGAACACCGCATCCGAATCGAGGTAGCCCCGATCGCCGTCGAACAGGTGGGTGACCACCCGTCGGTATCCCGGGCAGGACACGATGGCGTGGATGTGGGCAGCCCGCCACGCATGGCGGCCCTCCGCCAGCAGTAGGTCGCCGACCGGGCCGTCGGTGGGGACTTCGTACTCGACGGGCCGCACGGTGACCAGCTCGTAGCGGCCCTCGGCGTCGGTGGTGTAGACGCCGCGCAGGTTGTCCTCCGGCTGTGTTCCCGGTTGCTGGACGGCGTAGAACCCCGACGAATCGGTCTGCCAGACATCGATCGTCGCTCCCGCCAGGGCGGTGCCGTCGAGCGCCAGGACCCTCCCGCGGATCACCGCCGGCGTCGCTGGGTCGTGGACGGCCATCGACTCGCCGTTGGCCCGGGCCGGTGAACCGGGCAGGTAGAACGGGCCGAGCACGGTGGACTCCGTCGCCCCCGCGGGGGTGTCCTGGGTCAGAACGTCCACCAGCGCCGACAGCCCGTGGGTGTCCGACAGCAGGATGAACTCCTGGCGGGTGTCCGTGCACGCCTGGCCCACGGCGGTGAGGAACTCGATGCCGGCCATCCATTCCGGCTCGGTGAGCCGCACCTCGCGGGCGAAGGCGTGCAGATGGCGGACCAGGGCCTGCAGGATCTCGCCTAGTCGGGCATCGCCAGTCCCGGCGAGGTTATGCAGCACGGCCTCGGTGATCTGCTCTGCTGCCTGGTCGCTGGTGGCCGCCATAGGACATTCCCTCCGGTATCTGGTCCGGGTGATGGTCGGCCCGGAGAGTTGCGTCGCGCAACCTACCGAACCGTATGGTCATCCCAGCGGCTAAACAGATCCGATGGAGACTCGCCGTATCGGAATCCTCGACGTGTCCGTCGTCGGACTTGGTTGCAACAACTTCGGCATGACGATCGACGCCGACGCCACCAAGGCGGTCGTCGACGCCGCCATCGACGCCGGCATCACCTACTTCGACACCGCCGAGTCCTACGGGAACGGCCAGTCCGAAGAGTTCCTGGGCCGGGCCCTCGCCGGCCGGCGCGACCAGGTGCTCGTGGCCACCAAGTGGGGCTTCACCGCCTCGCCCGACGAGGGCAAGCGTTGCGGTGCCCCGGGCCACGTCCGCCAGAGCCTCGAGGCCAGCCTGACCCGCCTCGGCATGGACTACGTCGACCAGTACCAGTTGCACCGGCCTGATCTCGACACCCCCGTCGCCGAGACCCTCGGGGTGCTCGCCGAGTTGCGCCAGGAGGGCAAGATCCGCGAGATCGGCTGCACCGGCTTCAGCGCCGCGCAGCTGCGGGAGGCCGCCGACGCGGCTGCTGCTGGCGGCCTGGCACCGTTCCCGTCGATCCAGAACCACTACAGCATGATCACCCGCAGCCCCGAGACCGACGGCGTGTTGGACCTCTGCGCCGAGCTCGGCGTCGGCTTCGTCCCGTACTTCCCGCTCGAGTCGGGCCTGCTCACCGGCAAGTACAAGGCGATGGACGCGCTGCCGGAGAACTCTCGCCTGTCGCGTTGGGGCAAGCGGGGTCTGGCGTTCATCGACGAGGACAAGTTGGCGATCGTGGCCCGGCTCGAGGGGTGGGCAACCGATCGCGACCACAGCTTGCTCGAGCTGGCCATGAGCTACCTGGCCTCCAACCCGGTGGTGTCCACGGTGATCGCGGGGTGCACGTCTCCGGCCCAGGTCCACTCCAATGTCGCCGCCGCCGGCTGGGGGCTGACCGCGGCCGAACGGGCCGAGGTGCGGGCCGTAATCGACCAGACGGCGTGATTCGCGCTGGACCGTCTGCTCGGCCGCGGCTGAGGCGTTAGCGTGGGCGAGGCTCCGGGTCGGTCGATCCGTGGCCCTCTTACGGGAATCCAGCAGACTCTGCGCTGCAAAGGGAAGGATCGAACACATGACGGTCAAGGTCGGCGACGCCATTCCGAACGTCGAAATCCACACCATGGGCGCCGAGGGCCCCAAGAAGATCAGCACCGGCGAGTCGCTCGGCTCGGGCAAGGTCGTGTTGTTCGCCGTTCCGGGCGCGTTCACCCCTGGCTGCTCGAAGGTGCACCTGCCCGGCTACGTGCAGGACGCCCAGCAGCTGCTCGACAAGGGCGTCGGCACCATCGCCTGTGTCGCAGTCAACGATGCCTTCGTCATGTCGGCGTGGGGTGAGGCCCAGGGCGTTGGCGACAGCATCCTGATGCTCGCCGATGGCAATGGCCTGTTCACCGAGGCCATGGGCCTGGTCATGGACGGCAGCGGCTTCGGCCTCGGCTCGCGCTCGCAGCGTTACGCCGCAGTCATCGAGGACGGCGTGATCACCCAGTTGCTCGTCGAGCCCAAGGGCGGCGTCGATGTCAGCGCCTGCTCGAACATCCTCAAGCTGCTCGCCTGAGTCGTCCGGCCCACGGCCGGTACAGGCTCCCGGCCCGGCCTGTTGCGGGAATGCCCGCAACAGGCCGGGCCGTGCCGCGTCCTGGCCGGGACGGCTCGACAGTCGGCCCGGTTGGGTGCAACGCTGAGGCGCCCCGTGCAGCCCCGTGCCGTCGCAGAAAGGCGTTGCCATGAGCTTCCCGTCCGACCTCGAGATCGCCCGCGCCGCCACGTTGGCGCCGCTCACCGACATCGCTGCGCAGATGGGGTTGCCCGCCGACCTGCTCGAGATGCACGGCGACGAGGTGGCGAAGATCCGACTCGAGGCCGTGGAGCGGCTCGCCGATCGGCCCCGGGCCAAGTACGTGGTGGTCTCGGCCATCACCCCGACCCCGCTCGGTGAGGGCAAGACCACCACCACGGTGGGGCTCGGTCAGGCCATGAAGCTCATCGGCAAGAAGGCAACTCTCTCGTTGCGGCAACCATCGATGGGTCCGACCTTCGGCATCAAGGGCGGAGCAGCCGGCGGCGGGTACAGCCAGGTCGTGCCGATGGAACTGCTGAACCTGCACCTCACGGGCGACTTCCATGCGGTCACCGCGGCCCACAACCTGCTCGCCGCGGTGCTCGACAATCACCTCCACCAGGGCAACGAGCTCGACCTCGACCTGCACAACATCACCTGGCGGCGGGCGCTCGACGTCAATGACCGGGCGCTGCGCAACATCATCATCGGCCTCGGCGCCAAGGAGGACGGCGTCACCCGCCAGAGCGGGTTCGACATCACCGCCGCCTCGGAGGTCATGGCCGTGCTGGCGCTGTCGACCTCGCTGGCCGACATGCGGGCCCGCCTCGGCCGCATCGTCGTGGGCTACACCAAGGGTGGCTCGCCGGTCACCGCCGAGGAGCTGCATTGCGCGGGGTCGATGGCGGTGATCATGAAGGAGGCGCTCAAGCCGAACCTCATGCAGACGCTGGAGAACACCCCGGTGCTCGTCCACGCCGGGCCCTTCGGCAACATCGCACACGGCAACAGCTCGATCATGGCCGACCTCATCGGCATCCACTGCGGTGAGTACCTCATCACCGAGGCCGGGTTCGGTGCAGATATGGGCGCCGAGCGGTTCTTCAACATCAAGTGCCGCAACTCGGGGTTGCACCCCGACGCTGCGGTGTTGGTGGCCACCGTGCGAGCGCTGAAGGCGCACTCCGGCCGCCACCGCATCGTTGCCGGTCGCCCGCTGCCCGAGGCGCTGCTGGCGGAGAACCCTGACGAGGTGCTCGAGGGGGCCGCCAACCTGCGTAAGCAGATCGAGAACATCCGGTTGTTCGGCGTGTCGCCGGTGGTGGCCATCAACGCCTTCCCCGACGACCATCCCTCCGAGCACGAGGTCATCCGACGGGTCGCGGAGGCGGCCGGGGCGCGGGTCGCGGTGTGCACCCACTTCGCCGATGGCGGTGCCGGTGCCACGGAGCTGGCCCGGGTGGTGGTCGAGGCTGCTGAGGAGCCGTCGACCTTCACGTTCCTGTACCCCGACACGGCCACCCTGAAGGAGAAGATCGAGGCGGTGGCCACCAAGGTGTACGGCGCCGACGGCGTTACCTACTCGGCGGCCGCGAACCGCCAGCTCGCCACCTACGAGGAGAACGGGTTTGGCGCCCTGCCGGTCTGCATTGCCAAGACCCACCTGTCGATCTCGTCGGACCCCACCCTCAAGGGTGCCCCCACCGGCTGGACCATGCCGGTACGCGAGGTGCGGGCCTCGGTCGGCGCCGGGTTCGTGTACCCGATCTGCGGGGACATGCGGACCATGCCCGGCCTCGGCGCCCATCCCGCTGCGCACATCGTCGAGCTCGACGAGAACGGCGAGATCCAGGGCTTGTCCTGACGTCGTCGTGACGGGGGCCGTCGGGCAGCTCCGCCCGGCATGTGGGCTTCGTCGGCTCCGGCCGGCGGCTGGGCCCGGCGGTATCGTCCGGCTCAGAAGCGGGCGTATTCCTGCAGCAACGCCTCGGCGAAGGGGTAGTCGCGACGACTCGCGGCGCGGATCAGGTCGGTCACCGGCACCTCGACGCGGCGCAGGTCCACCCGTACCGTGCCGTCGGGCCGGTCCTCGATCACGGCATACTCGGCGCACGGCAGCAGCGTCGGCCGCCCGCCGTTGACGAACTCGGCGAAGGGCATCCCGACACTGCCGGGGTTGAGAAGCAGCGCGTCGCCGTGCCGGCGCAGCAGCGGCAGGTGGGTGTGGCCGCCGGTGAGCACCGTGGCTCGTCGGCCGCCGAGCATGGCGTCGACCTCGCCGGCACCGGTACAGGCCAGCAGGTTCTCACGGTTCGAGCGCGGGGTGCCGTGGAAGGCGAACAGCGATGCCGTACCCAGCGGCATAGCGACCGTCGCCACCGAGGTGCGCAGCACCGCCAGATGGTCGGCGGACAACTCAGCGGCGCACCAGTCGATGGCGTGCAGGACGGGGACGACGTCGGTGTAGCTGTGCACGCTGCCCGGCTCGAGCAGGAAGTCCTCGTGGTTGCCGGTAATGATCGTTGCACAGCGTTCGGCGACCAGCTCCACGGCAATGTCGGGATCGGGCCCGAGGGTGGCAACGTCGCCGAGGCAGACGATCCGGTCGACCCCCACGGCGTCGGCGTCGGCCAGCACGGCGCGCAGCGAAACGGCGTTGCCGTGGATGTCGGAGATCAGGGCGATTCGCATGGCAGCTCCCGGCCACAGCCGTCCAAATGGCGAAGCCTAGGCGGTACGGGCCGCTGCGCTACCGTGCGCGTCATGGCCGACCGTCGCTACTGGATGATGTTGCCCGCCTCCCGCACCGCCGCGGAGACCGCCGAGGCCGCCCGCCGGGCCGAGGCCCAGGGCCTCGAGGGGGTGTTCTCCATCCAGTTGGGCTGCAGTCCGTGGGTACCGCTGGGTGCGGCCGCGGTGAGCACCAGCGAGCTGCGTCTTGCCACCGGTATCGCCCTCGGCTTCACCCGTTCGCCGCTCGAGACGGCGTTCTCGGCGATGGACGTCGATCACCTCACCGGCGGGCGCTTCACGCT
Organism: Acidimicrobiia bacterium; assembly: GCA_947476745.1. Classification (GTDB taxonomy): domain Bacteria; phylum Actinomycetota; class Acidimicrobiia; order Acidimicrobiales; family CAIXPF01; genus CAIXPF01. Next base: position 218,573 of record CANJRG010000002.1, on the reverse strand, counting down.
GGGGCTCGGTACGAGCGTGCGCTGGTGGCACGAGGACCTCTACGGCGTCGAGTACGAGCACCCCGTGGCGCGGCTCGAGGAGGCCGTGGTGATCATCAAGGCCGTGCTCTCCGGCCGTGGTCGCGACCTCGGCCGATTCGATGGACGCTTCTACCAGGTCGACTTCTCCCGGCTGGCCCACAAGCCGCCGGTGCGACCGAACCTACCGGTATGGATCGCCGCGTTGCGTACGGCGATGGTGCGTCTGGCCGGCCGGCAGGGTGACGGCCTCATCGGCCATCCGTCGTGGTCGGTGCCGTGGACGCTGCAGCAGATCAATGGGCCGTACGCCGACGCGGTCAAGGCCTCGGGCCGGGATCGTTCGCAGATGGAGATCAACCTGTGGACCGTGGTGGCGCCCAACCCTGACGTGGCCGAGTCGGTGCGTGACGCCAAGCTGCACGTCGCCAGTTACGGTTCGATCGCACAGTACGAGCCGTACTTCGCCGCCCACGGGTTCGGTGAGCAGGCCCGGCAGTTGCAGGCCGCCGTGGCCGCCAACGATCGCAACGCGTTCGAGCTGGTCCCCGACGAGATGGCCCGCACCTTCGTGCTGTGCGGTACGCCCGATCAGGTCCGCAGGCAGATGGAACCGCTGTGGGAGGTCGCCGACTCGATCTGTCTGCAGGCGCCACCGCTGCGCCTCGACGCCCGCGCCGCCTACGACGAGCGGATCGCCGCCACGTTCTATGGATGAGCTGCCCGTTCCCGAACCGACGCCGGGCGGGCCGGGTTCGGCGGCCGTGACCGCGGCGGCCGCGGCCGCCGTGATCACCCGCCGGCAGCTGTCGTGGCTGATCGGCGGGTTGATGCTCGGGTTGTTCCTGTCCGCCACCGAGAGCTCGGTCATCGCCACCGCGCTGCCGACCATGGCCGGTGACCTGGGCGGGGCCTCGAAGTTGTCGTGGGTGGTGTCGGCCTACCTGTTGACCTCGACCGTGGTGACGCCGCTGTACGGCAAGCTGTCGGACCTGTTCGGCCGGCGCATCGTGTACCAGACCTCGATCTCGCTGTTCATGCTGGGTTCGCTGTTGTGCGGTGTGGCGCAGACCATGACGCAATTGGTGGCGGCCCGCGCGGTGCAGGGCATGGGTGGCGGCGGCCTGATGTCCCTCGCCTTCGTGATCCTCGGCGACGTGCTGTCGCCTCGCGAGCGCGGCCAGTACATGGGCCTGTTCACCGGCGTGTTCGCCTTCTCGTCGGTCACCGGTCCCCTGTGGGGCGGCCTGCTGGTGGACACCGTGGGCTGGCGATGGATCTTCTTGCTGATGCTGCCGCTGGGCTCGATCGCCCTCGCGGTCACTTCGGTGGGCCTTCGTCTGCCGTTCATCGTGCGCAAGCGGCCCATCGACTGGATCGGGGCCGGGCTGTTGGTGGCGACGGCCACCTGCCTGCTGATGGTGCCGATCTGGGGCGGGCAAACCTTCGCCTGGACCTCGGTGGCGCTGCTCGGGGTGGTCGCCCTCGGGCTGGTGCTCGGAGTCGGTCTCGTCCTGCAGGAGCGGCGGGCCCCCGAGCCCATCCTGCCGCTGCGGCTGTTCTCCGAGCGGACGGTGAGCGCCATCTTCGGGATGGGTTTCGGCCTGATGTTCAGCCTCATCAGCGTGAGCACGTTCCTGCCGTTGTTCCTGCAGGTCGCCACCGGCGCATCGGCGACCCGTTCCGGGCTGATGATGGTGCCGCAGAGCTTCTCGATCTCGGCCACGGCCACCCTGTCGGGCTTCCTGGTGAGTCGGACCGGGCGCTACAAGTGGACGCTGATCGTCGGCCCGCTGATCGCCGCGGTCGGCCTGCTGCTGCTCTCGACGATCGACAGCACCACGTCGGCGTGGGACCTGGCCCCCTACCTCGTCATCATGGGGTTCGGTACGGGCCTGGCATTCCCGAACATGACCGTCGGAGTGCAGAACGCGGTGGAGATCACCGACCTCGGGGTGGCCACCTCGACGTCGAACTTCTTCCGCAACATGGGTGCGGCGTTCGGTGCGGCGTTTCTCGGGGCCTTGCTCAACGCCAAGCTCAGCGACGCCCTCAACGCCCGGATCCCTGCCGATCGCCTTGCCGAGGTCGGTGGCGCCGAGGGCCTCATACGCAGCCCGAAAGTGGTTGCGGAACTGCCGGAGGATCTGCACAGGGCGGTGGTCGGCGCGGTCACCGATTCGGTGACCGGGGTCATCCGCTGGGTGGTGCCGCTCATGCTGGTGGTGTTCGTCCTCGCCCTGCTGGTTCAGGAGAAGCCGCTGCGAACGACGTCGGCGCTCGGCGGCCCGGCGACGCGAACGCAGGGCTCGCCGGTGCCGGCTTCGGATACGTCCGACTCGCTGCAGTCCGAGCCGCCGCCGCCGCCGGGCGCCCGGCTTGCCCTCGACTGACCCGCTGCTCGCCTGGTCGGAGCGCGACCGGCCCGTGCCCGACCGGCCTCGGGTAGGTTGCCGCTCGTGACGACCTACGACTTCTCCCTGCTGCACATCGATCAGGCCGACGGCGTGCTGTGGGCCACCATCGACGCGCCGCCGGTCAACGTGATGACGGTGCCGCTGTCCAAGGAGATCGGCAAGCTGTGCCGCACCGTGGCCGAGGACGAAGCGGTGCGTGCGGTGGTGCTGCAGTCGGCGAACCCCGAGTTCTTCATCGCCCATTACGACGTCGAGAACATCCTGAGCTGGCCCACCGACCGTCCGGCCGCCCGCAAGAACGAGCTCAGCGGCTTCCACTTGATGTGCGAGCGGTGGCGGACCATGCCCAAGGCCACCATCGTGAAGGTGGCGGGCCGGGTGGGCGGTGGCGGCGCGGAGCTGTCCGCGAGCTGCGACATGCGCTTCGGGCTGCTCGGCGGAACCGTGATCAACCAGATGGAGGTACCGATTGGCATCCTGCCCGGCGGTACGGGCACCCAGCGTCTGCCCCGCCTGGTGGGACGCGGCCGGGCCATGGAGTTGGTGCTGGGCGGGGTCGACCTCGACGCCGCGACCGCGGCGCAATGGGGGTGGCTCAACCGGGCCTTCGCCACGCTCGAGGAGCTCGACGCCTATGTCGACGACCTGGCCCGCCGCATCGCGTCTTTCCCGCCCCAGGCGGTCATCAACGGCAAGGCTGCGGTGCTCGCCGCGGACGGCGACCCCCGTGAGGGTCTGCTCGAGGAGGCCTACCTGTTCGATCAGCTGCTGTCGCGTCCCGACGCGCAGGCGGCGATGCGACGGTTCCTCGCCGCCGGTGGTCAGACCCGCGAGGGGGAGCTGCGCGTCGGCGAGCTCAACGCCGAGATCAATCGGTAGCCGCCGCTGGCCGAGGTCCCTGCCCCGCATGTACCTATAGGGGGTATATGTCGCCCGGGCTGGACAGTCCCACTAGTCTGTTCACGATGATCGAGCTGGTAACCACAAGCGGACTGTTCGCCCTCGACGGCGGTGAATGGGAAGTGACCAACAACATCTGGCTGATCGGCAACGACCGTGAGGTGGCGGTCATCGACGCCGCCCATGACCACCAGCCGATCGTCGATGCGATCAACGGCCGCTTGGTGCGCGCCATCATCTGCACCCACGGCCACAACGATCACATCAACGCCGCAGTCGCCCTGAGCGAGGCGACCGATGCCCCGGTCTACCTGCACCCCGACGATCTCATGCTGTGGGACGACGTCCATCCCGGCAACAAGCCCGACCAGGCGCTGAACCACGGCAAGACGTTCCGTTTCGGCGGCACCAAGCTCGTGGTGCTGCATACACCCGGTCACAGCCCCGGCTGCTGCTGTTTCCACGCCCCCGGGGCGGGGGTCGACGGCACCGACGTGGTGTTCAGCGGCGACACCCTGTTCTGCGCTGGCCCCGGTGCCACCGGTCTCAGCTTCAGCGATTTCCCGACCATCATCAACTCGATCCGGACCCGACTGCTGTGCCTGCCGCCCCACACGGTGGTGCACACCGGCCACGGGGAGTCCACCACGATCGGCGCCGAAGCGCCGCAGCTCGAGGAATGGATCGCCCGGGGCCACTGATCCCGGCCCCACGCGGCAACAGCTGCGGTCCGACGTCGTCCAGACCAACCGCGGACGGTCAGAGCGGGTTGCCGTCCGCGTCGACGAAGTCGAGCGACAGCTGCCCGTCGGCCTCGAGGGCGTTCCAGGTGTCGTCGTCGACCCCGACAATGTCGCGCAGCACGTAGGCGTTGTCCGCACCCATCCGCTGGATCGGTCCGAACGCCAGCGGCGGGCCGTCCCAGTGCCAGAGATGGCCGGGCAGGTCCCACTCGCCGAGGTCCTCGGATCCATTGCGACGGAAGAAGCCACGGTGGGCCAGATGCGGGTCGGCCACCAGGTCGACCTCGTCGAGCACCGGCCCGGCGGCGACGCCCTCGGCTTGCAGGCGAGCCGCGATCTCGTGGCGGCTCGACGTCGTGGTCCATGCGGTCAGGTGGCCGTCGATCTCGTCGTGGTGGGCCTGGCGGCCCGCGGCCGAGGCGAAACGCTCGTCGTCCGCCCAGGACGGGTCGCCCATGGCCCGCCGCAACGCCGCCCAGTCGGCGTCGTCGGTCACGGTGAGCACCACCCAGCGATCCGAGGCGCCGTCGCCGTCGCCCGGCTCGGCTGCACAGCGGTAGGCCCCCTGCGGGGCGAAGGTGACGTGGCGGTTGCCGAGCCGCTCCCGGTGGGTCCCGCTGAGGGACGCCTCGACCAGGTGGTCGCCGAGGTGGTGCAGCAGGTTCTCCGCCTGGGCCAGCTCCACGCACTCGCCGACCCCGGTCCGCTCGCGGCGGCGGAGCGCCGCCAACGCCGCGAAGACCGCCGCCGTACCCGACGCCGGGTCCATGTGGTACGTGGGGCCGTTGGCCGACAGGTCGAGATCGGTGTAGCCGCGCAGCGCAGTGAAGCCGGTCAGGGCCTCGACGTGGGCGCCGAAGCCGACGTAGTGGGCATACGGGCCTGCCAGGCCGATCGACGGCATCCGGATCAGGATCAGACGCGGGTTGCGGGCCCGTAGCACGTCCCAGTCGATGCCGAGGTTGCCGAGCACCTTGGCCGAGTTGTTCTCGACGATGATGTCGGACTTCTCGACCAGCCGGAGGAAGGTCTCGCGGCCGAGCGCGCTGCGCAGGTCGAGGGTCACCCCGAGCTTCGAACGGGCGTGGCCGATGAAACCGCCCACCCGGTTCCAGGGCCGTCGGCCGGGATCGTCGTTCGGGAACGAACCCCAGATAGGTCCCGCTTCCGCTGCTTTGCCGGGCCGTGGGCGGGGGATGGCGCCGCGGGTGGCGGTGGGGAAGAACTTGGGGTTGTCGACCCGGATGACCTCGGCGCCGAGGTCGCCGAGCAGCATCGTGCCGTAGGGCCCGGCCCAGACCAGGGTCAGGTCGAGGACCCGGATACCCCGAAGCGGCAGCACCGATTCGGTGCCGATTCGCTGTTCCACCGATTCGGTGCCGAATCGCTGTTCCACCGATTCGGTGCCGATTCGCTGTGAGTGGTCGGCGAACTCGGCGCGCAACTCCGGCCCGTGCTGATCGAGCGTGGGCGCCGGTCGCCGCAGCGACCAGGCGCCGGCCATGCGGAACGGCGGCCCGGGTACGACGTAGCGCCCGGCCACCGGATGGTCGAGCTCGCGCCAGAAGCCGCGGCTGCGGAAATGGGGATCGGCGAGGGTGTCCACCGGGGAGTTCACCGCCATCACCCCCAGACCGAGGGCCTGGGCCTCCTCCTGCGCTGCGTAACGGTCCCGGCCCAGGCTCCAGACGTGCAGGGCCGTGTCCAGGAGCACCGGCAGCTCGTCGTCGTCCATCCAGTCGGGGTCGGCGAAGCGGGCGATGACCTCGTCGTCACCGAGCATGGCGGCGAGCCGGGGCAGCCAGCCCGGTGCGGCGAGCACCTGTACGTAGCCGTCCTCGGAGGGATATACGCCGCCCGGGATGAGCCCGGCCCGGTGTCCGCCCTGGCGGGGAATCGGCCGTCCGGTGAAGCGGTGCCAGACCAGGTAGGGCATGCGCCGGTCGATCGACCCGGCCTGGGTCTCGAAGTTCGCGACATCGACCCGGATGCCCCGACCGCTGCGCTCGGCGACGGTGAGGGCCGCGAAACCGGCCACTGCCGCCATGTTGCCGCACTGCATCTGGATGACGTTGCCGGCCATCTTGTGCGGCTCGCGGCCGGCCATGCCGGCGGTGTGCATCGGGCCGCCCATGGCGTAGGCGACGATCTCGGAACTACGCCAGGCGGCGTAGGGCCCGTCGAGGCCGAAACCGGTCACCGACAGTCGGGACAACCGGGGCCATCGCTGCGCCACGTCGTCCGCGGCGAAGCCCCACGCCGACAGGGCGGCGGTGTTCTCGCCCTCGATCACCAGGTCGGCCTCGTCGAGGAGCCGGCTGATCAGCGTGCGGTCCTCGGTCCGGTCCGGGTCTGCGACCAGGGCCCGCTTGTTGGTGTTGAGGTACAGGAACGCGCCGCTGCGTTCCCGGTCCACGACATCACCGGGAAAGGGGCCTTCGCCCCGGGCCGGATCGCCGCCGGGCGGTTCGACCTTGACCACCTCGGCCCCGGCATCGGCCAGGAATCGTCCGGCGAACGGTCCGGCGATGCCGGTGGTGAACTCGACGACCCGTATCCCGGCGAGCGGGAGCGGCCCAGACTGCGTGGACTCGGCCATAGCGGCGGTGAGCCTGTCACAACCGGGTCGGTGCGGTGGCAATCGGCACCCGCCCGCCGTGGTCCCGATGGAATTCCGGCAGTACTGCGGGGATGACGATGTCGATTCGGTTCCGGCCATGAGCGAACCAGACCCGCCCCCGGGTCCGCCCCCGATCCTGCGAACAACGCCGCAACCTCCCCGGACCAGGCCCGGCGACGGCAACGACTCAACTGGATCACCGCCATCGTCGGCGTGGTGGCGGTCGTGGTGCTGTTCTGGCTCGGTGGGCGGGGAGCGAAGTCCTCCGCCGTGCTCGACTACTCCACCTTCATGCAGCGGGTTGAGGCCGGCGAGGTCGACAAGATCACGATCGACCCCGACGGTCCGGTGGTGGGGACCCAGACCGACGGGACCGCCTTCACCAGCCAGATCCCGACCGCGGTGCGGCCGGAGGACCTGGTCCTCAACCTCGGCGAGCACGGCGTGACGATCGCCGCCAAGGCCGAGCTGCTCGAGGTCGTGGATTACCTTCGCCGGCCCGAGCGCTAGCACAAGGCCGGTGCGGTCGGCCCCGGCGGCGTGCTGATGGTGGGTCCGCCGGGCACCGGCAAGACGCTCATCGCCCGCGCCGTGGCCGGTGAGGCCGGTGTCCCGTTCTTCTCGGTGTCGGGATCGAGCTTCGTGGAGTTGTTCGTCGGGGTCGGCGCGGCCCGGGTCCGTGACCTTTTCGCCCAGGCCCGCCAGCGCTCGCCGTCGATCATTTTCATCGACGAGATCGACGCCATCGGCCAGCGACGCGGTGGTCGGGCCATGATGTCCAACGACGAGCGGGAGCAGACCCTCGATCAGCTGCTCGCCGAGATGGACGGTTTCGACCCGGCCACCGGCGTCGTGGTGCTGGCGGCCACCAACCGTCGGCGACGTGCTCGGCGCCGGCCCTGAGGGCACCGGTCCTGTGGACCGCGGTCGCGCTGACCGGCGCCCGTCGCCCGCGGAGATCGACCGGGCACAGGTCCCCGATCTGGACTAGCAATGTGCTATGGGTTCCGAGCCGCCCGCCGTACCGGTCATGGCGGACCTTGACGAGAACGGCGTCGAGCACCGCGTACGTGAGCATCTGCACCGCCAGCGCCAGCTCTTCGACAGCTCGCCGGACGGCATCGTGGTCTGTGACGTCCTCGGCCGGGTCCTGCTCGCCAACCAGCGGCTCGAGGATCTGCTCGGCTACGCCCACGGGTCCCTCGTCGGCCAGTCGCTCGAGGTGCTCATCCCCGAGGAGCGGCGGGAACGCCACGAGCAGCACCGACGAACCTTCGTCTCCGGCCCGCGGGCGCGGCCGATGGGTCCCGCCCTCGAGCTCGCCGCCCGTCATGCCGACGGCAGCGAGATCCCCGTCGAGATCTCCCTCGCCCCGCTGCTGTTCGAAGGCGAATCGGTCACCATGGCGACCGTGCGAGACAGCCGGGAACGTCTCGCCCACCTCCACCGTCTGCGCGACGCCGAGCAGCGACTGCTGCTCGCCGACGAACGTGAACGGATCGCCCGCGACCTGCACGACATCGTGATCCAGCGGCTGTTCGCCACCGGTCTGGGGGTGCAGTCCGTGGCGATGCGGGTCGACCCGTCCCTGCGTCCCCGCCTCGAGGACGCAGTCGACGCCATCGACGACGCCATCCACGACATCCGCAGCGCGATCTTCCAGTTGAGCCAGGCAGGTCCGCTGCGTTCCGGTGTCCGGGCCGGCCTGTTCGACATCGCCGCGGAGGCCGAACGGGTGTTGGGTTTCATGCCCCGGGTGCATGTCGATGGTCCGGTCGACTCGCGTATCGACGGCGAGTTCGGGCTCGAGGTGCTCGGCGTGGTGCGCGAGCTGGTGTCCAACGCCGTGCGCCATGCCCACGCCACCGAGCTGCTGATCACCGTCTCGGTCGACCGCGAGCTGGTCCGCTGCACGGTCAGTGACAACGGGATCCTCCCGCTCGATCTGGACCGCCCGCGGGCCGGGCGGGGCCTGGCCAACCTCGGCGAGCGCGCCCGGCGTCATGATGGCACCTTCGAGTTGCTGGACCGCTCGTCGGGTGGGCTCGACGCCCGCTGGACGGCCCGGCTGCCGTGACCGATCCCGAGGCCCGTTTCGTCGAGTTCGTCGGTGCCGACGGCCGTACCGTGTGGAAGGTCGATCAGGGCTTCCTGCGCTCCGGCTGGCGTTGCATCTGGGGGCAGGGCTGCCAGGGCATTGAGGACACCGCCGCCCCCGACCGCCACCTCGGCTGCTGTTCGGTCGGCGCCGGGCTCGCCGACGAGGAGGAGGCGATGACCGTCGCTGCTCTGGCGGCGTGCCTGCTACCGGAGCAGTTCCAGTACTTCGAGCTCGCGGCGTACGACGGCGTGTTCGCCGACGCCTCGGCTCGCAACACCCGGGTGGTCGACGGTGCCTGCATCTTCCTGAACCGGCCGGGTTTCCCCGGCGGGATGGGCTGTGCCCTGCACCTCGCGGCCGAGGACGACGGCGTCGACCCGCTGGACTACAAGCCGGGGGTGTGCGGCCGGGTGCCCCTACGGGTGGACTCCCTGCCCGATGGCGAGGACGGCTCACCTCGGATGGCCCTGGGACCATGGCGCCGCGACGACTGGGGTCCCGGCGGTGCCACCATGGCCTGGTGGTGTACCGAGGCTTCGGAGTGTTTCGACCATCCCGAGCCGGTCGTGGAGTCGTTGGCCGAACCGTTGCGGCGGTTGCTGGGCAAGGCCGACTACGAGCTGCTGCGTGCACGTCTGGCCCCGGCCCTTGCGTCGCCCGCCGGGTCGGACGTCACGCCGTCGCCGTCCGGGCCTGGTGTCGCCGAGTCGTCGTTGTCGTCCGACGCGGCCGACGCGGCCGACGCCGACACGGACCGGTAGGACCGGTAGGACCGGTAGGGCCGTCTGGTGCACGGAGCAACCGATGGATTGGACGTGGCCGCTGTTGCGACCGCGTTAGGGCTCCTGGCCGAGCTCGACCCCCACCCGGCCGAGGTGTCGACATCCGGGCTGGTGCTGCCCGGTCGGTTCCGGGTCGACGTGGTGGCCACGTCGGTCGTGGCAGCGGTCACCGCGGCGATCGCCGCGGTGCACCAGCAACGTACCGGTTGGTATCCCGCGGTGGCGGTCGACGGCCGGGCCGCGCAGATCTCCTTCCGGTCCGAGCGATACCTACGTCGTGACGGCCGAACGGTGGGGGAGTTGTGGGCACCGCTGTCGGGTGACTACCGCTGTGCCGACGGGTGGCTGAAGATCCACGCCAACTTTGCGCACCACGGCTCCGCCGCGGCCGCGGCGCTCGGGGTGCGGGCCGACCGCGAGGCCCTGGCCGAACGACTGGGAACACTGAGGGCCCCCGACGCCGAGCAGGCGATCATCGAGGCCGGCGGGGTGGCGGCCGCGATGCGCAGCGCCGAGGCCTGGCGGGTGCACGGCCAGGGTCGAGTCGAGGCCGCAACGGCGCCGCTGCGGTTGCAGCGAGCGGTCACGGCGGGCGCCGTCGAGCCGGGTCCGCGTCGTTGGCCCGACGCACCGACCGGCGCACCGGCGCCGGGTGACGCGGTGCGACCGCTGGCGGGCCTACGGGTGCTGGACCTGACCCGGGTCATCGCCGGTCCGGTCTGCGGGCGGGTGCTGGCGGCTCACGGCGCCGACGTGCTGCAGGTCGCCGCCGGCCACCTCCCGCAGATCGAACCGTTGGTGCTCGACACCGGGTTCGGCAAGCGCTCGACGTTGCTCGATCTACGTCTGCCGGCCGACCGAGTGGCGTTCGACGCGCTGCTGGCCGACGCGGACGTACTGGTCGAGTCGTACCGCCCGGGAGCGCTCGCCGCGCTCGGCTACGGGCCACAGGAGCTGGCCCGTCGGGCACCTGGCCTGGTGGTCGTCGACGTGCGGGCCTACAGCAGCGGTGGCCCTTGGGAGGCCCGGCGGGGTTTCGACAGCCTGGTGCAGCTGGTGAGCGGGCTGGCCGACGAGGCGGCGCGCAACACCGGTGCGGATGGTCCGGTGCCGTTGCCCTGCCAGGCCCTCGACCACGCCACCGGGTGGCTGGCGGCGCTGGCCGCGGTGGCCGGGGTGCTCCGCCAACGCCGCGAAGGCGGGTCGTGGCGGGCCGAGGTGTCCCTTGCGGCTACGGCCGCGTGGCTCGATGGGCTCGGCCGCTTCAGGGGGACCATCGTCTCCGATCCCGGCCTCGACGACGTGGCCCCGTTTCTGCTCGACACGGTGCGGGCCGAGCCCGGCGGCGGTGCGGTGGTGCTCAGCCATGTTGCCATGCCGGGCACGCTCGACGGAGCCGCGGTGCGTTGGGCGTCACCGCCGCCGAGGCCAGGGTCGTCGCCGCCGAGGTGGCAGGCCGGCTGACGTCTGGCTTCGCATTCGGTCTCCTGGCAGGCTGGTCCGGTGCCGAACCGATCCGAACGATCCCTGGCCGCGGCGCAACGCCCTGATGGAGCGGGCGACGCCGCCGTGGCGCCGGTGACCACGGCGGGTTCTTGGCGGGTCCGGCCTTCCACTGCGGCACTTGCCGGCCTGGCGATGGTCGGGGTGGTGGTGGCCTGGGGGATGGGTCCACCGGTCTCCAAGTTGATCACCGCGCCTGCGCTGGTCACCGCGTTCAGCCGTTTGTGGTTGTCGGTGCCGTTGTTGCTGGCCTGGATGTACGCCACCGGTCATCGCTTGAGCTGGCGGCTGCTCCGCCTGACCGCTCCTGCCGGGGTGGTCTTCGGGCTGAACATGTGCCTGGTGTTCTCGGCCTTCCACCATGCCTCGATCGCCACGCTGTCGGTGATGTCGGCGCTGCAGCCCGGTGTGGTGCTGGTGGTGGCCGGTCCGTTGCTGGGCGAGCGGGCGACGGGGTGGCATCGCAGCTGGACCGCGGTGGGCGTTGGCGGGGCGGTGCTGGTGGTCCTGGGAGCCGGTTCCGCCATGCGCACGTCGACGGTGGGCATCGCCCTGTCGGTGGGCGCCATGCTCTCCTTCACCGGTTACTTCCTGCTGACCCGAATCGCCCGGGCGAAGGCCACCGAGCCGATCGATGCCCTCAGCTGGATGGCGGGGGTGACCATCTTCTCGGCCATAACGGTCACCCCGCTGTTGCTGCTGACCGAGCCGCTGGCCGGGTTCGGGAAGCTCGGCGGTCGCGACTGGCTGTGGCTGGCGTGGGCCATCATCGTCACCGGCATCGTGGGTCACGTGCTCATGGCCTGGGTGCTGCGTCACATCGATGCCTCGAAGGCGTCGTTGTACCTGCTGTCGATGAACGTGGTGGCGGTCCTGGCGGCCTGGCCGATCCACCACGAGCCGTTGACCGCGGTGCAGATGCTCGGCGGTCTGGTGGTGCTCGGTGCCGTCGCCGCGGTGATCAGCCGCCCGGCCGCCCGGGTGACCACCACGGCCGTCGCGCCACCGGTCCAGGACCGCAGCGCCGGTGCGGGTGACGGCGCCGGGGCCGAGCCGGCACCGGCCGTTCAGGCCCGGCAGTAACGCCACTCCGCCGGTTTGCCGTCGGCATAGGGCATCACGCCCCAGAACGGGCGAGGGTCCTCGTCGAAGACCATCGGTAGGAAGTAGCGGTCACCCTCCCACATCGGCAGCGCTGCCCTGGAGCGAACCGCGGGGCTGTCGTGGCATGCCTGGAGCAGGCGGGTGCGCGGCACCCACCACAGGGTGCCCTCGTCGTTGGCCGCAGGGACCTGCCCGTTCCAGCCGTCGACGAGGAAGACGAAGCCGAGCCAGTCCTCGCCGTTGGCCCCGAAGCCCGGCCAGCTGATGCTGCCGCGCAGGACGAACGTGGTCAGCTCGATCGACGCCTCCTCGCGCAGTTCGCGCCGCATGCTGCTGACCACGTCCTCGTCGGCCTCGAGCTTGCCGCCGAGCCCGTTGTACTTGCCCAGATGCTCGTCGTCGGGCCGTGCAGTGCGATGCACCAGGAGCACCGCGTCGGCCGTCCGGTCCCACACGTAGGCCAGCGTGCCCACGATGGGGCGATAGGGCACGCCCATGGTCAGAGCTGGGTGGGTCGGTAGTACGTCTCGGCTCCGGAGCTTTCGATGTCGGCCAGCCAGTCGCTGTCGTATTCCCACTCCTGGCCGTCCTGCGGACCCTGCCAGAAGCGCTTGAGCGGCCCTTCCGGTCCGGTCAGGCTCCAGGCCTGGCGCTTGTAGGTCCAGTTGTCGGGGGCGAGACGGTGGGCAGCTCGGAAGTGGGGCAGGGCCCGGTCGTGGTGACCCGCCCGTTCGAAGTGTTGGGCGAGGGCGAAGTGCGCGGCGGCAGCCGAGCCGTTGCTGTCACGATGACCCGAGCGGGCCATCACCTCGTCTGCGGACAGCACGAACCGCGAGGCGGCGCCGTTGCGGGCCCAGTCCCGTACCGCGTCGCCGTACTCGTTGGCGGCCCACGACACGATCTGGGAGGCCTGGCCGGCAATCGCGGTGATGCGGGCCTGGTCGGAGTCGAGCAGCGGGGAGCGAGCGCCGGCCGCCCTGGGAGCCGGCCACGCCGGCTCGGCCGGGCGCACGATGGTGAAGTTCTCGTCGATCCACACCGCGTTCGGGATGTTCACCACACCGAAGGCGGCGTCCACCTGGTGGCCCACGTCGAGCAGCGTCGGGTGTTCGGGTCGGGCCGCTTCGACGAAGGGGAGACCTTCGGCGGCCCCGAGGGTCTCGAGGCAGACGGTGACGATCTCGACCCCGAGTGGGGCGACCTCGGAGCGCAGGGCCTGCCAACCTGGCAGGTCACGGGCGCAGCCTCAATAGGGGGCCCAGGCGACGAGCACCATCGGGGTGCCGCGCAGCGACGACAGCGAGAAGGGCTGCCCGTCGAAGGTCTGCAGTTCGAGGTCGGGTGCGGCCACGGTGGCCAGTGCTCGGCCGCTGAAGGACTCCGGCCCGACCGCCCACAGGCCGTCGCCCTCTGCCGGGACGACCGCCATACCGAGCCGCTCGGCCACGACAGCGACGTCGACCCGTTCCTCGCGGTATGTGCCGTCGGGCAGCGGGACACAGAGTTCGCCTTTGCAGGCACCCCGTGGTTCGATCTTCCAACCGGTCGCGGCGGTGAATGCGGCGGCGGTGGGCATCAGGTCGTTGAGCAGCACGCCCAGAACCTAGCCAGCGTGGTGGCCTAACGTCGGGCTCGATGCGTCTTGATCCGGCCCGATGTCGCCACTACGCCACGACGGCGCGATTCGCCGTTCTGGCCACGCTGGGTCCTGACGGGGAGGCCGATCTCGTTCCCATCACGTTCGCGCTGGTTCCCGGGTCCGCCGGCGACCTGTTGGTTAGCGCAGTAGACCACAAGCCGAAGTCGACGACCCGACTGGCGCGACTGGCCAACATCGAACGTCGAGGGGCGGTCACGCTGCTGTTCGACCATCGCGACGATGACGATTGGTCCGCGCTGTGGTGGGTTCGGGCTCGTGGGCTGGCGACGGTTCGTCCGGCCGGGTTTGGCGGTGAGGCGCTGCAGGACCGTTACCCGCAGTACCGGTCGAACCCGCCGCAGGGCCCGGTGGTGGCCGTCGAGATCATGTCCTGGCAGGGATGGTCGGGAAACGGCTGAGCCGGGGACGGGGGTGGGTCAGGGCAGACAGCCGACGTGCGCCAAGGCCATGCGCACCAGGCGGTCGTGACCGCCGGTCATCTCGCGTGATACCTCGGGCGAGGCGGCCTCCTCCGGGGTGAGCCAGGTGAACTCCAGCGTTTCCGGTGCCGGCATGCACTCCCCGAGCACCGGGACGATGTACGCCAGGCTGACCGCATGCTGGCGGGGGTCGACGAAGCCGCTCTTGGTGGCGTCGGGGAAGTACTCCACCACGGTGAACGGGCTCGGCTGCGGCGGGAGCTGCGGCTGGGCCAGCGGTCCGAGGTCTTTGGCCAGGTGGCGCAGGAGCGCCCCCCGTACCGTTTCGCCGTAAAGGATGCGCCCGGTGACGACCGCGCGGCTGATCGTACCGTCAGGCATGGCCCGCAACAGAAGGCCGAGTGCTTCGACCCGGCCTTCCTCGTCGAGGCGAACCGGGACGGCGTCTACGTAGACGATGGGCAGCCGTTCGCGTGCTGCCTCGAGATCGTGGGGGGCCAGCCAACCGGTCTGGTTCGCCAACTGGTCCATCTCACTCATGGTTCTCCCGACTTGATCGCGATCCCGACAAGTCTTGCACCTACCGACCCGGTTGGGGAGTCCTTGGCTACCGGAATATTCCGGACGTGCCGACGGTCACCACATGACCGAACCGGGCCGGTGTGGTCCTGCGAAGGCGAACGGGGAGGGTTCGGGGATGACGAGGACCGGTCCGATGCTGTGGCGGATCAGCTCGCCGGTCACCGAGCCGATGCGGCCGCTGGTCCTCGCCGTTGCCCCGCAGCCGCTGCGACCGCGCGGGGCAACGGCGAGGATGGCGCCGTCCATGGCGTTCGTCTCGGTGTACAGGGCCCTGGCCGGGCCATCGACGGCATCGAGTACCAGTGCCGAGGCCGGTGGGCGGACCGACTGGGCCAACGCGTCGACGTAATGACGGGTCCGCCTGCGATCGAACACCCCGTCCCCGTCGCAGACGGCTTGGACGACGAGCAGTTCGAGACCGGAGCTACGGGCGAAGGCCGACGCGGTCTCCAGCGCCCGCTCCCCACGGTCGGAGGCGTCGACACAGGCCACGAGCCGATGCCAGGACATCACGCCGCCGGCTCGGGCCAGGTGCGGGCCGACGACGAGGGTGGGGGCATTGGTGCGGCGCAACCAGCCTCCGGCGAAGCCGAGCGGGCCGTGGGGCCCGCAGCCGGTGCGGTCCTCGGCGAGCATGCACACCAGGGTGCCGGGGGCCTGCTCGGTATGGTCCAGCAGTGCCTGCACCGGGTCACCGGCCGCTACGGCCATGAACGCCCCGTTCCCGCGGGCCTCGTTGCGAAGCAGTTCGTGCAGGCACCGCTCCAGTTCGTGCCGGTTCTCGCCGGGATGGAGCACGCCCCACAGCAGGAGCCCGGCGTCGAGGCGGCTCGCGGCACCGACGGCCACGCGAAGCAACGAGCCGATGCCGTCGATGCCGTCGATGGCGACCAGAACTTGTCGGAACACCGCGCCTCCAGGGGTCTCGCTGAGATCAGTTTGTGTGGTGGCGGTGCGAGCGCAGCAGTGGCGATGGTCGGTGCCGGTGGGGTCCTTTGGCCCGATGCGATCGGCTCCGGGGAAAACGCGAGGGTGGGACCGGCCGAAACCGGTCCCACCCTCGACGAACGCTCCCGGAAGGGAGGACTCAGGCCTTCTTCGCGGCCCGGGGCTTGGCCGGAGCCTTGACCACGGCCTTGGCCGGTGCGGGCTTGGCGGCGGCCTTGACCGCGGGCTTGGCCGGTGCGGGCTTGGCCGCGGCCTTGACCGGGGCCGTCTTGGCGGCGGCCTTGACCGCGGGCTTGGCCGGTGCGGGCTTGGCCGCGGCCTTGACCGCGGGCTTGGCCGGTGCGGGCTTGGCCGCGGCCTTGACCACGGGCTTGGCCGGGGCCGTCTTGGCGGCGGGCTTGGCGGCGGCCTTGACCACGGGCTTGGCCGGTGCGGCCTTGACCACGGGCTTGGCCGGTGCGGCCTTGACCACGGGCTTGGCCGGGGCCGTCTTGGCGGCGGGCTTGGCGGCGGGCTTGGCCGGAGCAGCTGCCGCCACCTTCAGCAGCTTCGGTGCGGTGGCGCTGCCGAGCACGGTCTCCTTGTAGAGCTTCAGCGCCGTGACCTTCGCCACGGTCTTTGCCGGGATCTTGACCGGAGCACCGGTGGCCGGGTTCCGGCCGACGCGGGCCTTGCGCTTCACCTTGGTGAACTTCGCGATGCCGGGAAGCATGACCGAGTCGCCCTTGGCCACCGAGGCGAGCACGACATCGCCAAGGCCGGCCAACACCGTGGCAACCTGCTTCTTCTCGACGCCCGTGTGCTCGGTGATCTTCTCGATCAGCTGCGTGCGGTTCATCTGGTCTCCTCTGTGGGTCTCCGTCTAGTTCTTCGACCAAACAGGTCAAATCCTGAACCATCGAACAGCGAAATAGGGGGATGCTCGGTTCGAAACGGCCCCTTTCGCCAAAAAAAGTGCCGTGGCGTCCCGATTGTCGGGAGATTCGGCCCGATTCCGGCCGGATTCCGACTTCTGGGCGCAGAGGGGTGTGGTGCGCGGCGGGCGTGACCAGTGGGGTCACGCTGCTCGCGAAGCCGTCGTCGCTGCTGATTTGGATGCTTCCGCTGCGTCGTCGAGCCGGGTCGGTGCGTTCGTGTCGGGGCTGCCGGGTCCCGTCGTCGCTTGCTCGTGAGCTCGTTGACTACGCTCGCCGATGTTCACGCCACCGGGATGTTCCCGGCAGGCGAGAGACCGAAGCTCACCTCACGATCCCAAGGGGACCACATGAAGATCCACGTGATCGCCGACAAGTGCCAGGGTCACAACCGGTGCTACGTGCTGGCCGCAGAACTGTTCGATGTCGATGACTACGGCTATGCCACGGCGGCGAACGATGGTCAGGTGCCGGCGGGTATGGAAGAGAAGGCGCAGTTGGCCATCGCCAACTGTCCTGAACGCGCCATCGAGATCATCGAACCCTGAGCACACGGCGTCGTCCATCTCGCGGCACCCGACGCTTTCTGCTCGGACACGGGTGGGCGCGGACGGGTGCCTTGGTCCTTTTCGGTGTGTTCGCGTCGATCGGCAGGGTTCGCTTCGCTCTGGCGGCGCCGCGTGGCAGCTACTGCTGCGGGTGGAGCCAGGCGCGGACGGTGTCGGCGACGGAGTCGTCCCACACGTGGCCGCCGTCGTGGTGCACCTGGGTCACATTGCAGTCCTGACGGCGCAACCGGCGGGCCACCAGTTCGCTGTGGAAGGGATCGACGACCTCGTCCTCTGTGCCGTGGACCACGAGGACAGCCGTACCGGCCGGCAGGGCGACGGCGTCGCCGGGTAGGAACGCCGACACCACCGCCAACGAGCAGCGGGCGTGCGGCCGGGCTTCGCTGCACCGTTGTCCCAGCCGCAGTGCCACTGCCCCACCTTGGGAAAAGCCGGTGATGTACACGGTGCCGGTTTCCGACGGGATCGAGGCCATGACCGCGCTGAGCGTCGCCTCGGTCGGGGCGTCCTCGTCGACGGTCCACCATGCCCGTCCGCCCTCGGGCAGTTCGTGCGGCGCTTCAGGACAGACGATGGTCCAGGCGTCGACATCGACGAGGCGTCGACCGTGCGCAGCGAATGCATCCGGCTCCTCGCCGTGGCCATGCAGCAGGACCAACACCGGTCGTTGTACTGGTGCGGCGCGGTCGGGGTGGTGCAGCGGCGAGGGTCGGGGTGTCATCGTCGCGGCAGCCTACGGGCCAACCCGCAACGAGGTTGACGGCGGCGGGGTGCAGGGACTTTGATGGCGGCGTCACATCAAGAGAGCCCCGATCTCGGTCGGGCTCGGCAACCTGGGGCGGACACCCAAGGTGCCTGCCGCTCCGTAAGGAGCGGGATGCGGCCCGTAAGGGCAACGAATTGTCGTGGATCCGTGCGGATCCTAGAGCTTTCAACCAACTCGGTTCGAGCTGTTCGCGGTCGTGCGGTTCGCAGGCATCCATGGTCCCCTCCCGAAAGAGAGTTCTTCATGGTGGCGCGCGAAACCCTTGCTATCACGGCCGGCCGGAACGACACCGGCTCGGCCCTCGCTCCTGCGGTCTGGGCCAGTTCGACTTTTCAGTTGGCGTCGTTGGCCGAAGGGCGCTTGCAGGCCATGCGCCCGCGGACCACCCGTTTCTACGGGCGTCACGGGAACCCGTCGGTGCGAGCGTTCGAGGACGCCGTGGCCACCCTCGAGGGCGCCGAGGCCGCGCTGGCCTTCGCCTCGGGTATGGGTGCGTTGTGTGCGGTGGTGCTCGGTCTGTGCCGGCAGGGCAGTCACATCGTTGCGCAGCGGCAGTGTTACGGCGGTACGACGCAGTTGCTGGCCGGGGTGTGTCCCCGCTTCGGGATCGATGTGACCTTCGTCGATGTCACCGTTCCCGGGGCATTTGCCGCAGCGGTCCGACCGGGCGAGACGATGTTGGTGCTGGCGGAGACACCGGCCAACCCCAGGCTCGATCTCGTCGATCTCGACGAGATCGGCGCCTTGGTGGGCCCGATCAAGGTCGTGGACTCGACGCTGGCCACCCCGATGGGCCAGCAACCGTTGGAGCACGGCATCGACCTCGTGGTGCATTCGGCCACCAAGGCCATGGCCGGGCACAACGACGCGGTGCTCGGTGTGGTGGCCGGCGAGCGCAACCTGATCGAGTGGTTGTGGGGTTTCGCCGTGCTGCAAGGGGCCACCGCGTCGCCCTACGACGCCACCAACGCCCTGCGCGGCCTGCGTACGTTGGGCGTTCGGTTCCGCCAGCAGAGCGCCAGCGCCGTGGCGGTTGGTGAGCGGTTGGAGCGTCACCCGGCGGTCGCCGAGGTGCGTCATCCCGGTCTCGCGTCGCATCCCCGGGCCGATCTGGCTCGCCGGCAGTTGCGACTTCCCGGCGGATTGCTCAGCTTCGACCTCGTCGGCGGGCTCGCAGCGGGCGAGGCGTTCATGGGTGCGGTGCAGCTCTGTTTGGCGGCGACCTCTTTCGGTGGGCCGGAGAGCCTGGTGACCCATCCGGCGTCCACGACCCATGCCGGCTTGACCCCTGAGGAGATGGCCGAGTCGGGTATCTCGCCGGGCACGATCCGACTGTCGTGCGGCCTCGAGGACACCGAGGACATCGTCGCCGACGTCCTCGGAGCGCTCGATCGCATGACCTCCGACGATGGGTCCTCGCCCGCGGCGCGACCGGCCGACTAATGTTGACATCTTCGATCATATTTGTCTGGATTCGGGAATCGGCCCGGAGCAACGAAAGCGAGTGATGATGGCCATCCAGTTGGGCGATGCGGCCCCCGATTTCACGGCGGAGACCACCCAGGGCACCATTCGCTTCCACGAGTGGCTCGGCGACAGCTGGGGCGTGTTGTTCTCGCACCCGAAGGACTTCACCCCGGTGTGCACCACCGAGCTGGGCATGGTCGCCAAGCTCAAGCCCGAGTTCGACCGGCGCAACGTCAAGGTGATCGGCCTGTCCGTCGACCCGGTGGATTCCCACGAACGCTGGGAGAGCGATATCGCCGAGACGCAGGGAACGGCGGTGAACTTCCCGATGATCGGCGACGCCGACCGTGCCGTGTCGAACCTCTACGGGATGATCCATCCCAACGCCAACGACACCCTGACGGTGCGCTCGGTGTTCGTGGTGGGCCCCGACAAGAAGGTGAAGCTGACCGTCACCTATCCGGCATCGACCGGCCGCAACTTCGACGAGGTCCTCCGCGTCATCGACTCGTTGCAGTTGACCGCGCAGTATGCCGTCGCCACCCCGGTCAATTGGACCGACGGCGAGGACGTGATCATCGCCGCATCGGTGAGCGATGACGACGCCAAAGTGCGCTTCCCGGGTGGATGGAAGGCCCCCAAGCCGTACCTGCGCATCGTGCCCCAGCCCAACCGGGCCTGATCCCGAGCAGCAGAGCCGTGGCGGAGTTGCCACGGCTCCGGCGCGGCCCGTGCTGACCTAGGGTGTGGCCATGGCGAACCCCGACACGACCCCGAACGTCCGCAGCATCGACACCGGTACGGCCTTCCTGCTCGGCGAGATCGCCGACGGTGTCGCCACCTTGCGTTTGAACCGGCCCGAACGCATGAACGCCCTGCACCCGGAGATCTTCGAGGGGTTCGGCAAGGTGCTGCCGCAGCTGGCCGCCGACGACGAGGTCGGTGCGCTGGTGGTCACCGGGACCGGCCGGGCGTTCTGCGCCGGCGGCGATGTCGCGGCCCAGTCGGAACGGGCCGAGAAGAACGCCGGCGGGGTCGGTCTGTCCTTCGAGGCCGGTGTGGCCGACCTGCGCCGTCGCCAGAACCTGGTGTCGGCGCAGCTCTACGAGTTCCCGAAGGTCACGATCGCCGCGCTATCCGGCGCGGCGGCGGGGGCGGGCATGTCGATCGCCCTGTCGTGCGATCTGCGCATCGCGGCCGAGTCGGCGTTCCTGCTCAGCGCCTTCGCCAAGGTGGGCTTTTCGGGGGATTTCGGCGGGAGCTGGTTCCTGACGCAGCTGGTCGGTTCGGCCAAGGCCCGCGAGGTCTACCTCTGCAACGAGCGGATCACCGCAGCGGAGATGGTCCGGCTCGGGCTCGCCACCCGGGTCGTTCCGGAGGGCGAGCTGGCGGCGGCCGCACAGCAGTGGGCGGCTTCGTTCGCCGCGGGCCCGACCGTCGCCTATCGCTACATGAAGGAGAACCTGATCCGTGCCACCAAGGCCGATCTGCGGACCTGCCTCGACGGTGAAGCCGTGGCGATGACCGCCGCCGCACGCACCGAGGACCATCGCGAAGCGGCCAAGGCGTTCGTCGAGAAGCGCACCCCTCAGTTCAAGGGGCGCTGAGGGTTCGAGGGGTGTGACGGCACATCACCGGGGCGGGCCGGGCTCTTGTGGCGCATCGCCGACGGTCGCCTAACGTGCAGGTCGTCCGAGCGGAGCCGACGAGAGGAGCACCGTGAGCATTCGAGGCAGATCCGCCATCGTGGGGGCGTTCGAGCACCCGTTACGGGACATCCCGCATCTGACGCTGCCGCAGGTGCACCGTGAGGTGGCCGCGGGGGCCCTGGCCGATGCCGGGCTGGCGTTCTCCGACGTCGACGCCTACTTCTGCGCCGGTGACGCCCCGGGCTTCGGTGCCCTGTCGATGGCTGAGTACCTCGGCCTGAAGCCGCGGATCATCGACTCCACCGAGACCGGCGGGTCGAGCTACCTGTTCCACGTCGGCCACGCCGCGGCGCTCATCGCTGCGGGGAAGTGCTCGGTCGCCCTGATCACCTTGGCCGGAAAGCCCCGTACCGGCGGCGCTGCGCCCGGTGGCTCCGGCGGGTTCGGCGGCTCGCCCGAGGCGGGCTTCGAGAACCCCTGGGGCATCACCGTGCCCAATGCCTACGCTCTCGCCGCTCGCCGCCACATGTACGAGTTCGGCACGACCAGCGCGCAGTTGGCCGAGATCAAGGTCGCGGCGTCCCTGCACGCCCAGCACAACCCGCATGCCTACCTGCGTGACGTGGTGACGGTGCAGGAGGTGCTCGACTCGCCCATGGTGGCCGACCCGCTGCACCGGCTCGATTGCTGCGTGATCACCGACGGCGGGGGCGCCGTCGTGGTGGCCAACCCGGAGATTGCCCGGTCGCTCGGTGGAGGCCGTCGGGCGGCGTGGGTACTCGGTCACGGCGAGACGATGAAGTCCACGAACAACGGCCGGATCGACCTCACCCACACCGGTGCGCTCTGGTCCGGTGCGGCGGCCTTCGCCGAAGCCGGGGTCACCCCTGCCGACATTCGCTACGCCTCCATCTACGACAGCTTCACCATCACGGTGCTGCAGACCATCGAGGATCTCGGTTTCTGCGCCAAGGGTGAGGGCGGCCGTTTCGTGTCCGACGGCGGCCTGGTCGCGCCGTTCGGCCGGCTGCCGTTCAACACCGACGGCGGGGGACTGTGCAACAACCATCCCGGCAACCGTGGCGGTATGACCAAGATCATCGAAGCGGTACGCCAGGTGCGCGGCGAAGCACACCCCGCAGTCCAGGTTCCTGACTGTTCGCTGGCCCTCGCCCACGGGACGGGCGGCAACCTCGGCACCCGCACCGGCGCCGCCACCCTCATTCTCGGTCAGGAAGTCGCATGAGCAACCTCCCCGTCCCCGCCCCGTCGGTCAACAGCGAGACCAAGCCGTTCTGGGACGGTACCGCCGAGGGCCGCCTGGTGCTGCCCCACTGCGATCGTTGTGCCTTCGTCATCTGGTACCCGCGGTCGTTCTGCCCGGAGTGCGGGTCGAGCGAGGTCACCTGGAAAGACGTCTCGGGTCTCGGCACGATCTACAGCTTCTCGATCACCCGCAAGGGCCAGGGCGAGTATCGCAACGCCACCCCCTACGTCCTGGCTTATGTCCAGCTCGACGAGGGGCCGCGGGTGCTGACCAACGTGGTCGAGGAGGATCCCGACGCGCTCGAGGTGGGGCAGCGGGTGCGGGTGGTGTTCCACGACACCGGCCAGGGCACGGCGCTGTACCGGTTCGCCCGGGCCTGAACGTAAGCTCCCGGCCATGGATCTGCGCGCACATCTCGAGGATCTCGCCCATCGGCTGCATCTCACCGATGACGACCGGGCCAAGGACCTCGGCAGCGACGTGCAACGAGCCATTGAAGAGGACGAGCACGAGGGGCTCGGCGAGAAGCTGAACGAATCTGCCGTGCACTTCGAGACCTCGCACCCGGAGTTGTCCAACGTGCTGCTCCGGGTGGCCGACTTCCTCTCCGCCAGCGGGCTGTAGCCGAGCCACGGTGTCGCCTCGCCGGCGCGGCTGGAGCATCGTCGCCGCCCTGGCGGTGACCGAGACGGTCTCGTGGGGGGTTCTGTACTACGGCTTCACCGCGTTCCTGTGGCCGATAACCGAGGAGCTCGGTTGGTCGCGCGGCTCGATGTCCGCGGCCTTCTCGCTGGCGTTGCTGATGCAGGGGGCCACCGCACTGGTGGTCGGCCGCTGGCTGGACCGTCACAGCCCCCGGGTGTTGATGACCGTCGGCTCCTGTGCCGCCACGGCGGGGGTGTTGGTCTGGTCGCAGGTGCACCGACTGTGGTCCTTCACCCTGTTGTGGGCCGCACTGGGCGTGGTGATGGCCACGATCCTGTACGAGCCGGCCTTCACGGTGGTGACCAAATGGTTCCGGGCCGATCGCCGCAAGGCGCTCACCGCGGTCACCCTGATGGCCGGGTTGGCCTCCACGATCTTCCTGCCGTTGGAGAACGCCCTCATTGAGGCTTACGGCTGGCGGCGGGCGCTGGTGGTGCTGGCGATCGTGCTGGGGGTGATCACCATCCCGTTGCATGCCGTGGTGCTGCGCGCTCCGCCCCCCGGCGGGGTCGATGGGCTGCTTGTCGAGCGGGCGGCCGACGGTCCCGTCGCCGGGCCGACACCCGCGGGGCCGGTCGGCGGGGATCGCAACCTGCACGACGCGGTACGTAGCGCCACGTTCTGGTTCCTTGCCGCCGCGTTCGTGGCCTCGTCGTTCGTGACCTCGGCCCTGGCGGTGCACCAGGTGGCGATGCTGATCGACGACGGCCACGCGCCGGCGTTCGCGGCAGCGGCTACCGGTGCGCTCGGGGCCATGCAGCTGCCGGGTCGGCTGCTGTTCGCGCCGATGGAGCGGATGGTGTCGCGGCGGGTCACCACGGTGGTGGTGTTCGCGTCGCTGGCGTTCGGGGTGGCGATCCTGACCGTGTCGCAGGCCGTGGTGGCGGTGTGGTGCTTCGTGGCGCTGTACGGCATGGGCCGGGGGATGAGCACGTTGTTACGGGCGACACTGGTGGCCGATCTGTTCGGGGCGTCGCACTACGGGGCAATCAGCGGGCTGCTCAGCGCCTGCACCACCGTGGCGGTGGCGGCCGGGCCGGTGACGGCCGGCGTGCTGTTCGACGTGACCGGCAACTACCAACGGCTGCTGCAGGTGCTGCTCGGCCTGGCTCTCGCCGCCACGCTGTTCAGCGCCCTGGTGGAGCGCCGGCCGACCGCGGTGGCCGAGGCTGGGCTACCGTCGCCGTCATGAGCTCTCGCATCATCGACACCGGTACCACCGATCTTCAGGCCGAGGTCAACGACGGCGTGGCCGTGTTGACCATGAACCGTCCCGACCGGCGTAACGCCCTCTCCGATGACATGCTGATGGGTATGCAAGCGGCGCTGGCCGAGTGCGCCACCGCATCGGACGTGCGCTGTGTGGTGCTCACCGGTGCCGGTGGGGCGTTCTGCGCCGGTGGCGATGTCAAGGGCATGGCCGAGGGCTCCGCCCGCGGGGCGGGCTCGGTCGAGACCTACGACGAGCGGGTCCAGCGTCAGCGGCTCGATCAGCGGGCCACCTCCGGGGTCCTGTGGGCCATGGCCAAGCCGACCATCGCCGTCCTGCCCGGTGCTGCCGCCGGGGCGGGTCTGTCCTTGGCGCTGGCCTGCGATCTGCGCATCGCGGTGGACACCGCGGTGATGACCACCGCGTTCGCCCGGGTGGGCTTCTCCGGCGACTACGGCGGTACCTGGTTCCTGACCCAGTTGGTGGGCGCGGCCAAGGCCAAGGAGCTGTACCTGCTGTCTTCCAAGCTCGACATGAACCACGCGCAGGGCCTCGGGCTGGTCAACGCGGTGTTCCCCGCTGCCGAGTTCGAGGCCGGGTGGCGTGGGGTCGCCCAGCAGCTGGCGACCGGCCCGTCGATCGCCTACCGCTTCATGATCGAGAACATCAACCGGGCCGCTACCGGCGGCGAGCTGCTCGACTGCATGGACCTCGAGGTCACCCACCACATCCACTGCGGCCAGACCGAGGACCACCTCAACGCAGCCAAGGCCTTCGTCGACAAGCAGGAGCCGGTGTTCGGCGGCCGCTGAGGCCTGCGGTTCCGCACGCGGCACGGCCCGGTCCTCGCCCTCGCGGGGTGCCGGCCGGGCCGCCCCGCGTCGGGGGTCAGCGCAGGTGGGCTGCCGCTACCTCCTCGACGAAGGCCACGATGGCGTCACCGTCGAGCGGGTCGTTGCGGTCCCGGCCGGCGGGCAGGCGCGGCAGCAGCACCAGGCGGTTGACGCCCAGCTCCCCGAAGCGCTCGACGGCGGCGGTGTCGGTGCGGCCGGCGGGGGTGACGGTGATCTCGAGCTCGCCGAGGTGGGCCGGGCGCTCGTAGCGCTCGGCGGCCTTGCGCAGCCCGTCCACGCACGCGGCGGTGCGATCGGCATCGAGGGCGAAGCCGTACCAGCCGTGGGCGTGGGTGATGGCGCGCCGGTAGGCGGCCGCGGTGTGGCCGCCCATCACGATCGGCGGCGACGGTTGCTGCACCGGCCGGGGGTGGGCGTCGACGCCCTCGAAGGACACGTAGCGCCCGTGGTAGGCGGGCTGGTCCATCGACCAGATGGCGGTCATCGCCTCGAGGTACTCCAACGTCTTACCGTTGCGGTCGTCCATCGAGATGCCGAGCGCCCGGAACTCCGGTTCGAGGTAGCCGACGCCGACACCGAAGATGAATCGGCCCTTCGACAGCACGTCGAGCGAAGCCAGCTCCTTGGCCAACACCAGCGGGTTGCGCTGGGGGAGGATGATGATGCCGGTGCCCAGGCGGATCCTCGTGGTCACCGCAGCGGCGTAGGTCAGGGCGATCCCGCCGTCGAGCATGCGGCCCTGCGGGGGCACGGGGGAGGGTGGGACCTGGGGGTCGGGCAGCACCACGTGCTCGCCGGTCCAGAGCGACTCGAAGCCTGCGGCCTCGGCCGCCCGAGCCACCTGGGCGAGGGTGTCGGGGTGGCTGCAGGCGTTGTTGTTGATGTTGAACAGGCCGAACTTCATCTGCATCGCCGGGACCCTAGCGAGTGGACAAGTGTCACACCCGAAACCCGGTCCGTGGTGGGGAAAGTGCTGGTCAAAGCCATGGTCGGCGTGCCACTGTGATACAGTTCGTTGGCCATTCGGCAACAAACCCGTCCCATGATGGCGGCAACACCACCAGAAATGAGGTGGCAGACGCCTGCGGTGTCCGTCAGGGTGGGAATGCCGCTCTCACGGGAACATGCAACTCCTCGACGTTGTTGTCGAGAATCGATACGGATCTCGGTTCCCCCCCACTTACCGGGCCGCCCTACCTTCGAAGAGTCAGATCGTGCCTTCAACTGAACAGATGACGGAAGACCTGGTTCGGGTCTACCTCAACGAGATCGGCGGCTATCCGCTGCTGACCAAAACCGACGAAGCCAACCTCGCGCGCTGCATCGAAGCAGGTCGCGCCGCCGGGGCCGAGCTCGAGACCCTTGCCGATACCCTCACCCCGGCCCGCAAGCGCTCCCTGCGGCGCTCGGTCCGGGAAGGCCACGACGCCCACCAGCGCTTCGTGACCTCCAACCTGCGGCTCGTGGTGTCCATCGCCAAGGCCTACCAGTCCTCCGGAATGCCCCTGCTCGACCTGATCCAGGAGGGCAACCTCGGGCTCATTCACGCCGTCGACAAGTTCGACTGGCGCAAGGGGTTCAAGTTCTCCACCTACGCCACGTGGTGGATCCGTCAGGCCATCCAGCGCGGCGTGGTTGCCGGCAGCCGCCTGGTGCGTCTGCCCGCCCCGGTCCGTGACGATGCCCTGCGTCTGCAGCGGGCCCGGCTCGAACTCGAAGCCCGTTTCGGTCGCGAGCCGACGGTCGAGGAGCTGGCCAAGGAAGCGCTGGTGACGGTGGAGCAGGTCACCCTGCTGCGCCGCTACCTCAGCGAGCCGTCCTCCCTGGACGAGCCGGTGGGCGACGGCGACGCCGTGCGTGGTGATCTCGTGGCGGACCAGCACGCCGACAACCCCAGCGAGGCCGCGATTGCGAACTTGGTCCCGGCCGAACTCGACCGATTGCTGTCCAGCTTGGAAGACCGTGAGCGGTTCGTGCTGCGTAAGCGGTACGGCTTCGACGGCCCGCCGGCCACCCAGTCCGACATCGGCGCCGAGTTGGGCCTGTCCGCCGATCGGATCCGCCAGATCGAGCGCCAGGCACTGGCCAAGTTGCGCGGTCCGGAGCAGGCGGCCTTCGCCCGAGCTCTGCTCGACGCAGCCTGAGCCGGCGGCCCGGGCGATTGCGCCCGACGCCCGATCGGCAACGCTAGACAGGACCGGCCGAGTGGCCGGTCCTGTCTCGCGTTCTTGCTGGTCAGCGATGAATCAGCGGCGGGCGCTGAGGATGCGCAGCACGTACCAGAACATGGTCATCAACGAGCCGAACAGCTGCACCGCCGCGCCGACGTAGGCCCACTGCGGGTACCGCTTCATGATGTTCTGGGTTTGGTAGAGAATCGCCACCCCGGCCAGGCCCACCATGATCACGCTGAACCAGGTGCCGAGGTTGGCGCCGAAGATCGCCGCGGCCACGATGGCGAGCAGGGCCACGATGCTGCCCCACATCACCAGCGGCCGCAGTATCGACAGGTCCTTGCTGGTGAAGATGCCGACCGCGGTGAGGGCGGCGAACCCGACCAGGGTAATGAGGGCCGCAGCGGCCACGGTCGTCGCCCCGTCGGTGTTGAACACCAGGTACAGGAACGGGGCGAAGATGACGGCCTCGGCGGCGGCGATGCCGAACAGGCCGAAGTATTGGGCCTGGGGGTTGGTCAGGTTGTGGGCGGCCTGGGTGCCGATCCAGTTGACGACCATGAACCCGCCGAGGATCAGCAGCCAGACGGCACCTCGCCGGGCCAGCAGGTCGTAGAGGGCCTTGGCCGCGCCACCCATGAACAGCGCGGTCTCGACGGCCAGGAACGCGGCGACCGCCGCCGCAAGGTGCACGTAAACCTTGACCAGGAACTGGGCTCGGACCGCGGCGACCTCGGTGGCAACCGGGGTGTCGGACAGGTATGCGGGGCCGGTCATGGCGCCTCCGTTTGTCGACTGTGGAGCGATGTTTGCTCCGTCACATTCTCGCACGAAGCGGGGCGATATCCGTTTGCGGGGCGCGGGCTAGGTTGAGACGATGACCCGCATGTCCGGTGGTGAGGCTGCTGCTGCTGCCCTCGCCGCGCTCGGTGTGACCCACGTGTTCGGCATCGTGAGCGTCCACAACCTGCCCATCTACGAGGCGTTGTCCCGCACTGAGGGCATCACCGTGGTCCGCTGCCGCCACGAGCAGGGCGCCGCGCACGCCGCCGATGCGTTCGCCCGGACCTCGGGGAAGCTCGGCGTGGTGTTGACCTCGACCGGCCCCGGCGCAGTCAACGCCATGGCCGGGCTGTACGAGGCCCAGTTCGGTTCGTCGCCGGTGCTGATGATCACCGGGCAGATCGAGACCCGCTTCTACGGCAAGGGCAAGGGCTTCCTGCACGAGGCCGAACGACAGCTCGACATGTTGCGCACCGTGACCCGCCGGGCCGAGTCGGTGCGCCGCACCGAGGACATCGCGTCGACCATCGTGGCGGTGGCCACCGACCTGCGTACCGGCCGGCCCCAGCCAGGTGCGGTGGAGATCCCCATCGACCTGCAGTACGCCGAGGCCGAGGTGACGCTGCCGCCGATTCCCGTGCCCGGACGGGCCGAACTCGACCCGGCGGTGCTCGACCGGGTGGCCGCGCTGCTCGACGGGGCCGAACGTCCGCTGATCTGGGCCGGAGGAGGGGTGGTCGCCGCCGATGGTTCCGCCGCCCTGCGGTCCCTGGCCGAGACGCTCGGCGCCCCGGTCATCACCACCATCGAGGGCCGTGGTTCGCTGCCCGAGGACCATCCGCTGTGCCTCGGTCCTCGCGTGGAGCGCGGGGCGCTGTCGCCGATCATCAAGGAGGCGGACGTGGTGCTGGCCGTCGGCACCCGCTTCCAGAACTACGCCACCCGGATGTGGCAGATGAAGATCCCCGGCCGGATCGTGCACATCGACGCCGACCCCGCAGTGATCGGCCGGAACTACCCGGCCGAGGTGGCGATCGTGGCCGACGCCGCCGACGCGTTGGCTGCGCTGGCCGAACGGGTGCACGGGGGCGGCATCGACGACGGTTACGTCGACCGGGCCCGCAAGTCAGTCCAGGCCGACCTCGAGAAGTCCCAGGAGGAGACCGGGCCGGACCACTGGCAGATCTGGCAGATCATCAGGCGGCTGCTGCCCGATGCCGCTCCGATCGTTCGTGATTCCACCGTGCCCGCGTACCTGTGGGGCAACCGGGTGCTGCCGGTGCTGCACCCGAGGACCTCCATCCGGCCCTCGTCCCTCGCTATCGGCCCGGGGGTGCCCCTCGCCGTCGGCGCGGCCCTCGGCAGCGGCGGACGGACCCTGCTCATCCAGGGCGACGGCGGGATCATGCTGTCGCTGGGCGAGCTGGCGACCCTCGTCGACTACCAGCTGCCGGTCGTGGTCTGCGTGTTCAACGACGGCGGCTACGGGGTGCTGCGCAGCATCCAGGAACGGGTCATGGACCGGCGTTTCGGCGTCGACCTGCATACGCCGGACTTCGCCGTCGTGGCCCAGGGCATGGGCCTGGCCTCCGAGCGGGTCTCCGGCGTCGACGAGTTCGAAGCAGCCTTCGGCCGGGCCATCGACCGCCCGGGACCGACCCTGCTCGACATCGACATGCACGCCCTCGCTCCCATGAACTTCCCCCTACCGCCACACCAGAGGAGCCGGGCTCGATGAGCCGTTCGCAGCATCCCCATGCCCACCAGGGCGAGACAACGGTGCCGCACTCGCAGGGAGCGGCCACCTCCATGGAGGTCACCGACGGGCGCATCGCCTTCCGGGTGCGCCTGGGGGAGATCGCGGAGCTGTTCGAGGCGCCGGAGGCTGACCCCTTCGAGGACCAGCGGCGCGTGACCTCGGGCATCGAGGACATCGTTGCCCATCTGGCGGTGCGGCGCTGGAAGCCGACCACCACCTTCGAAGCCACGGTGGTGGTTCCGGCCGCGGAGATGGCCGACGACCTGCAGGAACGCACGGCGGCCGCCGTGCGGCGCCACTGTCGGCACAAGCTGGGCGAGGCCGCCGAGGAGGAGGCCCGCGCCCGTTACGAGGGCTACGCCAAGACGCCCTTCGCCGTGGTGTCCTCGACGATCGCCGCGGTGTTGTTCGCCGGCCTGCACCTCGCGCCGTTCATCGACGACGATCTGGCGCTGCTGCTGACCCCGCTGCCGATGCTGCTGCTGTGGGTCGCGGCGTGGCATCCCCTCGAGGTGATCTTCTACGACCGCTGGCAACCGCAGCGTGACCAGGTGATCTACCGGGCCATCGAGTCCATGTCGATCACCGTCGAGGCAGAGCCGGCGTGAGCTGGTGGGACCGGCTGCGGGCTGTGCTCGGGCGGGAGGCCGACGAGGCCACGGACCTGATCGAGGCCACCGAGGCCCGCATCGACGCCGACCTGCGACGCCGCGAGGCCGACCTGGCGGCCGGTCCCGACGAGCAACTGGCCCGCACGCTGGAGGAGATCGCCGCCGACCCCGACCCCTTCGCCGACATCCGGGCCAGGATCGAGACCGATCACCACCCGGACGAGGGCTGAGCGCCGGCCTCGACGCCCCAGGACGCCCCCGGCGGCCCCCTGCACTGCTCCCGAACAACCGTTGCGGGTCGCCGACCTGCTAGAGAAGGAGGCGTGAAGGTGCTGGTGATCTACGAGTCGATGGGTGGCAACACCAAGCGTGCGGCCGAGCTGATCGGTGGGGCGTCGACGTTCCTGGGGGCCGAGACCACGGTCTGCTCGGTGACGTCGGTCGATCTGCACGCCCTGGCCGAGGCGGACCTGGTGTTCGTCGGGTCCTGGACCGACGGGCTGTTCCTGTTCGGCCAGCGTCCGGGCCGGGTCGGAAGGTTCAAGAAGCTGCCGTGGCTCGACGGCAAGCACGTGAGCGTGTTCTGCACCTACGCCCTCAAGGCCGGTGGAACCGTCGGTGGGCTGTCCAAGGTGCTGTCCCGCAAGGGGGCCGTGGTCGTCGGGGGCCAGGCCATCAAGCGGACCGAGCTCGACGCCGAGCACATCGGCCAGTTCGTGGCCGACCAGTTCGAGGCGTTCGTCCAGCAGGCGGCCACCACAGCGGCCTGAGATCGTCGTCCCAGCGGCGGCGGTTCACCACGTCGGCCAACCGGTCATCGGCCGTTCGGGCCGGGATCAGGTCAGCCGGGTGCTGAGCCGGTGGCGGCCGGGCGTCGACCGGCTCGGTGCAGGTCAGCCGGGGGTTCCGGCTGACGCAGGCGGCTCAGTGGCAGGCGCAGCCGCCGCCGCAGCCGCCCCACCCGCCGCCGCCGAAAGACGGTGCGGGGCCGCTGTCCGACGTTGTTGCCCGCCCGGCGGTGGCGAACACCGAGAGCACCCGGCGGGCGTCCTCGTGCCCATCGGGGCAGGTGGCCGGATCGGCGGAGCGGCTCATCGGTCGCTGCTCGGCGAAGACGGTGTCACAGGTGCGGCAGCGGTACTCGTAGCGCGGCATGGAGTTACCCTAGCGGTTGCGGGCGGTAGCGTTGTCGGTCGTGTCGACCCCCCACATCTCGGCCGAACCCGGGGACTTCGCCGCCGACGTGCTGCTACCTGGCGACCCGCTGCGTGCTCGGTGGATCGCCGAGACCTTCCTGGAAGGCGCCCGGCAGGTCACCGCGGTACGCAACATGCTCGGCTACACAGGCCGCTACCAGGGCCGGGAGGTGTCGGTGATGGGTACCGGTATAGGCATGCCCTCGATGACCATCTACGCCACGGAGCTGATCACCCACTTCGGCTGCCGTCGGCTGGTCCGGGTCGGTAGCTGCGGCGCGTTGCAGCCGCAGGTCGAGCTGCGTTCGGTGGTGGTGGCGGTCGGCGCCTGTACCGACTCCTCGATCAACCGCCAGCGTTTCGGTGGGTTCGACTTCGCCGCCACCGCCGATGCCGGCCTGCTCGTGGCGGCGCTGGCTGCTGCGGAGGCTGCGGCGCTGCCGGTCGAGGTGGGCAACGTCATGTCCTCGGACCTGTTCTACCCGCCGGTCACCGGCCAGTCACCCACGGAGCTGTATGGTCCGGCCATCCGGATGGGCGTGCTGGCGGTGGAGATGGAGGCGGCGGCCCTTTACGGCGCAGCTGCCCAGCACCGGGCCGAGGCGCTGGCGTTGTGTTCGGTCAGCGATCAGTTGGTGCGGGGCGAACACCTCTCCTCCGACGAACGGCAGGAAGGCTTTCGCGACATGGTGATCGTGGCTCTCGACGCGTTGCAGCGGGCGGACGGCCGATGAGCGGCTCGGCCGACCGGTCCGCCGGCGCGTCCCGCTCCAGTCCGGCGGACCGGGAGCGGGCGGCCAAGCGGCCCCTTCACTCGGCGTATGCGGTCTGTCCACCCGGGCTGGAGCCCTTGTGTGCCACCGAGGTTCGCGCGCTCGGCGTGAGAGCGGTCAAACCCGAGCGCGGCGGGGTGTCCTTCCGGGCCACCACCCGGCAGCTGTACGCCGCCAACCTGTGGCTGCGCACCGCGACGCGTGTGCTGGTGCGGGTGGCAGAGTTCGAGGCCTCCACCTTTGCGGCCCTCGAGCAGGCGGCACGGTCGGTGTCGCTGGAGCCCTGGCTGGGTGACCGTCAGCCGGTTCTGCGGGTGTCCGCCAGCCGGTCCGCGCTCTACCACACCGACGCCATCGCCGAGCGGCTGGCCGATCGCTGGGGTGGCGTCACGTCGGGGTCAGCGGGGTCGGCCGGGGAACGTTCGGTCGAGGGCGATGACGCCGAGGACGACCGGCAGCTGCTGGTGGTCCGCAACGTCGCCAACCAGGTCACCGTCTCGGTGGACTGCTCGGGCGCGCCGCTCTACAAGCGGGGCTGGCGCCAAGAGGTGGCCAAGGCCCCGCTGCGCGAGAACCTGGCGGCAGCCGTCGTCCAGGCAGTGGGCTGGCAGCCCGACCAGCCGCTGCTCGACCCGTTCTGCGGCTCGGGGACCATCCCCATCGAGGCGGCCCTGACCGCGTTGGGCCGTGCACCGGGCTTCCTGCGGGGGTTCGCCTTCTTCGACTGGCCGAGCTTCGAGACCGGGACCTGGGCCAGCGTCGTGGGCCAGGCGGTCGATGCCGAGGTCGTGCCGGCCGAGCCGCTGGCGATCGTCGGGGCCGACCGCGACGCCGGTGCGGTTGCGGCCGCCACCGCCAACGCCGAGAGGGCCGAGGTCTCCGAGCACGTCCGGTTCGTGGAGCGTCCGGTGTCGGCCACCGAGCCGGCGGCAGGCCGGCCCGGATGGGTCCTCACCAACCCGCCCTACGGCACCCGCATCGACCACGGCGGTGATCTGCGCAACCTCTACGCCCGGTTCGGTGAGGTGGTCCAGCGATGCCTGCCTGGATGGTCCGTGGCCATGCTGGTCGCCGACCGGCGGCTCGCCGCGCACAGCGGGCTGTCGCTGCACGAGGCCCTGCGCTTCGCCAACGGCGGGATCGACGTCGAACTGCTCGTCGGCCAAGGTCGCCCACGGCCCGCGAGACGCCACTGAGCGCGACCGCGACCGCCGCCGGCATCGCCGCGACCGCGGTCGAAGCGACCGCGGTCGCCGCCGGCCCGGCGGCACCGGGGCAGGGGCCGCGAGTAGGTTGCGGCCGGCCCGGCGGCACCGGGGCAGGGGCCGCGAGTAGGTTGCGGCCGTGGATCGTGAACTGAACGAGTTGGCGGCCCTGGCCGCGACGTTGCTCAAGCAGCGTGGGGAGACCATTGCGGTGTGCGAGTCGGCCGCCGGCGGGCTGATCTCCTCGGCACTGCTGTCGGTGCCGGGGGCGTCGGCCTACTACCTCGGCGGCACGGTCGTCTACACCATCGCTGCGAGCAAGGCCCTGCTGGCCGGCGCAGTCGAGGCCCCGAAGGGCCTGCGCGGCGCCACCGAGGAGTTCGCCCGCTATCAGGCGCAGGCCATCCGGGGCCGGCTGGGCACCACGTGGGGAACCGGCGAGACCGGCGCCACCGGGCCCACGCCGAACCGCTACGGCGACCCCAACGGCCATTCGTGGGTGGCGGTGGAGGGGCCGGTGACCCGTACCCGCCACGTGCTGACCGGCTCCGACGACCGCGAGGCCAATATGACTGCATTCGCCCGGGCCGGGCTCGAGGAGCTGATCGCCGCCCTGCAGAGCGCGTAGGGGCGCTCAGGGCTTGGCAGCCAGCACCTCGCCGTGCAGAAAGGCGAAGAAGGCCGTCGGTTTCGTCGACCACTGCATCCAGGCGGCCGACAGCTCGCTGATCTCCCCGACGGTGGACGCGCCGGAGGCGACGGCCTGCTCGGCGAAGGCCCCCTCCCGAACCCGCGAGGCCCACTGGCTGCCCCACTCCTGAGTCCGCTCGGCGTCGGCGTAGCACCAGGCGGTGGCGGTGGTGACGGCGTCGACGAACCCGGCCTCGGCGGCCCAAGCACGCAGGAAGCGCCCGGCATCGGGCTCGCCGCCGTTGCTGCGAGCCACCGTGTGGTACAGCTCCAGCCAACGGTCGATCCGGGGATCGGTCGGAGCGTGGATCATGGTGCCGTAGTCGGCGTCGCGCACCGCCACGAGCCCGCCCGGCCGCAGGACCCGGAACATCTCCCGCAGGGCGTCGACGGGCCGGGCCACGTGCTGCAACACCTGGTGGGCGTACACCACGTCGAAGCTGTCCGCCTCGAAGGGCAGGGCGTAGGCGTCACCCTCCTCGAAGCGGACGTTGCGCCGGCCCCGCTCCTCGGCGAAGGCGCGACCCTTGTCGAGTACCCCCGCGACGTTGTCGACGCCGATCACCTCACCGGGATCGAGCAGCGCCGCGAGATCGACGGTGATCGTGCCCGGTCCGCAGCCGACGTCGAGCAGCCGTTGCCCGGGCTGCAGCCGGTCCAGCAGGAACGCCGCGGAGTTCTGCGCGGTGCGGGCGGAGTGGTTGGCCAGTACCGCCGCGTGGTGGCCGTGGGTGTAGCGCTCGGCAGTCATACCGAGACGGTACCCCTGCCGGGCCGGTGGCACCGTGGGCCCGGGCGGACGTCCGCACGGGATGCCGGTAGAGGTACCTTCCGAGCCGCTTCGGCTCGTGGGGTGCAAGGTACGGCGCGAAGCACCCGGTGCTCGTCGGCATCTCGGTCGGGCTGTCGCCGCACGGGTTGACGCTGCTCGTCCGCACGACTCGAGGACGGGCAGGATGCTCCTCATCCGGGCGAACGCCGGAGTTTGCCGACACCCTGCAGGCGGGTACATCGTCGAGGAGACACCGGCCGGTCTGAGTGGCGACGTCCCGCACTGGGGTTACGTCATTGCGGGACGTGTCGACCTGGACGGACACGGCAACGGCCTCGACGACGAGGCCCTCCGGTCCCACCGCCCCGCCGTGCACGCGGCCTCAGCCGCGGTGTCCTAACCAGCGCAGGGCGTCGTGTGCGGCGTGGTAGCCGGCCATGCCGTGCACGCCGGCGCCGGGCGGGGCCGACGCCGAGCACAGGAACGCCCCCGGCCACGGCAGCCGGTAGGGCCGGGTCGAGGGGTGCGGCCGGGCCAGCAGCTGCAGGCCGGCATGGGAGCCGCCGGTGATGTCCCCGCCGACGTAGGAGGCGTTGTACGCCTCGAGTTGTCGGGTATCGGTGGTGTGGCGGGCCAGCACGAGGTCCCGGAACCCGGGCGCAAAGCGCTCGATCTGGGCCTCGATCGCCGCGGTCATGTCGAGCGTCGAGCCGGCAGGGACGTGGCAGTAGGCCCACAGGGCGGCCCGGCCCGGCGGGACCCGGCCGGGGTCGGCGAGGTCCTGCTGGGCCACCAGCACCAACGGTCGCTCCGGGTGGCGTCCGGCGGCCACCTCGGCCTCGGCCGCGGCGATCTCGGCCGCGGTGCCGCCCACGTGCACGGTCGTCGCCGCCCGGCAGGCCTCGTTGGTCCACGGCACCGGCCCGGCGAGGGCGTAGTCGATCTTGAACGAGCCCGGTCCGTGCCGGAAGCGGCGCATCCAGCGCCGGCCACGCCCGGCCACACGGTCGCCGGCGATCTGCAGCACCTGGCTGAGCGCGAGGTCGAACAGGACCAGCCGCGACGGTGGCAGGTCCTCGAGACGCCGGACCGGCCGGTTGTTTTCGACGGTGACCCCGGCCTGCCCGGTGACCTGCAGGAGGGCCTCGACGATCTGCCCGGACCCACCCGCGGCCACCGGCCAGCCGCCTACGTGGGCCGCACCCTGCAGCAACACGGCGAAGGCGCTGGTGAACGGGGCCGACAGCGGCAGGATGGCATGCGCCGCGGAGCCCGCCCACAACGCCGCGGCCTCCTCGGTACGGAACCAACGCTGCTGCACCCAGGTGGCCGGCGGGAGCGCGCGCAGCCCGAACCGGGCGACGGCCAGGGGATGGTGGGGCACGGTGGCGAGCGGCCCCATCGTGGCGTCAGCGATCGCCGGCCAGTTGCGGACCACCGGCGCGAGCATCCGACGGTAACGGTCCCCGTCGGCGCCGAGGCCGTCCGCGGTGCGATCGAGATCGGACCACAACACCGCGGCCCGGCCGTGGTCGAGGGGGTGGGCGAGCGCTACCGGGCTGTGCAGCCAGCGCAGCCCGTGTTGGGCCAGGCCCAGCTCGGCGAAGGCCGGCGAGAGGGCGGCGAGCGGGTGCACGGCGGCGCACCGGTCGTGCAGGAAACCGGGCAGGGTCACCTCGGACGACCGGCAGCCCCCGCCGGGGGTGGCCGCGGCCTCGAGCACCGTCACCGCCAGACCGGCGCGGGCCAGCACCGCGGCGGCGGTGAGCCCGTTCGGGCCTGCCCCAACGATGACCGCGTCGAGGACGGTGCCGCTCACCGGGCCTGCCGGTCCGCGGCCCAGCAGGCTGCGCCGATCAGGCCGGCATCGTTGGCGAGCCGCGCCGGCACGATCTCGGCCCGGGCGCTCAGCAGGTGCAGCCACTCGGCGGCGTCGGCGGACACCCCGCCACCGATGACGATGCGGTCGGGCCACAGCACCGTCTCGACCACCGCGAGGTACTCGTTCACCAGTCGTGCGTAACGCCGCCAGCTCAGCCCGCGCTCGGCGCGGAGCCGGGCGGCGGCGCGTTCCTCGGCGGGTCGTCCCCGCACCGGCAACAGGCCGAACTCGGTGTTGGGCACCAGCCGGCCCTCCGACAGCAGCGCCGAGCCGATGCCGGTGCCGAAGGTCAGCACGAGGACCACCCCGTCGTGGCCAGTGGCCGCGCCGAACGCGGCCTCGGCCAGGCCCGCGGCGTCGGCGTCGTTGGCCAGCGACACCGGACAGCCGGTGACCCGGCCGAGGTGCTCCTCGGCGTTGAGGCCCACCCAGCCGGGATCGAGGTGGGTGGCGGTCAGGGTCCTGCCCTGCCGCACCACGCCGGGGAAGGTGCAGCCGATCGGCCCCGACCAGGCGAACTGGGTGACGACGGCCCCCACGGTGGCCCCGAGCGCCGCCGGGGTGGCCGGTTCCGGGGTGGGTAGGACGAGGCGTTCGCCGACGATGCGGCCGCTTCGGACCTCGACGAGGGCGGCCTTGAGCGACGAGCCGCCGATGTCGATGCCGAGGACGATCGGCCCTGCCGCGGTCGCGCCCGCCGGTGGGGTCGTCGCGGCGTTCATCGGCCCGATTCCCGGTGGCCGCCGAAGCGGGCCCGCATCGCGGACAGCAATCGGTTGGCCAGGTCGCCGCGGCCCTGGGAGGCGAAGCGGGCGAACAGCGCCGCCGAGAGCACCGGTACCGGGATGCCACGGGCCACAGCGGTCTCCACCGTCCAGCGGCCCTCGCCCGAGTCCGACACGTGGCCGTCGAAGGCCTCGAGCTGCGGGTCCTCGGCGAGGGCGGCGGCGGTGAGGTCCAGCAGCCACGACGACACCACCGAACCCCGGCGCCACAGTTCCGCCACCGCGGCCAGGTCGAGCTCGAAACGTTCTGGGACCGGCGGCGGGCTGAGACCGCCGGCCCCCGTCGGGGGAGCCTGCTCGCCGGCCGGCGCGGCGGGCGCGGCGACGGTTGCCGCCGAGGCCAGCAGGTTGAACCCCTCGGCATACGCGGCCATCAGCCCGTACTCGATGCCGTTGTGGACCATCTTCACGAAGTGCCCGGCGCCGGGTGGGCCGCAGTGCAGGTAGCCCTGCTCCGCCGTGGACGGGGTGATCCGGGTAGTCCGAGCGGTCCGGGTGGTCGGCGTGCTCGGCGCGGCCGGCGTGCTCGGCGCGGTGCGGCGGGTGTCGGGCCGACGACGGCCGGAGGGGGTGCGCGGTGCGGCATCCACCCCCGGGGCCAGCGCGGCGAAGATCGGGTCGAGCCGTCGCACCGGTTCGGGGTCGCCGCCGATCATCAGGCAGAAGCCGCGCTCAAGACCGTGAATCCCGCCGCTGGTGCCGACATCGAGGTGGTGGATGCCCCGCGGCCGCAGGGCCATCGCCCGCGCCGCGCTCTGGCGGTAGTCGGAGTTGCCGCCGTCGATGACGATGTCGCCCGGGTCGAGCAGGTCGGCCACCGCGGCGATCGTGGCGCCGGCCACCTCGTGGGGGACCATCACCCACACCGCCCGTGGCCCGTCGAGCCGTTCGACCAGCGCAGCGAGGGACGGGGCACCCACCGCCCCGGCACGTCCTAACCGCCGGACCAGCGCAGGGTCGGTGTCGAACACCACGCACTGATGGCCGGCGGCGAGCAGCCGACGCACCAGGTTGGCCCCCATCCGGCCCAGCCCGACCATACCTATCTGCATCTCTCGCCTATCTGCATCTCTCGCCTATCTGCCTGTCGCATCCGGGGTCCGGTGACATCCGCTGGTCCGCTCAGGCCGTGGCCGACCGGCGACGGCGGTACCACTCGATCAACTGGTTGGTGGAGCCGTCGTGGCCGAGTACCGGGTCCTCGGCGGCCCGCAGCTCGGGCGCGATACGACCGGCGAGCACCTTGCCCAGCTCCACGCCCCACTGGTCGAAGCTGTTGAGGCCCCAGATCGAGCCCTGGGTGAACACCTTGTGCTCGTAGAGCGCCACCAGCTGGCCCAACACGAACGGGGTCAGCCGTTCGGCCAGCAGCGTGGTGGTGGGCCGGTTGCCGGCGAAGGAACGGTACGGCTGGCCGGCGGGGGCGTCCTGGCCGAAGGCCAGGGCCTCGGTCTGGGCGAAGAAGTTGGCCATCAGCAGATCGTGATGGTCGCCGCCCGGGAAGTTGGAGCGGGCGAAGCCGATGAAGTCGGCCGGTACCAGCCGGGTTCCCTGGTGCAGCAACTGGAAGTAGGCGTGCTGGCCGTTGGTGCCCGGGGTGCCCCACACCACCGGGCCGGTGGCATGGGCCACGGGCAGGCCCGCGGCGGTCACCGACTTGCCGTTGGACTCCATGTCGAGCTGCTGCAGGTACGCCGGGAACCGGCCGAGCTCGTGGGCGTAGGGCAGCACCGCGTGGGTCTCTGCGCCGAGGAAGTTGGTGTACCAGATACCCAGCAGGCCCAGCAGCACCGGCAGGTTGCGCTCGAAGGGCGCGGTGCGGAAGTGCTCGTCCATGGCATGGAACCCGGCGAGCAGATCGGCGAAGTTGTCCGGCCCGACGGCGATCATCAGGGACAGGCCGATGGCGGAGTCCATCGAGTAACGGCCGCCCACCCAGTCCCAGAAGCCGAACATGTTGTCCGGGTCGATTCCGAAGCGGGCGACCTCGTCGGCGTTGGTGGACACCGCCACGAACTGGCGGGCCACGGCGCGTTCGCTGCCGGCACGCTCTACCAGCCAGGCCCGGGCGGTGTGGGCGTTGGTGAGGGTCTCGAGGGTGGTGAAGGTCTTGGAGGACACCACGAACAGCGTGGTCTCCGGGTCGACCCGGGCCAGGACCGAGGCGATGTCGGCCCCGTCGATGTTCGACACGAAGTGGCAGTCCAGCCCCTCGCCCCGGTAGGCGGCCAACGCGTCGTAGGCCATGGACGGTCCGAGGTCCGACCCGCCGATGCCGATGTTCACGACGGTGCTCAGCGGCCGGTCGGTGTGGCCGAGCCAGTTGCCCCGCCGCACATCCCGGGCGAAGCGGTACGCCCGGTCCAGCACCCGGTGGACCTCGGCCACCACGTCGGCGCCCTCGACGATCAGCCGTCGGTCGCGGGGAAGACGCAACGCGGTGTGCAGCACCGGGCGGTCCTCGGTGACGTTGATGCGATCGCCCCGGAACATCGCCTCGATGTGGCGGGCCAGTCCCCGCTGTCGGGCCAACCCGGTCAACAACGTCAGGGTCTCGTGGGTGACCCGGTTCTTGCTGAGATCGACCAGCAGCCCGTCGGCCTCGACGCTGAGGCGCTGGGCCCGCTCGGGGTCCGCGGCGAACAGGTCGCGAAGGTGGGCCGAGCCGATGGCGCGGTGGTGGGCGGTGAGGGCCTGCCACGGCGGCGTCGTGGTCAACTCCTCGGACGGGATCGGATCAGGGTCGCGGGCCATCGGTCAGATCATGCCCGCCCGGCGGCCGCAATGGGGGAACCGGAGGGCCGGACGCCCCGGACTGCTCAGCGGCGCTGGCTCGGTCCGCGCTCGGCGAGCCGTCCCCGGCCGGGTCGTGCGGCGTCGGTGAGCCGGCCGGCTTCGACGACGACCTCCCCGCGGCTGAGCACCAGGTCGGGCCAGCCGGTGACCGACCAGCCGTCGTAGGGCGAGAAGTCGGCGTTGGAGTAGCCGCCGCTGCCGTCGATGACCTTGGTCTCGTCGTTGTTCCAGATCACCAGGTCGGCGTCGGAGCCGACGGCGATGGTTCCCTTGCGGGGGTACATGCCGAACAACTTGGCGGCGTTGGTCGAGGTCAGCTCGACGAAGCGGCTCATGGACAGCCGCCCGGTACGCACCCCGGCCCACCACAGCATCGGCAACATCGTCTCCAGCTCCGCCATACCGAGCCGTAGGTCGGTGGCGTCGAGGGCGGGGTCGAGCTTCTGGCTGAGGGTCCAGGGGGCGTGGTCGGTGGCCACGGTGGCGATGCTGCCCTGGGTCATGGCGGCCCACAGGCCCGCCACGTCGTGTTCGGTACGCAACGGGGGAGCGCCGGCGTAGCGGGCCCCGCCGGCCTCGGCGAAGCGCTCCGCGGTGAGGAACAGGTAGATCGGCCGGGTCTCGACCTCGACGATGGTGCCGCGTGCCTGGGCGGCCCGGCAGGCGTCGAGGGCGGCGAGGGAGGACAGGTGCACGATGTAGATCGGGCAGCCGGTGACCTCGCCCATGGCCACGGCCCGTTCGGTGGCGGCCCGTTCGGCGGCGACCGGCCGCCCGGCCGGGAAGTGCTCGGCCCCCAACTTGCCCTGCTCGCGCAGCATGGTGCATGCACAGTCCATGAGGGCCACGTCCTCGCAGTGCACCAGGGCGATACCGCCGAGGGCCTCGATGCGCCGGAAGGCGTCGAGGAAACCTGACACCGAGCGGTCGAACCGGCGGAAGGACAGGAAGATCTTCACGCTGGTGTGGCCTGCGGCGTGCAGGGCGGCTACGGCGTCGAGCTCGGAGGGGGTGGGGTCCATCAACACGGGGTGCAGGAAGAAGTCGCAACGGGCGTTGGCGATCCCGTCGGCGGCGTCGCGTTCGACCGCGGTGAGGACGGATTCGTCGCGGCCCGGGTGGGACATGTTGCCGACCGTGGTCACCCCGCCGGCCAGAGCCGCTGCGGTCCCCGCGGCGAAGTCGTCGACCCAGCGGTAGGAGTGCGGCTCGGAGCCGGCGGCGGTCAGGTGCACGTGGGCGTCGA
Organism: Acidimicrobiia bacterium; assembly: GCA_947476745.1. GTDB lineage: Bacteria > Actinomycetota > Acidimicrobiia > Acidimicrobiales > CAIXPF01 > CAIXPF01. Next base: position 176,703 of record CANJRG010000002.1, on the reverse strand, counting down.
TCCCGCCCGGCAGCACGTAGCGACCGGCCGCGTCGATCTCACGATCGGCCTGCATTGGGCCACCGAGTTGCACGATGCGGCCGCCGTCGATGCCGATGTCGGTGTTGGGGCTGACCGCCCCTGCGGTCACGACCGTCGCGTTGCGGATGATGCAGTCCATGGTTCGCTCCTGTGTCCGGCCGGACCGTAGTTTGCGTCAGGCCCGGTACGCCGCGACATGGGCCCGCAGCGCGTCGGTGACGACCGCGGGGTGGTCGTCGGTGAGGAAGTGCCCGCCATCGACCACCTCGACGAAGCGGTAGCCGGCCCGGACGTGGGCGGCGGTGCCCTCGGCTGCGGCCCGTCCGACGGACTGGTCGTGCTCGCCCCAAAGGTACAGCGTGGGGACGGTGATGTCGGCGGCGTCGAGGGCGCTGATGGTGCCCACCGAGCGGTACCACGCCAGGGCGGCCTCCAACGCCGCCGGGTCGTTCAGTACCGAAAGGTATGCATCGGCATCGGCTGCGGGGACGCCGTTGTCGACGAGTCCCCGGCGCAGCCGGCGGGCGCCGTCCTCGAGCAGCAGCCGGCCGGTGTCGGGGTCGTGGAAGGCCTTGTGGTGACGGGATCGGTGGCGTTGGCCGTCGGCGTCGGCCTCGACCGCGGCCCGGAAGGCGCGGGGGTGCGGTCGTGACAGCACGCCGAGGGAGGCCAACGCCCCCGGGTGTCGGTCGGCCACCAGCCAGGCCACCGCCCCACCCCAGTCGTGGCCGACCAGGTGGAACGGCCGGTCCTCGCCGTGGCCCAGCGCCGCGGCGACGGCCACGACGTCGCCGACGAGGGCGTCAACGTGGTAGTTCGCCGGCTCGGACGGGTCGGGTCGCACGCCGGGGGAGTAGCCGCGCTGGTCGATGGCCACCGTCCGCCAGCCCTCGGCCGCAAGCGCCGGTTGCTGGGCCCGCCAGGTGTGGCGGCTCTGCGGGTAACCGTGCAGGAACAGCACCAACGGGCCGTCCTCGGGTCCGTCGACCTCGGCGGTGAAGGTCCCGGCGGCGGTGGTGACGGTGCTTGGCATGCCGCACCGTACCCGTCCTGAGACGACGACGTCCCGGGGTGCGAGCCGAGGAGGCGGTCGCCGGGCGCTCGTGGGTGCAGGTTCCGCCGAGGATCCGCTCAGGGACGGTCGGGGGTGCCCGGGGGTTGGGTGGCTCGGCGGCGTCGTTGGAGCAGGATCACCACACCGATGGTCACCAGGCCCACGCCCAGTGTGCCCATCTGCCACTGGGCGATCGAGGGACCGAGGACGAGCAGCGTCAGCGCGATGACCAGCAGGCGTATCTGCCGAGGGGAGGGCGCTCGCACACCGACCATATTGACCACCTCCGGCCGCTGCTGCCAGTGCGACCGCGGTGGACGGGCCCCGACCGTCCGCGGCGAAGCGTCACAGGTACTTCGCTAACGTGAGCAGCGGGCGCGATCACCACAGCGGCGATCCGTGGCAGAAGGGAAGCGTCTCCATGACCGAAGTGATGGGTCGACCCGCCTCCAGGCCGGTACCGCAGGACCTTCAGGCCAAGTACCGCGAGACCGAGGGCCAGTTCTTCTTCACCGGGGTGCAGGCGCTGGTCCGCGTGCCGCTCGATCAGATGCGTGCCGACAAGATCGCCGGCTTGCGTACCGCGGCGTTCATCTCCGGGTACCAGGGGTCGCCCCTCGGTGGCTACGACCGGGAGCTCATCGCTCACAAGCCGTTGCTCGATCAGTACAACGTGGTGCACCGGTCAGGGCTCAACGAGGAGCTCGGGGCCACCGCGGTGTTCGGCAGCCAGCTGGCCAACACCTTCCCCGATCCGCTCTACGACGGCGTGCTGGGGATCTGGTACGGCAAGGCCCCCGGCCTCGACCGGGCCAGCGACGCCCTGCGCCACGCGGCCTACGGCGGCACCCAGAGGCACGGCGGTGTGCTGGCCCTCACCGGCGACGACCCGGCCTGCAAATCTTCGACCCTGCCCTCGGCGTCGGAGTTCACGCTGGCCGACCTGCACATGCCGGTGCTGCACCCGGGCAACGTCCAGGAAGTGCTCGACCTCGCCCGGCACGGCGTCTACCTGTCGCGGGCCAGCGGGCTGTGGAGCTCGGTCAAGATCGTCACGTCGGTCGCTGACGGCGTGGCCAATGTCGAGGTCGGCCCCGACCGGATCCGCCCGGTCATGCCGACCTTCCTCTACGAAGGCAAGCCGTTCCAGGCCACCGTGACCGGCAGTGTCGGCCCGCCCACCACCAACGGCATCGAACGCGAGCTGTACGAGGCCCGCCTGCAGGTGGCCCGGCTCTACGGTGCGGAGAACAACCTCAACAAGGTCACCATCGACAGCCCAGACGCCTGGATCGGCATCATGGCTTCGGGCCGGCTGTACCACGAGGTCCTGCAGGCGCTGCACTCGTTGGGTCTCGGGGAGGCCGATCTGCCGGCGCTCGGGATCCGCGTAATCCAGATCGGCATGATGTACCCCCTCGACGCCGGGGTGATGCGCCGGCTCACCAAGGGGCTGGCCGAGGTGTTCGTTGTCGAGGAGAAGCGCAACTTCCTCGAGCTGCACCTCAAGGAAGCCCTTTACGGGGTGACCAGTGCGCCGATGATCACCGGCAAGACCGATCCCGACGGCAGGGCGCTGGTGCAGTCGTGGGGTGCGCTCGACGCCGACTACCTCATCGAGCCGCTGTTCCGTCGCCTGTCGACCCGCATCGACCCGCAGCGCCTGAAGGGCCCGCAGCCGGCGCCGACGATCGGTATCAAGAAGAAGATCGAGCTGTTGCCGAGCCGCACCCCGTACTTCTGCTCGGGCTGCCCGCACAACACCGGCACCAAGGTGCCCGAGGGTTCCGCGGTCGGTGCCGGTATCGGCTGTTCCGGCATGGTCACGATGATGGACCCGGCCCGGGTCGGCAACATCATGGGCATCACCCAGATGGGCGGCGAGGGCAGCAACTGGATCGGTATCGAGCCGTTCGTGGGCACCGACCACTTCATCCAGAACATGGGCGACGGCACCTTCGCCCACTCCGGGTCGCTGTCGGTGCGTGCCGCGGTGGCCGCCGGATCGCACCTCACGTTCAAGATCCTCTACAACGGTGCGGTGGCCATGACCGGCGGCCAGGATGCCGCCGGGGCGATGTCGGTGCCGCAGCTGAGCTACTGGCTGCGCAGCGAAGGGGTGGCCCGCACCATCGTCACCACCGACGACAAGGGCAAGTACAAGCGCATCGACCTCGCCCCGGGTGTCGAGGTGTGGGCCCGTGAGCGCATCATCGAGGCCCAGGAGGAGCTGCGCAAGGTCCCCGGCGTCACCGTGCTCATCCACGACCAGCAGTGCGCGGCGGAGAAGCGGCGCGATCGCAAGCGCGGCAAGGTGGCCGACCCCGCCACCCGTATCGTCATCAACGAACGGGTGTGCGAGGGCTGTGGCGACTGCGGCATGACCTCGAACTGCCTGTCGGTGCAGCCCGTCGAGACCGAGTTCGGTCGCAAGACCCGCATCCACCAGTCCTCGTGCAACAAGGACTACTCCTGCCTCGCCGGTGACTGCCCGTCGTTCCTCAGCGTGGTGCCGGCCAAGGGCGGCAAGGGTGCCAAGGGGGGCGCGGCGGTGAGCCGGGCCGAGGGCGGTGCCCGCCGTACCCCGACGCTCGACCTTTCCCGGCTGGTCGAGCCGACCCTGCGGGTGTCGGCCAACGATGCGACGGTGCGGATGCCCGGGATCGGCGGCACCGGGGTGGTGACCGTGTCCCAGGTGCTCGGTACCGCTGCCACCCTCGACGGCAAGTTCGTGTCGGGGCTCGACCAGACCGGCCTGTCGCAGAAGGCGGGCCCGGTGGTGTCCGACATCCGCATCACCACCGAACCGGTCGAGGGTTCCAACAAGACCTCGGCCGGCGAGGTCGATCTCTACCTGGTCTTCGATCAGCTGGTCGCGCTGATGGCCAACAACATCATCGGCTGCGCGCCGGGCCGCACGGTCGCGGTGGTGTCCACCGCCAAGTCGCCGACCGGGTCGATGCTGCGCGACCCCCGGGCCACCTACCCCGCCGACGCCGAACTGCGGGCCGACCTCGATGCGGTCACCCGGGCCGAGGAGAACCGCTATCTCGACTCCGGCGACGTGGCCCTCGGCCTGTTCGGCGACTCGACCACGGCCAACGTGCTGCAGCTCGGCGTGGCCTACCAGCTCGGCTGCCTGCCCATCTCGGCGCAGGCCATCGAGCAGGCCATCGAGCTCAACGGTGCGGCCATCGAGGCCAACAAGGCGGCCTTCCGCTGGGGCCGCATGTGGGCGATCGACCCGTCGGCGGTGGAGGCGGCCTCCCAGCACCCGGCGGACAAGCTGCCCAAGCCGTCCGCCGAGCTCGACTCCGACATCGTGCGTCGGGGCCTCGGCGACGGTGAGCTCGGCCGCATCGTGCGGCTTCGTGCGGCCGACCTCGTCGAGTACCAGGACGCCAAGTACGCCGGGGTCTATCTCGACACGGTGCAGAAGGTGACCGCCTCGGGCGATCGGGCCTTCGCCGAAGCGGTGGCCCGCAACCTCTACAAGTTGATGGCCTACAAGGACGAGTACGAGGTGGCCCGCCTGCACCTCGAGGAGGCCGCCCGGCTGCACGTCGAGAACGAGGTCGGCCCGGGGATGAAGGTGACCTACAACCTGCACCCGCCGATGCTCCGGGCGCTCGGCCTCGACTCGAAGCTGGAACTGGGGCCGTGGTTCACCCCGGTGCTCGCCCAGCTCCGCAAGGGCAAGCGCCTGCGCGGCACCAAGAAGGATCCCTTCGGGTATGCCAAGGTCCGCCGGGTCGAGCGAGAGCTGATCAAGGAGTACAAGGGTCTGGTCGAGAACCTGGCCGGCCGGGTCAACGAGTCCAACACGGCCGATGCGGTGGCGTTGGCGGCGCTGCCCGACGGCATCCGCGGCTACGAGCACATCAAGCTCGAGAGCGTCGACGTATACCACTCGGACCTGGCCCGTCTGAAGTCCAAGCTCGGGCTGTGAGCGGCCGCTCGCGCTGATCGGGGCCCGGCCCTGCTGGCCGCCCAGGTCGGCGTTCCCTGTCTGGATTCTCTCGCGGCATTCCGCCGGTCCGGTTGCTTCGGCTGCCGGGCCGGTTCGCGTGCCGCGCGGTACGGCCTGTGTCATGCTGCGGCGATGGATCTGCAGTTGGACGGCAAGCGTGCGTTGGTAACCGGTGGGACCCGGGGGATCGGCAAGGCCATCGCCCGGGCGCTCGCCGCCGAGGGGTGCGACGTGATGATCGCCGGTCGTGACGCCGATGCTCTTGCCGCGTCGGCGGCGGAACTTGCTGCGCAGACAGGCCGGCGGGTGCTGCCGGTGGTGGTCGACACCGGTGACGACGCGTCGGTCGGGGCCATGGTCGCCACCTGCGTCGAGCAGCTCGGCGGCCTCGACATCCTGGTGAACAACGCCGCCAAGCCCCTCGGCCAGTCGGCGCCGCCCAAGCTGGCCGAGATCACCACCGAGCTGTTCTGGGACGACGTCAACGTCAAGGTGATGGGCTACCTGCGTTGCGCCCAGGCCGCGGCGCCGCACATGATCGCCCAGGGTTGGGGTCGCATCATCAACATCTCCGGGCTCGGTGCCCGCAGTACCGGATCGGCCATCGGCTCGGTCCGCAACGTCGGTGTGGCCGCACTGACCAAGAACCTCGGCGACGAGCTGGGCCGTCAGGGCATCAACGTGACCGTGGTCCACCCGGGCCTCACCCGGACCGAGCGCACGCCTTCGGTGATCGCCGCCCGCGCCGCCGATGCCGGTGTCGACGAGGCCGAGATGGAGCGCCGCATGGGCGCCGGCAGCGCGTTGGGCCGCATCGTGGAGTCCGAGGAGGTGGCCGACCTGGTGGCCTTCCTGGCCTCCCCGCGCTCGGTCTCCGTCAACGGCGACGCCATCGCCTGTGGCGGCGGGCAGCTCGGCGTCATCCACTACTGAGCGGTGGCAGCCCGCATCGTCCGCGGCTCGTGCATTCGGGCCGGTGACGACGCGGCGCCGCAGCGGGCACCCTCGGGCGGGCGCGGGCTATCGTCGCTGCGCAGCGCCGCTCGACCGATGGGGATCAGGCATGAAGATCGCAATGGGTATGGGGTTCTTCGACGGGAACCCGCAGAAGTTCGCCAAGCGGGTCCAGGGGCTCGAGGCCTCGGGTGTCGACCTGGTGTGGGGCGGCGAGATCTACGGTTTCGATCTCGGGTCGTCGCTGGCCTACCTCGCCGGTCAGACCACCACCATCGAGCTGATGACCGGCATCTTCCCTGTCTACAGCCGGACCCCGGCGCTGATCGCCCAGGTGGCCGCCACCATCGACGCCCTCTCCGGCGGCCGCTTCCATCTCGGCCTCGGCACGTCGGGACCGCAGGTGATCGAGGGCTGGCACGGCCTGCCCTACGACAAGCCACTGCAGCGCACCCGCGAGGTCATCGAGATCTGCCGCAAGGTGTGGAACCGCGAGCCGCTGATCCACGACGGCAAGGTGTATCACCTGCCCCTCGACGAGGCCCACGGTGGGTCCGGTCTGGGCAAGCCACTCAAGTTCATGGGGCAGTTGCAGCGTTCGGACATCCCGGTGTGGATCGCCGCCATCGGGCCCAAGAACGTCGAGCTCGCCGCCGAGGTGGCCGAGGGCTGGCAGCCCATCTTCTTCGTGCCCGACAAGTTCCGCGAGGTGTGGGGCGAGGCCATCCGGGCCGGCGAGGCCAAGCGTGACGCCGCCCGGGGCCCGCTGCAGATCATGGGCGGTGGCCCGGTGGCCATCGGCGGCGAGAACGACCCCTACGTGAAGGAAGGCCGCGAGCGGGCCCGGGCCAATGCCGGCTTCTACGTCGGCGGGATGGGTGCCCGCGACAAGAACTTCTACAACGACCTGTTCTGCCGCTACGGCTGGGAGGCCGAGGCCAAGGAAATCCAGGACCTGTTCCTGAGCGGCCGCCGCGAGGAAGCGTTCACCAAGATCCCCGACGCCTACCTCGACATGGCCACCATGTGCGGGGACGAGGGCTTCGTGCGCGAACGGATCGCCGTCTTCAAGGAAGCCGGCGTCACCCACCTGCTGATCGAGCCGGTGGGCGAGAACCCCCGTGAGGTCATCGAGAAGGTCAAGGCGTGGGTCGACTGACCACGGCCGAGGCCTGATCAAGACCACCACCGCCACCACCACAACGACAACGACAACGACAACGACAACGACAACGTCGACAGGAGTACGACACCATGGCAGACGAAGTTCTCACCGAGGCGCGGGGCAAGGTCCTGCTGATCACGCTTAACCGGCCGGAGCAGCGCAACTCGGTCAACCGCGATCTGGCGGAGGCGCTGGCTGCGGCCCTCGACATGCTCGACACCAGCCCTGAACTGTCGGTGGGCGTGCTCTGCGGTAACGGCAAGGGTTTCTCGGCCGGCATGGACCTCAAGGCCTTCGTCGAGGGCGGTATGCCGAACCTGCCCGGCCGAGGTTTCGCCGGGATCGCCGAGCGGGCGGCCACCAAGCCGCTGATCGCCGCGGTGGAGGGCTTTGCGTTGGCCGGCGGCCTCGAGATCGCCCTGTCCTGCGACCTGCTCGTCGCCTCGAAGGGTACCCGGTTGGGGATCCCCGAGGTCGGCGTGGGCCTGTTCGCCGGTGCCGGCGCGCTGCTGCGTCTGCCCCGGGTGCTGCCCTACGGGCTGGCCATGGAGATGGCCCTGACGGCCGACCCCATCACCGCCGAGCGGGCCTACGACCTCGGCCTGGTCAACCGGCTGGTCGAGCCGGGTGAGGCGCTGAACGTGGCGCTGGAGCTGGCCGAGCGCATCGCCCGCAATGCCCCGTTGGGTCTCGCCGCCTCGAAGCAGCTCATCCGTGAGCAGCAGGGCCGCACCGAGGCCGAGTTCTGGGCCTACCAGGACACGGTGCTGTCCTCGGTTTTCGCCTCGAAGGACGCCATCGAGGGTGCTACGGCGTTCGCCGAGAAGCGCTCGCCGAACTGGACCGGCCAGTAACCAACCACCCAGGTCACCCGAATCGCAGTCGTGCCCCGTCCGCATGGGCGGGGCACGTTCGCGTCTGTAGGGCGGGCAGCCGTGTCGGATCGACGCCGCTTCGCTCTGGTGGCGTCGGTGGGGCGGGCTGCGCGTGTCGGGTGAGCTCGGCGGGCTCTCTGGCCCGGGTTGCCCGGCTTGGCTGCCCGGGTCGGGTCGGGTCGGGTGCTCCGTGTCGGCGGTGCGCCCGGTCCGTGTGGGGTCAGGTCAGGTCGATCGGGCTCGTCGGGGTCGGGGGAGTCAGGCCAACAGCGCCTCGACGGTCCGGGCGACGAACCGGTTGGCGTCATCGAACACCGGGTGTTGACGAACACCGGGTGTTGACGAACACCGGGTGTTGACGAACACCGGTCGGCAGCCCGGCGGCCCGGAGCACCTGGACCCCACGGGTTTCGAGGTAGCTCTCGGTGGGCACCGTGCCGCGACCCCGCCGTTCGACCGCGTCGCGCAGCGCCGCGATCCCGGGGCGCTGCAGCGGCTGCAGGTGGACGACCTCCTGCAGGGTCGCCTCGTCTACCAGGTAGCGACGTAATGCGGACTCGACGGCGAGTTCGATCAGGTCGATGGGCCAGACGAGCGGTCCGGGGCGTCCCGCAGGACCATTCATGCGCCGGCCGGTGAGCCCGTCGCCGAGTTCGGCGAGGGTTTGGGCCACCGACGTCACCGGCAGACCCCCGACCACGAGGGGGTCGTCGAGCGGCCGCCTCCGGTGGATCCCTGATCCGCGTCGTCCGGAGCCGGTCGGGACGTTGACCGAGATCGGTACCGGCGGGTCGAACCCATCGAGTTGGAGCGCAGCCGCAGCTGCCTGTTTCGCCAGGACGGCATCGGGCCCTGCGCTCGCCAGTGCGACCGCGCAGAGTTGGCGCCACCGTTGGTCGGGTTCAGCGGGGTGCGGCCGTGCCACGAACACGCCGGGCCGGATGCGCTCGAGTTCGCCGGCAGCGACCAGCTTGACCAGCCGATGCTTGTCGATGCCCCGTTCGGCAAGGTCAGCCGAGCGGTGCACGCCCCACCGGGCCGGGTGAAACAACATGAAACCACTATAAAAGCATGAAATGCGCCAAACCGTGGCGGATTTGGCCGAGAGCGATACTGGCGATTCGTCAAGAGCCGACGGAGAGCGTCAACACGCCCACGATCTGTCGAGCAAGTAGCGGCCTTTCCCGCCGTGCTCGGAAAGAACCGCCACGGTCCAACGGCAAGCCCTCACCACGTAGGCCCTCGAGCCGATTCGCTGTCGATTCGGCGGGGTGGGGCCGATTCGGGGCCGATTCGGTTGGGGGTGGGGCGCGTCGGTGGACGTGGGGCCGATTCGGTGTCGTTTCGGCGGGCCGATGCCGGGTCGGTGGGTGCGGGCGAGTCGGGTAAGGGTCGTGGGAGTGGGGTGGGGTGGTGCCCGGTCCGGCATGCCGCAGGGTGGATGGGAACCGGTGAGCAGGGCGAACGTAGGATCCGCAGACGTGGCCGAGCGGGCCGCTGGGGGAGACGAAGCCGATGAGCTGGCAGCCGGAGATCGATGAACTGCGTGAACGGCAGCGCCTTGCTGCGGAGATGGGCGGCGCCGAACGGGTCGCCCGCCAGAAGGCAGCGGGCAAGCTCACGGTCCGGGAGCGTTTCGCGACGTTCTCCGATCCGGGTTCGTTCGAGGAGGTCGGGTCCACCGCCGGGGTAGGCACCTACGACGAGCACGGCAAGCTCGTCTCGTTCATCCCCGCCAACTTCCTGTGCGGAACCGCCGAGGTGAACGGCCGGCCGGTGATCGTCTCTGGCGACGACTTCACCGTGCGCGGTGGGTCCAACGAGTTCACGATCCCGGCGAAGCGTGACTTCGCCGAACGCATCGCCGTCGAGTTGCGGCTGCCCCACATCCGCCTGGTCGACGGGATGGGTGGTGGCGGTTCGGTCAAGATGATCGAGATCAAGGGTCGCACCAGCATCCCGCAGATGTCCGGTTGGGAGACCGTCGTCGAACATCTCGGGGTTGCCCCCTCGGTGGCAATGGCCTTGGGCTCGGTGGCCGGCATCGGTGCGGCGCGGGTGGCGACGAGCCACTACTCGGTGATCGTGGCCGAGACGGCGCAGATGATGATCGCCGGTCCGGCGCTGGTCGACCAGGCCTCGCTCGGTGAGGTGTCCAAGGAAGAACTCGGCCACGCTTCGATCCACACCTCCAACGGTGCGATCGACGACATGGTCGCCACCGAGGAGGAGGCCTTCGAGCGGGTTCGTCGCTTCCTGTCCTACCTGCCACAGAACGTGTGGGAGTTGCCGCCGCGGGGTCCGATCACCGACGATCCGAACCGTCGCGACGACGAGCTGATCAAGATCGTGCCCCGCGAGCGGCGGCGGGTGTACAAGATGCGCGAGATCGTCGACTCCGTCGTCGACCTCGGCAGCTTCTTCGAGATGGGCAAAGGCTGGGGCAAGTCGGTCATCACCGGCTTCGCCCGGCTCGACGGGTGGCCGGTGGCCATCTTCGCCGAGGATCCCTACCAGTACGGTGGGGCCTGGACGGCGGCATCGAGTCGCAAGCTGACCCGGTTCATCGACTTGGCATCGATGTTCCACCTGCCGTTGATCCACCTCGAGGACTGTCCCGGGTTCCTCATCGGCAAGCAGTCCGAGGAGGAGGCCACCATCCGGCTCGGGTCGATGGCGCTCGCCGCGCTCGGCCAGTCCCGCAGCCCCTTCTGCTGCGTGATCATCCGCAAGGCATTCGGGGTGGCCGGGGCGGCGAACCACAAGGGGGCGACCACCCATTTCCGCTATTCCTGGCCTTCGGGCGACTGGGGTTCGCTGCCGATCGAAGGTGGCCTCGAGGTGGCCTACAAGGCGGAGCTGGCCCCGTTCGAGGGCGAGGACTTCGACCGGGAGGTTGGCAAGATCCGCGATCGGTTGAACCTCTACCGCAGCCCGTTCCGGTCCGCCGAGCCGTTTGAGATCGAAGAGGTCATCGACCCGCGCGACACCCGATCGTTGCTGTGTCGTTGGGTCAACCTCGTCGCCCCGTCGCGCCAACCCGGTCCGGTGAGCTGGACCTACCGGCCCTGACAGCGACGGCGCCGGAACCGTCTGGTGTCCATGGGAATCAGATGGATCACGTGGGCCGAGCCGAGGACGCCGCTGAGCTGGGCACCATACCTAACGGCATGGTGCCCAGCTCAGCGGGTCACGAGTCCACCGGGACGGTCAGCTGTCCGCCGGCGGTGAGGAGGCTGCGGTGTCGTCGGCCTTGGTCGTACGACGACGCCGTGCGGCCGGCTTCTTGACCGGGGCATCGGCCGCTTCGGTGGTGACGGTGCCCGACGGTGCCGGGCCTCCGGCCGCGTCGGCTGCCGCCGGGTCCGGGGCGTTGCCCGCCTCGGGTGTAGTACCGGCCGCAGCGTCGGTCTCGGCCGTGGCCTTGCGGGTCGGGGTGCGCCGCCGGCGCTTCGGCGCTTCGGCCGCTTCGGCGGTGGCCACCGTATCGGGCGCCTCGACCGGAGCCTCGGGCTCGCCCTGAGGCTCGGCCGGTGCTGGTTCGAGGGTGCTCGGAGCGACGGCTTTGGCCGGCTCGGTCGGTGCGGGCTCGAAGGTCGGTGCCTCCGTGCCGGTTCCGGCATGCACGTCGGTCGGAACGCCGGGCGTACCCGTCGGGTCCGGGCTCGTCGTGTCCGGGCCGGTGGCCTCGTCCTCGCCGGGTTCGCCCCGGCCGCCGCCGCGTCCGCGACCGCCGCGACCACGACGCGGTCGTGCTGCCAGACCGGGGTCGACCACGCTGCCGGTGTCGCCGGCTGCGACAGCCACGGGCTCTTTCCTCGTCGCCGTTGCCCCAGCCGTGCTGACCGCGGCCGCGACGGTGGCGGCTGCCTCCGCGGCGCCGGTGTCGGGGGTGGGGCCCGCCGGGGCGGGTTCGATTCTCGGTCGTCCCGGAACGGGGGTCAGCAGGTAGTCGTCGGCATCGTCGTTCCACTCCATGGCGACGATGCCGCGGGCCACGGCGGCCTTGGCGAACTGCAGGAACCCGCCGAAGCCGAACCGCTTCTCGCTGAACTCGGTCTGGACCCGGCGAAGCTGGGTCTTCAGGCCCGACAACGGGGTCCCATTGCTGCCCTCGGGGGCGAGCCGTTCGACGGTGGCGGCGAGCAGCTCGAAGGCGTGGCCGACCTCACCGAGGTTGCCGTCGCTGGGGAACAGTACGTCGGGGTCGCCGGGGCTGGAGCTCTCGGCGAGCTCGATCACCCCACGCTCGGCCAAGCTGCGCAGCAGCTCGGTGAAGCCCCGGAAGCCGTGATCGGCCTCGTTGAAGGTGGATTCCTTGCGCAGGATCGCCCGCTTGAGCGACGAGGCCCGTACCGCGCCACTGGTGCGCTCGAGCCCGGACAGTGTCTGGGTGATCAGGCGCTCGAGCTGCTCGATGGTCGCGGGTGCCTCGGCGCCTGCTTCCACGACGGTGGCTTCGGCCTCGGAGGTCTCGCGGATCTCACCGAGTTCGCCCACGTCGCCGACCTGCGGCCTGCGGCGTCGTCCACTCGAACCACGCGGCACGATGATGCGACGCTTGGGAACCTCCACGCCCTCGAGCCGTTCGTAGAACAAGAACTCGTCGCAGGCCGGTGGCAGCAGGGCGGAGGTGGACATCTGCACGCCCAGCCCGATGACCTGCTTGTTGTGTTCGCGCAGCTTGTGCACCAGCGGGGTGAAGTCGCTGTCGCCGGTGCCGAGGACGAAGGTGGTGATGTAGTCGCGCTCAAGGCACAGCTCCACGGCATCGACCGCCATCTTGATGTCGGCGGCGTTCTTTCGCACGGCGCCCATGCGTTGGGGGATCTCGATCAGCTCGACGTGGAAGCGGGTGAGCATCCGGCCGTCCTCGCCGAACTTCAGCCAGTCGGCGTACGCTCGGCGGGTGACCACACGGCCCCGCTCGGCCAGGGCGTCGGCGACGGGCTTGAAGTCGAAGACCATGCCTCCGAGGTTCTCGCGCGCGCCGATGGCCAGGTTCTCGTAGTCGAGGAAGAGGGCGATCCGTTCTTCGTCAGCACTCATGAGCCACCGGCGACCGCATGGTGGCGGTCGACCCGTGCCTCGGTTGGTGTGTTTGTCATGCTGGCAGCGTAGGCGGCGCCACGCCACTTACCGTTGATCGGCCCAGCTCACGATGGGCGTACCGCCCGGAACGTGGGTCGCCCGACAGACGTACGCAACGCCGCTCCGGCTCCCTCCCGCCGCCGGCCCTGCACCGCCCGCCATCGTCGAGATCCGCGACGGCGGTGTCAGCGCAGCCAGAAGATGACTGCCACGACGACCCCGATCGTGACCACCACCGCGCGCAGCAGCCGTTGGTTCATGTGCCGGACGAGGCGACCGCCGATGCCGCCGCCGATGAGTGCCGCCGGAGCCATGACCGCGACCAGGGACCACACCAGCTTGCCGGAGAACAGGAAGTACGTGGCGGCCACGATGTTGGCGGTGAAGGCCACCAGCTGTTTCAGGGCGTTGATGCGGACCATCGAGTCGTCGAGGGCCAGGCCGAGCACGGCGAGGGCGATGATGCCCATGCCGGCGCCGAAGTAGCCGGCGTAGATGCCGATGGCGAACACCGCGGCGATCACCGAGGGCGGGGAGGCGCCGGTCTCGGTGTCCTCGTCGAGCGCCGGCCGGGGTGGCAGGGCTGCCTTGATCCGATCGCCCAGCGCTAACAGGGTGCAGGCGCCGAGCAGCAGGAACGGTACGAGGTCGCGGAACAGCTTCTCCGGGGACAGCACCAGCAGCACCGAGCCGATCAACCCGCCGACTGCGGCGGCGGCCATGATGGCCGGGATCCTCTTGCGCTGCACCGCGAGGTCCTGGCGCTGGGCGAACGTTCCCCCGAAGTACCCCGGGCACAGCGCAACGGTGTTGGTGATGTTCGAGGTGACCGCAGGCAGGCCCAACGCCACCAGCATGGGGAAGGTGATCAGGGTGCCACCGCCAGCAACCGCATTCACCATGCCCGCAGCCAATGCGGCGAGTGCGGCGAGGACCAGGTCGAGGGTCGAGAGCTCCATCGGCCGGTCACTGTAGGGGGTCGGTGCCGGTGTCGCTGACCGCGGTGCGAGGGGCCGGCCCCTACGATGTCGGGGTGCACAACCCTTCCGGCAGGTCTGGGATCGACATCGATCGTCTGCTCGACCGTCTGGCGGCGCTGGCGGAGCTGGCCCCGGTGGGCGAGCACGGGTCGTGCCGGCTGGCGTTGACCGATGCCGACAAGGCGGCGCGGGACCTGCTGTGCCGCTGGATGGAGGACCTCGCGATGGAGGTCCGGGTCGATGTGGTGGGCAACATCGTCGGGGTCTGGACGTCCGGTGCCACCGAGCCCGGGCTCGACCCGGTGCTGTGCGGCTCCCACCTCGACACCGTCGCCACCGGTGGCCGCTACGACGGGGCCTACGGGGTGGTGGCCGGGCTCGAGGTGATCGAGACGCTGGCGGCGCGTGGCCTGCGGACCCGTCGCCCGCTGGCGGTGGCCGCGTTCACCAACGAGGAGGGGGCACGGTTCACGCCAGACATGATGGGCTCGCTGGTGCACGTCGGGGGGCTGACGGCGGAGGCGGCCCTCTCCGCCGCCGACGAGGACGGCGTCACGGTGGGCGAGGAGCTGGCCCGTATCGGATACCTCGGGGTATGGTCAGCGCCCGCCCGTGCGCCGTACGCCTTCGTCGAGCTGCACATCGAGCAGGGCCCGGTGCTCGAACACGAGGGCGTGGTGATCGGTGCGGTGACCGGCGTGCAGGGCATCTCGTGGCAGGAGCTCACCTTCGTCGGACAGTCCAACCACGCCGGGACCACGCCGATGGGCCTGCGGCGCGACCCGGCCTACGCCGCGGCCCGGGTCGCCACCTTCGTCCGGGACCTGGCCACCGGGCTGGGCGGGCGACAGGTCGGCACCGTCGGGCGGATCCTCGTGCATCCCAACCTGGTGAACGTGGTGCCGGCTTGGGCGACGATGACCGTGGACCTGCGCAACACCGACGCCGACACCCTGGCCGAGGCCGAACGACGTCTGGCCGTCTTCGCGGCCGAGGCGGCCGAGGCCGAGCAGCTGGAGGTGTCCTCACGGTGCTTGGTCCGCTTCGATCCCGTCGAGTTCGACCCGGCGATGGTGGACCTGGTCGAGGCCACCGCGCAACGGCATGCGCTCAGCACCCTGCGGTTGCCCTCGGGAGCCGGTCATGACGCCCAGATGCTGGCCCGGGTGTGTCCCACCGCGATGATCTTCGTGCCGTCGCATCGTGGCCTGAGCCACAACCCGGCCGAACACACCGAACCCGCCCACCTCGCCGCCGGGGTCGGCGTGCTTCTCGACGTCCTGTCCGACCTGGCGGGCCGGTGACCGCTCCGGGCGTGACAAGCGGCGAGGTGGAGTCGGCGCTCGCCGCTGTGGTGTCGGCGTTGCCCGGCGGCGGTGAGGCGCGGGAGGGCCAGCGGCAGATGGCGACGGCGGTGGCGGCCTCGATCGCCGGTGGACGTCATCTGGTGGTGCGGGCGGGGACCGGTACCGGCAAGTCGTTGGCGTACCTGCTGCCGGCGGTGCTCAGCGGTCGCAAGGTAGTGGTCGCCACCGCGTCCAAGGCGCTGCAGGATCAGCTCGACGCCAAGGATCTGCCGTTCCTGCGGGCCCATCTCGACCATCCGTTCATCTGGGCGGTGGTGAAGGGCCGGGCCAACTACCTGTGCCGGCAGCGCATCGACGAGGTCGAGGCAGGCCTGGGGCAGGCCGAGTTGCAGCTCGGCGGCGAGTCGGTGCAGGCCGAGCTCGAGCAGCTGCTCGGTTGGGCCGACACCACCGTCAGCGGCGACCGGGCCGAGCTGCCGATCGAGCCGTCGCCCCGCGCGTGGTCGGCGCTGAGCGTGAGCGGTGACGAGTGCCCGGGCGCAGCCCGCTGCCCGCGGGGTGGGGACTGCTTCGCGGAGCAGGCTCGCAGCAAGGCGGCCGAGGCCGACATCGTCGTGGCCAACCTGGCCCTGTACGGCGTCAACATCGGTTCAGGCGACCGGGTACTCCCCGAGCACGACATCGTGGTGGTGGACGAGTGCCATCAACTCGAAGACGTGCTGTCCTCGACCCTGGGCTTCGAGATGGGGGCGCCGCGGTTCGCGGCGTTTGCCGTGCGGGTGCGGGCGGTGGTGGCCGATCCGCAGCTGGCTGCGGCGGTGATCGAGGCCGGCGCCGCGGCCCTGGCAACCCTACGCCCGCATCTGGGCCGGCGGTTGCCGCGGCCGCTGCCGACGGAGGTGATCGACGCCCTGGTGCTGTTGCGCAGCCGGGTTGAGGTGATCGCCGCAGCGCTGCGGGCCATCCAGACCTCGGTGGCCGACGCCGACCAGCGGCGGGCACGGGCCCAGCGGCTGGCCACGTCGCTCACCGACGAACTCGACATGGTGCTCGATCTGCCGGAGAACTACGTGGCATGGGTGCCCGACGGCGGCGAGCCCCGGCTGGCGGTGGCTCCCATCGAGGTGGGTCCGGTGCTGGGGGCCATGGTGTGGGGCAGCCGTACCGCCGTTCTGACCAGCGCCACCATCCCGTCAGGTATGGCGCGTCGGGTGGGGCTGGCTGCGGACCAGTTCGACGAGCTCGATGTGGGCAGCCCCTTCGACTACGAGCACCACGGCCTGCTCTACTGCGCGTTGCACCTGCCCGATCCCCGTGCCGATGGCTATCGCGAGGCCCTGCACGAGGACCTCGAGGCTCTCATCCGGGCGGCTGGTGGGCGGACCCTGGCCCTGTTCACCAGCTGGCGGGCGCTGGAGGCCGCGGTGGCGGTGCTGCGGCCGAAGCTGCCCTTTCCGGTGCTGGCCCAGGGCGACTTGCCCGTCACCCGGCTCATCGAGACCTTCCGGGCCGACTCGGCGGCGTGCCTGTTCGCCACCACCGGGCTGTTCCAGGGCATCGACGTGCCGGGGGAGACCTTGTCGCTGGTCACCATCGACCGCCTGCCCTTCCCGCGCCCGGACGACCCGCTGCTCGAGGCGCGGCGCGACCGTGTCGGGAGTGCTGCCTTCGGGGTGATCGACGTGCCGCGCGCGGCGACGTTGCTGGCCCAGGCAGCCGGGCGGCTGATCCGCAGCGCCTCCGACCAAGGCGTGGTGGCCGTGTTCGATCGCCGCCTCGGTACCGCGCGGTATCGCTGGGAGATCATCCGGGCCCTGCCGCCGTTCGCCCGTACCCGGCATCGTAGGGAGGCCGAGGCGTTCCTGGCTGAGATCACCGGCTGAGCCCGGGGCGACCGCCGCGCCGGCCCAGGGCGGACCCAGTGCCCGGACGCGCCGGCGGGGCACCCCCGATGGGCGCCCCGCAGAGGACAGGTGAAGACCTACTGATCAGCGGGCCGTGGTGCCCGGAACGATCAGCGGGCGGACTGAATGGCTGCCCACACCCGCTCGGAGGTGCAGGGCATGTCGACGTGGCGCACCCCGAGGTGGGCCAGGGCGTCGACGACGGCGTTGTGGATGGCCGGAGTGGAACCGATGGTGCCCGACTCGCCGATGCCCTTGGCGCCGAGCGGGTTGCGGGGGGAGTCGGTCTGGGTGTTCAGCGTCTCGAAGCTCGGCAGCTCGGCAGCGGACGGCATGGCGTAGTCCATCAGGTTTCCGGTGATGGGGTTGCCGTCCTCGTCGTACTGCACCCACTCGAAGAGCGCCTGGGCCGCGCCCTGGGCGATGCCACCGTGCTGCTGGCCGGTGACCAGCATCGGGTTGAGGATGCGGCCGCAGTCGTCCACGGCGACGTGGCGCAGCCAGCTGACCTTGCCGGTCTCGGTGTCGATCTCGACCACCGAGATGTGGGCACCGAAGGGGAAGGTCGAGTCGCCCCCGTCGAAGTCCAGCTCGTGGGCCAGGCCGGGCTCCATGCCCTCCGGGCGACGGCTGTCGTCGTCGGCGGCCGCCGCCAACTCGCCCCAGCTGACCGCCTTGGCCGGCACACCGGCGACCTGCAGGCCACCGTCGCCCTTGACGATGTCGTCGACGTTGGCCTCGAGGAGGTGGGCGGCGAGCTGCTTGGCCTTGGCCAGCACCTCGGTGGAGGCCACGTGCACGGCCGAACCGGCAGTCTGCAGTGACCGCGAGCCGAGGGTGCCCGAACCGCGGGGCACGACGGCGGTGTCGGAGTTGACCAGGTTGATGCGGTCCATGGGGATCCCGAGCACGTCCGACGCGAGCATCGAGAATGCCGTCTCGTGGCCCTGGCCGTGCACCGAGGTGCCGACATACATGGTGGCCGAGCCGTCGGCGTGCACCTCGACCTTGCCGTACTCGACGTGCAGGCCGACCGGCGCCGTGATCTCGACGTAGGCCGACACGCCGATACCGAGCAGCTTGGGGTCACCGGCAGCCCGACGACGTTGCTGCTCGGCCCGCAGCTCCTGGTAGCCCGCCGCCGCCACGGCCTCCCGCAGGGGCAGGGCGTAGTCGGCGGAGTCGTAGTTGGCCCCGGTGATGGTGGTCATGGGGCTCGAGAACGGGGCGAAGAAGTTCTTCATGCGGATCTCGACGGGATCCATCCCGATCTCGGCGGCGGCCACGTCGATGACCCGCTCGAGCATCTGGGTCGCCTCGGGGCGTCCAGCGCCGCGGTAGGCACCGATGCTGGTGTTGTTGGTCATCAAGGTCTGGGCCTTGAAGTTGATCGTCGGGATGTTGTACACGCCGGTCGACATCAGCTGGGTGAGCATCGGCAGGATGGCGCCGATGATCGGGTAGGCACCGGCGGCGGCGGCCACCTCGGCCTTCAGGCCGACCATGGTGCCGTCGTTCTTCACGCCGAGGGACACGTCGATCACGAAGTCACGGCCGTGGACCAGCGAGACCATGTCCTCGGAGCGGGTCTCGGTCCACTTCACCGGGGCCTGCAGGTCGAGCGCTGCCTTGCCCGTGATGAGGTACTCGACGTAGACGGCGGCCTTGGGGCCGAAGCCGCCACCGACCCAGGGGCAGACCACCCGCAGCTGCTCGGGCTCGAGGCCGAGTTCGGGAGCCATCGCCGCCTGGGCGCCGTGGGGCCCCTGGTGGGTGATCCAGGCGGTCAGTCCGCCGGGGGACGGCTCGTTGGGGACGGCGACCATGCCGTTGGGCTCCATCGGAACCCCGGCGAGGCGCTGGCTCACCATGCGCACGGTGCCGACCTTGTCGGCTCCGGCCAGGGCGTCGACGTCGTCGCCGAGCTGCGTCTCGAAGCAGACGTTGGAGCCGTGATCGGGGAACAGCAGCGGCGCACCGGCAGCGGCGGCGGCCACCGGCGAGATCACCGAGGGGAGGAGTTTGTAGTCGACGAGGACAGTCTCGCCGGCGTCCACGGCCTGGGCCTTGGTCTCCGCCACCACGGCAGCGACGATGTCGCCGACGAAGCGGACCCGCTCACGGGCGATGGGCGGGCGGCTGAGCGACGCCGGCATCATCGGGAAGGCCAGGAAGTCCTTCAGGCCGAGGTTGGCACCGGTGTACACCTTGCGCACGCCGGGCATGGCCTCGGCCTCGCTGGTGTCGATGGTGGTGATGACGCCGTGGGCGACGGTCGAGCGCACGAAGTGGACGTGCAGCATGCCGTCGAAACGGAGATCGTCGAAGTACTTCCCGGCCCCGGTGATCAGGGTCGGGTCTTCCCGACGCAGGACCGAGTTGCCGAGAATCGAACCCGAGGTGGCCATGCCGTTCTCCCCTGTTCGCCGGCGGTCGGCCGGCGATCGTGTCGGTGTGGACAGCCCGAACCTACTTGACTTTCGTGACCAGGGCCACGTCTGTCGTGTCAGATGCGCGACGGGCCCGATCGCCCGGGGCGGGACCGGTCGACCTGCAGTGGGGCGGCAGGTCGCCGGAGCGGGTCAGTTCGGGGCGTTGGGGGAGCGGATCGTCTGTGCCGCGATCGGCTCGCCACAGTGGCTGCAGGTCAGTACCGGGGTGACTTCGTGTCCGCAGGTGGCGTGGATGAGGGTGACCGGCGGGCCCTCCTCCTCGGCCAGCCAGGTGTCGCCCCACTGCTTGAGGGCCAGCAGCACTTGGTAGAAGTCGCGGCCCATGTCGGTGAGGCGGTACTCGTAGCGGGCCGGATGGTCGCGATACTGGCGCTTCTCCAGCATCCCGGCGTCGACCAGGGTGGACAGACGGTCCGACAGCACGCTGCGGCCGATCCCCAGGCTGGTCTGCAGTTCCTCGAAGCGGCGCATGCCCCGGAAGATGTCGCGCAGGATCAGCGGGGTCCACCACTCGCCGACGATGTCGAGCGAGCGGGCGATGGAGCAGTGCATGTGTCCCACCGTCGATCGCTTCATGGGTGCCACTCTACCGGTCGCCGTCGCGGCGGGGTCGGGGCCGGGCCGGCTCAGCCCGCTGAGAGGTCGCGGTGTCCGGCGGTCGGGTCTGTCGGGGTCATGCGGGTGGGCTCGCCCGGCCGGCTCAGGGCGTCGATGAGCTCGGCACGGTCGGGGTGGCGCGCCACCAGGTCGTCGCGGTCGCCGCCCTCGTAGTCCTCCACCGTGAAGCCCGGGGCGAGCGTGCAGCCCAGCAGCGCCCAGCCGTCGTGCCCGCCGGCGGGCACGAAACAGCCCATCCACGTGCCGGCCGGGACGATGGCGAAGACCTGCTGCCCTGCCGCCAGGTCCTCGCCCAGCACGACGGTCTCGCTGCGGCCGTCGGGGTGCAGCAGCAGCAGGACGGACGGGTCGCCCAGATAGCGGTGCCACACCTCGTCGGTGGGCAGGCGGTGCAGCGTCGAGAAGTCGCCGGGCGCGGTGGTGAGCAGGAACACGATGGCGGTTCCGGCCGGCTTGTCGTTGCCGGGCCAATGGCGCTGCGATCGCCAGAGCTGGCGGAACCGGCCGCCCTCGGCCTCGAGCGGGACGAGCCCGAACCGCTCGATCAGCCAGGCCGCGGTCGGCCGGCCCGCCCGTCCGCTGTCCGTCGGGTCGACGTCCGGCCGGTCCCGGCCGGTCCCCTCCTCGCCGGTCACGCGCCGGACGTGGCGTCGAGCTCGGCGAGGATCTCGGCCCGGTGCTCGTCGAGTAGCGGACCGCGGGTGGGCGGTCCACCGGCACCCTTGACCAGCTGCCCGAACGCGGTGACCGTGCCGAAGGCGGGGTGGCGATGGGTGACCACCAACTCGTTGGCGGTGGCCAGCGGGCTGTTGACCAACCCGGTGGTGTTCACCGCGACACGGTCGGGGCCGTCCACCGCCTCCCAGCCGTGGTCGCCCTCGACCAACTCGAGGTGAGGGCCGGGACCCTTGAAGTCGAACCCGCCCCGCAGCGGTTCCATCGCACCCTCGTACCGGGTCACCTCGGCCATCTGGCAGGCGAGAGCGGCGTGGGCCAGCGAGGTGAGCACGCGCTGTCCGCCATGGCCCCGCTGACGATGATTCAGCGCCGCCACCACCCCGAACGCCCCGAGCATCGGGGCCATCACGTCGTGCAGCGGTGGGGTGAGGAACACCGGCTCGTCATCGCCGCCCTGGGCGTCCATCACCCCCGACAGGGCCTGCAGCAGGGGGTCGAAAGCCGCCGCCGAGGCCAGCTCGGGGTCGACGCCGTACCCCGGCGAGGACAGGTAGATCAGCTCGGGGTTGATGGCCCGCAACGTGTCGTAGTCACAACCCAGCCGGGCCGCGACCCCGGGCCGGAAGTTCTCCGTCACCACGTCCGCGGTGGCCACCAGCCGGTGCAGGATCGCCCGGTCGGCCTCGGTGGTCAGGTCCAGGGCGACGGAGCGCTTGCCGTGGTTCCATGCGGCGAAGGCCTCCCCGAAGGCGCGGAACGGGTCGCCGGTGGGGGCCTCGACCTTGATCACGTCGGCGCCGAGCATGGCCAGGTGCCGGCTGACCACCGGCCCGGCGATGAACGAGGCGAGATCGAGCACCCGTACACCGTCGAGCGGTGGGCCACCCTGGCCGGGCCAGGCGGTGTGCTCGGGATCCGGCGTCGGTCGGCCGGGCTCGGCACGGACCTCGTCGTCGTGCTCGCCCCACAGCGGGGCCCGGCGTTCGATCGACCCGTCGCCGGAGGCGAAACGAACCGGCCGGCCGCCGATACGGACCAGACCGAGCTCGGGATGGTCGAGCAGCACGGTGAGCTCGTTGCTCACGCCCAGCGACGACGCCAGGAACTCCTCACGGCTCTGCACCGGCTGGACCGGGATGTCCGCCTCGCGCAGCAGGCGCAGCCATTCCTCGCGGGGCCGGGCCTCGAACGCCGCCTCGAGCAACGGGGCGATGAACGCCACCGCATCGAGGGACATCAGGCCCCACGGCGGGGACGGCAGGCGCGGGTCGTGACGCAGTTCCGGCCGGCCGATCAGCTCGAGCAGCCGCTCGTAGAAGCGGACCGTGCCGCAGGCGACGAACAGCCAGCGGTCGTCGGCACACCGGAACAGCCGGTAGACCGGTACCCGACCCTTGGACCCCATCGGTGCCGAGCCCGGCCGGTCCTCGACGCGGTCGCCGTTGCGGAACTGCTCGAGCTGGAACGCCGCGGCCCCCGCGACCTGGGATACCTCGTAGGTGGGGGCGGCACCGGTCCGGTCGCGCAGCAGTAGCCCGGCGGCGGCCGCCAGCGCGGCGAGCGGTGCCGTGGCGTAGGACACCAGCGGCTGCACCAGGTGCACCGGGCCCTCGGTGTAGGACTGCTGGTTCCAGGCCATACCGCAGGCCGCGGCCAGCAGCGACGGTGACGCCGGGTCCTGCACCGCCGGGCCACGCTCACCCCACGGCGCGACCGACACGATCACCGCGGTCGGGGCGAGGGCCCGTAGCCGCCACGCCGTACCAGGACGGTCGGTCACGATCACGTCCGCGCCGGCCAGCAGCGGGGCCAGTTCCAGCTCACGGATCGAGCGCTTGTTGCGGTTGAGGCTCTGGAAGCCGGGCTCGGCGCGGTACGGATCGGCCGCGGACTCGACCTTGATCACGTCGGCACCGAGATCGGCGAGCAACATGGTGGCGTAGGGGCCGGCGATGCCGCAGGCCACCTCGATCACGCGGCGACCCTCGAAGATCCTCGTCATGGCGGGGCACTTTACGTGGGTGATCGGCCTCGTGACGGCGGTTCCGGCTGCGTCGTTGCGCCCCGGGGCGCACCAGACCGCTAGCGTTCGCGCCCATGCCTGCGGTCAACAGCTTCGGTGCCCGTCGTTCCCTCTCGGTGGCCGGCACCTCCTACGACATCTACGCCCTCGATGCGCTCGCCCGTTTCGACGTGGCTCGCCTGCCGTACTCGATGAAGGTGCTGCTCGAGAACCTGCTGCGCTTCGAGGACGGGGTGGCGGTCACCGCCGCCGACGTGGAGAACGTGGCCACGTGGGATCCCACCGTCGAGCCCGACCAGGAGATCGCCTTCACCCCGGCCCGGGTGCTGATGCAGGACTTCACCGGCGTGCCGGCGGTCGTCGACCTCGCCGCCATGCGCGATGCCATGGCCGGCCTCGGCGGCGACCCCCAGAAGATCAACCCGCTGGTCCCCGTCGATCTGGTCATCGACCACTCGATCCAGGTCGACCACTTCGCGGTGAGCAACGCGTTCGACCTCAACGCCAACCTCGAGTTCCAGCGCAACCGGGAACGCTACGAGTTCCTCAAGTGGGGCCAGCAGGCCTTCCGCAACTTCTCGGTGGTCCCGCCGAACACCGGCATATGCCACCAGGTCAACCTCGAGTACCTCTCGCAGGTGGTCATCGCCCGTGACGGGTTGGCCTTCCCCGACACCGTGGTCGGCACCGACAGCCACACCCCGACCGTCAACGGCATCGGCGTGGTCGGCTGGGGTGTGGGCGGTATCGAGGCCGAGGCGGCCATGCTCGGTCAGCCCATCCCGATGCTGATCCCCCGGGTGGTCGGCCTCAAGCTCAGCGGCGCGCTGCCCGAGGGCGCCACCGCCACCGACCTGCTGCTCACCGTCACCGAGCTGCTGCGCAGCCATGGCGTGGTCGGCAAGTTCGTGGAGTGCTTCGGTCCCGGTGTGGCGTCGGTGCCGGCTGAGAACCGGGCGGCCATCGGCAACATGTCGCCCGAGTACGGCTCGACCATCACCGTGTTCCCCATCGATGACGAGACGCTGCGCTACCTGCGCCTGTCGGGCCGCCCGGCCGAGCAGGTGGCGCTGGTCGAGGCCTACGCCAAGGAACAGGGTCTGTGGCACGACCCCAGCCGCGAGCCGGTGTTCTCCGAGACCGTCGAGCTCGACCTCGGCACCGTGGTGCCCTCCCTGTCCGGCCCGTCCCGGCCGCAGGACCGCATCCGCCTCGACGAGGCCAAGACCGCGCTGGCCGGGGCCCTGTCCGCCGCCGGCGCCCGGTCGACGCCGACCTCGGTCACGCTGGCCTCGGGCGAGCAGGTCACCCTCGATCACGGTGCGGTGACCATCGCTGCCATCACCAGCTGCACCAACACCTCCAATCCGTCGGTGATGCTCGCCGCCGGACTGGTGGCCCGCAAGGCCGTGGCGAAGGGCCTGCAGCGCAAGCCCTGGGTGAAGACCTCGCTGGCCCCCGGCTCGAAGGTGGTCATGGACTATTACGAGCAGGCCGGCGTGCTCGACGCTCTCAACGAGCTGGGCTTCAACCTGGTGGGCTTCGGCTGCACCACCTGTATCGGCAACTCCGGGCCGCTGCCCGCCGAGGTCTCCGATGCGGTCAACGAGGCCGGCCTGTCGGTGTCCGCGGTGCTGTCGGGCAACCGGAACTTCGAGGGCCGCGTCAACCCGGACGTGCGCCTGAACTACCTGGCTTCGCCGCCGCTGGTGGTGGCCTACGCCCTGGCCGGAACGATGGACTGGGATCCCTACAACGAGCCCATCGGTGAAGGCACCGACGGCCCGGTGTACCTGCGCGACATCTGGCCGACCAGCGCTGAGGTGGCCGACACGGTGGCCGCCAACGTGACCACCGAGCAGTTCGCCCGGGAGTACGGCGCCGTGTTCGAGGGCGACGACCGCTGGAAGGTCATCGCCGCACCCAGCGGCGATCGCTTCGCCTGGAGCGACGACTCCACCTACATCGCCCGCGCCCCGTACTTCGACGGCATGCCGGCCGAGCCGGCGCCGCTCACCGACATCGTGAACGCCCGGGTCCTGGCGGTGCTCAGCGACTCGGTCACCACCGACCACATCTCGCCTGCCGGCAACATCCGGGCCAGTTCGCCGGCGGGTCTGTACCTGCAGGGGCGCGGCGTCGAGCCGGTCGACTTCAACCAGTACGGCGCCCGCCGCGGCCATCACGAGGTGATGATCCGCGGCACCTTCGCCAACACCCGCATCAAGAACCAGCTGGTTCCCGGGGTGGAGGGTGGCGTGACCCGCCACTTGCCCGACCCCGACGTGGTGCCGATCTACGACGCGGCCACGCAGTACGCCGCCGAGGGCACCCCGCTCGTGGTGCTGGCCGGCAAGGAATACGGCTCGGGCTCCTCGCGGGACTGGGCCGCCAAGGGCACGGCGCTGCTCGGCGTGCGGGCGGTCATCGCCGAGAGCTTCGAGCGGATCCACCGGTCCAACCTGATCGGTATGGGCGTGCTGCCGTTGCAGTTCCTCGACGGCGAGTCGGTGGCGTCGCTCGGCCTCACCGGTGAGGAGACCATCACCATCGAGGGCCTGGCCGAGGTCAGCGATCCCAACTCGGCGTTCCCGACGCGACTGGTCGTCCAGGCCGGCGATCGCACCTTCACCACACGGGTGCGGGTCGACACCCCGACCGAGGCGTCGTACTACCGCCACGGCGGCGTGCTGCGCTTCGTGCTGCGGCAACTGTCGCGCTGAGCGACGCCGGCCGGAGGGTCCCTGCGGATCCCGGAACCGACCTCACGCTGCCCGTCCCCACCGCCTCGGCGGCCCGGGGGCGGGCAGCGCTCGCGTCCGGGTCGCTCCGGCCGGGTGCGCCATAGCCGGGTGTGTGGGGCCGGAGCTGCGGTGCGCCGTGGTCGGGCGCGTGCCGGGTGGCCGCGGCGTCAGCGGCCGCTGACGCAGCGGGTGGTGGCCCGGGTGATGATGCCCTGTAGCTCGTCGGACAGTTCGCCCTGGTAGAGCCCGATCAGGTCGGCCGGGTCGATCTTGGCCGCGACCTCCTGGGCGACGCAGTCGGCCACCGCGTCGGAGAGGCCACCGTCGCCGCGCAGGACCTCACGCAGCTCGGGGGCGATCCCGGCGAAGGCGTTGTCGGTGCCGGTGTCGGCCGCACAGCGGGTGCCGTCGGCCGGGCGCTTCAAGGTCAGCAGGAAGGCGTCCACGGCGTCGCTGACGCAGTCGGACTTCAGGTACGCCGTGTGACCCTCGCCCTCCCAGGTGAGCAGCTGCGCCGCCGGGGCCAGCGCTGCGGTCAGCCGCTGGGCCCAGGCGTAGGGGGTGGCGGGATCGTTGACGGTCCCCACGACGAGGATCGCCCGGTCCGACCCCGCCGCGGTGCCGGCGGCCAGTGAGACCGGGAGCCGTTCGTCCTGCGGCGCCGGCCAACCGTCGCAGGACATCGCCGACCAGCCGAGCTGCGCGCCGAAGGTGGGGGCGGTTCGGGCGAACTCGGCGGCCAACCGCTCGGCGTCGGCACGGTCGTAGCGTTCAGCGGTGTCGGCGCAGGTGATGGCCAGGTTGGCATCTGCGCTGTTGGGGTAGCTGCCGTCCGGGGCTCGTTCCTGGTAGAGGTCGGCCAACGCAAGCATCGTCGAGCCGTCACCGGCCGCGGCCTCGGCCAAACCCCGGGCCAGGTACGCCCACAGGGCCTGGTCGTAGAGCGCGCTCACCACGCCCATCTGGAAATCGCCGATGGCCAGGTCGCGGTCCTCGCCGGCGCGGGACACCGGGATCGGACCCTGCTCCACCCGGGCTCGGACCCGCTCGTGGAGCGCACGGGCATCCGGTCCCGCAGCACAGCGACGGTCGGTGCGGCAGCGGTCGGCGAAGTTGGCGAAGGCCCGCTCGAAGCCCTCGGCCTGGGTGCGGGCCAGCTCGACCTGATCGAGGTCGGGGGCAACCGCCCCGTCGAGCACCAGCGCCCGGATGCGGTCGGGGTAGCGCCTCGCGTAGGCCGACCCGATCTCGGTGCCGTAGGAGAACCCGAGGTAGGTCAGCTTCGCGTCGCCGAGGGCGGCCCGGAGCAGGTCGAGGTCGGCTGCGGTGGCCGCGGTGGACAGGTGGGGCAGCGTGTCGCCGTAGCGGGCGAGGCAGGTGTCCCTGACCGCCTGCTGGCCGGCCACGGTGCGATCGATCTCGGCGGGGGTGTCGGGGTCGCCGTCGAGGGCGTTGACCGTCGCCTTGTCCTCGATGCAGTCAACCGGGGCGGAGCGGTCCACCCCGCGCGGATCGAAGCCCACGAGATCGAACCGGTCGAGGACCCGTTCGTCCATGGCCGACGCCAGTTGGCCCACCAGCTCGACGCCCGAGGCACCGGGCCCGCCGGGGTTGACCACCAGCGAGCCGATCCGCTCGCCGGCCTTGCCGCTCGCCGGACGGCGAGCCAAGGCCAGCTCGATGGTCCGCCCGCCGGGGTTGTCATGGTCGAGGGGCACGGTGAGCGTGGCGCACTGCAGCCCGGCAAGGTCCCGATCGCCGGTACACGCGCTCCAACGCAGCGAGCTGCCCGCCGGCGAGGTGGTCGGCCGTTCGGCCAGGGACGCCTGGTCGCCGGAGCGGACGCACGCCCCGAGGAGCAGCGCGGCCAACGCCGTCACAGCGGGCAGGACCCACGCGCTGCGGGCCAAGCCGCGGCCGGTCCGGGTCCGGCCCGTCCCGGCCTGGGAGGTGGGGGCGCGGTGTCGGCCGACGTCTCGGACCGTTGGGAACTCGGGCACGTGGCGACGTTACCGACCGACCGGTCTCTGCGGAGGTCAGCGGGAGCGCCGGTTGGTCGCCGCGGTCGGTTGGGCCGACAGCGGGTCGGTCGGCCAGGGGTGCCGAGGGTAACGCCCGCGCAGCTCGCCCCGCACCTGCAGGTACGCGCCGGTCCAGAACCGCTCGAGATCGTCGGTGACCGCAACCGGGCGCCCGGCGGGTGACAACAGCTGCACGACCAGCCGTTGGCGTCCCTCGGCCAGCGGCGGGAGGCTCTGCAGCCCGAACAGCTCCTGCAGCTTGACCGCCAGCGTGGGGCGCTCGGCGCCGTAGTCGACGGTCACGCTCCGCCCGGTGGGCACCGTCATCCGCGCTGGGGCCAGCCGGTCGATGGCGCGGCGCGCGGCGGGGTCCAGCAAGGACGTCCACACCTCGCGCAGGTCGATCGCTGCGAGGTCGCGCCGGCGCCGCGCCGCGCCGAGCCACGGGGTCAGCCACTCCTCGAGGGAGACGAGCAGGGCCTCCTCGCCCAGGTCGGGCCAATTCTGCTCGGGCATCATCCGGCGGCAGAAGGCGATGCGCAGGCGCAGGGACTCGGCCTCGAGTGCGTGACCGAGCAACTTGATGCCGTGGCGGCGGATCCCCTCGAAAAGGGCGGGGATGGCCTCGGTCGGCCGGAGCTCGCCGAGTGCGAGCGGACCCGAGCTGAGGACCAGGGCGTCGAGGCGCTCCTCGAGCCGGGCCGAGACGTCGCCACCGTCGCCGATCGAGGGGTCCCACCGAACGGTGACGACACGCTCGCCTGCGGGTAGCATACCGATCGGTATCTCAAACGCCAGCCGGGCCACGAGGTCCGCCGCGGACCGAGCCGTGCTGGGCTGTCGGCCGGGTCCGGACCCGACCCCGGGTGGCGAACCGCCTGGGGCCGCACCCCCGGCATCAGCGACCACGATGAACGCGGCTCGGGCCAGCGGATCGGCCGGATCGACCCGGACCCCGCCGCCGTGGCGCAGGGCGAAGCGTCCGCTGCCGTCGGGTCGACGGTGGGCCAGACGATCGCTCAGTCCGGCCAACAGCAGGGTGGCGACGATGTCGTCGGCGGCGGCCCGACCGGTTGGGCCGGGCCGACCGGGGCGCTCGGCGGGGCCGAGCCGCTCCGTGCGCCCGGGGTTCGTGCGCCCGAGGTTCGTGCGCCCGGGGTTCGTGCGGCCGGGGTTCGCGCGGCCGCCATCGGGGTCCGGCCGGTCGGCCCGTCCGAGACGGCGGGCGCGTTCGGCGATGCGCGCCGCGCGCGCCCTGACCCGGTCTCGGCGGGCGTGCTGTAGGTCGATCCCCGGGGGCAGCGCCCCGCCGTTCCGTCCCGCTTCGACGACGGCATCGAGCCGCAGCCCGAGGTCGGCGGAGCGGCGACCCGCCCCGCCCGTGAGCACGTCGCCCTCCTCGAGCAACGCGGCGAGCGCCGCGGCCAGCTCCGGGGCGTCGCCGCCCAGGCGGTTGCCGGCCAGCACTACGGCACCGGCGCGCGGTTCCAGGCCCAATTGCAACACGGCCCGCCCCTCGGCGGTGAGCCGGCCGGACCTGTCGAGCAGGCCCAGGGTGCGCAAGGTCCGCCGGCCTTCGTCGACGGCATCGGGCGGCGGGGGGTCCAGCCAGGCGAGCGTGGCAGGGTCGGCGACCCCCCAGCCGGCGAGGTCGAGGGCCAGCCCGGTCAGGTCCGACTCGAGGATCTCCGGTCGGGGCGCCGGCCGCAGGCCGGTGTGGTCACGCTCGGCCCACAGGCGGTAACACCGTCCCGGTCCTTGCCGGCCGGCGCGTCCGCGGCGCTGGTCGGCCTCGGCCTGGCTGACCCGCTCGGTGACCAGTTGCCCGAAACGACCGGTTCCCTCACCCGCTCGGCTGGTGCGGACCCGTCGGACCAGGCCGCTGTCCACCACGACCCGCACCCCGTCCACCGTGAGGCTGGTCTCGGCGATGTTGGTGGCGAGGACGACCTTGCGGCGCCCGGCCGGGGAGGGGGCCAGGGCACGGTCCTGCACCGCGGGGGTCAGCTGCCCGTGCAGGGGCCGGATGTCCACGGTGGCGGCGACGTCGGGCGGCAGCGTCGTCGCCAGACGCTGCTCGACCCGGCGGATCTCGGCGGCGCCGGCCAGGAACACCAACACGTCGCCGGGCCCGTCGGCGAGGGCCTGGCGCACCGCCTCCGCCACGGCGGGCTCGATCGGGGTGGTGGCGGCCATGGGGAGGTACCGGGTCGTGACCGGGTGGGCGGCACCGGGGGCCTGCACGACCGTGGCCCCGCCGAGCAGGCCGGCGGTGGCGGCGACATCGAGGGTGGCCGACATCACCACCACGGCGAGGTCGGGCCGCAAGCTGCCGGCGGTGTCGAGCACCAGGGCCAGCCCGGTGTCGGCGGACAGGGAGCGTTCGTGGAACTCGTCGAAGATCACCACGTCCACCCCGGCGAGCTCGGGGTCGCGTTGCAGGCGTCGGGTGAGGATTCCTTCGGTGACGAACTCGATGCGGGTGCGCGCGCTGGTGCGGCGTTCGTCGCGTGTGGTCAGCCCGATGAACCCGCCGACCGGCTCGCCCCGTTGCCCGGCCAGGAAGTGGGCCATGGCCCGTGCCGCCACCCGCCGCGGCTCCAGCACCAGCACCCGGCCACCGACCACCCCGGAGAGGGCGTTCGGGACCCGGGTGGTCTTGCCCGAGCCCGGCGCGGCGGCGACCACCACCCGGCGACGGGCGGTGACGGCATCGCCTATCTCGCCCAACACGGCGTCGATGGGCAGCGGGACTGCGGCATCCACCGGGCGATCCCTACCGGTGCCGGCGCCGGGCTGGATCCATCAGAGGACCCCGAGTTGCTTCAGCTCGTCGTGTGCGTTGCGAAAGGCGTCGATGGCGGCCGGGACCCCGCAGTAGATGGCAGTCTGCAGGAGCACCTCGCGGATCTCCTCCGGGGTGACCCCGTTGGTGATGGCGCCACGGACGTGCAGGCGCAGCTCGTGGGGCTTGCCCAGGGCGGTGAGCATGGCCAGGTTCAGCATGCTGCGGGTGCGACGGTCGAGCTCGGTGCGGCCCCACACCGCTCCCCAGGCGTAGGTGGTCACCAGCTCCTGCAGCGGCCGGGTGAAGTCGTCGGCGCCCTCGACAGCGGCATCGACGTACTCGGCGCCGAGCACGGCGCGGCGGATCTCCAGACCCTCTTCGTAGGTTGCCGATTCGTGGGTAGGCATGTTGATCGACGCTACCCTGCAGTCGCCTCAGCGGTAGTTGCCGGTGTGGCCCATGCTGTGACGGCCCGGTTGCGGGAAGTAGCTCAGGCCGTGGGCGCCGCCGCCGGTCTTGATCCGCATGATCACCTGGCCGGTCACCGTATCGAACACGTAGACCTCACCGTGGTAACGGCCGCTGACCCAGAACTGGCTCCCGTCCGCGGAGACCGACCCCATGTCGGGCGAGCCGCCACCCGGGATGGGCCAGGTGGCCACGACCTGGTTGGTGGTGAAGTCGATCACCGACACCGAGCTGCCGAGGCGGTTGGTGGCATACAGCTTCTTGCCGTCCCGTGACGGGTACAGGCCGTGGGTGCCCCGGGCGGTGGGGATGAAGGCGATCTCGTGCAGATCGCCCGGATCGAGCACCATCACGCCTGCCCGGGCCTGGTCGGCGACGAAGAGGCGGGTGGCGTCGGGCGAGAACTTGACGTCGATGGGCTCGATGCCGACCTTGGCCTCGGCCACCACCCGCAGCTCGACGAGGTCGACCTTGACCACCCAGCCGGAGAATTCGCAGCTGGCGTAGAAGTACCGGCCGTCGGGCGAGAAGTCGCCGTGGTTCACCCCGGGATGGGGTACCGGGATGGTGTGGAGCAGCTTCCAGCTCACCGGGTCACGGATGTCGATGCGCTGATACCGCTCGGCGATCACCAGGGCATACCGGCCGTCCGGCGTGAAGTACAGGTTGTAGGGGTCCTCGACGGGGATGCCGGCCCCGATCTCGGTCGTGCCCGGCTTGATCGGGAACAGGGCGTTGCCGGCGGTGTCGAGCACGTACAGCGTCGACAGATCCCAGCTCGGCGTCACGTGGTGGGGGAGCAGGCCGACCGGCACGGTGCGCACGACCTCGCCGTTGGCCGGGTTGATGATCGTGAGCGAATGGGCGTCGCTGTTGGGGACGTAGACCAACGGCGTCACCCCCACCACCTGCGGGGCCAGCATGCCCGCCCGGGTGAAGGCGTACAGGTCGAGCGGCGCTGCGGTGGTCGGGACCGGTACCGCGGTGGTCGGGGTGCTGCCGGCGGTGCTGGTGCTGGCAGGCGGGGCCTCGGCGACGACGGTGGCGGCGGGCGGAGGAGCTGAGGGCTCGCCGTCGATTGCCGCAATGGCGACATCGGCCCGGCCCTCGGCGCTCACCCCGGCGGGAACCGGGGAACAGGCCACAAGGGCGGCGGCACCGGCTCCGAGGAGGCAGGTGATCAGGCGAAGCTGTCGAACCGACACCACCCGATGACGCTAGCCCATCGGTTCGGGCCGATTGCCAGTTGCCGTGTCGGTTGCCACCGGTGACGACGGCGGCCGTTCCGACCGTGAGCCGGCGATCCTGACCCTGCCGGTGCGATCGAAAACCGCTGCGGCCCCGGCCGACCGGCGGCAGGGCCGACCCGATAGGGGATGTACCCGGGCCGCCGGTGTGCCGATAACCCCCGGACTGCCAGGAGGTCGGGTGTCGGATTCCGACAGCACATCGAGGATCGTCCCGGAGGAGGACCGTCAGGGTCCCCCGCCGCCGTGGCGCGTGGAGGGGCTGCCCGACGAGCCCCCGCAGCTGGCGCCGCGTCCGTCCGGTGTCGGCCTGTTGCCGCGCGAACCCCGCTTCTGGATCATCCTGCTCGGGCTGCTGCTGCTGAACTGGTTCATCTACAGCTGGTTCGCCGGTGGGCAGGGTACGGCCCGGGCCAGGGTGTCCTACAGCCAGTTCCGCACTGAGGTCGATGCCGGCAACGTCGAGGAGGTCACCTCGGTCGGCAGCGCCATCGAGGGCTCGTTCCTGACCCCGGTGAAGCTGGGCATCGATGCTGGTGTCACGGTAGTGCTGTTCCGGACCGAGCGGCCGAGCCTCGGGGACGACAAGGTGATCGACGTGCTGCTGGCCAAGGGGGTCACGGTGAACGCCCAGTCGCTGACCCGGCCCGTTCCGTTCTGGCAGAACCTGCTCTTCGGCTTCGGGCCGACGGTGCTGCTGGTCGGGCTGTTCGTGGTGATGTTCCGCCGGGGCGGGGCCGGGGCGCTCACCGGGATGGGCCGTTCGCGGGCCAAGCGGGTGGACAACGAGCCGAAGCGGGCCACCTTCGCGGACGTCGCCGGTATCGACGAGGCCGAGGACGAGCTGATCGAGATCGTCGACTTCCTGCGCAACCCCGAGCGGTACCAGCGGCTGGGTGCGACCATCCCGCGCGGGGTGCTGCTGTCGGGCCCACCTGGGACGGGAAAGACGCTGCTGGCCCGCGCGGTCGCTGGCGAGGCCGGGGTGCCGTTCTTCTCGTTGTCGGCCTCGGAGTTCGTCGAGATGATCGTCGGCGTCGGTGCTTCCCGGGTGCGTGACCTCTTCGAGCAGGCCAAGAAGGCCGCCCCGGCGATCATGTTCATCGACGAACTCGATGCCATCGGTCGCGCCCGAAGCTCCGGCGCGGGCCTCGGCGGCCACGACGAACGCGAGCAGACCCTCAACCAGATCCTGACCGAGATGGACGGGTTCGCCGGGGCTGCCGGGGTCATCGTGCTGGCCGCCACCAACCGGCCGGAGATCCTCGACCCGGCGCTGCTGCGACCGGGCCGGTTCGATCGCCATGTCGTGGTCAACCCGCCCGACATCGTGGGCCGCCGGGCGATCCTGGCCGTGCACAGCCGCCAGGTTCCCCTCGACGAAGACGTGGACCTCGCCGCCGTTGCGGCGTCGACGCCGGGCATGGTGGGTGCCGACCTGCGCAACCTGGTCAACGAGGCCGCATTGCTGGCGGCTCGCCGTCACCGCGGGAGCGTCTGCCAGGCCGATTTCACCGATGCCTTCGACAAGGTGATGCTGGGAACCGCACGGGCCATCACGGTCAGCCCCGCCGAACGGGAGCGCACCGCGGTGCACGAGTCCGGCCATGCCGTGACCGGGATCCTGATGAACCCCGCCGACCCGGTGCGCAAGGTCTCGATCATTCCCCGCGGCGCCTCGTTGGGGGTGACGCTCCAAGCGCCGGCGGCCGATCGCTACGACTACGACGAGGCCTACCTGCGCGGCCGCATCGTCATGACGCTGGGCGGCAGGGCGGCGGAGGAACTGGTGTACGGCAATGTCACCACCGGTGCCGAGTCCGACCTGGAGAAGGTCACCCAGATCGCCCGGCAGATGGTGGGCCGGTGGGGCATGTCCGCGGTCATCGGGCCGGTGGCGGTGCTGCCCCGGCCGGGAGACGGTCCGCTGCTGCCCGGCGTCGACGCGACCTCGCCACGGACCCAGGAGCTGGTCGACGACGAGGTGCGTCGAATCCTCGACGAGTGTTACGTGACCGCTCTCGGCCTGCTCGCCGATCACCGGGACCGGCTCGAGGCGTTGGCTCGGCTGCTGCTGGAACGCGAGACCCTCGACGAGCCCGACATCTACGCGGCGGTCGGTTTCGCCCGGCCCGGGTCGTCGACGGCGAGCTGAGCGGGCCGGGTC
Source organism: Acidimicrobiia bacterium (assembly GCA_947476745.1). Classification (GTDB taxonomy): domain Bacteria; phylum Actinomycetota; class Acidimicrobiia; order Acidimicrobiales; family CAIXPF01; genus CAIXPF01. The sequence continues at coordinate 142,175 of CANJRG010000002.1, read as the reverse complement.
GAACGGGTCGAGGTGGGCGGGCCGGGTCGAGCGCGGCGACCGTTCGCTACGGTTGTGCTGTGGAGTGTGCCCGCCCGTGATCGTTGCTTTCCTCGGCGACTTCTTCGACCGCCTGGCGAGCCTGTCGGGTTCGCCGGCGTTCCTCCTGGTCATCTTCCTGGTCGCCTTCGCCGACTCGGTGGTGCCGGTGGTGCCCAGCGAGACGCTGGTGATCATCGGCGGGGTCGCCGCCGGCCAGGGCGACCAGAACCTGGCACTGGTGATCCTCTGCGGTGGCCTTGGTGCCTTCCTCGGTGACAACGCGGCCTACCAGCTCGGGATCTCGGCCGAGGGGCTGCTACGGCGCACCATGTTCCGTGGTGACAAGGGTCAGCGGCGGTTGGACTGGGCCGCCCGGCAGTTGACGATCCGGGGCGGACAGCTGCTGGTCACGGCTCGGTTCATCCCCGGCGGTCGCACGGCGGTGACGGTCTCGTCGGGGGTCACCCGCCAGCCGCGCCGTCGCTTCGCCCTGTGGGACCTGCTGGCCTCGGCGATCTGGGCAACCTATGCCGCGTTGCTCGGCTTCGTGGGTGGCAAGGCCTTCGCGGACAACCACACGCTGGCGTTCGTCGTCGCCTTTGCCGCAGCGGTCGGCGTGACCGTGGCGATCGAGGTCATCCGTCACCTCCGGGCGCGGCGGAACCCGACCGCGGCCCCTCCCGCGCAGCCCTGAGGCCCCATCCGCCCAGCAGTGATGCCAGCAGTGCGGCGGTGGCCGCCGGTCGTTCCTGGGGGAACAGGTGCCCGCCGTCGGCCCGGAGATGGTCACAGGCGGCATGGTGGGCCTGCTGTTCGAACAGTCCGTCTGGCAGGTTCGTGTCGCGGCCCGACACGATGGTGAGCGGCACGGTGAGCCGGGGGAGGTGCTCCCAAGCCGGCCAGCCGCCACGTGGCCCGGGCGTGCACGCGAACACTGCCGCCTCCATGGCCGGGTCGCAGGCCAGCTCGACCTGGCCATCGGGCCGATCGCGTACGCCGTGGCGGAGGTAGGCCTCGAGCGCCGCCGGATCGAATCCCGACAGCGGGGCGACGGTGCGGAAGCGCTCGCGCATCTCGTCGCGCGATGCCCAGACCCGACGGCGTCTGCGGGCTGCCTCGGACATCGGCGAGGGCCCCGCGGTGCGGTCGCTGAGCGGGGGCGGCGGGATGATCACCGGCTCGAGCAGGACCAGTTGTGTGACCCGTTGCGGTCGGATGGCCGCCAGCAGGGTGGCGACGACCCCGCCGAGGGAGTGTCCGACCACCCGTAACGACGAACCGGGCCGCCGGTCGAGGATCGCAGCGACGTCCGCGGCGATGCCCTCCATGGTGAAGTCGTCGAGGTCGGCGGGGCCATCGGACCCGCCGTGCCCGCACAGGTCCAATCCGAAGCAGCGGAAACGGCCGGTGAGGTGGGCCACCACCGGGTCGAAGATGCCGGCGCAGAACCCGTTGGGGTGCAGCAGCAGGACATCGGGCCCGTCGCCACCCCAGTCGAGCCCGGTGATCTGCCGGCCCTCCACCTCGAAGGCCAGTGCGAGGGCTCCTGGCGTAGGTTCCGGCTCGGGCATGGTCCGCACCGTACCGGACGAGGCCCGCCGATGTCGATCGGAAAACGAACATGTGTTCGATAAGATCAACGACATGGACAAGTACGACCAGCCCCTGCCCGGATCCCGCATCCTGCCCTCCGGGTCGTCACCGCCCGAGCGTGACGACCCGCGCGGCCGGGTGCTGCCGGTCGCCAAGCTGTGGCTCGACGGCCGGTTCACCCCGGTGCAGGACGCCACCGTCGCCGTGGCCGAGGACGGCCGCGCCTGGCGGGTGGCGGCGCGCCTGCCCGAACACGACCCCTTCCTGCGCACCTACGGCCTGTCGGCGCAGCTCGGCGATGGTCGGGCTCTGCACGGCCGGGTGCGGCTCGCCGCCGCGGGCGACGGGCAGGTCGTCTTCGAGGGCCGGGAACCGCCCGAGGGCGGTTGGGTGTGAACGTCATCGGGCGACTGGCTAGACAGATACCGTGTCCAACGCCGCCGCGACCAAGACCCTGGTGGGCTACTGCGATCCGTTCGCCGTCCGGCCCGGGGAGCAGATCGAGCTGATGATGAGCGCCGAGCCCGATGCCGGTGCCGGTCCGGGGCCATGTCGGCTGGACGTGGTCCGCACCATCTGCGGTGATCCGTCCTCCAAGGGCCCGGGCTTCCGGGAGGAGGTCCTCGACCCACGGGCGTTCGCCGGTGCGTCGTGGCCGGAATCGATCGATGTCGGCCATCAACCGCTGCGGCCCGGTTCGTCGGTGGAGATCCCGGCCGACGCCTGGCTGGACGGCCTGGGCAGCTTCACCTTCGAGGTCCTGGTGTACCCGACCCGTTTCGGCGGTGGCCGCCAGGTGCTGGCCCGTCTCGGCGGGTTCGAGCTGGGCCTCGACGACGACGGCACGCCGGGTCTGCGGGTCGGTGGCTCGACCGGATCGTTCGTGCAGAGCTCCCGTCCGTTGGTGGAGCGCCGGTGGTGGCGGGTGGCCGCCGGGTTCGACCAGGCCACCGGCCGGCTGGTCCTGCGCCACGAGCCGTTGCCCACCCGCTCGCCCAGCGATCGCCTGCTGCTGCACGGCGACGCGGCCGAGGTCGTGGTGCCGGGCCTCGTCGGGGTCGGTGTCGGCGCAGGCCCGTTGGTGTTCGCCGGTTCCTTCGACGGCCGGCTCGAGGCCCCGTTCCTGCGGGGCCACGCGCCGGGTGATCCGCTCGGCGAGGCGCCTGCGGCCGAGGCCGAGGCCGAGGCCGAGGCCGAGGACCAGTGGGCGGGGTGGGACTTCTCCATCGGGATCGGCACGGTCACCGTGCAGGACCGTGGGCCACGAGCGCTGCACGGACGTACCCGCCAGAGCCCCACCCGGGCGGTGACCGGCTCGTGCTGGGACGGCTCGGTGCAGCGCTGGGCCGACGATCCTGCCCAGTACGCCGCCATCCACTTCCACCGCGACGACCTCACCGATGCCGGGTGGCAGGCGGACCTCCGCCTGACCGTACCGGCCGGTCTGCCCTCGGGCCTGTACGCCTTCCGGATCACCGCCGCGGACGGCGAGGTGGACCGGGTCCCGTTCGTGGTCCGGCCGGCCGCTGGTGCGGCCACTGCGCCGTTGGCGCTGTTGTTGCCCACCGCCACCTACTGGGCCTACGCCAACCATCGCATGAGCATCAGCGGCGCCGAGTTCTTCGCCGCGCACACGAGCCTGCGGCCGGAGTTCCGCTACATCCGCGACCATCCGGCGGTCGGCTACAGCATGTACGAGTACCACGGCGACCACAGCGGGGTGATGGTGTCGTCGCGGCGTCGGCCGGTGCTGAACCTGCGTCCCGGTGCCGACGGGTGGGCGTTCACCGCCGACACCAACCTCGTCGCCTACCTCACTGCGCTCGGGGTCCCCTTCGACGTGATCACCGACGACGACCTGCACCGCGAGGGTCCCTCGCTGCTCGACCCCTACCGCGTGGTCATGACCGGCAGCCATCCCGAGTATTGGTCGACGCCGATGCTCGACGGGTTGGCGGGCTGGCTCGACGACGGCGGCCGGCTGATGTACCTCGGCGGAAACGGCTTCTACTGGCGGGTGGCGTGGAGCTCGGACGAGCCGTGGGTGATGGAGGTGCGTCGGGCCGAGGACGGGACCCGGGGCTGGATCGCCGAGCCGGGCGAGTACTACCACGCTTTTGGTGGCGAGTACGGCGGTCTGTGGCGCCGTCTGGGCCGAGCCCCCAACCAGCTCGTCGGCGTCGGCTTCGCCGCGCAGGGCTTCGACCGGGCGTCGCCCTACCGGCGTCATGAGGAGAGCATCGAGGGCCGCGCCGCCTGGATCTTCGACGGTGTCGAGGGCGAGGTGTTCGGCGGGTTCGGCATCGGTGGCGGCGCCGCGGGCCAGGAGATCGACCGGTTCGACGCCTCGCTCGGCTCGCCGGCCCATGCGGTGGTGCTCGCCACCTCGTTCGACCACAGCGCCGAGATGTTGCGGACCAAGGAGGAGTTCCTGGCCACCGCAATCCTCGAGAACGACGCCAAGGTCCGCTCCGACGTGGTGTTCTTCGAGGGTCCCGCCGGGGGCGCGGTGTTCTCGGTGGGGTCGATCTCCTGGTACGGGGCGCTCGCCCACAACGGCTACGCCAACGACGTCGCCACTGTCACCACGAACGTCCTGCGTCGCTTCCTCGATCCGGCACCGTTCCCGCCACCCGGGCAGGTCTGAGCAAGGGTGGGGCCGGTCAGAGTCGGGCCGGTCAGAGTCGGGGCGGGGCGGGGCGGGGCGGGGCGGGTGCGGTCCGGACTCAGGTCGTGACCGGGTCGCCGCCCGGCTCGATCAGATACCAGCGGTTGTCGATGCCCTGGCCGGTCGCTCCACCGGCCGGCTCGCCACGGTGCCGGTACAACGGACGGCCGTAGTAGGTGACGTGGAGCGAGCCACCGGGCCCGGCGACCGTGCCGATCCGGCCGGGGTCGACGCCGGGTGCCTGCCCGGTCACCGAGCCCGACAGCGGGACCCAGCTCAGCGCGCAGGCATCGTCGCAGTTCGAGGTGCCCGACGGGTCGGTGAGCGACACGTACAACGCCGTGTCGGAGGCGTCGACGAGGACGACCGTGCCGCCGCGGGTGCGGGTGCGGAGCTCGACCGTCGCCGGGGCGGTGGAGGTGGTGGTGCTCACCCTGCTGGTCGTCGTCGAGGACGCTCCACCGGAGGTGGTCGTGGTCGAGCGGACCGTCGTCGAGGTCGCCGGACCTGATCGGGTCGTGCTGGTCGCGCTAGCGGTGGGCCCTCCGGCCGGCCCGGCCGCCAGCAAGATCACGGTGACCGGCGCGTTCAGCGCGACCGGCACCGGGGGACCGTCCGGCGCCGTGGTACTCGCCGCCACGTTGTCGACGGTCGCCCGGCCGGCGATGGTGGCCCGGGAGGCCTGACGGGTGGCCGGCATGCTGCGGTCCTGGGCGGCCAGGGTGTTCGCGGTGTCCGACGTCGGTGGGGGCGCGCCGGTCTCCAGCAGTACCTCGCGCCCCGGGACGGCCCCGCAGCCGAGGACGAGCGGGGCGATCAGCGCCCAGCTCCATCGCCGCGGCCGCGTCGGTCGCCGTGCGGGGTCGGGTCGGAGCGCCACCCTGCCTGCATCGGCGCGCCGCCTGGCCGGATTGAGCGTCCGACGTTCCGACCGCCCATGGGCGAGCCGCGCCGGCGCCGGTCCGGCCGGTCAGAGACCAAGCAGCGGGGTGCGACCGGAGCGAACGCTGACGGTCAGGGGCTGCGGTCAGGGGCTGCGGTCAGGGGCTGCGGTCAGGGGCGAGCCGCCGGGCCCGGCTCAGGGGCCAGGCGTGGGGGCGGCGTCGGCCGCTTCGACGTCGTCGCGTCGGATGCCCAGGATGAACAGCACCGCGTCGAGGAACGGCACGTTGAGGGCGGTGTCGGCGGCATCGGCCACCACCGGCTTGGCATTGAAGGCGATACCGAGCCCGGCGCGGGCCAGCATCTCGAGGTCGTTGGCCCCGTCGCCGATGGCCACCGTCTGATGCAGTTCGATGCCCTCCGCCCTGGCGACCTCGGCCAGGATCTCGGCCTTGCGCCGGCGGTCGACCACCGGTCCGACGATCCGACCGGTCAGGGCGCCATCGACGATCTCCAGCCGGTTGGCGAAGGCGTGATCGAGGCCGAGCTCCTCTTTTAGGGCGTCGGTGAAATGGGTGAACCCACCCGACACGATCATGGTCCGGAACCCCAGCCGCTTGAGGGTACGTACGAAGGTACGGGCACCCGGCGTGAGCCGCAGCCGTTGCCGGGCACGTTCGAGCACGGCAACGTCGAGGCCCGCCAGCAGGGCCACCCGCGCCCGCAACGCCTCCTCGAAGTCCAGCTCGCCGGCCATCGCCGCGGCGGTGATCCGGGCGACCTCTTCGCGACAGCCGGCTTCGTCGGCCAGCAACTCGATGACCTCGTCCTGGATGAGGGTCGAGTCGACATCGAGCGCGACCAGGCGCATCGCCCGTCGCTGCAGGCCGTCCGGCTGGACCGCCACGTCGAAGCGGATGCGGCGCGAGGCGTGGACCAGCTGCTCGCGGATGGGCCCGATGTCGGTGGCGGAGATCACCAGCTCGTAGGCCGCGACGGGGTAGCGGGCCAGGCAGGTGATGCGCTCGATGTTGGCCCCGTGATCGGCGATGGCCGCGGTGACCGCCGCCATCGCGTCGGAGCCGATGGGGTTGCCGAGCACCGTCACGGCGTACCACGGGGCCTTGCGGGTGGCGTGCGAGGCGGGATCGACCGGCTCGAACTCGATGTGCATGCCTCGTTCCCAGCCCATCAGCAGCAGCTCCCGGATGAGCGGCCGCTGGTTGGTCACCGCGATCAGCACGCTCAGGTGGAGCCGGCCGCGCACGGTGATGAGCTCGACATCGACCACCTCGGCGCCGGCCTCGGCCAGATGGGCCATCAACGCTGCGGTCACGCCGGGTTGGTCGTGCCCGGCGACGTGCACCAGGAGATGTCGGTCCACGATGGAATTCCGCCAGTCCCGAGCGGGGCTCAGCGGCCTGCGGCCTTCAGGGAGTCGTAGATCTCTTTGCAGGTGGGGCAGACCGGGTAGCGGTCGGGGTTCCGGTTGGGGATCCACTTCTTGCCGCACAGGGCCACCGCCGGCACGCCCTCGATGTTCGCCCGCATGATGTCGGACTTGCGCACGTAGTGCGAGAAACGGTCGTGTTCACCCTCGTCGGTTTCGGCCAGAGTGGGGTCGATGACGGGAGTGGTGACCGTGGCGCTCATCGCCGCCCAGCGTATCCCGTCGCCCGGCGCGACCCCGACGTGACGCGGCGTCGCTGCAGCGGGCATACTTGATGGCCGCCCGAACGCTGGAGGACGAAACGTGCAGAAGGACATCCACCCCAACTACCGCCCGGTCGTGTTTCAGGACCGCGCCGTGGACTACGCCTTCCTGACCAAGTCCACGATCCAGACCAACGAGACCATCGTCTGGGAGGATGGCAACACCTACCCGCTGGCCAAGGTGGACATCTCCCACCGCAGCCATCCGTTCTTCACCGGCACGATGACCATCGTGGACACCGCCGGTCGTGTGGAGCGCTTCGAGCGTCGGTACGGCCGCCGCAACAAGTAGTTCCTTCCGGCACCAGGACGCGACGAGGGGGTGGGAACTCGGCACCCACCCCCTCGTCGCGTCCTGGTCCGTCACGTTCGCCGGGTGCGAACCCGGCGAACGCGGCGCAGGACGACGTGCTACTTGCCCTGGAAGTTGGGCAGGCGGCGCTCGGCGGTGGCCCGCACGCCTTCCTTGAAGTCCTCGGTGCGGCGCAGGCGGTCCTGCTCCACCAACTCGTGGTCGGTGGCGGCCTTCACCTTGTCGGCGAGGTCGCCGCGCAGGGTCTGGCGGATCGAGGTCACGGCCAGCGGCGCCGAGCGGGCGATCTCCAGCGCGAAGGCGTGGGCCTCCGCACGCAGGGATTCCAGGGGGACCAGGCGATCGGCCATGCCCATGGCCAGCGCTTCCTCGCCGTTGATCCGGCGGCCGGTGTAGAGCAGCTCGAGGGCCTTCTGCTGGCCGACCAGGGCCGGCAGGGTCACGCTGAGGCCGAACCCCTGGTGGAAGCCGAGTCGGGCGAAGTTGGCGGCGAAGCGGGCCTCGGGGCTGGCGATGCGGAAGTCGGCCATGAGCGCCACGCCGAGGCCACCACCGATGGCGGCACCCTGCACCGCGGCCACCACCGGGGTCTTGGTGGAGAACAGGCGCACCGCCTCGCGGTAGAGGTCGCCCGGCTTGTCCTCGCTACGGCCGCCCCCGAAGTTGGCGCCGGCGCAGAAGGACTTTCCGTCGGCGCACAGCACGATGGCCCGGGTGCCGTCATGGGCGTCGAGGGCGGTGAAGGCGTCGGCGAGCGACGCGATCAGGGCATGGTCGAAGTAGTTGTGCGGCGGGCGCTGGATCTCCACCGTGGTGACGAAGTCGTCGCTGGTCGTGATGCCAAGGTCCGGAAACGAGCCGATGCTGCTCATCAGGTGTGATCCCCCATGTCGAAAGAGTGGCCGCAGGTGGTGCGCACGAGCGCGGGTGACCGCGCGCCGCACGCATCGAGGCCAACTGAGGCTAGCGGACGCGATCCAGCCCCGGGCCAGCGGTGGGTGCTGCGACCAGGCCGGTCAGGCCGGATCGGGTGCCAGGGTGACCACCGCGGACAGCTCGCCGCCCTCGGCGGTGTCGAGTACGGCGATGTTGCCCGATTCCAGCACGTCGCTGCGGGCGGCGCCGAGCCGGTCGAGGTCGGCCGCCGGGCCGGTCACCACCACCGACTCGATGGCGGCACGCAACGACTTGCGGGCCTCGGTCTTGGCCCGTCGGGCCGCGCCGAGTACCTCGCTGGCGACCCGGTAGACCGCGGGATCGCCGCCGCAGCGCAGGGCCGCTTCATCGGGCCAGCTCGACGTGTGCACCGAGCCGTCGCGCCACCAGGACCAGACCTCCTCGGTGGCGAAGGGCAGGAACGGGGCGAACAGCTTCAGCAGGGTCTCGAGCGCCCGTTCGAGGGCGGCGCGGGCCGATGCGGCGGGCCCCTCGCCCTGCGAGCCGTAGGCCCGACCCTTGACCAGCTCCAGGTAGTTGTCGCAGAAGTCCCAGAAGAAGGTCTCGGTACGCTCGAGCGCCCGGGCGTAGTCGTAGCCGTCGAAGGCCGCGGTGGCCTCGGCGACGAGGTCGGCGAGCCGCTCCAACATGGCGCGGTCGACCGGCTGGTCCACTGCGGCGTCCTCGCCGGCGGCGCCCAGGGACAGAGCGAACTTGGAGGCGTTGAGCAGCTTGATGGCCAGACGCCGGCCGATCTTCATCTGGCCCTCGTCGAAGGCGGTGTCGACCCCCGGACGGGCCGAGGTCGACCAGTAGCGCACGGCGTCGGACCCATACTGCTCGAGCAGCCCTATAGGGGTGACGACGTTGCCCTTGGACTTGGACATTTTCTTGCGGTCGGGATCGAGGATCCAGCCCGACAAGGCGATGTCGGTCCACGGCAGCGAGCCGTGCTCGAAGTGGGCCCGCACCACCGTGGAGAACAACCACGTGCGGATGATGTCGTGGGCCTGGGGCCGCAGGTCGTAGGGGAAGACCCGCTCGTAGAGGCCGGCAACGTCGTCGCCGGCCTCCTCCCAGTATCCGCCGATCTGCGGGGTCAACGACGACGTGGCCCAGGTGTCCATGATGTCGGGGTCGCCCATGAACCCGCCGGGAACACCACGCTGGGAGGCGTCGAAGCCGTCGGGGACATCGGTCGAGGGGTCGATGGGCAGCCGTGACTCGTCCGGAACCAGCGGCTCGTCGTGGATGGGATGGCCATCGGCATCGAGCGGGTACCAGATGGGGATGGGCACGCCGAAGAAGCGCTGGCGGCTGATCAGCCAGTCGCCGTTGAGGCCGGCCACCCAGCTCTCGTAGCGGTGGCGCATGTACTCGGGGTGCCATTGCAGCTCCCGGCCGCGGGCCAACATCGTCTCGCGCAGGGCCTCGTCGCGGCCGCCGTTGCGGATGTACCACTGGCGGGTGGCCACGATCTCCAGCGGCCGGTCGCCCTTCTCGAAGAACTTCACCGGGTGGGTGATCTTGCGGATCTCGCCCACCAGCTCGCCGCTGGCCTGCAGCAGCTCGACCAGGGTGGCCTGGGCCTGCTTGACGGTCTTGCCGGCGATCTGGGCGTAAGCCGCCTGGCCGGCATCGGAGGCGATGGCCTCGGGCGGGTTGGCCAGGATGCGCCCGTCCCAGCCGATGATCGAACGGGCCGGTAGGTCCAACTCGCGCCACCAGGTGACATCGGTGAGGTCGCCGAAGGTGCAGACCATGGCGATGCCGGTGCCCTTGTCGGGATCGGCCAGCTCGTGGGCCCGAATCGGTACCTCGACGCCGAAGAGCGGGGTGGTGACCGTGCTACCGAAATACGGTTGGTAGCGGGGGTCGTCGGGGTGGGCGACGAGGGCCACGCAGGCGGCGAGCAGCTCGGGCCGGGTGGTGTCGATCTCGATGTCGCCGGCACCACCGGGACGGTGGAAGGCCAGCTTGTGGTAGGCGCCTGGCTGCTCACGGTCCTCGAGCTCGGCCTGGGCCACGGCGGTGCGGAAGTCGACGTCCCACAGGGTGGGTGCTTCCTGCTGGTAGGCCTCCCCACGGGCCAGGTTGCGTAGGAACGCCCGCTGGGAGATCCGCCGGCTGCGTTCGTCGATGGTGGCGTACACCAGCGACCAGTCGACCGAGAGCCCGAGCCTGCGGAACAGGTCCTCGAAGGCCTTCTCGTCGGTGGAGGTCAGCCGCTCGCACAGCTCGATGAAGTTGGGTCGGCTGACCGAGATCTGCTGCTTCGGCGGTTCGGCCGGCGGCTCGAAGCCGGGGTCGTAGGGCAGCGACGGGTCGCAACGTACCCCGAAGTAGTTCTGCACCCGGCGCTCGGTCGGCAGACCGTTGTCATCCCAGCCCATCGGGTAGAACACGGCCTTGCCCCGCATCCGCTGATAGCGGGCGACGGCGTCGGTGTGGGTGTAGGAGAACACGTGGCCGACGTGCAACGAACCGGACACCGTGGGTGGTGGGGTGTCGATGGCGTAGACCTCCGGCCGGGTCCTGGTCCGGTCGAAGGTGTAGGTGCCCTGTTCGGTCCAGGCGCGGTCCCAACGTGCTTCGACACCGTCGAGCGACGGCTTGTCGGGGACCTGCCGGGGGCGGGGTGCTGCGCTCATATCTCTCCCGTGGCTACTGGCCGCACAAGGTACCGTCTCGCGCCGCGACAGCCCGATTCACGACCGCCCGATCCGGACGCACCGGATCGGGCGGTCGAACCCCGGACCGCTGGTGCAGGCCGCCGCCGGGCTCGTCAGCGCTTCGGGGCGGTGTCGGTGAGCACGGCCAGAGCGCCACCGTAGAGCGCCACCCACACGTTCCGGGTGGCCGGGTCGTAGGCGATGCCGATCGGCTGATCGCCGACGGCGATGGTCTGGGTGACCTCGAAACTGGCGGTGTCGACCTTGGCGATGGTGTCGGACTCGTAGTTCACGACGTACAGGGCGGTGCCGTCATCGGAGATGGCCATGCTGCGGGCCTGGTTGCCGGTCGGGGCCCGTGCCACCACCTGGCCGCTGTCGGGATCGATTTTGGCGACCTCGCCTGCGGCGTTGAGGGTGGCGTAGAGCCATCGTCCGGCCGGGTCCATGACGAGGTGGCGAGGGCCGGAACCGACGCCGGTGATCCAGGACACGCGCAAGGTGGTCAGATCGACCACGGCGATGTCGTAGGAGCCCATCACCGCGACGTAGGCCGCGTTACGGCCGGCATCGACGGCTATGCCCCGCGGGTAGGGGCCGAGCGGGATGCGGTTGGTTTCCCGGCCGGTGGCGGCATCGACCACGCTGAGGTCGTAGCCGCACCAGTTCGACACGAGCACCCGGTCGTTGGCGGGCGTGACGGCCACGTACTTGGGCACGGGCCCGACCTCGATGGCCTGATCGACTGCCATCGTTGCCACGTTCACCCGATACAGGAAGCTGTTGTCGTAGCCGGCGGCCGGGCTACAGACGTCATCACCGGGGTTGGAGAAACCGGGTCCGTACATCTCGTAGTTGGAGACGTAGACGTAGCGACCGTCGGAGGTCGGGGCGGCTTCCACGGGAGCGCCCTTGAACGAGCCACGCCGGTCGGGGTGCCCGAGCCGGTCGAGGCGCACCTCGTCGTCGATGGTGGCGACGCGCTTGAAGCTGCGGTCGTACGCAGTGATGGTGTGGCTATACATCATGTTCTGGGCGAACATCAGCCCGCCCGGCACGTACACGACGGACTTGGGGGTCAGGTCCGACCCGGTGATGAAGTCGGTCTCGACCAACGTGCGCTTCGCTGCGGTGAGCCCGTCGTCGGGGACGAGCCGGACGAGGGAGTCGCGGGTGGTCGCGGTCGACGAGGTGGTGGACGCCGCGGCGGTGGTGCCGACTACTGCGGTGGTGCCGACCACCGACGTGGTGCCGGCCGCGCCGGTGCCGACCCGGACATGGTCGACGACGTCGCCCACCGAGAACTGCGCGGCGGCGGCGAGGAACACCAACGCCAGAGCCGCAGCGATCAGGGCGTCGACGACGCGGATGTGCGGCCGGGTCCTCGGGCTGCGGTCCCGGCCGTGGCGTTCGCTGTGTTCGTTGCGCTGCGGGGCTCGGCCCGCCGGCAGCGGCTCGCCGTCCCGGCGGGTTCGGGCTGTCGGCTGCGAGTTGTCGGACCGGGTGTCTCCAGTCGAGGCGAACGAGCGCGGGGCTGCGCCCATCGACCGACCCAACTGCGGCTTCGGCGGCGCCATGCTCACCGCCGTGAGCATACGAACGCCCCTGGGGCCGCGGGTGGATGGTCGGGCGCAGACCGTACTGTCCGGAATGGTCGGCGCCGGCGGTGCCCGGCGGGAACTCCCACGCCATGGACAGGGGCCGGACGCCTCCGATCAGCGGAGCATGGCGTCCGCCGCCGCCCGGCCCGAGGTGAGTGCCCCATGGGTCGTCGCCGCGTGGCTCCGGCTGGTGGCCTCTCCGGCAAAGTACAGGCGATCGCCCACCGACGCGGCCAGCGCGTCGCGGTCGCCGGGCGTCGATCCCACGGCGAGGTGCGAGTAGCTGCCCCGGGCGAACTCGTCGGCACCCCAGCGTGTGCGGAGCATGCCCGTCGGGGTCGGCATGCCGGGGCCGTACACCGACCGCAGCGTGGCGACCGCGTCGGCCACGACCTCGGCGTCGGACCTGGCCTGCATCGTGCGGGCATAGGCCGCGGCGTTGAACCCGACCAGTACCGGCGCCGCGGTCAACGCGTGCAGGTTGAGGAACTCGGCCCAGCGTCCGGTGATCGCGTCGGCGCGTCCGATCAGCAGCGCGTCGTCCCAGAAGACCCGGTCGAACCGGAGATACAGCTTGTCGAGCACGTCGAAGCCGAGCCGGGCGATGGCGTTCGCCTTACGGTCGGGCAGGGCCGGTGCGAACTGCACGACACCGGCCTTGAGCACCCCGAGCGGCAGCGTCACCAGGACGCGGTCGCAGGCGAACGTCTCCTCGGTGGTGACGACGGTGCAACCGCCCGGGCGGTGTTCGATGCGCGTGACCGGGTGGGACAGCCGTAGGTCGAGGCCGGCCGCCAGCGTCGGGAGGATGGCGTCGTAGCCGCCGGGGAAGATGACGTCCCCACCCGACTCGTCCTCGCCGTCGTCGTAGTGCAGCACCGAGAGGCTCTCCACGGAGGCCGCGTATTCGTGCTCGATCGCGGTGTTGATCTCGGCGTCGAGGAGCCGTCGGGACGTCGCGTCCCGGGCGATCGCGTCGCGGGCGGGTCCGGTCGATGACGCCAGCGGGGCGTCGCCGTCGCGGGTGTCGCGGTCGCGCTCGACCGCTTCGAGGACGGCGTCGAAGCCGCGGTCCACCGCGGCGTCCTGCGCGTCGGTGAGCGGTTTGCCGTCGGTGTCGTAGCGGGCCATCGACTCGTAGTCGACGGGCACGGTGACGAGGTCGGCGGCCAAGGCGGCGACGGGATTGCCGGTCGTGCCGTGGATCCACGACGCCCCGAGGTCGAGCGGGCTGCCCAGGCTGCGGTCGGTCCAGATGCGGCCGCCCACCCGGTCGCGCGCCTCGACTACCACGACCGAGGCGCCGGCGTCGACAAGCCGTCGTGCCGCGCCGAGCCCGGCGATGCCCGCACCGACGACCACGATCCGCAGCGACGAGTCGCTGCGACCCTGTGGCGTCGCGCATCGTGGGAGCAGCGTGGACGCCGCAAGCGCCGCGCTTCCGGTGAGCCACCGCCTGCGAGTGATCGGGCGCATGGAACTGCTCGCCGCTCAGTTCCCGCCGAGCAGCGCCTTGGCCCGTTCGCGCAGTTCGATCTTGAGCACCTTGTTGGAGGCGTTCAGCGGCAGCGCGTCGACCGGCCACACCTGACGCGGGACCTTGTAGTTGGCCATGCGCTCACGGCACCAGGCGATGACCTCGTCGGGCTCGAGCGTCACGCCGGGGGCGGCCACCACGAACGCCGCGCCCACCTCGCCGAGACGGTCGTCGGCGATGCCGATCACCGACACCTGGCCGATGCCGGGGTGCTCGATCATCATCCGTTCGATCTCCGCCGGGTAGGCGTTGAACCCGCCGACGATGAACATGTCCTTCTTGCGGTCGGTGATGTCGATGTAGCCGCGCTCGTTCATCACCCCGATGTCGCCGGTGTGCAACCAGCCCTCGGCGTCGATGGTCTCCGCCGTCTGCTCGGGGTCGTCGAGGTAGCCGAGCATGTTGGTGTAGCCGCGCACCACGATCTCACCGGCCTCGCCGTAGGGCAGCTCGTTGCCCTCGTCGTCGACGACGCGGACCTCGACGCCGGGGATGGCCCGACCGGAGGTGGTGGCGATGGTCTCGGCGTCGTCCTCGGCCCGGCAGGCGGTGGCGATCCCGGTGGTCTCGGTCATGCCGAAGGCGGTGATGACCGCCTCGATTCCCAGCCGGTTGCGCATCTGGATCACCATCTCGACGGGGATGGTGGCGGCCCCGGTGACGCAACGGCGCAGCGAGGAGATGTCGTAGTCGTCGAGGCGGGCGTGGTTGAGCAGGCTCTGGAAGATCGCCGGGGGCCCCGGCATGATGTTGACGCCCTCCCGTTGGATCACCTCGAGCACGCGGTCCACGTCGAAGACCGCCCATGGCACGATGGCAGTGCCGTAGAGCAGGCACGGCACGATGCCGCCGTTGAAGCCGAAGGCGTGGAAGAACGGGCTGATGATCAGGAAGGTCTCGCCGCGCTGCATGCCCATGCACTCGCCGTAGAAGGCGAAGCCCCTGATGAGCGGTTCGGCCGCCACCATCACGCCCTTGGGTAGCCCGGTGGTGCCCGAGGTGAACATCACGAGGGCCGCGTCTCCACCGTTGCGGCAGCTGTGGCGGGCCTCCGCCTCCGTCCGGGCGGCGGCGTCGGTGGCGGCGCGGAACTCGGCGAGGCTCATCGTCCCCGGCGCCACGTCGCCGCGCAGGATCACGATGTGGCGCAGTGCCGGCAGGTCGGCCCGGGCTTCGGCCAGCATCGCCGGGTAGTCGGTGTCGAGGAACCCGTTGACGGTGAACAACATCGTCGCCTTGGACTTCTGCAGCACGTAGGCGGCTTCCTGGCCGCGGAAGCGGGTGTTCACCGGGACCACGATGCCGCCGGCCCGGAAGGTGGCGAAGGCCGCGACCACCCATTCCCAGATGTTCGGCGCCCAGATGGCCACGGCGTCGCCCGGCTGCAGGCCCCGGGCGACCATCGCCGCCGCGGTCTCGTCGATCACGTCGGCCAGTTCGGCGAAGCTCAGCCGGACGTCGCCGTCGATCACGCCGGGGAGGTCACCGTGTTCGGTCCGGGCGTGGTCGACGAGCGCGCTCAGCGTTTCCGGCAGTGAAATGGTCATGGCTTCTCCCTCGGCGGGCACCGCCCTGCGGTGGCGTGGGGCGGACCTTACCGAGCGGTCGCAGCGCCGGGCGAGGACCGCGCAGAGCGAGCAGACCGCGCAGTGCCGAGCGAGGACGGCGCGTTCCGTACACTGGGCCGTGCACGGGCGGACCAGGGGGAGCCGACATGAGCATCATCGATCTGTCACCGGTGGGCGACGCCAGCGCCTGGCGGGCCGACGACGTACTCGCCGATCGGGGCTGGGAACTGTCTCTCGACGCCGAGCAGAGCGCCGATCTCGTCGCCGCCCTGCGGGCCTGCCAGGCCCGCGGTCTGCAGCTGGCCGCCATCGGGCCCGACGAGTTCCCGCTGCCGTCGATGACGGCGCTGTTGGCCACGATCTCCGCCGAGCTGCAGCGCGGCCGTGGCTTCGCCGTGCTGCACGGCTTCCCGGTCGAAGGGCACGCCCTCGACGAGATCGAGCTCATGTACTGGGGGATGTGCCGGCACCTGGGCATGGGCCTCACCCAGAACAGCGACGCCACGCTCATCCACTACGTGACCGAGGGCCGGTTGCGGCCCAACCAGGGAGCGCGCGGTGTTGGTGTCCCCCGGGAGTCGACCCTGCACGTCGATCTCACCGACTGTGTCTCGCTGCTGTGCGTCCGCCAGGCCCCCGATGACCCGCCGAGCTGGCTGGCGAGCTCGACGGCGATCTTCAACGAGATGTTGGAGAGCAGGCCAGATCTGCTCGACGCCCTGCTCGAAGGGTTCGAGTGGGACCGGATGGGTGAGCACGGGCCCGTAGAGTCGCCGACCTCGGGCTATCGGGTGCCGGTCTTCAGCGTGCGTGACGGGGTCGTGTCCTGCCGCTACAACCGCTACTGGATGGCCGCCGCCCAGCGGCGCAACGACACCAACAACACGCCGGCCCAGCGCGAGGCGCTCGACCTGTTCGATCGGCTGGCGGCCCGCGACCGGTTGGAGTTCACCGTCAACCCCGGCGACGTGCAGTTCGCCAACAACTACGTCGTGCTGCACGGCCGGGCGGCCCATGAGCCCGTCGCCGACGAGGACCGGGTGCGGCTGCTGATGCGCATCTGGATCGACTTCCCCGAAGCCCGGCCGATGGTGGACGAGGCCATCGTGCGCTACGGCGTGGTCCGCCACGGCAACCTGGGATGGACGGCGGACGAGGTGCTGGCCGGAACGGTCGGCGCGCCTCGGGAACGTCGCGTCGACGGCGCGACCCGCTGAACCACGCCGTCGCGCGGTCGTGGCGGGGGTCAGTCGCCGGCGGCGGGCCCGCCACGGCTGATGACCGCGGCATCGACGGCGTCGAGCAGTTCGTCGAGGCCGTGGCGGCCGTGGCGGCCGTGGGACTCGACCGCGCCGCTGGCGACGCGAAGGGGGGCCAGCCGACGCTCGTTCAGCTGCAGGACCAGCTCCTCGCGGACGCGGTCGAGCACCCGCCGGGCATCGCCGATGGTCGCTCCGGGTAGGACGGCGACCAGCTCGTGGGGGCCGACGCGACCCACCGTGTCATCGGGCCGCAGGCAGCCGACCATGGTGCGCTCGAAACAGCGTAGGGCCTCCGACGCGGCCTGCTCGCCGTGACGGTCGCCGTAGCCGGCGAGGTCCTCGACGTCGCAACGGGCAAGGGCGAAGGGGGACAATGAGCGCAGCAGAGCGTTGATCCGCCGGTCGAGCGCGGCGCGGTCGAACACGCCGTTGGCGTCGGGCAGATCGACCTCGCCGGGGGAGAGGTGCACCATGCTCAGTCGCGCCTCGATGCGGCCGGCCAGGCTCTCGAGGGCGGCGACGTCGAACTCCTGCGCCGGGTCGGCCGCGGCGGCGGTGCGGTGCAGCACCCCGGCGGGGTTGCCGACGATACGGATCGGGATGCAGACCGCCGAACGGGCCCGCTCCTCCCGGTGCGCGAGGAACGGACAGACATCGAGATCGTCGGAGGACCGCCACCGCAACGTGCGGTTGCGGTGGATGGCCTCGCACTGCTCCGGCCGGGCCACCGGGCAGCCGGGTCCCTCACCGTCGGGGCCGGCCTCGGCCACCTGCAACAGCGGGGCCGGCCGGCCTCGTTGTCCGGTCCCGGCGACCATCAGGACCTCGGCCGGGGCATCGGGCCACATCGAGCCGAGCGCCCGGGCGGCCAGGGCGAACAGGTCGCTCTCGCTGTGGGCCCGTTCCAGGGCCCGGTCGACTTGCCGGTCGAAGTCCAACCGCCGGGTGAGCCGCTCCGCCTCGGTCAATGCCGGAGGATCCGCGGGGCCGGCCCGCGGCGCCGAGGCCGATCCCGCGAGCAAGAACCATCCGGACCCGGCCGCGAGGCACGAGGTCAGGAGGCCGGCCGCGACGAGCTGGCCGAGGCCGTGCAGGCCCGCGAGTAGGGTCGCCGCGGTCGCGACCCCGTAACACCCCACGACGACGACCGCCGCGCCCAGGCACAGCCGAACCGGGCGCGTCCCCTTCAGAGCGGACATGCCGTTCCATCGGAACATTCATGCCAGTGCTGTAGCGGATCCCCGTCGAGCAATCACCGGGAACGGTCCAGGGTGCCCGCCGGGACCACCCGTGGTGGCTGTCGTCCCCGCCCGTGGCGGCCGGGCCCCGGCCGGGCGGATTCGCCTCGGCCGGTTCAGCGGCGGGATCGGGCCGCTAGCCTCTCCCGCTGTGCTGCACCTCTTCGACACCGCGCAGGGACGGGTCGTCCCGTTCGAGACCAACGAGCCGAACAAGGTCTCCATGTACGTGTGCGGCCCCACCGTGTACGGGCCACCCCACCTGGGCCACGGCCGCTTCTCGCTGGTCTTCGACGTGCTTCGCCGGTACCTCGAGTGGTCCGGCTACGAGGTGCGCTACGTGTCGAACATCACCGACATCGATGACAAGATCATCGATCGGGCTCAGCGCGAGGGCCGTCCGTGGCAGGACATCACCACCAAGTGCGAGTCGATCTGGTTCAAGGCCATGGACGGACTCGGGGTGAAGCGGCCGACGGTGACCCCGCGCGCCACCGAGTACGTCGGGCGGATGGTGGACCTCATCGCCGAACTGCTGGCATCGGGCAAGGCGTACGAGACCTCTGACGGGGTGTACCTCGACTGCTCGACCGTTCCCGGCTACGGCCTGCTCGCCCGCCAGAGCCTCGACTCGCTGTTGGCCGGGGCCCGGGTGGAGGGCAGCGACGAGAAGCGCAACCCCACCGACTTCGTCCTGTGGAAGAAGGCCAAGCCCGGTGAGCCGACCTGGCCGGCTCCGTGGGGCGACGGTCGGCCAGGCTGGCACACCGAGTGCGTGGTGATGTCGCTCGACCTGCTCGGCGAGGGGTTCGATCTGCACGGTGGGGGCCAGGACCTGGCCTTCCCCCATCACGAGAACGAGCGGGCCCAGGCCATCGCGGTCGGCAAGACCTTTGCCAGGCACTGGACCCACAACGGCTTCGTCGAGGTCGAGGGCGAGAAGATGTCCAAGTCGCTGGGGAACTTCACCAACCTGCTCGACCTGCTCGATCGGCACGACGGCCGCGGCTACCGGATGTTGGTGCTGCGTTCGCACTACCGCTCGCCGGTCGAGGTCACCGAGTCCACCATCGCCGACGCCGATCGATCCCTCGACCGTCTCGACGCCTTCGCCCGCCGCTCGATCGAGTTGGTCGACCCCGCCACCGTGGCCGATCCGGCGACCATGGATCAGTTCCGCCGGGCCATGGACGACGACCTGAACACCGCCGGGGCGCTCGACCAGCTGTTCCGGGCGGTGCGTTCGGCCAACACCGCACTCGACGCCGAGGACGACGCCACCGCAGCAGCGTTGGCCGCCGCGGTGCGCGAGATGTGCCGGGCGGTGGGCCTGGCGCTGCGCGAGGAGGACAGCGGTGGTCCGCCCATCGAGGTACTGATCCTCGCCGAGCAGCGCGTGGCGGCCCGCGCGGCCAAGGACTTCGGCTCGGCGGACCGGATCCGCAGCGAGCTGAGCAGCTTGGGCTGGCTGGTCGAGGACTCGCCGCAGGGCCCCCAGCTCCGCCGCAAGGGTTGAGCGGTTCATCGGGGCCGACCGGCGACGCGCGGCCGGTCAGGACCCCGCTGCCCCGGGGGTTCGTCAGCCTGTGGCTGACCGTCGTGCTCGATCTGCTCGGCTTCGGCATCGTGTTGCCGATCCTGCCGCTCTATGTGAGCGACCTGGGGGCAAAACCGTTCACGGTCGGGGTGGTGCTGTCGGCGTATTCGGCGGCGCAGCTCGTCGGCTCGCCGATCCTGGGTCGGTTGTCGGACCGGCATGGTCGGCGACCGGTCCTGGTGATCGCCCTGGTCGGCAGTGCCGTCGGCCATGTGCTGACCGGCCTGGCCGGCGCGGTCCCGCTCATCATCGTCGCCCGGGCCCTCGACGGCTTCTCCGGCGGGAGCCTGTCCGTCGCCCACGCCGCCGCCGCCGATCTGGCCTCTCCACCGGAACGTCCCCGCCTGTTCGGCCTGCTCGGGGCCGGGATCGCCCTGGGCTTCGTGGCCGGCCCGGCGTTGGGCTCGCTGGCCGCTCGAGGTGGGGTGCGGGTGCCATTCTTCGTGGCGGCGGCGCTGTGCGCGGGCAACGCCGCCACCGCCTGGTGGCGCCTTTCGGCCTTGCCGCGGCCCGTACGGTCCACCCCGCCGACCGGGTCCCCGGGGGCTGCGGAGTCTGCCGGGGTCCACGGAGCCGCCGGGGCCCGGCAGCCGGTCGGTCGCTCCGGGATGGGCGGCGCGTTCGCCCTGATCGGGTGGTCGACCCTGCTGGGCCGGATGCTACTGACCGCCTTGGTCCTCGGTATCGGCTTCGCCGGGTTCGAGTCGACCTTCGGGCTGTTGGGCAAGGAGCGGGTTGGCTTGACCGTCGGGTCCGCGGGGCTGGTGTTCGCCGGCGTGGGCGTGGTCCTCAGCGTGGTGCAGGGCTTCCTGGTCAAGCGCGTCATCGGGGCGTTGGGTGCCGTACGCACGGCCCGCCTGGCGGTCACCATCAACCTGGTGGGCTTTGCCGTGCTTATTCCGGCCACCGGCTGGTGGGGCCTGGTCCCGGCCCTCGGACTGCTGACGGTGGGCCAGGGCCTGTGGAACCCGGCGATGTCCACGGTGCTGTCGGCGGTGGCACCAGAGGATCGGCGGGGCGCGATGTTCGGCGCACAGCAGGCGGTGGGTGCGGCCAGCCGCATCGTCGGTCCGCTGGTGGCGCTCGGCCTGTTCGGCATCGCCACGCCCGTGCCCTATGCGGTGGGTGCGGCCCTGGCGGTGGTGGGCCTGATGGTGCTGGCTGCCGTGCCGTCCGATGCCGCTACGGCGGTGACGGCGAACCGCCCGGCCGGTCACTGAGCCCGGGCGCCGACGGCGCTGCGCCGGCCAGGACCGACCCTGAGCCCGGGCGCCGACGGCGCTACGGCGGACCGACCAGGCCCTGGAGCAGACCGACCAGGCCGGTCGGGTCGCCGGGGAGGGAAACGGCGACCCGACCGACCGGGCCGGGCCGGGTGGGGCGTGGAGGGCGTGGGGGAAGGGATAGAGGGGAAGAACCGGTCCGGGTGCGACGAGGAGTGAGCACCGCACCCGGACCGAGGATGGTCAGCTGGCGGTGCCGGTGGAGGCGCTCGGGGCCTTGCCCTCGCCGCGCTGACCGAAGGGGCCGCCGTGGCCGCGACCGTGGCCGCGACCGCCCGTGCCGCCGGGTCCGAACGGCATCTGGCCGTTCACCGCGGCGGTGATCAGCTCCGTCGCCTTGCTGAGCCTCTGGTCGGCCTCGGCCTGGGTGTGCTCGCCCGAGGTCACTTCCTCGGCGAGGTGGGTCTTGAGGTCGGCGACGATGGCATCGACGACGGCCTGGGTGGACACGCCCTTGGCGGCGGCGATCTGGGCCAGGCTCTGGCCGGACTGCAGGGCCGTGCGAACCTCGTCGGCGGTCATGCCCAGTACGGAGGCAACCGCCTCGATGCCGGGCATTGCGCCGGGCTTGCGCCGCTCGCCCATGCCCTGGGGTCGGGCGGCGTCGAGGGCCTTCTGCACGGCGTCGGCCTGGGTCTGGTTGATGGTCCCGTCGGAGACGAGGCCGCTCAGCACGCTGCCGATACGGCTGACGGTTCCGGTGGCCGCCGACTCGGCGGCGCCGGCGACGGTCGGTCCGGCGATGGCGACTGCGGCGCCGCCGGCGGCGAGGGTGGCGGCGAGAGCGAGGGCGGCCATGGCTCGTTTGGCTTGGTTCATGGTGCGTTCCTTCCGTTTGGTCCCCGGTCGGCCCGGGGTACGACAACAGTGTCGTGTCCGGGCCTCGGAGTGACCTGGGCGAACCCTGGGAGTTCCCGCACAACCGCCGATCAGTCCTGAGCGATGCCCGGGAGTTCGCCGAACATTCGTTCAGTTCCTGCGGTGCAGCAACGCCCGAGCGTGACTTCTTGCTCTGTGCGTCGCGCCGGATCGGTGCAACGATGCGGTGATGCTCGCGATGCTCGAAGGTCAGGAATGGTTGATCATCGGCGCTCTGGCGCTGCTGCTGTTCGGCGGTGCGCAGCTGCCGAAGTTGGCGCGGTCGCTCGGCCAGGCACAGAAGGAGTTCAAGAATGGCCTCGCCGACGGCGCGGCCGACGACGCCCCGGCCGACGGCAAGGCCGAGGCGAACGCAGACACGCCGGCCTGATCGCCGGCGTCGAGGGTCCGTGGGATCGCAGTAGGCGAATCCGGGGCCTTCACCCGGCAGACGATCGCGGCGTCCTACCCTGGATGAGGTCCAGACGGTCGGCCGATCCCTAGGGTCGGGGATGGATGCAGAGCGGGGCGGCCCGTTCGGCCCGGCAGCGCTGCGCTGGCGTTGTCGCAGTCTGCAGTGCGGCCGTTCACGGCGGTTCGGGACCGTGTTGCGGGCGGGGAGGTGGCATGGTGCACAGGAAGGTGAAGCTGCTCGGCAGCGCTGGCGGCTGGTTGTGCGCGCTGGTGATCGGCGGCTACGTGGTGTTTGCGGCGACCGCGTCCGGCACCGTCGTGGCCCGCACCCCCGAGGTGCTCGACGTCCAGGTCGATGCGTTTCAGGACGGCTATTCATCCCAGTTGAGCGCTGACCTCGGCGGCGACGACGAGTCGACTGTCATGGCCGACGAGCAGGCCCCCGGCGACCAGGCGGGTGACCTCTTCCCCGGCCAGAACGACCCCACCGACGTGCGGGCCTTCGTCGACGAATGGTCCGACCTGCCCGCGGACGAGAGCTACGACGACACGCAGTACGGCTACGACGACCAGTTCTGGTCCGACGACTTCTCCTGGACCGACGACTTCTCCTGGACCGACGACTTCTCCTGGACCGATGACGGGTCCTGGACCGATGACGGGTCCTGGCCGACGGAACCGCCGACGACCACGGTGCCGCCGCCGACCACCACCACCATCCCGTCGACCACCACCACCATCCCGTCGACCACCACCACCATCCCGTCGACCACCACCACCATGCCGCCCCGGCCGCGCAGCGGATGGTGCGACCCGACGTCGGTGCCCCGCACCGCCGCCGGTCCGGTCGCCCTGGTGCGCAGCGGCGGATGCCTGCAGGCCGAACTCGTCGTGGCCTCCGCCGGACAGAGCCTCGACGACGCCGTCGTCGCCGCCCGGGCCCGAGCCGATGTGGTGTCGGTAGGTCCACTCAACCGGGTACGGGTCGACGCCGTCGACCCCTTGCGGTCCGAGCAGTGGGCACTCGACGCGTTGCATGCCAACAACTTCGTACCCGCTTCGAGCACGTCGAGCATGGTCATCGCGGTCATCGACAGCGGGGTGAGCGCCACCCATCCCGATCTCGCCGGTGTCGTGCTCAGCGGCTACGACGCCCTCGCCGGCGGTGATGGCCGCACCGACGCCAACGGGCACGGAACCGTGATCGCCGGCATCGCGTCGGCTGAGACCGGCAATGGCATCGGCATCGCCGGGTTCGGGGGGCGGCCCCGCATCCTGCCGGTCCGGGCTATCGACGACTTCGGTTTCGGCAGCAGCCTCGACGTCGCAGCGGCCATCGACTGGGCGGTGGCGAACGGGGCCCACGTCATCAACCTGTCCCTCGGTACCCCCAACGCCGACGAGCACCTACGCCGGGCCGTCGAGCGGGCCGTGGCAGCCGGGGTGGTGGTCGTCGCCTCTGCGGGGAACGGTGGTGCCCTCGGTGACCCGGTCAGCTACCCGGCGTCGCTGCCCGGGGTTGTCGCCGTGGCCGCTGTCGACCGGCAGTTGACCCGTTCTGCGTTCTCCACCGCCGGCTCCTACGTGGCGGTCGCCGCGCCCGGGCGCGACATCGTCTCGACGGGCAAGGACGGGACCTACGTCCGCTCCAGTGGCACCTCGCTGGCGGCCGCCCACGTCTCGGCCGCCGCCGCCGTGCTGCTCGGCGACGGTGTCGCTCCGGCCTTGATGCGAACCCTGCTCATGACCAGCGCCCACGATCTCGGCCCGGTCGGGTTCGACCCGGCGACGGGTGCCGGCCTCATCGACGTGCCGGCGGCCCGTCTGCTCATCCCGCAGATGATGGCGTCCTACAACTCGACCACCACGACCCGGCCGGGCACGACGACGACGACCACCATCAGGGCGACGACCACCACCATGGCCTCGGCAGCAGACACCGTGCCGGCGACGACGGCCACCGCCACCACCAGGCCCGCCGGCCTGCGCTGAACGGGCCGGGTCCGACGTCGCGGTCCACTCCGTCGCGGTCCACTCCGATGCGGTTGGGGACGGGTGTTTCGGGGGACGGGCTCGGCCGATTCGATCGGTGGGGTGGCTACCGAGTGAGATCAGCGGTGTCGCGCCGCACGAAGCCACTGCGTCCGTCCTACCCCGGGGGAGATCCGATGAAGGTCGGCCTGATGTTCGCCAGCTCGATGTACACCACCGCGGAGGACTGTGCTGCGGTGGTCGAGGTGGCGGAGGAGGTCGGCCTCGAGTCGCTGTGGGCGGTCGAGCACGTCTTCGTGCCCGAGACCATCACCTCGCCCTACCCCTACACCGCCGACGGGCAACTCGCCGGGGTGGCCGACGCCGTGTTGTGCGACCCGGTGGTGTGGCTGGCCTTCGTGGCCGGCATCTCGCGCACCCTTCGCCTGGCCACCGGCATCATGATCCTGCCCCAACGGCATCCGGCCTACGTGGCCAAGGAATGGGCGACGCTCGACCGGCTGTCGGGCGGACGGGCCATCCTCGGGGTGGGCATCGGCTGGTTGGAGGAGGAGATGGAGGCCCTCGGCATCCCCTTCGCCGAGCGGGCCGCCCGCACCGACGAGTCGATCGCTGCGATCCGTTCGTTGTGGGCCGGGACCAGCACCGTCGACGGCCGGTTCTACCGCTGGGGCGACATGATCTCGAACCCCCGTCCGTCGCAGCCGGGCGCGGTGCCCATCGTCGTCGGCGGCCACGCCCCGGCCGCGGCCCGTCGCGCCGCTCGCGTCGGCGACGGGTTCTTCTGGCCCGGCAACCTCAGCGGCCGCATCCACGTGCCCGGCGAGGAGGACAAGTTCGTCGCCGCCCTGCGGATCATGCGCGAGGAGTGCGACCGGCTCGGCCGCGACCCCGGCGAGATCGAGGTGACCAGCGGCGGCTACGCCCTCACCGACGAGCTGCTCGACGAACTCGAGGAGCTCGGCGTGGCCCGGGTGGTGGTGCCGTCGCCGCCGGTGTCGAAGCTGCGCGCCCGGCTCGAGCCGCTGGCGGAGTTGGTGCGCTCGCGCGGCTGATCGTTGCCGGGCTGGTCGAGTGCAGCGCTCACAGCTTGGGCTGCCAGCCCCCTGCCGGGGCGAAGCCGGTGGCGACCGGCACGATCTCCTCGCCGATCCGTGCGACGCCGTCGCGCAGCTCGCTCACCTCGCCGGAGGGACAGACGATCTTGAGCACCAACAGCGAGTAACCCTCGTCGGCGAACGTCGCGAGGTCCTCGAGGATCTGGGCTGCGGAACCGGTGCAGACCATACGCCGCCCGTCGGGCCCGGTGGCGTTGCCGTCGGCGGTCAGCTGCAGGGTGGCGGCGCCCATCATGGTGAAGGTGGCGGGGTCGCGGCCGGTCTCGTCGAGGATGCGGCGGATCTCCGCCTGATGGGACCGGTAACGGGTCGGTTCGGCGTAGGGGTCGAGGAACAGCGGGTAGAACCCGTCGCAGCGTCGCGCCGCCCGTCGGGCGCCGAGCGGGGAGATCCCGCCGTAGATGATCGGCGGCCGGGGCCGTTGGACGGGTTTGGGGTCCATCGAGACGTCGGCGAAGCGGTAGAACTCACCGTCGAAGGACACCACGTCGTCGCCCCAGGCCCGCTTGAACACCTCGATGGCCTCGACGGTGCGGCGCCCCTTGGTAGCCGGGTCGAGGCCCAGCGCCGCGAATTCCTCGCGCATCCAGCCCTCGCCGATGCCGAGCACCAGCCGGCCGCCGGAGAGGATGTCGACGGTGGTGAGCTGACGGGCGTCGTTGAGCGGGCCGCGGTAAGGGGCGACGAGCACGCTGGTCCCCAGCTTGAGGGTGGTGGTCACCGTGGCCACCGCACCCATCACCACCGCGGCGTCGAGCATGTCGTGACGAGGTTGGTAGGAGCGGGTGCCGGTCACGTTGGCCACATGGGCGCTGCCGGTCTCCATCGGCATGCACACGTGGTCGGGGAACCACATCGAGTGGAACCCGGCCCGTTCGGCGTCGACCGCCACCGCGGCCGGCTGCAGTTGCTGCGCCGGCACGCTACGGGTGCGGTTGTTCTCCCCTTCGCGGTAGCCGAGGCCGTGGGTGTGCGCGTACAGGCCGAGCTGCATCGCCGAACCCTACGGCTCGCGACCGGGAAGGAAGCGCTGGTCGACCCAGCCCCGGCCGTAGGGGGTGAAGAAGGCGACGTCGATGGTGGTCAGCGCGATCAACCAGCCGCCGTCGGTCCGGGCGTAGGTGTCGGCGTAGGTGGCGGCCAGCCACATCGCCTGCTCGCCGTCGCGTCCGGCGCTGGTGCAGGGCTGGAACAGCAACCAGTGGCCTGTGGCGGTGTCGCCGTCGACGTCGATGATGGGGTTCATCACCTGGTGGCGGGCGATGGTCACCCGCGCCGAGGCCCCCTGGAAATGACGGCGGATGGCCTCGCGGCCGCTGGCAACACCGAAGGTCCGACCGCCGTCCCACACCGCGTCCTCGGTGAACAGCGAGGCCAGCCGGTCGGCGTCGTAGCCGTCGTCGCAGGCCGCGCAGTACTGCGCCTTGAGCTGCTTGAGGGCCTCGATGTCCTCGAGGCGGCGCAGCCGGACCTCGAACTCGCTCAGGTCTGCCATGGGTGCATCCTCTCCTGCCGTCCGGCGCCGGGCAACCCGTATCAGGCCGGGGCGATCCAGGCGTCGAGGTCGACCTCGGCCGGCATCGGGACGAACAGCACGTGCGCCGCCCCGTCGATGGTGCGGGTCAGGTGACCGCGGCTGGCCATGTCGTCGGCGAGGAAGGCGTTGCCGGGACCGAACCGACGGGTGGCACCGTCGCCGGTGGTGACCTCCAAGGTGCCGTCGAGCACGACCACGATCTGGCGTTGCGGGGCCGGGTGCCAGCTCTGGTCGAGCCCGGCAGGCAGCTCGACCAGCTGCACCGATGGTGAGGCGAACCGGCGGGATCGCTGGATGCCGTGGCCCGCGGCGTCGCCCTCGAAGGGCAGGGCGATCTCGAGGTCGGTGAAAACGGACCCGCCGTCCTCGGCGGGGTGGAACCGGGTGATGTGCATGGGCCACCGTACTGCCAGCCTGCCAGCCTGCCCTCAGGGCGCCGTGTCGCCGGGTGCTCGGGGCCGGACCGTCGATTGGTAGCGTCCGGCGATGCAGATCGGGGCGCAGTACCAGGGGGACCACCGGGGGCCGAAGGCCTTCGCCCGGCGGGTCGAGGCCACCGGGTTCGACTCGGTCTGGGCCGGCGACCACGTCGGCCACCTCGGTGACGGCATCGCCACGCTGGGCTGCTTCGCCGGGGCCACCGAGCAGATCACCATCGGCCTCAACCTGCTGGTGCTGCCGTGGCGGCCGGCCGCGGTGGTGGCCAAGGCCATGGCCACCATCTCGCTGGTGGCCCCCGGTCGGGTGGTGGCGGGATTCGGCGTGGGCGGCGAGTTCCCCGCCGAGTTCAGCGCCACCGGCGCCGACGTGCACCGGCGCGGCGCCTACAGCGACGACGCCCTTGAGCTCATCGCCAAGCTGTGGACCGGCGAACCGGTCACCCACTCCAGCCCGTGGGCCGAGCTCGACGGCTTCCGTCTCGAACCGGTGCCCGTCCGGCCCGACGTGTGGATCGGTGGGCGGTCGGAGGCTGCGTTGCGCCGGGCGGTGCGTTTCGGTGACGGCTACGTGCCCTACCTGGTCAGTCCCGGGCAGTTCGCCAAGCGCCGCCGCCGGCTGCTCGAGCTCGCTGCGGAGGCGGGCCGTCCGATGGACGGGTTCCGGTTCGGTTGCCTGGCCAGCATCATCCCTGCCGCCGACGTCGAGGTGGCCACCGAGATCGGGCTGCGAGGCCTGAAGCTGTCGGGCCTGACTCCCGAGGCCGTTCAGGGCATGTACCTGCTCGGCGACGACGACTCGATCCTGGCCCGCATGCAGGAGTACGCCGATGCCGGGGTCGACCACCTCATCGTCGGGTGCATGCCCGGCGAGGACCGCGAGCTCGAGGCGTTCTACGCCGCGTGCCGGCGGCTGCTGCCGGTCGCCCGGGCGTTGCGGGCACGCAACGGCGAAGCCGGGTCGGGCGCCGCCTGCTGACCACGCACGGTGCGATGGGGCTTGCCGTCAATCAGTCCGATCCCAACGCCCCCCACGAGCCGGTGACCACCGGGGTCCGGGCCTCGTCGAGGACCACGCCGTCGAGCTGCAGCACGATGGACCCGGCGAGATGGTCGAGCCATTCGGCGATGGCGACCGGCTCGCCTGCGTTGTTGGTGGCCCACCAGTCGGCCACCACGTCGAGGTCGACCCGGTCGAGCTCGCGTTCGATCACCCGGCGGTGGCTGCCGTCGATGGCGGTGACGGTTCCCGCCAGGTACACCACCGGGGCGGAGCTCGGGGCCACGGCGGCGTCGTGGGCATCGACGGCCACCAGGGCGATCACCTCCTGCAGCTCGCGTCCGGCCATCGCGTCACCCGGCTCGACCACGAGGTCGTAGGCGATGCGGATCTGACGCCGGCCCGGGTGTCCCGGGCGGGCGTGGCTGATCGACAGCTGCGGGGAGGCGATTCGGACCATGCCACAGCCCATCACATCGCACCGGCGCGGTGCAGGGCCGAACGTCATCGCCTCGGGACACGACGCCCAGCGGCGACCGGCCACGGGACCGGCCGGGGGAGAGCCGGCCGGTCCGGCGGAATCAGCCCAGGACCCGCCGGTACAGCGAGATGAGGCGCTCCCAGTGCCGTTCGGCGGCGGGCTGGTCGAAGCACCAGCGTTCGGGGAACGCGAACCCGTGGTGGACGCCGGGCTGGATCTCCAGCTCGCCGCGCACCTGGGACCGGTCGAAGAGGTCACGCAGCTCCGCCACCATCTCGGGCGGGGCGAGGCTGTCGTGCTCGGCGCAGCTGATGTAGATCTCGCCGGTGATGCGGCCGAGGTTGAGGTGCGGGCTCTCCTCGGCGTCGCTGACCAGCCAGGTGCCGTAGAACGATGCGGCGGCGCCGACCCGGTCGGGGAAGCGGGCTGCGGCGGCGAGGGCGTAGGGCCCGCTCATGCAGTACCCGTGCGCACCGATCGGGCCGGGCCGGACCTCGGGGCGGCCGTCGAGGTAGGTCATCAGATCGGCGATGTCCTCCATGACGGGCGGTACGGCCATCTTCGTGCGGATGGCCCGCATCCGCCGATGGTCGTCGCTGCCTTCGGTCAGCACGTCCGGGCCGAACAGGGTGTCGCGCCCGGCCCGGTAGTACAGGTTCGGCAGCAGCACGACGTAACCGACGGTGGCCAGACGCCGGGCCATGTCACGCAGCTCCTCGCGGATGCCGGGCGCGTCCATCAGCAGCAGCACCGCAGGGTGCGGCCCGTCGCGTTCGGGATGGCACACGAAGGTCGGGATCGCCCCGGCCCGGGTGGCGATGTCCACGTCCTGTTCGATCATCGGTCGCTCCTGGTGCTCGCGGCGACGGCACGCCGGGATGGATCAGTAGGGGGACTCGCCGTCGTAGGGTTCACCGACGTAGTGGGCCGCAGGCCGGATGACCTTGCGTTCGGTGGCCTGTTCGAGGATGTGGGCGCACCAGCCGACGATGCGGGCGACGGCGAAGGTCGGGGTAAACGAACTGCGCGGTATGCCGCAGCCCTCCAACACGATCGGGGCGTACAGATCGACGTTGGCCCCGAGCCGGCGCCCGGCCAGGACCTCGGCCGCCGCGGCCTCCACCGCCAGGGCCAGGCGGTGACGTTCGGGCGACAGCGTGGCGCACACCTCGCGCAGGACCGGGGCGCGGGGGTCGGTGGTGCGGTACACGGCATGGCCGAAGCCGACGATGCGCCGGCGCGCCGCCAGCGCGGAGCGCATCCAGTCCGCCGCCCGGCCGGGTTCGCCGATGTCGTCGAGCATGTCGAGGACCTGGGTCTGCACCGCCCCGTGCCGGGGGCCGCTCAACGCCCCGTAAGCCGCGGTGACACAGGCCCCGAGATCGGCGCCGGTGGACGCCACCACCCGAGCGGTGAACGCCCCGGCGTTGAAGCCGTGCTCGATGGTGAGACAGGCGTAGGTCTCCAGCGCCCGGACCGTCTCGGCCGACGCCGGTGTGCCGTGCAGCATCCGCAGGTAGCCGGCGATGTAGCCCTCGCCGGGCTCGGGCTGGACCAGCTCGCGGCGGGCCACCGAGGCGGCCAGCGCCGGGAAGGCCGAGATGAGCTGCACCGCGTCGGCCCGGCGCTGGTCGGTGTCGATGTCGACCAGCGGGCGCAGCCCCGACAGCGCCGCATGGGCCGACACGGCGGTACGCAGGTCGCCGAGGCGCACAACCGGTGCCAGCTCGTCGGGCAGGGCGACCGCCTCGATCGCCGGCTGGTTGCGGTCGTCGAGGATCAGTGAGGCCACCGTCTCGAAGCTCGACGTGCGGGCCAGGTCGATGGCGGAACGGCCCCGGTAGTGGTAGGCCCCCTGCTCGCCGAGTACGTCGCCGATGCGGGTTGCGCTGACCGCGACCCCGGCCAGACCTTCTGGTACGTCAATCAGCTCCACCGGCGTAGGTTAGCGAGCCGGGTTGAGTCGCCGGGCGTGGACCGGTCGTGTCAGGCTGCATCGGAGAAGGCAACGGACCGCACAGGGGAGCAACACGATGGTGGCACGTGGTTTGGAGTTCGGGTGGCTGTCGCCGGTGATCGGCAACCGGTGGAGCGATCATCAGCCGATCGTGATGTATCAAGAGCGCAACATCCTGCCGACGGCGCTGCCGCACTTCGATTCGTTGTGGATCGCCGATCACTTCTACGGCTTCGACGCCAAGACCGATCCGTTCATGGAGGGCTGGACCACGCTCACCTGGCTCGCCGCGAAGTTCCCCTCCGTGCAGTTGTGCCATCACGTGCTCGGCCACGGCTACCGGCCGCCGGCACTGACGGCGAAGATGGCCGCGACCCTGCAGGTGTTGTCGGAGGGCCGGTTCATCCTCGGCATCGGCGCCGGTTGGCGGGCCAAGGAGTACGTCGCCTACGGCTACGACTTCCCCCGGCCGCCGGTGCGCTTCGCGCAGCTGGAGGAGATGATCAAGATCTGCCGGCTGATGTGGACCGAGGACGAGCCGTCCTTCGAGGGCACCTACTTCCGCATCGAGGGGGCCGCGGCGCCGCCCAAGCCCGATCCCATTCCGCCGATCTGCATCGGGGCGTCGGGCGAGAAGGTCGGCCTGCCCCTTGCCGGCCGCCTCGCCGACATCTGGAACGGCACGACGCGCGGCACCGAGGACGACTGGCGGCGTCGGGTCGACATCGTGATGAACTCGGCGATCGCTGCCGGTCGTGACCCGGCGGACATTCAGGTGAGCACCACCTTGGAGCGCGGTCTGCCCGACAGTGATGCCGAGTCCGCGGAGTACCTCGAGCTGCTGCAGCGCTGGTACGACCTCGGGGTGCGCCACTTCGTGTTGGACTTCGGCCATCCGCAGAGCACCGAGCCGGTCTTGCGCTTCGTCGAGCAGGTGCTCACCCCGATGCGCGCCGACCGGGGCGCGTGAGAGGATCTGCGGCCATGAACGTGATGGACCGTCCCGAGGTGGTCGGGCTGAGCGCGTCGCGCCTCGCTCGGATCGAACCGTTCTTCCAGCGCAACTACATCGACACCGGCAAACTGGCCGGTATGGTGAGTCTGGTGGCCCGTCGTGGCGAGGTGGCGCACCTCGCGGCTTTCGGCCGCCGCGACGTCGCCTCCGCCACACCGATGACCGCTGACACCATCTTCCGGATCTACTCGATGACCAAGCCGATCGTGTCGGTGGCGTTGTTGTCACTCTACGAGGAGGGACACTTCCAGCTCGACGACCCGGTGTCGCGGTTTATCCCGTCGTGGGCAGACCTCAAGGTATGGTCCGACGGCACCCCGGACAGCTACACCGTCACCTTCCCCGAGCGCGAGATGCAGATCCGCGACCTGCTCACCCACACCTCGGGGCTCACCTACGGGTTCATGAACCGTCATCCGCTCGACGCGCTCTACCGTCGGCGGGGTGTCGAACGCGAAGGTGCGGCCACGCTGGGAGAGATGATCGACAAGCTGGCCGAGTTGCCGCTGCGGTTCTCGCCGGGCACGCAGTGGTCGTACTCGGTGGCCACCGACGTGTGCGGCTACCTGTGCGAGGCCATCTCCGGCCGCCCGCTCGACGAGTTCCTGGCCGAGCGGATCTTCCGGCCGCTGGGCATGGTCGACACCGGCTTCTGGGTCCCGCCGGACAAGGCTCGTCGTCTGGCGGCCAACTACGCCTACACCGCCAAGGACCCGCTGCTGCTGTTCGACGCGCCGGCCACGTCGACCTACCTGAGCGCGCCGACGTTCCTGTCGGGCGGTGGCGGGTTGGTGTCGACGGCGCACGACTACCTGTGTTTCGCCCAGATGCTGGCCAACAGGGGCGAGCTCGACGGGCACCGGGTGCTCGGGCGTAGGACGGTCGAGTACCTCAGCAGCAACCACCTGCCCGGCAATGCCGATCTGGCGTCGATGGGCCAGCGGGTGTTCTCCGAGGTGTCCTACGAGGGCATCGGGTTCGGCCTCGGGGTGTCGGTGACGCTCGATCCGGCCAAGGCCGCGGTGGTCGGATCGGTCGGTGACCACGGCTGGGGCGGGGCGGCCTCGACGGTGTTCTGGGTTGACCGGGCCGAGGAACTGGTGGTGATCCTGTTGGCCCAGCTGATGCCGTCGTCGACCTATCCCATTCGTCGCGAGATGCGGGCGCTCACCTACCAGGCTCTCATCGACTGACGCCGACCCGTCCGCCGACGAGTGCCCCCGGGCGACCGTCCCGGGCGGCCCGACCCGCTGCGAGTGGCCCCCTCGGGCGGTGTCGGGTCAGTCGTTGCGGCGAATCGACGGCGAATCGGTGACGACGCGCGGATCGGCGGCGATCACCGGGCAGGATGGTGAGTCGTGAGCAGCATCGTGGTCTCCGAGCTCGAGTACGCCCCACCGGGCGCCGATTCGCTCTTCTTCGACGTCGGTTTCGGGGTCGGTCCGGGTGAGCACGCCGCCCTCGTCGGCGCCAATGGGGTGGGCAAGAGCACGATCCTGCGCATCCTCTCCGGCGAGCTCGAGTCCGACGGCGGTGAGTTCGCGGTCGGCGGCACCATGCTGTCGATGACCCAGGACGCGGGGATGTCCCGGCCCGAGGACAGCCTGCGCGAGATGCTCATCGAGGTTGCCCCGCCGGAGCTGCGCAAGGCCGGCCGGGCCCTCGTTTCCGCCGAGGCCGCCCTGGCCGCCGGTACCGACGACGGCATGGGCTACGCCACCGCCCTCAACGATTGGGGCGATCTCGGCGGCTACGAGCTCGAGATGCAATGGGCGGCGGCGGCCCGGCGCAGCGTCAAAACGCCGGTCGAGGACTTCTCGGTCCGGCGGGTGTCGCAGCTGTCCGGCGGCGAGCGCAAGCGGCTGGTGCTCGACCTGCTGCTCAACTCCGGGGCCGACGTGTTGCTGCTCGACGAACCCGACAACTACCTCGACATCCCGACCCGGTTGTGGCTCGAGGAGCAGCTGCGGGCGTGCCCGTCGACGATCCTCATGGTGAGCCACGACCGCACGCTGCTCGAGGCCGTGGCCACCAAGATCGTGGTCATCGAAGGGGCCGGCTGCTGGGTGCACGGCGGTTCCTACACCGACTTCCCGCAGGCCCGGGCCAAGCGTCAGGAGCAGCTCGGCGACGCCCTCGAACGCTGGAACCAGGAGGAGCGCCGCCTGTTCCACCACATGAAGCTGATGAAGCAGCGGGCCGCCCAGAACTTCAAGAACGCCACCAAGGCCAACGGAGCGGAGACCCGCTGGGAGCGCTTCGTGGCCATCGGCCCGCCGCCGCCCCCGGTGCCCGACCAGCACATCTACGTGAACCTGCGCGGTGCCGACGCCGCCCGCAGGGTGGTGCGGCTCGACGACGTGTCGGTGAGCGATCTGTTCCTGCCGTTCAGCGAGGAGGTCTTTTTCGGCGAACGGGTGGGGCTCATCGGCCCCAACGGCACCGGCAAGAGCCACCTGCTCGGCGCCCTGGCCGGGACCCTCGAGCTGGCGCATGGCACGATCGCGTTCGGGCCACGGACCTCGGTGGGGGTGTTCACCCAGGTCAACGACCGCCCCGACTTCCGGGGTCGGCAGTGCGTGGACATCGTGCGCGAACGGGTGCAGGACGACGAACGGGCGATGAAGTCCCTCGCCCGCTACGGCCTGGCGGCCAACGCCCGCCAACCGTTCGAGACGCTCTCGGGCGGACAGAAGGCCCGGCTGGAGATCCTCTGCCTCGAGTTGGAGGGGCACAACGTGCTGCTGCTCGACGAGCCCACCGACAACCTCGACGTGGAGTCCTCCGAGGCGCTCGAACGGGCCCTCGACGGCTTCGAGGGCGCGGTGATCGCGGTCAGCCACGACCGGACCTTCCTGGCCCGGCTCGACCGGTTCGTGATGATCGACGACGATGGCGACGTCTACGGCCTGCCCGAGTTCGACCTGGCGATGACGGCACTGGCCGCTCCGGGCGAGGTGGCCCGGCTCAAGCTGGTGAAGCGTCTGACCTGACCTGACCTGACCTGACCGGCGCGTCGTCGCCGGAGCGGCCCGCCGTCGCTGTCCTACCCCCTCGGTAGGGTGCCTGTGATGACCTCGACCCGGTTCGACCCGCTCACCCAGGCCAGCGTCGACGCGGTCATCACCGCGCTGGCCGGCCCCGACGCCCGGGCCCGTGACGACCAGCGCGAGGCGGTGGCCGCGCTGGTCGACGAGCGGCGTCGGGTCCTGGTGGTGCAGGCCACCGGGTGGGGCAAGTCGGCGGTCTACTGGGCCGCCACCGCGGCGCGTCGCGCCGCGGGCGCAGGGCCCACGGTGGTCATCTCCCCGCTGTTGGCGCTGATGCGCGACCAGGTCGAGGCGGCCCGGCGGGCCGGGCTGGTGGCGGCCACCATCAACTCCACCAACATCGAGGAGTGGGACGAGGTGCTCGACCGCCTGCACGGCGGCCGGCTCGACGTGCTGCTGATCAGCCCCGAGCGGCTGGCCAATCCGGGCTTCGCCGCCCGGCTCGGTCCGCTCGCCGAGCGCTGCGGGCTGCTGGTCATCGACGAGGCGCACTGCATCTCCGACTGGGGTTTCGACTTCCGGCCCGACTACCAGCGGTTGTCCGGGGTGCTGCTGCGCATGGCGCCGGACACGCCGGTGCTGGCCACCACGGCTACGGCCAACGAGCGGGTCACCGCCGATGTCGCCGAGCAGCTCGGTCCCGACACCCTGGTGCTGCGGGGTCCGTTGGCCCGGGCGTCGCTGCGCCTGGCGGTGCTCGAAAGGCTCGACCCGCTCGAGCGGTACGCCTGGACGGCCGACGCGTGCGAGCAGCTGCCCGGTTCGGGCATCGTCTACGTGCTCACCGTCGCCGAGACCGAGCGGCTGGCCGCGTTCCTGGTCTCCGAGGGCATCGACGCCGTGGCCTACAACGGCCGGTTGGGGCCCGAGGAGCGACAGCAGGTCGAGGAGCGGCTGCGCGACAACACGGTCAAGGTGGTGGTCGCCACCTCGGCGCTGGGGATGGGCTACGACAAGCCCGACCTGGCCTTCGTGGTGCACCTCGGCTCGCCGGCCTCGCCGGTCGCGTATTACCAGCAGGTCGGCCGGGCGGGCCGGGCGCTCGACGACGCGCTGGCGGTGCTGTTGCCCTCTGCGGCCGACGAGCCCATCTGGGAGTACTTCGCCACCGCGTCCATCCCCGACCCCGATGCCGCCGCCGACGTGCTGGGGCTGCTCTCCGACGAGGGCCCGGCCACGATTCCCGCACTGGAGAAGGCCACGGGGTTGCGTCGCGGTCGGCTCGAGACGCTGCTGAAGATCCTGGCGGTCGATGGTGCGGTCGAACCGACGCGGCAGGGCTGGACCAGTACCGGCCAGGGATGGCATTTCAATACCAAGAAGTATGGCGCGCTGCTGGCGGTACGTTCCGCCGAGGCAGACCTGATGCGCCGCTATGCCGAGGGCCAGGGTTGTCTCATGGGCTTCCTGCAGGAGGCTCTCGGCGACGCGACGTCGGGCCCGTGCGGCCGCTGCTCGGTGTGTACCGGGGTGCTTCCCGCTCCCGGGGCCCGGCCCAGCCCGGCCCGTCTCCATGCGGCCAGGGCCTTCCTGCGGGGCCAGGACGTCGAGCTCGAGCCGCGCAAGATGTGGCCGTCGGGTCTCGCCGG
Source organism: Acidimicrobiia bacterium (assembly GCA_947476745.1). GTDB lineage: Bacteria > Actinomycetota > Acidimicrobiia > Acidimicrobiales > CAIXPF01 > CAIXPF01. The sequence continues at coordinate 105,843 of CANJRG010000002.1, read as the reverse complement.
GCGCAAGGGTCGTATCGGTCGGGCGCCGGCCCCTGGTCGGGCGTTGGCCTATGCCGAGGACCCGGCGTGGGCCGAGGCCCTCGGCCGGCTCGGTCGTGCCGACGGCCCGCTCACCGACGAGGTGGCCGAAGGGGTGACGGCGCTGCTGGGCCGGTGGAAGGTGTTGCACGATCGTGGCCCGGTGGCCGTGGTGCCCGTGCCCTCACGGCGTCACCCGCGGCGCGTGGCCGCCCTGGCGGCGGCGGTGGCCGACGAGCTCGGCCTGCCGGTGGTCGGGGCGCTGGCGGTCAGCGGCCCGGCAGCGCCCGACCAGGCCGCGTCGTTGGCCCGGGTCACCGGGTTGTTCGCCGCCCTCACCGTCACCGCGTTGCCGCGGCCCGGGCCGGTGGTGCTGGTCGACGACACCTACCGCACGGGGTGGACCATGACCGTGGCGGCGGCATTACTGGCCGAGGCCGGCGCCTCCGCGGTGTTCCCGCTGGCGCTGCACCGACTGCCGTGAGCGGCGGTCAGCCCTGCCAGGGTTCGCCGAAGGTGTCGTCGTAGACCAGTTGGTCGGCTGACTGGCGGGTGATCGGTCCGTGGCCCTTGCCGATCGGGTAGCCGATGGGCACCAACGCCAGCGTCGCCCAGTCCTCCGGGATACCGAGCGCCGCTTTGACCTCGGGCTCGCGGATGCAGTGCAGGGTCGTCAGGGTGCAACCGAGGCCCTCGGCCCGGCAGGCCAGCATGGTGTTCTGCACGGCGGTGTACACCGAACCGCCGCCGACCATGGAGATGCGGTCGAGGTTCTTGTCGGTGATGGCCATCTTCGCCGGGTCGGCGATGAACAACAGCAGCACCGGTGCCTCGGTGAGGTGATCGGCCAGGTAGTCGCCGGCGGCGAGGGTGCGCTCGAGCTTGGCCAGCTCCTCGCCGGCGACGCCGGCCTTCTCGGCCCGGCGGCGGCTGAAGCCGGTGTAGGCGTGCCATTCCGGCCCGTAGATGTCGGCGAGCGCGGCCTTGCGTTCCGGCGAGCGCACCACGATCACCTTCCACGGCTGCATGTTGCCGCCGGTGGGCGCCCAGCAGGCGGCTTGCAGCACGCGGTGCAGTACGTCGGCGGGGATGGGATCCGGCTTCAGCCGCCGGACCGCCCGCAGGGTGCTCATCATCTCGTAAAGATCGTGGCTGGCCATGAGCAGCATCCTGCCAGGTCCCCGGAAGCGGTGCGGCCGGGCCACGCCGGCCCGGTCGCGCCCCCGACGACCCCCCGGTCAGGCCCAGCCGCGGCTGAGCGGGACCCAGTGGTAGGTGCGGAAGTCGCGGCGCTGGAAGCGCCAGTGCCCCTCGACGTGACGGTAGGTGTCGAGGTAGTGACCGGCGACGGTGTACGCCTCGCCCTTGTTCACCATGCGGATCTCCACCCCGCAGCGGCCCGTCGCCTCGTCGCCATGCACGTGGATGACGTGGTTCTGGATGTACGGCTTGGGCGTGACGTTCTCGGCCGCGCCGTCGTAGAGCGCCCGCAGCTCGTCATGGCCGGCCCACTGGCGGTCCTTCATCAGGAACACCCCATCGGGGGCGAACAGGTCCACGATGGCCTGGGCATCGCCCTCGGCGACGGCGAAGCAGTAGCGCGCCGTCAGTTCCCTGATCTCGTCCTTGGCCTCGAGCACGGCGAGACGTTCTTCGGTGGTCGGCATGGCCGGAGCCTAACGGTTGGTCGGCCGCCCCGGGTCAGGCCTTGACCCCGCGCACCCACCACTGCGGCAGCGCCATGAGGAAGGTGCCCTCGGCGATGGCGGCATCGAGCCGGACCCGCAGTTCGTCGGCGCGGGCCTCGCTCATCCGTCCGAAGCGGGTGCCGTAGCCCAGCATGTTCTCGAGCACGCCGCGCAGGTTGCCCCGCTCGTCGGGGGCCACGTTGACCTCCACCCGTACCTGCTCGAGCCCGGCCCGGCGGTAGGCGCCGCGCAGCTTGCGGCCCACGTTCGGCTCACGGAAAGCCGGGGCGGCGGCGGCGAACAACTCGCGCACCTCCTCGGGCGACAGCGGTTCCACCACCACGAAGCCGAAGTCGGAGTCCGATGCCACGATGGTGCCGCCGGGCCGCAACACGCGGACCAGCTCGGCCAACGTGGCGTCGAGGTCGGGCACGTACTCGAGCACGTTCTTGCAGTAGATGCGGTCGATGCTGCCGTCGTCGAGGGGCAGCTGCTCGTCGGGGACGTGGTGCAGCGTGATGCGCTCGGCCAGGCCGGCTTCGCGGGTCACCTCGGCGGCGCGGCCGATGAACTCGGCGTTGACGTCCACTGCATGGACCCGTCCGGTCGGCCCCGCCTCCCGGGCGAGCTCCACCGCGACGTAGCCGGGCCCGCAGCCGAAGTCCAGCACGGTCTCGCCCTCGGCGACCCCGACGGGGGCGAGCAGACGGCGCGCGAAACGCGGGTCGACCTTGAACATCCGGTCGTAGCGGGCGAAGCGGTCGGGCTCGATCTCGACCCAGTGGTCCTTGTGGTAGGTGTCCAGGTTGTCGGTCACGATCACTCCGGGCTGCGTCGTCGGCCGGGGGGATCCTACGGGCGGTGACGCCCGGCTCGCCACGGCACCGGCGTCGCCGCCGTGGCGGAGCCGTGCCGCCGCCGGCTCGCAACGGTGTCCCCACCGTGGCGGACGTCGTGTTGGGCGGTCCCGGGGGAGGGCGATCTATGGTTGGTCGACTACGACCGAGGAGTGTGCACCGATGGCGTCGAGCGCCGCACAGACGGCAGCAGTCGTCCAGACCGAGGTGGAACAGTGGTTGGACGAGAACTGGGATCCCGCTCGTTCGGTGCGTGCCTGGTGGGCGCTGCTGGCCGGCGCCGGGCTCAGCTACCCCAACCTCGATCCGCCCTTCGGGCGCGGCTACAACCGTGATCAGGTTGCGGCGGTGTTCGCGGCATTGCGGGCCAAGGGCGCGATGGGCCCGCCCGGCGGTCTCGGCACGATGCTGGCCATGCCCACGATCCTGCAGTACGGCACGCCGGAGCAGATCCGCGAGCTCGTTCCCAAGATCCTCGACGGCTCGCACGGCTGGTGCCAGCTGTTCTCCGAGCCGGGCGCCGGTTCCGACCTCGCGGGCCTGCAGACCCGGGCCGAGCGCGACGGCGACGAGTGGGTGGTCACCGGCCAGAAGGTGTGGACCTCGACCGGCCAGACCGCCGACTATGGCATCCTCATCGCCCGGACCGACCCGGCGGCCCCCAAGCACCAGGGCATCACCTACTTCCTGTTCCCCATGCAGCAGGCCGGCGTCGACGTGCGGCCGTTGCGGGAGATGACCGGCCACGCGGTGTTCAACGAGGTCTTCCTCGACGGCGCCCGGGTCCACGACAGCCTCCGCCTGGGCGATCTCGGCACCGGCTGGGCGGTGGCCAACACCACCCTCGGCTTCGAGCGGGCCGGCATCGGCGACGCCTCCGGCGGTTACGGACGGGCCGCGCCGGGGACCGTGGCCGGCCACCTCGACCGCGCCTGTGCCGAGTTCCTCAAAGGTGCCCGGCCCCAGGTCTCCCAGGGCCACATCTCCCCGGGCACGGTCAAGCGATTCATCGCCATGGCCAAGGAGCGCGGGCTGGACCAGGACCCGATGGTGCGCCAGGCCATCGCCGATCTGCACAGCAGGGTGTCGGTCATCGGCTGGTCGGCCAAGCGGGCCAAGGGCGGAGCCGGCGGTCGGACCGGCGTCGAGGGGCCGCTGGCCAAGATCGGGATGACCGAGGCGTTGCGCCGTGGCCGGGAGCTGGGCTGCCGCATCTTCGGCGCCGACGCCCAGCTGTGGGGCCCCGACACTGCGACGGAGGGCTGGTTGCAGGAGTTGATCGTGTTCTCGCCGGGTCCGTCCATCTATGGCGGCACCGACGAGATCCAGCGCAACATCATCGGCGAGCGAGGCCTGGGCCTGCCCAAGGAGCCGGGACCCGCCCGGGACACCCCGTTCAGGGACCTGCCGGCCAACGCCACCCGCTGAGGCCGCGGCCCTGCGGTACCCGCGGCCGTGACATCGACCCGACGCCCCGCCGGTCATCCGGTGGGGCGTCGCCGCGTCCGTCGCCGCGTCCGGAGCAGCCCGGTCCGTCGCCGCGTCCGTCGCCGCGTCCGGAGCAGCCCGGTCCGTCGCCGCGCTGATTCGGGCACGGTGCCGCCCGGCGCGGCGATACTGGCCGATCGACCGGGCGGCTGCTGTCGTCGGGCCGCCGACAAGGAGTACCGCATGTCCGCCACCGCCGCGTTCCGCACCCCGACCACCGAGCAGCTCGTCGAGCGCTGCCTGGCCGACGGCGAGTTCACCCTCGCCGCCCGCTACTGGAACGGCGGGTTCCGCTTCCACATGGGCGAGGCGGTGCTCGCCGTCACGCTGCACGACGGGGTCATCGCCGCCGGTGATCCGGGCGACGCCGCTGCGGTGGCCGGCCTGCACGGCGGCGTCGAGGTGTGGGAGCAGCTGCTGGCCGCGGTGCCCGCGCCGCACTTCACCGACATCACCCCGGCATTCCGTCGCGGTCTGAGCCGCAGCGGTCACGAGCTGACCTACTGGCAGTACCTGCCGGCCCTGCAGCGGGCGGTCGAGCTGTTGCGACCGGACCCCGATCCCGTCGTCGAACACCCCGTCGCCGCCCACGACAGGGGGGCGACCCCGCGCCTGGACAGCCCGGTCGGCCGCTACGTCCACCTCGAACTCGACGGCGCCGACCATCGGGTCTACTTCGAGGAGGCCGGGCAGGGAATCCCGGTGCTGCTGCAGCACACCGCTGGTTCCCACGGCGTGCAGTGGCGGCACCTGTTCGAGATGCCGGCCATCACCGAGCATTTCCGGCTGATCGCCTACGACCTGCCCTTCCACGGCAAGTCGGTGCCGCCGGTCGGACGCCAGTGGTGGGCCGAGCCGTACCGGCTGACCGGCGAGTTCGTCCGCTCGGTGCCGGTGTCGCTCGCCGCGGCGCTGGGCCTGGACCGACCGGTGTTCATGGGCTGCTCGGTCGGCGGCCTGCTGGCGCTGGACCTGGCGCTGCACCATCCCGAGGTGTTCCGGGCGGTGATCTCCCTCGAGGGGGCGTTGCGGGTCGGTGGCGACCTCGACGCCCTGCCCGGGTTCTGGCACCCGGGGGTGAGCAACGAGTCGAAGGCCCGCATGATGCAGGGCATCACCTCGCCGGCCTCGCCGCTTGCCTACCGCAAGGAGACCGCCCAGACCTACGCCGCGGGTTGGCCTGCGGCCTTCGTCGGCGACCTGAACTACTACTGCGTCGAGTACGACCTGCGGGCCGACGCCTCGGCGATCGACACCGGCAAGGTGGCGGTCCATATTCTCAACGGCACCTACGACTACAGCGCCACGCCGCGTCACGGGGCCGACGCCCAGGCGGCGATCGCCGGGTCCACCTTCACCGAGATGGTCGGGCTCGGCCACTTCCCGATGTCGGAGGACCCCGAGGCGTTCGCCGCCTACCTGCTGCCGGTGCTCGACGCCATCCGCAGCGGCACCCCGGCGTGAGCGGAACTCCGGCTCGTCCGGCGCTGCCGGCGGGCTGTTCGATCGGGCCGATGCGGGCCGACGAGGTGCCAACCCTCACCGCCTGGGCCGCGGCCGAGGGCTGGAACCCCGGGCTCGGCGACGTCGACGTGGCCTGGGCGTTGGATCCCGCGGCGTTCGTCGCCCTGCGCCGCGGTGACGAACTGATCGGTGGGGGCACGGTGCTGTCCTACGACGGGGCCTACGGCTTCATGGGGTTGTTCATCGTGCGGGCCGACGAACGTCACCGCGGCCTGGGCGACTTGCTGTGGCACCACCGGCGTGACTTGCTGGAAGGACGCCTGCAACCGGGGGCGGCGATCGGGATGGACGGGGTGTTCGACCTTGTGCCGTACTACGAACGCGGCGGGTTCCGTCTGGCCTACCGTGACCTGCGTTTCGACGGCATCGCCCGCGGTGAGCTCGACCCCGGGGTGGTCGACGGGGCCCGCCTCGACCCGGCCCAGGTCGAGGCGTTCGACCGCCGCCACTGCGTGGCACCGCGCCCGGCGTTCCTACGACGCTGGCTCGCCGCGCCTGGGGTACGCCGCGCCGGGCTGCTGCGTGACGGCGAGCTGGTGGCCTTCGCGGCGTTACGACCGTGCCTGGTCGGCCATCGCTTCGGCCCGGTCCATGCGCAGACCGCCGACGATGCGGCCCGGGTCATGGGCCACCTCATGGCGGCCGTCGACGGCGAGCCGGTGCAGCTTGACGTCCCCGAATCCAACGAGGCGGCGTTGGCGCTGGCGTCGGGGTGGTCGATGACGGAATCCTTCGGCTGCGCCCGGCTCTACCTGGGTCCGATGCCGCAGCTACCGGTCGAGCGGATCTTCGGGGTCACCTCCTTCGAGTTCGGCTGAGCGGCCGGTGCGGCCACGGTAGGGTCCGGTCCCGAACCGAGGGGAGTCGATCCATGCAGGGATGTCTGGGCGGACAGGTCGCGGTCATCACCGGAGGGGCCAGCGGTATCGGCGCGGCGTATGCCCGGCGTTTCGCCGCGGAAGGGGCCGACATCGTCATCGCCGACCTCGACCGGTCCCGGGCCATCGCCGCCTGGATGATGGCGGGCCGCACCGGCGGGGCGATCGTCAACATCGCCTCCGCAGCGGCAGCCATCCCGTTGCGGGGCGGCGCCGACTACTGCGTGTCCAAGGCCGGGATGTTCGTCGGATGAGCACGACGCCGTTCGACCATCCCGACGCCGCACGGGTCACGCCCGCCCGCCTCGCGGCGGCGGCGGCGGTGCGGCGCCTGGTCCATTCGCTGGTCGACCACGAGGTGTCCGAGGCCGAGCTGGTGGAGCTGGCCGCGGTGGCCGACGGTTTCGCCGGGCGTATCGACCGGGGTCCCGGGCGGGCCGAGCCCGAGGACCCGTTCGGGCCCTGGAAGGCGGTACAGGCCGACGGCGAGCAGCTGTTCTGCTTCATCGACTGTGTGGTGTCCGGTGCCGCCAACCCCCTGTCGACCGGCGGGGCTGCTCACCGCGACGGGCACGAGGCGGTCCTGCGGGTCAACCTCGACCCCGGGTTCGAGGGTCTGCCCGGCCGTTCGCACGGCGGGACCATCGCCTCGCTGTTCGACGAGGTGATGGGCTTCGCTCTGTACATGGACGCGGTACCGGCCTACACCGCCTGGCTGCGGGTGGACTACCGGGCCGCGGTGCCGGTGGGCCGGCCGCTCGAGCTGCGGGCCCGGGTCGTGCGCAGCGAGGGCCGCAAGCACTGGGTCGAGGCCGAGCTGACCAGCGAGGAAGGTCCCGGGCCCACCGCCGAGGCCTTGTTCGTCAGCCCCCGCCCCACTGACTGAGGCGCAGCCGCACCGCTCCGGGACCGGACTGTTCGGGGGGGGGGGCGGACCGACCGGCTCAGTCCCAGTGCAGGCCGCCGTCGACGTTCCAGGACTGGCCGGTGACGTTGCGGGCCGCGGGCGAGGCCAGGTACACGGCCAGCGCGCCGATGTCGGCGGGGTCGTTGGCCCGTCGCAGCGGGATGGAGCGCACGGCGCGGGCCTCGGCCTCCTCGCGGGTGCCGCCGAGCCGTTCGACCAGCTCGTCGATCACCTGGTCGAACAGGGCGGTACGGGTCACCCCGGGGCAGATGGCGTTGACGTTGATGCCGAACCGGGCGAGCTGCGACGCCCCCACCCGGGTCATGGCGATCACCGCGCCCTTGGTGCCGGCGTAGGCGACGTTCGAGGTTCCGCGGTAGCCCTTGCCGGCGATGGAGGCGATGTTGACGATGCGGCCGCCTTCGCCGCGGTCGCGCATGGCCACCGCTGCGGCCTGCATCAGGAAGAACAGGCCGCGGGCGTTGACCGAGTAGATCCGGTCCCAGTCGGCCTCGGTCACGTCGAAGAAGCCCAGGCTCTTGGTGACCCCGGCATTGTTGACCACCACGTCTATCCGCCCGTGGGTACCGACGACATGGTCGACGAGGCCCTGGCACTCCGAGACCTGCGAGACGTCGCCGAGCACGAACGAGCTCGACCCGCCGATGCGTTCCATAACCGCCCGTCCGGCCGTGGCGTCGATGTCGACGCCCACTACGGTCGCGCCGGCCGCGGCGTAGGACTCGGCGATGCCGGTACCCATGCCCGCACCGATTCCGGTGATCAGGGCAACCTTGCCGTCGAGTTCGCCCATCGTCGCCATCCTCCTCGTTGCGGCCCCGTGCCGTCCGCAGCGAATCGACGTCGATTCGCTGCGGACGGCCATCGTAGGTGACCGTCCGGCCGCCCGGTCCGGGTACTGGCCGCCGACGGTCTGCGAGGCTGGGGCGATGGCGACCACTCCGCACGATGCCCTGGCCGAGCTGCTCGACGAGCGGGCGATCCACAGGCTGATGACCGACTACACCCGCTTCGTCGACTTCGGCGAGGCCGCCCGTATCGCCGGGCTGTTCACCGAGGACGGGGTGTGGGACGGCCCCGGTGTGCGCATGGAGGGCCACGACGAGGTCCACCGGTTCTTCGCCGAGCGCGAGTCGGTGACCCGGCGTACCTCCCGGCACGTGATCACCAACATCGCCATCGAGCTCACCGGACCCGACACCGCGACGGCCACCAGCTACCTGATCAACTACCGCCACGACAGCCGTGACGAGGTGGTGCTGCCGGTGCCGGTCGGCCACCCCAAGTACGTGGGCGAGTACCACGACCGCTTCGTACGGACCCCCGCCGGCTGGCGTTTCGCCGAGCGGCTGTTCACCAACACCTTCCTGCGGGAGCGCTCCGCACCGTTGGCCGTCGACTGATCGCGTTCCGGACCCCGGCCCGCCGACCGGTGGCCCCGCCGCGGCACGGGCGGTCCGCTACCTTGCGTCCATGGCAGATTCGAATTTCGCGGACATCTTCGAGGCCGTCGCGGCAGCGGTGCCGGACCGGCCGGCCATCGTCTGTGGCGATCGCACGGTGCGCTGGCGCGACTTCGACCGTCGCGCCAATGCCCTCGCCGCCGACCTGCTGGCCGCGGGTCTCGGCGCCGGTGCCAAGGTGGCCGCCTACCTCTACAACAGCCCCGAGTATCTCGAGACCTACTTCGCCGCCACCAAGGTGGCGATGTGGCCGGTCAACACCAACTACCGCTACGCCGTCGGCGAGATCGTCTACCTCTTCGACAACGCCGACGCCGAGGCCGTGGTGTTCGACACCGCCTTCACCGAGGTGGCCAGCGCGGCGCGCGAACGGCTGCCGCAGATCGTGCGCTGGTACGCGGTCGGACCGAACCCGCCGGTATGGGCCGTGCCCTACGAGGACGTGGTCGGCGCCGGCCGAAGCGACGCCCCGGCGATCGAGGTCCGCCGTGGCCCGACCGATGTGATCATGACCTACACCGGTGGGACGACCGGCATGCCCAAAGGGGTCATGTGGTCCCACGGCGAGCTGTACAAGGCCATGGGCCACGGCGGCAACGCGCTGCTGGGCTATCCGCCGGCCGAGACGCTCGAGGACCTCGCCGCGGCGGCGGTGGACCGCACCGACGCCCCGGTGGTGCTCGAAGCATGCCCGCTGATGCACGCCACCGCGCTGGGTAATGCCTACGCCATGTTGCCCCTCGGGGCCACCATCGTGCTGTTGGACCGCACCACCTTCGACGCCGAGCACCTGTGGGACGAGTGCGTCCGGCTGGGGGTGACGTGGCTGACCATGGTCGGCGACGCCTTCGGTCGTCCCCTGCTCGCCGCGCTCGAGGCCCATCCCGGCCGCTGGGATCTCTCCCGGCTCAAGGTCCTCTACTCCGCCGGCGTCATGTGGAGCCAGGAGGTCAAGGTGGGAATGCTGCAACACCTGGCCGACGACGTGATGCTGCTCGACGTGTTCGGCTCCACCGAGGCGGCCGGTATGGGCCGTTCGCTGTCGACCAAGTCCTCGGTGGCGGCGACTGCGGCGTTCCTGGTGGGCGAGTTGGCCCAGGTCCTCGCCGAGGACGGCCACTTCGTCGAGCCGGGCTCGGGGGAGGTCGGCCTGGCGGCGTTCGGCGGCCCCATGCCCGACGGGTACTACAAGGACGCGGCCAAGACCGCCGAGACGTTCCGCACGGTGAACGGCAAGCGCTGGTCGGTGCCCGGCGATTTCGCCACGGTCGAGGCCGACGGCACCATGCGCCTGTTGGGCCGCGGCTCGGTGTGCATCAACACCGCCGGTGAGAAGGTCTTCGTCGAGGAGGTCGAGGAGGTCCTCAAGCGCCACCCGCAGGTCCTCGATGCGGTGTGTGTCGGTATCCCCGATCCTCGTTTCGGTGAGACCGTGTGCGCGGTGGTGCAACCGCGTCGGGCCGGCGATGCGGTCGACGCCGCCTCGGTGATCGCCCACGTCAAGGCGGAGTTGGCCGGCTACAAGGCGCCGCGGGATGTGGTCGTGGTGGCAAGCATCGGTCGGGCGCCCTCGGGCAAGGTCGACTACGCCGGCCTGAAGGCCCTGGCCCGTGGGCGGCTCGGACGGTGACCGCGGCCGGTGGGTTCGGCTTCCCCTAGCCATCGCTGCCGTCGATGGGCCAAGCTTCAGGGGTGACCGCTGTAGAGAACCCCTCCACCACCGACGCGCAGGAAGCTGCGGTTGTCGCCGCCCTCGACGCCTTCCTGGCCGCCAACGACCCCCGCTCGATGGATGCCATTGCCTTCCGCGGAGCCCGTTTCGACGCCGGCTTGGCGTGGGTGCACTGGCCGGTGGGCAACGGCGGCCTCGGCGTGCGCCCGCAGCTGCAGCGCCTGGTCGAGGTCCGCATCAAAGAAGCGGGTGGACCCGCGCCCGATCCGGCCGGGTTCTTCATGAACCTGGCCGGCCCGACCATCCTCACCCACGGCGACGACGCCCAGCGGGCCCGTTTCCTGCGGCCGATGTACAGCGGCGAGGAGCGTTGGTGCCAGCTGTTCTCCGAGCCGGGCGCCGGTTCGGACTTTGCCGGTCTGGGCACCCGTGCGGTGCGTGACGGCGACGAGTGGAACGTCAACGGCCAGAAGGTGTGGAACACCCTGGCCCATCTCGCCCAGTGGGGGATGCTGGTGACCAGGACCAACACCGAGGTCCCCAAGCACCGGGGGCTGACGTACTTCCTGGTGGACATGTCCAGCCCCGGGGTCGAGGTGCGCCCGTTGCGCCAGATCACCGGAGAGGCCGAGTTCAACGAGGTGTACCTAACTGACGTGCGCATCCCCGACGCCAACCGGCTCGGCGACGAGGGTGACGGCTGGCGGGTGTCACTGACCACGCTGATGAACGAGCGCACCTCGATCGGCGGCGGCGGTGGCGGCGGTGGTCCGCGTCGCGGGTCGGGCCCGATCAGCGAGGCGGTCAAGTTGTGGGAGGCCCTGCCCGAGCATGAACGCGACGGCGCGAAGCGCGACCGGCTGATGAAGCTGTGGGTGCGGGCGGAGACGCTTCGGCTGACCAACCTGCGGGCCTCGGTCGGCCGCCGTCAGGGCAATCCCGGTCCGGAGGGTTCGGTGGCCAAGCTCGCCATGGCCGAGCAGAACAAGGCCATCTACGAGTTCTGCCTCGATCTGATGGGACCGGCCGGTATGGTCGGCTACGACTTCACCTTCCGCCGGCCCACCGAACTCAACATCGAGGGCTGGGGCGAGCCCCGTCACGGCTTCCTTCGGGTGCGGGCCAACTCGATCGAGGGCGGCACCTCGGAGATCATGCGCAACATCCTCGGCGAGCAGGTCCTCGGCCTGCCCGGCGAGCCGCGGGTCGACAAGGACATGGCCTGGAGCAAGGTGCCGCGGAGCTGATCGCCGCCGGGCGGTGGGTCAGGGGACGAGCACCAGCTTGCCCACGGCCCGCCGCTCGAGCAGATCGCCCAGAACCGCGCCGGCCTCCGACAGCGGCCGGGCCGTCGGTGCCACCGGCCGCAGATCGCCGGCGGCGATGGCGGCCACGACCTCGGCCATCATCTCCCGGTTGGCCGCAGCGTTGCGCTGGACCCAGCCGCCCCATTCGACCCCGACCGCGGTGCGGTTGTTCAGCAGCACCAGGTTGAGCGGCACCCGACCGATGCCGGCGGTGAAGCCGACGATCAGGAAGCGGCCGTCGAAGGACATCGCCCGCAGGCACTGCTCGGACAGCTCGCCGCCGACGACGTCGTAGACGAGGTCGACCCCTTTGCCGTCGGTGAGTTCCCGGGCCCGGGCCTTGACGTCCTCGGTGGCGGGGTCGATGGCCACCTCCGCGCCCATGGACAGCGCCAGGGCCCGCTTCTCGGGGGATGAGGCGACGGCGATGACGCGGGCCCCGAGGTGCCGGGCCACGTCGATGGCGGCGAGGCCGACCCCGCCGCCCGCCCCGGTCACCAGCATGGTCTCACCCGGGCGCACCTCGGTGCGCCGGGTGAGGGCGAACCATGCCGTGCCGTACACCTGGTAGAACGACGCCCCCACGGCGATGTCGACGGAATCGGGCAGCCGGATGAGTTGGTGCGGTTTGGCCAGCAGGGTGTCGGCGAAGGCGCCGGAGCCGACCACGGCGAAGACCCGGTCGCCGATCGACCATCCGTCCACGCCCTCGCCGACGGCGTCGATCGTCCCGGCGGCCTCACCGCCGGGTACGTAGGGCGGGGTCATCGGGAACTGGTAGCGGCCCGCTACCCGCAGCCCGTCGACGTAGCTCGCGCCGGCGGCACCGACCGCGATACGGACCTGGCCGGGACCCGGGCCGGGCGTTGGCCGTTCCTCGAGAACGAGGTCGGAAACCGAGCCGAGTTGATGGCAGATGACGGCGCGCACGGGCGAAACCCTAACGCGCCTGCCGAACAGGCCCTACGCTGCCCCCGTCCGCTTCTGGATACTCGGGGGAGAATCATGACGGCACCGACGAACTACGCGGCATCCCGTGGGGTGGCCACCATCACGCTGGACAGTGCCCACAACCGCAACGCCTTCAGCCAGGCATTGCTGCGCAGCCTGATGGGCGATCTCGAGACGGCGTTGGCCGACGGCTCGGTCCGGGTGATCGTGTTGACCAATTCGGGCGGAACCTTCAGCGCCGGTGCCGATCTCAAGGAGGACCACCGGTCTCTCGGCTCGGACCCGCTGACCTTCGCCGACGTGGTCGCGGCCATCGACGGCTCGCCCAAGCCGGTTGTGGGTCGAATCGCGGGCCATGCCGCCGGTGGTGGTGCGGTGCTGGCCGCGGCCTGCGACATCTCGATCGCCCTCGACACCGTACGGATCGGTATCACCGAGGTACGCCTCGGTATTGCGCCGGTGCCGGTGGCCGCCATGATGGCCCACCGGATGACCCGGCGTGCGCTGTTCGAGGCGTTCCTGGCCGCCGACATGATGCCGGCAGCACGGGCAGCCGAGCTGGGCCTGGTCAACATGGCCGTGCCGGCCGACCAACTCGATGCCACCGTGGCCCACTACGTCGACGCGCTGGTCAAGGGCGCCCCGCAGGCCGTGGCGGCGACCAAGACGGCGCTGCAGGCCATGGCCGACGGCGGTGTCGGCGATGCCCGTGCGTACGCCGCCGCCAATACCGTGGGCTTCGGCGCGAGCGAGGCCAAGGAGGGCGTGGCGGCGTTCCTGGGCAAGCGCCCACCGGCCTGGATTCCCCAGGACTGATCGTCGCCCGCCCGGCACCCGCCCGGCACCCGCCCGGCACCCGCCCGGCACCCGCCCGGCACCCACCTGGTCCGGCCGCCGTCCGGTCGGCCCGGTGGCCAGGGCGGTCACCGGGCCGGACCGACCGCGGCGGTCAGGCCTCGTCCTCGGTGACGATCGGCGGAGGCATCGCGGTGCCCCGGGGCCGGAAAATGGTGGTGTGCTTGAGACGGGCCAGTTCCTGGCCGGTGTCGTCCCACACCATGCCGTCAAGTACCTGGTACCAGTGGTCGTTTCGTTCGTAGGCATCGATGATCTGGGCGCTGATCACGATCTCGTGGTCGGCCGCGGCAACGGCGAGGTGTTGGATCTGGGTGCGGACGTGGATGGTCGGCCCGTAGGTGAAGTTGTGCCGGGTCAACGGCGCCATCCGCGCGGCCAGGAACCACGGGTGCACCGCTCCGCCAGGAAGGGTGGTCTCGGTCAGGCCGAGGTCCTCGGTGGCCAGCCGCCGGGCGGCCGCGGCGTTGACGTACGCGCCGAGCGATCGCAGCGGTTGGCGCTTCGGCACGTCGTCGAGGGTGTAGGTCGGCCGGACGCGGGGCGGCGGCTCGGCCGGGGTCCGGGTCGGGACCCGGATGGTGTCGAACCAGCTCGCCACCCCGAGTCCGGCCCGGCCGTCGAGCACCACCCGGCTGTCCTCGACCGAGGCCCGTACGGTCCACGTCGCCGGTTCGACGCCGGGTTCGGGGTCGAGGTCGATGGCCACCAGCTCGCCGGCGTAGAGCGGCCTGCGCAGCGTGACGTCGGCCCAGCCCTGGGCCAACCATTCGGTGCCGGCGATGGCCCGCACCGCGTCGGCCACCCAACCGTAGGTCCGCACGCCGGCCACCAACGCACCCCGGTACCCGGCCCCGGTGGCGCCGTCGTCGGCGTGGATCGGGTTGGGGATGCCGGGGGGCGGCGGGTCGGGGGTGGCGGCGACGGTGACGCGCATCAGCGGGTGGCCACGGGGGCGATCTTGGCGGCCAGTTCCTCCATGGCGTCGCCGATGCGGGCGGGATTCGAGGTCGGCGGGGCGAGGACCAGACGGTCCACCCCGAGATCCTCGAGCTGCTTCACCCGGTCGAGCGATTCCCGGCGCCACGACCACACCATGGTGGTGTTCTCGATGGCGTCGCCGTCCCGCCCGTGCTCGGCTGCCGAGCCTTTGACCACCTCGAACAGGTGGGTCAACTCCTCATCGGTGCCCTTGGCCGGGAAGAACCCCGTGCCGTACCGCCCGGCACGCTTGGCAGCGGCGTCGCTGTGCCCACCGACCACGATGGGGATCGAACCCCCGGCAGGCTGCGGACGGGAGATGGCGTTGTCGAAGTTGACGTACTTGCCGTGGTAGGTGGCGTGCTGCTGGCTCCACAGCGCCGACATGGCCTCGCAGTACTCGTCGGTACGGCCACCGCGGTCGGGCCACGGGACGCCGAGGGCGTCGAACTCCTCCCTCAGCCAGCCGACACCGATGCCGAGCTCAAAGCGGTTGTTGGTCAGCTTGGACAGGCTGGCGCACTCCTTGGCCAGCACCACCGGGTTGCGCTGGGGCACGATCAGGATGCCCGTCGCCAGACGGATGTCCTTGGTCAACGCGCCGGCGTAGGCCAGCCACAACAGGGGATCGGGCAGGTCGGGATCATCGCCGAGGGGGATCTTGCCGCTCTCGTGGTAGGGGTACTGCGACTGGTAGCCGTGGGGGATGACCACGTGCTCGACGGCCCAGATGGACTCGAGGCCGCAGCGGTCCGCCGCGGTGGCGATGGCGGCGGCACCTTCGGCGGCGGCGAAGTGCCCGGAGTTGGCGAACATGATCCCGAATTTCATGGCCGGATCGTAGATCGCCTCCCGCCGGGCTGCCCCGGTTCCCGCCGCAGCGTCCGCCGCGATGCGCCAGTTGCGGGAAACTTGGGAGCCCGGGACCACGGCTCCTACCATCGGTGCTGGTCCGGCCATCTGACCCGGGCCGAAGGGGGAC
Organism: Acidimicrobiia bacterium; assembly: GCA_947476745.1. GTDB lineage: Bacteria > Actinomycetota > Acidimicrobiia > Acidimicrobiales > CAIXPF01 > CAIXPF01. The sequence continues at coordinate 90,251 of CANJRG010000002.1, read as the reverse complement.
AGACAGTGACCGGCTCGACAGCGCCGAAGAGGTACCGCCTCGAGGGCACACCGGATCCCGATCATGCCTGGCCGGGGGGCGCAGGCATCACCATTCGGGGCGACTCGTGGGGCGATGTGACCGGTCGCCCCGTCATGCTCATGCACGGTGGCGGCCAGACCCGTCACGCCTGGAAGGGTGCCGGCGAGACGCTCGGTGGGGCCGGGTACTACGCCGTCGCCTACGACGCCCGCGGCCACGGCGATTCCGACTGGACCGCCGACGGCGTGTACGAGCAGGAGGACCAGGTCGACGACCTCGTCGCCGTGGTCAACGCCATCGGTGGCCGGCCGCCGATCCTGGTCGGTGCCTCCATGGGCGGTGGTACAAGCCTTCTGGCGGTGGGCGAGGGTCGCCTCGAGGCCGCGGCCATCGTGCTGGTGGACATGGCCCCGCGCATCGCTCCCGAGGGCAGCGCCAAGATCCGCGAGTTCATGAACCAGAAGCCCGAGGGCTTCGAGACCCTCGACGAGGTCGCCGAGGCCATCGCCAATTACCAGCCGCACCGCAAGCGTCCCCGCAACCTCGACGGTCTGGTGAAGAACGTGCGGCGCGGCGAGGACGGCCGGTTCTACTGGCACTGGGATCCGCGTCGGATGAACCGACAGTGGAACATGGATGCCTATCGCAACCGTCTCGAGGATGCGGCCCGTCACATCACCATCCCCACCCTGCTGGTGCGCGGCGGCCTCTCCGACGTGCTCACCGAGGAAGGGGCCCAGCAGTTCCTTGCGGTGTGCCCGCACGCCGAGTACGTGTCGGTCAGCGACGCCGCGCACATGGTGGCCGGCGATCGCAACGACATCTTCGCCGGGGCGGTCATCGAGTTCCTCACCCGTCGGGCCCCGGCCCAGGGCTGAGGCCACGGTTCCGTGGAGGTCAAGGAGTTCCTCCAGCTCGAGCCGACCGGCAACGCCGACCACTGGCGGCTGCCGATCTGGGAAGGCATCTGCGGGGGCCGCGGCGCGCTGTACGGCGGCTGCGGCCTCGCTGCGGTGATCGAGGTCGCGGAGGCCGCGACCGGCCGGCCGGCCACCTGGGCGGCGTGCCAGTTCGTCGGTGGTGCGGAGATGCCCCAGGTGCTCGAGTTGCGCTACGAGAACCTCACGACCGGCAGGCGGGTGTCCCAGGGTCGGGTCATCGCGTCGGTCGATGGCTCGGTGATGCTCAGCGCCCTGGTGGCCCTCGGCACTCGCGAGTTCCCCATCGAGGGCCAGTGGGGTCCGATGCCGCCGACCGCGCTGGCGCATCCGTCGCAGTGTGCGCCGCGCCGGATGCCGCAGGGCCGTCGTGGCGGCCTGCGGGACCGGATCGACGAACGGGTGGCCAGCGGCGATCCCGACGGCTCGATCCGCGCCGTCGACGGCCGCAGCCAGATGTGGGCGACGCTGCCCGGCGGTGTGCCGGCCAGTGCCGCGGCGCTCGCGGTGCTCGGCGACACCGTGTCGGCCGGGGTCGACGGGTTGTACACCGACGACGTGCGGGCCCGCAGCATCGACAACAGCATCCGCATCGTCGCCCCGCGGGCCTGCGACTGGGTGCTGCTGGACAATCAGGTGGACGGCGCCGCGGTGGGCCTGGCCCACGGCACGGTGCGCATGTTCACCCCCGACGGTCACCTGCTGGCCGTGGCCAGCCAGTCCGGCCTCGTCGGCTACCGCTGACCGGGCGGGGCTCGACCGGCGCGGTCAGATCTCGACTGTCGTGCCGACCTCGAACACCCGGGACGCCGGTAGCCCGAAGAAGCGCGCCGCGCTGGCCGCCGTGCGGTTCTGCATGACGAAGAGATGCTCGCGCAGTGGGTTCATGGTGCGGCGTGGTGTGGCCACGATCGTCTCACGGCCCAGGAAGTAGGTCAGCTCGTCGGGATCGAGGTTCAACCCCCGCTCGGTGGACGTGGTGGCGATCGCGGCGAGGGCTACGGGGACGTCAGGGTTGTCCATGAAGCCGAAGGTCAGCTCGATCTGCCAGATACCGGGGCCGACCTTCTGCACGGTGCTTCGGCGTTCCTCGGGCACCGACGGGAGATCGGCGGTGGCGACCGACAGCAGGATGACCGTCTCGTGCAACACCTTGTTGTGGCGCAGGTTCTCCAGCAGGGCCGGAGGCGCCGCGCCGGGTTCCTTGAACAGGAACACCGAGGTGCCCGGAACGCGTTCCCAGGGTAGGTCGGGCAGGGTGTCGACGAAGGCGGCGACGGGGGTCTCGCCTCGTCGCATCGCTCTCGACACCGCCTGACGGCCGGTATGCCACGTCGTCATGAGGGTGAATTGCATCGCCCCGATGGCCAGGGCGAACCATCCGCCGTGGGGGATCTTGGCGATCTGGGCGGTGAAGAACCCCAGATCGATGACCAGCAGGGGAAGCCCGATCCCGAACGCTCGTGCCCTCGACCACTGCCAGCGGTACAACGCCACGCCGATGAACAGCAGCGTGGTGATGGCCATGGTCATGGTCACGGCGATGCCGTAAGCCGCGGCGAGGTTGCTCGAGGTGCGAAAGCCCAGGACCAGCCCGATGCAGCTCGCCATCAGCAGCCAGTTCACCACCGGCACGTAGACCTGCCCGCGGTGGCCGACCGAGGTGTGGTGGACCTTGACCCGTGGCAGGTAGTCGAGCTGCATCGCCTGCACGGTCATCGAGAACGCTCCGGAGATCAGTGCCTGCGAGGCGATCACCGTTGCCGCCGTGGCCAGCAGCACCAGCGGCCACGTCGCCCACGACGGCGCGAGGTTGAAGAACGGGCTCTGGATGGCCTCGGGGTTCTCCAGCAGCAACGCCCCCTGGCCGAGGTAGTTCAGCACCAGGGCAGGGAACACGAGGCTGAACCAGCTGATCCGGATCGGTGAGCGGCCGAAGTGGCCCATGTCGGCGTACAGCGCCTCGCCACCGGTGACCACCAGGAAGATCGAGCCCAGAGCCAGGAAGCCGTTGAACCCGTATTCCCGGAACATGTCGATGGCGTGCACCGGGTTCAACGCCCGCAGGATGTCGGGGTTGGCGATGATCTGCCGCAGCCCGAGCAGGGCCAGGACCGCGAACCAGACCACCATGATCGGGCCGAACACCCGGCCGATGCCTGCCGTACCGCGGCGTTGGACCAGGAACAGAACGGCCAGGATGGTCACCGACAGCGGGATGATCCACGGGTGCAGCGAAGGCGCTGCGACCTCGAGGCCCTCGACGGCGCTGAGCACCGAGATGGCGGGGGTGATCATGCCGTCGCCGTAGAGCAGCGCCGTGCCGAAGATGCCCAGCGTGGTGAGGAAAAACAAGGCGTTGCCGGGCACGCTGCGGCCGAGCATGGCGGTCAGCGCCAGGATCCCGCCCTCGCCCCTGTTGTCGGCCCGCATGACCAGCGCCAGGTACTTGATCGAGATGATGACGATCAGCGACCACACCACCAACGAGCACGCCCCGACCACCCCGACGGGGTTCACCTCCAGTTCGTGTCCTTCGAACGATTCACGGAAGGCGTACAGCGGGCTGGTGCCGATATCGCCGTACACGATGCCGAGGGCTCCCACGGCCAGGCGGGCGAGCGAACGACCGCGCGGTCTGGCCGTGGCGTGATGCCCGTCGGGAGGTCCGAGGTCGGTCATGAAGCGGTGATCCCATCGAGACTCTGCAGAAGGCGGTGGAGGTTACTGCTCCGGTGCTTCCTGGCCGAACTCGGAATGACCGGCATCTGCTAGACACAAATGTTATGGCAGGCAAGTACTTCGAAGAGCTCGAGGTCGGCGCGGTGTTCGAGCACCAGCCCGGCCGCACCGTCACCGAGACCGACAACCTGTTGTTCTCGACCATGTCGATGAACCCGCAGCCGTTGCACGTCGACGCCGAGTTCGCGCGCAACAGCCAGTTCGGCCAGATCCTGGTGAACTCGCTGTTCACGCTGGCGGTGGTCATCGGGTTGTCGGTGGGCGAGACCACGCTCGGCACCACCGTGGGCAACCTCGGCTTCGACGAGACCCGGTTCCCCAACCCGGTGTTCATCGGCGATACCATCTACGCCCGCACGGTGGTCAAGGCTCGACGCGAGTCCAAGAGCCGGCCCGACTGGGGCATCGTCACCTTCGAGCACCAGGGCGTCAACCAGCGGGGCGAGGTCGTTGTTAGCTGTCTGCGCAACGGCATGATGCTGCGCAAGCCGGCCGCGAGCGGGGCCTGAGATGAGCCGCGTCCGCCGTTGCGCCCACTTCGTCCCCGGCGCCAGCGAGAAGATGCTGGGCAAGGCGCTCGCCACCAACGCCGATGCGCTGGTGCTCGACCTCGAGGACGCCGTCACGCCCGAGAACAAGGACTCGGCACGTGTCGAGATCTGCCGCTGGCTGGCCGATGTCGACTTCGGTCGTCAGGAGCGGATGGTCCGTATCAACCCGCTCGACACGCCGTGGTTCCGGTCCGATGTCGAGGCGACCATGGTGAACCCACCCGACTCGTATCTCATCCCCAAGCTGCACGGCCCGGGGGAGGTCCGCCTGATCGACCGGATCATCACCGACCTCGAGCGCCAGCACGGCCATCCCGTCGGCGGGGTGAAGCTGGTGGTGCTGGCCACCGAGACCGCCGCCGGCCTGCTGGCTACCGGCGAGATCCCCTGCGTGCCCCGCGTCGACGCGGTCACCTGGGGAGCGGAGGACCTGTCCGCGGCGCTCGGTGCCAAGCGCAACCGTGACGACGACGGCCGCTACCTGCCGATCTTCGAGCACGCCCGCACCATGTGCCGGCTGTCGGCCGCGGCAGCGGGTGTGCAGGCCCTCGACACGGTCTTCACCGATGTCACCGACCCCGACGGTCTGCGCCGCGACTGCCGTGAGAGCGCGGCCATCGGCTACACCGGCAAGATCTCCATCCACCCCAGCCAGATCGACATCATCAACGAGGAGTTCACGCCGTCCGCAGCCGACATCGCCGACGCTCGTGAGCTGCTCGCCGAGCTCGAGGTGCAGCGCGCCGCCGGCAAGATGGCGTTCCGGTTCAGGGGCAAGATGGTCGATGTCCCTCACTTCACCCAGGCCCAGCGCATCCTGGCGCTGGCCGACACCCTCGGGGTCGGCTGAACCGAATGAGTGACCACGACGCCGGCACCGCGCCCGTAGCGGTGCCGGCTCGGGCGTGGAAGGCGCTCGCGGTGGCGAGCATCGGCTACTCGTTGATGTCGTTCAACACGACCTCGACCAACCTGGCCTTCGACGACATCTCCCAGACGTTCAGCTCGGCGCGGCCGTCCACCCTGTCGTGGGTGGCGTCGATTTTCTTCATCGGGCTGGCCAGCCTGTTGCCGGTGTCGGGCCGGCTGGCCGACCGGCTCGGTCGCCGCCGGATGTACCAGGTCGGCCTGCTGCTGTTCGCCGTCGGCTCCGCGATGTCGGCGCTCGCCCCGGTCGCCATCGTGCTGATCCTGGCCCGGTTCGTCACCGCGGCCGGCGGGGCCATGATCGTGCCTGCGTCCCTGGCGGTGATCCTGCCCGAGTTCCCACGCGAACGGCACGTCACCGCGGTGGCGACCTGGGCTGCGACCGGCCCCCTCGCCGCGGCGCTGGCCCCTGCGGTGTCGGCGATGATCCTGGCGGTGACGACCTGGCGGGTGTTGTTCGCCTTCAGCGTGCCTGTCTCGCTGCTGGCCTTCCTGGCCAGCTTCAAGCTGTTGCGGGAGTCCAAGGCCGATCGGGTGGGCGGCCCCCTCGACTGGCTCGGGGTGGCGGTGGGCACGGTGACGATCGCCGCGTTGGTGTACGCCGTCGGTCAGGCTCCCGGCCGCGGGCTGACCGCGCCGTCGGTGCTGGTGGCCGTCGGTCTGTTCGTGGTGGCGTTGCCCCTGTTCCTGCATCGCTGCCGGGTCCATCCCGAGCCGTTGCTGAACCTCGACGTGTTCCTCATGAAACCGGTGTGGGTGGCCAACGTCGGCAATTTCCTGCTGAACATGGCCGGTCAGGCGTTGTGGCTGGTGTGGCCGCTGTACTTCAGCCGGGTCTGGCACTTCTCCCAGGTCCAGACGGGCTTGGCGCTGTTGCCCGGCCCGATCGTGTCGGGCATCCTCACCACCTTCGGCGGACGGTTGGCGATGCGGTACGGACACGAGGTGCTGGTGCGTTGGGGGCCGCTGGTCCACCTGGTGGCCTTGGCCTGGCCGCTGGTGTTCCTGACCACGACCCCGCACTACTGGCTGGCGGTTGCCCCGGCGGTTGCGTTGTCGGGGGGTGGCTGGGCGCTCACCCAGCCCCAGCTCAACAGCGGGGTGCTCGGTCGGGTCGGTCCGGACTACTACGGCGAGGTCAATGCCTCGTTCAACACGGTGCGCAACGTGGCCGCCGCTCTCGGGGTGGCCATCGCCGTGGCCATGATCGGCAAACCCGGTCGCCCCGACGTGATCGCCGCGTACGATCGGGTCTTGTGGGCCTGCGTGGTCTGTGGCCTGGCGTGCTGGTTGGTGCTGTTCTTTCTCTACCCACGACGTTCGAGCGGTTCGGCCTCGTCGGTCCCGCCGGTCGTCAAACCCGACAGGAGTGTGCGATGAGTGGTCCGTTGACCGGATACACGGTGGTCGAGCTGCAGGGGATCGGGCCCGGCCCGTTCTGCGGCATGGTGCTCGCCGACCTCGGGGCGGAGGTGATCCGTGTCGACCGAGCCGAACGGGTACCGGCCGAAACGCCGCGGCGTCCTCCGCTGGACGTGTTGGCGCGCGGCCGCAGGTCCGTCGCCGTCGATCTCAAGGACCCCGAGGCCGTCGAGACGGTGCTGCGCATCATCGAGGGCGCCGACGCCCTCATCGAGGGGTTCCGGCCCGGCGTGATGGAACGGCTCGGCCTCGGGCCCGACGTCTGCCTGGCCCGCAATCCGCGTCTGGTCTACGGCCGGATGACCGGCTGGGGTCAGGAAGGGCCCTACGCCCAGATGGCCGGCCATGACATCAACTACATCGCCCTGGCCGGCTGCCTGGCCCACATCGGGCGGCCCGGCGAGGCGCCGGTGCCGCCGCTCAACCTCGCCGGCGACTTCGGCGGCGGCGGCATGCTGCTCGCGGTCGGCGTCATGGCCGGTCTGTTGGAGACTGCGAAGTCGGGCAAGGGCCAGGTGGTCGACGCCGCGATGGTCGACGGAGCGGCGTTGCTGATGGCGTCCTTCCACGGGATCGCCGCCATCGGCCGGCTCGAGCCGCGGGGCCACAACCGCCTCGACGGCGGTGCCCACTTCTACGATGCCTACGAGTGCGCCGACGGTGAGTACATCTCCATCGGGTCGATCGAGCCGCAGTTCTACGCCGAGCTGCGCCGGTTGGCCGGCCTCGGTGACCCCAAGTGGGACGCCCAGCTCGATGCCGGCGCCTGGCCCGATCTCAAGGCGGAGATCGCCGCGGTGTTCCGGACCAAGACCCGCGACGAGTGGTGCACCATCATGGACGGCTCCGACGTGTGTTTCGCCCCGGTGTTGACCATCTCCGAGGCTTGGGAGCATCCGCACAACGTGGCCCGGAATTCCTTCGTGGAGGTGGCCGGCATCCGCCAGCCCGCTCCGGCGCCACGCTTCAGCCGGACCCCGGGCGACATCGAGGGGCCGGCTGCGCACCCCGGCCAGCACAGCGACGAGGTGCTGGCCCGTTTCGGGTTCGACGATGCGGAGGTGGCCCACCTGCGTCAGTCGGGCGCCGTTCGCTGACCGTGCGGCGGGGTGGCCCCGGCCCGGCTGCCGGGGGCCACCCCGCCGAAGGTCCGGCGGCCACCGGCGGCGGCGGGTAGATTGCGCGTCCGGCCCGACCAGCGCGCGCTGCGCCAACTCCCGGGGAGACGCCATGACCATGACCGAACGGGATCCCGTCACCGGGGTCACTGTCAACCGGCTCACCCCGGCGCTCGGGGCGGAGGTACGGGGTCTGCGGCTCGCCGCGGCCGACGAGACCATGGCGGCGCACATCCGGGCGCTGTTGCTCGAGCACCGGGTGCTGTTCTTTCCTGACCAGCACCTCGATCTCGATCAGCACGTGGCCCTGGGCCGGTTCTTTGGGCCGCTGGAACAGCATCCCCACCTGACCAACGCCTACTTGAACCACCCCGAGGTGTTCGAGCTTGCGGCGTCCAAGGGCGGTATCGCCGATGAGTGGCACACCGACCTGACCTTCCTGCCGCAGCCGTCGGTGATGTCGATCCTGAACATGGTGCGCTGTGCCGATGCCGGGGGCGACACCATGTGGACCAGCCTCGAGGCGGCCTACGACGAGCTGTCGCCGGCCCTGCAGGAGCTGTGCGAAGGGCTGTCCGCCCTGCACGACGCCACCGCGCACGGTCGTCCCGAAGCCTGGGCCATCCACCCGGTGGTGCGGGTCCATCCGGTCACCGGGCGCAAGTCGTTGTACGTCAACGACCATTTCACCCGGCGCCTGGTGGAGTTGACCCACGCCGAGAGCGAGATGCTGCTGGGCTATCTGACGCGCTGGGTGACCGACCCGCGATTCGTCGTCCGCTACCGCTGGACCCAGGGCACCATCGCCATGTGGGACAACCGCTGCACCCAGCACTGTGTGGTCAACGACTTCGGTGGCGAGCGGATCATCCAGCGGGTCACCGTCATGGGCGACGAGGTCGAGGGACCCGGCCCCCGTTGGACGCCGCACACCGCCCGGCGCGGGGCGGTCACCTATCACGACCGTCAGCTCAAGGCGGCGCTGCGGGAACGCTCCCGTCCGGCTGCGGGGCAGGGCTGAGCGATGCGGATCACCCGGATCTTCACCGGTGAGGACGGCGAGTCGCACTTCGAACAGCTGGAGGTGCCGATGACGGAGCGGCCCTATGGCTTCATCACCGACTGGCTGCCGGTCACCTCGATGGCCTACCGGGAGAACCATCCCGGCCAGGACCTCACCTACCACGTGGCGCCACGTCGTCAGCTGGTGGTCAACCTGTTCGGCGCGGTGGAGATCGAGACCGGGCTGGGTGAGGTCCGCCGGTTCGGTCCCGGCGACATCCTCTTCGCCGACGACACCACCGGCCGGGGCCACATCTCCCGTGACGTCGCGGGTCCGCGACAGAACCTGTTCCTGCCCCTGCCCGACGATCTCGACATCTCGGCGTGGCGGGTCCGGCCGTGAGCGTGCCGGGTCCGGCCGTGAGCGTGTCGGCGTGGTGACCACGGTGTCGGCGCGGTGACCACTGCGGCGTCGGTGGCGGCCCCGCGCCGGTCGAGGCGGCTGCTGCTCGTCGGCACGGCGTTGGTGACGATCACGCCGATCGTCTCGCACTCCTTCGGCCGGGCGACCTACGGCCTGCTGTTGCCGGCGATGGAGGATTCGCTCGGGCTCAACCATGCGCAGACCGGTCTCGGGGGCACCGTCATCTACGGGGCCTACCTGCTCGGGGTGATCGTGGTGGCCCTGCTGGCCCGGCGCTGCGAGCCGATCACCATCCTGCGCGGCGGCGTGGCCATCGCGGGGCTCGGGCTGGTGTGGATGTCGACGGTGCACAGCCTGCCGGCCCTGATGGCCGGACTGTTCCTCACCGGCGGCGCCGGTGCCGGCATCTGGATCACCAGCCCGGGCATCGTGTCGGCCAGCGTCGCGCCCGAACGTCGCGGTGTGGTGATCGGCCTGCTCACCGCCTCGGTGGGGCTCGGTACGTTCGTGGTCGGGATGGGTACGACCGCGGCCCGTCACCGTGGCGGTGACGACCTGCTGTGGCGGCCGGTGTGGCTCGTCGAGGCCGTGGTGACCGCGGCCATCCTCGTCGGTCTGGTCGCGCTGGCCCGACCGGAGCCCACCGAGCGGGTGTCCGCCGGGGGGTTCAGCCTCGATCGCCTGCGCAGCGTGCCGAGCTGGAAGCGGGTGACCGCGGCCTACGCCATGTTCGCTGCGGTCGGCGCCGGCTTCACGCCGTTCCTGGTGCGGGCCCTGCAGAACGACGGACGGCTCAGCAAGGCCGGCGCAGCCTCGGTGTTCGCCACGATGAGCCTGCTGGCCATCCCCGGGGCGCCGTTGTTGGGTTGGTTGTCGGACCGTTGGAGTCGCAAGCCGGTGATGGTCTTCGTCCTCACCACCGCCGGTACCGGTACAACCGTGGTCGCCCTGGGGCACGGGGCGGTGGCGGTGGTGGGGGCGTTCCTCTTCGGTGCGGTGTGGTCGAGCTATCCGACGCTGGTGGCGACCTACGTGCGCGATCACACCGAAGCGCGTGGCTTCAGCGAGGCGTTCTCGACGATGACCATCTTCTATGGCGCGGCGGCCCTGAGCGCTCCGTTCCTGACGGGCTGGCTGGCCGACACCACGGGCCATTTCCGCACCCCGTTCTTGGGGCTGAGCGTGGTGTGCCTGTGCGCCGCCGCTCTGATGGCCGGCCTACCGGCGCAGCCGCACCGGTAGGGTCCGCGGCCCGTAGATGAAGTTGGAGTCGGGCCACTCGGCCGGCCCGACAGGGGTCAGATCGGGGCAGCGGACCAGCAACTCCTGTAACAGGCAGGCGATCTCGACCCGGGCGAGATGGGCGCCGAGACAGAAATGCGGGCCCCCGCCGCCGAAGGCCACGTGGGGGTTCGGGGTCCGGTCGAGGCGGAGCTGGTCGGCGTCGGCGAAGACCGTTGGGTCTCGGTTGGCGGCGCCGTAGTACATGACGACCTTGTCTCCTGCCCCCAGCGACGTACTGTTCAGTACGGTATCGACGGTGACGGTGCGGCGCATGTAGATGACCGGGCTGACCCACCGCAGCAGTTCCTCGATGGCGGTGGGCAGACGAGCCTCGAGGTCCTCGGTCAGCCACGCCCGTTGCTCGGGGTGCTCGAACAGGGCCAGTATGCCGCCGCCCACCAGGTTGCGGGTGGTGTCACCCCCGGCGTCGACCAGGAGCAGGAACCACAGGAAGAAGTCGATGTGGTCCTGCGCGACGCCGTCGATCTCCCCGGCGATCAGCAGCGACGACAGATCCTCGCCGGGATCGGCCGACTTCTCCCGCCAGACCTTCTGGCTGTAGCCGAACATCTCCTCGAAGGCCGCGGCCTGCGCTGAGCGGTTGTGGCCTCGGACCGAGTGCAGCGCTTCGGTGCAGGCGTAGAGGCGGCGTCCGTCCTCGAGGGGGATACCGAGCAGTTCGGCGATCACGAAGCTGGGCATCTCCCCGGCGATGTCGCCTACCAGGTCGCACCGGTCGCGGCCGGCGACGGCGTCGACGATGCCAGTAGCCAGCTCGGCGATACGGCCGCGCAGCGCCTCGGCCGCTCGGGGGGTGAACTCGCGGCTGAGCAGTCGCCGCATACGGGTGTGCAGCGGGGGGTCGGCCATCAGCATCATCCGGTGGTCGCCGAAGGTGCCGCCCGGCCGGGGGTCGTCGATCATGATCGTGGGCTGGGAGGAGAACCGCTCGGGGTCGCGGCCCACGGCGCGCACGTCCTCGTAGCGGGTCAGCGCCCAGAACCCGGAACCGTCCGGCTCGGTATGACGGTGGACCGGGTCGTGTTCGCGCAGCCAGGCGAACTGCTCGTGGGGCTGGCTGCCCCGGAAGGCCGACGGCGAGAGCAGGTCGATGGGCGGTGCCATACCGACGGAGCCTACCGACGCTGCCTCGCTCGCGACCCGGCTCCGCTTGTTCAGCCCGGTCGGGCTCTGTTCGGGTCGGTCTGGGCCGTTCAGGGTCGGTCGGCCTCAATGCGCGGGCGCCGAGCGCCGATAGAGGCGCCGATGCGCCGGAGTTCCGCCACCAGATCCGCGAGGGTCATCGGCGCGTTCTCGATCGCCGTCGTGGTGGTGGCCGCCTGCGGCCCGGCGGCGTCGGGCCCGACTGTGGAACGGGTGGTGCCCGAGCGCACGGCGCCGGGGACGAGCGACGCCGGGCCGCGGTCGGCCCACCCCTCCGACGCTGTCGATGGGGTTGGCTGGGGATTGGCTGCCCCGTTCGCGCTGCGTCCGGGCGGACCGTCCCACGCTGGTTTCGCCTCGTCGGTGCCCGGGCCCGCAGCTGCCGCCGTTGTCGGCCGTGCCGGTGTCGGGTCTCCCGGCGCGACCGCGACCGCGACCGCGACCGCGACCGCGACCGCGACCGGTACCGATGCCGATGCCGATGCCGGTTCCGGTTCCGGTGTCGGCGCCGAGTCGGTGATAGTGGTGGGTTCGCGCCTGGCGTCGTCGTGGCCGGCGGAGTTCCCCGGTGCGATCGATGCGGTCGACGCCGCAGCGCAGCCGCCCGATCCGGTATTGCAGCCGCTCATCCGCCGCCTGTTGTGGGGCCTGGCAGTGGCCACCGACACCGGCGAGCGTACCGACGCTGCGTCGGACCCTGCGACCATGGCGGCGCTGTGGCGGGTGCAACGCGCCGCCGGGCTTCCGGCCACCGGTCTGGTCGACGGCCCTACCGTCGCCGCCCTGCAGGCGGCCGTCGCCACACCCGCGGACCGGTTACCGGCGGCTGCGCTGGTCGATCTGTCCGAACAGCGGGTGTACGTGGCCAACGCCGCCGGCCGGGTCATCGCCCTGTTCCCGGTCTCGACCGGTGGCGAGGGAACCGAGACCCCGACGGGCGCGTTCGCCGTGCAGGAACGGATCCGGGTCGGGACGTCGGAAACCAACACCGACGTCCACATGGACTACTTCACGGTGTTCAACGGCGGCGTCGGTTTCCACGGCATCCCCTGGGTGGGCGACCGTGACGTGCGGTTGTGGACGCCGTTGGGGTCCTACGGCGTGTCCCATGGCTGTGTTCGCATGGACGACGCCGACGCCGCGTTCCTCTATCGCGAGCTGCCCGACGGGGCACCGGTGGCGGTGGTCGACTGACGTTCGGGCGGCCGACTCACTCGAGCAGCTCGGCCACCGCCAACTCGGCGATGCGGTCGGGGTCGTAGCCGAGCAGGTCGGTGAGCACCTCGAAGGAGTGCTCGCCGAAGACCGGGCCGCCACGGGTCGTCGAGGACGGGGTGCGCGACAACCGGAACCGGCTGCCCTCGATCACGGTGCTGCCCTGCGCGGCATGGGCGACGGTGACGAAGTGGCCGCGATGGGCCAACTGCGCGTCGGCCGCGCACTCGTGCGAGTTCTGCACCTGGTGTGCCGCAACGCCGGCTGCCTGGAGCCGTTCCTGGGCGACCTCGGCATCGAGACCTTCGGTCCAAGCGACGATCACCGTGTCGAGCTCGCGACGGCGGTCCCGGCGGGCGGCATAGTCGAGCCCGGCGAGCGCCGGCCGGCCGACCAGGCTGCACAACGCCTGCCAGGCGTCGTCGTCGATGACCGCGACCGCCACCCACCGGTCCGTACCCCGGCAGGGATAGACGCCGTGTGGGGCGTACACCGGGTCGTCGTTGCCCGCTCGCTCGGTGGGCCGGCCGTTGAGGCTGCCGTCGAGCAGGGCGGGCGCCAGCAGCTGCAACGAGGCCTCTCCCTGGGCGAGATCGATGTACTGGCCCTCGCCGGTGGCCCTGCGGTGCTCGAGGGCGGCCAGCAGCACCGGCAGCAGCAGCTTGGGGGCGACGTAGTCGGTGTACGCGCCGAAGGGGCCGCACGGCGCCCGGTCGGGCCAGCCGGCGACGTTGAAGAACCCGCTGATCGCCGCGGCCATGGTGCCGAAGCCGGCCAGCCCGGTCCATGGGCCGCTCTGGCCCATCAGGCATGTCGAGGCCATGATCAGGTCGGGCTTGACCTGTCGCAGGGTCTCGTAGTCGAGCCCCCAGCCCTTCATGGCCCGCGGCGAGAACGACTCGAGGACGACATCGGCCCAGCGAACCAGGTCGAGGACGACGTCACGAGCACCGGGCTTGGACAGGTCGAGGGCCAGGCCGAGCTTGCCGGCATTCATGTTGTTGAACAGGCCCGAGTCGTCGGGGCCGTTGCCGTTGTCCCGGAACGGTTGCAGGGTCCGGGCCGTGTCGATCCGGTTGGAGGACTCCACTCGGACCACGGTGGCGCCGTAGTCGGCCAGCACCCGGCTCGTCGCGGGCCCGGCCATGACCCACATCAGGTCGAGCACCTTGAGCCCGTCGAGGGCACCGCCGCGTCGTTGCGGGTCCGGGGTGACCGCGGCGAGGGCCGGCCGGCGGGCGGGTGCGTCCAGCACGGCGTCGGTGTCGCGCCCCAACGCCGGTGCGGGGGCCAGGGTCGGGAGCGGGGTGGCGCTCAGCTTGGCCAGCGCACCGGGGTACCGCACGGTGGTGCCGTCGTCGTGGGTGACGTCCTGCCAGAACTCGCGGGCCTCGAGTTGCGGGCTGGCCAGGACATCCGCGGTGGTGGTCACCGGGGTGATGAGCAGGCGACGGGCGAAGGCCGCGTCGAGCAGCTCCTGGGCGGTCTTGGTCAGCAGGAACCGGCCGAGGTCGGCCTTGAGCCGCTCGTAGAACGCCACGGCCTCGGCCTGGGTGAACAGCGCGGTGGCGAAGTTGACCCAGTCGCGGTCGCGTTGGGCCTCGTCGAGGAAGCCCTCGTCGAAGACCCACTGCACCAGGTTGCGGGTGAATGGCGCGATGGCGGCGCCGAAGAGCAGGGTGACTGAGACGTACCCATCGGCGCAGGGCCACATGAGCTGGATGTGGATCGGCCCGACCTTCACCCCGCCGGCCACCCGGGTCAGCAGGCTGGCGTTCAGCGGTGCCGCCAGCATCATCGACTGTGCGGCCTGGATGACCGACTGCTGGGCGGACAGGTCGATGTGCTGGCCGGTGCCCGAGTGGTGCTGACGTTCGTACAAGGCGAGCAGGACGGCGCCGGCGGCATCGGCCGCAGCGTGGTGGAAGGCCTGGGGGACGCTGACGCGCACCGGGGATCGGTCGTCGTCGCCGGTGAGGCTCATCTGGCCGCCGGCGGCGACCACGGTGAGGTCGGTGGCCTGCCAGTGGGCCTTCGGCCCGTCGGCCCCGAACGGGCTGATCGACGCCACGATGAGCGCCGGGTTCAGCCGGGCCAGCTCCTCGGGCGACAGCCCCAGCTCCGCCAGGCCACCTGGACCGAAGGACTCGATCAGGATGTCGGCCCCGGCGACGAGCGTGCGGAGTTGTTGGCGGCCGTGTTCGTGCTCGAGGTCGAGGACCACCGAGCGCTTGCCCCGGTTGTAACTCCAGAAGAACAGCGAGGACTCGCCGTCGGGCCGTTCCCGGTCGACGGCGAACGGGCCGACCCTCCGGGCGGCCGACCCGCCAGGCGGTTCGACCAGGATCACCTCGGCCCCGAGGAACGCCAGCAGTTGGCCGGCCAACTGACCGCGGTCGTCGGTCAGGTCGAGAACTCGGTATGGAGCCAGCATCGGGCCACCTCACGGTGAGGGAAGCGCCGGCCCGCGGCGGGCCGGGCCGCCACGGTCGCAGGAATCAGGGCAGGGTCAGCCAGCCGTAGGGGTCGGGTGCCGCGCCGACGTGCAGGTCGGTCAGCGCCTTGCGCAGGCGCATCGAGTGCTCGCCGATACCGCCGTCGCCAACCGGGATCGACTCGCCCTTGAACACCAGCCTGCCGACAGGGGAGAGCACCGCTGCGGTGCCGGTGAGCGCCGCCTCGCCGTCGGAGCGTCGAGCCCAGGCGATCACCTCGTCGACGGTCACGTCGCGTTCCTCGACGACGAAGCCGAGGTCGGCGGCGAGCCGCAGCAGCGAGTCGCGAGTGACGCCGTGCAGAAAGTTGTCGTTCAAGGCCGGGGTGACCACACGCTCGCGGTCGATCAGCATGAAGTTGGCAGCGCCGGTCTCCTGCACGATGCCGCCCGGAGCGAACAGCACCTGGTCGACGCCCAGCTTCTTCTTGGCCTCGAGGGTGGGGCGCAGGGCCATCACGTAGTTGGCGCCTGATTTCACCACACCGAAGGTCGGGGTGGTGCGGGGCTGCACGATCTCGATGTCGATGGCCAGCGGGCGGATCCCGCCGGAGAAGTAGTCGCCCACCGGGCCGGCGAGCACGAACAACAGGGCCGACACCGAGGGCGCTGCGGCGGCTCCGACGTTCTCCTCGGTGCCGACCAGGGTCGGACGGAGGTAGAGCGAGCCCGGTGCGGCCGGGACCTCGGCGTCGGACGCCCGGGTGACCTCGCGGATCATGGTGTCGAGCATGTCCTCGGGCGGCGCCGGCAGGCACAGCACCTCGGCCGACTGGCGCATACGGGCGACGTGTGCCTTGGCCCGGAAGATCCGTACCACGTTGTCGAGACCGCGGTGGGCCTTGAGGCCCTCGAAGCAGGCGCTGCCGTAGTGCAGCACGTGGGCGGCGGGGTGGAAGGAGAAAGGCTGCACCGGACCGAGGATGGGTTCACCCCATGCGCCGTCCTCGAAGCGCACGTGCGACATCGTGGCGGTGAACAGGGTGCCGAAGGCTGCGGTGGGCGGGTCGGGGATCGGTGTTGCAGAGGTCACTGCTGACTACGCTACGCGGAGCGGGCCCGGTCGCGCACGATGGAACGCCCGGCGGCGTGTCGGCCGAGCCGGACCCCGGCACCGCGACGGCCGGGTGGTGCCGGGGCGGTGACCGGACAGGCGGCGTCCGGCCCGATGGACGAGACTGCCGACGTGCCCGACTTCCTGAACCCCGAGCTGCTGGCCTGGCGCGAGCGTGCGACCCGCCTGGCGCACGACCACCTGGTGGCGCTGCGCGACGACGCCTCCCTCGACGAGCGGTCCCGCCGCCGGGCTGTGGCCGCAGCGTCCCGCCAGGCCGGCTTGCACGGGCTGGCCCAGCCTGCCGAGGACGGGGCTGTGCCGTCGGCGCTGACCCTGCTGGTGGTGCGCGAGGCCCTCGCCGCGGCCGGCTGCGGCGGCGTGCGCGGGGTGTTCGGCGACGGCCCCGGGGTCCTGGCAGGAGTGGACGAGCCCCTGCGCAGCACGCACCTCGGCCCGCTGCTCGCGGGCGAACTGCGGGCCGGGTTCGCCTTCACCGAGCCGGTCGACGCGCCCCGCCCGACCTGGGCCCGTGTCGACGGCGACGAGCTGGTGATCACCGGGCAGAAGTCCTACGTCACCGGTGGGGCCGACGCCGACTTCCTCACCGCCACCGTGGAGGTGGAGGGCGAGGGCCCGGCCATGGTGGTGGTGGACACCGACCTGCCGGGGGTGCGGATGTTGCGGCGCTTCGCCTCCTTCGACGGGTCGCACCATGCAGCGTTCGCGTTCGAGGAGGTCCGGGTGCCACGCAGCCACGCCCTCGGCCGCCCCGGTGAGGGACGAGGCCGGGCGCTCGAGCGCATCAGCGACGTGCGGCGGGCCATCGCCGCGGACTGCACGGGGACCGCGATGTGGGTCCTGGCCCTGGTGGCCGAGCACCTCGTCACCCCACGGCGTGACGGGCGGCGGCCCGGCGACGATGAACGGGCACGCCTGCGTTACGGCGATCTGCAGGTCAAGGTGTACGCGGCGCGCAGCATGGTCTACCGGACGGCGCGGCTCACCGACGCCGGGGAGAACGTGGTCAACGAATCCATCGCCGCCAAGCTGTTCGCCAGTGAGGTGGCCGGCGAAGTGGTCGACGGCGCGATCCAGCTGGTCGGGGGCGAGGCCCTGGTGGAGGGCCATCCGCTCGAGCAGGTAATGCGACGGCTGCGCACGTTGCGCCTCGCCGAGGGGGAGAGCGACGTGCTGCGGGTGAACGTGGCCCGGGGCCGGCTGGATCTCGGCCAGGGCCGCCTCTGACCGTCCCGGTCGTCAGGCGGTCGGGGGCTGCCCGGTCACGGTCATGGTCGTCTCGACGTTGCCCTTGATGGCCTGGTGGAAGGGGCAGTAGCGGGTCGCTTCCGCGCACACGGCCTCGGCCCGGTCCTGCCCGACGGCCGGCAGGTCGATCCACAGATCTGCCTGGAGCTGGTTGGTGCGGTCAGGGCCGCGGCCGATGCGTACCTCGGCGGTCACCCGCAGCCCCTGGAGGTCCTCTGGGCGCCGGTGCACGCGCCGCAGCGTGTGCTCCAGAGCGAACACCATGCAGCCCGACAGGGCCGAGCCGAACAGCTGCTCGGGGTTGGTCGAATCGAGCCGCGGCTCGCCGCCGAGGCTCACCGGCAGGGTGAGCAGCGCCTGCAGCCCTTCGGCGGCGACGTCGACCTCGGGCGGGTTCGGACCCTCCCGGAGGGCCGCGGTGACGGTCTCGCGGTGCAAGATGCGCATGGGCCCACGCTACGGCGAAACCGCATCGCCGGCCGGGGCTACGGTCTGGGCCATGTGTCCCGCCCGGCCCGCCGCCAACGGGGCCGCCAACGGGGCCGACGGCGATCGCCCGCGCGATCCCCGGGTGCCGCGTTCCCGCCGGGCCGTGCTCGCGGCGGCCCTCGAGCTGATGGTCGAGCGTGGGGTGTTCGCCACCACCATCGACGCGGTGTCGGAACGTTCGGGCGTGGCCAAGACCACCATCTACCGGTAATGGCCGAATCGTGATGCCCTGCTGGCCGGCGCCTGGGTGGCGATCCCGCCGCCCGAGTTGCCGGTGACGACGGGCGATCTCGACGCGGACCTGCTGGCTGTGGCCACTGCGATCAACCATCGACTCAGCAACCCGCCGATGTCGGTGCTGTTGCCCGACCTGCTCGCCGCCACCGAACGCGAC
The DNA here is from genome assembly GCA_947476745.1 of Acidimicrobiia bacterium. Classification (GTDB taxonomy): domain Bacteria; phylum Actinomycetota; class Acidimicrobiia; order Acidimicrobiales; family CAIXPF01; genus CAIXPF01. The sequence goes on along the minus strand of CANJRG010000002.1, from coordinate 71,743 downwards.
CCGGCGCTGGTCGGCCTGCACGACCGGCTGGTTCGGGCCCGACGGCGGCCGTTGCTGGAGTTGGTGACCGCGGCGGTGGCCGAGGGGCGACTGCCGTCGTTGACCGATGCCGAGCTGCTGGTGTCGCTGATCCTCGGCCCGCTGCTCTATCGCTGGGTCGTCGTGCAGCAGGCGGTGCCGGCAGGTCTGGTGGAGCAGGTGGTGGCCACGGCGCTCGCCGCAGCGCGCGCCGGGCTCGTGCCGGCACGGACTGCTCCGACAGCCGACTGATCCTCGGCGCACGACGCGCTGCACCTGGTGGAACAGCAGCAGCCCGATGTGGTTGTGGTCGACTACCGCCTCGGTGGCGGCTCGGGCCTCGAGGCCGCCCGTCAGATCCGCGACCGGTGGCCTGGTACGGCCCTGGTGATGGTCAGCGCCCTCGAGGACCCGGCTCTGGTCGGCGCGGCGTGGGCCACCGGCTGTCGCAGCTTCGTGACCAAGGACGCCGACGCCGAGGACCTGGTGCGGGCCATCCGGTACGCGGCCCGGGGTGAGATCTACCTATCCGGCGATGTCCGGCAGCTGCTCGCCGACGCCCCCACCGGCGCGACGGCGACGTTCGAGCTGTCCAGCCGGGAACGGCAGGTGTTGCCACTGACCGCGGACGGCGCGTCGGTCGAGGAGATCGCCGTGCGGCTGTTCCTCTCGGCGCACACCGTCCGCAACCACCTTCGTCATGCCATGACCCGGCTGGGGGTCCACACCAAGCTCGAGGCGGTGATGATGGCGGCCCGTGCCGGGGTCGTGCGTTTCGAGGGGTCCGAAACGTCCTGAGCCCGGTTGAGTGCGGTCCGGCCTCGTCCTCGGGCCGGGCTGTGCCGTCGTGCCGCGCCGTTCAACCGTTCGGGTGGTGTCGTCCCTCGACGACCTCGCGGACGAGGACCAGCAGCGAGGCGACGGCCCGTTCGTTCCCGTCGCCGTCGGGAACGATCACGTCGGCATACCGTTTGGTAGGTTCGACGAACCGGACGTGAGCGGGACGGACCGTCGCGAGGTACTGGTCGATCACCTGCTCGGTACTGCGGCCGCGCTGCGCGACGTCGCGGCGCAAGCGCCGGATCAGTCGCACGTCGGCGTCGGCGTCCACGTACACCTTCAGGTCGCACTGTTCGCGCAGTCGCCGGTCGTGCAGGGCGAGGATGCCTTCGACGACGATCACCGGTGACGGTGCGACGGGGCGTCGCTGCTCGCTGCGCACGTGGCGGCTGAAGTCGTACACCGGGACCTCGACGGGCTGGTTGCGGCGCAGCAGGTCGATGTGGTGCAGCAGCAGCGGCCAGTCGAGGGCGTCGGGATGGTCGTAGTCGACGGTGGCCCGCTGCTCGGCGGAGCGGTCCGATCCATCGTGGTAGTAGGCGTCGAGCGCCACCACGGCAACGTCGCCCGCTCCGACGGTCTCGCCGAGCCGGTGGGCCACGGTGGTCTTGCCCGACGCGGTCCCGCCGGCGATGCCGATGACGAACGGCGCCGGGCCTTCGGGGCGATGCAATGGCGGCACTCAGGCCTCCGATCCGAGCCCACGCAGGCCGGCCCACGCCAGCTGCGCTATCGGTGCCGCGAACTGGGCCGGGTCGGGGCGCGGCTCCTCGGCCATCCCGACGATGGCGTGGCCGAGCAGGTCAGGGTCGAGGTCGGCGAGGTCGCTGACGGCCATCAGCTCACCGACCGAGCGTCCCACCGCGTCCTCCAACGCTCGGGCGGCGCGATTCAGGTCGGGGTCGCGGCGGCTGCCGTCGCCGAAGAGCAGCTCGAAGGCGTCGTCGTGGTCGCGTACGAACCGGAAGTAGGCGGAGAGCCCGGCGACCGCCTGCTCGCGGGGGCTGTCGATGTCGCCGCTGGACTGTTCGACGTGCCGGCGTAGACGGTCAACGACGTCGTCGAGCGCTGCGAGGTAGAGGTCGCGCTTGGACCGGAAGTGCTGGTACAGCACGGGCTTGGTGACCCCGGCGGCATCCGCCACGTCGCTCATCGAGGCGTTCGCATACCCGCGACGGGCGAACACGGCGATGGCGACGTCGAGCAGTTGCCGTCGGCGCAGGGGAGCGGGAAGGCGGGCACCCACGGCTGGGCACCCTACCGACCGGGCCCCGGCACCGACCGGGCCCGGCGCAGGGTTGTGTGGCACCCCACGTAGCCGATGGCGCTCAGCGGGCGGCGGCCCGGCGCTCCTCGCGCTCGGCGGCCTTGACGCCGTATCCGTAGACGATGGCCGGGGCCAGGATGACGGACCCGACCGACAGCGACACGATGATGACCGAGGTCATGGTCGTGGTGTAGCCGACGGCGTAGCCCACGCCGAAGACCACGATGGCCAACAGGTACAGGCCGTACCCCACCCGTTTGCCGATGCCGACCCAGCGGGCGATCGCACTGCGCCGGGTCAGGACGGGATCCACAGTTGCCACGGGTCACAGCGTAGTTGGCCGACCGGTGTGCGCCCCGGGCCTGTCCGCCGTGGTGCGTGACCTCCGCGCCACCCGGTTGGTTCGCGGCGGCTTTGACGGCACGGCTAGGGTGCCCACGTCGTTGCAGGCGGCGCCTCAAGCGCCAGAGATGTTTCGGGGGAATTGTGGCCGACGTCAAGGCTGAGATCGCAGCCAATGTGTGGCAGGTGGTCGTGGAGGTCGGCGCCACCGTGGCCGAGGGCGACGAGCTCATCATCCTCGAGTCCATGAAGATGGAGATTCCCGTCACGGCACCCCATGCGGGCACGGTGACCGAGTTGCGGGTGAAGCCCGAGGACCAGGTGCAAGAGGGCGACGTCCTCGCCGTCATCGGCTGATTCGTCGGCGGCCCGTCCCGCGGGACGGGCCGTGCCCGGCGGCGCCGCTCAGCGCCTCGAGGCCCGGGCGGTACCGACCAGCGGCCGCAGGTCCTCGTCGTAGAGCGAGCACACCACGGTGCGGTCACCGGTGGCCCACGTGGTACCCGTCGGACGCAACGTTGCGATCCGCAGCGTCGAGGTGGCGTACTCCATGCCGATAAAGGCCTCGAAGCGGGCCAGGCAGCGACCCGCGGCCAACTTGCCGATCTCGGACTCGCCGGCGAAGACGGCACCCTCCGGTCCCTCGACCAGCAGCACGGCGAAGACCTCGCCGTCGTGTGCCTTGGCACAGTCGGCGGCCTGGAGGCGGTGTACGAGCGCTTCACCCCGCTGTTCGAGGAACTCGTTGAAGCACGAGCCTTCGGCGAGGCTGCCGTCGGAGGGACGGTTTCTTGCAGGCGGGCCAATGCGATCGTCACGCGGATTGCTGTTGGCACCGGTCGCCGTCCGCGGCTGCGTCGGGTCGAAGGCCGTGGTGGTGGAGGTGGCCGCGGCGATGGTGGACGTCGTCGCACCCTCGTCGGCCGAGCCGCCGCCTCGGCAGCCCGCCGGCAGCAGCGCGCCGAGTCCCACCAGGGCCGCGACGCCGATCCACCGGCGCATCGTCGCATTCGGTCGCGTCATGATCGGGTGCATGTCGTGAGGTGTCAGGTGCATGTCGTCGGCAGGCTGCGCTCAGTAGGACGGCAGGAGCCGGTCGATGTAGCTGAAACAGCCGAACAGGCAAGCCCCGATGGCCGGTGACGCCAGGGCGTAGACGAGCCAGCGCCGGGCGGTGTTCGGGGTGCCCCGGCGACGCTCGAGGGCCAGGGCGACGGCCCATGCCGCGGTGCCGGCCGCCAGGGTGGCCAGGGCCCACAGGACCGCGCCCGGCCAGGCGGTACGGTCGCCCGCCAGGCCGTTCATCGCCGGAGCCGGGTTGTCGGCCGGGTTGTCGGCTGCCTGGAGCGCGCCAGCCGGTGCGGTGGCGGAGGTCGTGGACGGTGACGTGGCATCTGCCGACGTCGTTGCCGTCGGGCCGGTCGTGGTGACGGGGGCCGCGGTCGGGGAGCTCGACAGGTCGATGGTGACCCGGTCCTCGGGCCGGGCGACGGTGGGGATGGGCTCGCCGTCGAGCAGGGCCGACACGATGATGCGCTGGCTGGCGCTGAATTTCGGATGGCAGGCCGCCAGCGTCAGACGGTTGTCGCCGAAGTCACCGACCACCTCGGTCTGGTCCGGGGTGACGATCTGGGTCCCCGCCACGCGGTAGGTGGACTGGCCGAGCACGGTCGTGACCCGGATCTCGTCGCCGGGTTGGAGCTGGTCGATGTCGCCGAACGGTGCCCCGTAGGTGGTGCGGTGCCCGGCGATGGCGGCGTTGCCCTTCTGGCCCGGCAGGGCACTGTCGGTGAAATGGCCGGGCCCCTTGCGCAGGTCGCCTTCGGCCGTGCCCTCGACGACCACCTTGTCGACCTTGATCCTCGGGATGACGATACGGGCGAGCGGCTCACCCTCCTCGGGGTAGACCAGGTCGATCAGCTCGGGCGGCACCGTCTGGGTCGGCGCAGCCGAGCTGTCCTCGACCGGGGCGCCGGCCTGGGTGCTCACCGCGCCCTTCAGCGTCGTCGACGTGGTGGCGAGCGCCGTCATGGCGTCGGCCATGCGGGCTTCGAAGGTGTCCGAGAGTCGGTCCTGGGACTTCGACTCCGACAGGCCGGTACCCCACAGCTGGTAGGCGGCGAACAGCAACACAACCACGCCGGACCCGACGAGTCCACGACCCACGATGCCGAGTGCCCGTGCTGCGCCTCGTTGACCCACCCGGCTCTCCGATCGTTCCGGTGGTGGTGGTTACCGGAACGACCACGATACCGGCGGCAGGGCCGTGCCCGGTGTCGGCCCTGCGTGGCAGCAGTGTCGCCGGCTCCGGTAGCGTGCAAACGCCTCATGGAACCGGTCATCCACCTGCGCGACGCGGTCACGGTCCTCGGACGGTTCCCAGCCCTGGCCGGCGTCGATCTCGACGTGACTCGGGGTGAGATCGTTCTCGTGGCGGGTCCCAACGGTGCCGGGAAGTCGACCCTGTTGCGTCTGTGCGCCGGCCTGGCCCCGCTGGCCAAGGGCAGCGGGCAGGTCCTGGGTTTCGATCTCGAACGGCGGCGTCGTGAGATCCGGCGCCGGGTGGGCTACCTCGGCCACACCAACGGGCTCTACCTCGACCTCACCGCCGAGGAGAACGTGCGCTTCTGGGCCCGCAGCGTCGGTGCCCCGGTCGGCGACGCCGTTGCCACCCTCGACCGACTCGAGGTGGCGCAGCGCTGGCGGTCCCTGGCCGTGGCTCATCTGTCCGCAGGACAGCGCCGGCGTACCGCCCTGGCCTGTCTGGTGGTGCGCCGCCCCGAGATCTGGTTCCTCGACGAACCGCACACCGGGCTCGATGCCACCTCGCGGGATCTGCTCGACAGCCTGGTTCGCGAGGCGGTGACCGGTGGTGCCACGGCGCTGGTGGCCTCCCACGAACTCGACCGGTCCGCCGCCCTGGCCAGCCGCGAGATCCGCATCGTGGGCGGTGTGGTGGCCGGCGCCGGGGATGAGTCCGAACGACCGACGGGCGATTCCTGATGTGGCGTGATGCGATGTTGGTGGCGGGCAAGGACCTGCGCATCGAGGCACGCTCCAAGATCGCGCTCAACCAGATCGCCCCTTTCGCCCTGGTGGTGCTGCTGCTGTTCGCCTTCGCCCTCGACCCCGACCGGGGGTTCCTGCAGGAGGCCACCCCGGGGCTGTTCTGGATCGCCGTGCTGTTGTCGACCCTGCTGGTGGTGCAGCGCAGCTACGCGGTGGAGTCGGCCGACGGTGGCCGCGACGCCCTTCGGATGACCGGGCTCGACCCGGCGGGGGTATTCCTGGGCAAGTCCGCGGCGGTGTTCGTGGTGCTGGCGATGCTCGAGGTCGGACTGGGTGTCGGGGTCCGGCTGATGTACGACACCAGCCTGCGGGGCTGGCCGGTGCTGGTGGTGGCCACGGTGGCGGCGACCACCGGCCTGGTGGCGGCGGGCACGGTGTACGGCGCCCTCGCTGCGGGCCTGCGCGTACGGGAGACGCTTCTGCCACTACTTTTCCTTCCGGTGGTCGCGCCGGTCATGATCGGTGGGACCCGTGCCTTCGCCGCGGCGCTTGACGGATCTTCCGGTGAGGCGTGGCGATGGTGTGGACTGTTGATCACCTTCGCCGTGGCCTACGTTGCGCTCGGCATGTTGTTGTTCGAACCGTTGCTGGAGGACTCGTGACGACGAACGCGCAGGTCGAGAGCCCCGGCCGGCCCCGGCCGACGGAGGACCGTCTGGCCACCACAGGGTCCCGCTGCACCCGGGTGCTCGGTGTGGTTGTCCTGCTGATGCTGGCGATGCACCTGGCCTTGGCGCTGGTCATCAGCCCGCCCGAGGTCATCCAGGGCGAGGCGGTCCGACTGTTCTACCTCCACGTGCCGCTGGCCGTCGCCGGGGGTTACCTCGGCGTCGGTCTGCTGGCGGTGGGCAGCATCGGGTACCTGTGGAAGCGCACCATTTTCTGGGATCTCCTGGCGGCGTCAGCCGGTGAACTGGCCCTGGTGTTCACCGCTCTGACCCTGCTGACGGGCAGCCTGTGGGGCCGTCCGGTGTGGGGTACCTACTGGGAGTGGGACCCGCGGCTCACCCTCACCGCGCTGCTGTTCGTGTTGCTCATCGGCTATCGGGCCATGCGGACCGCCAGCACCGACCCGCATCTTCGGGCCCGTCGCAGCGCGGTGATCGGGTTGTTGGCCGCCGCCGACGTCCCGCTGATCCGGATGTCGGTGGACTGGTGGCGCGGCCTGCACCAGACCGCCACCCTGAATCCGCTCAACCCCAGCTTGGACGGCATGATGTTGTTCACCTTCTTCTTCTCGATGGTGACGTTCGCGGTGCTCTTCGTGTGGCTGCTGGTCCACCGCTTCCGCGTGGCGTGGCTCGAGGAGCAGGTGGCCGATCGGGCTCTCGACGAGGCGATCGCGCAGCGGCGGGCCGAAGGGCAGGAGACCCAGTGAACAACGTGATGCGATCATGAGCGATGTCGGCTACGTCGCCGTCGGCTACGGCGTCACCGGGGCGATGCTGGCGGCCTACGCCTGGCGGGTTCTGACACGAGGCCGCCGGTTGAGCCTGCTCGTCCCCAAGGAGCGCCGTCGATGGATGTGACCCCGCGGTCGCTGACCGAGGTCCCTTTTTCGCCGGACGGGCCCTCCGACGGCGGGTCCGAACCGCCCCGCGGCGCGCGACGGGGCGGTGCCCGTCGCTGGCGCGGAGCGCTGCTGGGCCTGGTGGCCGTGGCGGCACTGGGCTTCGTGCTGTTCCGTGGCCTCGGCAGCGCCACGCTGTTCTTCTACAACGCGGACGAGGCGGTGGCGAAGCGCACCACCCTCGGTGAGGACCGGTTCCGGCTCCAGGGCAACGTGGAGGACGGTGGACTCGACCGTTCGTCGGGAACGGCCCGCTTCACGGTGACCTACAACGGCATCGAGGTGCCGGTGGAGCACCGTGGCGAGATCCCCAAGCTGTTCGCACCGGGGATCCCGGTGGTGCTCGAGGGGCGCTGGGAGGGTGAGGTGTTCCGGTCGGACCGGATGCTGATCAAGCACTCCGAGGTCTACGTCGAGAAGAACCCCGACCGGGTGGCGGCCTACGACGAGGGCGACGCCACGAAAGCGGCACCGTGAACGCCGCCGTCGGCACCGGCGGCGTCGTCCTGGCCTTCGTGGCGGCGCTCTCCGGTATGGCGACGGTGGCCTATGGCCTGGTGCGGCGGCGGCCCCATCAGGCTCGGCTGATGGGGCCCTACGCGGCGCTGCTGCTGGCGGGTGCGGTGTTGGCCTTCGGGGCCATGGAACGGGCGTTCATCCAGCGCGACTACACCATCCGTTTCGTCGCGGACAACGGCTCGAACCGGACCCCGTTGCTGTTCGAGGCGACGGCGGTGTGGTCGGGCCTGGTCGGCTCGCTGCTGCTGTGGGGCCTGGTGCTCGCCGGCTATCTGGCGATGGTGTTGTGGCGGTTCAAGGACCGTCTGCGCGACCCGTTGCTCGGCTGGGCGGTGGTGGTGCTGTTCGGGGTCTCGGCCTTCTTCTACGGGCTGATGATGGGGCCGGCGAACCCTTTCGCCCGCTTCGTCCCCCCGCTCGGCTTCGAGGGTGACGGCCCCAATCCGCTGTTGCAGAACCATCCGCTGATGGCCATACACCCGCCGATGCTGTACCTCGGCTACGTCGGGTTCACCGTGCCGTTCGCCTTCGCCATCGGTGCGCTCATCACCGGCCGGGTGGGGGAGGGTTGGCTGGTGGCGACGCGGCGCTGGACGTTGTTCGCCTGGGGCTTCCTGACCGTGGGCATCGTGCTGGGTGCCTGGTGGAGCTACGAGGTGCTCGGCTGGGCCGGCTACTGGGCCTGGGACCCGGTGGAGAACGCCAGCCTCCTGCCGTGGCTGACCGGTACGGCGTATCTGCACTCGGTGATGATCCAGGAACGCCGCGGCATGCTCCGGGTGTGGAACATCTCCCTGCTGTGCGCCACGTTCGCGCTGACCATCCTGGGCACGTTCCTCACCCGGTCCGGGGTCATTGAGTCGGTGCACGCCTTCAGCGAGGGTTCGGTCGGGCCCATCCTGCTGGGGTTCTTCGCCTTCGTCGTGCTGCTGTCGGTGGGCCTCATCGGCTGGCGGGGCGACCGGCTGCGTTCGCCCGGCCGGATCGACTCCCCGTTGTCACGCGAGGGTGCATTCCTGCTCAACAATGCGCTGTTCGCGGCCTTCGCCTTCGTGGTGCTGCTGGGCACGGTGTTCCCGCTGGTGGTGGAGGTGCTGCGCGACCGGCGGGTGTCGGTGGGTCCGCAGTACTTCAACCGGATGACCACGCCGATCGGCTTCGTACTGCTGTTCCTGATGGCCATCGCCCCGGTGCTGCCGTGGCGCAAGGCATCGGCCGAGCTGCTCTCGCAGCGGATGTTGTGGCCGGCATGGGCCGCGGTGGCCGCGACGGCGACGGCCGCCCTGCTGGGCGCACGTGGGTTCGAGCCGTTGCTGGCGTTCGCCCTCGGTGGCTTTGCCGGCGGTGCGGCGCTGCGCCAGGTGGTGCTCGCCACCCGTCGCCAAGGTTTGCGGGGCCTGGTGGGACGGGCGAACGGCGGCATGATCGTCCACCTCGGGGTGGTGCTCATCGCCGTGGGGTTGGCGGCGTCGAGCAGCTACCTGCACGACAGCGAGTTCACCCTGGCGAAGGGCCAGTCGGCGACGCTCGCCGGTCATACGGTGACCTACCTCGGCGTGTCGGTGGTCGAACGGACCGAGAAGCAGTCCTACGTCGCCTCGGTGCAGATCGACGACGTCGGGGTGTACGAGCCGAGCATCAACCTCTTCCGCGGCGCGGGTCAGAGCATCGGCGAGCCGTCGGTGCGCACCTCGTGGAAGGACGACGTGTACCTGACCCTGGAACAGCCGCTGCCTGGCGAGGACGGTGTGGCGGTCATCCGGGTCATCGTGCAACCGATGGTGAGCTGGCTGTGGGTGGGGGGCGCGCTGATGGCCCTCGGAACCCTGTTGGCGGCCTTTCCCGGCCGTCGTCGTCGGCCGGTCGATCCGGTGTCCGCCCCGATCGCGGAGCAGCAGGACCCCGACGGGTCCCGCGTGCCGGTCGAGGTGAGCTGAGATGGCCGGGACACCGGCTGACGCCGATCATCGGATGATCCCCGACGATGTCGCCGAGACCGACGCCACCGCCCTTGCAGGCGACAGCGGCCTTGCTGCGGACACCGGTCGGTCCCGTTCCCGGATGGGGCCCGCCCGCAAGGCCGCATTGGTGGCCGGGGTGCCGCTGCTGTTTCTGTTGGCGCTGTTCGCCTGGAAGGTGGTGAACGGCGACCAGGTCGAGGGTGCGTTCGCCCCGAGCCCGCTCGACGGCAAACGGGCCCCGGCCATCGACGGCTCCACCATCGACGGTGCCCCGTACTCGCTCGACAACGATCGCGGCAGCTGGGTGGTGGTCAACTTCTTCGCCACCTGGTGCCCGCCCTGCGTCAAGGAACATCCCGAGCTGATCGAGTTCGAACAACGCCACGCAGCCGGCGGTGAGCGGCGGGTGGTGTCGATGGTCTTCGGCGGTCCGGAGGAAGCCGCGTCTGCCAGGGCCTTCTTCAGCCGAAACGGCGGGACCTGGCCGGTGGTGATCGACCCGACCGGCATCGTGGCCGTCGACTACGCGGTGGCCAAGGTGCCCGAATCGATCCTGGTGGCCCCCAGCGGCTTCGTCTACGGCAAGATCCGCGGTGGCGTGACCGCGGATGCGCTCGACGCCATCATCGACGAGGCCGAGTCCTTGGGCGGCGGCTCGTGATGCGCCTGAGCCGAGTGCTGCGGCAGGTGTTGTGGATCATCGCCGTCGCGCTGCTGGTGGCGATCTTTGCGGTGGCCGGACGGGGCGACGGGATCCCGCCGACCAACGAGGAGCGGGTCGCCACCTTGGCCGCCGAGTTCGCCTGCCCCGAGTGTTCGGGCCAGTCGGTGGCCCAGTCCAACGCCCCAGCGGCCCAGAACATCGAGCGGGCGGTGACCGAGCTGGTGAACGAGGGCGCCACCGACGAGCAGATCCGCGCCCGGATCACTGACCGTTTCGGCGAGCGGGTGAGCCTGGTGCCCGCCTCCGACGGCGTGGTGGGCCTGGTGTGGGTGATCCCGGTCGTGGTGGCGCTGCTGGCAGTGGCCGCGATCATCGGGGTTCTGGTGCGGTGGCGCCGTGGCATCGGTGCCGAGGGCACGGCCAGTCCGGAGGACCGGGCACTGGTCGACGAGTTCCTCGCCGAACGGCGTGAGCTGACCGAAGTAGATCACCCGTGACGGCGGAGCAGCCGGACTCGCCGCAGCAGCCGACCCCGTCCGAGGAACCGGTCGGATCGGGCGCTCCGGCCGGACCGGGCGGTACTGCAACGCTCGCGGCGCCGTTGTCGCCTTCCGGCCCGGACCAGTCCGGCCCGGACCAGTCCGGCCCGGACCAGTCCGGCCGGGGCGCGAACGCCGCCCGCGCTGCGTCGGCCCGTCGGGCGCGGCTCGATCCCGACGAACTCGCCGAGCTCGAGGAGGAACGCGACTTCCTGGCTCGTTCGCTGCGCGATCTCGACGAGGAGCTGGCGGCCGGCGACCTGTCGCCGGAGGACCACGCCACCCTGCGCGACGACTACGTCGTGCGCACCGCAGCGGTGCTGCGGTCCATCGAGGACCAGCAGAGCCTCCGTAGCCGTGGTGCGGCGATCCGGCGCGGCCCCGGGCGTTGGCTGGTCGGCGCGGCGGTGCTGTTGTTCGCGGTGGGCGCCGGGTTGCTGGTGGCCCGTCTCGCCGGGACCCGGACCTCCGTCGGTGGCCTCACCGGCGACATCCGGGCCTCCACCCGGCAGGAGCTGGCGGGCTGTCTCGAGCTCGCCAGTGCGGCGATGCGGGAAGGGTCGGGTGCGCCGGCATCGAGTGCCTCGGCACCGTTGCTCGAGGCGGTCAAGTGCTACTCCGAGGTGCTCACCCGCTCGCCGGGCAATGCCGAGGCTCTGACCTACCGGGGCTGGTTGCTGGTGCGCACCGGTACCCCGCAGCTGCAGCAGCAAGCCGCCGCCGACCTCGACGCCGCAGTAGCCGCCGATCCGACCTACCCCGATGCCCGGGCGTTCCGGGCCATCGTTTTCTACCGGCTCGGCCAGTACGCCGCAGCCCGCACCGATCTCGCGATGCTCGACACCCTCGACACCCCGCCGATCATCGACAGCCTGTTGAGCCAGTTCGGCGTTCGCGAGGGCATCGCCGCGGCGTCGGCCCGAACGGCACCGACCGCCGGTGGGGCGCCGGGACCGAGCGGCGGGTCGTCCCCGTCCACGACCCGGTCGTGACGGTCGTTACCGGCTCCTGACGCTCGTTACCTGGTCCGGTTTGTTCCCGACGGTCCCGACGGTCCCGACCGGTCGGCCGGATCGTGGCGGGCCGGATCGTGGCGGGCCGGATCGATCTCGACCGGTCTGACCAGTCCGACCGGCTCAGGGCCGGCCGACCACCTCGAACTCGCAGGCCTCGTCGCCCTGGAGCAGCGACGAGCCGGAGGTGGGCACGTTCTCGCCGTAGAGCACGCCCATCATGCCTTTGATCATGCCACGGTCGACAGCGCAGATCACGGGGTGGACGACCTCGGCGCCCCCGAAGGGGCAATGCTCGGCAACGATGCGCAACTGGCGTGTCCGGTCGTCCTTGCCGGTGGGGGTGGCCCCGTCGGCGGCGGGCCGGACGGTGTCGTTCGTGGCGTCGACGTGGGCGGCGAACCCGTGGGCGGTCATCGCATCGGCGACGGCGTGCAGCGCAGAGCGGAAGCTGCGCTGGGTCTCCGCGGCGTCACCCATCGCAGCCGCCATGGCCTGCCCGTACTCGGCACCGACCTCCTCGGCCAGCGCCTCGGCCTGCTCGCGGGGCAGCAGGGCCAGGGCCCGCTTGAGCAGGGTCACCAGCACGGCGTCGTGGCGGACCGGGACCTGGGGGCTCAGCTGCGGCTCGGTGGCGCAGTAGCGCTTGGACGGCCGGCCGGCTCCCGTGCGGTTCCCACGAGCCACGAAGACCTCGGCATAGCCGCCGGCCGCGAGCTTGTCGAGATGGTGGCGGGCGACGTTGACGTGCAGCCCGAACCGTTCGGCCACATCGGCTGCGGTGGCCCCGCCGGGCACCTCGTGAAGGAACAGGAAAATGTCACGGCGGGTCGGGTCGCCGAACGCAGAGGAGATGGCGCTGACGGCCGAGGCGAACTCGGTGGGATTCAAGGCGGAGCGCTCCACGCCACTATTGTACCTATCGTCGTAGGAGAAATCCCGAAAGGGTTGCGCATGCCCCTCACCGAAGCCGCCGTCCTCGATGCGCTCCGCCCTGTCGAGGACCCCGAACTGCACCGGTCGATCGTCGATCTCGGCATGGTTCGTTCGATCGTCATCGAGGATGCCGCGGTGGTAGTCGATGTCGATCTGACCATCGCCGGTTGCCCGTTGCGCAACGAGATCGACCAGCGGGTCACTCGTGCCCTCAGCGAACTCGGCGCGTCCTCGGTGCAGGTGCGGTTCGGGGTCATGGACGATGCGCAGCGGACCAGGGTCCGCGAGCTGGTTCACGGCGACCCTGGTTCGACCGCGGGTTCGCAGCACTCCCACGGCCATGCCGAGGGCCGGGTCATCCCCTTCGCGGATCCTTCCAACCGGACCCGGTGCCTACTGATCGCCTCGGGCAAGGGCGGAGTGGGCAAGTCCTCGATCACCGCCAACCTGGCCATCGCCTTGGCCCGCCGGGGCCGCAAGGTCGCCATCATCGATGCCGACGTGTGGGGGTTCTCGATTCCCCGGATGCTGGGCGTCGACCGGCCCCCGGTGGTCATCGACTCCATGCTGATCCCGCCGGAGGTGCACGGCGTCCGCTGCATCTCGATGGGTTTCTTCGTGGAGGAGAACCAGCCGGTGATCTGGCGTGGGCCGATGCTGCACAAGGCGCTCGAGCAGTTCCTCACCGACGTCTTCTGGGACGATCCCGACTACCTGCTGGTCGACCTGCCGCCCGGCACCGGTGACATCTCGCTGTCGTTGGCGCAGTTCCTGCCGCGCAGCGAGGTGATCGTGGTCACCACCCCTCAGCCGGCGGCGCAGAAGGTGGCGCAGCGGGTCGGGTTCATGGCCCACAAGGTGAACCTGCAGGTACGCGGGATCATCGAGAACATGAGCTGGTTCACCGGCGACGACGGCAAGCGCTACGAGTTGTTCGGCGCCGGCGGTGGCGACGAGCTCTCCGAGGTGCTCGACGTGCCGCTGATCGGCCGGGTGCCGCTGGTCCCCGAGCTGCGGGTGGGCTGCGACGTGGGCCGCCCGATCATGGCCGTCGACCCCGACAGCGAGGCGGCGCAGGCCATCGATGCCATCGCCGAACGGCTCGAGACCGAACTGCGCCCGACGCGCATCTACAGCAGCGCCCTCAAGGTCACCTGATCACCCGGCGGGCCGCGGTGCGAGTGGCGTCGATGGCGCTCCTGGCGCCGTCCGCGCGTTGAGCGGGAAAGCCCGGCCCATCCGGTAGCGTTCAGGCGCCGACCGGCACGATGAGCAAGTGAGGGAGTGAGCGTGGACGTTCGCATCGGTATGTTGCACAACCCCAAGGAGCTGGCGCTCGATCTGGGGGATGCCGACCGCGACAAGGTCAAGGCCGACATCGACGGGGCCCTGGCCGGGTCGACGCCGGTGCTGTGGCTCACCGACAAGGACGGCCGCTCCGTGGGCGTGCCCACCGAGTGCATCGCGTATGTCGAAATGGGCTCGGCGGACACCAAGCGCCCGATGGGCTTCGCGCCGGAGCGCTGAACTCGTTGGGGCTGCTCGATCGTCGCTTGCTGTTCGTCACCGGCAAGGGTGGTGTCGGCAAGACGACGGTCTCCGCAGCCCTCGCCCGTTGTGCTGTGGCGGGCGGCAAGCGGGTCTTGGTGTGCCAGGCCGATGGCGTCGGGTCGCTCGCCGCAGCGTTCGACGTCCCTCCGGTGGGGTTCGACCCGGTGGAGATCGAACCGGGGTTGCACCTGATGGCGATGGATACCGAGGCCTCGCTGAGGGAGTACCTCAAGCTGCATCTGCGGTTGCCCCTGGGCGGTCGGCTGGGCCCGCTGGCCAGCGTGTTCGACTTCGTTGCCGGGGCGGCGCCGGGCGTGAAGGAGATCCTCTCGGTCGGTAAGATCGCCTACGAGGTGCGGGAACGGCACTTCGACCTCGTCGTCGTCGACGCCCCGGCCAGCGGCCATGTGATCTCCCAGCTGGCGGCACCGCAGGGCATTCGCGAGCTGGTCAAGGTCGGTCTGATCCGCAACGAGACCGAGTGGATGGGTGACCTGCTCGCCGATCCCGAGGTGACGGCGGTGCTGCTGGTGGCCACCCCGGAGGAGATGCCGGTGACCGAGACGCTCGAGCTGCTCGGGCGGATTCGCTCCGAGACCGAGGTGTCGGTTGCAGCGATCGTGGTCAACCGGGTCCTGCCCGAGCTGTTCAATCGTCGCGAGGGCGCGCTGTTCGACCGCCTGGCCGAGCCCGGCGACTGGCAGGACGAGCTGGTCCGGCTCAACGGTGATGCCGTGCATCCCGTCCTCGAGGCCGCGGCGCTGGCCACGCGACTACGACGGTCGCGGGCCTCGCACCTCGCGCGCCTGCGCGAAGCCGCCCCCGATGTGGCACAGATCTACCTGCCGTTCCTGTTCGCCCGGCCGCACGGGACGCGCGCCGTGCAGCTGCTCGCCGATGCCCTCGCGGCCGAGCTGGATTGAGAACGGCAATGGCCACCGCCCGCCCGCACCGAGCGACCCCCCGCGGCACCGACGCCCGCCTCGACCAGCTCGTCGCCGCCAGCGACGTGGTCCTGACCTGTGGTGCCGGTGGGGTCGGCAAGACCTCGGTCGCCGCGGCGCTCGCCGCCACCGCCGCGGTGCAGCTCGATGCCAAGGTCCTGGTATTAACCGTTGATCCGGCCAAGCGGCTGGCCACGGCCATGGGCCTGTCGGGCTTCGGTAACACCGAGACCGTGGTGGGCCGCGATGCGTTCGCCGCGGTAGGGGCGCAGCCACGCGGCGAGCTGTGGGCGGCGATGCTGGACACCAGGGCCAGCTGGGACGAGCTGGTGGGCCGCCATGCCCCCGACGAGCTGACCCGCGACGCCATCCTGGCGAACCCGCTCTACCGCAACCTCATCAGCACCTTCGTCCAGAGCCATGACTACATCGCCATGGAGCGGCTCCACGAGATCCACGCTTCGGGCCGTTACGACCTCGTCGTGGTCGACACCCCGCCGTCGCGTCACGCCATCGACTTGCTCGACGCCCCGGCTCGCATGGCCGATTTCTTCGCCAGTCGCCTGCTGCGCTGGCTGATAGCCCCCTACCGATCCCGTTTGGCCAATTTGGCGTCCAAGCCGTTCCAGGCCGTGGCCGACCGCCTCCTCGGAGCCTCGTTCCTGGCCGACATCGCCGAGTTCTTCCTGCTGTTCCAGTCCATGTACGACGGCTTCGTCGAGCGGGCCAAGTCGGTGGAGCAAACGTTGCGCGACCCCACCACGTCCTTCTTGGTGGTGACCACGCTCGAGGCGGGCCCGGTCCAGGAGGCCATGTTCTTCTGCGACGAGCTCGAGCGTCGCGGGCTGCGACTCGGGGCCCTGGTGTGCAACCGGACACTGCCCCCCGGTCTCGGTGATCCTGCCGCCCGAAGGCTGGCCGACCACTGGCAACGGCACCCGGAGGCAGCCGCAGCCACGTTGTCGCCCGTTGCCGATCACGGACCGCCGGCCGCCGGATCGGATGCCGGACCGGACCGGCAGGACCGCGACCGACAGGACGTCGACCGACAGGACGTCGACCCGCAGGACCGCGACCGGCTGGCCCAGGTGTTCACGACGATGGGCCAGTCCTTCATCGATTACGCCATGCTCGCCGCCCGCGAGGCCGAGCTGGCGGCGCGCCTCGCCCCGCTGGCCGAGCGCCGTGCGGTCGTCCCGCAGCTCGACCATGACATTGCCGACCTCGGTCACCTGCTCGAGCTCGGCCGGGCGCTGTGGCCGACCTGATCGGTGTTCGGCGCGCCACGCGACGGTAGTGTCGGTCGGGCATGTACAGCCTGAGTGAGGTCGCCCGGGTCCATACCACCCTGGTTCCGACCGACGTCGATCACCTGCAGCGGCTGGTGGCCAACTGGGGTCTGCTGGCCGATCTCTCCTTCACCGACCTGCTGCTTTTCGCCGCCACCGATGCCGGGTCGCCGCGCCAGTACGTGGTCCTGGCCCAGGTCCGTCCGACCACCAGCCAGACGTTGTACCGGGCCGACCTGGTCGGCACGCTGGTGCCGGGGGCGGAAGGACCGCTGGTCGACCGCTGCTACCGCTCGGGCGAGGCCACCGGTGCCGACGAGGTGGTGCAGGGCGAGGACGTGCCCCACTCCGTGCGGGCCGTGCCGGTTCGTCACGGTGGGCGGGTCATCGGGGTGCTCATCAGCGAGGGGCTGCCCAGCGGCGGCCGACGCCACGGCGAGCTCGAGACCGCCTACCTCAACGCCTTCGGGCACCTCGCCCGGATGGTTGCGGTCGGCGAGTTCCCCTTCCCGGGCACGGAGGACCCGCTCAAGGAGCTCCCGCGAGTCGGTGATGGGGTGATCCTCCTCGACGCGGATGGACGGGTCCAGTACAGCTCGCCGAACGCCGTGTCGGCGTTGCACCGGCTTGGGGTGGTCATCCAGGTCGAGGGCGCGACCTTCGGCCAGCTCGGGCTCGACGAGGGGGTGGTACGGACCTCGATCGGCCAGCGGAGGCCGGCCACCATGGAGCTGTCGCGGGGCACCCACACCAATGTGCTGGTCCATGCCGTGCCGTTGCTCCGACGCGCCGCCGTGGTGGGGGTGTTGCTGGTGCTGCGGGACATCTCCGACCTCCGGCGGCTCGACCGGTTGCTCGTCTCCAAGGACACCCACATCCGGGAGATCCACCACCGGGTGAAGAACAACCTGCAGACCATCTCGTCGTTGTTGCGCATCCAGGCCCGGCGCCTTTCGCTGCCCGAGGCGCGCGAGGCCATCGAGGAGTCGGTCCGCCGTATCGGCTCGATCGCCGTGGTCCACGAGACCCTGTCGCGCGAGGCCGGCGACGACGTTCCCTTCTCCGACATCGCCCGGCCGATCATCCGCATGGTGGAGGAGTCCCTGGTCTCACCGGAACGACCGGTGCTGTTCCGGCTGGTCGGCGACACCCCGACCCTGTCGGCTGACGTGGCCACCCCGTTGGCCCTGGTGCTCACCGAACTGCTGCAGAACACCGTCGACCACGCCTATCGCGGACCGGCAGCGCTCACCGATGGTGCGGAGCCCGGCGAGGTGGTGGTCACCGTCATCGGTCCGGTCGAACGCAACGGCGGCCCCTCGGTAATGGTCGAGGTCTGCGACGACGGGGTGGGTTTGCCCGAGGGGTTCTCGCTCGACACGTCGACCGGGCTGGGTCTGTCGATCGTGCGCGCCTTGGTCTGCAACGAACTCGAGGGCTCCATCGTGCTGACCGACCGTCCCGACGGGCGGGCGGGCACAACGGTGACGGTGACGGTGCCGGTGGCCCGGGACGTCGACTGAGCCGGGGCCCGTTGTGGGCAGGGCGGTCCGGGCGAGGCCATGGCCAGGAAAAACGGATCGTGCCCCCCAGCGAGGAGGGGCACGGACACCGGACTGTGGTCGGTTCAGGAGGCTTCGCGATGGTGGGTCAGCCAGACCTTGCGGAGCTTGCGGCGCTCCTCCTCGGAGGTGCCGCCCCAGATGCCGGTGTCCTGGTTGGTCATCAGGGCGAACTCCATGCAGGGGGCTTGCGAGGGGCAGGTGCCGCAGACCGCTTTGGCCGTGGCGATCTGCTCCAGCGCCGGACCGGTGGTGCCGACCGGGAAGAACAGGTCCGGGCTGGTGTCGCGACAGTTCGCGGTTCCACGCCATTCATCGTTCTCAGCTGCGAGCGTCAGATTGCGAGACGAAGAAAGGGCCACCAAGACCTCCAACCCAAACGCGCCAACGGCGCACGAACTAGCAGGGAGATTGACATTCGCTCGACGGACACCTGCCTCGCCTGCGGAATTCCGAAGGCATGCGGCGGGCTGTCGGGGTCGGATCGGGCGACCGTCAAAAGTTACAACCTGTTAACTCGGATGATCAAGGGATGAACAGAGGATTTTTCTGAGGATTTTCGGCCATGGTTAGGGATGGTCCGCGTCTTTGCCCACCGAGGTTCGTCCCGTCAGGCGGTGGAGAACACCCTGGAAGCGTTTCGGCTGGCCCGCCGCCAGGCCGCCGACGGGGTGGAGCTCGACACCCGCTTGAGCGCTGACGGGGTCCTGCTGGTGCACCATGACGCCACGTGGTCGAGCCGCTTGCCCGACGCCGGTGGGCACCTCGGCCGGGCGGTGTCCGAGACGCCGGCGCCAGACCGGCCCCCATCGGTGCCCACCCTGGCCGAGGTGCTCGATGCATGTGCCGGGATGATCGTCAACGTCGAGCTCAAGACCGACGGCCTTGTGGCCCAGGGCAGCGATGAGTTGGCCGGGGTTCGGGAGGCGGCGGCCCGGGATCTACTGGCCAGGGCGCTGGTCGAGCTGCTGGCCGAGCGCGGCGGCCGTGACGAGGTGCTGGTGTCCAGCTTCGACGCCGCGGCGCTGGACCTCGTGGCCGCCCGGAATCCGGCCTGCAGGCTCGGCTGGCTGACCGAGGACCGGCTCGAGCCGACCGTCCTCGCACAACTGGCCGGGCGGGGCCATGTGGCGGTGCACCCGCACTGGATGGTCACCGACGCCGCGGTCGTCGCCGACGCCCACCGGTTCGGGCTGGCCGTGCACGCCTGGACCGTTGACGACCCGGCGACGCTGGCCCACCTGGCGGCGCTCGGCGTGGACGCCATCATCACCAACGTGCCCGAGGTGGCCCTGCGCAGCCTGGGCCGCTCCCGTCCCGGCTGACCGGGGCGTGGTTCCGCACGGCGTGGTTCCGCACGGCGTGGTTCCGCACGGCGTGGTTCCGCACGCCCGGTCCGGCAGGGGACCCGCTGGGTCGCCGTCAGCGTCGGGTCGTGCCGGTACCGGTATGGGTACCGGTGCCCGTGCGGGGCTCCGGTTCGATCAGCCGCAGCGCATCGGGCTGCCAGCGAAAGGTGAACGAGCAGGCTGGCTCGAGCGACTCCCCGTCGGTCTGGGCGGCGACGGGTAGTGCGGACCGGTAGGTGATCTCCCCGGTGAGCTTGTGGCAGCCGACGCCGTCGGCATCGGCGATCCCGCGGTTCGAGGACAGCAGCCGTACGGCAAGCCGGGCGACGGTGGTGATCGACGCCCGCTGGACCTGGACCATCCAGAGGCCGTCGCCCCACACCCGGTCGGCCCGCAGCAGCTCGAGGGCACGGCTGCCGGCGTAGGAGTATGGGTGGCTCGCCATGGCCAGAACCCAGAACGCGTCGTCGTCGGGGTTCCTGGGGGAGGTGCCGGGATCGGGAATGCCCGGCGCTGGGAGGGACGGCTCGGCGATCGCGGGATCGGGGATCGGCAGCTGGGCGTGCAGGCGCACCTGGCGCGGTCCGGTCCATGCCTCGCGTGCGGCGGCCGCCGCGAACCACAGGTGGCCGAGCCGGGCTTTGCGTGCCGGGTTGGCCTCGACCCGGCGCACGACCCCGGCGTCGAAGCCCACCCCGGCATTGGCCAGGAACCCGTGACCGTTCAGCCGCCCCCAGCCGCGGCGGGCCGTGGCGCCGGCAGCCAGGGCTGTCAGCGCGGCCTCGTTGGCGGCATCGAGCCGGCGGGGCAGGCCGATCGTGCGGGCGACGACGTTGGTGGTCCCGCCCGGCAGGGGGACCAGGGTGGCGTCGGAGCGGAGGTCGGCCAGCACGTTCGCCACCCGGTTGAGCATCCCGTCGCCGCCGAGCACCGCCACGGCCTCGGTGCCGGGGATCGCCGTGCGTAGCTGCTCGTCGAAATTGCGCCGGTGGGAGGACAGCCGGGTCAGCTCGTGCTGCGCTGACCAGCGATCGGTGGTGGCCGCTGCGGTCGCCCGGTCGACGCCGCGGGCGGCAGGATTGACCACGAGGAGCACGCGCACGGGTGCATTCTGGCAGGTGCCGAAAAATGGTTCGGTCTCTGATTTGTACGATGATGCGGTTGGCACAGCACAATTCAGGTATGCATGTCGTCGTCTGCGTGAAGCAGATTCCAGATCCGGCCGAGCCCGGTTCGCTCGACCCGGCAACCAAGACGCTGAAGCGGACGGGCAACATCATCCTCGATGAGTCCGACTCCTACGGCGTCGAGATGGCCCTCCAGCTGGTCACCAACGCCGGTGGCGGCACGGTGAGCCTGGTGTCGATGGCCCCCGGCGGGGAGACCAAGGGTCTCCGTACCGCACTGGCCATGGGCGCCTCGGACGCCATCCTGGTGTCCGATCCGGCGCTCAGCGGTACCGACGCCCTCGGCACCGCCAAGGTGCTCGCCGCGGCGATCGCCCGCAAGAGCCCCGACCTGGTGCTCACCGCCACGGAGTCTTCGGACGGTTACACCGGCACGGTGCCCAGCCAGATCGCCGAGCTGATGGGCCTGCCGTCGGTCACCTTCGCCAAGTCGATCGAGATCGACGGATCCTCGGTGAACGTCCGGCGCCAGACCGAGTCCGGCTACGAGGAGGTGACCTGCCCGCTGCCCGCGGTGGTCTCGGTCACCGCCGGGGTGGTCGAGCCGCGCTACCCGTCCTTCAAGGGCATCATGGCGGCCAAGTCCAAGCCGGTCGAAGTGCTCACGGTGGCCGATCTCGGCCTGTCGGCGTCCGACGTCGGATGGGCTGGTGGTGGCCAGGAGATCGTCGAGATCGCCGCCGCCGAGGCCCGTGAGGCAGGCCGGGTCGTGGAAGACGAAGGCGAAGGCTTCGCGGAGATCGTGACCTTCCTCGAGAACCTGAAGGTGATCTGAGATGGCAATGGACAATGTATGGGTGTTCGCCGAGGCCGCCGACGGCCAGGTGAAGACCATCACCCTCGAGATGCTGGCGAAGGCCCGCGAGATCGCCGACGAGGTCAGCTGCTTCTTCGCCGGTGACGGCGACGACGTGGCCGAGATCCTCGGCGAGCACGGCGCGTCTACCGTGTTCGCCACCGGCGACCTCGACAACGCCCTGGTCGGCCCGCCGGTGGCCGCCGCCCTCGCCGCCAAGATCGAGGCCGACGGTGCGCCCGACCTGATCATGTTCGGCACCACCTACGACGGCCGCGACGTGGCGGGCCGCCTGTCGGCCAAGCTCGGTGCTCCCGTCATCACCAACGTCGTCGACCTCGTCGTGGACGGCGACGCCGTGGCCGGCGTGGAGCCCGTCTTCGGCGGTACCACCAACGTGACCACCCGCTTCACCGGTGACGCGGTCAAAATCGTGCTGATCCGGCCCAAGTCCTTCGCCGCCGAGCCTGCCGGTGGTTCCGCCGCCGATGTCGAGGACCTCGACGTCCCGGACCTCGGCAACACCGGTACCGCCACCGTCACCGCCCGTTTGGTGGAGGAGACCAGCGGTCCGAAGCTGGAGGAGGCGGCGATCGTCGTGTCCGGTGGACGTGGCCTCGGCGAGGCCTCCAAGTACGAGATGGTCGAGCGGCTCGCCAAGCTGCTCAAGGCGGCCCCGGGCGCCTCGCGTGCCATCGTCGACGCCGGCTGGGTGCCGTACTCCTACCAGGTCGGCCAGACCGGCAAGGTCGTCAAGCCCACCGTCTACGTGGCGTGCGGCATCTCCGGTGCCACCCAGCACATGGTGGGCATGAAGGGCGCGAAGTACATCATCGCCATCAACAAGGACAAGGAAGCCCCGATCTTCTCGATCGCCGATCTCGGCATCGTGGGCGACGTCCACAAGGTGATGCCGAAGCTGATCGAGGCCCTCGAGGGACGCTGACGCCGACGCCGACGTGATGGGTCCGGGGTATCACCCCGGGCCCATCGTCGTTCTGGCCCGTCCTGACCGCGCCGGTCTTGTCCCGGCCCGCTGCAACGGAGGCCGCTGCGTCGGAGGGCGCTGCGTCGGACCCGTTCGTCGGTGGCGTGTCGGTGGTGGACCCGTCGGTTCAGCCGTCGAGCTTCTGATCGTTGGCCATCACAGCCCAGGCCAGGCCGCGCTCGGGGTCGGCCACGGCCAGGCGGAAGGTCCATCCCGGCTCGGGCTCGGGGGTGTCCCAGGCCATGAACACCAGGGAGTCGATGGCGTCACCGAGTTCGTCGGGCTCGACGGGCCAGTCGTCGGCCAGCCCGGTGAGGCTGGCCATCGTCCACCAGGCGGTGAAGCGCCCGGCGGCCATGCCACGCCGCCGTCCGTGCGCGCCACCCGACGCTGCGGTCCAGGCCATCATCTCCAACGCCTGGCGGGCCGGGATCGGGCTGGTGCGGGCTTCGGCCACCCCCAGCGCAGCGATGGCATCGATCGGGTCGCCCGCCACGGTCACCGCGTCGGCGCGACCGTTGGACTCGGTGGTCCACTGCCGGGTGAGGTCCACCAGGGCATCGGTGGTGAGCGGGTCGCCCGCCAGGCGGGCCTCGTCGAGCGGCAGGACCACCGGTCGCAACGGTGGCAGCGGCGAGGGGGGAGCGAAGATCCCCCGCTGGGGCTCGTAGGTGGCCAGCGGATAGTGCGGCTCCCACAGTTGCAGCACCAACGGCAGCTCGTAGACCGAGGTGTCGATCGAACGGTCACGGCGCAGGTCCTCGCCGCGCAGCACCCGCTCGTAGGCCACGAGGGCCCGCACCGGTCCCGGTTCGAGGTGCGGTGCCAGCGACGCCCAGTTGTTGACGGAGGCCACGACCTCGCTCAGCGGCCCGATGGAGAAGCGGCTGGTTGCCTCGTTGAGAATCGCCCCGGCATGGGCAGCGTCGGCCTGCAGGGCGATGCGGTACTCGGCGTAGGACGCCGCCGGCCACAGTTGGCGGCCGGTGGCGGTGGCCTCGCGGCAGCGGTCGCGCAGCCGGCGCAGCTCGTCCCAGTCCTCGAGGTCACAGAGGTCCTCGAGGTGGCGGAGCAGTCCGTCGAGGTCGGCACGGTCGATCAACTCGTCGAGCCGGTTCATGGTTTTTCGGCTTTCGTCGTTCGGCGGGTGGTGAGTTTCGGCCGGCTCACACCAGCGGCCAGGGGTAGCGGCGGCCGGTGGGGTCGGCGGGGAAGCGGCGGTCGCGCAGCAACAGGTGCACGCGCTCGCGGCAGGCCTCGCGCTCCTCGTCGTCGTCGAGCAGGTCTAGCAGGGCCGCCGGCAACCCCTCGGCGCTGAGCCGGGCGAGATCCTCCAGCAACGGTTCGGGGATGTCCTCGTCGGCGTAGTCCCACAGCACCGTGCGCAACTTGAACTCGGCATGGAAGGACAGGCCGTTGTCGATGGCGTAGACCCGGTCATCCCGCCCGACCAAGCAGTGGCCGCTCTTGCGGTCGGTGTTGTTGGCCACGATGTCGAACACGCAGATGGCCATGAGATCCTCGCGGTAGCGGACATCGTCGGACACCGTGAAGTAGTGCTGTTCGAAGTCGGCATCGACGAACAGTTGCAGCGATCCTTCGCCCATCGGGCCGTCGCGCAGCACCGTGGGCGGAACCACCCCCCAGCCGAGGGCGTCGGACAGCTCGTAGGCGGCGATCTCGCGGCGGTACAGCCCGGAGGGGAAGTCCCACAGCGGCCGCTCGCCCCGCAACGGCTTATAGATGGCCTTGCGGCTGCCCTCGGCATCGAGGGTCACCAGGTAGGTGCCGTTGGAGGACCACGGCATCCGGCCGAGCACCTCGATCGGCCCTTCGTACAGGGCGCGGAGCGTCTCGGGATCGTTGCGGTGCTGACGATCCGACCGGGTCACGGCGTCGCGTCGATCAGCAGCAGGCCCATCCTCGTGCTCCCGACGGCAGTCAGTGCGGTCGGTGGCCGTTGGTCTTGATACAGGTGTGGCCGTCGCGGTCGATGGCCCGGCCGCACAACGGGCAGAGCGGCCGCCCGCCGGTGACGAGGTCCTCCGCCCGGGCGATGAAGGCGCGGACCTGTTCACGGGTGAGCACCCATCGGGCGGTGGCGGCGTCGGGGACCGGGTCGGGCTCCTCGGAGGCCACCAGCTCCTCGAGCAGCAGCAGCAGTCGGTCGTGCTGGTCGTCGTAGCCGAGGGCCAGGCCGCCCACGGTGAAGGCCGGCTCGACCGGGAAGTGCAGCTCGAGCTCGGTGGGCAGCGGGCGCAGCGGCTGGGACGGCAGATCGGCGAGCACCTGGCCCAAGGACTCGGCGAGGGCGCCGACCTGCTGCTTCTCGCAGCGCAGAGTGACCAGGGACCCGTCGCCGAGACACTGCAGGTAGAACACCCTCTGCCCCGGCTCGCCCAGGGCACCCGCGGTGAACAGTTCGGTGTTGACGATGTCGTAGGGGGAGGGCATGTTCATGACGGTTGCAGCGTCCGTAGGTCTCGTCCGGTGGAGTTGGTGGCCAGCACCACGGGGCCGCCGGCGCTGTAGAGCACGGCGCTGACCGAGCACGGCGACACCACGATGCGCTGGAACAGATCGAGGTGGGTGCCGACGGCGGAGGCCAGGGCGGCCTTGATGGGATCGGCGTGGGAGACGCACACCACGGTCTTGCCGGCGTGGACGGCTCGCAGCCGGTCGATGGTGCTCACGATGCGCAGCTGCATCTCGGCGAAGGACTCGCCGTTGGGGAAACGGAACCCCGACGGGTAGCGCTGCACCGTGGTCCACTCCGGGAGCTTGAACAGCTCCTTGAGTTCCCGCCCGGTCCAGTCGCCGAAATCACATTCGAGCAGGCCGGGCTCGGTGCGTACCCGCATGCCGAGCGCCGCAGCGATCGGCGCTGCGGTCTCGCGGGTGCGCTCGAGCGGCGACGCGTAGACCGCGGCGACATTCTTCAGCTGGGCGATGCGCTTGGCAGCGTCCTCGGCCTGTTTGTGACCCTCCGGGGCGAGGTGCAGGCCCTTGGCCCGACCAGGCAACGAGGTGCCGGTGGTGGGGGTCTTGCCGTGGCGGACGAGCAGGACGAGCGTGGACGGCGCGGCCTTGGGTTCGGCCTTGGCGTCGTCGGGGGCGGCGGGAGCAGGCATGACCCCGTCAACCTAGTCGCCCGCCGGACCCTGGAGCCCTAGCCTCCCGCCGGTGACGGCACGACGCGCCAGGGCCCTGCGGCTGCTGCATGACGAGGTGACCACCTGCCGTCGTTGCCCGCGCCTGGTGGCCTGGCGGGAAGAGGTGGCGGCCACCCGCAAGGCGGCGTTCCGTGAGGAGACCTACTGGGGTCGGCCGGTGCCGGGATTCGGTGATCCCGACGCCACGGTGGTGGTGATCGGGCTGGCCCCGGCCGCCCACGGGGCCAATCGGACCGGGCGCATGTTCACCGGTGACCGGTCGGGCGACTGGCTGTTCCGGGCCATGCATCGGGCCGGACTGGCCAACCAGGCCGAGTCGCGCCACCGCGACGACGGCCTCGAGCTGCACGGCGCCTACGTCACCTCGCCGGTACGCTGCGCTCCGCCCGGCAACCAGCCGACCCCGGCCGAGCGCGATGCCTGTCGCGGGTTCCTCGACGCCGAGCTGGCGTTGCTGCCACGGGCCAGCGTTTTCGTGGCCCTCGGCGGGTTCGGCTACCAGGTGGTGGCCGACCTGCTCGCCGTACCACGGCCCCGCCCCCGCTTCACCCACGGCCTCGAGGTGCCACTGGGCGAGGGTCGCACGCTGCTGTGCAGCTACCACGTCAGCCAGCAGAACACCTTCACCGGGCGTCTCACGGAGCCCATGTTGGATGCGGTGTTCCTACGGGCGGTGCAGCTGGGGGCGCCGGCCGTACCCAAACCGGGTTAGGCCGATGAGCCGGTAACGCGGCGTGGGTCCGGCAGTGGAAACTAAGAGGGTATGGAAGGACTGTGGGGCTCTCGCTCAGCGAGTCAGGACTCGAGGGGTACACCGTCGGCTCTGCCGCGGCGCCGCTCCCGCTTCCTGCGCCGGCGCGTGTCCGGCTCGGCCCTCGATGCGCTCATGGCCGACCTGGCGCGGCTCGAGTCGTTGCAGGCCCGGGCCGACCGGTCTGCGGACAGCATCGATCCCGACGAGCGGGCCCTGCTCATCGAGTTGTACCGGGAGCTCATCGCCGGTGTCGACGGCCCGGTCGTACCCTTCCCGGTCGAGCTGTTGGCCGATCCGTCCACCGCTGCGGACCGGGCCGAACCGGCCGAGTTGGTCGATCTCGACCGCTATCGCGTGCGCCGCGCCCTCGCCGAGACCGCCGGTCCCGCCGATTCGCCGCCCGACGGCGATCGGGGCGCGACGGACTGACCCCGGGTGCCCCTCGACCCTGGTCAGGTCCGCCGCCCTGGTTGGGGCCGATACGGCCACCGGCCGGTAGCGTCTCAGGCGGTGACCACCCTGCCCAATCCGCCCGGCCAGCCCGGCCAGCCCGGCCAGCCCGCGCCGTCGGCCTCGCGGCCCGCGGTTCTCGGCCCGTACGCCCCCGCGGTCGTGGCTCGGCTGGGCCTGGCCCTGCTGGCGGTGTTCACCGGGGTCGCCGTGCTGGCGCTGCTGACACGCGCCACCGGCGGTGACGAACCCGTGGCGTTCGACCGCACGTTCGTGGCGTCATGCGGCCGTAGTGGGGCCGACGACTCGGCGTGCCGGTGCGCTCTCGACCGCTGGCACGAGGCCGTCCCGGAGGCGCAGCGCATGTCGCTCGACGAGGACCTCGCCGCCGGGCAGACCCTCCCGGATGATGTCGCCGAAGCGGTGGCCACCTGCCGCTGAGCGCTGAACGGGACACGGCGGACGACGGCACCTAGATTGTGGGCATGACCATGACCGAGGACGCTGCCCCCTCCGCCGGCAAGGAACGTTGGACCTTCCAATGGAAGGAACTGTACGAAGAGGTCATCACCTCGGGCCTGTGCACCGGTTGCGCCGGTTGCGTCATCGCCTGCCCCCACGACGTCATCGGCTACAAGCACGAGCCCGGCCAGTACAAGCCGTTCCACCTCGAGGACGAACTCGGCCTCGACAACTGCGTGCACGGTGAGAAGGGCTGTACGTCCTGCACCCGGGCCTGCCCGCGGTTCCGGGCATGGGAGCCCCAGGCCGACGAGCACCTCTTCGGGCGGACCCGCACCGCCGAGGACATGTCGGGCATCTACAAGGACATCATCCTGTGCCGGGCGTCAGACGACTTCGTCTACGAGACGGGCCAGGACGGCGGCCTGGTGTCGGCCATCCTGATCTGGGCCCTGGAGAAGGGCTACATCGACGGTGCCCTGGTGTCCGGCCTGGAGAGCTCCGAGGGCGGCGAGGGCGGCTGGAAGGCCAAGCCGATGGTGGCCACCAACCGGGAAGAGGTGCTGCGCGGCGCGGGCAGCCGCTACACCTACTCGGCAAACACCATCGCCTTCGACGACGCCAAGGAGCGGGGCCTGAAGAACCTGGCCCTGGTCGGCATGAGCTGCCAGACCTCCATCGCCCCGGTGATGTGGAGCCGCAAGGTCGGCAAGGTGTCCAAGCCCATCAAACTGAACATCGGCCTGCTGTGCTCCAAGAGCTTCGACGACTCGCTGTTCGACGAGTTGTTCGCCATGAAGTACGGCCTGGCCAAGGACCAGATCAAGAAGATGAACATCAAGGGCGTCTTCCAGATCTGGATGAAGGACGGCAGCTACCACGAGATCAACCTCAAGGAGTGCCACGCCTGGACCCGTGAGGGCTGTAACCACTGCCCCGACTTCTCTGCCGAGCACGCCGACATCTCCACCGGTGGCATCGGCGACGCCACGGACTGGACGCTCACCCTGGTCCGCACCGACCTCGGCCGCGAGATCATCATGCGCATGTTGCAGGACGGGGTCATCGAGGCCAAGCCCGGCGACTCCGATCCCGGTGCCATCAAGCTGCTGCACAAGCTGTCCGAGCGCAGCCGGGCCCGCTGGCCGACGTGGGCGGCCCCCGAAGCCCGGGTGGGCCTGCCCGAAGGGGCCAAGGCCGACCACTGAGCCCGTACCCGGCCCGTCGTTCGCCGACGGGTCGGGCCGCACCAGGTCCTGGCGCCGCCGGGACGGGCTGCCGTGACCTCGGCGCCGGGACGCACCCCCGGCGCCGCAGCGCATCCAGGCCAGGGCGTTCACGCCCGCTCGCTCACCACTCCTGCTCACCACTCCTGCTCACCACTGCTCGAGCCCGCCGGCGACGTTGAGTGCCACGCCGGTGACGTTGTCGGCCCGGGCCAGGTAGACCGCCGCCTGGCCGATGTCGGCGGGCGTCTGGGGCCGGCCGAGCGGGGTGTTCTGGGTGGCGAAGCGTTCGAAGACCATCGAGGTGTCCTTGCCGGCGTCCTTCTGGCGACCGAGGATGTCGTTGAGCCACATCGAGGTGCCGAGGTAGCCGGGGCAGATGGCGTTGGCCCGGATGTTCAGCGGGGCCAGCTCCATCGACAGCGACTGGGTGAGGCCGACCGCGGCGAACTTCGACGCGGCGTAAGCCCCGGCGCCGGCCTGGCCCCGCTTGCCGGCGATGGAGGCGGTCACGACGAAGCACCCGGCCTTCTGTTCGGCGAAGTGGGGGATCGCCGCAGCGCAAGTGAGAAAGGCGCCCTTGGCGTTCACGTCGAACATGAAGTCCCACTCCTCGGCGGTGGTCTGCGCCAGCGGCTTGGGCACGATGACCCCGGCATTGGCGCAGACCACGTCGAGGCGGCCGAAGGTGCTCAGCGCCGCAGCGACGAGCGCCTCGTTGGCAGCGGGATCGCGCACGTCGACCTCGACGGCGTGCACGCCGGCGCCGGTCGCCCGCAGCGCGGCGGTGGTCTCGGCGCAGGCCGCGGCGACCTCGGCATTGCCGAGCAGGTCGCCGATGACCACGTTGGCGCCCTCGGCGGCGAACGCCTCGACGATGCCGCGCCCGATGCCGCGCGAGCCTCCGGTGACGATGACGGTGCTTCCTTGGAGTTCCATGGCCGGGACGGTAGCGCCGCCGCCGGGGCAGTGGCCGCAGCGGCGTCCCGGCGATCGGTGCCGGGGCTAACGTCCGGCCATGCGCCTCGACAAGCCCCGCGTCCCGCCGTTGCCCGAGTCGGAGTGGGACCCCGCCATCGCCGATCGCCTCCGGGGCCGAGGGACTCCGCCGAACGTGATGCGCACCATCGCCCACCATCCGCAGCTGTTCAAGCGGTGGTCGGTGTTCGGCAACCACGTGTTCGAGAAGTCGACGTTGCCCGCCCGCGAGCGTGAGCTGGTCATGCTGCGCATCGGCTGGCGCTGCCGCTCGGCCTACGAGTTCGGCCAGCACACCCTCATCGGTCTGCGTTGCGGGCTGACCGATGTGGAGATCCACCGGCTGACGCTGGGCTCCGACGCGCCCGGCTGGAGCGACTTCGACCGCACGCTGGTGCAGGCCACCGACGAGCTGCACGACGACTCCTTCATCAGCCAGCCCACCTGGGACGCGCTTGCGGCCGAGTACTCGACCGAGCAGATCATCGACCTGGTGTTCACCGTCGGGCAGTACACGTTGGTGTCGATGGCACTGAACACCTTCGGGGTGCAGCTCGACGAGGGCGTGCCCGGCTTTCCCGACCGGGCAGGCGAAGCGGTCTGAGCACCTGCCGGGTCGGCCTCGGCGATGCCGGGCGAGGCCAGGCTGTTCGGCAGGGTGGTTCCGGGGTTACGCGCCCAGGTACCGGGACACGTCCCAGCAGGCACGTCCCGGCACCGGGGCGTAGGGTCGGCCCATGCTGGATCCTGCTGCGTACACCACCATCGCCATCGAGAAGCGCCCCGACGGCGTCGCCATCTGCACCCTGAACCGGCCAGAGCGCCTCAACTCGGTCAACTCGGTCATGCACCGTGAGATGGCCACCCTCACCCGTGACATCCAGGCCGACCGCGAGGTTCGGGCCGCGGTCATCACCGGCGCCGGTCGGGCGTTCTGCGCCGGCGGAGACTTCGGCGGCGGTGGCGTCGAGCCGATGGGCTCGACCACCGGCGGCATGTTGGAGGAGGCCCGCCGCATCGTCGACCACATGCTGGAGTGCACCAAGCCGCTGGTGTCCGCCGTCAACGGCTACGCCATGGGCCTCGGCGCCACCTATGCGCTGCTCTGCGACGTCGTCGTCGCCGGCCGCTCGGCCGTCTTCGCCGACACCCACGTGAAAATGGGCATCGGTGCCGGCGACGGCGGGCAGTTGATCTGGCCGTTGCTCATTGGCGTGAACAAGGCCAAGTACTTCCTCATGAGCGGCGACCGGGTGACCGGCGAGGAGGCCGAGCGGATCGGCCTCGCCACCTTCCTGGTGGAGGACGACGAGCTGCTGGACAAGGCCGTCGGCATCGCGGCGACGCTCGCCGCCGGGCCCGCCCAGGCCATCAGCGCCTCCAAGATGGCCGTCAACGCCTGGATGCGGTCTATCTCCTCGTTCGTCATGCCGCTGTCGTTGCAGATGGAGGATGCCTGCTTCGGCTCGCCCGATCAGAAGGAAGCGGTCGCCGCGTTCAACGAGAAGCGTCAGCCGGACTTCCGTCGCTGAGCCCGACCGTGCCAGCCCGGCCCGTGCCGGAACCGTCCCGGCCCGCCGGGCGCGAGATCCCCGCGCGTGTGCCGGAGGCGGGTGGGACCGTGGCCCTGCCGTCGGCCCCGTTCTCTGGGGCGACGGCTTTGGCGCTGTCGACCTACGACCTGGGTCGCCGACCGGCGGCGCTGGCCGAGCTGGCCACGGCGTTGCGGGCTACGGGCTGGCAGGTGCGGCTCGCCGACCTCGCCGTGGACCCGTGGGACGACGCGTCGTTGGCCGGCGTCGATCTGGTGGTGTGGTCGCTCCCGATGCACACGGCCACCCGCCTGATGGCCCCGATGGTGCCGCAGATCAGGGCGCTGGCCCCACGCGCCCGGCTGATGGCGGTCGGGTTGTACGCCGTGCTCAACCGGAGCGTGCTCGCCGAGGCGGGCGTCGAGGTGTCCGACCACGGCACCGGCATCGGCGTCGCTGCCCGCCGCACGTTGCGATCGACGCCACCGATGGCCGGCCTCGATGGGCAGCCGGCGGCCGAGGGGGCCGGGGTGTGGCGGTCCAGCCGGGACGGTCTGCCCCCGCTCGACCGGTACGCCAGGTTGGTCCTCGCCGACGGCACCGAGCGACTGGTCGGCGCCACGGCGGCGTCGGTCGGTTGCCGCCATCTCTGCCGGCACTGTCCGATCGTGCCGGTCTACAGCGGGCGGTTCCGGGCCGTCGCCGTCGAGCGGGTATTGGCTGAGGTCGCCGGGCTTGTCGCATGCGGCGCCGGTCACGTCAGTTTCACCGATCCCGACTTCCTCAACGGCCCGGCCCACGCCCGGCGAGTGGCACGGGCCATGCACGAACGCTTCCCGCAGCTGAGCTTCGATCTCACCGCCCGGATCAGCCATCTCCGCGATCACCGCCACCTCCTGGCCGAGTTGCGCGACGCCGGATGCGTGCTGATCACCTCTGCCGTGGAGTCGTTCGACCCGCTGACCCTGCAGCGGTTGGACAAAGGCCATACGGCGGAGGATGTCGAGGTGGTGGTGGCGGCTTGCCGACACGCCGGGATCGGCCTCGAGGCGACCTTCGTCGCCTTCACGCCGTGGACGTCCGTCGAGTCCTACCGGCAGTTCCTCGACCGGGTCGACGCGTTGGGCCTGGCGGGCTCGGTTGCTCCCGTCCAGTACGGCGTCCGGCTGTTGGTAGGTGCACGGTCGGCGCTGCTGGATCTGCCGGAGATCGCGGCGTCGGTGGGGGAGTTCGACCCCGAGCTCCTGGTCCACCCCTGGTCCCATACCAACCCGTATGTCGACGAGCTGTACCGGCGGGTGTCCGCGGTGGTGCGCGAGACTGCCCGGTCGCCGGCCGGGCCCGCGGAACGTCAGGCGGTGCACGCCCGGTTGCGAGCCCTGGTCGGCAGCGCCGCGCCGCGCCCGGCGAACACCCACGTCGAGGCGGCGCCACAGCCCGCCACGATCGCCTGGCTGACCGAGCCCTGGTTCTGTTGAGCGGAGCCCACCGACGAGCAGGTCGCTCGTCTTTGACCGCGCCGACACGGGACGGCGGTCGGCGTCACCCCACGGCTAGAACCGGCGGGGGTGTCCGCGACAAGGGTCCGGACGGCCGCTAGCGTCCGGCAGGATGCAAAGCAGTGCTGCGATCCAGCAGCGGGGCCAGCGACGTCCGGGTGGGGCAGTCGCCGAATCGTCGGTCGTCGCGTGACCGCTCCCGGTCCGGGTCCCGAACATCCGAGCCCGGCGCAGCGACGCCGGGCCGGTGGACGTAGCTGGGGCCAACGCCTCGTCATCACCTCCGGTGCGTTGCTCGCCGTGATCGCGGTGGTCGGCGCCCTGGTGGTCGGCGTGGCCTGGTGGCGCCTCGGCTCGTTCGAACGCATCGATCTCGACCTCACACCGAAGACCGACGACAAGGCCATGAACTTCCTGCTGGTCGGCTCCGACAGCCGGGACAACATCGCCCGCGAAGGCCCTGATGCCGAGGCATTCCTCGACGACGAGGTCGGTGGGCAGCGGGCCGACACGGTCATGGTCATGCGGATCGAGCCCAAGACCAACGAGATCAAGCTGCTGTCGATCCCCCGCGACCTGTGGGTGCCGTTGAACGGCAACGGCCCCAAGGACCGGATCAACGCCTCGTTCGCCGAGGGCGGCGCACAGGAGTTGATCAATACCGTGCGCGGTGCTCTGGGCATCGACATCAACCATTACGTCGAGGTCGATTTCGTCGGCTTCCGCAGCCTGGTCGACATCATCGGCGGGGTGCCGATGTACTTCGACCGGCCGATGTTCGACGAGTACTCGGGCCTCGACATCCCCGAGGCAGGCTGTGTGGTGTTGCGTGGTCAGCAGGCGCTGGCCTTCGCCCGGGCTCGTCACCTGGTCTACGTCGACCCCGATACCGGCGAGTACGAGGAAGATCTCACCGCAGACCTCGGTCGGATCACCCGCCAGCAGGTGTTCCTGCGTCAGGCCCTCACCAAGCTGACCTCGCTCGGGCTGACCGATGTGAGCAAGCTGAACCGTCTGGTCGGGGTGGCGACGGACAACGTCACCTTCGACGACGGGCTGAGCAACGCCGACCTGATCGCCTACGGGCGACGGTTCGCCTCGGTGGCCGTGGACGCGCTGCAGACCTACGCGCTGCCGACCGAGCTGTACGACACGCCGGAGGGTGCGTCGGTGCTGCTGCTGAAGAAGGCCGAGGCCCAGCCGATGCTCGACATCTTCCGTGGCCTGGCCCCCCCCACCTCGACCACGCTGACCCCGGCCATCGCCCCCGGCCAGATCGCGGTGTCGGTGCTCAACGGCACCGGGGTGGTCGGCCAGGCCTCCGAGGCGGCCGAGAGCCTGCGGGCCATCGGGTTCGACGTGGCCCAGGTGGGCAACGCGCCGGTGCTCGGGGAGACGCGTACGACCATTCGCTTCGCCGTCGGCGCGCAGCCGCAGGCGCAGGTACTGGCCTCGTATCTCCAGCCGGGCGTGGCGCTCGTCGAGGACCGTGGGCTGGGTCGTGGCCTGGCGTTGGTGACCGGGGCCGATTTCGTCGGGATCACCGTGCCGGAGACCACCTCGACCGCCGCGGCCGACCTGGCAGCCTCCGGGGTCGGGGTCGGGGTGACCCCGCCCGCAACGCCGCCGCCCGGGATCACCTGCCGCTGAGCACCCACCGCGCGGACCTCGGGCTGGGGGATCGGGCCGCGGTCGCGTTCGGATGGGATCCCGTTAGCGTGGGTCGGATGAACGCCAACGCTGCATCGACCTCTGCCGGACGACCGATGGTGGGCGGCGGGCGGCGCCTCGTGGCCTCGGTGGCACTGGTGGCCGCCCTGGGTTTGACCGCTTCCGGGTGTGGCGGTGACGATGGCGCCGAGGCGTCCGACGCCCCGGGGACCGCGACCACCGCTGCTGCGGGCGCGGCGTCGGCAACCAAGGAGAACAAGATGAGCAAGCCGACCGTGTCCGTGCCCACCGGGGCCGTCCCCACCACCCTGGTCGCCGAGGATCTGGTGCTCGGCACCGGAACCGAGGCCACCAAGGGCAAGACCGTGACGGTGCAGTACGTCGGCGTCCATCTCGACGGCAGCCAGTTCGACGCCTCGTGGGATCGCAGCGAGCCGTTCTCGTTCCGCCTCGGTGGCGGGCAGGTCATCGCCGGGTGGGACCAGGGCGTCGCCGGGATGAAGATCGGCGGTCGTCGCCAGCTGGTCATCCCTGCCGACCTCGCCTACGGGCCGCGCGGCTTTCCCCCGGTGATCCAGCCGAACGAGACCCTCGTCTTCGTCGTCGACCTGCTCGACGTGAAATAGCCGCCCGCTCGGCCCCGGGTCCTCGCTGTTGTCGACGCCGCTTCGCCGTGAGGTCCTCGCCAGCGCCGCCGGTGGCCCTGCGCTACCCTGCGGATGACAGGGCGACCCCCGGGAGCTGTCGGGCTCCGATGGCCGACCTGGCTGACGAACGGCGCCTGGGAGGTACCACCAATGAGTGAGCAGGGAGCACCGGCCGTCGCGGCGCTCGGGGTCAACCATCTCGTGCTGAACGTGCGTGACATCGAGGCGTCGCACCGCTTCTACACCGAGGGCTTGGGTTTCCGTCAGTGCGGCGAGCTGAACCCGCAGGCTCGGATGACCATGCGCTTCTACCAGGTTCGGCCGGGATCACATCACGATCTCGCCCTGGTACAGATGGCCGATCCCGAAGCGGCCGGCCCGGCGGCGACGTGGCGGCTGGGCGGGGCGAAGTCCACCAACGCCATCAACCATTTCGCCGTGGCGTACAGCCAGGAGGACTTCGTCAAGCAGCTGGCCCACATGCGGTCCAAGGGAGTGGAGTTCGCCGCCCGCGGGGAACACGGCATGACCCACTCCTGCTACGTGGTGGACCCGGATGGCAACGGCATCGAGATCCTCTACGAACTGCCCGCCGAGGTGTGGGAGCAGGACATCGACGGGGCCTTGAACCATTTCGTGCCCACCGCTACCGCCGGTGAGGAGTCCCTGGCCGACAACACCGATTGGAAGGTGTTCGGCGCCCCGACCGGCTGAACCCTCGCAGGAGCACCACTCCGAGCGCCACGGGGCGGGCCGCGCAGGCCCGCCCCGTGGCGCGAGCGGGCTCCGGCGTCGAGGGCGCTCGACGCGAATCCCCCGACATGGTCCATGTGTGACTATAGTCACAGCATGGGTGATGGTGTCCAAGGGCACCGACCGGTCGAACCGGCGTCGTCGCGTCGGGTCCGCCACGTGACCGTCGTCTGTGTCGCCGGCGCGGGTGGGCCCCGGCTGGCCGACGAGCTGCGGCGCGTCAGCTGCGCTGGCGCGACCTCGGTCGGCCTGATCATCCTGCGGCCGCCGGAGGCCTTCGGTCCAGCGCTCATCGGCGACCCCCTCAGTGGGGTCTTCTGCCCGGTCGACCCCATCGAGGAACCTCGCGAGCGTGCCACGCCGCCCGCCGTGGCCCGCTCGGCCCGCCAACTGCAGCGGTTCCTGTGGGAGATGGGCATCGACGCCCGATGCGAGATCCGCTGCGGTGATCCGGTCGCGGTGTTGGCTGACGCCGCACTGCACCCCGACGTCGATGCCGTGGTGTTCGCCGCGTCGGCGCGGCGACGGTGGCGAGTCATCGTCCGTAACGCGGCCCGACGGGTCGGCGGCGCTGGTGCCGAGATCACCTGTGCCCTCGACGTGCGGATCGGCTTGTGGGGCCGTGTCCGCGCCCTGGCCGACTGAGCGATTGCCGGCAGATTCGTCGGCCGACCCGGAGTGGGACCATGGTCCGTTCAAGACCGGTCTGATCTGCGCCGATGGCGAACCGTGTTCTCCTCTGACCCTGGCGCTCGCCCCCTGCGCCGCTACCTGTTGGTCAGCCTCGTGCCCGTGCTGTTGGTCGGCGCCGCAGCCGAGTTCACCATCCGACGCCAGACCGACCGCACCGCCGTGGCTGCCGCAGCGAGCCGCGCCGTGCTGGTGGCCGACGTCGTCGTGGAGCCGGTGGTCCACCTGTCCGCCGATGAGCCGACGGTCCTCGACGACGACACCCGCGATGCGCTGCGCCGGATCACCGACCAGCTCGCTCTCGGCGGGTCGGTGGCGGGGGTCCGGGTCTGGACGCGTTCGGGGCAGCTGCTTTTCGACGGCGCCGATTCGTCGGCCGACACGGCGCGTGTCGAGCTTGCCGAGAGCCTCTTCGCCGCCGCCGAGGGCGACGCCTCGGTACAGCGTGGCCGCGTACCGGGCCGCATCTCGCCGTTCTACACCGCCGATCCGCGCCGCCTGCTCACCGTGTTCGTGCCGCTGCACACCGCAGACGGGGCCTCGGTGGTGGCGGTGGCCGAGCTCGTCATCCCCTGGGCGGGTGACTACGCAGTCCAGGGACGCCTGGGGCTGCGGGTGGCGTCCGCCGCCGGCGCACTGCTGCTGTGGATCAGCCTGGCGACAATCGCGGTATTCGTCACGGCCCGGTTGCGCCGCAGCGAGTTGGCCCATCGCCACCTGGCCTTTGTCGATCAGCTGACCGGGCTACCCAACCGGCGTTCGTTCACCGATGCGGCAGCGGGGACGCTGTCGACGTTGGCCGACCATCAGTTGCCCGCCGCCGTAGTGGTGCTCGATCTGCAGCGTTTCACCGAGGTGAACAAGGCCGTCGGACGGGAACGTGGCGATGAACTGCTCCGCCACGTGGCGTTGCGGCTCCAGGGCATCGTGCAGCCGGGCCAGATCGTGGCCCGGCTCGGCGGCGACGTGTTCGCACTCCTGCTACCCGGGGTCGACGGCGACGCGGCGATGGTCATGCTGACGATCATCCACGACGTGCTCGAGGCCGACGTCGACGTGGCCGGCGTCCCGATCAGCTTCGAGGCGGCGATCGGCGTGGCGTCCTTCCCGACACACGGGGAGGACATCGACATCCTGCTGCGGCGTGCGGACATCGCCCTGCAGGAATCGAAGCGGACCCAGGCCGGCAGCGAGCAGTTCAGCGCCGATCTCGACGAAACCGACCCCTCGCGCCTCGGCCTCGCCGTGGAACTGCGCCGGGCGATCCTGCGCGACGAGCTGCAGTTGGCGTACCAGCCCAAGCTGAACCTGCACGACAACCGGGTCCACAGCGTCGAGGCCCTCGTCCGCTGGAATCATCCCGAGCTCGGCCCGATCCCACCATCGGAGTTCGTCGCCCTTGCCGAGGAATCGGCGTTGATCGTCCCGCTCACCGCGTGGGTACTCGATAGCGCCATTCAGCAGGCGAGTCGTTGGGCGGCCGAGGGTCTGCACCTACGGGTCGCGGTGAACGTGTCGGCCAAGAACGTCCGTGACGACCGATTCCCCGAGCAGGTGATCCGGCTGCTCGCCCGTCATGAGCTGCCTGCGCCGTACCTCGAGCTCGAGATCACCGAGACCGCGATCATCGCCGATCCCGACCGGGTGGCCCGAACGGTGCGCCGCCTGCGTTCCGCCGGTATCGCCATGGCCCTCGACGACTTCGGTCAGGGGTCGACCTCGCTGGCGCACCTGCGCAATCTGCCGCTGAGCACCCTGAAGATCGACAAGTGCTTCATCGACGACATGTGCATCGACGCCATGGACGGAGCGATCGTGTACACCATGATCGGGCTGGGCCATCAGCTCGGGCTCGAGGTGGTTGCCGAGGGCGTCGAGACCGAGGAGCAGTTCTCGACGCTGGCCGCGTGGGGCTGCGACGTCGCCCAGGGCTTCTATTTCGCCCGGCCGATGTCGCCGGCGCAGATCTCCGAGCAGTTCGGGACCCCGTGGTATCTGGCGCCTGAGCCCGTCGCGTCCAACCCTGTGGTCAACGCTCGACCTTCACCTTGATGGTGTGCCAGCCGGTGGCACCGTCCGGTGCGACCGGGGTGACCTCGCGCGTCTGCGTCGTGCCGGTGCCGTCGGTGGCCCGGCAGCGCACCAGGTAGGTCCCCGGCTCGGCCTGCCAGGTGATCCACCACTGCCGCCACGTCGCCGCGCCCAGGGAGGGCCCGAGCTCGGCCTCCTGCCACGGGCCATCGCCGACCTGCACCTCGACCTTGGTGACGCCGCGGATCGGTGCCCAGGCCACGCCGGCGATGGCGGTCGCCCCCGCCGGGATCGAGGATCCTGACCGGGGCGTGTCGATACGTGATTGGGTCTTGATCGGTGCCCGGACCGCCCAGCCGCGCGGGACCCAGTAGCCCTGCGCCCGGTCGAACCGGGTCAGCTCCAACCGGGACAGCCACTTGGTGGCCGAGACGTACCCGTAGAGACCCGGCACGATCAGTCGGGCCGGGTAGCCGTGTACGGCCGGCAGGACCTCGCCGTTCATGGTCAACGCCACGATGGCGTCACGACCGTCCAACGCCGCCTCGACCGGGAAGCCGGCGGTGAACCCGTCCACGGAGTGGGTCATGACCTGGTCGGCGTCGGCCCTGACCCCGCACTCGGCGAGCAACTCGTCGAGCCGCACCCCCACCCAGCGGGCGTTGCCCACCAGGTCGTCACCGATCTCGTTGGAGACGCAGGACAGCGTGATGTCGTACTCGTGCAGCTCCCGGTCCCACAGCTGGTCGTAGGTGAAACGCAGCGGCCGTTCGACCATGCCGTCGATGGTGAGGTCCCAGGTTTCGACGGTCACCGCAGGAAGCAGCAGCGAGGTGTCGATCCGGTAGAAGTCGGCGTTGGGGACGAGCAATGGGCTGAGCCCGGCGATGGTCGTCGCAGGATCGGCCGGCGGCGCCGCCAACGGCTCGACCGGCCGACGCAGGCGGATCCCAGCTCGTTCCACCTCGGCGGCGAAGCGGCTGCGCAGGGCCCGACCCGCCGCCAGCGCCGCTGCGGTGCTGACCGCGAGCGCCCCGATGCCGGTGAGGAAGCGGCGCCGGTCGACCGTCGGGCCGGGTTCGGCTGCGGTGGGTGGGCGCGTGGTCAGGCGGGTCAACAGCGCGAGCGACGCACCCGCGGCGAGCATGGCCACTGCGGACGGCAGCCACCCCCAGCCGCCGCTGCCGAGGCCGGCGGCGGCCATGCCCACCAGCCCGAAGCCGGCCACGACGGCGAGCCCGCCGGCCAGGCTGCGGCGAAGGGCGACCATGCCGGCAAGTACGGAGGCCGCGGCCAGCAACAGCACCGTCCCCACGATCAGGGCGGTCTTGTCGCCGGTGCCGAAGGTGTCGATGGCGAAGCTCTTCAGCCAGGCCGGCGTGGCGTCCACGACCCTGTTGCCGACGCTCACCACCGGTGGATCGAGGTCTCGGGCCAGTCCGGCGGTCAGCTGCCCGGCGCCGAGCCCGGCGGCCATCGACACCAGTCCGGCGGCTGCCCCCCACGAACGGGGCGGACGTCCGGGCGTCGCCTGCGGTCGGCCCGGGAGCCCGTCTGCCGGCGGGCCGTTGGTTCGGCTGTCTGCCGGCAGGTCGTCGGTTCCGCCGTCTGCCGGCGGGCGGTCGTGCTCAGATCGTTCGTCCACTGGCCCTCCCATGCGAACCTAGCCAGCTGTGGCCGTGCTGTGACCACCCGATCGTCCGCAGGACGTGGCGACGGGGGCACGGCGGCTCAGCCCGGGGTGTGCCCGATCGTGTCGAACCACGCGGGCAGACGGGTCGGGCGGCCGTTGGCGTTCATCGCCCCGTGCACCGTCACTGCGGTGGCCCGCACCTCGCCGGCGACGGTCAGCAGGTAGGCAAGTTGGAACGTGGTACGGGTGACGGCCCCGATGGCGAGGTGCACGTCCAGGACCTCGTCGAAGCGCAGGGCCCTCCGGTACTGCACGAAGGCCTCGAGGACCCCGAGGTCGACCCCGGCGTCGCGGATCGCGTCGTAGGGATGGCCGATGTGGCGGAGCCACGCCACCCGGGCCTCCTCCAGGTACGGGAAGTAGGCCGCATGGTGGACGATGCCCATTGCATCGGTCTCGGCGAAGCGGACCCGCACCGGGTGGCGGAAGGGGTAGTCGGCCGGATCGGTGGAGGGGTCGAGGGCCAGGCGCATCGGGCTGCACGTTAGGCGGCGCGCTTCGGGTGGACGCGGCGAGGGGCCGGGCCCGCAGGCCCGACCCCTCACTGCTGCCGTGTGTGCTGATCGCCCGTTCGCTCAGACGCCCAGGGAGCTGCGCAGCCGGGCGAGCTCGGACTCATAGCGCTCGACGTTGCGCAGCTTGATGTCCTCGTAGCCGCGGACCATGTCGGGCAACGCCGCCAACTCGGTGGCCTGGGCGGCGTTCTCGTCGGTGACCTTGCGGGCCAGCTTCTCCACCAGGGAGCGGTAGTCCTTGATCAAGGAGCGCTCGACCCGGCGGACCTTGGCATAGCCGAACGGATCGAACAGGGTGCCCCGGAGCTTCTTGCCCTTCTGGAGGGTGCTCAGCGCAGGGGTGAACCAGGGACCGAGCCGCAGCTTCTTGTCCATGCCCATCGCCCGCAGGATCGGCGGGTGCAGGTTGTAGGACACCACCACGTCGGTGCCGACGGCGTTCTCGACGTTGAGGCGGGCGGCCTCCTCGAGGTGCAAGCGGGCCACCTCGTACTCGTCCTTGTAGGCCATCAGCTTGTACATGCCCTTGGCCACAGCGACGGTGAAGTCGGCCTGACCGGCGATGGCGGTCTTGGCCACCGTCGCCAGGTACTTCCGGGCATAGGCGTCGTCCTGGTACTGCACGAGGTCGGCGGCCCGCAGCCGCACGACACGGCCCAGCTCACCCTCGCCCAGCCCGGCGGCGACGATGGCGGCTTCGAGCTCGGCCGACGGTTTGGCCAGCTGATCTTCGGGCAGGACCGAGGCGGCCCGCACCTTCTCCGGGTCGATGGTCCACTGCCGGCCCCAGCGGAACGCCAGCTTGTTGGCCTCGACGGCGGCACCGTTGAGCTCGATGGCCTGCTCGATCGACTCGGCGGAGATCGGCAGCACACCGAGCTGATAGGCCACGCCGATGAGGAAGGTGTTGGCCGTGGTCGACTCGCCGAACAGGCCTTCGGTGACGGCGATGGTGTCGACGTAACGGTTGTGCTCGGCCCGGGTCAGCTTGTCGAGCTCGCCCTTGAGCCGGCCGAGATCGGGGAAGGCGGCGTTGGGGTCGCGCACCATGAACCCGGTCGGGGTCTTGGCGGTGGAGGTCACCGCCACGGTGCGGGTGGGGGAGACGCTCTCGAGGTTGGCGGGGGCGAGGCCCACCAGCAGGTCGAACACCAGGTAGACGTCGGCGGAACCGGCGGTGAGTTTGTTGGTGCCCTCGACCGCTTGGGTGGTGATTCGGAGGTCCGACACCACCGGGCCGGCCTTCTGGGACAGGCCGGTCTGGTCGAGGCCGCCGACGTACTTGCCGTCGAGGGTGGCCGCGGTGCCGAGGATCTGCGAGACGGTGACGACCCCGGTGCCACCGACACCGGGCATGCGGATGGTGGTGTCCTCCGCCGGGACCAGCAGCGTCGGGGCCGGCAGCGAGGTCACGTCGATGGCCGGCGTGCGCCGGGCGCCACCGGAAGCCTTGTTGGTCTTGGCCCCGTTGGCCCCGTTGGCCTTGGATCCGCCGAGCTTGCCGCCGCCGATCGCGGCCCACTTGCCGGAGCTCTTCTTCGGCACGATGGTGAGGAACGACGGGCAGTCGCCGGCCAGGCACGAATAGTCCTTGTTGCACGAGGACTGGTGGATCTGGGTCTTGCGCCCGAACTCGGTCTCGATGGGCTGGACCGACAGGCAGTTGGATTGCACGCCGCAGTCGCCGCAGCCCTCGCACACCCGCTCGTTGATGACGACCCGCTCGGGCGGTTCGGCGACCAGGCCACGCTTGCGGTCACGACGCTTCTCGGCGGCGCACTGCTGGTCGTGGATCAGCACGGTGGTACCGCGTACCTTGGCCAAGTCCTCCTGGGCCTCGATGATGTGGTCGCGGTCGAGGACCCGCACCCCGTCGGCCAGCTTGATGCCTCGGTACTTCTCGAGTTCGTCGGTGGTGACGATGACCTTGGCCGCGCCCTCGGCCAGCAGCCACTGGGTCAGCTGGGGGATCGCCATCGCGCCGGTGGCGTCCTGGCCACCGGTCATGGCCACCGCGCCGTTGTAGAGGATCTTGAACGTCACGTTGGACTTGGCGGCCACCGCGGCTCGGATGCACAGCGACCCGGAGTGGGCGAAGGTGCCGTCACCGAGGTTCTGGGTGAAGTGCGGAACGTCGACGAAGGGCTCGATCCCGATCCACTGCACGCCCTCGCCGCCCATCTGGGTGTTGCCCATGAGCGTGCCGACGCGCTTGGGGTCCATGACGGTGACCAGGCCGTGGCAGCCGATCCCGCCGCCGACCAGCTCGCCCTCGGGGGCCTTGGTCCCGGTCGAGTGGGGGCAGCCGGAACAGAAGTACGGCGTGCGGGTGGGCAGCAGATCGATCTTCTTGCGCACGGCCTTGGGGGCCGGCGTGTTCAGGCGGCCGACGTCGATGCGCTGGATGAAGCGCTTGTAGAGCGGCTCGACCAGGTAGTCGGCGTCGAGGGCGCCGTGGCCGGGGATGAGCCGGTTGCGGTCGGGGTCGAACTTGCCGGTGACCCGGGGGGCGTCGGGCATGCCGTAGAGGGCATCGCGCAGGTGGGTCTCGATGAAGGGGCGCTTCTCCTCGACGACGAGGATCTCCTGCAGGCCGTCGGCGAATCGCCGTGCGGTCTCACCCTCGAAGGGGTGCATCATGCCGAGCTGCAACAGGCGGATGCCGTTGCGGCGCAGGCCGTCCTCGTCGAGGCCCAGGATGGCGGCGGCGGCGAGGACCTCGTGGTACACCCGGCCGGAGGCGACGATGCCGAGCCAGGCGTCGGGCGAGGTGATGGTGATCTTGTTCAGCCCATTGGCGATGGCGTAGAGGCGGGCCATCTCGTAGCGGGCCTCGTAGATCTCCTGCTCGACGGGGTTCGCCGGGCCGCCGGCGATGCGGCCGGTCACCTTCGGCTTCCACGGCTTGCCCTGGTACTCGAGCTCGGGGATGATCGGATGGATGCGTTCGGGTCCGACCTCGGCGGTGCCCGAGCCGTCGGCGACGGCGGTGACGATCTTGATGGCCGACCACAGGCCCGAGGCCCGGGACATGGCGATGCCGTGCATGCCGAGGTCGAGGACCTCCTGCACGTTGCCGGGATGCAGGATCGTGTTGTGCAGGTCGGCGAGGGCGTACTCGGAGGCCGAGGGCAGCGTGGATGACTTGTTCGACGGGTCGTCGCCGGTGAGGGTGAGCACGCCGCCGAGGGCATGGGTGCCGGCGTAGGCGGCGTGGCGGATGGCGTCGCCGGCACGGTCGAGGCCCGGTGACTTGCCGTACCAGACGCCCAGCACCCCGTCGAAGCGCTGCTTGGGGAACACTGCGGACAGCTGGCTGCCCATGACCGCGGTGGCGCCGAGCTCCTCGTTGAGGCCCGGCTTGTGGACGATGTTCAGCTGGTCGAGCAGTGCCTTGTGGGCGATCAGCTCGCGGTCGTAGCCGCCGAGGGGAGATCCCTGGTAGCCCGACACGAACGTGGCGGTGCGGTGGCCGGCCTTGCGGTCGGCCCGCATCTGGTCCATCGGCACCCGGACCAGGGCCTGGACACCGGTGAAGAAGAACGAACCGGATTCCTCCCGGTACTTGGCCTCGAGGTCGAACGCCGCGGCGGACCGCCCAGGCATCACAT
Organism: Acidimicrobiia bacterium; assembly: GCA_947476745.1. Lineage (GTDB taxonomy): Bacteria > Actinomycetota > Acidimicrobiia > Acidimicrobiales > CAIXPF01 > CAIXPF01. Next base: position 27,654 of record CANJRG010000002.1, on the reverse strand, counting down.
CAGTCATGGTTTCCCCCGATCGGGACGAATCGTCTGCCGAGCGTAACCCTCGGCGTGACTCGGGGCACGGCGTCTACCCCGTTTCGGAGACACGCCTTGTGGTTGATCGGTCGCTTCGATGTCGGTCTCCGCCGATTCGCCGGATGTTGTTCGATGAATCCTTGCGGCGAATCGACGTCGATTCGCCGCAAGGAATGGGCAGGTAGGCGCGGTCCAGAGAGCGGATTGCTGTGGCGGCCAGCGCGCGGATGGTGGTGGGCCGTGGCCGACTCGATCGGCCACGGTCGGTGGTGATGCTCCGGTGCAGTTCGGGCGGATGTGTCGTGGGGTGTCGCGACAGCCGTTGGGGTGGTCCCGCACGGGCGCGCTCAGCTGGGACAATGGCGTCGTGTGGTTCCGCCTCCCATCTCTCCGACGCCCCGTAGCCGCCATCGTCGCCGCTGCCGGGGTGACGATCGTGTCCGCTGCCGGGTGTAGTTCCGGTCATCCCCCGCCACGGCAGCTCGATCCGCAGCACGCCGACGTCACGGCGCCGGCGAACGCGAAGCTGGAGGTCCAGGCCGGGCCGGAGAACCCCGGCGCCGGTGGTGAGTGGCAACTCGGTGCCATCACCCCCACCGGCGCGGTGGCCGCGGTCGACAAGCGGACCCGGAGCAGTGGCAACTGCCCGGCCGAGGTCTCCGGCTGTGCCGAGGGCGACGTCTACTTCGCGGTCATCCTGGCTGCCGACATCCCGACGGGGACCACCGTGCGCTTCAAGGTCGAGAACTGTCGGCGCGGTTCCTGCCCGACCGCGGGCGGCGAGTTGGTCGGCGACGATGCGCTGGTGGCCTACACCGTCACGATCACGCCGTGAGCGGCGCAGGGGGAAGCGGGAACACCCGGTTCACCCAGCTGTGGTCCATCAGACCCATCGATTCGCGCTGCACGCACAACATCCAACGCAGCTGCTCGCACTCGAGGTACGCCTGGCGGTAACGCTGGCGCCGGGCGAGGCGGGTGGCCGGTCGATCGGTAGGGGCAACCGGGCAGGGGCAACCGGTTGCGGTCGGTCGCAACAAGTGGTTGCGGAACAGGGTTCTATCCGCCAGGCTTGTTCCATGATCGAAAAGCCTTCCTACCTCGGACTTCTCAACGCCATCAGCAACGCCGAGGGTGACGCCCAGCAGTACCTGTCGGCGTGGGCCGAGACCACGCAGCGCGACGACGTGCGGGCCATCATCTCCACCATCGCCCTCCGCGAGGGCGAGCACAGCTTGGCGTTCGCCAAACGCATGTGCGAGCTGGGCTACGACGTGCAGCGCCGTGAGGACGCCAAGTGCGCCGAGCGCCTGGCCATCGCCTCGTCCTGCGATCTGAGCGACCTCGACAAGTTCGAGCAGCTGGGTCTCGGTGAACCGGAGGTGGAGGGCTGCCCCGACATCTTCGCGGGGATGTTCGCCGACACCACGATCGACATCCAGACCGGCGCACTGCTCGGCCGGTACATCGCCGAGGAGCGTGACAGCGGGCGGATGTTCCGTGCGTGCCGCGATGCCCTCGCCTGTGAGGCCGCTCCGGCTGCGGCCGCTCCCGAGCGCCTCGACCGTATCGAGGCCCTGCTCGAGCAACTGGTCACCAAGCTCGCTTCCTGAGCGGCAACCGGCCAGGGCCACCGGCCATGGGGCCCGTTTCCTGGCCGGTTGCGGTCGGCTGCCCCCTCGGCCAGGCACCTCGGCCAGGCACCTCGACCAGGCACCTCGACCAGGCACCTCGGCCAGGCACCTCGGCCGGTTGCTCGCCGTCGGGTCGCTCAGTCCGCAGTCGGTCGCGGCCCGGGCCAGCCCGTCAGGTTGACCTCGTTGCCCTCGGGATCGGCCACTACCCAGCGGCCGGCCACCGGATCGGCGGCCAGCACCGAGCCACCCGCGGCCGACCCAGCAGTAGCCCGTGCCAGGGCCACCGGATGCGCCAGGTCGACCTGCAGCCGCCGCCCCGGGGTCGCCCCGGTCTCGGCGGCCGATGTGGCGGTCGGCGCTGCTGCCGATGTCGGTGTGGATGGCGTGCGGCGGCGCACCACGACACCGGGATCGAAGCGCCGGGCATCGACCAGCATCGCGTCGCCATCGGGGTTGGTGGAGGCCCGGTAGCCGAGCACCGCCTGCCAGAACGGCAGCACCCGATCCGGGTCGTCGACCTCGATCACCACGGTCAGCGCCTGGGTGGTGTCCGGTTCGGCGGTGAGGCCGGCATCGGCGGCCAGGGCCGACAGCGTCGACGCCAGCCGGGTGTCGCGGCGGGTCAGGCCCCCGGCGTCATGGGAGGTCACCACGATCTGCACGATGGCGGGGTAACGCAGGTCGATGTCGGGATGGTGATCGACCTCGTCGGCCACCGCCGCCACCGCCGCCACGAAGCGTCCGGCCGCCTCGAACGACGTGGCCCGGAAGCGGCCGCGCAGCAGGCCGGGCTGTACGCACCAGTCAGTGAGCGCGGCCAGCTCGGGAAGTTGGTCGGGGCTGATCGGGTTGGCCATGGTGGCGACGCTAGCCAGTGCTCCTGCGGCGCCGGGTCAGCCGTCGCGGCGCAGCAGGAACCCCTGGGAGTTGAAGTAGTACCCGCCCGGGGTCACCAGCGCCACCGAAGCGCCGGGAACCTGACGGATGCCCGCGGCGCCACGCAGCTGTAGGCAGGCTTCGTAGAGGTGCCCGGCACCCTGCGTGCCACCCTCGGACAGGCTGCCGCCGTGGGTGTTCACCGGGATCCGCCCGTCGATCAGGATCCGCTGCTGGTCCTCCACCCAGTGCTGGCGCACGAAGGCACCGCCCTCGCCGCGGCCGCAGTACCCGACGTTCTCGAACCACGACAGCGCGATGTTGGAGAACCCCTCGTAGGGGTAGAACACATCGACGTCGGCCAGCTCCAGCTCGGACTTGGCCCACAACCGCTCGGCCACCACCACCTGGCCGGCATGGTTGAGGTCGAGCAGCTGTTCCTCGATCCCGTAATCGGTGCTGCCCAGGCTGGCGGCGTGGATCAGCACCGGCGGCTGGGCCAGGTCCCGGGCGCGTTCGGTGGTGGTGATGATGAACGCATCGGCGGCGTCGACGGGGATGTCCATGTCGTAGACGCTGAGCGGGTCACGCACCATCCGGCCGGCGAGGTAGTCCTGCATCGTGAGCGGATCGCGGTACACGGCGTTGTCGTTGCGGCCGGCGTTGGTGCGCGAGTTGATCGCCACCAGTCCGAGCGTGTCGCGCCCGTAGCCGTAGTCGTGCAGATAGCGGCCGGCCCAGGCGGCGTAGGCGTTGGCCCCGAACATCGAGTTCGCCCCGGACTCGGCGTGGCCGGTTCCCCAGGCGCTGCGGGTCTCGGCCAGGCCCAGCATGGCCCGCCGCCGCATCGGGTCACGGCCGGCGCTGCGTGACGCGAACGGCATGCGGTAGGCGTTGTGGTACACCAGCGCGGTCTCGCACATACCGCTGTGTACGGCGGCAACCGCCGCCACGATCTGGTTGCCGATCACCGATGCCGGGTTGGCGAACCAGCTCACCCGCCCGATGCCGAGCGCGGCCTGCACGTACGCGGTGGCCACGGTCGAGCCGCACAGGCCGTCGATGTCGGCGGCGCCGACACCGGCGTCGCGGGCGGCGGCGATGGCGGCATCGAGCACCAGGGAGCCCGGGGTGCAGCCGACCCGGTCACGCCCGTAGGGCGAGCGGCCGAGGCCGACGATGGCCACCTGGTCCCGGGCGGGGTTGCGACGCGACGGGCTCATGACATCCTCTCGAAGTCGACCCGGGGCCCGCGGCCCTCGAGCCGGCGGACCACCACACGGACCCGTTCGCCGAGCTGCAGCGTCGCCGGGTCGGCGCCGAGCACCGTCCCGCCGAGGCGCAGGCCGGGCTGCTCGTCGAGTTCGACGGCGACGAGCGGGTGGCCGACGTTGAAGTCGGCGCCCTCCTTGCGCGAGCCCTGGTGCAGCACCGTCAACAGCACGATCGTGCCGGTCCCGGCTACGGCCGTGGGCGTGAGCGACCGGGACCAGCAGCGCGGACAGGCCGAACGGGCCGGGTGGTGCCAGCTCGCGCAGTCGTCGCACCGGTTCACCACTACGCGCTCCTCGAGCAGGCCGCGGTAGTAGGCGGCATTGTCCTGATCCACGCGGACGCCGGGGAAGGCGTCCAGCAGTTCGTCATGTGTCATGGCGACCCCCTGGCCGTCCCCGACCTTACGCCGTCGGGCGGTTCGCGGCGTCGGCGAGCGGTTGGGGGTGCGTCGCCGGTCGGAGCGTCCTAGGGTTCGGGCCGCAGTGGTCCGCACTGTGGACTGTCGAAGGGGATCAGATGGGGGCAAGTGCGCTGGGGCACGTGAGGATCTGTGACTTCACCGGCCAGCTCGCCGGCGCCGGCGCGACGCGCCATCTCGCCGCGTTCGGGGCTCAGGTGATCCGGATCGAGGACCCGGTACGCAAGGGGCGATGGGACATCCTGCGCGGCTCGCCGCCGTTCAAGGACGAGCGGCGCGGCAACGAGTTCGGCGCCGCGTTCCAGAACCACAATGTCGGCAAGCTCGGCATCACCATCAACATGCGCACCGAGCGGGGCCGCGAGCTGCTGACGGAGTTGGTGGGCATCAGCGACGTGGTCACCGAGAACTTCGCCGCCGGCGTGCTGGAGCGGATGGGCTTCGGCTACGAGCAGCTGCGGGCCATCAAGGACGACATCATCTACGTCTCCAACTGCGGGTTCGGCCAGACCGGGCCCTACAGCTCGTTCAAGTCGTGGGGCCCCATCGCCCAGGCCGTGGGCGGGCTCACCTCGACCTCGGGCCTGGCCGGCATGCCACCCGCCGGTTGGGGCTATTCGTACATGGACCATCACGGCGGCTACTTCATGACGTTGGGCATCCTCGCCGCCCTGTGCCATCGGTCCCAGACCGGCGAGGGTCAGTGGGTCGACATGTCCTGCACCGAGGCGGCGGCGGCGTTGCTGGGCCCGGCGGTGCTCGACTACACCGTCAACGGTCGCCCGACCCGCCGCGAGGGGTCGCCCGACAGCAACCGCGACGCCACCGGCACCATGGTGCCGCACGGCATCTACGCCACCGCGGGCCAGGACAACTGGATCGCGCTGTCCTGTCGCAACGATGCCGAATGGGCCGCCTTGGCCGAGGAGATCGGCGCGTCGTGGGCCACGGACGCCCGGCTGGCGACGGTGGCCGGCCGCCTGGCCGTCCAAGACGCCCTCGATGCCGACGTCGACCGCTGGAGCCGCGACCACGACCGCTTCGAGCTGGCGGCGCGACTGCAGGCCCGGAGCATCCCCGCGGCGGTGGTGGCCCGTCCCGGCGAACGCATCGACCAGGACCCGAACACCGCGGCCTGGGGCCTGTGGCCCACGGTCGACCACGCCGCCATGGGCGAGGTACGGGTCGACGGCATGCCGGTGCACCTGTCGGAGACCGACTGGGTCATCGACCGGGCCGCCCCCGTTCTGGGGGCCGACAACGAGTACGTGTTCGGCGAGATCCTGGGCCTGTCGGCGTCGGAGATCGCCGGCCTGGCCGACGAGGGGGTCATCTGATGGGGCCGTTGAACGGGTTGCGGATCATCGAGCTGTCCTCCGACGGGGCGGCCTTCGCCGGCAAGCTGCTGGCCGAGCTGGGGGCCGACGTCATCGTCGTGGAACCACCCGGTGGGAGCCCCCAGCGGGCCTACGGACCGTTCCTCGAGGACCAGGCCGGCCCCGAGCGCAGCCTGTACTGGTGGCACTACAACACCTCCAAGCGCAGCGTGGTCATCGACCTCGACGACGATGCGCCCGGTGGCGGACGGGACACCTTCCGGCGTCTGGTGGCCGACGCCGATGCGCTGGTCGAGGCCGAACGCCCGGGCCGTCTGGCTGCGCTGGGTCTCGACTACGCCGACCTGCGTGCCATCAAGCCGGAGCTGATCCACTGCGCCATCACCCCGTTCGGGCGCAGCGGGCCGCGCTCGGAGGAGCACGCCACCGACCTCACGGTGCTGGCCGGCTCCGGCCCGGTGTGGAGCTGCGGCTACGACGATCACACCGTTCCGCCGGTACGCGGCGGCGGGAACCAGGGCTATCACACGGGTGGCGTGTGGGGCGCCATCTCGGTGCTGACCGCTCTGCAGCACCGCAGCGCCGGCGGCTCCGGCCAGTTCATTGACGTCAACATGCACGCAGCGTCCAACGTGACCACCGAGTTGGCCAGCTACGGCTGGTTGGTGGCTCGCCGCGAGGTGCAGCGCCAGACCGGTCGCCATGCGTCGCCGCGGCCCACCGATGCGACGCAGGTGCTCTGCGCCGACGGTCGGTATCTCAACACCGGGGTGCCGCCCCGCAAGCCGGCCGAGTTCAAGGTGCTCCACCAGTGGCTGGTGGAGCTCGACCTCACCGAGGAGTTCCCGCTCGCCGTGCTGCTCGAGATGGGCGGCCAGTACGAGCACATCGGGATGGCCGAGATCGAGGAGGACCCGATGATCGGTGAGGTCTTCGGGGCGGGCCGCGATGCGGTGGCGCTGATCGCCGGCCGGCTGTCCGCGCACGACGCCTTCCTCGGGTTCCAGCAGCGCGGCCTGCCCGTCGGCGCGGTGTTCGCCCCCGAGGACATCGTGCACGACGCGCATTTCGTGGCCCGAGGGTTCCCCGTCGAGGTCGATCACGAGGATCTCGGTCGGAGCTTCACCTACCCCGGGGCGTCGGTGCGCCTGAACGGATCGCCGGCGGTACCGCCACGGCGGGCCCCGCATGTGGGCGAGCATGATGCCGAGGTACTCGGCGCGACGCACTGAACTGAGTATCCCGAGCACGTCGCCAGGTCCCGCCGGTGGGAACGCACCGGCGGGACCGGCGCGTCCGGGCCCGGTGGGTTCGGGCTCAGCTCAGCCGGTCGACCAGCAGGCGGCTGCTGGCGAACGCGCCGAGGCCGATGACGCCCGCGTCGACCTGCACGGTCATGGTGCCGTCGGGGGAGACCGCGGTCACCGAACCCCGGCGGCCGGGGACGATCCGGGACTGCTCGAGGAAGTCCAACAGGCCCGGGGTGAACTCCAACTCCTCGGGGATGCGGGTGACCAGGAAGGAGCCACCGACGGGGACCTCCGACAGGGCGGTGGATCCCGATTCGCGGTAGTCCGACCCGGGGATCGGGTTGCCGTGCGGGCAGGTGGTCGGCTCGCCGAGCAGGTGAGCCATGGCCCCTTCCACCCGCTCGCTCATCACGCTGCTCCACCGTTCGGCCTCGTGGTGGGCCTCGGCCCAGGACACGGCGAGGACGTCGGTGAGGAACCGCTCGGCGAGACGATGGCGTCGCACCACCTGCTCGGCGAGGTCCCGGCCGGCGTCGGACAGTCGGATCTGGTTGCGTCCGGCGCTGACGATCAGCCCTTCGGCCTCCAGGCGACGGATCATCTCCGACACCGCAGGCCGCGACACCACGAGCCGCTCGGCGATACGGGCCTGGATGACCTCGATCTCGTCCTCGTCGAGCTCGAAGATGGCCTGGCAGTAGTGGGCGAAGGCGGGATTGGCGACCGGCTCCACATTGTCGATGCTATCGGTCCCCCGATGCCCGTGACGGCGATCGTGGCCGTGATATGTCCCAACGGGCCCGGGGGGTCGAGACGTGGGCGGCGCTGGTGGCGAACGGTCGCCGGGGCCTGCAGGAGCTCATCGAGCGCTGCTGCGCGCTGGCCGGGCGATTCGCCGACGCCCTGGGTGCGGCGCGGGCCGAGATCCTGGCACCGGTGCTGCTGAACCAGGTGCTGGTGCGCTTCGACGACGATGTCACGACCGACGCGGTGATCGCCGCGCTCCAGGCCGGCGGGCGTTGCTGGGCCGGTGGGACGACCTGGCAGGGCCGGCGGGCCATCCGGCTGTCGGTGTGCGATGCCGCGATCACCGAGGCGGACGTCGACGCCGCCGTGGCCGAGATCCTGCGTTGCCGACGGCGGCTGGGGCGGGCGTGATGAGGCTTGGATCTGGGTCGGACGCGTCGTTCGCGGGGACACGCGAGGACGCGCCCGATTCGCCGGATCTAAGCGATGCAACGCGACGACGGCCGCCACACAAGGAGAAAAGTGACGGACGACACATCGGTTACCCCAACGTAAGATGGCATGGAACCCTGCCGCATGGCAACAGGAAATCGACACTTTTCATTGAACTAGCAGCGGCAACCCGCGTGCGATGGACCTACTCGACTTCTGTGGAGGTGCGTCCCTCGCGTGAGAATTGACGCGCCCTGTGGTGCGCGGCAGGCCGAGAGCGCCGGACCGTGGGTTACCCGGTGCACCCCTGGCGTGGCCAGTTCAGCTCGGGCGCTGCCCTTCGATGCGGGCGATGGTCTCGCGGTCGGCCCGGCCCGGCTCGCCGAGCGCCACCCCGGCCGGCAGCTCGAGGTGGAGGTCGCTGCTGACGTCGAGGCGGACCTCGGCGAATTCGATCTCGAGATCGAGCAGGTGGCCGCCGGCCGCCCGGTCGTCGCTGATGACGTGCAGGTGGTGACCGGGAACGTCGATCGCCGCCACGCCGTCGGGGAAGCGGAACCCCACCACGCTGCCCGACAACGACTCGAGCTGCCATTCGGTCTGGTGCGCGGTGACCTCGGCCAGCGTCGGGTAGGGCGGATGCTGGCGGTGCACGCTGCGCATCGCCAGCCGGCGGAAGCGTCCGTCGATGCGCACGGCCACGATGACGGCAGGGTCGCCCACCACGGCGTCGATGCGGGCCCGCAGCCCGCCGAGGGAGGTCGGCTCGTTCACCGTGAAGCGGTGTTGGGGAGCGAAGCTGCACACCACGGCGAACGGTGTGGTCACCGCCGGGTCGGGCCTGCGGACCGTGCCGTCGCCCTCGATGACGAACGCTTCGCCGTCGACGACGATCAGTTCGCCGGCCAACCCGGCCACGGTACCGATGCCCAGGTCGCCGTGGCGGAGCAGGTCGGCGAGGGCGAGGTCGCCGTCGAAGGCCCCGTCCATCAGCGAGGACAGGGTCCCGGCCTGGTAGGCGACGTGCTCGAGCGCCGGTTCGCGGGCGAGGCCGGCCCGGTCGAGGGCACGTAGGTGCAGGGCGCCCACGAGGCGGTCGTCGATGATGTCCCGGGCCATGACACGACGCTAGAACACCGGTTTGCCTAACCGGGCTACACTGCCCCGCAGTCGCGGCGCCCGTCGGGCGCTGACAAGGGGAAGCTTGCGATGATCGTCTCGGGTGGCACGGTTTCGGCTGGCAGGGTTTCGCAGGGTTTGGGTGCACGCCGTCGGGCGCGGCCGACCGTCACCGCGGTGCTGCTCGGGGTTCTCACCGTGGCGGGGTTGACCGCCTGCGGCGCCAGCAGCTCCGACAGCGCCACGGCGTCCTCCGCAGCCGCCGGCACCGAGAAGGCGTCGGCGGCGACCGGGGTCACGACCACGACGGGCGCCGCGGCCCCGGCCGGGGCGAAGGCAGGCGGTTCCTCGAACGCATCGGACCTGGGCAAGCAACTCGTCGCGGCATTCAACGCTGCAGCCAAGGGCGATTGCACCAAGGGGCCGTTCGGTGACGACGATGCGGCCGGGGTCGATACCCAGCCCAAAAATTTCCTTCGCATCGTGGCGTGGGCGGAGGCGATGAAGGACCTGTCCTCGAGCGGCCCGTCCGAGATCCGGTCCGACCTCAAGATCGTCGCCGATGCGTTCGGCGCTCTCGTGGCCGTGTACCAGAAGTACGGCATCACCGACATGTCCCAGGTCGTCGCGGTGGCGTCCGATCCCGCCAAGATGGCGGAGGTGAGCGCCGCGATGATGGCGTTACAGGACCCGAAGGTCTTGGCGGCGAGCGCCGCCACGAGTGCCTGGGCCGAAAAGAAGTGCCCCGGGATGAACCTCGGCAAGGGCTGACGGCCGAGGGGTCGCCGCCGGTGTCGCTCAGACGGTGATGCTCAGACGGTGATGCTCAGACGGTGATGCCGGCGCGGACCCGGGTCCCGAACGGACGCCCGGGACCCACCTCGTAGGCGTCGGGATCGGGCTGGGAGGTGCGGTCGCGGTAGTCGGCCATGTCGCCGGGGAACTGGGTGACGATACGGCCCGAGGCGTTGCGGTAGTAGTGGTTGCAGTCGTGCTTCCACACCTCGAAGCGGTCGAGCTCGGCCTGGAGCGTGGTGTTGTAGCGGTCCTGCACCTCGGCCTTCACGTCGAGCCACACCAGGTCTTCGGCGTCGAGCCGTCGGACCTGGCGGACGAGGTAGGCGACCTGGCATTCGATCATGTGGATGATCGAGCCCTGGTTGGTGTTCGGCCCGTACAGCATGAACAGGTTGGGGAACCCACTGGTGGTGATGCCGAGGTAGGCCTGGGCGCCGTCGGACCATGCGTCGCGCAGCTCGCGTCCGCCCCGGCCGGTGACGTCGAGGGCCGAGAGGTACCGCTGTACCTGGAAGCCGGTGGCGGCGATGATGGTGTCGACCTCGCGTACGGTGCCGTCGGTGGTCACCACGCCGGTCGGCGTGACCCGTGCGATGGGGTCGGTCACCACCTCGACGTGCGGCAGGTTGAATGTGGGGTAGTAGTCGTTGGAGATCAGCGGCCGCTTGCACCCGTAGGGCTCGGTGGGGGTGAGCTTGGCCCGCACCTCGGGGTCCGCCACCAGCGCCAGGTTGCGCAGGCCGGCCCGTTCCGCCTTCGCCAGCAGCTCGGTGTCGTTGAACTGGGTGAACAGGTTGAGCTCCCGCCACAGCTTCCAGCGCCGCCGCCGCACGGAGATGGGGTTGGCCTGCAGTTCGGCCAGCGTCTCGGGGTCGAAGGGGGTGTCGTCCTTGGGCAGGACCCAGTTGGCGGTGCGCTGGAACAGGTGCAGTCGGCCCGTCCCCGGGGCGATCTCGGGGACGAACTGTACGGCGCTGGCGGCACTGCCGATCACCGCCACCGACCGGCCGGTGAGGTCGTGGTCGTGGTTCCAGCGCGCCGAGTGGAACAGGGCGCCGGCGAAGGAATCCAGGTCGTCGATGGCGGGCCAGCTCAGCTCGTTGAACATGCCGATGGCGCTGACCACCACGTCGGCCTCGAGCTCGTCGCCGTCGGTGGTGAGCACCCGCCAGACCAGGCACTCGTCGTCCCAGTACAGGCCCTGCGCCGCGGTTCCGAGCCGCAGCAGCGGGCGCAGGCCGTAGCGATCCACGACATGATCCATGTAGCGCTGGATCTCGGGCTGGGTGGCGTAGGGGCGGCTCCAGGCCGCGTTGGGCTCGAAGGAGAACGAGTACAGGTGGGTCGGCACGTCGCAGGCCGCGCCCGGGTAGCTGTTGTGCCACCACGTGCCGCCGACGCCGGACGCCTTGTCCAGGATGACGATGTCGTCGTAGCCCGCCTGACGCAGGCCGATGGCCGCACAGATGCCACCCGGCCCGGCTCCGATGATGACGATGCGGCGTGAAGGTCCCCCATTGCTCATGGCCGGGACCGTAGCCGCCGATCCGGTCGGCTCCAACCGTTGGTGCGAACGGTGACCGGTGGACGGTGAACGGCGGAAGTCTTCACCGAATCGACGTTCAGGCGACGGACGCGGGGCGGACCCGGGCCAGGGTGAGTTCCGCCGAGACGTCCTCGTAGCAGATCTCCACCACCTGACCGACCGCCGGCTCGGCCCCGTCGACCGGACGGGCATACAGCCGGGGTCCTTCGGCCAGGGTGACCTCGGCGACGGCGTAGGGGATCTCGAAGGGGCCACGCCGGAAGTACTGCTGGTGGAAGCGGACCCACGACGTGACAATGCCGAGGCCGCTCAGCTCGGTCCAGGTGAAGGACCGCGACCAACATGCCGGACACCACGGTCCGGGCGGCAGCCAGCATCGAGCACAGTGGTCGCAACGCGGGGCGACCAGGCGGTGCTCGCGCAGCGCCTCCCAGTGCGGCCGGTTGAGGTTGGTCACCGCCGGCAGCGGGCCCTCGTAGGGTTCGGGGGGCGACGGCTCGTCGGTCATGATGCCCGCCGGTAGATGATCGAGTCGCCGTAGACGTTGCCCCACTGGATGTGCTCGGCGCCGGCGACCTGTCGCTGGCCGGCCTCGCCCCGCAGCTGGCGCACGATCTCCACCTGGTGGTTCCACGCCATGACATGGGCTTCGGACAGCAGCCCGCCGTGGGTGTTGACCGGGAGCTCGCCACCGAGCTCGATGCGTCCGTCCTGGGTGAACGCCGGGGCCTCACCCATCGGGCAGAACCCCCACCGCTCGAGGGCGGGCCACACCACGAACGAGAAGGCGTCGTAGGTGAAGAAGGCGTCGATGTCGGCCCGGGTGATGCCGGCGTCGGCGTACAACCCGGCCTCCCGCCGGCCCGGCTCCCACGAACCGTCCTCCTGCTGGGCGACCCCGAGGCCGGGCCAGGCCCAGATGAACTCGCGTCGGCTGACCGGCAGCGGCAGCATGGCCGCCAGCTCCACCGAGGGCTTGGCCAGGTCACGGGCCCGTTCGGCCGAGCAGACCAGCACGCACGCCGCGCCGTCGTTGACCAGGCAGTAGTCGTACAGCCGCAACGGTTCGCACACGTACCGGGAGCTCTGGTGGTCCTGCACCGTCAGCGGGTCGCGCATGATGGCGGCAGGGTTGAGCGCCGCCCCCTTGCGGAAGGCCACCGGCACCGCCGCCAGCTGTTCGGAGCTCGCCCCGAACCGGGCGAAGTAACGCTGCGCCGCCAGTGCCGCACCCACCCCTGGGGAGGTCATGCCCACCACGGGGTCCTCGCCGTGGCCACCACCGGCTTCGCGGGCGCCCTCGTGGTCACGGTCGCCGCCGACGGCCGAGCCCTTGCGGCCCTTGACCCGACCGGGTCGGGTGACCCCGGAGAAGGACACCGCGGCCAGGCACGCCACGACGTCGGCCATTCCGGAGGCGACCGCCATCGCCGCCTGCTGGATGCAGGTGGCGGTGAAGCGGCCGTGGCCCCAGGTCTGGGAGTAGAAGCGGAGATCGAGGCCCAGGGCGAAGGCCAGCGCGTCGGCGTCGACGCCACCGGGCGAACCGAAGCTGACCACCATGCCGTTCAGATCACCGGGCCCGAGGCCGGCGTCGTCGAGGGCGGCACCGATGGCGTCGGCGCCGAGGTCGATGCCCGAGCGGCCCAGGCGCCGGCCGTAGGCGGACTGGCCGACCCCGCAGATCGCGGTCCGGCCCCCGATCCCGGTGGTCATCCGGCCGTCGGGGCCAGGGCCAGCGAACGGATCTCGCCGAAGCCGCGGCGGCACTTCTCCCAGGTCTCGCCGCTGTCGGTCGACCAGAACAGCTGGCCGAACAGGCTGGCGCAGGCGATCACCTCGGGCCGGGCCGGATGGTTGGCCATCCAGTACACCACCGAGTTCGGCTCCTCCGGCAGGTCCGCCAGCTTCCAGGTGGCCCCGCCGTCACGGGAGATGCGCAGGCCGCCGGTCTCACCGGGGATCGAGTCGCCGGTGCCGACGAAGACGGTCTGAGGGTCGTCGGCCTTCACCATCACCATGCGGCAGTAGGCGAACTCGTTGCGCTCGTGGAAACCGGGCAGCTCGGTCAGTTGCCAGCTCTCGCCCTCGTCGGTGGAGCGGGTCAACCCGAACGGTCCGCCGACGAAGATGGTGGAACCGTCGCCCTCGGGTCGGATGGCCACGCTGTGTACGTCGCCGTTGAGCGGTGACGGGCCGAGGTCGGTGCAGCGGGTCCAGGTCACGCCACGATCGGGCGAGCGGAACACGCCGTCGATCTCGGCGCCGGCCCACACCACGGCAGGGTCGCGGGGGTCGACGACCACGTTGGTGGTGCGGGGCTTGCCCACCAGGCACTCCTCGACCACGGGGATGGCCATCTCCACCCAGCTCTCGCCGCCGTCGGTCGAACGGAACCCGCCGGGCTGGGCTCCGACGTACACGTAACGGTTGTCGGTGGGATCGACTGCGATGGACCAGATCTGACGGCCGGCGGCGGGTGAGGCCACCGGCGCCCACCGGACACCTCCGTCGACGGATCGGAACAGCCCCGCATCGGTACCAGCCCAGATGATGGCCGGATCGGTCGGGTCGACCCGCAGGGCGCGCACGTTGCCCTCGAAGGGCACCGGCTTGAAGATCTGCTTGAAGCGGCCGCCGCCGTCGCGGCTCACGTGGACGCCACTGCCGACGGTGCCCACCAGGATGGTCATGCCCTCGATCATCGTGTTCCCCCCGGAACTGCCGACTGCCCGGTGGCGTCGGCGGACCGAAGCCTAGAACGTCGCGGTCCCCGCCGTCGCCGGTCACGACGGGCCGGGCTGCGCCGCCGCCGGGTGGGCGGGGATCGGGCGTCAGGGCCGACGGTCCAGGTCCTCGCCGTGGCGACCCGCCCCGGCGACGAAGCGGGCAGCGCCACTGCGGAAATCGAGCCCGAACACCGCCTTGCCGCTCTCGACCTCGAAACGGATCGCGTCGTCCTCTGCCACCCCCCACTGGCGCAGCAACGAGCGGCGGTCCGACAACATCGCCGCGGCGGGCATGGAGGCGAGGTCCTGGGCCAGCTGCTCCGCCTCGTGGCGGGCGTCGCCGTCGACGAGACGGTTGACCAGGCCGATGCGGTGGGCCTCGGTCGCGTCGATGATGCGGCCGGTGAGCATGAGGTCGAGGGCGTGGCTCTGGCCGATCAGGCGGGGCAGTCGCACGGTGGCCCCGTTGGGCATCGGGCCACCGAAGCGCCGGCAGGACACGCCGAAGGTGGCGTTGCGGTCCGCGACGCGCAGGTCGCACCACACCGCCAGCGCCAAACCGGCGGCGAGCGACGGCCCCGACACCGCCGCGATGACCGGCTTGTCGAGATAGCGGCGGGTCACGCCTTCGTCGAGCCCGGCCCAGCAGAAGCCGATGGCGGTGCCGTCCTCGATCTCGCGAAGGTCCGCCCCCGAGCAGAACGCGCCCCCGGCCCCGTGCAACACGGCAACCCGGGCCTCGGGGTCGACCTCGAACGCGATGAAGGCCCGGTGCAGCTGACGCACCATGTCCACCGTGCAGGCGTTGCGGGCCTCCGGCCGGTTGATGATGACGGTCGTAACGGGTCCGTTGCGTTCGACCAGGACACGGTCGGCGGTGGTCATGGGGCACTCCGGTCGGGCTGGTGGGATGTGGTGCGTGTGGCGTGTGTCATAGGTGTGACGGGGTTGACGGGTGTCCGGGCCGGTCCGGCGCGATCCTGGCCCGGCGGACCCGTGGCTTTGCCGAATCCTTACCTGTGCTGCGTGGGGGCCCGCCAACTGCGTCGGTAGGGTCCAACCGCCCCGCACCCAGCCGAAGGACGGCAACGCCATGGAACTCGATCAGCTCTTCTCGCTGCCCGCTCACCCGCTGCTGGTGCACATCCCGGTGGTGCTGGTGCCGTTGGCGGCGTTGGGGGTGGTCCTGCTGGCGGTGCGTCCGCGCTGGATCCGCTCCTACGGCCCGATCGTGGTGGCCGTGGCACTGGCGGGGGCCGTCGGCGCGGTGCTGGCCGCAGGTTCGGGCGAGGCGCTCGAGGAGTCGGTGGCGGTGGGGGCGAGCCTGGCGCTGGTGCAGGACCACGCCGAGGCCGGCGATCTGGCTCGTGCGTTGGCGTTGGTGCTGCTCGCCGCGGCGGTGGCCCTCGTGGCCGTGGACTGGTTCGGCCGTCGCCGTTCCGCTGCGTCGTCCGAGCCCGCCGCGGCCGGTACCGTGGCGTCGGGAGGCGACAACGGCGGGGTCGCCGTGCCCAGGTGGGTGTCGATCGGGGTGTCGGTGATCGCCGTGGCCGCAGCGGTGGGCTCGGTGGTGGCGGTCGTCGATGCCGGTCACTCCGGCGCCAAGGCGGTGTGGCACGGTACGGACGTCTCCAGCGGCGAGTCCCGCGACGACGACGGGGACTGAGCGGCGGCGACCGGACCGGGTGCCGACATCGGGTCGGTCGAAGCCGGCGCGGCCATTCAGGCCAGCGTGAGCAGCAGCTCGGTGAGCTCGGCGGGACGGTTGTTGGCGATCATGTGGTTCGTGCCGATCTCGTGGTAGCCCCACCGACTCGATGCCCGGGCGTGGTCTGCCGCGGTCCAGAACGGTCCGCCCGACGCCGGACGTGGTTCACCGGTGGCCTTGATGTAGGTGAGCGGCACGTCGTACGCCTCCACCGGTCGGGCCAGCCGGACCGTGTCGGTGAAGCAGCGCACCGGGTGGCCGGTGCGCCGGGGCTGGGAGAACGCCGCCTCGGCGGGGTCGTCGAACTCCCGGGGGATCGGCGGGACCAGCCAGACGGCCTCGGGCCCGACCGGCTCGCCGAGCGCCATGCCGGTGAGTGACACCATCGAGTCGCCGTCGGCGGGGACGAAGGCGTCGAGGAAGACCAGGTGGCGAACCCGTTCCGCCACCCGCTCCAACGCCGCGCTCACCACGAACCCGCCGTAGGAGAAGCCGACCAGCACGATGTCGGTGAGATCCTCGTAGAGCAGGCAGTTGACGACGTCGGCGACATGCGTGTTCAGGTCGATCGTCGGGCTGGTGAGATGGGACCGCTCACCGATCCCGGTCAGGCTCGGGGTGAACACCTCGTGGCCGGCTGCGGTGAGGAGCCGGCGCACGTGGCGGAACCCGTGGGCACCGCTCCAGGCACCGTGAACGAGCACGAAGGTGGTCATGGGCCGAACCATACCAGTCGGTGTGTTCCGGCCGGTGTGTTCCGGCCGGTGTGTTCCGGCCGGCGTCGTCGCTACTTGGGGGCGTAGACCTGGATCCAGATCGCCGAACCCTCGACCAACGGGATGCCGGCCTTCGGTTGCTGCGCCAGGACCGTGCCGACCGCGGCGGGCGAGGAGCTGGTGGTCACCTTCTCGATCACCAGCTGCAGCTTCTTGGCCTTGGCGAAGTCCTCGACCGCGACCTGCTGCTGGCCGACGTAGCTCGGCATTGGGGTCACGGACTGCTGGATGCCACCGAGCTGCGCCCGGAGGGTGGCGACATCCTTCAGCGCGGCATCGAGATCGGCCTGCGACTTGGCCAGATCGGCCTGGGACTTGGCGAGATCGGCCTGCGACTTGGCCAGATCGGCCTGCGACTTGGCCAGATCGGCCTGGGCCTTGGCCGATGCGGCCTCGGCGGCGGTGAGCTTGGCGGTGAGGTCCGACACCTGCTTCTGCAACGTCTTGACCAGTTCGCCGTCGGCGCCGGCCGCGGCGGCCACCTGCTCCTTGAGGGTCGCGTTCTCGGCCTTCAGCGCGGCGTTCTCGGCCTGCAGCGTGTCGATGTCGGCGGTGCTGTTGCTGCCGGCACTGCTCCACAGCACGGCGAAGGCCACGGCGAGCACCGCGAACACCACGGCGAGGCCGAGGAACAGGCTGCGACCGTTGTTGTCCATCCAGGCACGACGGCGCACGACGGACACCGCCAGGACCGAACCGGCGGTGACGGCGCTGCCGGCCGCGGGCTTCTGGGCGACGACGAGTCCCTCGGGCTGTTCGGCCATGGTGGGCTCGACGAACTCGGGCACCAGCGTCCACCCGGCGAGACGGGCGGTGTCCGCGGCGGCCTCGACCCGCTGGCCGACGAACTGGGGGACCAGCGCCACCGGCGCAGAACCGGCGGGCTGGGCGATCCGGCCGGTGGTCGGCACGACCGTGGTGGGGTCGGGGCCGTTCGGCGGAACTGCGGTCATGGGGAGGGTCCTTTCGTGGGGCGAGCAGCGATCGGTCATGGCGTGGTGCGGGCGCAGTGTCGGTGCGCGACCGACGGCCTGCCCGGGGCCTGATGAGCGCCGCCACCATACCGGCGCGCATCCTGGCCGCGCGGGATGGCCCGGTTGTCGTGGTCGGTCCGGTCGGACAGCCCGTCCGATCTCACCGGCCGGGCAGCTCGACGGGGCGAGGTGCCGGATCGTCGGGTAGTCCGTAAGCTGGGGGCATGATCCGCCGCCTGTCCTTGTCCGTGGTCGTCGCTGCTGCGAGCGTGTTCGCCCTCGCCGCCTGTGGCAGCGAGTCGGAGTCCACTGCCCCCGCGTCGGTCGAGGGGGGATCGGCTTCGACGGGCGGCGCGGTGACGGGCAAGGCCACCCCGACCGAGGTCGTGGCGTCGGTGATCGGGATGGCCGAGGCCGAGGCGACCGCCAAGATCGACAAGGCGGGCTACACCTGGCGGGTGCTGGGTCGTGACGGCCAGGACTTCCCGGCGACCATGGACTTCGTGGAAACCCGGATCGGGCTGAAGATCACCTCGGGCAAGGTCACCGAGGCCCGGGTCGGCTGACCCGCCGGGTCGACCGCAACACCCGCCGGGCGCGGGCCGGCCCCGGCCGGGTCAGGACTTGGTCGGCTGGCGCTGCATGAACGCCAGGGTGTGCTCGAAGGACTCGACGCCGGCCTGGGAGCCCAGGCCGGTGGCGTTGAGCGCCGAGGTCGCCTGGGCGAAGCGCACGGTGGTCTCGGGGTCGAACCCGTGGCACAACGCCACGGCGAAGCCGGCGTTGAAGGCGTCGCCGCAGCCGCAGGTGCAACGCACTGCCACGTCGAACGCCGGCAGGTGGAACACGGTGCCGTCGCCGTGGTGGTAGTACGCGCCCTGGTCGCCGAGGGTGAACACGCAGCAGCGGGCACCCCGGTCGAGGAAGAACGCCGCCATGTCCCCGCGGTCGGTCAGCCCGCTGAGCGCCTCGGCCTCCTCGATGGAGGGCATGAAGTAGTCGGTGAAGGGCAGCACCCGGGCGACCGCGGGGAGGTCCTCGGTCGATCCGGCGAAGATGTCCACGGTGGTCACCGAGCCGTTGGCCTGCGCGGCGCGCAGCACCTCGGCGGTGCGGCCGCCGTCCATGGCATCCATCAGCCCGACCCCGCCGGCGTGCACCACGGTGGCGTCGATGGCCACGCCGAGCAGGGTGTCCTCGACGAAGAAGTCGGCCGTGGCACCACGCCGGTGCAGGGCCGGCCGGGTGCCGTCGGCCCGGGTGGTGACGATGGACGACGAGGTCTTCCACCCGTCCTGCTGCTGCATGCCGGAGGTGTCCACCCCGAACTGTGTCAGTCGCTGCAGCACCCAGTCGCCCATCAGGTCGGTGCCGACGCCACCGACGGCCAGGGTGCGCAGCCCCATCTTGGCGGTGGCGATGGCCGCGCCGCCCGCCGCGCCGGAGACGGCCAGGGTGAACTCGTCGAGGAAGTTGCAGCCGCCGCCCTCGGGGACCTCGGTGAAGGGCCAGCCGAGGCAGTCGAAGGTGTAGAAGCCCATCGACGTGTAGTCGTACCGCATCCGATGTTGCGCTCCCCGGCCTCCGGCGTCGACGAAGGCGCGACGCGACGGTCGCCAGTATCGCCTGCGGCAGGGTCTCGTCGCCGGGTCAGCCGTGGGCGACGTCGAGGGCGTGACGGTACAAGGCGTTCGATGCGGCGATGTCGGCCGGTGTGCCTATTGCCGTGAGCCGGCCGGATTCGACGACCAGGATCCCGGGTAGGCGTAGGAGCAGCCCCGGGCTTTGGTAGGCCCCGAAAGGCCCAGACGCGGGGTCGGCGGGTCCGTTCGGCGCGCCCGCCGGTCGGCCCAGGTGCGCCGGTCCGGCCGTGGCGGCGAGAATGGAGGGCGGACGGCACGGGGTCGTCGGACGGGGGATCGCCATGGGCGCTGCGGTTTGGAGCGGGTTGGCGCGGCGCGGCGGGCCGCGGTTGCATGCGGTGGTGCACCCGGGCCGGGGGCCGTATGCGTTGTTGGTGCACGGGGCGCTCGGAAGCCGTTCGTACTGGGCGGCGAACGTGGCGGCGCTGGGCGAGGTGTGCCGGCCGGTGGTGGTCGAGCTGTGGGGCCATGGCCGCTCGCCGAGTCCGGCCGATCCGGCGGCGTACGCGCCGCAGGCCTATGTCGAGCAGTTCGAGTTGCTGCGGGCGGAGCTCGGGGCGCAGCGGTGGTGCACGGTCGGCCAGTCGATGGGGGCGGGCTTGACCTTGGCGTACGGGCTGGCCCATCCGCAGCGGGTGTCGGCCCAGGTGATCACCAACAGCAACTCGGCGTTCGCCGATCCGCAGCGGTGGCAGCGTCGCCATGCCGAGGTGGTGGCGCCGATGGTGGAGCGTCTCGGCCGTGAGGGGACGGGGTTCCTGCGGGAGGCGCCGATGAACCCGGCGAGCTCCCGCCGGCTCGATGCCGAGGTTCGGCGGCTGCTGGTGGAGGAGTTCCCCGAGCACGACGCGGCCGGTCTGGCCGCCACCATGGCGTACACCAACCTGACCTTGCCGTTGGGGGAGCGGGTGCGGGAGGTGTCGGTGCCGACGCTGCTGACCCTGGGGATGCGGGAGCAGACGTTCCTGCCGTTGGTGGAACGGGTCCGGTGGATCGCCGGGCTGGAGGTGGCCGAGCTCGACGCCGGCCATCCGGTCAACGCCCAGCTGCCCGGCCCCTGGAACGACGTCGTGGTCGCGTTCCTGGCCCGCCACGCCGGGACCGCCGAGCACTGAACGGGCGTGATGGCCGGGTGGGTGTGAACGCCGACCGGGCCCGACGGCGTGGGCCGGGCGGGTGGTGGGCCCTCTCAGCGGTGGGCGTCGAAGAAGACCCGGGTGTGTTTCATGCCCGAGTCGATGAGGAACTGCAGGTCGGCTTCGGCGAGGTCGAAGTTGGTGGTTCCGATGTAGTCGGTGTTGATGGGGACGGTGCGCACGCGGTCGCCGTCGGTCTGGTTCGACCGGGTGAGGTCGCGGCTGATGGCCTCGAACATGTTGCGGGCGAACTCGACGAGGTTGCGGGGCTGGTGCGGGGGGAACCCGACCAGGGAGGTGGTCACGTCGAGGCCGCGGGTCTCGAGGTAGGCCAGCAGCTCGCCGAACTCGATGGTGTCGTCGCCGTTGGCGTCGACCTTGCGGAAGATGGCCGAGACGTCGGTCGTCTCGAAGATCAGCATCAGGTCCTCGGCGGAGAACGCGCCGTCGGCCAGGGCGGCGCGCAGTTCGTCGTGGGAGATGAGGCCGTCGTGGTTGCGGTCGTGGCGGTCGAGCTGGGCCCAAAGCCGTTGGATCGGCTGCTGGCGGGCGATCTGCAGCCGGCAGGCCGCTTCGAGCTCGGCGCAGCGGCGGGCGGCCTTGGTGACGGGGCGTGCGGGCGGTTCGGCGCCGGGCAGGAGCCAGCCTCGGGTGATGTCGTACTCCTCGGCGTCGAAGAGGGTGAAGCCGAGCGTGCGGGGGTTCGCCGGGCTGAAGCGGGCCGCACGCGGGTAGTGCACCGACGCATGATCGATGGGCTGCATCCGGCGCAGGAAGGAGTCGGCGCGGTCCATCGACAGCCACCAACCGTCGAAGGCGTGGATGGGGTTGTTGCTGAGCAGGCCGCCGTCGACGTAGAGGTCGCCGTCGTCGTCGGCGCCGAAGGAGTGGTACACCGAACGCACCCGGACCGGTTGCAGCAGGACCGGGAGCGACATCGACATCCGCGCCGCGAGGCGCACGGCCATGTTCGGGGTGGTCTTGAGGTGGCAGTACTCGGTCATCATGCGTGACACGTTGGTGACCGGGATGGCCAGCTCGCGGCCGCAGCGTTCGTGGAGCTGCCGGAAGGTGATGTCGGCACTGCCGGTCACGTCTTCGAGGATCTCGCCGATGAAACGGAACAGCCGCTCGCCGGGGTTCATGCCCTTGCGGCGTGCGGCACGGGCGAGGGAGCCCAGTGGTCCGCCCCGGCCGTCCTTGGCAAGGGCCTCGATGTCGGCGGGGATCCGTTCCTGCATGTACTGGGAGGACATGCCGAGGGCGGCGAACAGCGCGAACAGCGCGCCGATGCTGGTGCCGGTGACCCGGCGGATGTTCAGGGGGTAGATGCCCTCCTCCTCGAGCACCCGGATGGCGCCGATGTAGGCGTAGCCCTTCGCCCCGCCGCCCTCGAAGGCCAGGTTCTCGTAGGGCAAGGTGGTGTTCCCCTGGCCGTTCGGCCGGGTGGAGGGCACCTTCACCGAGGACAGCGGGGGCAGCGGACGCTGGCCGGCGTCGGTCGCCATCATGATCGAGGTGCTCTTCGGCGTTCGCGCCATCGTTCATCCCCGGTTGCGGTGTGAAGAGCGGTGAGGGCTGCACCCTACCGCCGGCCGGTCCGGCCCTCGGGCCGGGCGCCGGCGGCACCGGCCCGGGCCCGCCGACCTGGCCACCGCCGACCGGTCGGGGGCCGTCGTCGGGGGTGCTCATGGGCGTGGGTGTCTCCTCGTGGCCCCGAAGATCGAGGCCGTGGAGCCACCGTACGGACGGTGTAGGACGGTGAAGGAGCGAGTGGCGGCTCCCGCCGCGACGTCGTGGCGGAGTCGTCGCAAGACACTGGCGATGCGGTGGACGCATTCGTGTCATGGTTCCAATCCCGCTGGGTGACCGCTCGGCGGACTAGAACCACGGCACCGGTAATCGGGCTGTGGAGGGTGGTGTCGGAGGACCGTGGAGTCGCCGTTGTGGTCCGAGGTGGAGCCCTCCCAGTTCGCCTGGGAGCGGGAGGCGCTCGCCTTCCTGAAGGCCGGCCTGCCCAACCACGAGCCGTATCGGGCCTGGTCGAACTTCGAGTTCGTGGCCGACGACGGGTCGGTCAACGAGGTCGATGCCCTGGTCATAGGCCCGCAGGGCCTGTTCCTGGTCGAGATCAAGTCCCACCCCGGGGTCATCACCGGTGACCAGCAGCGCTGGACGTGGACCCGGCCGAACGACGGTGGGCACAGCACCTTCGACAACCCGCTGCTCGCCGCGAACCGCAAGGCGCGCAAGCTCCGCTCGCTGCTCCAACGCCAGCCGGCCTACGTGTCCGCGAAGGTCCCCACGCCGTGGGTGGAGCCACTGGTGTTCCTTTCCTCGGCTTCGCTCGACTGCCGGCTGCACGACATCGCCCGGCCCGGGGTGACCTGCCGGGACGACCTCGTCGTCCCCGAACGGGTGGCGTTCCCGCCGCTGCCGGGGGTGCTGAAGGCCGTGCGCGACCCGCAGTCGGCGAACATCCGCCCCCACCCGGTGGACCGACCGGCGTCGCGCCGGCTGGCCGACGCCTTGGGCCAGATCGGCATCCGGCCCACGTCTCGGCACCGGCGCCTGGGCGACTGGGAGCTCGGCGAGCTGCTCGACGAAGGCGACGGCTGGCAGGACTACGTCGCCACCCGTGGAACGGTGCGTTCGCAGCGACGGGTGCGGGTCTACCTCGCCGGCCGGGCGCACACCAAGGACGAAGGAGAGCAGCTCCGCCGTACGGCGCAGCGCGAGTTCGTGCTGCTCGAACCGCTGCGTCATCCCGGGGTGGCTCAGCCGCTCGACCTGCAGCAGCACGAGTGGGGCCCGGCGTTGATCTTCGAGCGCGCCGAGG
The DNA here is from genome assembly GCA_947476745.1 of Acidimicrobiia bacterium. GTDB lineage: Bacteria > Actinomycetota > Acidimicrobiia > Acidimicrobiales > CAIXPF01 > CAIXPF01. The sequence goes on along the minus strand of CANJRG010000002.1, from coordinate 4,393 downwards.
GCGAGGAGCGGCTGGACCTGTGGGCGGCCACCAACCTTGACGGCCTGGGTGCGTATGAGCGCATCGGGCTGGTCCGTTCGTTGGGCGAGGCCCTCGACTACGCCCACCGGCACAACCTGACCCACCGGGCGCTGGCCCCGCGCAACGTGCTGGTGCGGCCCGACCCCGCCGCGGCGGGCGGTGTGCAGCTGGTGATCAGCAACTGGCAGTCGGCCACCCGCGTGCTGCAGACGACGCTGACCAAGGTGCCCAACGCGCTGTCGGAGCGGCTGACCGAGTCCGACGAGGTGTTCCTTGCCCCTGAGGTGGCCGCCAACCCCGACCGGGTCGATGGGGTCGCCGCCGACGTGTTCTCGTTGGGGGCGTTGGCCTACCTGCTGTTGTCGGGCCGCCCGCCGGGGAGGACCCCCTTGGAGCGCACGTCGTTGCTGCAGCAGCACGGCTATCTGCCGCTCGACGTGGCGCTCGACGGGGCGTCGGCGAAGTTGACCGAGCTGGTGGCCTTCGCCACCCAGGCCGACGCCGGTGACCGCTACGGGTCGGCGGGCGAGTTCCTCGCCGACCTCGAGGACGCCCTCGACGAGCTGACCCGGGGCGAGGAGCCGACGGCGGTCGATCCGCTCGAGGCGTCACGGGGTGATGTGCTCGACGGCGGGTGGACGGTGCTGCGCCGGCTGGGCAAGGGCTCGACGGCGTTGGCGTTGCTGGTGGAGCGCGGCGGGGCGGTCGAGGTGCTGAAGGTGGCCCTCGACGAGGACCGCGCCGACCGGTTGGCGCACGAGGCCCGCACCCTCGGCCGGCTGAAGGACCGTGGCGTGGTGGCGTGTCACGGTGTGGAGCGGGTGGGGGGCCGTACCGCGCTGCGGCTCGAACCGGCCGGTGACGTGTCGACCTCGGGCAGCGAGACCGACGTGCTGCTGACCTTGGCCGACCGGTTGCGCCGCGACGGCCGGGTGGGGCTGGACCTGCTGGGCCGCTTCGGTGAGGACCTGCTCGCGGTGGTGGCCCTGCTGGAGGACGAGGGGGTGGCGCACCGCGACCTCAAGCCGGACAACCTCGGGGTGCGCCAGCGGGGCAAGAACGACGAGTTGCACCTGGTGCTGTTCGACTTCTCGCTGTCGGGAACGCCGGCCGATCAGATCCGGGCCGGGACGCCGGGCTACCTCGACCCGTTCCTGGAGGAGCGCCGACCTCGCCGGTGGGACCTCGCCGCCGAGCGGTACGCCGCAGCGGTGACGTTGTACGAGATGGCCACCGGTGTTCGCCCGGAGTGGGGTGACGGGCGCAGCGACCCGCTGCTGCTCGAGGACCTGGTGCCCCGTATCGAGTCGGACCTGTTCGACGTGGCGGTGCGTGACGGGCTGACGGCGTTCTTCGGTGAGGCGTTGCACCGCAAGCCGGTCAACCGGTTCGACACCGCGGCGGAGATGGTGCGGGCCTGGGTCGGGGTGTTCGCCCGGCCGGCCACCACCGCGACCACCACCGCGACCACGGCCGATCCGGGGATCGACCCGGCCGAGGTCGAGCGGCTGGTGGCGATGGCCACCGACCGGACCCCGGTCGGCGAGCTGGGCCTGTCGGCGGCGGCGTTGGGGGTGCTGGAGCGGCTGGGGTTGGCGACCGCGGGCGATCTGGGCCGTCTGCCGGCCAACGACCTGGTGGCGGTGCGTGGGGTCGGCAACCGGGTGCGGGCCGAGCTGCGCACGGCGTCGCGGCGGCTGGCCGAGCATCTCGATGCGTTGCCCGAGGCCGACGAGCACGCGTACAGCATTGACAGCCTGCTCACCCTGTGCGTACCGCGCGGTACGGCCCCGGCGGTGGTGGTGGATGTGGGGCCGACCCGCGAGCTGCTCGGCCTCGACGGTGATGGTTCGGAGGCGTGGCCGTCGCTCAAGCGGGTGGCCGACCGGTTCCATCTCGACCGGGTCGCGGCCGACGATCTGCTCGAACGGGCCCGTAAACGTTGGCAGAAGCACACTGCACTCACCGGGGTGCGTGACGACATCGACGCCGTGCTGGCGGCCAGCGGCGGGCTGGGCACCGGTGAAGAGGTCGCCCATGCCCTGCTCGACCGGCGCGGCTCGCCGGCCACCGGTGCGGAACGGTTGCGCCGGGCCCGGGCCGTGGTGCGGGCCGCGGTCGAGGCCGAGGCGGGCCGGGCCGGGGCCCGGTTCGGGTTCCGCCGGTTGGGCACCACCGTGGTGCTCTACGCCGAGTCGGCCCGGGTCGATGCCCAGGAGCTGATCGACTACGCCGCCGCCCTCGGCCCGGTCGCCGACGATCTGGCCCGTACCGACCCGCTGGCCTCGCCGGCGGTTGCTGTCGAACGGCTGCGGGCGGTGCCGGTGCCGTTCGGGTTCGAGCTGCTCACCGACACCCGTCTGGTGCGTTTGGCGGCCGCCGCGTCGCAGGCCGCGGCGGTGTCGTCGCGGCTGGAGCTGTACCCCCGGGGTATGGCCGCGGAGCGGGCGTTGGGCCTGGCCCGCGCCGCCCTGCTCGGCGTCGGGACGCTGAACGAGGAGCAGCTGCGTGACCGGGTCCGTACCCGCTTCCCCGATGCCGCTGCCCTGCCGGAACGGCCGGCGCTCGACCGGCTCGTCGCGGACACGGTCGGCCTGGAGTGGTTCGCCCCGGCCGGTGCCGACCAGGGCGGCTACCGGGTGCCGCCGCCGCCCGAGGTGTCGAGCGGGTCCTCGGTGTTCGGGCGCAGCGTCACGCGCTACACCCGCACCGCCGCGGTGCCCGACGACGACCGCCGTATCGCCACCGACACGAACGACCGGCTGCTGCGCAGCGTCGATGGCGGCGGGTTCCTCACCATCACCACGTCCACGAACCGTTATCTGCAGGCCGAGCGCGATCTCGGCACGGCCTTCGCGCTCGACGTGGTCGATGTCGACGCCGCCCTGCTCGCCGCCATGCACGCCGAGGCCGGCAGGAAGAACATCCGCTGGGCCGATGCCGTCATCCCCGCCGACGCGGCCGGGCCCGGCGGCCAGCGCTGGGCGAACCTGCTGCGCGTGGCCCGCGCCGCCGCCGCCGAGGTCGAGGCCGACGTACTGGCCCGTCCGGCGGTGTTGTTGACCAGGCCGGGGCTGCTGGCCCGGTACGGCCTGCTCGACGGCCTGGTCGACCGGTTGCGTGACCGCACGACGGTGCGCGCCGAGCCGGGCCAGGTGCTGCGCAGCGTGTGGCTGCTCGCCGCCGCCGAGGACCCCACCGCCACGCCCACCGTCGACGGTGCCGTCGTGCCGGTGCAAACCCCCACCCAGTGGATGCCGCTGCCCGAACCGTGGCTGCGCGGCGCCCACCGCCACCCCGGAGCTGCCTGATCATGGCCGTCGATGCCGCTGCGCTGTTGTCCGACACCAAGCGCCTGGTGCGTGATGTGGTGGCCGACCTGCATCACCTCGTCGACGTCGACCCCGACGCGGCGGCGGTGTTGGACCGTGAGTGGCAGGCGGCGCTCGCCTCGGGTCGCACCGGGCACAAGCAGGCCGAGTGGCGTGAGGGCTATCTGGGTCAGGTCGCGGTGGCCTGGGTGTTGGGCTCGGTGTTCGTGCGGTTCTGTGAGGACAACGGCCTGGTTGACGACCCGCTGCTGGCCGGGCCGGGTGGGCGTCTGGCGACGGCGAGGGATCATCGGGCGGCGTATCTGCGGGCGAATCCGGCTGATGACGACCGGCATTGGTTGGCCGAGGTGATCCGCCGGTATCGGCGGTTGCCGGCGTTGGGTGATCTGTTCGGTGGGCACAACCCGTTGTGGGTGCTTTCGCCCTCCGCTGATGGTGCCCGGCTGTTGGTGGAGTTCTGGTGGCGGCTCGATGATGCGGGCGAGCAGTTGCGTCACGACTTCACCGACCCGTTGTGGGACACCCGGTTCCTCGGCGACCTTTATCAGGACCTGTCGGAGCACGCCAAGAAGAACTACGCCCTGCTGCAGACCCCGCACTTCGTGGAGGAGTTCATCCTCGACCGCACGCTCGACCCGGCCATCGACACCTTCGGCCTGGCGGCCACCAAGCTGATCGACCCGACGTGTGGGAGCGGGCACTTCCTGTTGGGGGCGTTCGCCCGGATCCTGCGCCGCTGGCAGGACCGTGAGCCCGCCACGAACCTGCGGACGTTGATCCAGTACAGCCTCGACGCGGTGTACGGGGTGGACCTGAACCCGTTCGCGGTGGCGATCGCCCGCTTCCGGCTGCTGGTCGAGGCGCTGCGGGCCGAAGGTGTGAAACGCCTCGCCGACGCCCCCGGCTACCGCATCAACCTGGCGGTGGGGGACTCGCTGCTGCACGGCGACGCCCCCAACCCGCAAGGCTCGCTGATCCGTGACGACGAGCTGCTCGCCACGCAGCACGGCTACGCCACCGAAGACCTCGACCTCGCCCGT
>CANJRG010000001.1 GCA_947476745.1 Acidimicrobiia bacterium | reverse complement strand
CCGCTAGCCGGATGCTGGGGTGCCGGGCCGTGTCGGTCCGGCACCCCGTGCCGCTAAGCTGACCGCTCCGTCGGGGGGCTGTAGCTCAGTTGGCTAGAGCACCTGCTTTGCAAGCAGGGGGTCGTGGGTTCGAGTCCCATCAGCTCCACCAACGGAAGGGCTGCAGCAGCGGCAGCCGGCGGCGAGGCTGCGACGAGCACCCAGTGCCGCTCAGGCTGCGGACCCGGACATCACCCGAGCCTGGCGGGAGCGTCCGCAAGGCCGACTGCCGTGGCGCCGGCGTGAAGGCGCTTTTCCCACACCGCGACCATGAGATCTGCGGAGCCGAGCGCAACTGCACGTGCGAGATGGATGGCGTCGGCACCGCGAAGATGACGGGTCGCTGCGAGCGACCCGGCCGTCCGCTCGACGTCGGCGGATAACTCGACCGGTCGCAGCGACGCCCAGAACTGGTCCTAGTCGGACATCGCCGCGGACACCTCCGACTCGGTCAAGGCGCCGTTTCGGCCCGCCGCGAGCGCTGCGCAGACCTCGGGATACGCGATCCGGCTCGACATGGCTGCGTCGCACCCGTTCCACAACGTGGCGACGAGGTCGCACCCGACCTCGTCGAGCACGAGCTTGACGAGCGCGCTCGAATCGAAAGAGACGAATCCCACCGTCAGCGGCGCTGCTCACTGACGATGTCGGAAACCAGCTGCTTCGGTGTCCGCCGGTGGCCGCCGCCCGCAACCGGCCGGGTCGGTGCCCTCGTCCCCGTCGCCGCACCTGACGGTATCGCCCTCTCGGGAGCGACCCGGCGGGTCGAGTCAGATCAGGACCTGCTCGCGGCCCTTGAGGAACAGGATGTCGCTGGAGAGCTGCTCGAAGCCGTCGAGGGGTACCGCCCCGAGGTGGGCCTGGGACGCGGCTTCGTCGGCATACCACAGCTCGGCGACGCCGTGGAACGGCGCGTCGTCGGGTGCGTCGATGGCGTGGTTGACGACGTAGCGGAACGCGCCATCGGTGCGCGTGAGGTGTTCGCCGACGTTCGGGGCGTGGATCTGCAGCCAGTGGTCGAAGAACTCGTCGGCTGACACGTCGTCGCGGCGCCGGACGAACGCCGCGATCTTGAACCCCGCCATGGTGGTGTCGCCCTCGACGATGACGTGCTCGGCCAGGGTCATTGCAGTCCGGGCGCCGATCATGTCGTAGAACGGGTCGGCCCGGATCGGTTCGGGCAGGTTGGCGATCACCCCTTCCTGCCCGTCGCCGAGGTGCAGCGTGGCGATGCCGTGGTAGCCGCGCTTGGGCTTGTCGAGCGTGGTGATGGCGTAGCGGGACGGGGCGAGATGCTCGCGCACCAACGCCGCGTGGTGCGTGTGCCAGTGCTCGAGCAGGGTCTCCGGCGTCGTACGGTCGTTGGCGCCGTTGGCGATGATGATTTTTGTGGCCACGCCGCGGAGCCTACGGCTGGTCGGCCGTGCCCGCTCCTCCGAGTGCCGGTCCGCTCAGTGCCGGTCCGCTCAGTGCTCGTCGGCCTCCGCCGCCACCACGTCGGGGGCACCCACGATGAGCGGGTCGGGTCGGCCCACCACGTCGTGGTCCTTGTCGGGGTAGTCGATGCGGGCCAGGACGTGGCGCATCGCCTCGAGCCGTCCCCGCTTCTTGTCGTTGGAGCGCACCACCGTCCACGGGGCGTACTGGCGGTGGGTGCGCAGGAACATGGCCTGTTTCGCCGTGGTGTAGGCGTCCCACTTGTCGAGCGAGGCGAGGTCGGTGGGGCTCAGCTTCCACTGCCGCACCGGGTCGATCCGGCGGATGGTGAACCGGGTCAGCTGTTCGCGCCGCGAGACCGAGAACCACAGCTTGGCCACCTGCATGCCGGACTGCACCAGCATCCGTTCGAACTCCGGCGCCTGCTGCATGAACTGTTCGTACTGCTCGTCGGTGCAGAAGCCCATGACCCGTTCGACGACGGCCCGGTTGTACCAGGAGCGGTCGAACAGCACGATCTCGCCGTTGGTCGGCAGGTGGGCGACGTAGCGCTGGAAGTACCACTGGCCCCGCTCGCGTTCCGAGGGGGCGGACAGCGCCACCACCCGGGCACCACGCGGGTTGAGGTGCTCGATGAACCGCTTGATCGTGCCACCCTTGCCGGCGGCATCGCGGCCCTCGAAGAGGATCACCAGCCGCCCGCCGGTGTCCGCCAGCCAGGTCTGGGCCTTCAGCAACTCGATCTGCAGCAGTCGCTTGGTGGCCTCGTAGTCGCTGCGGGCCATCCGCTCGTCGTAGGGGTAGCCCTCCCGCCAGGTCTCGACGGGCACCCCGTCGGGGCCCACCAGGATGGGATCGTCGAGGGTGTCGAAGGTGCCCGCCACCGACAGGCCGCCGGCGATCAGCTCCTCGACCGAACCGGTGCGGAGCGAGGCGATCAACTCGTCGAGGTTCATCACGACGTCGGGTCCGTCGAGCGTGGGGTCCACCGGTGCGTTCCTCCTGTCGCCGCCCTGTGACGGCACCGCCTACGGTACCGATGATCGGCGGGTGCCCGTCCCGGTTCGGCAACGGAACCGCTGTGCCAGACTTGTTCGGTGAGCGGATCCGACATCTCTGTTCCCCCGATCCGAAGCGTGGCGGTCATCGGTGCAGCCGGTGCCTGTGGCCGACAGGCCGTCGCCCAGATGCTCGACCGGTCCCTGCTCGACCCCGGCGGCCGGCTGCAACTCGTCGGCCACCGCGGCGGTGCGAGCGGGAACGAACTGCACGGGTTGCGGGCCGATCTGCGTGATGCCTTCGCCGATGACGCCCCCACGATCGAGCTGGTCGACACCGCCGACGCCGTCGATGCCGACCTGGTGGTGATGATCGCCGGTGCCACCGTGTCGACCGACCCGGGGGCGAACGTCGACCGGGCCGCGCTGGCCGCCACCAACCGGGCGATGTTCGAGCAGTACGCCGACGCGCTCGCCGCCCGGCCGGGTCCGGCCCCGCTGGTGATCGTGCAGTCCAACCCGGTCGAGCTCGGGGTGGCCGTGTTCGCAGAACGGCTCGGTCGCCACCGGGTGGTCGGCGCCGGGGCCTGGTCGGACACGCTGCGCTTCCGTCGTGAGATCGCCGACGGCCTCGGGGTGCGCCGCAACGCGGTACACGCCGCCATGATCGGTCAGCACGGCGACCACCTGGTGCCGGTGTGGAGCCGGGTCCGGGTCGACGGTGTCGAGGACGCCGTGCTGCAGGCCTGGCTGGCCGGGCAGCGTCAGGGCCGTACGGTGAGCGGGTTGCCGGCCGAGCTCGTCGCCGAGCGCGGCAGGCTGCTGGCCATGGTCGCCGCCGGCGACGTCGCCGGGGCCTTTGCCGCGGTGGCCGAGTTGCCGGCCGACCTGCGGGCGGCCCTCAAGCCTTTCCTGGTGCACTACACCGCCGGGCACACCACCGAGATCGTCACCGCCCACTCGGTGGTGGACCTGATTGCGGTAGCGATGCGCGGCGACGACGTGCTGCGTCCGCTGCAGGTCCGCCTCGACGGTGAGGTGGAGGGCCTCAGCGGCGTGCTGGGCGTGCCGGTGCTGTTCGGCCCGGCCGGCTGGCAGTGGCACAGCCCGCCGGCCATCGAGGACGACGAGCGCCAGGCCATGCTGACCAGCGCTGCGGCGATCGCCGTGGTGACCGGCATCGGTCCCGGCCCCCTCGCCGGCTGAGCGTGCCGCAACGCGGCCGACCTCCGGTTGGGCCGGGCGGCCCGGCGACGCGGGCTGCCTCGTTGTCGCGGCCCGTCAGGCGGTACATTCTGAGGGCCTCGTGCCGGCTGAGCGCACCGGGCAGGATTCCCTGCGTTCCGGATGGCGGGCAGGGATGCGAACCGTGGAGCCGCAATGCTGGTGAACGACCCACCGTCCGACGGGACGGTGATGGGGGCCTCGCCCGATCTCGACCGTATCGAACGGGCCGTCACCGAGTTGCTGGCCGCGGTCGGTGAGGATCCCCGCCGCGACGGCCTGGTCGAGACGCCGGCGCGCGTCGCCCGGATGTGGGCCGAGATGCTGGCCGGCTACCGCGAGAACCCCGCCGCGCACCTGGCCAAGACCTTCGACATCGACCACAGCGAGCTGGTCCTGGTGCGCGACATCCCGTTCTCGTCGATGTGCGAACACCACATGCTGCCCTTCAACGGCACCGCGCACGTCGCCTACCTGCCCGGCCCGACCGGCCGGATCACCGGCCTGTCCAAGCTGGCCCGGGTGGTGGAGGGCTACGCCCGTCGCCTGCAGGTCCAGGAGCGCATGACCGGCCAGATCGCCGACGCGCTGCAGGCCATGCTCGAGCCGGCCGGTGTGCTGGTGCTCGTCGAGGCGGAGCACAGCTGCATGAGCCTGCGCGGGGTGCGCAAGGCCGGCTCCACCACGGTCACCATCGCCACCCGGGGCTGCTACGCCGACGAGGCGGCCGCCCGGGCCGAGGTGCTGGCCCTGCTGCGCTGATCGGTGCATCGTGGGCCGTCCCCATCCGACCATCGAGCTGCCCGGTCGTCATCGCGAGCTGGTGACGTTGCTCGACGCGGTCGGTGCCGACCCGTTCGGCGTGCGTGACGAGTTCCGTCGCGGCTGCCGGGGCGAGCCCGTGGCCGCCGGACACGTGTGCGTGACGAACTGGGTGGTCGACCTCGATGCCGCCGCCGTGCTGCTGGTGTGGCACCGCCGGTTGGGGTGGGCCAGCTGCGGGGGCCATGTCGCTGCAGGCGAGGACCCGTTCGTAGCGGCCCGTCGCGAGCTGCTGGAGGAGACCGGCCTCTCCGCCGCGGCCGTTATGGTGGTCGAGCGGCCGCTGTTCGTGCATTGCACCGAACTCGGCGCGGCAACCGGTCACACCGCCTGGGATCATGTGCACTGGAACATCGCCTACGGCTGGACGGCCACCGGCCTTCCCTCCCTCGTCGGCGAGGCAGGGGCACCGGCCCGCTGGTTTCGGATCGACGCCCTGCCCGAGGACCGACCCGCCGACATCGATGGGGGTATCGCCGCCGCTGTGGCGGCCGTGCGCGCCGCAGCAGGCTGACATCGGCACCGTCGATCGGGCCTGCCCGGGTGAGCAGGTGCCGGGTGACGCCGGTCGGCTAGACATCGGCGGGACGGCCTGCCGAGGGCTGGACGGATCGACGGGGAGTGCACAGCGATGACGACGGCGAAGGACCTCAACGGGCGGGTGGTGCTCATCACCGGAGGGGCGCGTGAGCGCGGCCAGGGCGCGGCCGAGGGCCGGCTGTTCGCCGCCCACGGGGCCACGGTCGTCCTCGCCGATGTGCTCGACGAGGAGGGCGAACGCACTGCCGGCAGCATCGAGGGCGCCGAGTACGCCCATCTCGACGTCACCGCCGAAGGCGACTGGGACGCGGTGGTCGGAGACGTCATGGCCCGTCACGGTCGTCTCGACGTGCTGGTGAACAACGCAGGTATCGCGCTGATCGCCCAGCTGGTGAACGCCACCACCGAGGATTGGAACCGCACCATCGCCATCAACCAGACCGGGGTGTTCTTCGGTATGCGGGCCGGCGCGCGGGCCATGATCGCGGCTGGCAACGGTGGCTCGATCGTCAACATCAGCTCCATCGCGGGGATGGACGGGCTGTTCGGTTCGACCGCCTACGGCGCCTCGAAGTGGGCGGTGCGGGGCATGACCAAGGTCGTGGCCAAGGAACTCGGCAAGCACCGTATCCGGGTCAACTCGGTGCATCCCGGGTTCATCGAGACCGACATGCTGGCCCAGGGCGGGGTGGTCGACAACTACCGGGACAAGATGGTTCGCAGCGTCCCGGTCGGTCGTCTCGGCCAGCCCGAGGACATCGCCAACATGGTGCTGTACCTGGCCTCCGACGCCGCCTCCTACGTCACCGGCCAGGAGTTCGTGGTCGACGGCGGCGTGCACGGCTGAGCGACGATGGCCTTCCTCGATCCCAACCCGACCGCCCTGTTCGAGCGTGACGGCACCACGCTGCACCCCACCCTGTTGACACGCGGTCCCTGGGACCACGGGTTCCTGCACGGTGGCGCAGTGTGCGCCGCGGTGGGCTGGGCTCTGGAGTCGGCGCAGTCCGACCCCACGCTGATGCTCAGCCGTCTGACGGTCGAGATCCGTTCGATGGTGCCGTTGGCATCGCTCGAGACCACCGCTGCGGTGGTCAAGGGCGGTCGGCGGACCAAGGTGGTGGAGGCCACCCTGGCCCACGAGGACCGGTTGCTGGTGCGGGCGGTCAGCCAGTGGGTGCGCTTCGACCTCGACGCGCTCGACGCGGCCCCCCGACGTCGGGCCGTTGCGTCGGGTTCGCGGCCCGACCATCCCAACGATCCTGGTGCCCGGCTCGACATGAACTACCCGCGGCCCGGCTTCAACTGCGATGCGGTGGAGCTGCGTCCCATCCGTGGCAATACCGAGGATGAGGGGCCGGGGCTGGTGTGGGTCCGGTTGCGTCACCCGGTGGTGGCCGGCGAGCCGACCTCGCCGTCGCTGGCGCTGATCGCCATGGCCGATCTCGGCGTGGCGGTCGGCTGGCAGCGCTCACCGGCCGGTGCCGCATTCATCAACCCCGACCTGACCCTGCAGGTGAACCGGCCGATGCAGGGGGAGTGGGTGCTCATGGCGTCGCGGGTCCATGCCTCCGCCGGGGGCGTGGGTTTCTGCGAAACCGTGCTCAGCGACGACGCCGGCCTGTTCGGCCGGGTGCTGCAGTCCCAGGTCGAGGCCCCCGAGGAACTGGGTATCCCCGGCGTCGCGTGAGCGGACGGGGGTGGCGGCTGACGTCCGGCCGGCCGCGTCGCCAGCTTGCCGGTGCGCGCCGCAGCACCCGCGGTCGTGCCAGGATGACATGGTGTCCGACAGTGCACCGGCAGGTCTCCCGGATCGGCCGACGGATCGGCCGGCCGATTTTCCGTCGGGGTTCCGGCCCGCGGCCCGGGCACTGCTGGTGGATCACGACCAGCGGATCCTGCTCGTCCGCTTCGAATTCCCGACCCGGTCGGTATGGGCGACGCCGGGCGGGGGCATCGAGGCGGGCGAGACCATCGAGCAGGCCCTGCGGCGGGAGCTGATCGAGGAGGTCGGCCTGCACGACCCGTGGATCGGGCCCCACCTGTGGACCCGGACCATCCGCGCCACCCGGCCGCAGGGCCACTGGATCGGCCAGTCGGAGGTGGTGCACCTGGTGCGGACCGCTCCTTTCGACCCGGCTCCGCTGCTGAGCTGGGAGCAGCTGCGCGCCGAGTACGTGCACGAGCTGCGCTGGTGGAACCTCGAGGACCTCTCCGGCGAGGAGGCCGCCGGTGCCCGCTTCGCCCCAACGGCGTTGATCGGGCTGGTACGGGCCATCCTGGCGGACGGGCCGCCGGGCGAGCCCTACCGGTTGGACCGCTGATCGCCGGCCGCGTCGGGCGGGAGCGGCCCCGGCCCCGGCCGGCGGTGGCCCCGGCCGATCAGTGCACCAGGTGGACCGACCCGCCGACCACCCGCACCGACCACGTGGTCCGGTCGGTCAGCGTCGTGTTACTGCCCGCGGTGTAGCGGACCTGCCACCAGCCCTCGGTGGGGCCCGGGTTGTACGAGGGCGGGATGTCGATCACCAAGCCGACGAGCTTGTCGTTGTAGATGCAGTTCCCGGTCCGGCCCGGCAGGCTGTAGGAGTCGCCGCAGGCGGACACGTCGAGTTGGGTGCCCCCCGACGACGAGACCTTGGCCGTGTCGACGTAGAGCGTGAAGGGCTGGGGGGTTCCTTGGCCGTCGAGCACCTCGATCGTGTTCATGCCCTCACCGGGGTCCCACATGTCGACCACGATCTGCTTGCCGGCGTAGGAGGAGTCGATGTGGGCCAGGCCGAAGGTGGCGGTGGCGGTGCCGGTCGGCGCCGCCATGCTCACGATGTTGTTGAGGATGGAGAGATCGGTCAGGCCGTAGACGAGCGGGCAGTCGTTCGACTGGGCCTGGCACACCTTCGGACCGTGACCCGGCGTGGTCGCCCGCAAGGCGAAGGCGTTGACCCCGAAGGAGTCCTCGGCGCTATCGGTGCTCACCGTGAGCAGGTAGGTGCCGCTGGTGCTGACCGTGGTGAGGTCGACCCAGGCGCCCTGTTGGGCCGGGTCGCAGCCGGCGAAGATCTCGATGGACCGAACGGCGTCGTCGCTGACCTTGGTCGGGGTGTCGGCGGTGTCCGGTTCGTACACGGTCACGGTGAGCGGGACGTCCTGGCCGGTCCGGGCTTCGCGGTCGATGCCACCGGTGGCGCAGAAGCCCGGGTCGTAGATCGAGATGGTGCTCGGCCCGGAGTTGAGCGGGATCTTCACCGCGAAGGTGTAGCCGTAAAGGCGGTACTCCCTGTTGGGTTCGTTCGAGAAACAGGTGTCGGCGCCGTTGCCGTCGTACCCGGCCGAGTAGCGATCGCCGTACTCCTTTGCCATGCAGTAGCCGTTGATGGCCAGCCAGAAGTTCTGCCTGGCCGCTGCGGCCTGGACACCGCTCGCGGCCTGCAGCGGCATCGTCTTGTCGCTCCACCCGAGGTAGTTGTACGACGAGCCCATCTGCACCGGGACGACGAACTCGGCGAGTGCCGAGCGGTTCACCGTGATGGCGTTCTTGCCGAACAGCTTGCCGAAGAAGGTGGGCACGGCCTGGTCCTCGAGGGTCACCCGGTAGTGGTGGGCCTTGGGCCGCTCGCCGGTGAAGGTGACGGTGGCGGGGTCGACGCCGTTGGTCCGCAACGAGGCCGCGGCGACGTCGTGGGCCTCGCTGTCGTGTGCCCAGTGCACCACGGCGGCGAGCGACGCGGCGTCGGCGGCGCGTTGCAGTTGCTGGGCCCGCAGGTACCAGGTGCCGACGTCGACCACGAGCGCGGCCAGGCCGACCAGCACGAACAGCAGCAACGAGAACCACACCGCCACCACCCCGGCGTCGCGCGCGTCGGTGCCGACCCGGTGCCGGCGTTCGTCGGGGAGGGCCGTCACGGGTACGGGGTGGGTCGGGGCTCGAGGCGCACGACGGTGAACTCGCTCACCGTGCGGTCCTTGCCGAGCATCTTCGTCGGGGTCTTCAACTCGGCCCGCACGTACACGCCGACGTAGTCGACCCCGTCGGCGTCGTCCTCGTCGTCACGGGTCAGCGGATTCCAGCTGGCGAAACGCCCGGCCGCGGCGTACTGCTCCCGGGTCTGGCCGAGATCGGCGGCGGTGTACACGTTGCAGGTATCGGCGACACCGGTCGCACTCGTGAGACATGCGGCCGGCGGGGGGTTGTCCATCGGGGTGCCGTCGCGGCCGTCGTCGGCGTTGTAGATGACCACCCGGTCGATGTCCTCGGGGGCCACGTTGCTCAACATCTCGGCGACGGCCTGGAGGGTCTTGTAGTCGGCGAGCTGGTTCGTTCCCATCTCCGACACGGTCCGCGCCCCGGCGCGCGATGCCTGGCTGATGGCGGTCCAACGGAAGAAGGTCAGGCTCCCGTCGATCAGCCCGAAGGTGAGCGCGGCGACGATCGGGAGGATGAGGGCGAACTCCACTGCCGCCGCGCCGCGCTCGCCACGGCGTGCGTCCGCCACGCCTCGGGTGCGCCGTCGGAGGCGATCGGTGATGGTCGTGCTCATGTGCTCCCCCTTCGCGCACCCGTCGTGGTCAGCAACGCCCGTCACACCCTCGGCTCGATCTGGAACACCGCGTAGTCGGAGATGGTGCTGCCGAGGTCGAAGAGGTCGCCCACCGGCGAGTCGAACGCGACCTGGACCCATACCCCGATGTCGTCGCGATCCGCTTCGAGATCGGTCGGCCGCGTCTGCGGGATCCACGGCGTGTCGGGCATGGCGAAGCCGTTCTCGGCCCGGTAGATGTTGCAGGACGCGTCCTCGCCGTTGGAGCCGCTCTGTCCGGTCATGGCTCGACAGGTCAGGGTCATGGCGCCCGCCGCATCGCCCTTGTAGATGACGATGGTCAGGATCTTGCCCGACAGCGAGCCGCTCGCACCCCGGACCGCCTCGATGATGCGCTGGTCGGCCAGGGCGTTGTCGCCCTGCTGGGCGGCGATGCGGGCCCCTTGGCGGGCGGCGTTGGACACCAGCAGCCCCTGCTGCAGACGCAGGCCGAACTGGAGCACCCCGGCGCACAGGGAAACCATCAAGGGGATGACGATCGCGGCTTCCACCACCACCGACCCGCGGTCCTGCTGCTGGGTCCGGCGCAGTGAGCGGACGCTGCGACGCGGCGAGGGCCAAACCATGCCGGTGCTATCGGCACCTCGCCGGCGTCGGTCCATAGGACCCTGGTCATACCCAATCGGGGGGAGCCCCAGGTCCGGTTGCCCGGACCAGCTCCGCGGGGCCCGGTCAGGTGGGCCCGGTCCGCCGGGCGGTTCAGTGGTCGGTGCCGGGGTCCCGTTCCGGTCCGCGCAGCGTGGCGCCGCCGTCGACGACGAGCACCTGGCCGGTGATCCACCGGGCGCGATCGGAGGCCAGGAACCGCACCGCCTGGCCGACGTCCCATCCGGTGCCCTCGGTCCCGAGCACCGACGCCGCGGCGCGACCGGCGCGCGCCGCCGGGCTCATCCCATTGCCGGCCACCATCGGGGTGTACACCGGCCCGGGGGCGACGGCGTTCACCCGGATGCCGTCGGGTCCGTGGTCGACGGCCATCGCCTTGGTGAGGGCGATGACCGCGCCCTTCGACACGGAATAGGCGGTCAACCCTCGCGGGCGCAGCGCCGAGATCGACGACACGTTGACGATCGCACCGCCGCCGCCGCCGACCATGGCCGGGATGGCGGCTCGCGACGCCAGCATCATCGAGGTCACGTTGACCTCCATCACCCGCTGCCAGCGGGCGGGGTCCTCGTCCACGACGCTGCCCCGGCTGCCGATGCCCACGTTGTTGTCGAGCACGTCGAGGCGGCCCCAGCGGCTCATCGCGGCGTCGACCATGGCCCGACAGTCTGCCTCCACCGTCACGTCGGCGACGAAGGCCATGGCTTCGCCGCCGCCGGCGACGATGCGGGCGACCGTCGGTTCGGCCAGCTCCGCGGACCGGTCGACGACCAGCACCCGGGCACCGGAGCGGGCCAGCAGGATGGCCGCGGCGCGACCGTTGCCGATGCCCTCGCCGCGGGCACCGCCCCCGGTCACGATGGCCACCCGGCCAGTCAGGCCGTCGCCGTCGTCGGGGGACGGGGTGGCCTCGTGGCCCACTGCGCTGCTCACCGTTGCGGTCGGATCGTGCTCGGGGTGCGCCATGGCCCGGAACCTACCCGCTCGAACCCCCGCCCGGTCAGGGCTTGTCGTCGCGCAGGCGGCGGCTGGCCGCGTCGAGGCGGTAGCGCTCCTCGGGGGTGAGGCTGTCGATGCCCTCGGCGGCGATCTTGTCGAGCAGCACGTCGATCTCGGCCTGGTGCAGCCG
Organism: Acidimicrobiia bacterium; assembly: GCA_947476745.1. GTDB lineage: Bacteria > Actinomycetota > Acidimicrobiia > Acidimicrobiales > CAIXPF01 > CAIXPF01. The sequence goes on along the minus strand of CANJRG010000001.1, from coordinate 553,684 downwards.
CTCGCCCGGCGGGGGCGAGGCCGGCGGCCGGAACACCGCCGGCGGGGGATCGGCGACGGCGTGCAGCTTGGGGCGGGACCTGCGCTTGGGCCGCGGCGCCTTGAGCCAGGGGACCGAGCTGGTCAGCCCGAACACCGACAGGGTCAGCACCGCGGTGGCGCAGGAGATGAACAGCAGCAGTAATGCCCCGTACATGCGCAGGCCGATCAACTGCAGGACCTCGATGCCCAGCAGCACGGCGCCGAGCACCCACAGCGGGATGTTGAAGAAGCTGCGGGCCTGTGGGTAGATGACCACGTAGGCCAGGAAGCAGGCCAGCTGGATCTTGTCGAGCCCGGCGGCCTCGAGGTTCAGCGCGGTGGCGGCGATGCCGGGCACGATCGTGAGCATCAGGCAGTACCACAGGAACCGGGTGCGGCCCATCAACCGTTCGAGCTCACGCCCGAAGAAGTAGAAGAACACCAGCGCCAACACCGCCCACAGGTCGGGCTGGTTGTACAGCGGCCAGGTGAGGATGCGCCACACCTGACCGGAGCGGACCGCAGACGGGTCGAGCCGTAGCTGCGCCATGGCATCGGGTGCGATGGCCCACAGCACGATGCTGATCGCCCCCAGCCCGATGATCAGCAGGGTGGTGGTCACGTCCACGGTGCCCAGGCGGAACCAGGCCTCGTTGCGACCACGCCCACCGGATGAGGAGGCGCCGGATGAGGGAAAAGAGAAGCGAGCCATATGCCGAGAACGAGCGTACTGGCCGGTCGGGGACATGGGGGACATGGAGGACATGGAGGACATGGGGGACCACGCGCCGCTCGCCTCGGGTGGGTCCACGCCCGTCGCCCCGGGTGCCCGTAGCGTGCGACGGTGCTCTCGTGGGGAACGATGCTGGTGTCGGTGGCCCTCACCGCCCTGGCCACCCTGCTCGGTGCGCTGTCGCTGGAGCGTCCGGTGCGACCCCACCGGCTGGTGGTGGCGGCGATCGCCGCGGGGTGCGGCCCGCTGGCGTGGTACCTGCTGACCCGCGGCTCCACCCCGGGTGAGCTGACCGAAGAATTTGCCAACGCGGCGATCCCGGTGTCGCGCAGCCATGCCGGGGTGGCCCTGGCCACGGTGGCCACCACCTCGCTGGCCCTGGCCCTCGGGCCGGACCGCAAGCTGGCGGCCCGGCGCATGATCGTGCTGCCGATCGGCGCGGCCCTCGCGGCCTTCGGTATCGCCGTCTACCTGACCTGACCGACCCCGCACGTACCGGGCCCGCCGGGTCCGGTTGCGCTCCGGCCGGTTGCGCTCAGAGGCCGGAAAGCTCGTAACGCCAGGGCAGACCGGTCAACCAGATGCGATGCCGGGGACCGGGAGCTTCGAGGTCCAACGGGTGCAGGTCGAACGCCGCGTCGCCGTCGTAGAGGGTGGCGACCCAGTCGCCGTCGACGTGCACGACGCGCGGGTTGAACCGTCGGTACGGCTCGGTCGGCACCTTGGCCAAGACCTCCGCCACCGAGCCGTAGCCTTCGAGCCGGGTGAGCGACACGAAGGTCGGCGCAGGCAGCTCCACCTCGCCGGTGGCATGGGCGGCGATGGCCTCGGCGGGGGTCACCCACAGGTGGTCGTTGATCTCCGAGCCGTCGACGGTGACGTCGAAGGTGGCGTGCTCACCGTGCAGCGGGGCCACGAAGAACCAGGTGGAGAACCGGCGTGACCGGCCCGGCGGGGTGGTCCAGTGGGCGAACGGCAACAGCCCCGACGGGTCGACCCGTACCCCGGCCTCCTCGTGGGCCTCCCGGGCGGCGGCGTTGGCCGCGGCGTGGTCGAGGTCGTCGGGGCGTTCGGGGTGGTAGTCCTCGGGGTCGATCCGGCCACCGGGGAACACCCAGCTGCCGCCGTGGAAGGCCAAGTCCGCGCTGCGTCGCAACAGCAGGGTCTCGAGCCCGCCGTCGGCGGGCCGGTCGCGCAGCACGATCACCGTGGCAGCGGGCCTGATGGGCACATCGGATTCGGCCATGACGGCACCCTATCGACTGGGCTGCCGTCGCTCCCAGCGTCGCTCGGCCGGTCAGAATCGCTGGTTGTCGACCCCGAGCAGGAACTGGCCGAGACGCAGGTGGATCCGGTCGGGGTGGGCGTTGATGTGGATCGGCATGGCGGTGAGGTCCCGCCAGCGGCGCTCGAAGCTGCCGCTCTCACGCAGGCCGTTCCCGCCAAGGGTGCGCAGCAGGGTCGACATGGCGTCCTGGCAAAGAGCCAGCACCGTGGTCGATACCGCGCCCTGGCGCTGGAAGCTGTCCTCGGTCGGCAGCTCGCCCCTGGCGAGACGTTCGTCGACGTCGTGGGCGACGGCCTCGGCGGCCATCCGGGCGGTGGTGGCCGCAGCCGCCACCGCCCCCAGGTTGGCCTGGACGTTGGGCATGGCGGCCATGCCGGCACCCATGATGGCCCGGCGGCCTCCACCGATGGTCGCCACCGCCTCGTCCAGGGCGGCCAGCAGCACGCCGACGGCCATGTGGGCCAGCCAGATGTCACTCAGGCCGACCCAGTCTTCCCGGTACCGGTCGTGGATCATCGGTACCGCCGGGTCGCGGAACGCCGCGGCACGGTTGGCGGCGAACCAGGGCGCGCAGCGCGCCAGCGGTACCCGGGCTCCGTCGTAGTGGATGGTGTCGGTGGCCGATGCCCGCATCGATGCCCCGTCCCACGTGGGCTCGATGCGCACCCCGGGCGAGTCCAGCCGTACCACGGTGAAACGCAGATCCTCGGGCCGCGGCGCGCCGGTGCCGTCGCCCAGCGCGAAGGCCACCCCGGCCCATTCGGCGTAGCGGCTGCCGGAGCCGAAGCTGGCGGGGCCGCGCAGGACCACCTCGTCGGCCTCGACGGTGCCGAACACTCGGCTCGCCGCCCCGGCGGGGAAACACACCCACTCGTGGTCGGCGACGATGCCCGACAGGAACTCGGCGTGCTCGGGACCGAGCGCGCCGCAGAACAGGTGGAACACCGACCAGTGGTTCCACAGACACCAGGCGGTGGACGAGCAGGCGGCGGCCACTGCGGCCAGCTCGGCCCCCAGGGCGGCCACACCGGCCTCGCCGCCGCCGAGCTCGCGGCTGGCGGCAAGGCCCAGCAGCGGGCCGGCCTTGATGGCGGTGATGACGTCCGGGTCGATGCTGCGGGTGGTGTCGGCGGTGTCGGCCTGGGCGGCGATCGCCGGTAGCAGCGGCCGGCTGAGCCATCCCTCGGCCAGGGCGACGGTTGGTCGGACGGGGCTCATCTCCACCTCACTGGTGTGCCGTGACGATCCGGATGGACCGCCTCCGGGTCACGGTAGTGGGCCCACCCCGACGGCGTCCCGTCGGGCCGGTGGCCGCTCGTGGGTCAGCGCAGCCGTGCCCGCTGGTAGAGCACCGAGGCGGCCAGCGCGCCGACGCTGAGCAGCAGCAGTGCCGTGGAGATCACGTTGACCTGTGGCGCGAGCTCGCGTTGGAAGGCGCCGAACACGTACAGCGGGAAGGTGGTGTCGCCCTCGCCGGCCACGAAGGACGTGATGATGAAGTCGTCGATCGACAGCGAGAAGCTGAGCAGGGCGGCAGCGAGCACCCCGGGCAGGATGAGCGGGAAGGTGATGCGGCTGAAGGTCCGCCACGGTCCCGCCCCGAGGTCCATGGCGGCGTCCTCGAGGGTCCAGTCGAAGCCCCGCAGCCGGGCCTTCACGGTGATGGCCACGAAGCTGACGCAGAACATGGTGTGGGCGATGGCGATGGTCCAGAAGCTGCGCTCGACCCCACGGTCGAGGAACAGCAGCGCCAACGAGGAGCCCATGACGATCTCCGGGGTGGTCAACGGCAGCACCAGCAGCAGGTTGACCAGAGCACCGCCGCGGAAGCGGTACCGGACCAGCGCCAGGGCCACCAGCGTGCCCATCACCCCGGCGGCGACCATCGACACGAAGGCCACACGGAGGCTGCGCCACACCGTGGCGTTGATGTCGTCCCGGGCGAAGGGATGCAACCAGTTCTCGAGCGTGAAGCTGTGCCACACCAGGTTGAAGCGGCCGACGGGCTGGTTGAAGCTGAACACCACGATGACCACGATCGGCATGAACAGGAACGCGAACCCGCCCAGTGCCGCAGCGGTGAGGGCCAGGTGCCCCAGCCGGGCCCTCATGCCAGTTCCGCGGTGCCCAGCAGCTTGGCGTACAGCAGCACGGCGCTGGTGATGATGGCCATCATCAACAGGGAGATGGCCGCCGCCCCCGGGTAGTCGAGCTGCACCAGGAACCGGTCCTGCACCACGTTGCCGATCATCCGGCTGCGGGTGCCGCCGAGGAACGCGGCGTTGACGAAGTCGCCCGAGGCGGGGATGAACGTCAGCAGGCTGCCGGCGAACACCCCGGGCAGGGACAGGGGGAACACCACCCGCCGCAACGTCGAGGTGCCGGAGGCGTAGAGGTCGGCGGCGGCGTCGAGCAGCCGCAGGTCGATCTTCTCGAGGCTGACGTAGATCGGGAGGATCATGAACGGCAGGAAGTTGTAGGTGAGCCCGCCGATGACGGCGAGCGGGGTGTCGAGCAGCCGGTCCCCGTCGATCAGCCCGGCGGCCCGCAGCACCCTGAGCAGGCCCGCCCAGCGCGCCGCCTGTACCACCGTTCCGTTGTCGGCCAGCAGCACTGTCCACGAGATGGTCCGCAGCAGGAACGAGGTGAAGAACGGGACGACGACCAGCCCGATGAGCACGTTGCGCCAGCGGCCGCCGTGCACCGCCACCCAGTAGGCCAACGGGTAACCGATGAGCAGGCACAGCACGGTGGCGGCGAGGGCGAAGCCGAAGCTGCGGGCCAGCTGCGTGCCGTACAGGCTGAACACGTCGCTGTAGTTGGCCCAGTCCCAGCTGAATGACGGCACGAAGTCGAAGCGGCTCTGCTTGGAGGACAGCGACATGCGGGCCAGGCTGGCCAGCGGCACCAGGAAGAACAACGTCAACCAGATGATCCCGGGGGCGAGTAGGCCGTAGGGGGCCAGCCTCCCGCGGTTGGGCCGGCGATGCCCGCCGTCGCGCTCCGCCATCGAACTCAGGAGCCAGCGATCCGGGAGAAGGTCTCCTCGAAGACGGCCTCCTGTGCCTCGTCGAGCGAGGCGAAGGTGTGCAACCGGGCGGTGGTCGCGGCATCGGGGAACAGCACCGCCGAGTCGGCCAGCGCCGCTTCGTCCGCGCCGAGCTTGCGCAGCTCGTCGGCCACGCCACGCACCGGTGAGACGTACTGCACCGCCGCCGAGATGCGGGCGGCGTTGGCCGGGTCGTACACGAAGTTCATGAACGTGGCGGTGTTGTCGAGCTTCGTCGAGCCCTTGGGGATGACCATGCAGTCAGCCCACTGCATCCCGCCCTCGGTGGGGATGGCGAAGCCGATGTTGGGATCCTCCCGGGCGAGCTGCGCGGCGTCACCTGACCAGGCGATGCAGGCGGCGAAGTTCCCCGCCACCAGGTCGTCGAGGTAGTCCTGGCCGGTGAAGCGGCGGATCTGGCCGTCGTACTTGGCCTTCTCCAACATGGCGAACGCACCCTGGGCGCTGGCGACGGTGGCCATCGCCGGGTCCTTGCCGTCGGCCAGCATGAACAGCCCGACGGTGTCGCGCATCTCGGTGAGGACCCCGACCCGGCCCTTGAGGGCGGGTGCCAACAGTTGAGCCATGCTGGTGACCTCGCCGCCGACCGCCTTGCGGTTGTAGGCGATCCCGGTGACGCCGGCCTGCCACGGGATGCTGTACTCGCCGGTGGGGTCCCACGAGGGCGTCTCCAGCCACGGGACCAGGTTGGCGCGGTTGGCGAAGCTCGGCACCTTCTGCAGCCAGCCCAGCTCGATCAGCCGTGGGACCAGCCAGAAGGTGGGCATCATGATGTCGGCGCCCACCGTCTTGCCCCGCGAGAGCTGGGGCTGGATCTTGGCGAAGTACTCGTTGGTGTCGTTGATGACCTCGTTCCAGGCCACCTCGATGCCGGTGGCCTTGCCGAAGCGGGCGATGGTGCCGGTCTCGGGGTCGTCGTCGATGTAGATCGGCCAGGTGTCGATGTTCAGGCCGGTCGCCCCGCCGCCGGAGTCGCCGCCACAGGCGGCGAGCAGGTTCGGCGCGAGGCCGAGGCCTCCGAGCAGCAGCGTGCCGGTGCGCAGGAAACGCCGTCGGCTCCACGGTTCGGTCGAGATGGCCATCGATCAGTTCCGTTCTCCGGCCGGGCGGGCCGGGGTGGTGGGGGTGGTGAGGGGGACCCGGGTGGGTGCAGCGCCGGTCCCAGCCGGAAGGTCCTCGGCGGGAGCGCTGTCGGCGGGCACGAGCCGTGCCGCCTCGTGCTGCCAAGACATCCACATCCGGGTGCCCGGCTGCGGACGCGCACCGACCGCGGTCGGTACGATCGCCGCGTCGAGGGTGGCACCGCCGTCGCTGCGGCCGGCACAGCGCAGCGTCGCTCCGGCGAAGGTGACCTCGGTGATCGTCACCGCCACCGCGACGCCCTGCGCCGGCTCGTCCTCGGTGATCACGATCGCCTCGGGGCGCAGCATGAACAGCAACGGGCCGGCCGGCAGCGGGTCGACGGTGGCGGTCGCCGGGTACCGGCCGAGGCCGGACACCTCGACCACGAGCCGTGCGCCGCCCGGCTGCGGGGCCGGGGCGCGCTCGACGACCTGGGCCCGCAGCAGGTTGGCGTTGCCGATGAAGGACGCCACGAAGGCGCTGGCCGGCCGGTGGTAGATGTCCTGCGGGGTGCCGATCTGCTCGGTGCGTCCCCGGTGCATGACGGCGATGCGGTCAGACATGGTCAGGGCCTCGCCCTGGTCGTGGGTGACGTACACGAAGGTCGAGCCGAGCTCTCCCTGGATGCGCTTGAGCTCGGCCTGCATGCTCTCGCGCAGCTTGAGGTCGAGCGCGCCGAGCGGCTCGTCGAGCAGCAGCGCCCGGGGCCGGTTGACCAGTGCCCGGGCCAGGGCGACGCGCTGCTGCTGGCCGCCGGAGAGTTGGTTGGGCTTGCGGAGCGACACGTCGGGCAGGCGTACCACGGCGAGCATCTCCTCGACTCGGTCGCGCACCTCGGCGGCGGGCGTGCGCGACGACCGCAGCCCGAACGCCACGTTGTCGAACACGCTGAGGTGGGGGAACAGCGCGTACTGCTGGAACACGGTGTTGACGTTGCGGCGGTAGGGCGGCACCGTCGAGACCTCGACCCCGTCGAGGCGGATGCGGCCGCTGGTGGGCCGCTCGAAGCCGGCGATCATGCGCAGCGTGGTCGTCTTGCCGCACCCGGAAGGGCCGAGCAGGGAGAAGAACTCGCCCTCGGCGATGGTGAGATCGGTCTCGTGCACCGCGGCGAGCGAACCGAATGCCTTGCTGACCTGCTCGAACTGGATGACCGGGTTGCCGTCGATGCCCCTCGACTCCTGCGCGTGCACACGATGGTGGAGGGTGAAGTGTAGAACGGCGGTCGGGATCGAGTCTCGGCAGGCGGCGCACGGGACGCCGATGCGACCGCACGCGGTCGCCGATGGCCGAGCCACTAACGTCTGGCCGGGGCGCGGGTTCAGTCGAGCGGCGTGCAGGGGCCTTGGTGCCGCTGCACGCGATCGGCGTCCGGATCGCCGCCGCCCGCCCTTGGATCGAAAGACACGCACATGACCGTTCCCACGCCCACCGTCGCCCCCGCAACCGGGCGTCTCGGCGTGCTCACCGTCGGCCTCGGGGCCGTGGCCAGCACGCTCATCGCCGGGGTCGAGCTCTCCCGCCGCAACATGAGCGAGCCGATCGGCTCGCTCACCCAGATGGGCACCATCCGCCTGGGGCGTCGCACCGATGGGCGGGCGCCCCTCATCAAGGACTTCGTGCCGCTCACCCCGCTCGCCGACATCGTCTTCGGCGCCTGGGATCCGTTCCCCGACGATGCCTACGTGGCCGCCCAGCGGGCCGGGGTGCTCGACGGGCCCCGCCATCTCGAGGCGGTAGCGGAGGCGCTGCGATCGGTCCGGCCGATGAAGGCCGCGTTCGACCCCTACTACGTGAAGCGGCTCGACGGCCCCAACACCAAGGGCGCCGTCTCCAAACGGGCCATGCTCGAGTCCATCCGCGAGGACATCGGCACCTTCCGCGACGCCAACCAGTGCGACCGGATGGTGATGATCTGGTGCGGTTCGACCGAGATCTTCATCGAACCGGGTCCGGCGCACCAGGACCTCGAGTCCTTCGAGCGGGCGATCGACGCCAACGATCCCACCATTGCCCCCTCGATGCTCTACGCCTATGCCGCGCTGCTCGAAGGGGTGCCGTTCTGCAACGGAGCGCCGAACCTCACGGTGGACATCCCGGCGCTCACCCAGTACGCCACCGAGCACAAGGTGCCGATCTCGGGCAAGGACTTCAAGACCGGCCAGACGCTGCTCAAGACGGTGCTGGCCCCCATGTTCAAGGCCCGCATGCTCGGGGTCGCCGGGTGGTACTCCACCAACATCCTCGGCAACCGCGACGGCGAGGTGCTCGACGATCCCGAGAGCTTCAAGACCAAGGAAGAGTCCAAGCTCGGCGTGCTCGAGCACATCTTGGAGCCCCACAAGTACCCGAAGCTCTATGGAGACGTCTACCACAAGGTCCGGATCAACTATTACCCGCCCCGCGGTGACAACAAGGAGGGCTGGGACAACATCGACATCTTCGGTTGGCTCGGCTATCCGATGCAGATCAAGGTCGACTTCCTGTGTCGTGACTCGATCCTGGCGGCACCGTTGGCGCTCGACCTGGTGCTGTTCTCCGACCTCGCCCACCGTGCCGGCATCGGCGGCATCCAGGAGTGGCTGAGCTTCTACTACAAGGCGCCGCAGGTGGCCGCCGGGCTCTATCCCGAGCACGACCTGTTCATCCAGCTCACCAAGCTGAAGAACACGTTGCGCTGGATGATGGGCGAGGAGCAGATCACCCACCTCGATATCGACTACTACCTCAAGACCTGATCGCAGCGCGGCCCGGTCGCGGTGCGACCGGACCGGAGCGGGCGCTGACCGGACCGTAGCGGGCGCTGACCGGACCCGTTCGCCAGGCCCGGTGCGTCCGCGGGACCGACGCGATCAGACCTGCTGGTAGGCGCTGATCTCCGCGCTCAGACGCGCTTTGGCCCCGGGGTCGAGGAAGCTCACCGCCACCGAGTCGAGCTCCATTGCCCGGAGATCCTCGGTGGACATCCCGCCGTGGTGGTGGGCCAGGACCAGCTCACGGTTGAGGTCGACGTCGAAGTAGCCGGGGTCGTCGGTGGCCAGCGTGACGCGCACCCCGGCCTGACGCAGTTCGGCCAGCGGGTGGTTGTCGAGGTCGGTGGCCACCTTGAGCAGTACGTTCGAGGTGGGGCACACCTCGAGCGGTACCTGGCGCCGGACCAACTCGGCCACCACCAGCGGGTCCTGCAGCGCCATCACCCCGTGGCCGATCCGGTCGGCGTGCAGACGCTCCAGGCAGTCGGTGACGTAGGTCGAACCGGCCGTCTCGCCGCCGTGGGGAACCCGCTTGAGGCCCAGCGCCGCCGCCCGGGCGAAGCTCGCCGCGTAGTTGCCGGCGGGGTAGCCGATCTCGGGGCCACCGAGCCCGATGGCCACCGTCGCCTCGGGGCAGTTCGGGCTCTCCAGGAAGGCTGCGGTGAACGTCTCCGCCGGGGTCTCGAAGCCCCGCGGGATGTCGATGACCCACGCCAGCTCGACGCCGTGCTCACGCCGGGCCAGCGCCCGGCCCTCGGCCAGGGCCTCCCGGTAGGCCTCCGGCGTCATCTTCCCGTCGTGCAGGTGCAGCCAGGCGGTGGTGGTCACCTCGGCGTAGCGCACCGTGTTGGCCGCGAGGTCGGCGGCCATGTCGGCGATGATGGTGACCAGGTCGGTCGCGTCGCGCAGCAGGCTCAGGCCCTCGATGAATGCGTCGATGAACCCGTCGAAGTCGTGGAAGGGAACGCCTTCGGGGCGCACGGCCAGCCCGGTGCGGTGGCGTTCGGCCAGCGCTCGGCGGGTGTGTAGGCGCATCGAGCCCTCGAGGTGCAGGTGCAGCTCGACCTTGGGCAGGCCGGCGACGAAGGCTTCGACCTCGGGTCGGTCGCCGGTGGGGGATCGGTCACGGTCGTTCATCGGGTGGTCCCTGATCGGTGGCGTTCGTGCATCGGCTGGTCAGGGCAGTCGGGCGGAACCCGCCGGCGGACCGGCCGGTAGCCTACGGCCTTGGCCGGCACCATCGTCGACACCACCGGGGTCGGGTATTCGGCTGGCCGACGGTGCCGGGCGGTGGCCAGCGGGGCGGCGCCGGACCCCCTGCCATGAGACAGGCATGAGACAGGCATGAGACAGGCATGAGACAGGCATGAGACAGATGGGGCGACGACGATGATCACCCGCGACGGTCGGGACGGCCGGATCGAATGCATTCGCCAGCACGACCACGCCGCCTTGAGCGCGGCATTGGCCGCGGCGTGGGTACTCGGAGGGGTCCCCGACAACGACGTCCTTTTCGCTGTGGCCCACCACGACGTGGCCTGGGTGGGGCTCGACCAGCGGGCCCGCTTTGCCGCTACCGGGCGACTGCATTCCTTCCTCGACCATCCGCTCGGCGCCAAGTACGACGCCCATCGGTCCGGGGTCGACCTGGTGCAGACCGGTTCGGCCTACGCCGCGCTGCTGTGCAGCCGCCACTACGCCCGCTTCGCGTCGATGCTGGACGACGAACGCTCGCAGGCCTACCTCGCCCACGAGCAGCAACGCCAGCACCAGTTGTGGCCGCAGCTGAGCACGCGTCAACGGGCCCGTGCCGACCACGACCTGGCGCTGCTGCAGCTGCTCGATGCCCTGTCGCTGTTCGCCTGTTGCAACCGCCCGGGCGAGACGACCTGGCCGTGGTACCGCGACGGGTTCCGCCTCGGTGAGGTGACCCTGCGGGCGAGTTGGGTCGATGCCACGACGGTCCGGCTCGATCCCGACCCGCTCGGCGGGCCCGTGCGCACCGGGTACCTGGCCTACTGCAGTGCTGCGGACGGGGTGCTGGCCGACCCCGTCCACTACGCGGTCTGCTTCACCGGCTGACGCGCTCCCGGCCGACCGGATCGAACCGGCCGGATCGAACCGGCCGGGCCGATTGAGTAGGTTCCTGGTCATGCAGGATCGACCCACCGCTGCGGAGGTCCTCGTCACCATCGGCGAGTATCTCGACGAGGAGGTGCTGCCCGCCGTCGAGGGGGCATTGCGCTACAAGACCCTCGTCGCCGCGAACCTCATCAAGGTGCTCGAACGGGAGCTCGCCGCCGGGGACGGGCCGCAGCGTCGTGAACGTGGACGGCTGGCGGCGCTGTTGGGGGTGACCGCCGACGGCGAGGACCTCGCCGGCGACCTGTTGCGGCTCAACGCCGAGTTGCAGGCCCGGCTGCGCGCTCCCCAGCTGCCGTCGCGAGAGTTCCTGCGTGCGGCGCGCGATGCGCTCGAGGCGTCGGCACTGGACAACCTTGCGGTCAACAAGCCCGGCTACGACCGCTACGACCAGGCGATCGAGGTGGACTGATGGCCCGCGACCTTCCTGCCCTTGCTGCCTCGCTCGACCGCTACCTCACCGAACGCTGGAACCGTCCGGTGCGGGCGGTGGACCTCGTGGAGACCTCGGTGGGTGCCCGCCGCGGCAACATCCTGTTCGACGCGGTCGACGGCAACCGTCGCCACGAGCTGGTGCTGACCATCTATCCACCCGCCGGCGCCGTCATCTTCGGTGTCGAGGCCGAGACGGAGGCGTTGCGGCTGGCCGAGGCTGCCGGCGCCCCGGTGGCCCACGTCTTCGAGGTCTGCGCCGACAGCGGGTGGTTCGGCGAGCCGTTCTTCATCTCCAGCCGGATCCCCGGCGACTCGTTGCCGCGCAGCATCCTGCGTCGCGTGGCCCAGGACCCCACGCTCGGGGCGCGGGTGGGAGCGCAGCTGGGAACGGCGTTCGCCGCCATCCACGCCGTCGACGGTGCCGATGCGCCGCAAGACCTGCGCCGCTGGCCGCTCGACGCCTCGCCCAGCGCCGCCTCGCTCGTCCTGCTCGAGGAGCAGCTCGACGAGATGCTGCAGCCTGCGCCGGGCCTGGCGCTGGGTCTGCGCTGGCTGCGTGACAACCAGCCCGACCTCCCGGCCCGTCAGCGGCTGGTCCACGGCGACGTGCGCAACGGCAACATCCTGGTGGACGGCACCGGCCTGACGGCGATCCTGGACTGGGAGGGTTGCCACACCGGCGACCCCCACGAGGACCTCGGCTGGCTGTGTGTGCGCACCTGGCGGTTCGGCGGCGATGCGCTCGAGGTGGGTGGGTTCTCGGCCCGGGAACCGATGATCGAGGCGTACCAGGCCGCCGGTGCCCACTTCGATCCCCATGCCTACGCCTGGTGGAAGGTGTTCGGCACCCTGCGCTGGGGCCTCGGCCTGGCCAAGCAGGCCCGCCAACACCTCGACGGGACCTACCGCTACATCGCCATGGCCGGCAGCGGCCGGCGGGTGTGCGAGCTGGAGTACGACCTGCTGCGGATGCTGTCCAAGCTGCTCTGAGTAGGCGGTCCCGGCCGGTCCGGGTGAGGGCCGGTCCGGGTGAGGGCCAGGGGCCGGTGGGTCGCGGTCCGCGGGCGGTCAGTGGGCGCGTGGGAGACTGCCCGGCGGTGGCTCGTGCCGGTACCTCCCCCTCCCTGACGACGGCCACTGGACGTGGTCGCCGCCGCCGCGGCCGGTCTGCGGCGGCCGGTTCGCGGCGTTCGTGGTTGAGGCGTCACCGGCGCCTGATCCTGGTGACGTTGTCGGTCCTGATGGTGGCGCTGGGGGTCCGGCTGTTCCTGCTGCCGGCCAGTGACACGGTGGTGGCCGCCGATGCCGTCGTCGTGCTGCCCGACAGCGGCCAGGCCGGGCTGCAGGAGGGCCTCGGCCTGGTCAACGGACAGGTCTCCCCGGTACTGGTGGTGCTCGGCGGGGCCGAACGCCTCGGCGGGGCCGAACGGCTCTGCCGAGGAGGCGGCACCGTCGAGGTGCTCTGCCCCGCCGCCCCGGAGGACGGCCGCGGGCAGGCTCAGGTGCTCGGGGCGCTGGCGGCCGAGCGGGGCTGGACGGCGATGGTCCTGGTGGCGGACCGGCCGGAGCTCAGCCGCGACATGCTGCAGGTGTCGCGCTGTACCGGGGTGACGCTGCTGCGCCGGGCCGTGTCGGGCAGTGACGCGTTCGGCACCGTGCTGGCGGCGACGGGCGCGGTCCCCGACTACCTGCGGGCCCTGGTCCAACAGGGCTGCTGAACCACCGCCCGGCCCGACACCTGCGCAGCCGGGCCTCGCCGGGCCCGGTTGAACCCGGCCAGGCACGGGCGCGTCAGCTGGGTCGGGCCAGGCCGGACGGGTCAGCTACCGGCCTGCTCGCGGTTGCGGGCCTGGACGGCGGCGCGACGGGCGGCGATGTCCTCGGGGCGCACCGCGGTCATGTGCTCCTTGGCGATGGCCCGCTCGACCGCGAGGCCTTCCTGCATGGTCACCAGCGCGCCGGAGTCGTACACCCGCTTGAGGTTGCGCACCGCCCGGCGGTCGTTGGAGGCAATGGTGGCAGCGAGTGCGACGGCCTCGGGGACCAGCTCATCGGGTGCGAAGACCTGGTTGACCAGCCCCCAGCGTTCGGCCGTCTCGGCGTCGCAGAAGTTGCCGGAGAAGGACAGTTGCTTGGCGCGGGACATGCCGATGAGGCGGGGCAGGCGCTGGGTGAGGCCCCACAACGGCAGGATGCCCACCCGCGCATGGGTGTCGGCGAAGCGGGCGTCGCTGGAGGCGAGGATGATGTCACACGCCAGCGCCAGCTCGAACCCGCCGGTGATGGCCAGCCCGTTGACTGCGGCGATCACCGGGACGGGACAGCCGACGATGGCGGCGGCGAGGTCCTCCGAACCGCGGGCCGACGGCTTGGGCGGCCCGCCGGGTGCGCCGAGTTCCTTCAGGTCGACCCCTGAGGAGAAGGCCGCACCCTTGCCGGTCAGCACGATGGCCCCGACCGACTCGTCGGCCCCGGCGGCACGAATGGTCGCCGTGGCCTCCTCGCGCAGGGCCATCGACAGCGCATTGCGCGCCTCCGGCCGGTTCAGCGTGATCAGCATGACGCCCTCGGCGGGACGATCGATCAGCACCAGTTCGCTCATGGCCAGTGTCCTTCCGCTTGCACCCGGTCCGTTCGCGGTGTCCGGGTGCGGTGATCGGCGGAAGGTCTAGTGGATGAGCCGGTCCGGGGGAAGTGGCGTGACTCAGGCGGCGGGGCGGCGACGCCTGGCAGTGTCCTTGGCGAGGGCTTGGTTGGCGTCCTCGATGGACCAGGCGGCGGCGAGATCGCCGAGCCCGTTGCCGGTGAACACGAAATCGTCGATGTCGCGCCGGCACTGGGCGAAGCGCGCCAGCAGCGTGGGGTCCTCGGGCCCTTCGTCCATCAGCTCAGCGGCGGTGGAGAGGAACTCGGCGGCTTCCTGCAGGGCGGCGAAGGTGGCCAGCTCGCAGTCGTCCTCGAGTTGGCGACGCTGCTGGGTGGTGAGCCCGGCGTTGCCGTCGGGGTCGGTCAGCATGCGCTGCATGCGCCACAGCTTCCAGCTCCCGGCAGCGGTCAGGGTGACCAGCAGCAGGATCGGAGTGACCGGGATCGCGCTGAGGGGTCCCAGCACGGCGGCGGCGGTCGTCATGCTGACGGCGGTGATGAGGCCCTTGGACACATGGTCTACATCGACCCGACCGGGGTAGGACTTGAGTCCCGGATTGGCGTTTTTTCCCCAATTCGTGACCACACCTTGGTCTCGAAGTCGAACAGCTGGCAGTCGCGGAAGATGGCGCGGACGCTGGACCAGCGGAACCGGTAGGTGATCACGTCCGAGCCGTGGTGGGCGGCCAGCTGCCGCCAGGCGGTGGGCAGTCGGTAGAAGGGGATGCGCTGATCCACGTGGTGCGGCGTGTGGACCAGGATGTGGTGGGTCAACGCCGACAGCAGCCGCGGCATGACCACCACCGTGGAACAGGCGACCTGGCCGATGGTGGCGTTCCACTGCTTGCGGTCCTCGAAGAACGGCAGTTGCGGGTGCGTGTGGTGCAGGAAGACGAACAAGGCGATGAAGAAGTTGAACACCAGCCACGGCACCACCACCGCAGTCACCGCTCCGGCTGCGCCGCCGCCGAGCAACCACGCCACCACCATTGCCTGCACGGCGAACACCGCGGTGATGGCCTTGGACCGGGTGAAGTGGTGTCGGCTTCGGGTCTCCGCATCGGGCCGGAAGCGGACCATGCCCGGCCACCACACCTTGGTCAGGTAGTGCAACGGGCAGCCCAACAGACTTCGCTCGACGCGGTAGATCAGCCGTGACCATGCCGGTCGGGCCCGGTACTGGGCGGGGGTCAGCGGCCGCCAGATCCAGTCGACGGGGCTGAAGCTGGTGAACCCGTGGTGCACCCGGTTGTGGCCGTGGACCCACAGGCGGTACACGTTCAGCGACGGCAACATCGCCGCGGTGCCCAACACCTCGGCCACCGCCGAGGAGCTGAACAGGGCGCCGTGGGCGGCGTCGTGGGCCCAAACGAACAGCGAGGCCACCGCACAGCCGGCCAGCACCCCGAACCCGAACTTCACCACCAGGTGATCGGCCCGCATCGCCGCCACCACGAACGCGGCGTACACGGTGGCGTCGAAAGCCAGCCAGGCCAGCGCCCGTGGTGCCGACCGCCGGTAGACCGCAGCCGAGAACGCGGTGCGCACGGTGCCGAGTTTGACAGTGCGGAGCCGTTCGAACGCGGTGCCGACCGGTGTGGGCTCGGCGGTGGCGGGAGAGCTCGGGGCAGACGACACGCCAATACCCTTCCGGCTCCGCGCCAGGTTGACCAGGGGCCAAGGTCACGACTTCCGCGCAGCCCCGGTTGCGCCGGGCCAGGCGCGGTCGGGTTCGGTCGGGTTCGGTCGGGTTCGGTCGGGTTCAGGCCTGCTCGGGCCACCACGAGCCGTGGTAGCTGCGTTCGTCGATGATCCGGTCGGACTCATCGAGTTCGAGGACCGCCACCGCATCGGCATGGCCTGAACCGCCGGGATCGAAGCGGACCGCCAGCAGCGACCCGTGTCCCGCCACCGCGACGGGCCGCGGGCCCGGCGGCGTCCCCGCCGGCGCGTCGTGCCCGGTGTCGGTCCTCCCGTGCGCCGGTCGGCCGACCGGGCGGGTGCAGGTGGCCCCGCTGCGGTAGAGGCTGGACAGGGCCAGCTCGGGGTACGGGCCGACCACCTCGAACAGCCGGTCGGCGAAGTCGCGGTACCAACCCCGGCTCCGTGTCGCTCCGGCGGCGATGGCGAGGTCCGCACGGCTGGCGGCGTCGGCGATGCGCCGGGCCGACCAGTCGACCAGGCGCAGCTCGTCGGCGATCAGGCCTTCCTCGTCGAGCTCCCACCAGGTGAGCCCCGGGGTGGCCATGGTGACCAGGTCCTCGACGCCGCGCCCGGTGAACACCCACTCGGCGACCACCGTGGGACCGGCATCCACCAGCCGCAACAGCTCCACCCGGCGGTCGGGCACCGCGATGGCCAGGCGGGCCGCGTGCTCGGCGATCGCGTCGCGACCGATCAGCGTCGTGCCGGTCGTACCTGTCGTGCCTGTAGTGCCGGATGTTCCCGGGTAGGTCACCGTCGCCGTTTCGTCGTACCAGGCCGCCAGCCCGGCGGGCTCCGTCGCCCACTGTCGTGCCCAGTCGCTCACGAGCTGGTGCTGGTCGGTCACCACCGCAGACTACCGTGCGGGCTGATGAGGCTGGTCTGCTGCACGCCGCGGTCGGGCCGGTGACCCAGGGCGGGCCGCCGGGCGACGGGGCCTTCGTCGTCGGCCCGCGGGTCCTCGCCGTCGGTGCCCCCACCGGGCCGCTGGCCGGCTGCCGGCTTGCGGTGAAGGACCTTTTCGATGTCGCCGGGGTGCCCACCGGGGCCGGCAACCCGGACTGGCGGGCCACCCACCCCGTCCCCGAACGGCACAGCACCGCGGTGTCGCGGCTGCTGGGCGCCGGGGCCACGGTCATCGGCAAGACCGTCACCGACGAACTGGCGTACAGCCTCTCCGGTACCAACGTGCACGACGGGATGGCCCCGAACCCTGCCGCGCCCGGTCGGGTCCCCGGTGGTTCCTCCGCCGGATCGGCCTCGGCGGTGGCGGCCGGTGCTGCGGACCTCGGCCTCGGCACCGACACCGCCGGTTCGATCCGGGTCCCGGCGTCGTACTGCGGGGTCTTCGGGTTCCGGCCGAGTTGGGGCCGGGTGTCGTTGGACGGCTGCGTTCCGCTCGCCCCCGGCTACGACACGGTCGGCTGGCTGACCCCTTCGGCGTCGCTCGCGGCCACGGCCGGCACCGTGCTGCTCGACCGGTGGACCGGGGTCGCGCCCACCCCGCCCGCCCGGCTGGTCGTGGCCACCGACGGGTTCGCGCTGCTCGACCCGGGCCTGCTCGACCCGTTCGGGGCGCTGATCGCGATCCTGGCCGAGCTCGTCGGAAGCCGGCGGGACGAACCGCTGGCCCCCACGACCGACGGCGGTGACGGGTTGGCGGCCTGGGCCCAGGGGTTCCGGGTGGACCAGGGCCGCCGGGTCTGGCGTACCCACGGCCCGTGGATCGAGGCCAACGCACCCCGGTTCGGGCCCGGTGTGGCGGCCCGGTTCGGCTGGGCCTCGACGCTGACCGACCACGACGTGGCGTCGACCGAGGCCGTGCGCCGTGCTGCCCGTGAGCGTCTTGCCTCGGTGCTCGACGGTGCCGTGCTGTGCCTGCCCGCGGCTTGTGGTCCACCGCCGTGGCCCGGGGCGACCGCGGCGGAGAAGGACAGCCTGCGCCTGCGGACCCTCGCCCTGACCGCACCGGCGGGTCTGGCCGGGGCGCCGTGCGTCTCGCTGCCCGCGTTGCGGACCCCCGACGGTCCGGTGAACCTGGCGATCGTCGGCGCCCCCGGCAGCGACGAGCAACTCGCCGCGTTGGCGCTGCGCTACACCGAGGCCCGCAACGCCGCAGCGACTCGAACCCATGACGCGCTGGAAGGGTGGACAGGATGAACGACGTCGCGAACGGTCCTGATCGGTCGGCGGCGGCGCGACGACCCGCCACACGGCTGCCCGCCGCCGCGGTGCCCGCGGTGTCCTCGCTCCGGGCGGGCACGCTGCAGGCCTCGGCCATCCGGGAGCTCTTCGACGCCGCCCAGCGGGTGCCGGGGGCGCTGCGGCTCGAGGTGGGGGAGCCCAACTTCCCCAGCCCGCCCTGGGTGATCGAGGCCGCCCACCGGGCCGCCCGCGATGGCGCCACGCACTACACCCCCAACACCGGCATCGGCGAGCTGCGCGAGGCGCTGGCCGACAAGGTACGTCGGGTCAACGGCTGGCAGGCCCGGCCCGAGGAGTGCATCGTCACCGCCGGCGGCGTCCAGGCCCTGCACCTGGCGCTCGCGGCGCTGCTCGATCCCGGCGACGAGGTGCTGCTGCCCGACCCGCTTTGGCCGAACTTCGCCATGATCGCCCACCTCATCTCGGCCTGCGGGGTCGGCTACCGGCTGCATCCCGATGCCGGGTTCCTGCCCTCGGTCGAGGAACTCGAGTCATTGGTGACCGAGCGCACCAGGGTGATCGTGGTGAACTTCCCGTCGAACCCCACCGGGGCGTGCGCGAACGCCGCGCAGCTCGGCGAGCTGGTGGCCTTCGCCCGCCGTCACGGGCTGTGGATGGTGGCCGACGAGTGCTATGACGAGCTGACCTTCACCGGCGAGGTGGTCAGCGCCCGGGCCGTGGACCCCTACGAGCGGATCGTCAGCGTCTACACCTTCTCCAAGACCTACGCGATGACCGGCTGGCGGGTGGGTTATGCGTTCGCTCCGGCGGAGACCCTGGCGGTGATGGGACGCATGCAGGAGCCCCTGGTCTCCTGCGTGAACGCTCCGGCGCAGTACGCCGCGCTCGCGGCCCTGCAGGGACCGCAGGACGTGGTGGCCGCGATGCGCGATGCCTACCTACGCCGGGCCGAGGCCGCACGCGCCGTGCTGGTCGACGCCGGGATCGGCGTGCACCGGCCCGACGGCGCGTTCTACCTGTGGGTGGACACCTCCGGCGATGCCCGCGACTCGCTGCGCCTGGCCCACGACCTGCTCGCCGCCGAAGCGGTGGCGGTGGCACCGGGCCTGGCCTTCGGCCCCAGCGGGGCGCACCGGTTGCGGGTCTCGTTGGCCTCCTCCGACGAGGACCTGCTCGAGGGCTGTTCACGGCTGGCCCGCTTCCTCAGCCCGACGGCCGGCTGAAGGCAACGGCGACCTGTCATGGTGTGGAACCCCGATCAGTACCTGCGCTTCGGCGACGAGCGGTCCCAGCCCTTCCACGACCTGCTGCACCGGGTTCCGGTGCGTTCCGCCGGGCTCGTGGTCGACCTCGGCTGCGGTCCCGGGCATCTCAGCGCCACCCTCGCCGAGCGCTTCGCGGGGTCCACGGTGATCGGGGTTGATTCCTCACCCGACATGATCGCCGCGGCCGCGCCCCACCAGGGTCCGTCGGTGCGCTTCGAGCTGGCCGACATCCGCAGTTGGCAACCACCCGCTGCGGTCGACGTCGTGGTGTCCAACGCCACCCTGCAGTGGATCGACGGCCACCTCGACCTGTTGGCCCACTGGCTGTCCTTCGTGCCGGTCGGTGGGTGGTTCGCCTTCCAGGTCCCGGGCAACTTCGCTTCGCCCAGCCACCTCAGCATCGCCGAGCAGGTGGCGTCGCCACGCTGGCGGCCGCACTTCGACCCCGAGGCGCTCGAACGGCCCCGATCGGCCGAGCCGCAGGCCTACCTGGAGCGCCTCACCGAGGCGGGGGCCGAGGCCCAGGTCTGGGAGACGACGTACTACCACGTGCTGTCGGGGCCCGATCCGGTGCTGGAGTGGATCCGGGCCACGGCGCTGCGACCGGTTCTGGCCCTGCTGGCCGGGCTCGACACCGACGAGCAGGCCGAGTTCGAGGCCGAGTTGGCCGCGCGGCTCCGACGGGCGTACCCGCCGGGCCCACACGGCACGGTCTTCCCGTTCCGGCGGATCTTCGCGGTGGCCCGACGCCGCTGAGCGTGGGACGGGTAGGTTCGGGCCATGCTCGATCCCAAGGTCGTCTCCCTCGCCCAGGCCGCCAACTTTGCGGCGCTCACCACGCTGTTGCCCGACGGCCAGCCGCAGACCCATGTGATGTGGGTCGACGCCGACGATGAGCACGTGCTGATCAACACCGAGCTGCATCGCCAGAAGGCCCGCAACGTGCAGCGCGACCCGCGGGTGTCCGTTGCCATCATCGATGCCGCCAACCCCTACGACTTCGTCGAGGTGCGCGGCACGGTGGTCGAGGTGGTGCGCGGGCCGGTGGCGCGGGCCCACATCGACGCCCTGGCGTTGAAGTACACCGGCAAGCCCTACGCTCCGACCATCACGTCGGAGCGGGTGGTCCTGCGCATCGCCGTGTCCCGCACGGTGCTGCGATGACCGGCGCGACGGCCCCACGATGAACGCTGGCGGCAGCTCGGCGGCCCGGGCGGTGATCGAGCTCGACGACGTGGAGCGGGCCGCGGCCCGGCTGCGCGGGGTCGCCCATCGCACCCCGGTGCTGCACTCCGCCGCCATCGACGAACTCGCCGGGGCCGAGTTGTTCATCAAGGCCGAGTGCTTCCAACGAACCGGGTCCTTCAAGTTCCGCGGGGCGTACAACGCCCTGGCGGCCCTGCCACCGGACCAGCGCCGGCGTGGGGTGGTGACCGGGTCGTCGGGCAACCATGGCGCCGCGGTGGCCCTGGCCGCCCGGCTGTTCGGGGTAGCCGCCACGGTGGTCATGCCCGAGGACGCCCCGGCCAACAAACGGGCCGCCACCGAGGCCTACGGGGCGACGGTGGTGGGCTACGACCGTTACCGGGAGGACCGTGACCAGCGCTGCGCCGAACTGGCCGAGCAACACGGGCTGGTGGTGGTCCCGGCGTTCGACGATGCCACGGTCATGGCCGGCCAGGGAACCCTGGCCCTCGAGCTGTTCGAGGAAGTACCCGACCTCGACGTGCTGGTGGTGTGTGTCGGCGGGGGTGGCCTGATGGCCGGTTGCGCCACGGTGGCCAAAGCCCGTGACCGGGCCGTGGAGGTGGTCGGCGTGGAACCGGCCGCCGGCGACGATCATCGTCGCAGCCTGGCCGCGGGGGAGCGGGTGCGGCTCGACGGGGTGCCCCGGTCCATCGCCGACGGTCAGCTGGTGGTCGCCCCGGGCGAGCTCACCTTCGCCGTCAACCGGCATCGGGTGGACCGCTTCGAGACCGTCACCGACGACGAGATCGTGGCGGCGATGGCGCTGCTGTTCGAACGGGTGAAGGTGGTGGCCGAACCGAGCGGGGCCTCGGCGCTGGCCGCCGTGCTCGCCGGCGCGGTGGGCCGCCGCGGCGCCCGCATCGGGGTCACCCTGTCCGGTGGCAACATCGACGCCGCCCGTTTCGCCGCCCTGCTGGCCCCACCGGCCGCCGGGTAGCGTCGGGCCGGGACCGCCCCAGACGCGACCCGATCCGGCCGGTCCGTTCCACCGATTCCGGGGCGACGGGTCAGGCGCTGCCGACGCCGCCGAGCTGTACGCCGAGCAGGACCGCGGCGATCGCAGTGAACAGGCCCACCGCACCCCAGATGCCGCGCGCCGCAGGGGTCTTGGCCTGGCTGTGCAGGAAGGCGCCGATGCCCGAGGCCGCCACCAGCAGCAGCTTGACGAACAGGGTCACCTGGTAGCCGGGCGGGGTGTTGGCGAGGTCGACCGCCATGATGTTCCACACGCCGCTCAGCACCGCGACGGCGAACGCCGGCCAGGCGATGCGGTTGAACTGGCGGGCGAAGGACTTGGGCAGGTCGCCACCGGCGGCCCGGATGACCGGGAGCAGGCCCAGCAGGGTGATCTGGCCTCCCACCCACACGGTGACGGCGAGCACGTGGAGGGTGAGGCGGATGGTACGGACGGTGAGGGGCAGCATGCGCCGACGGTTCTACCCGACCACTACGTCTTGCGACCAGTGCGGGACGCACCGGCGTAGTCTTCGCCGATGCGACCGGAGTTGTACCCCACAGGGGCGCGTGAGCTGCAGGCCCAGTTCGACACGACCCGCCTCGCCGACCGGCTCGAGGAACGCACCGTGCTCGACGAGCTCGAGGCCTGGCACATCAAGGTGATCGAACGGTCGACGTTCTTCTTCCTGGCCACCGCCGACGGCGACGGCTGGCCCGACGTGTCCTACAAGGGTGGCGCGCCAGGGTTCGTCCAGGTGCCCGATCGGTCCACGCTGATCTTCCCCAGCTACGACGGCAACGGCATGTTCCGCTCGATGGGCAACATCGCGGACACCGGCAAGGTCTCGCTGCTGTTCGTCGACTTCGACAACCCCAAGCGGATCCGGGTGCACGGAACGGCCGTGCTGCACGACGATCCGGCGTGGTGTGCCCGCTTCGCCGGCGCCGAGCTGGTGGTGGAGGTGCGGATCGGCCGGGCATTCTTCAACTGCCCGCGCTACCTGCACAACCTCGCCGGCGGCGAACTGTCCCCCCACGCGCCCCGGGACGGGCACACCGTGGCCGAGCCGGAGTGGAAGTCGTTGCCGGAGTGGGCTGAGGTGCTCCCCCGGCCGGAGGGGTGACCGAGCCGTCGGGTCGCTGGCGGCTGGCGTTCATCGCGGCGTTGTCGCTGTCGGCCGCCGGCACGGCAATGGGGCTGCTGGCGGCGACCACCGTCACCACCCAAGGTGCAACCGGCGGTGGGGCCGGCCGGACGGCGCTGTTCGTCAGCCTGATGATGGCCCCGACCATCCTGGCGCCGGTGGTGCCGAGGCTCGGGCACCGCCTCGGTGAACGCCGCACCTTCGCCCTCGCCAGCGCCGTCACCGCCGTGCTCTGGGCCGTTGCCGGCGTGGTGGTGGTGGTCGGCGGACGATCGATTCCGGTGGTGCTGATGACCGGTGCGCTCGTCGGCTTCCCGCTGACGGTGACGCAGGTCTACAAACCGTTGGTCTCCAAGGCCTTCCTCACCGGAAAGGGCCTGGCGGTGGCCCACTCCTACCAGGGCGTGATCGGTGGGGCGGCGTTCATGGTGGGCTCGCTGGCGGGCGGGCCGCTGGTCGATCGCGTGGGCCCGGGCTCGGCGATGGTGGTCAATGGGGTGCTCTCCGCCCCGATCGCCTGGGTCTGCTGGTCCGGTCGACCGGCGCGGGAGCCCCGCCCCGCTCGGGCCGGCGGGAGCGGTTTGGCCGACATCCGTCGTGCCCTGGCCGATCGGCCGGGCTTGCGTCGGGCCGCGGTCCTCGCAGCCGGAGCGCTGGTCTGTCTCGGGCCGATGAGCTCGATGGTGGTGCCGGTCACCTCGGCATTGCGTTCATCGGGCGGTGCCGGTCCGCCAAGCGGCACCGCAACCGGGGCCGGGTTGCTGATGGCGGCCATGGCTGGAGGTCGGGTTGCCGCACCGTGGTTGGTCCGCAGGTTGAGCGATCGCCTGGGGACGATGGCGGCCAGCCGCTGCGTCTATGCCGCCGCCGGCTTGGCCCTGGTCGCGTTCGCTCTGTTGTCGTGGACCCTGTCCGGTCCGACCGAGCTTGCGGTCTGGATCGTGTTCGGTGTCGCGTTCGGGATGACCTACTTCGCCGGACGGTCCTTGTGCATCGGCGCCGCCGGCAACACCGTCGAGGCCGCCGACCAATCGTTGGCCATGGCCATGCTGACGATGGTGGCGGCGGTCGCCATTCCGATGGGTGTCATCGCCTGGGGATTGGCCATCGACGGGGTCTCGGCGGTCGGTGCGCTGATCGGCGCTGGTGCGGCGATGGTGCTCATTGCTGTCGCGCTGCGCTACCGGGCGGCCGCGACGGTCGCGGCTGACGCCTGACCGGCCGCCCTCGACCGGGCGAAGGGCCCGTATGCGGTCCGTTACCTCGTGCTGGTACGGTCCGGTCCGAGGGGAGGCGGTCAGGCGTTCTGACTTCGGCGACCGTGCGGCCCGGCGGTGGCGGGTCGCCTACGTTGCGGCGCTGGCCTCGACGGTCGCGGGGACCGGCATGGTCCTGCTGGCCGCGACCACGGTCACCACCACCGCTGCCACCAGCGGCAGTGGTGGCAGCCGCACTGCGGTGTTCCTCGCTCTGATGATGATCCCCGGCATCCTGGCCCCGGTGGTGCCCTCCTGGGGCAGCCGGTTCGGTGAGCAACGCACGGCAGCGGTGGCCAATGCGCTGTCGGCGTCGGTCTGGCTCGTTGCGGGCCTGCTCGTGGTGACCGGGAGCACTCCGGTGCGGGTCGTCTACGCCGCCGGCCTGCTCGGCGGGTTCCCGTTGGCGGTGAACGCGGTCTACAAGCCGTTGGTCTCCAAGGCGTTCCTCACCGGTGAGGGTCTGGCGATGGCCCGCGCCTATCAGGGGGTGATCGGCGGGGTGGCCTTTGCCCTGGGTTCCCTCGCCGGTGGTGCGATCGTCAACGGTCCCGGACCGGGATGGGCGATGATCGCCAACGCCGTGCTCACCGCCCCGATCGCCGTGGTGTGCTGGTTCGGCCGACCGGCCCGCCCGGTGCCGGCCGGCCGGACTTTCCGGAACGGTTGGGCGGAGCTGCGGGCGCTGCTGCGCCGCCATCGGTCGTTGCGTCTGGTCCTGAGCCTGGTCTCGGTGGCTCTGGTGTGCATCGGACCGTTCACCGCAATGGCCGTCCCGATCACGGCGGCGGTGCGCAATGCCCGACCCACGGCACTGCCGGGCGATGTCGTGTCCGGCGCAGCGATCCTGATGGCCGCGGTGTCCTCGGGGCGGATCCTGGCCCCGTACGTGGTACGGAAGGTGGGCGATCGTGTCGGGCCGCTGGTGGGCCTGACCGTCTCCCATGCCCTCCTCAGCATCAGCACCGTGGTCTTCTCCCTGCTCTCGCTGTTGCTGAGCGGTCCCGCCCAGTTGGTGTTCTGGGCGTTCGCCGGGCTGGGGATCGGGACGTCGTACTACTCGGCGACGCCGTTCCTCGCCGGGGCCATCGGCGATGCGGTCGAGCCCGCCGATCAGGCGCTGGGGATGGCCTCGCTGATGGTCGTGGCGGCGGTCATGGCCCCGGTGGGTGTCGCGGTTTGGGGTGTGAGCCTCGACCGGTTCCCCGTGACCTGGGTACTGGTCGCCGGTGGGGTCTGCCTGATGATCGAAGCGGCGGTGGGCCACCGCTTGGCGGTGGCGGTGCGCAATGCTGACAGCGACGCCTCCGCCGGGGCGATGGCAGCGGTCTGAGCTGTCCTCTCAGATCACCCCGTCGGCTCGCAGGGTGTCGACGTCGAGGCCCAATGAGCCGTACACCTCGGCGTTGTGCTGGCCGAACCCCGGGCTGACGCTCAGCCGGGGCGGCGGCCGGTGGTCGAAACGCAGGGGGCTCTGCGGCAGCGAGATGGTGCCGTAGCTCGGGTGCTCGATGTCGCGGATGGCTTCGCGTTGGCGGAGGTGGTCGTCGTGGAGCACCTCGACCAGCGTGCGCACCGGCGCGGCCGGGACCCGGTACCGCTGGCAGGCGGCGAAGACGTCGGCCTTGGCCTGTGGCGCGGTCCAGGCCCCCACCAGCTCGTCGACCTCGTCGAGGTGGGCGGCGCGGCTGCCGTTGTCGACGTAGCGCGGGTCTTCGATCAGCTCGGGTCGGCCCATGGCGTTGGCCAGGTTCGTCCAGTGCTCCTCCGCGGTGCACATCAGGGCGATGGCCCCGTCGGTGGTCGGGTACACGTTGTAGGGCGCCACCGCCAGGCCGCTGTGGCGGTTGCCGGTGCGTCCCACCGAGCCGGTACCGATGAGCGTGCCCCAGTTCGACGCCATCGACATCAGGGTCACCTCCTGCATGGCCACCTCGACGTGGTGGCCGACACCGGTGTGCTCGCGTTCGAACAGCGCGGTCATCAACCCGGCGTACAGGTGCACCCCGCCGAGGAAGTCGACGATCTGCGGCCCGGCCTTCACCGGGGGCCCGTCGGGGAAGCCGGTGACCGACATCGCCCCGCCGTAGGCCTGCACGGTGAGGTCCATGGCCAGGCGGTCGCGGTCGGGGCCGGACAGGCCGTAGCCGGAACCCGAGCCGTAGCACAGCCGGGGGTTGCGCTCGTGCAGCACGTCCCAGCCGGCGCCGAGCCGGTCCAGCACACCGGGCGCGAAGTTCTCGATCAGCACGTCGGCGGTCTCGGCGAGCTGCAACAGCAGGTCCCGGCCGCGTGGGTGCTTGAGGTCGAGGGTGATGTCGCGCTTGCCGGCGTTGAGGATGGCGAAGGGCACCGAGCCGCCCTGGACCTGTTCCCGGCGGCGTAACGGCTCGCCGCGGGGCGGTTCGATCTTGATCACGTCGGCCCCGGCCGCGGCGAACAGGAACCCGCAGTACGGACCCTGGTACACCTGACCGAGGTCGAGCACCCGCAGGCCGGCGAGGCCGGAGGCGCCGGCCATCACTGCCCGCCGATGACGTCGTGGCCGTAACGCAGCACGCTGTCGACGTCGCTCACCTGGGTGCCGAGCCCGACCATGCCGTTCACCGGCACCAGCACCCGCTGGACCCCGCGCCGCTCGAGCTCGGCGATCTCCGCCGGATCGTCGGGGGCGCTCACCGTGATCTCGATGCTGTCGGGGTCCCGTCCTGCGGCCTCGGCCGCCCGGCGCATCTCGTCGATGAGCTCCCACGGCTGGGCCCGGGCCGGGAAGTAGCCGTCGCCGAGCCGCCCCGCCCGCCGGGCGGCGAGCTTGGTCTGGCCGCCGACGATGACGGGGATGTCGCCCTTGGGGCGGGGCCGGCACCACATCCGCTCGAAGTCGACGAAGGGGCCGTGGTAGCTGGCAGGTCCCTCGGCGGTCCACAGCGCCCGCATGGCGGCGACGTAGTCGTCGGTGCGGGCACCGCGATCAGCGAAGGGGACGCCGAGCGCGTCGAATTCCTCCTGCAGCCAGCCGACCCCGATACCGAGCAGCATGCGCCCGCCGCTGAGGTGGTCGATCGACGCCAGGATCTTGGCCAACACCAGCGGGTTGCGTTGGGGCAGGATCAGCACCCCGGTGGCCAGCTTGATGGTCTTGGTCACCCCGGCGACGAAGGTGAGCCACACCAGCGGGTCGGGGATCGGCATCGAGTTGTCGGCGGTCATCTTGCCGCTGGTGGCGTAGGGGTAGACCGACTCGTAGGTGTCGGGCACGACCACGTGCTCGATGGTCCAGATCGACTCGAACCCGGCCTGCTCGGCCGCCTGGGTGATCTCGATCGCCGCCTCGGGCTCGGTGAATCGGCCGAGGTTGGCGTAACGCAGTCCGAACTTCATGGGTCCCCCTTGTCGAGGTGGGCACGGTATCGTCCACGGCCATGTTCGTGCTCGCCTCGGCGTCGCCCCGCCGCCGGCAGCTGCTGGAACCGTTCGTGGACTTCGAGATCCGCCCGGCCGATATCGACGAGTCGGCACGACCGGGTGAGCAGCCGCAGGCCTACGTGGCCCGTCTGGCCGCAGAGAAGGCCGCGGCGGTGGCCACCGGCCGCGACCGCTCGACCGTGGTGCTCGCCGCGGACACCACCGTCGACGTGGACGGCAGGATCGTCGGCAAGCCGTTCGACGCGGCCGACGCCCGGTCGATCCTGGCCCGCCTGTCGGGACGCGCCCACCGGGTGCACACCGGCGTCGCGGTGGGTAGCGAGGTGTTCGTCGTCACCACCGGGGTGCGTTTCGTGGCGCTGTCGGCGTCGGACATCGACTGGTACGTGTCCACCGGCGAGCCGCTCGACGCCGCAGGGGCCTATGCCATCCAGGGCCGCGGCGGCGCGTTCGTGGCCGCCATCGAGGGCAGCTTCTCCAACGTCGTGGGCCTGCCCCTGGCCGAGACCCTGGCAGCGTTGGCCCGGGCCGGGATCGCGGTGCCGGTGGCCACCGGGACAGACCGGACGGGACCGGCACCGACCCGTTAGCGTCCGGCCATGCCCACCGCCGACGGAGCCATTCGTGTCGCCAACTGCAGCGGTTTCTACGGAGACCGTCTCGCCGCTGCCCGGGAGCAGGTCGAGGGCGGCGACATCGACTACCTGACCGGGGACTGGTTGGCCGAGCTGACCATGCTGATCCTGGCCCGCACCCGGGCCGGTGGCCGTAGCGGCGGCTGGGCCCGCACGTTCCTGACCCAGCTGGAGCAGGTCATGGGGACCTGTCTCGACAAGGGCATCCGGGTGGTGTCCAACGCCGGCGGACTCGACCCGGCCGGGTGCGCCGCCGCCGTCGCCGAGCTGGCCGGGAAGCTGGGCCTGGCCCCGCGCATCGCCTACGTCGCCGGCGACGACCTCATGGGCCGCCTCGATGAGCTGACCGCGGCCGGGGTGGCCTTCACCAACCTCGACACCGGCGAGTCGCTCACCGATCTCGGGGTGGAGGTCATCACCGCCAACGCCTACCTCGGCTGCTGGGGCATCGTCGACGCGCTCGGCCGCGGTGCCGACATCGTGGTCACCGGCCGGACCACCGACGCGGCCATCGTGATGGGCCCGCCGGCGCACGCCTTCGGCTGGCGTCGCGACGACTGGGATCGCCTCGCCGGTGCGTGCGTGGCCGGTCACGTCATCGAGTGCGGGGCGCAGGCCACCGGCGGGAACTACTCGTTCTTCACCGAGGTGCCCGGTATGGACTACGCCGGGTTCCCCATCGCCGAGCTGTATGCGGACGGTTCGTCGGTCATCACCAAGCACGCCGGCACCGGTGGCCAGGTGTCCATCGGTACGGTCACCTCGCAGCTGCTCTATGAGATCAGCTCCGAGCGCTATGCCAACCCCGACGTGGTGTGCCGGTTCGACACCATTCACCTCGAGGAGCTCGCCGTGGACCGGGTACGCATCAGCGGGACCCGGGGCGAGCCGGCGCCGCCGACGCTGAAGGTGGCCATGAACTACCAGGGCGGGTTCCGCAACGGCTTCACCTTCGCCCTCACCGGTCTCGACATCGAGGAGAAGGCCGCGCTGCTGACCCGGCAGATGTGGTCGGCCTTCCCCGGTGGGCCCGACTACTTCGACCAGGCCCGGGTGCAGCTGATCCGCACCGACCATGCCGATCCGCAGTCGAACGAGGCGGCCACCGCCATGCTGAAGATCACGGTGAAGGACCGTGACGAGCGCAAGGTGGGCCGGGCATTCGCCAACCAGGCGGTGGAGTTCGGCCTGGCGTCCATTCCCGGCTTCTACGGCCTGTCGGGGGCCCCCGGCCCGGGGACGCCCTACGGGGTGTACTGGCCGGCGCTCATCCCCAGCGGCCTGGCACCCCAGGAGGTGGTGCTGCTCGGCGGCGAGCGGACCGTGGTCGACAACACACCGCCCGGTATGGCCGGGGCCGAGGTCGTGGTCCCGGCCGTCGAGCTGCCGGCGTCGCCGGGCGGCGAGACCGCTCGGGTGCCGTTGGGCACGTTGTTCGGGGCCCGTTCCGGCGACAAGGGCGGCAATGCCAACGTCGGGCTGTTCGCCCGCTCGGCGGCGGCGTACGTCTGGCTCGAGCAGTTCCTGACCGTCGAGCGTCTGGCCGAGTTGCTGCCCGACACCGCCGGGTTGGAGATCCGTCGCTACCGCCTGCCCAACATCTGGTCGCTGAACTTCGTCGTCGTCGGCTTCCTCGAGGAGGGCGTGGCCGCGTCGTCGCGTCAGGACGGTCAGGCCAAGAGCCTCGGGGAGTACGTGCGGGCCAAGTGCGCCGACATCCCCGAGGCACTGCTCGGGGCGTAACGTGCCGGTCATGAGCGGCGACGATCACGATCACGATCACGATCACGACCATCACGATCACGGCGACGACCACGACCACGACCATCACGATCACGGCGACGACCACGACCACGACCATCACGATCACGGCGACCATTCCGACGTGCCGTCCGACGTGGCGCTGCGGGCCAAGGCCCTGTTCTCGCTGCTGGCCGACAAGGGCATCGTCGATCCCGACGGCGTCGATCGCATCGTGGAGGCCTACGAGCACCGGGTCGGCCCGCACCTCGGGGCGAAGGTCGTGGCCCGGGCATGGGTCGACGAGGGCTACCGGCAGCGGTTGCTGGCCGACGGCACGGCTGCGGTGCAGGAACTGGGCATCGGCGGCTGGCGTGACGGGTCGCGGTTGGTGGCCGTCGAGAACCGGGCCGATGTGCACAACGTGGTGGTGTGCACGTTGTGCTCGTGTTACCCGTTGCCGCTGCTGGGGGTTCCGCCGGCCTGGTACAAGTCTGCGCCGTACCGCTCGCGGGTGGTCTTGGACCCCCGTGGGGTGCTCGCCGAGTTCGGGACCGAGGTCGACCCTGGCGTCGAGGTCCGGGTGTGGGACTCCAACTCCGAGGTCCGCTACCTGGTGCTTCCGGAGCGGCCGGCCGGGACCGAGGTCATGTCCGAGGACGAACTGGCGGCGCTGGTCGGCCGCAATGCCATGATCGGCGTCGAACGGGTGACCGTCGCGACCGGCGACGTGGCCGGTTGATCCGGTGAACGGCATCCACGATCTCGGTGGAATGGCCGGGTTCGGGCCGGTTGCCGCCGAGCCGGAGCGTACCGAACCCAACTTCCACGACGACTGGGAACCGGCCGTACTTTCCAGTATGTACGCCACGTTGCGGTTGCGTCGCTGGAGCATCGACGAGTTCCGCCTGACCATCGAGCGGTCGGCCCCGCTCGACTACCTGCGACGCAGCTACTACGAGAAGTGGCTCGTCGCCCTGGAGGAGCTGGTGGTGCGCCACGGCGTGCTCAGCGCCGAGGAGTTGGCGTCGGGGCAGGCGTCGGCGTCGCTGTCGCCGAACGAACATCGCTGGACCCCCAGCTTCGAGCCGCCCGATGCGCCGGCCCGGTTCGTGGACGGCGCGGTGGTTCGGGCCGTCAACCGTCACCCGGCAGGCCACACCCGGGCACCGCGCTACGTCCGCGGCCGAGTCGGGACCGTCATCCGCGCTGTCGGGACCGAGCCGTTGCCCGAGGACGCCGCCGCCGGGGTCTGCACGCCGCAGCGGCTGTATCTGGTGCGCTTCGAGGCGGCCGAGCTGTGGGGCCCCGACAGCGGGGGCAACGACGCGGTCTACCTCGAGCTTTGGGAGAGCTACCTCGAGGAGATCCCATGAGTTCCGTCCCCGACCGTCCCGTTGCGTACCAGACGGTACGTCCGGCCCTGTCGGAGCAGGCCGAGGCGCTGCCAGGTCTGCCCCGCGACGAGGGCGGGCCCCGCTTCGACGATGCCTGGGAGGCGGAGGTGTTCGCCATCGCCCTGGCGCTGTCGGAGGACGGCCGTTTCAGTTGGCCGGAGTGGAGCGCAGCGCTGACCGAGGCGATCGCCGAGGCCCGGGCCGCAGGCGATCCCGACCTCGGCGACACCTACTACCAGCACTGGCTGGCGGCGTTGGAGGGCTTGTGCCGCGCCAAGGGGCTGGTGGCCACCGACGAGGTCGATCACCGGCAGCAGCAATGGCGGGAGGCCTACGAGCGCACCCCGCACGGCCAACCGGTGCACCTTGAACGCTGAGCCACCGGGCCGATCGCCGACACCCGCGGACACCCGCCGATGGACCCGATGGTTGTGGTGGTCACGGAGGCCCCGGTGGGCCGGCCTCAGCGCCTGCCGGTCGGGGTGAAGCGGGCCGGCAGTCGCTTGACCCCGTGGATGAACGAGGAACGCAGCGGGTCCGGTTCGGCTGCGGCCTCGATGTCGGGTAGGCGGCGGAACAGCTCCCGGTACATCACGGTGATCTTGCGTCGCGCCAAGTGGGCGCCCATGCAGTAGTGCGGGCCCGGGCCACCGAAGCCGAGGTGCTCGTTGGGGGTCCGGCCGATGTCGAAGCGGTACGGGTCGGCGAACACCTCCTCGTCGCGGTTCGCCGACCAGTAGAACTGGCAGACCTTCTCGCCGGCGGTCAGGTGCTGCCCGCCCAGCTCGGTGTTGCGGGTGGTCTCGTTGCCTGCGGCCACCAGCAGGATGAAGAAGCTGGCAAGCTCGGCGTGGGTGAGTCGCTCACCGTCGACCTCGGCCCGCAGCAGCTGCGTGGTCAGGCCGTCACCGTCACCGTCACCGTGGGCCCTGGAGGCTGCCGGGTCGTTCATCAGCTCGGCGAGGTCGGAACCGGTCATGACCGCAACCGTCCACCCTGGGCGGCGCCTTCGCCAACGTCCACGTCGCCGGGCGGCGTCGGGCGGGCTCGTAAACGGCGTCGACCGCCCCGTGCAGGGCGGCCGACTCGGCGGTGTGACGCGTGGACCGACCCACCGCTCGGATGTGGCCGGTTCAGGCCAGCAGCTTGGCCCGCACGGGCGGCGGCACGAAGAACCAGCTGTGGGCCTCGGGGCTGTAGAGCTGGGTGTCGAGTTGTGGCATCCGCCGGGCCACCGTCGGGTCGAGACCCTTGGTGGCCATGGCGAAGGTCCAAAAGGCGCCCGGGTAGGTGGCGATGGATCCCCACAGCAGCTCGGTCCGGGCGAAGCGGGCGGCCAGCGTGGCGTAGCACTGCTTCACCGTCTGGGGGTGGAAGTGCACCGACTCTGTCTGGGCGATGAGGATGCCCTCGGCGCGAAGGGCCTTCTCGCACAGGGCGTAGAACGGGTCCTCGAAGAGCCGGGCAGCCTGCCCGATCGGGTCGGTGAGGTCGACCAGGATGGCGTCGAGCTCGTCGTCGAACTCGGCGATCGTGGCGAACGCGTCGGCCGGTCGCACCTCGACCCGGGGGTCGGCGAGCGCTGCGGCAGCCACGGGATAGTGCTTGCGGGCGATCTCGATGACGTCGCTGTCGAGCTCGAGCAGGTACACCTTTTCGACGGTGTCGTGCTTGAGGGCCTCGGCCACGATGAAGGCGTCGCCGCCGCCGACCACTGCCACGGTGCGCGGGTTGGGGTGAGCCACCAGGGCAGGGTGGGTCAACACCTCGTGGTACACGTAGGTGTCCACATCGGTCATCTGCACGATGCCGTCGAGCGTCAGGACCTTGCCGGCGGTGGGGTGCTCGAAGAGCAGCAGGTCCTGGAACTGGGTGCGCCGGTTCTCGAGCACGCGGGCCACCGGGTAGGTGGCGTGGTACATGCTCGCCGGTTCACGTTCCTCGAAGCGACCGAAGGTCGAGTCTTCGGGGCTGGTTCCTCGCATCATCTGGTGCCTCACGACGTCGGTCGGTTCGTACGCTTTGCTCAGAACGTCGAAGATGGCATCGACGTCCACGTGGTTGCCGCACGTGAAGTAGTCGATGGCGGCATACCCGAGTTCCGGCCAGGTGTGGATCGAGAGGTGGCTCTCGGCGATGACGGCCACCGCAGAGACTCCCTGCGGGGCGAACTGGTGGACTACGAGGTGAACGAGCGTGGCCTTGCCGGCCTCGACGGCGTCACGGAAAGCCCGTTCCGTGATCTCCGGTGAGTCGAGGTTCGTGGCGCCCCAGAACTCACAGATCGTGTGTTGACCAAGTGCGGACTTGGCGATCTCTGCCAACTATGACCCTCTCTCTGAACTCGCCCTGTCCGTGGTTAGGAGCGAAAGAAAAACGCTACTCGCTGCCGATGGGTTCGACCCAACGCGCCGGCGGTCGTTGCGGGTCGGCTGGCGCCGCGAGCGTGAGGGCGCTCCAGCCGTCCTCGGCGGAGACGAGCCGTACGGTGGTCGCGCCCGACCGGGCGAACGCCCCGGCCACCTCGGCGGCCCGGTCGGCGAAGAACCCCGACAGCACGAGGGTGTGGCCCCATCGCAGGAGCACCGGTGCCAGTCCGATGAGGGTGTTGGCCCCGATGTTGGCGGCGACCACGTCGTAGCGATCGCCTCCCGGGTCCGGTCCGAGGGTGTCGAGGACCGGGAAGGCCACGCCGTTGCGGGCCTGGTTGGCGCGGGTGGCGCCCAGCGCCGCGGGGTCGATGTCGACCGCCAGCACCTCGGCGGCGCCGAGTAGCGCCGCCGCGATGGCCAGCACGCCACTGCCGCAGCCGAGATCGAGGACCCGGCTGCGGGGGCCGACCAACAGCTCGAGTTCGGCCAGCACCAGCCGGGTGGTGGGGTGGGCACCGCTGCCGAAGGCCCGGCCGGGATCGATCTCGAGGATCAGGTCGTCGTCGGTGACCGGCGGCTCGACGACGAGCGGGACCCACGGGGGACGCACCACCAATCGGCGCCCGGCGCGCTGGGGCCGGGCGTAGGCCCGCCAGCCGTCGAACCAGGTGTCGTCGGGCAGATCGATCACGGCCAGGGCATGCCAGCTCGCTGGAAGGTTCTCGATAGCGGTTCGTGCCGCCGACCGGTTGGGGAAACCGGCCAGCAGCACGGTGCTGGCGTCGCCGCAGTCGCTGTTGTCGGGCTCGGCGAGGGTTTCCTCGATGCCGGTGGCGCCGAGGGCGAACAGGGCTGCGCCGAGCAGTTCGGCGTCACCGTCCGCTCCGGCCGGCAGGCAGAAACGGACCAGGACCGCCCGGTCGTCGTCGCGGTCGGGCAGGTTGGTGAACACCGGGATGAGGCTAGGCGTCGGGAGCGACGGCGTTCGGTTCAGCGTGCGGCGAGCTGCAGGCAGTCGCGGCCAGCAGTCTTGGCGGCGTACAACGCCTCGTCGGCTCGGGCCACGAGCTCGGTGGCGGTCTCGCTGCCGTCCCACTCGGCGATGCCGGCGGAGAACGTCTCGCCTCCCGGCACCACCGGTCCCATGCGTTCGACCACCCGGGCGGCGTCGAGGGCCACCGATGCGGTCAGCAGCAGGCCGAACTCCTCGCCGCCGAGACGGGCGACGAGGTCGCCGCGGCGCACCACGTCCTCGCACAGCCGGGCCATGGCTTGCAGCTGGCGGTCGCCGGCCGGATGGCCGTAGGTGTCGTTGAACCGCTTGAAGTGGTCGAGGTCGATGAGGACCACGGTGAACGGGGTGCCGTCGGCCCGTCCGCGTCGCAGGGCGTCGCCCAGCCGGGAGTCCCAGCGCCGGCGGTTGGCGATCGCCGTGAGGGGGTCGAGGGCTGCCTCGTCGGACAGTTGGCTGATGACCTGCTGGTTGCGTCGGCCGTCCTGCCAGGCCCACGTGAGCAGGCCGATGAGGGCGATGATCATGATGCCGGCGAGGCTGACCACGAGCAGCTGGACCTGCCTGCCGACCTGCTCGTTCTCGTCGCCCAGCCGGCTGGCCCGCTCGTCGAGGCGCAGGGCCAGCTGTGACAGCGACTCGGACACGACCTGGAACTGGTCGATGCCGGTGGTGGTGGCGGTGCGAGCCGCTGCGCGCATACGGGCCTCGTCGCCGCTGGCGTAGTCGGTGCGGATGGCCTGGTCGAGGCGACGTAGGTCCGCCAGGGCGGCCCGTGCCTGGTCGAGCTGGGCCCGTTCGGCAGTGTCGAGGGGCCCGGTGGCCAGCCGGCCGAGCACGGCATCGATGCCGCGGATGGCATCCCCGTACTGCTGACGGGCAGGGTCGGCGGCGTCGGTGGCGTCGGGTCGGCCCTCGAGCATGCCGAGGGTGCCGGCGATCTGCCAGGTGAACAGCTCGCTGGCCGCGACGCGCAAGGTGGAGCTGTTGGCGGCCAGCCCCAGGGCCGACGAGTAGTTCGCCGAGAGCTCCTGGCGTTGGCGCATGGTGTGCACCGTGATGATCACGGCGGCGACGAGGACGGCGACGAGCAGGGTGCTCAGGGCGATGAGTCGTCGATGATGCGAGAAGCGCCAGCTGTCCACGGGTCCAGCCTACGAACAGCTCACCAAAAGTGGTGGTACGAGCGCAGATAATGGCGATTCGGCCGGCCGGGGTGTTGATCGGGACGAATGTCCCGCGCCGTCGTACCGCTCGTGGCGAATCGACGTCGATTCGCCA
Organism: Acidimicrobiia bacterium; assembly: GCA_947476745.1. Lineage (GTDB taxonomy): Bacteria > Actinomycetota > Acidimicrobiia > Acidimicrobiales > CAIXPF01 > CAIXPF01. The sequence goes on along the minus strand of CANJRG010000001.1, from coordinate 517,871 downwards.
CGAGAGCGCCGAGCCGGTCCGATTGTGCCGACGCAGCGCGCGAACCCGGCTCCCTCGAGTGGTGTCGGGGGAGCCGGCAGCGCTCTTCGTCCCGGCTCGGCTGCGGGCCGTGAGGCGGCGCACCCCGTGGCGTGTCCTGCGGGGCGTCGCGCGGAACTGTCCTGGTCGGACGGCCCGAACGTCATGGGGCCAAGACCCCACTGACCAGCTCGCACCGTTGTACGAAGAATGACGCCGCACCAAGGAGGTGACCTTGCTCGATCCAGAACTGTTGGCGGGGTTGGAAGAGGCCGTCGAGGCCGCGCCGGAGAACCGCAAGCTCCATCTACATCTCATTGCCCTGCTGCTGTCGGGCGGGTTGAGCGACCGTGCGCTCGGGCATGCCCAGTGGCTGTTGTTGCAGGAGCCGGACAACCAGGACGCCCTGCTGCTGGCGGCGCAGGCCGCCGAGTCCCTCGAGGACGAGGACCGGGCCGACCGCTATCGCCGCGTCGCCAACGCCCTGGCCACGGCGGGTGGCTCCGCCCTGCAGTGACCGACGGGCGGGCTGCGGGCCGGTCGGCGAAGCGGCCCGACGGGCTAGGGTGAGGCCGCTTCGCTCGGGGGTGCCGGGCCGGTCTCCCAGGGGGAAGTCCTATGTCTGATGCTGTGCTCTACGAGGTCGCCGAAGGAATCGCCACCATCACGTTGAACCGCCCGGAGCGGCTCAACGCCTGGAACGGCGATATCGGCCACCTCTACTGGACCTACCTCGACCAGGCTGCGGCCGACGACGCGGTCAAGGTCATCATCGTGACCGGTGCCGGGCGGGGCTTCTGCTCCGGCGCCGACATGGATGTGCTGCAAGGAATCGGCGCCGCGGGGGGGATCACCGGCGAGGGCCGTCGCCGCGACGAGCACCAGACCTACACCCTGTCCATCCCCAAGCCGGTGATCGCCGTGGTCAACGGCTCGTGCGCCGGTCTCGGCATGGTGCAGGCGGTCATGGCGGACGTGCGCTTCGCCGCTGCCGGGACCAAGTTCACCACGGCCTTCTCCCGCCGGGGCCTCATCGCGGAGCACGGCATCGGCTGGGTCCTGCCGAAGCTGGTGGGCCCGTCACGTGCGCTCGACCTGCTGATGTCGGCCCGGGTGATCCTGTCCGAGGAGGCCCTGGAGATGGGCCTGGTCAACCGGGTGTATCCGGCCGATCAGCTCATGGCCGAGGCCCGGGCCTACGCGCTCGACCTGGCGGCGAACGTGTCGCCGACGTCCATGGCGGTCATCAAGAAGCAGGTGTGGCACGGCGTGCAGAACGACATGGCCACCAACAACTCCCTCTCCGACAGCGAGATGCGGGCGTCGCTCAAGCGGGGCGACTTCAAGGAGGGCGTCTCGAGCTTCCTCGAGAAGCGCCCGCCGAACTTCGCCCCGTTCAGCGGCTGATCTCCCTGCGGCCCCACCGAAGGCCGGACGATTGCCCGAAGGACCGCTCCGCGTCGGCGGGTCGGTCCTTCGCTGCATCCGGGCGAGGAAGCGGGCCCGAGGGGCGGCGGTAGCATCGTCGGACCCGAATGCTGTCCCGGGGCCTCCGTGGCCGCAGGCACCCGAAGGGGCGAGATGAGCGAAACGCCGGGCCCCGGCCCGATCGGTGGAGGTCCGGGTGACGCCGATGCAGACATGCCGGACCCACCAGTGCCCGGCCCGTATCCGGGTGGGTCACCGGATGGGTACGGCCCGCAGCTGCCACCGGGGTGGCCCGAGCTCGCGCCGCACGAGCCGCGGCGGACGCGTTCCATGGCGACCGTCGTCGTGGCCGTCGTCCTCGTCCTCGCCCTACTGGTGGCCGGGGCAGGGCTGTTGCTGGTGGGCGCGTCCGGTGGTGATGCCACGGCGACCAGCTCCGGCGCGGGGGGTTCCGGCCGTTCGCGACCGGGGCGAACGGTCAGCAGCCGATCGGAGGACCAGCTCGTCGAAGACGCGTTGGGGGAGATCGAGGCCTTCTGGGCCGACAGCTTCTCCCGGGTCTACGGCGGCGACTACGTGCCGGTCGAGGGCGGCTTCTATCCTTACGGACCTCGTACCGCGCTGCCCCCCTGTCCGGGAATCGATTCCTACGACGACATCGCGGAGAACGCCTTCTACTGCCCTGAAGGTGACTTCATCGCCGGGGACAGCAAGAACTTGCTGCGGCCGCTACGGCGCGAGTTCGGCGACCTGACCTTAGGCATGGTCATGGCCCACGAGATGGGTCACGCCATCCAGACCCGCGCCGGGGTGCACGGGCGCGCGGTCACGCTCGAGCAGCAGGCGGACTGCTTCGCCGGAGCCTGGGTGCGTTCGGTGGCCGAGGGGCGTTCCGCGGTCTTCGCCGGTGGGGCCGACGAGCTCGATCTGGCGGTCGGCGGCCTGCTGCTGCTGCGGGACACCCCCGGGGTGACCGCCGACGATCCCGATGCCCACGGCACCGCCTTCGACCGGGTAGCGGCCCTCGGGGACGGCTTCGACAACGGGGTCGGGCAGTGCGCGGACTATGACGACGACCTGGTCGCCTCACGCCTGGTGGCCCTGCCGTTCCTCGACGAGGCCGATGCGGGCAGCGGCGGCAACCGCCCCTTCGAGGAGATCGAATCGGTCACCATGGACGACCTCGACGACTACTGGTCGGCGGTGTTCGCTGCGGCGAAGCTGCGCTGGCAGCCGCTGTCTGACGCGGTCGCCTTCGACCCCGACGACGAGGTGCCGGCCTGTGGCGGGCTCACCGCCGAGCCCGACGAGTACGTCGCGGCGGCGTTCTACTGCGAGGCCGACGACTTCGTGGCCTGGGACGAGGTCAACCTGACGTCGGTCATCTACGAGGAGGGCGGGGACTTCGCGGTGTCGACGGTGATCGGGGCCCAGTACTCGGCCGCGGTGCAGGCCCGTCTCGGGCTCAGCGGCGACCCGCTGGCGCTCGGCCTGCAGGCCGGCTGTCTGACCGGTACCTGGGCCGCCAGCCTGTTCCGCGAGGACCGCAGCAGCTCGCAGCAGCTGCTGTTGTCGCCGGGCGACCTCGACGAGGCGATCATGGCGCTGCTCGCCATCGGTGACCCGCCGTCGATGGTCGGGTCCGGCGACGCGGAACGCAGCAGCGGTTTCCAGCGGATCGGCGCGTTCCAGGACGGCTTCGTCAACGGCATGGAGGCCTGCGCGGGCTACCTCAGCGGGTGACGAACGGCCCGACTCGTCAGCCGGTCGGATCGTTTCGACCGAGGCCGACGGGCCGACCGGCCCGGTCGGCCCACCCCGGTCCGCCTACATCCGCTGTTCCGGGTTGCGGAAGGGGGCCCGGCGGTGCTCTACTTAGCACTCGACGGATGAGAGTGCTAACGCTCCACCGAGGCTGCCCCGGCGGCCGGAAACCGTCCCTTGCGGCCGAATACCGCCGCTCCAGCAGGTAAGAGAGGATCACCAGCACATGGCCAAGATCATCGCGTTCGACGAGAAGGCACGGCGTGCGCTCGAGGCTGGCATGAACCAGCTGGCCGACGCGGTCCGGGTCACCCTCGGGCCGAAGGGGCGCAACGTCGTTCTGGACAAGAAGTGGGGTGCCCCCACCATCACCAACGACGGCGTCTCCATCGCCAAGGAGATCGACCTCGCCGATCCGTTCGAGAAAATCGGTGCGGAGCTCGTCAAGGAAGTGGCGAAGAAGACTGACGACGTCGCCGGTGACGGCACCACCACGGCGACGGTGCTCGCCTGGGCGATGGTCCGCGAGGGTCTCCGCAACGTGGCCGCCGGAGCCAACCCGATGAGCCTGAAGAAGGGCATCGAGGCTGCGGTCGTCGCTGCAGTCGATTCCATCAAGTCCCAGGCCCTCGAGGTCGAGGGCCGCGAGCAGATCTCGCAGGTGGCGGCCATCTCCGCTGCTGACGCCGAGATCGGCGACATGATCGCCGAGGCCATCGACAAGGTGGGCAAGGACGGCGTGATCACCGTCGAGGAGTCCCAGACCTTCGGCATGGAGATGGACCTCGTCGAGGGCATGCGCTTCGACAAGGGCTACATCTCGCCCTACTTCGTGACCGACCAGGAGCGTATGGAATCGGTTCTGGAGAACCCTTACCTGCTGCTGGTGTCCTCGAAGATCTCCTCGGTGCGCGACATGTTGCCGATGCTGGAGAAGGTCATGCAGACCGGCAAGTCCCTCGTGATCGTCGCGGAGGACGTCGAGGGCGAGGCGCTGGCCACCCTGGTGGTCAACAAGATCCGTGGCACGTTCAGCTCGGTGGCGGTCAAGGCCCCGGGCTTCGGTGATCGCCGCAAGGCGATGCTGCAGGACCTGGCCATCCTCACCGGCGGTCAGGTCATCTCCGAGGAGGTCGGCCTCAAGCTGGAGAACGCCACCCTCGACCTGCTCGGCCAAGCCGGCAAGATCATTGTGTCCAAGGACGAGACCACCATCATCGAGGGCAAGGGCGACGGCGACGACGTCATCGGCCGGATCAACCAGATCAAGGCCGAGATCGAGAACACCGATTCCGACTACGACCGTGAGAAGCTCCAGGAGCGCCTCGCCAAGCTGTCCGGCGGTGTCGCGGTGCTCAAGGTCGGCGCGGCCACCGAGGTCGAGCTGAAGGAAAAGAAGCACCGTATCGAGGACGCAGTGTCGACGACCAAGGCGGCCATCGAGGAAGGCGTCGTCCCCGGTGGCGGCGTAACCCTGCTGCGGGCCCAGCAGGCGGTGCTCGCCGCCGCTGACGGTCTCACCGGTGACGAGGCGACCGGCGCCAAGATCGTGGCCCGTGCGCTCGAGGAACCGCTCAAGCAGATCGCCATCAACGCCGGCGAAGAGGGCGGCGTCGTGGTGGAGAAGGTCAAGAGCCTCGAGGGTGCCAATGGCTACAACGCCGCTACCGGCGTCTACGAGGACCTGCGGGCCAAGGGCATCATCGATGCCGCCAAGGTGACCCGCTCGGCGCTGCAGAACGCGGCCTCCATCGCCGCCCTGTTCCTCACCACCGAGGCCGTCGTGACCGACGCCCCGGAGAAGGCCGGTGCCGGTGGCGGGATGCCCGGCGGGATGGACGACTTCTGACCCGACCGGTTCGCCGGCTCCGTCAGCAGACACCAGGTTCGAGGGCGCCCTTCGGGGCGCCTTCGGCGCGTTCGGGCCCGGGCCGTCCGGGGCAACGCCAGGGTCGGGCCGGGCAACGCCAGGGTCGGGCCGGCTCGACCACCGGACAGCTCTGGACCGCGCCGGAACTGGCACACTGGGGCCATGGCCCCTGCCGCGCACGCCGACCCGGTTGCGTTGCGTTTCGACGGGGTCTCGATGGCCTTCCCCGACGGGACACGAGCGCTCGACGACGTGTCCTTCGAGGTCCGCCGGGGCGAGTTCGTGACGATCATCGGCCCGTCCGGCTGCGGCAAGTCGACCGTGTTGCGACTGGCCTCGGGGCTTTTGGAGGGGGCGTCGGGCACGATCACCGTTGCCGACGAGAACCTGGGCTACGTGTTCCAGGACCCGACGTTGCTGCCGTGGCGCACCGTACGGCGCAACGTGGAGCTGTTCGCCGAGTTGTGTGGCGTGGCCAAGCCGGAGCGGGCCCGCCGCGCCGACGAGGTCCTCGACCTCGTCGGTCTCGACGGATTCGCCGATCGTTATCCGCACCAGCTGTCGGGCGGGATGCGGATGCGGGCGTCGCTGGCCCGGTCCCTGACCCTGCGGCCGGGCCTGTTCCTCTTCGACGAGCCGTTCGGGGCCCTCGACGAGATCACCCGTGAGCACCTCAACGAGGAGCTGGCCCGGTTGTTCGTGTCGGAACGCTTCGCCGCGTTGTTCATCACCCACTCGATCTACGAGGCGGTGTACCTGTCGACGCGGGTCCTGGTCATGTCGGCGCGTCCCGGCCGGCTGGTGGCCTCCTTAGAGGTGCCATTCGAGTATCCGCGTCCCCCGGCACTGCGCTTCGACGCGGCGTTCACGGCGCTGGCCGGGCAGCTGTCGGCGGCGTTGCGCGAGGCGTACGCATGAGCGCATCCACGCCGGGCGGCGCACCGCGGCCCGAACCCGCCGGCCCCGGTGCAACCGGGTCTGCGTCGGTCGGTCGGGGGAAGCGACGGACGGAGCGGCTCGGTCCGTTCGTCGTGTTCGTCCTGTTCATCGGGCTGTGGTACCTGGTGTCGGGCTGGGCCATCGACGCGGTGTTCGGCAAGCCGTCGTTCCTGCTGCCACCCCCGCATCAGGTCATCGCCGCCGGCTTCCTCGACAACGCGATGATCCGGGGCCAGATGTTCGAGGGGGTGTGGTTGTCGGCCCAGGTCGCCTTCCTCGGTCTGGCCATCGCCATCGTGGTCGGGATGGGCCTGGCGGTGCTGATGAGCCGGGCCCGCTGGATCGAGCGCTCGCTCTACCCCTACGCGGTGGCGCTGCAGGCGGTGCCGATCCTGGCGTTCGTGCCGCTGATCGGCTCGTTCTTCGGGTTCGACTTCACCTCCAGGGTGCTGGTGTGTGTGATCATCTCGGTGTTCCCGATCATCGCCAACACCCTGTTCGGGCTGCTGTCGGCCGAGCCTGGTCAGCACGACCTGTTCACCCTGTATGCCGCAAGCGGCCGGCAGCGTCTGCTGAAGCTGCAGTTCCCGGCGGCGCTGCCGTCGATCTTCACCGGGTTGCGGATCTCGGCCGGCCTGGCGGTGATCGGCGCGGTGGTCGGCGATTTTTTCTTCCGCCAGGGTGAACCGGGCATCGGCCGGCTCATCGACGTGTACCGCTCCCGCAACGACAACGCCGAGATGTTCGCCGCGGTCATCCTGGCCGCAGCCCTCGGGATCGCCGTCTTCTGGCTGTTCGGGTTCCTCGGCCGGCTGGCGATGGGCCGCTGGCACGAATCCACCGGTCAGCGCTGACGCCGTAGAGTGTCACCCCCACGCACCGTCGGCCGGCCGGCGGGAACTGTCCGAGGTCGAGGAGAGACGATGGTCAACCAACGGACCCGGGGGGTGCTCGCCCTGGTTGTGGCGAGCGCGCTGGCGATCGCGGCGTGCGGGGGGAGCAGCGACACGGCGCCCTCGTCGGCCGCCACGGCCGGAGTGGCCACCACGGCCGCGACGGCCGGAGTGGCCACCACCGAGCCGGGTGGTGTGCTCGCCGGTGTCTGCCCGGAGAAGGTCGTGATCCAGACCGACTGGAACCCCCAGGCCGAACATGGTGGGGTCTACGAGCTGGTCGGTGACGGCTACACCGTGGACGCCGACCAGAAGCGGGTTCGCGGCCCGCTGGTCGCCGGCGGCAAGGACACCGGCGTCGACATCGAGATCCGGATGGGCGGCCCGGCGATCGGCTTCAAGCCGGTGGGTGCCTACCTCTACGAGAACACCGACATCATGTTGGGCTACGCCAACACCGACGGCATCGTGCAGCGTTACGCCTCGTTGCCGACCCTGTCGGTCATGGCGGGTCTGGAGATCAACCCGCAGATCATCATGTGGGACCCCTCCACCTACCCGCAGGTCCGCACCATTGCGGATCTGAAGGCCACCGGGACCAAGGTACGGACCTTCGAGGGCATCGCGTTCATGCAGTACCTCGTCCAGTCGGGGGTGCTGGACAAGGCTCAGGTCGACGGGTCCTACGACGGCACCCCCGGCGTGTTCGTGGCCCAGCAGGGCAAGATCGCCCAGCAGGGCTTCGCCTCCGCCGAGCCGTACATCTACCGCAACGAGGTCAAGAACTGGGGCCGCGACGTTGCTTACCAGCTGATTTACGACACCGGTTGGCAGCCCTACGCCCAGTCGCTGGTCATCCGCAGTGCCGAGCGGGACAAGCTGGCACCCTGCCTGAAGAAGCTCGTTCCCGTCATCCAGCAGGCTCAGGTCGACTTCTTGAACAACCCGGCCCGCACCGACAAGCTGATCCTCGACCTGGTGAAGCGCTACAACACCGGGTGGGTGTACAGCCAGGGCGTGGCCGACTACGCGGTCACGCAGATGCGCAAGCTGGGCATCGTCGGCAACGGGCCCAACCAGACGCTCGGCGACCACGACGAGGTGCGGGTGGCCGAGTTCATCAAGAAGGCGCTGCCCGTCTACCAACAGGCCGGCGGCAAGGTGAAGGACGATCTCAAGCCGTCGGACATCGTCACGAACGGGTTCATCGACCCATCTATAAAGCTCTGAGGGTGACCGAAAACTGATGCAACGCAGGTGGCGCCCGGCCTTTCCCTGAGGGCCGGGTGCTGCTGCGGCAAGCTCGAGGTGTGGCGCCGACCCGGCTCGAGTCGCCGTCCGGGGCTCCGTGTCAGCTCCCGATGTGCAACAGTGCCCGGCATGCGTGCAACTCGATACCATTTCCGGTCCCGGCTCGCGAACGGCTCGCGATGAGCGGTCCGCTCGATCAGTTGCTCGGCACGTGGGTGGGGACCGGTAGCGGCCGCTACCCGACCATCGCCCCGTTCGGCTACACCGAGGAGATCACCTTCGGCGCCGTACCGACCAAGCCTTTCCTGGCCTACCAGCAACGCACCCGCCACGCGACCGAGGACCGGCCGTTGCACGCCGAGTCCGGGTACTGGCGTTGGGTCGGTGACGGCACCACGATCGAGGTCGTCCTGGCCCACCCCACCGGCATCGCCGAGATCCTCGAAGGCCGGTTGGACCCTGTCGCCGACGGCTTCGACCTGCCGTTGGCCAGCCGGGCGATCGCGTTGACCACGACCGCCAAGGACGTGCGGACCACGATCCGGCGTTTCGAGCTGCGCGGCGACGAGCTGCGCTACGAGGTGGCGATGGGCTCGGTCGGACTGCCGTTGCAGCCACATCTGGTGGCGGTGCTACAACGACGCTGACGGACCCGGCCCCGCATGGCGTCGATGGCGTGCCGGACACGGTGGTTCGATCGTGCCCGAGGCGGGTCGTCGGAGGCCTCGGTGCGGACCCCGGTAACGTTGGCCGATGAGCCCGCGGCGCCGCAGTGACCAGGTGCTGATCCACACCTACGACGACGGGACGCTGTCGCGGCGTCCCGACGAGCTGATCGTCGAGGAACCTCTCGCCATCCAGCTCGACGGTCGCCTGGTGGCCACCACCATGCGGACACCGGGCCACGACTTCGAGCTCGCCGTCGGGTTCTGCCACGCCGAAGGGCTGCTCGGCGGCTTCCCGGTGCTGAGTTGCCGGTACTGCGGCGAGGGGCCCATCGCCGCCGCCACGCCCGGACCGAGGGCCAGTCGGGCGGCGGACACCGGGTTCAACGTGGTCACGGTCGAGACCGGCGGACGGGCACCCACACCGGTGTCCCGGCTGGGCCTCACCACCTCGGCGTGCGGCCTGTGCGGGTCGACCACCATCGCCGAGCTGGCCGAACGGCTCGACCCGTTGCCGGCACGCCCCCCGGTCGATCTCGGCCGGCTGGGGTCGGTGGCCGAGGCGGTGCGTGCCCACCAGCCGTTGTTCGATCGGACCGGTGCGGCGCACGCCGCCGCGGCGTTCGACGCCGATGGCAACCTGGTCGTGGTGCGCGAGGACATCGGCCGGCACAACGCGGTCGACAAGGTCGTCGGCCACCTCCTGCTCGGCGGCCGGTTGCCGGCGACAGAGCTCGGTCTGTTCGTCAGCAGCCGGGCCAGTTTCGAGCTGGTGCAGAAGGCGTGGGCCGCCGGCTTCCCGCTGCTGATCGCGGTGAGCGCCCCGTCGTCGCTGGCGGTGAGCACCGCCCGCACCGCCGGTATGACCCTCGCGGGGTTCGTGCGTGGGCAGCGGCTGTCCCTGTACGCCCCGGAGCACGTGCCCACCACGCCCGATCGGTAGGCTTCGGCTCATGACGGAACCGCTCGAGGTCTCGGTCGGGCTGACCGTGGTGCACCTGTTCGGCAAGCTGACCGCCTCATTCGACCGCGCGGCGCTCGAAGCGGCTTGCGCCCGGTTCGAACAGGCCGCCGGCATGCTGGTTCCGGTGGCGGTACTCGGCCACAAGGCCGATCTGTGCCTGATGGCGTTGCACCGCGATGCCGTGGTCCTGCGCCAGCTGCAGTCGGCGGCGCGTTGCGCCGGGGTCGAGCTGGTCGACAGCTTCGTGTCGGTCACCGAGATCTCCGAGTACGCCGTGGCGTCCGGCGTACCCGAGGCGATGCAGCAGATGCGGCTGTACCCCAAGCGTCTGCCCCCGCCGGGCAAGCGGGCCTGGTGCTTCTACCCGATGTCCAAGCGGCGCGATCCCGGCGCCAACTGGTTCCGCGAGGGCTTCGACGAGCGTCGCTCGATGATGGAGGAGCACGGCCACTCCGGCCGCGCCTTCGGCGAGCGCATCTCGCAGCTGGTCACCGCCTCCACCGGTCTCGACGATTACGAGTGGGGGGTCACGCTGTTCGCGAACCATCCCGACGACCTCAAGGCTGTCGTCTACACCATGCGCTTCGACGAGGCGTCGGCGGTGTTCGGCATCTTCGGCCGGTTCATCACCGGGGTGAGCGGCTCGCTTGACGAGGTCCTCGACCTTCTGTCGGTCTGAACCGGAGCGACCGCGCCAACTATTTTCCGACCAGCACCTACGCTGCGCGCCGGTGAACGGGACGCGAATCGCAGTCGGCGGCTTGCGATGTGTCCGTCGCTTGGGATGGCAGAGGGAAGCGATGAGGAAAACTTGGGCGCAGCTCGGTGCTGCAGTGCTCGGCCTGGCATTGGTCGGCGCGGCGTGCGGTGGGAGCGAGGACAAGGCCAGCGAGACTGGTGCCGCTGCTGCCACCGCCGGCCAGCTGGTCGGCATGAAGGGCACCACCCCGCTGGTGAAGCTCAGCGACGACTTCAAGAAGAAGCTCAGCGACGCCTGGGTCAAGGCCGGCAACCAGCCGCTGAAGGACTACAACTACGGCGCCGAGGCCTACGACGCCGTCGTGGTCATCGCACTCGCGGCCGAGAAGGCCAAGACCGACGGCATCGACTACGCCAAGGAGATCAACGGGATCACCCGCGGCGGCGAAAAGTGCAAGGACTTCACCAGCTGCAAGGCGATCATCGCCAAGGGCGGCGATCCCGATTACGACGGCATCTCCGGTCCGTTGGAGTTCAGCGGCAACTGCGAGCCCACCAAGGCGAGCTTCGGCGTGCTGCAGTTCGGCAAGGACAACCGCCTCGACGACACCAAGACCGTCTACAAGGAGGCCTCCGCCCCGGCGGCTGCCGATGTGCCGCAGGTGCCCGTCGAAGGCACCCGGGCCGGTGACGGTACCCTCAAGCTGGGCACCATCTTCCCGCAGGCGGGTAGCCTTGCCTTCCTCGGCCCGCCTGAGTTCGCAGGGTTCGACCTTGCCATAGCCGACATCAACGCCGCCGGCGGGGTGCTCGGCAAGCCGGTCGTGGGCATCAAGGGTGACTCCGGCGACGCCACCACCGACACCGTGAACCAGACCACCGACCGTCTCCTGGCGGAGAAGGTGGACGCCATCATCATCGGCGCCTCCTCCGGTGTGTCGCTCAAGGTGATCGACAAGATCACCGGTGCGGGCGTCGTGCAGTTCTCGCCGGCCAACACCTCCAAGACCCTGTCGACCTACAAGGACAAGGGCCTGTACTGCCGTACCGCCCCGTCCGACGTGGTGCAGGGTGCGGTGCTCGGCGCCATCGTCGTGGGTGACGGTCATAAGAACGTGGCCATCATCAACCGCAACGACTCCTACGGCGTGGGCCTGACCGAGGACCTGACCAAGGCCATCACCGAGGCCGGCGGCAAGGTCGTCATCACCAAGACCTACGACGAGAAGGCCGACAAGTTCAACGCCGAGGTCAATGAGATCAAGGCGCAGAAGCCTGACGCCGTGGTGATCATCGGCTTCGAGGAGAGCTCGAAGATCCTCTCGACCATGGTCGAGGCGGGGGTCGGCCCCACCAAGATCGCCGTGTACGGCGTGGACGGCAACATGGGCAACGCCCTCGGCGAGAGCTTCGACGCCGGGAAGTGATCTGTGGTGTTCACCGCTGCAGCGTGAACGTCGCAGCATGAACGAGCGGTGCCCCGGCATCCGGGCCGGGGCACCGCTCGTCCGGTCAGCTCGTCTCGGTGCGGGCCCGGGCCAGTGTGCCGAGGTAGAGCTCGATGACCTTTCGGTCCTCGAGCAGCAGCACGCTGGGGTTCGGCATCAACGCCCGCCCCATGGCCACCATCTGCCGTTCGCCGCCGGAGAGCGCACCGGCCCGGAAGTTGGCCCGTTCGCCGAGGCGGGGGAACAGCTCGAAGGCGTAGGCGAGCCGCTCTTCGAGCAGGGCAGGCTTGAGGAAGCAGCCCATCTCCAGGTTCTCGGTCACGGTGAGGCTGGGGAACACGTTGCGGGTCTGGGGTACGAAGCCCCCCCCGCTCCACCAGCTCGTGGGGCTTGCGGCCGGTGATGGCCTCACCAGACAGCCGCACCGTACCGGATCGTATGGTGACCAGATCCAGAATGGCCTTGAGCAGCGTCGACTTCCCGGCGCCATTGGGGCCGATGATGCCCACGAACTCGCCGGCCTCGAGCACCAGGTTGCACCCGTTGAGAATGTTCACCTCGGGCACGTAGCCGGCGGCCACTCGGCCAGGATGGGACCCTCGGCCATGACCACCACTCAGTCGCTGATGTCGTTGACGACGCCCATGTCGTGCTGGACGAAGATGACGGTGCGGACCTCGCTGCGGAGGTCCTTCACGTGGCCCAGCAGACTCTGGGTCAGGGCAGGGTTCACGCCGGCCATGGGCTCGTCCAGCATGATCAGCTTGGGATCGGCCATCAGCGTCCGGGCCATCTCGAGCAGCTTGCGTTGTCCGCCGGAGAGGTTCCCGGCGAACTCGTCGCGCATGTGGTCGAGCTTGAAGCGGGCCAGCAGGCCCTCGGCCCGCTGCTCGATCTCGCGTTCCTGATCCCGCCACAGTGGCTTGAGCAGGCCGGCGAACACCGACTCGCCCCGCTGGTTCAGCGCCCCGAGCTTCATGTTCTCCAGCACCGTCATACGGGTGAGGGACTTGGTGAGCTGGAAGGTGCGCACCATGGCGCTGCGGGCCAACCGGTACGGGCTCGCCTTGCGGATCGGGTTGCCGTCGAAGGCCCAGTTCCCGGTGTCGGGGGTGTCGAACCCGGTGAGCAGGTTGAAGAAGGTGGTCTTACCCGCCCCGTTCGGGCCGATCAGGCCGGTGATGGAGCCTCGCTGGAACTCGACGTGATCGACGTCGACGGCCACGAGACCGCCGAAGGAACGTCGCGTGCCGTCCACGACCAGCAAGGGGTCGGGCTTGGCCGAGCCGGGCTCGCGGGCTACCCCGCTGAGCGGGCCGTCGTCGGTTGCGGTCGTTGGCTCGGGCTCAGCGGACATCGAAGGCCTGCTCCCGTCGGTCGCCGAAGATGCCCTGCGGCCGGAACACCACCAATGCGGCGAGGCCGAGGCCGATTGGGTCGGTCTGGTTCTGGAACTGACCGTAGGACTGGGTCTTGGGGCCGAAGAGGTACTGGATGAGGTAACGGAGGAACAGCGCCAGCCCGATGGAGGCGATCATCTGGGAGGTCAGCCCGATCCGTCGCCTGCGCAGCGGTGCCCACACCACCTGGTCGAAGACGAACCCCGCGCCCACCCCGCACACGATGGCGAGCACGGCGGCCACGATGAGGTTGATCCCGCACGTCTGGTTGAACACCCAGACCATCACCGCCCCGAACGTGACCATCTCGCCATGGGCGAAGTTCGACAGGCCGGTGGTGCCGTAGATGAGCGAGAGTCCTATGGCGGCGATGGCGGCGATGGCGACGATGAGCGCGAAGAACAGCCCGTCGAACACCGATTGGGGCAGCCGGGACAAGCGCGACTCGACCTTTCGGGTGTCGGCCCCGAGGAAGAAGTTGCCCACCAGCTCCTGCCCGGCGGTGACCGAGACCGGCCGTGACTCGTCGCCGGCCTTGGCCGCCAGCCCGTCGGGCAAGGTGTCGGGATCGACCGGCAGGACGTAGTCGCCGGGTACCGGGTCACGGGTGGTGCGGTCCTCGACGAGCTTCTCGTTGAACACCTTGCCGGCGATGGACTCGGCACCGTCCTGACGGGCCGCAGCCGGGGAGGCCAGGGCGACGACCGCCACCAACAGGGCGACCACCGTTGCTGTCCACCCGATGATCCTGTTCCGCACGAACAGGCTGCTCCCCGGTCCCAGTATGGGTGTCCCCCTGGATCGCCGGAGTAGAGGTGCTGCCACGCGGTGGGCTACTGCGTTCGGGCTCGTCGCCGGCCTCCCGTGGGGACGGACCGCGGCCGGGGCGGTAGTGTCGGCGGCGGTGAGCACCCTCGACGATCTCCGCCGGATCCTCACCGCCCAGCCGGCGGTGGTGGTGGCCTTCTCCGGCGGTGTCGATTCCGGCCTGTTGGCCAAGGTCGCCCACGACACCCTCGGGCCCGAACGGTGCCTGGTGGCGACTGCGGTGTCCCCGTCGCTGGCCGCCGACGAGCGCCGGGCCTGCGCCGAGCTGGCCGCGGCCTGGGGCCTGCGCTGGGTCGAGGTCGAGACCGACGAACTGGAACGAGCCGCCTACCGGTACAACGACGGCGACCGTTGCTACCACTGCAAGAGCGCCCTGATGGACGCGTTGGAGCCGCTCGCTGCGCCGCTCGGTGCCACGGTGCTGCTCGGGGTCAACGTCGATGACCTCGGCGACCATCGTCCCGGTCAGCGGGCCGCCGCGGAGCGGGGTGCGACCTTCCCCATGGTCGAGGCCGGCCTGACCAAGGCTGCGGTGCGCGACCACGCCCGGGCGCTCGGCCTGTCGATCTGGGACAAACCCGCGGCGGCGTGCCTGGCCTCCCGACTGCCTTATGGCACCGAGGTCTCGGTGCAGCTGCTCTCCCAGCTCGACCGGGCCGAAGCGGCGCTGCACCGGCTGGGCTTCGCCGCGGTGCGGGTACGCCACTACGGCGACACGGCCCGCATCGAGGTGCCGCTCGAGGACCTCCCCGGGCTCCTCGTCCGACGCGAGCAGGTGGTGGCCGCGGTGCACGCCGCCGGTTACCGCTACGTCACCGTCGACCTCGAGGGCCTGCGGTCGGGAAACCTCAACCACGCCCTGACCGATGTCGCCCGCTGAGCCGGGCGTGATGACGGACCGGGCCAAGTGATGGGCGACGTGGGCGAGGCCGCGGGTGCGGCCGAGCAGCTGCTCGCCGCCTACGCCGAGGCGCTGATCGACGCCGCCGATGCGGCCCTCGGGCCGTGGGTCGAGCGCAGCGTGGCCCGTCGATGGGCCGACTGGACCGGCAGCGAACCCGGCCCGGCGTTGCGGGACGCCTCGGTCGAGGCCGGCCGGGAGGCTGCGACCGTGGTGGTGGGCCGACTCCGCGAGCTGCTGGAGGCCGACGTCGACGCCCAGCGCACCGGGCCGCTCGCGGTGTTGCGCCGGGCAGTGGTCTATCCGACCGCGGTACTGCGTGCGGCCGGCGTGCCGCCGGTGGTACGCGACGAGTTCGCCGTGCGCAACTTCCCCGACGACGACTACGACCTGTCGCCGGCCACCTTCGCCGACATCGACGAGTCCCTGCACGAGCCGGGTCTGGTGTGGGGTGCGGCCAAGGCCCACGTGGTGCTAACCCGGCGGCGGGGCCGTCGGTGACCTCCGGGGCCTGGCCGACGGTGGGCGCCGGTGGCCGGCTGGTGGCGCTGGTGACGGACCTGATGGACCGCAGCCGTATCAGCGCGGCCCGGCCCGAGGTCTCCTTCCTGCGCGGCCCGGTGGAACTGGCCGGGCTCGGGGAACATGACGTGGTCCTGGTCGACCTCGGCCGCATCGGGGTGATCGAGGCGCTGGCAGGCTGCGGGGCGGTCGTGGTCGGCTTCGTGGCCCACGTCGACGATGCCACGGCGGCTGCAGCGACCGCCGCCGGGGTCGGCGAGGTGCTGGCCCGTTCGGTGTTCTTCCGGCGGTTGGCGAACCCGTCCTGAGCCGGGGTCCGCAGGTGTCCTCGCCGCGCTCGTCGGGGCCCTCTGCGATCGGCGCAGCCCGAACCGCCGAGAAGGGCCGGCCCAATCGGGACGCCCGGCCCGGCCCGTGATCGTGGGGTGAGCCACTAGCGTCGCCGCCCATGGCTGAACGGCTCATCGTGATCGGCGGCGATGCCGCCGGGATGTCGGCGGCGGCGACTGCCCGGCGTCTGCGGCCCGATCTGGAGATCGTGGCGTTGGAGAAGGGTGGCTACACGTCATACTCGGCGTGTGGGATCCCCTATGTGATCGGTGGGGAGGTGGGGTCACTCGACGAGCTGGTGGCCCGCACCCCGCAGCAGTTCCGTTCGGAACACCGCATCGACGTCCGCATGCGCCACGAGGCGGTGGCGATCGACCTCGACGCCCGGCGGGTGACCGTGCGTGATCACGCCCACGAGCGGGACATAACACTCGGCTTCGACCTGTTGCACCTCGCCACCGGGGCCCGGCCCATCCGGCCCGACCTGCCGGGGATCGACGCCGGGTTCGTGCACGGGGTCCAGACGCTCGACGACGCCGGCCATCTGCTGGCCCACGCCAAGGCCGCCCGGTGCGCGAACGTGGTCGTGGTCGGCGGCGGTTACATCGGGCTGGAGTTGGCCGAGGCCTTCGTGCGCTGGGGGGCGGTCGTCACCGTCGTGGACCGGGGCGCCCACGTCATGGCCAGCCTCGATGCCGACATGGCGGTCCGGGTGGAGGAGGCCATGCGGCGTCACGGCATTGCCGTGCGTACCGGCCTCGAGGTCACCGGGTTCGAACCGGGCCGGGTGCTCACCGCCGAGGGGCCGATCATCGCCGACCTGGTGGTGCTCGGGATCGGCGTCGCGCCCAACGCCGCGTTGGCCGCGGAAGCCGGCTTGGCGCTCGGTGCGGGCGGGGCGATCCGCGTCGACCGCCGGCAGGCCGCCGGTGCAGAGGGCGTCTACGCCGCCGGCGACTGCGCCGAGACCTTCCATCGCATCACCCAACGGCCGGTGCATCTCGCGTTGGGCACCATCGCCAACAAGACCGGGCGGGTCGCCGGCATCAACCTCGGCGGGGGCTATGCCACCTTCGGTGGGGTGGTGGGCACGGCGGTCACCCGGATCTGTTCGACCGAGGTGGCCCGAACCGGGCTCAACGAACGCGAGGCGGCGGCGGCCGGGTTCCGGGTGGTCAGCGCCACCGTGGAGGCCACCAATCGTGCCGGTTACCTGCCCGGGGCGCGTCCGATGACGGTCAAGATGCTTGCCGAGGTCGGCAGCGGCCGGTTGCTCGGCTGTCAGATCGTCGGTGAGGACGGCGCCGGCAAGCGGATCGACGTGGTAGCGACGGCGCTCACGGCATCGATGACCGCGGAGGACCTCGTCGGCCTCGATCTCGCCTATGCGCCGCCCGTCTCGCCGCTGTGGGATCCGGTCCAGGTGGCGGCGCGGCGGTTGTTGGCGGCGTTGTGAGCGGCGCGGCCTAAGGCCCGGGTGGTCGGCACCGGGTGGTCGGCACAGGTTGGCAGGAGCCGGGCCGCGAGCGGCCGGAACGGCCTAGGGTGGGGCCATGCTGAAGTTGGTGACAGCGATCGTCAAGCCCTTCAAGCTCGACGACGTGAAGGACGCCCTGAAGGCTGCCGGGGTGCAGGGTATGACGGTGACCGAGGTGCAGGGGTTCGGCCGACAAGGTGGCCATACCGAGGTGTACCGGGGGGCGGAGTACCAGGTCGACTTCCAGCCCAAGATTCGCGTCGAGGTCCTGTGCGACGCGGCTTCGGCCGACCGGGTGGCCGACGCCATCGTCGACGCCGGTCGCACCGGCAAGATCGGCGACGGCAAGGTGTGGATCACCGATGTCGAGCTCGCCGTACGGATCCGCACCGGCGAGCGCGACACCGACGCCGTCTGAGCCCGGGCGGTTGCCGCCCGGTCGAAGGGGTCGGGCACGCCGCAGGCGGGCTGCCGCTCCGCCGCGGCCGAAAGATGTCGGCGTCCTACGATCGAGGCCGCCCGAAGCCGGCGGCGTCTTGCTGCTGCGTCCGATTCCGAGGGGGTCCCGTGGCGCAACTGGTCCGTGACGACATCCTCCAGGACGAAACGCTGGGCGGTGCCGCCTTCTGCCGGGCGTACACCAGCCGGATCGATCGCTGGCTCCGCCAGCTCTACCAGAGCGCTACCGGAGCACCGCAGGGCGTGGCCCTCGTCGCCGTCGGCGGGTTCGGGCGCAAGGAGCTGTGCCCGCATTCCGACCTCGACCTGCTGTTGTTGCACGACCAGCGGGTCGACGTGGGTGCCATCGCCGAGCGGTTGTGGTATCCGATATGGGACACCGGGCTGAAGCTCGGGCACGCCACGCCCACGGTGAAGGAGGCGCTGCGGCTCGCCGAGGAGGAACTCGACTCCGCCACCGCCTACCTCGACACCCGGCTGATCGCCGGGGATGCTGCGCTGGCCGAGGAGCTGCTGGGCGCGGCACGGGCCCAGTGGGTGCGCAGCGCCAACCGGTGGCTGCCGAAACTGCGCGAAGCGCTGCTGCAGCGCACTGTGACGCCGGGTGAGGTCGCCTTCGTGCTGGAGCCGGACATCAAGCTCGGACGCGGCGGGCTGCGCGACTCCCACGTGCTGCGCTGGCTGGAGGCCCTCCAGCCCGGTCTGTTGCGCCCCGACCGCAAGGTGTACGACGACGCCTGCACGGTGCTGCTGGACATCCGGGTGGCGCTTCACCGCCGCCTCGCCCGGCCGAGCGACGTGCTGCTGTTGCAGGACCAGGATGCGGTTGCCGCCGCCCTCGGCTACGGCGACGCCGACGCCCTCATGGCGGCGCTGGCGGGTGCAGCCCGGGCGATCGAGTGGCTCACCGACGACGCCTTCGACCGGGTGTCGCTCGGCGGCTCGCGGTTCCGTCGTGGCCCCCGTGAACGCCGGCTCGGCAACGGCGTGGCGTTGCGCGACGGCCAGGTCCACCTCGACGCGCCGGTCAGCGCCGACCCGGCAGCGTTCGCCGCGCAGGTGCTCGACGTGGCCCTGGCGGCGGCGCACAACGAGGTGCGCATGGCCCGCGGCACCCTCGAGCTGCTGGCGGCGTCGGGCTCGGCGTTCCCGGATCCCTGGCCGGAGGAGATCCGGGCCCGGTTCGTCGAGTTGCTGCGTTGTGGCCCGCCGATGATCCCGGTGGTGGAGAGCCTCGATCACTGGGGGCTGTTCGTGACGGTCATCCCCGAATGGGCGCCGTGCCGGAGCCGTCCCCAGCGCAACGCGTACCACCGCTTCACCGTGGACCGGCATCTGTGCGAGGCCGCCGCCGGCGCCGCCCACCTCGTCGCCCGGGTCGATCGGCCCGACCTGCTGGTCATTGGTGCCCTCCTGCACGACATTGGCAAGGGCTATCCCGACCACGACCACACCGAGATCGGCATGGAACTCGTCCGGGGCATCGCCGAACGCATGGGTTTCGGTCCGACCGACATGAACGCGCTGGTCGACATGGTCCGGTTGCATCTGCTGCTACCCGACGTGGCGACCCGGCGTGACCTCGCCGACGACGCCACCATCACGGCGGTGGCGGACACCGTGGGCACCTCGGCCACCCTGCGCCTGCTGCACGGCCTGACCGAGGCCGACTCGATCGCCACCGGGCCGGCGGCCTGGGGGGAGTGGAAGGCGGGTCTGGTCCGCGAGCTGGTGGACAAGTGCGCGCACGTGCTCGGCGGAGGGGCGATCAGCGATGCCATCGCGACGCAGTTCCCCACCGCGGAGCAGCTACGGGCGATGGCGGCGAAGCAGTACGGGGTGCAGGCCGGAGGCCACACCCTCACCGTGGTCGACGCCGACCGTCCCGGCCTGTTCTCCAAGGTGGCCGGCGTGTTGGCCCTCGCCGGGCTTGACGTGCTGGCGGCCGAGGCGTACTCCGACGACGACGGGTCGGCCCTGTGCACCTTCCGTGTCGAGTCCCGGTTCGAGGACACGCCGCCCTGGTCGCGCATCCGGGCCGAGCTCGACAAGGCGCTGTCGGGTCGACTCGCGCTCCGGGCCCGACTGGCCGAGCGGGCGCGGACCTATGGCCGGCGTCGGCCCCGCCAGGCCAGGGCCTGGGCCCCCTTCGACAACAAGATCATCTTCGACAACGACGCCTCGGCCTCCTCCACGGTGCTCGAGGTGCGAGCGCTCGACGCCATCGGGCTGCTCTACCGCATCACCACGGCCATGGCCGAGCTCGACTTGGACATCCGTTCGGCCAAGGTGCAGACGCTGGGCGACCACGTGGTGGACGCGTTCTACGTGCGCGGGGCCGGCGGGGGCAAGATCACCGATCCCGGCTACCTGGCAGAGATCGAACGGGCCCTGACCTACGCCATCGGAGGCGGTGCATAGCACAGGGCGGTGGCCCGCCCGGGTGGCCAGTACCGTGGCGGTCCATGGAACGGGTCACCTCCCAGGAACTCATCCGTTGGAGCGAAGCGCTCGCCGGCGTGGCTCGCACCGGCCTCGGGTTCACCCAGAGCCTCTACGAGCGGGAACGCTTCGAGGAGATCCTGGCCATCGCCGGGGACATCCGCGCCCATGCCGATCACGAGCTCGACCCACACCATCGGGTCGCCGAGTGGATGCGCATGGTCGGCCAGGGCAGCTCCGGCTACGTCACCCCGAAGGTGGCGGTCGGTGCGGTGGTGGGCAACGTGGCCGGCGAGCTGCTGCTGATCCAACGTTCCGACTCGGGCGTCTGGCTGTATCCCACCGGATGGGCCGACATCGGTTACTCGCCGGCCGAGGTGGCGGTGAAGGAGGTCCGCGAGGAGACCGGCATCATCTGCGAGGTGCGCGGGGTGCTCGGGGTACTCGACGGTATGCGACGCGGGTTCACCCAGGTTCCGTTGTATTCGGTGGTGTTCGTGTGCGAGGCGGTCGGTGGCGAACTCGCACCGCATCCCCTCGAGACCCTCGACGCCGGGTTCTTCGCCGCAGACCGTCTGCCCGAACCGCTCGCCGGGAGCGGGAACCTGTGGGAGTTGGTGTTCCAGGCGATCAGGGGGGAACCCTTCGAGGTCTTCTTCGACGAGCCACGACCTGACGTGTGGAAGCCGCACGCCGGCTGAGCGAACGCCGGCCCGCACGGTTGCGGGTTACTCGTCGAGGCGCTCGCGCAGGAACTGCTCGACCTCTTCGACGAGGCCGGCGGGGTCGCTCATCTCGTCGTAGCGCTGCTCGAGCTTGCGTACCAGCTCGGTTGTTTCCTCGTCGTCGGAAACCAGCTTGTTGACCTGGCGCTCGTAGGCGGCGGTGGCGATCTGCAGGTCGGTCGTCGGCAGGCCGACGTCGAGCAGGTTGGCCAGCTTGTCCACCAGGGCCAGCGCCGCCTTGGGCGAGGGTGAACCGTGTACGTAGCTCGGGACGGAGGCCCACAGCGAGCCCGACGGGACCCCGGCCTCGTGCAGCACGGTCTGCAGCACGCCGACGATGCCGGTGGGGCCTTCGTAGATGGAGGGTTCGAAGTGGAACCGCTCGGACAGCGTGGGGTCGGCGCTGCTGCCGAACACGTCCACCGGGCGGGAGTGCGCGACGTCGGAGATCAGCGCCCCGAGGGTGAAGGCCATCGAGACGTCGTAGGTCTCCATCACGTGGGCGATCTGGCGGCAGAACGTGCGCCACATCAGCGCCGGCTCGGTGCCGTCGAGCAGGATCACGTCGCCGAGCTCGGGCACCGAGGCCGACAGGAAGCGGTTCCGCGGCCAGGTGATGGAGCGCCGGCCGTCGTCATCGAGCTGCACGAGGGGCCGGTGGGTGGTGAAGTCGAAGAACTCCTCGGCCTCGATCGTGGCGAAGGGCCGAGCCCGCCAGCGCTCGGCCAGGAACCGGACGGCGGTGGTCGCCGCATCGCCCGCGTCGTTCCAGCCTTCGAAGGCGGCGATAAGGACGGGCCGCTGCAGCTGTGGTCGGTTCGACCAGCGAAGAGACTCCATGCGGCCTCCATCCTACTTGCAGGGGCCGCGACCGTACCGTTCGGCCGCGACCCCCGACGGTCCGAGCTGACCGGTCGGAGCGGGTAGGTTGCCCGACCATGCAGATCGTCGAAGCCACGACCGTCACCGACGAGTTGGTGCGCGCCTTCGCCATGCTGATCCCGCAGCTCTCCTCGTCGAGTCCCCCGCCGACGGCGGCCGAGCTCGCCGAGATCATCGCTGCGCCCGCCACCCAGTTGCTGCTCGCGGTCGACGACGACGACACCGTGCTCGGTGCGCTGACCCTGGCCGTGTTCCGCATCCCCACCGGGGTGCGGGCGTGGATCGAGGACGTGGTGGTCGACGACGCGGCGCGGGGACGCGGCGTCGGCGAGGCGCTCAACGAGGAGGCTCTGGTCCGGGCCCGTGCCACCGGGGCGACGACGGTCGATCTGACCTCCCGTCCCAGCCGGGAGGCGGCCAACCGCCTCTATCAGCGGATCGGTTTCCAGCAGCGGACCACCAACGTGTACCGCTTCGACCTCGACTGACATCGGCCGTCCGGGTGCCGACCAGCGGCCCGCCGGCGGGGGCGCACTACTGACTGGCGGCGACACTTCCGGTTTCCGCCTCTTCGGAGCGTCGCTCGGCCTGGGCCTTGCGCCAGAACATGCGGCGGCGAACGCCCGCCCGATCGACAGGCCTGCATGGCTCGCCGCGGTCGCCGCGGTCACCGCGGTCACCGCCACCGTCTCGCCCGGCAGGATGGGCAGCAGCGCTTCGGCGGCGATCAGCTGCACAGGTTCCCACGTCGCCGCGGTCCCATCAGCCATCCTGGGGTGACGCGCGCGGCGTCGACGCTCGGCCGTCGGGTACCCGTCGGCCGATCCGGGCCCTTCGGAACCCGGCGCGATCACGATCGGTGAAGGTGATGGGGTCATGGAACACGGTCTGAACCTGGCTGCGGTGGGCGCGATCGCCGCGGCAGTGGTGCTCTGGAGCGTCTTCTCCGATCGTCTCGAACGCTGGAACATCAGCGCGGCGAGCGCGCTCGTCGGGGTCGGCCTGGTGCTGGCCAACGGTCCGACCGGCGTGTTGCACGTCGGGATCGGCGCTACCGGCATCCGTGAGCTGGCCGAGTTCACCCTGGCCATCGTGCTCTTCGGCGATGCCGCCGGGGTCAGCGTGCGCGAGCTGGCCCGTGACGCGGCCCTGCCGGGACGGCTGTTGCTCGTCGGGCTGCCGCTGACCATGGCCGCCGGTACGGTCACTGCAAAGTTGATCTTCCCCGGCTTGTCCTGGTGGGTCTGCGCGGTGATCGGGGCGGCGGTCGCCCCGACTGATGCGGCGCTCGGCGCCCCGATCATCGAGGACAGCCGGGTTCCCCGACGCATCCGCCGGGTGCTCAACGTCGAGTCGGGCCTCAACGACGGGATCGCCACTCCGTTCGTGAAGTTCTTTCTGGTCGCTGCGGTGGCCGGTACGTCGCTGCAGTCGGTGTCGGAGACCGGGGCTCTGAAGGAGTTGCTGCTCGGAGCAGTGGGCGGCGCGCTGATCGGGGCGATCGGGGGCTGGCTGCTGGTGATGGCCCGGGCCTACGGGCTCGGCGGCACGGCGTACGGCAAGCTCGGCGCCACCGCCCTGGCGGTGTTGGCCTACGCCGGGGTGGTGCACGTCGGTGGCAACGGGTTCGTGGCCGCCTTCGTGGCCGGCCTCGCCTACGGCGCGGTGACGACGGACCGGTTGGAGGAGTCGCTGGAGTTCACCCACGGTGTCGCCGGGCTGATGTCGTTGGTGGTCTGGTTCATCTTCGGTGCCGTGATGGTGCCGATCCTGCAGGAGGTCACCTGGCGGGAGGTCCTCTTCGCCGCGCTGGCCCTCACCGCGGTGCGCCTGGTCCCCGTGGCGTTGTCGCTGGTCGGCGCGGGCTTCGACCGGGCCACGGTCGGCGTGATCGGCTGGTTCGGCCCGCGGGGCCTGGCGTCGGTGGTGTTCGGATTGCTCGCCTACGACGACCTGGCGCCGGTCGACGGGCACCGTACGGTGCGAATCATCACGATGACGGTGGTGGCCAGCGTGGTGCTGCACGGCGTCAGCGCCGCACCGGTTGCGGCCCGCTACGGGGCGACGCACCCGGACTGATCGCACCGCGCACCAGTTGCGGCCCGCTACCGACGCGTCGAAGGCCCGGCCCCGCCCGGCGAGCGGACGGGACCGGGCCTTCGACGAACAGGTCAGAGCCCCAGGATCTGGGCCTTCTGGGAGGTGAACTCCTCGTCGGTCAGGATGCCTTGGGCGTGCAGGGCGCCGAGTTTCTCCAGCTTCCCGAGGTCCTCGTCGGTCGGGCCGTTGGAGGCCACCGGCGCCGCGGCGACGGACTGCTGCTGTTGGAGCTGCGCCTGCTCGTTGGCGCCGGCCTCGGACTTCTGGACCGCTTTGGCCTGCTGGTGTCGGGAAACACTGCCGGAGACCGCTGTGGCGGTACCGGCGATGACCGCGGTTCGGGCCGCGATGCCGAGCATGCCGGGGCGGCCGCCTCGGCCGATTCCTCGTCTCATCATGGGAAGGTTCTCCTCGGTTCGGAACGGATGTTGCAGTAACGGATGATGCAGAACTGACGGATGATGCAGAACTGACGGTGCGGGGGTGGGGCGCTCAGTCGTGCTCGAGCGCGGCGACGACGAGGCTGTGGGGGATGCGGCCACCGTCGAGCAGCTGGCCCCCGGCGCGACGGATGGCGCCGGCCAGCGGGGCGGCCCACAGGTCCTCCCACACCAGCAGCAGGGCCGAGGAGTTCGGGGCCAACGAGGCGGCGGCGATGACGATGTCCTCCTCGTTGAACAATCCGACCTCGCCCTCGAGGTCGGCGAAGCCGAACCCGTCGCCGATCTCCGCGGCGTCGTACTCCTCGTAGAGCACGATGCCCGCCTCGTCCTTGGTGATGAACACCGCGTCAATCAGCCGGACGATCCGCGAGGCGATCAGCTCGGCTAGCGCAGGCACGATCTCACCGGTGAAGCGGTTTTCCGGGAACTCGACGAGGATGTATTCGACGGGGCCGATGGTCATGGCGTTCTCCTGGGTCGTGACCAGCCCAAACTACTCACGGCGACGGTGGCGAGGATGGTCGGAGGCGTCACCGGCCGCCATGTAGCCGGGCGCGGGCCGCGGTAAGGTTCGGCATCGGCCTACAGAGAAACGAGCCCTCAATGTCGGATTACACCGTTCTGCTGCCTCTCGACGGGGACGAGACTTCCGAGGACGCGTTGCTCGTGTTGCCGATGCTGCGTACCATCGGCTTTTCGAAGTTGCGTTTCGTCAGCGTCGACAGCCCCAAGAACCTGAAGACGCGGACGGCCGCTGGGTTCGTCGACTACCTGGCGGCGCACGCCGCCACCGCCACCGCCGCAGGTTGGCAGGTCGAGACCGTGATCGCCGAGGGCGACCCGGTGGACCTCATCCTCGAGGCAGCGAGCAAGACCGACGTCGACCTGATCCTGCTCGCCACCCACGGCCGCACCGGCCTCGAGCGGATCCGTCTCGGCAGCGTCTCGGACAAGCTGATCAAGAACGCCCTGTGCCCCCGCCTGGTGGTGGGTCCCAACGTCGACATCGACATGGCGACCTACTCGCTCAAGCGCATCCTGGTGCCGGTGGACGGTTCGGACCTCTCCGAGGAGTCGCTGCCGATCGCCCGTCATCTGGCGAACCTCGTCGGGGCCGAGGTCGATCTGATCCAGGCGGTTTCGGTCACCTCGGGCATGGTCGTGGGCGACACCGGCGTCGGGGCGGACCTGATGCCCGGCGTGCTCGAGTCGGCCAACACCTACCTCGCCCGGGTGGCGGAGGCGTTCCCCGGCCTGAAGGTCAACACCAACGTGGTCATCGGCAACGCCGCCGACAGCATTGTCGAACACCTCGACACCCACCCGGTCGATCTGGTGATCATCGCCTCGCGGGGTCGCACCGGGTTCACCCGCTTCGCCCTCAGCAGCGTGACCGAGCGGATCCTGCAGGGCCCCGATCCGGTCCTGGTGTTCGAGCGGGGCGAGGATCGGAGCCGGCTGTTCGACGTGGCGCGATCGGCCTGATGACGGCCCGGATCCTGCGGGGATAACGGGTTCGTGTTGCGTCTGAGAGCACGCTACGCGGTGCTGCTCTTCATCGCGTTCGGGGTTGTCTCACTTCTGGTCGCGGGCCAGTTGATCCTGGCTTCCCGAGATCATGAGAAGCTCTACGTCGAACAGGCACAAGAGCGCGCCAGGGTCCAGGCTCAGGACGCCGCGAAGTCCGTGGACCAGCTGCTGAACGGGGTCCAGGACGCCGGGAACCGGCTGCTCGAGCAGTTGAACAGCGGCGAGGTCAACTCGTCGAACGCCGGCAAGGCCACCCAGGCCCTGCTGCAGGCGCAGCCCAACCTGTGGGGCGTCGGCATCACTTACGACCGCCGTCTGCCGACGGCTCCGGCCGATGCGAACCATTACGACACCCGGCCCGGCGGCGTCATCAAGCCGGGCAAGATCACCTACGACTACGAGAATCCGGCCGAACCCAAGGGCCACTGGTGGCGTCGGGCGATGGAGGTGGGCAGTACGTGGGTGCCGCCGTACCTCGGTGGCACCACGAAACGGATGGTCGCGGTCTACACCGGACGCTTCTACGGCCCCGAGGCCCCTCCCGGCGGCGGTCCGGCCGGGGCGATCATCATCTCGATGCAGCTCGACACCCTCAACCGCAGCGTCGGCTGGTCCGAGCTCGGTGCCTCGGGGTACGGGTTCGTGCTCTCGCGTAGTGGTTCGTACTCGGCGCATCCCTCGGCCAACCAGAACGGTGGCTTCGTCACCCACCCGATCAAGACGTACTGGCGCGGCGCGGACGTGCCGACCTTCGCCGAGGTCGCCGCCGAGAACGGCAACGAGGCCGCGACCGCGATTCTCGACCCGGCCAACCCCGACGCCGACACGGTGTTCGACTACCACGACGAGATAACCGGGGAGCCAGCGTGGCTGTTCTACGCCCGGATCCCGACTGCGGACTGGGTGCTGGGCTTCGTGGTGATCAAGAAGGTGATACTGGCCGGGGACCGTACCGCCTTCCACTACCACCTCGGCATCTTTTTCGCCGCGGTCAACGGCCTCGCCTGCCTACTCATCGCTCTGGCGTTGGTCACCCTGCGTGAGACGGCGCGGATCTGGGTGATCGTGCTCGTCGTCACGTTGACGCCGGCCGTCGCCATCGGTGTCACGTGGAAGTTGCACAAGGACTCGTCGGCAGATTTCACCGTCAGCGAACTGGTCCATACCTCGAACTCCGGTGAGTTCGAGGTCGCCGGTGGGCTCGAGCAGCTGAGCGAGACCATCGACGACTACTTCAGTTACGTGTCGTCGGTGTCGGCCGATCTCAAGCCGCATACGGTGTTGGCCGGGGTCTTCTTGCAGGCCATCGAACCGGGCCAGAGCAGCGGGGACGGGTGGCGGTTGTCGGGCACGATCTGGCAGCGCTACGCCAACGGGGTTCCCGAGGGTGAGGTGCCGGGTTTCGAGTTCCCCGATGCGGTCGACACGCCCCAGTTCGAGCCGTTCTACGACGTCCAGGACGGCGACACCAGGACGATCGCCTGGAACTTCACGGTGACGGTCCAGCCGGAGAGGGACCTTGGGGCGTACCCGCTCGACCGCATGGAACTACAGTTGCGGCTGGCGCACCGGGAGGTCTCCCGGCCCATCGTGCTGGTTCCCGACGTGGCAGAGTACGAGCTGATCGTCCCCATCGCCCGCCCGGGCCTGTCCCCCGGGATCAAGCCGGACGATTTCGAGATCACCGGCAGCGAGTTCGGCTACTCGACGACCAGCATCAACTCGACCATGGGCATCCCCAACTTCGCCCGTCAGTCGGGTTTTCCCGAGCTCACCTTCACCGTGCACATGACGCGAAAGTTCCTCGACCCGTTCATCTCGCAGATGATCCAGCTGGTCGTGATCATGCTGCTGCTGTTCACCGTCCACCTGATGGCCACCCGGCCGGCGGAGTTCTCGATGGTGATCTCACCCCGGACGCTGCCCAAGGGAATGGCAGCGAGGCTGTGGGCTGCCGAGCACCCGATGACCCACTCGTGGTCCGATGACGAGGTGACCGAACCCGCCGGGGGCAACTACTACGTGCAGGCGACGCTCACCTCGGTGCTGGCGTTGATGTTCGTGACGATCCTCGCCCACAACAACCTGCGCAGCACGATCGACGCCACCGAGATCGTGTACCTGGACTATGCCTACTTCGTGCTCTACGTGGCGCTGCTGCTGGTCGCGGTGAACTCGCTGGTTTTCGGCACCGGCCGGGGCGGGCGTTTCGTGCACTGGCGCAAGAACCTGCTGCCCGAGTTGCTGTACTGGCCGGGCATCCTCACTCTGCTCGTGGCGGCCACGCTCGTGGTGTTCTACTGACCGACGCCGTGCGGCCCGGCGGCGGGTGCAACGGCCTGCAGGCGCAGTTCGGCCCGGCAGCCTCGGGGACTGCCGGGCCGAACCGGGTGTGCGTTCTGTCCGGGTGGTGTCCGGGTGGTGCGGGCTGCCGGCTCAGGCGGGCCGGAAGAACGGCAGGGCGTAGCCGTCGTCGCCGACCTCGTCGAACACCAGCTGTACGGCCATACCGATCTGAACGTCGTCGGGATCGCACTCGACGATGTTGGTGGTGACGTGCGGGCCCTCCGCCAGTTCCACGATGGCCACCACGTAAGGCTCGTCACCGGTGAACTTCGGGTGGGTGGGCCGGCGGGCGATGCTGAAGGTGTGCACGGTGGCGGCACCCGACGCGGCCTCCCAGGCCAGTTCGCCGCCGCCGCAGTGGGGGCAGGCGGGACGGGGGTAGAAGATCGCCGTGCCACAACCGGCACAGCGTTGGATGAGGAAACGGCCTTCGGCGGTCGCCTCCCAGAACGGGCGGGTCACCACCGACGGTCGGCCAGGACGGGGATGGCTCACGGCTCCACCCCCAGGATCAGCGCGCACTCCTCGGACATGATCCCGCCGTTGCCGTTCACGAAGGCGAAGGACAGGTCCTTGATCTGACGGTCGCCGCCACGCTGCTGGATCTGCCGCACGGCCTCGGTAACGTGGCTCATCCCGCCGGCCAGTCCCGGTTGGGAGAAGCTGAGCTGCCCGCCGTGGGTGTTGAGCGGGAAGTCGCCGTTGAAGCGCAGGTCGTGCTCGTCGATGAAACGGCCCCCCGCCCCCCGTGCGCAGAAACCGGCCTCCTCCAGGGTGACCAGCACGGTGATGGTGTAGCAGTCGTAGAGCGACGCCAGGCCGATCTGGTCTCGGGTGACGCCGGCCTGGGCGAAGGCCCGGTCGGCGGCGGGCTTGATGGCGGTGTCCATCAGGCTGGGGGCGTAGGTGATGGTCTTGTGGGTGGTGCACTCGCCGGCGCCGAGCAGCCAGGCCTTCGGCCGGTCGAGCTTGCGGGCCAGTTCGGGGCTGACCACCACCAGCGCGGCGCCGCCGCCGGAGGGCATCACGATCTCCAGCAGGTGCAGTGGGTCGGCCACCATCGGCGAGTCCAGGACGTCGTCGATGGTGATCGGCTCGCCGTAGAACCAGGCATCGGGGTTGGCGCAGGCGTTGTCGCGCTGGTGGACGGCGATCTTGGCCAGTTGCTCCGGTGTCGCCTGGTGCTCGTGCAGGTAACGCTGGGCGATCATGGCGTAGCCGATGTTGGCCCCGACGTTGCCGAAGGGCACCTCGAACTCGGCCCAGGCGGAGGTGTCTTTGCCCCCGACCCCGCCCGATCCGCTCGGGCGCTTCGGCCCCGGTGTGGGGGTGCGGCGCTGGCGGCGGGAGGCCGTCACGCACAACACCGCGTTGGCCTGGCCCGCGGCGATGGCCGCAGCGGCACGCCACACCATCGCCGCGCCGGTGGCGCCGCCGAGGTCGACGGTCGAGGCGAAGCTGCAGCGCAGGCCCATCGACTCGATCAGCGTGGACGGCACCAGCATGGGGACACCGGCCATGGGGTGGGCGACGAGGCCGTCGATGTCGGACAGTTCGAGCCCGGCATCGGCAATGGCCTGTAGGCCCACCCGGGTGAACAGGTCGATGGTGGACACGTTGTCGGTCCACCGGGTCGGCTTCAGCTCGGCGACGCCCACCACGGCGGCCGAGCCGCGCAGGCTCATCGCCCGCCCCCGAAGTCGATCAGCTCCAACACCGTGCCGTCGGGGTCGCGGAAGCAGCAGAAGCGCACCGTCGGGCCCATCTGCACCGGCGGCGACATGAACTCGATGCCCTCCGCCTTCAGCCGTTCGTACTCGGCATCGATCCCGATCGTCCACAGGGCCATGCGGGCCATGCCGACGTGGTTCAGCGTCGGCGGGGTGCTGCCCGAGGTGGGTGGGTTGATCCACTCGATCAGGTCGATTCGGGTGCCCCGCGGCTTGTCCGGCTCGAGCATCATCAGCACCGCCCGGGCCTTGCCGTCGGCCGGCAGGTCGAGCCCGGTCAGCATGCTCGGCGAACCGCCGACGCCCAGCTCGGTCACGACCTTGAACCCGACCTTCTCGTAGAAGGCGCGGGACCGGTCGAGGTCGGTGCAGTTCACGTTGACATGGAATACGTCTTTGATCGCCATCGGACCCCCTTCGGGGTCAACCTACCGCGGCCGGCGCGATGCCGGTGGTCCGGTCGGTGCGGTGGCGTCCCACCGGCACCGGCACCGGCACCGGAACCGGCGCGTGCTCAGCGGTGCCAGTAGCGACGCCGCTTTCCGCGTCGCTGGTCATACCCCCGGCTGTGCTCTGCGCCGACACGTGGTCCGCTCCGTGGACGCTGTTCCCGAGGGCTCGGGGAGCGACCGGCACGGTGCAGACGTTCGGGGCGCACGAGGGCCGCCGCACGCACCGTCGCCGTGACGAGCCCGGCCACGGCGACACAGGATCCGACGGCCACCAGCAGCTCGGGGCTGTACCAGGCCAGAAAGGCGAGGAGGAGGCCGCCGGGCACGCAGCGGATCGCCAGGCGGAGTACTCGGTCGGCGCGCAGGTGGGCGCGACGCTCGATGCGGCGGACCGGAAGGTCGATGCGGAGGCGACGTTCGATGATGCGCCACGCGTGTGCCTCGGTCGGACTGAGGGTGTCGTGGGGGCCGAACTCCGGGGGCATCGACCGGTTTTCGGCTGTCGGCGTCGTGCGGTTGACCGGCTTGCCCTGTCGTGGGGATGGGCGCCGCATCGGCCGACGGCACGCGCATGGCGGATGCTGTCCTACCCCCCGTGCTAGGAACCTTCCGATGGCCCAGATCAGCTGCGGGAACTGTGGAGCGTCACATGCCAGCGCGGCCGAGGTGCGGCGCTGCTTCACCGAGAGGCCGTCGACGCCGGTGGGGGACGACGACCGGGCTGCCGATGCGGCCCGGTGGGACGAACTCGATCGTTTTGCCGATGTCGAGGAACCCGCATGGGCCGATGCGGTCCTCGACCTGCCGGCGTTGCCCGATCGCACGGGGGCACCCTCCGGCGGGCGGGCCGAGCGGGCCGCATCGTTGCGTCGCGGCCCGGCCGGCCCGGCCGCCGCGTCGGGTCGACCGGTGGGTCGACCGGTGGGTCGACCGGTGGGTCGACCGGTGGGTCGAGCCGCGGGTCGACCGTTGTCGGGCAGCGACCCGTCGACGGAGCCGTTGCCTCGCCCGGCAGTCGACTGGGCCGGGCCCGACGAGCTCGGCCGAGGGCTGGTGGTCCTCGCCGGGGTGGCCCCGCCCGGGCCGTGGGCCGAGGCTGCGGTGTTCCGGCTGGCCTTCGGGGTAACGGGCCAGCTCGCCGCCGACGCACCGCTCGAGGAGCTGGTGGCCTGCTGGGTGGGTCGGCGCCGTTTCGTGGTGGAGCTCGATGCGTCATCGGGTTCGGTCGATCCCTTCGGGGCGGCCGAACGCGACGAACGCGCCCCGTGGGCGGTGGGGGTCGGTTTCGAGTTCCGGGCCGAACGCCTGGCCGTGCTCCTGGGCCAACATGCCGTTGACGCCCGCGACCCGCTGGGCGCCCGGTACCGCCCGGCAGAGGTTGCCGTCGCCCTGGGGGCGTCGCCGGGTGACCGGCCGGGGGTGGACGTGGTCCTGGCCGACGGGCGTCCGGCGGCGATCGACGGCGGACCGCTGACCCCGCACGACGCAGTGGGTTCCCTGGTGGTGGTGCCGGCGGCGGCGCTGGCCATCGGCCGGCTCGAACCGCTCGCCGCCGTCGATCCGGTCGCTGATCTGGCGGCCGATCAGCTCGCCGCGGTGGCCCATACCGGTGGTGGTGCCCGCATCATCGCTCCGGCCGGTTCGGGCAAGACCCGCGTGCTCACCGAACGGGCCCGGTTGCTGCTGGCGGGCCGAGGGGTGCCGGCCGAGTTGGTCACGCTGGTGGCGTTCAACGTACGGGCCGCAGAGGAGATGCGGGCCCGCACCCCGGACCTGCCTCGCCTGCACATCCGGACGTTGAACAGCCTGGGGCTGGCCATCATCAACGGCGGTGGTCCGTTCCTGGCCCGGGCCGACGGGCGTCGGTTGTCGACCATCGACGAGACCGAGGTGCGCCGGATCCTGGAGAAGTTGGTCCGCTTCGGCCGTCGCGCCGGGACCGACCCGGCGGCCCCCTGGCTCGAAGCCCTCTCCGCCGTCCGCCTCGGCCTGCGCGACCCAGCCGAGGTCGAGGCAGCATTCGGCGGCGATGTCGGCGGACTCGCCGAGGTCGTGCCCCGCTACCGCGAGGAGTTGGCTCGTCGTGGCGCGCTCGACTTCGACGAACAGATCGTCGCCGCCATCGAGCGGCTGTTGCAGGACCCCGCGGCGCGACGCACCGCGCAGCTGGCCTGCCGGGTCCTGCTGGTCGACGAGTTCCAGGACCTGGCCCCCGCCCACCTGCTGCTGGTGCGGCTCCTGTCGTCCCCGGCGTACGACTGTTTCGGGGTCGGTGACGACGATCAGACGATCTACGGCTACGTGGGGGCCTCTCCGGACTGGCTGGTGCGCTTCGACCGTTGGTTCCCCGGGGCCGGTGACCATCCGCTCGAGGTCAACTACCGCTGTCCGCCGGGGGTGGTGCAGGCGGCGTCGAACCTGTTGACCCGGAACCGTCAGCGGGTCAACAAGGACATCCGTCCGGCGCCCGGCCGCACCGCCGCTCCGGAGGACCTGGTGGTCCGGCCGGTGAGCGATGTACCCGGCACCACCTGCGAGGTGGTCCGACAGATCCTCGACGACGGGGCGGCACCGAGCGAGGTGGCGGTGCTCACCCGGGTGAACGTCACCCTGCTACCGGTGCAGCTCCGCCTCGCCGCGGCCGGGATCCCCACCACGGCGCCGGTGGACACCGCGTTGCTGGCCCGTTCGGGGGTGCGCGCCGCGCTGGCCTGGCTGGCTCTCGCCGCCGCCGGTGGCCGGTCCGAGGCCGCGCTCGTTCCGGGCTGGATCGCCGATGCTGCCCGACGACCGCCGCGCAGTCTGTCCCCCCGGCTGGTGGAGTGGATGGACGAGCAGCGCAGCCTCGAGGGCCTTCGCCGTCTGGCCACACGGCTGAGTTCACCGAAGGATGCCGACAAGGTCGAGGCGTTCGCCGCCGACGTTGACCTGCTCGGTTCCCTGGTGGCGAAGGGGGCCGACACCGCGACGGTGTTGCGGGCCGTCGCCGAGCAACTCGGTCTGGGTGCGGCGATGGACACGTTGGACCGGTCCCGGGGTGCGGTCGACCGGTCGGCTCATGGCGACGACCTCGCGGCGCTCGAGGCGGTGGCCCATCTCCACCCCGACCCTGCCGGGTTCGGGGCCTGGCTGCGCCAGCAGCTGACCGAGTCGGGGCGACAGGCCAGCCCCGACGGGGTGCAGCTCGCCACGGTGCACCGGGTCAAGGGCCGGGAGTGGCCCTACGTGATCGTCCACGATGCCTCCGAGGGTCTACTGCCACACCGGTTGGCCACCGACATCGAGGAGGAACGCCGGGTGTTGCACGTCGGGCTGACGAGGTCGTCCCGACAAACCGTGGTGGTGGCCGATGCCGCTGCGCCGAGCCCGTTCCTGGTCGAGCTCGACGCGCCCGGATCGCCACCGCCGTTGTCGGCCACCCCCGAGCTGCGGGCCTCGTCGGGCTCCGGTGGGCCGGTCACCAGCTCCGGTGCGGGTCGGCCGCCGTCGCGCTCGGCCGTCGGTCGGGGCGGAGCCGTGCCCGAGGCCGCCGGGGTTCACCAGGCCACGGTCGATGCGTTGAAGGTGTGGCGCCGCGAACGGGCCCGGAAGGACGCGGTGGCGGCCTACCTGGTGCTTCCCGACCGGGCGTTGGAGGACATCGCCCGCCGCCGTCCCACCACACTGGCGCTGCTGGCACACTGCCATGGCATCGGCCCGACCAAGCTCGAGCGCTACGGCGACGAGGTGCTGGCGGTGGTGGACAGCCAGCGCTGACCGGCACGGCTCGGGTGGCGTGGGACCGGATCGCCGGGCCGCAGTGCCCTGTCGAGAGGGAGGGCACTGCCGGCCAGCGTTCCGTCGGCGAGGCGGACGGCGATACCGTCGTTGTGCTGGTCGCTGTCGTCGGCCCTCTGCCGTGTCCCGGGAGGGGTGCCCGCTGCGTCGAGGGCGTCGCTGACCACGAAAGCCTGCGGCCCGGCGGCGGCGAGCGACAGGCGCAGGGTGTCGGGGGCGACGTGGACGAGATCGGCGATGAGCCCGACCGCCACGTCGGGTCGGGCCAGGGCCACGCCCGTCAGGCCCGGTTGGCGAGATCCGATGGCGGGCTGGGCGTTCCACAGATGGGTCACCATCGAGGCGCCGGCATCGAAGGCGGCGTGGGCCTGCGCTGCGGTGGCCTCGCTGTGGCCGAGGGACACCACGATGCCCCGACGCCGGGCCTCGGCGATGAGCCCCGCCGCGCCGTCGAGTTCGGGGGCCAGCGTCACCACGGCCAGGGGCGCGAGCTGCGCCCAGCGGGTGAGCAGGGCCGGGTCGGGCTCGCGCAGCCACGCCTCGGGGTGGGCGCCGCGCCGGGCCGGGTTCAGGAACGGGGTATCGAGATGGATACCGAGGGCCTTGGCGCCGAGCGGCGGCCGGTTCATGACCTCGGCCAGGGACCGCAGCGCCAAGGCGTACGCGCCGGTCTCGGCGGTGGGCAGTGTCGGTACCCAGGCTGTCACCCCGTGGCGGGCCAGGGCCGTGAGGGCACCGGCGATCGCCGCGGGCTCGGCCCGGGTGAAGTCGACGCCGGCGAAGCCGTTGATCTGCACGTCGACGCAGCCGGGCACGGCGAGACCCCGGCGACCGGGCGGTGACACCCCGACGGCGTCGATCGTCGCGGTGTCGATCACGACGTCGCCGGGGACGACCACCCCGTCGACCAAGGCCGCCGCCACCCCCAACCGTCGGTGCCGGCCGGTGCTGTGCCGGCCGGTGCTCGCCACGGCCACGATCTCGACAGCTGCGGTCGGGCACGGGGTGGTCCGGGCCGTCCGTCATCGGCCCGCGATGCCGGGGCGTCGGAACGGGACGTGCCGTCCTGGGGCGAAATGCCCGGATCGGCACCAGGGGGATGGTCGGTATCCTGACGTGGCTTGACCTGATCGCGACACGACGAGGATGTGAGATGGCGAAGGTTGTTGCCGGGGTACTCGACCGGATCCCCTCCCGGGTCCTCAACACGGCGTTGCGGGCCCTGCCCGAGGCACGGCGGGCCGACCTGGACCTGCGTCGTGCCCGGCTGCAGTTCGAGGCGTTCATGAAGGAGCGGCTCGGCCCGTTCTACGTCCCGGTCGCGCCCGGCCCGATGGCCCCCACCGACATTGTGATGCGTACGGCGGTGCTGTTCGACTCCGACGCCGAGCGACAGCTGCAGACCGCCCGGTACTTCGCGTCGGGGTACGGCCAGATCCACGGCTGGGTCCGCATGGCGGAGAAGTACGGCTTCAACCTTCGCACCGCTCGGGCC
Organism: Acidimicrobiia bacterium; assembly: GCA_947476745.1. Lineage (GTDB taxonomy): Bacteria > Actinomycetota > Acidimicrobiia > Acidimicrobiales > CAIXPF01 > CAIXPF01. Next base: position 482,093 of record CANJRG010000001.1, on the reverse strand, counting down.
GCGCTGGAGCTGGGGGTCGGGTCGGCGCGGCTGATCCGCCACCTCCGCTGTGTCGAGAGCCTCGAGCTGCACGGTACCGATGTTGACGCCGACTCGATCGAATGGTGCAAGGCGAACATCGACGGGATCGACTTCCACGTCAACGCCCTCGACCCGCCGCTGGCCTTCGCCGACGAGAACCAGTTCGACCTGGCCTTCGCCAACTCGGTGTTCACCCACATCCCGCTCGAGACCCAGCAGGCCTGGATTGCCGAGCTGTACCGGGTCATGCGCCCCGGTGGGATCTTCATCTGCACCGTGCTCGGCCGGATGTACCAGCAGAAGATGCTCACCTCCGCCCAGCGCGACGAGCTGCAGCAGGTCGGGCACTTCCAGCTCGACAGCAATTCGGAGCAGGCGTCAGTGTCCACGCAGATCATCGGCTCGTGGGAGGTCTTCCAGACCCGCCGCGAGAACATCGACTGCTTCGGCGCCCAGTTCGAGGTGTGCGACTTCATGCCCCGCCCCAACGGGCAGGATGTGTTGTTGCTGCGTAAGCCACGCTGAGCCGGCGATCTGCCCGCTCGCCTGGGCCCGATTCCGCCTAGGCCTGCGTCCGTCCGGGCCAGCGGCGTTCGTCGCCCACGAGCAGCCGGCCGTTGCGCCAGACGGCCAGGACCGCGATGTCGGCCACCCGGGCGGGGTCGGTGCGCGCCGCCATCCTTGGATCCTCGGCCAGGACCACCAGGTCGGCCGCGGCACCCACCGACAGCGGTGCGCCGACCAGCCCCAGCGCCGAATCGACGTCGATTCGCTCCGACGGGCCCACGGTCCTGGTCATCGCCGCGGCCACCTGCTCGAGGGGCCGGGCAGGCACGACCGGCGCGTCGGAGGAACCCCGCAGCTCGATGCCGGCGTCCAACGCGCTGCGTAACCGGTACAGCCATCCCTGCTCGGTCTCGCTGAGCTCGCGGTGGTACTTGGCCGCCCGACGGGTGACGAAGGCGGGTTGGGTCACCACCGCGATGCGGCGGGTGGCCAACTCCGTCAGCTGCTCGGGCAGGCTGAGCCCTAGGTGCTCGATACGGTCGCCGGGGCCGAGCCCGCCATCGAGCGCGGCCTGCAGCTCGTCGATGTCGACGGCGTGCACGGCCACGGGAAACCCCGCTCGATGCGCCGCCGCGACCCGCTCGGCGACACGATCGAGCCCGTGGTGCGGCGGCATGATCTTGGCCGGTCCGACCATCACCGAGCCCACGGTCGTGCCGAAGGCCAGCCCGTGGAGGTGCTCGGCGCCGACCATGGCGGTGACCTGTACGGGCAGACGGAACCGGTCGAGCAGCTCGAGCGCGGTCCGATCGTTGGTGTGGGTGGCGTCGGTGACCGCGGTGATGCCGTTGGCCAGCAGCTCGGCCCCCACGGCCGCGACCGCCTCGGCCAGCTCGTCGAAGGGCAGCGGGTCCGGTGCGCCGGCGGCTTCGGCGGCCCGGTTGCGCAGCTGCAGATGGCCGGTACGGTGGTGCAGCACCAGCGGCCGCCCGGCGGTGGCCTCGTCGAGCTCGTCGACGGTGGGCAGTCGCTGCTCAGCCAGGTCCGACTCGTCGAGGCCCCAGGCCCGCAGCCATCGGCCAGGGGGCGTTCGCCGTGCCGCGTCGGCCAGGGCATCGCCGACCTCCGCCAGCGAGCGGGCGGTCGACAGGTCGACGGACCGGCGGGCCGCCGCGGTTGCCAGCAGGTGCAGATGATGGTCGCTGAACCCCCCGCAGATCACCGCGCCCGGCGGCAGATCGACCCCGCCGTCGACGGCGTCGGCCGCGTCGCGGACAGCTTGCAGCGACGCGACGAGGCCGGCTTGTACCACCACCCCGGTGGACGCGCCGACCTCGGCCGCAACGGGACCCGACGTGATGCAGGGTCCCCGCAGGACGAAACGGTCGCTCAGGCGAGGCGCTCCTCGACCAGTGGCAGCAGGTCGCGGCGCACCAGCTTGCCGGTCGAGGTGCGGGGGAGCTCCTCGAACACGAGGATCTCTTCGGGCCGCTTGAAGCTGGAGAGGTGGTCGCGGACGTACGCAGCGACGTCGTCGGTGCCGGCCCCGGGTCGCAGCACGACGGCCGCCACCACGCGCTCGCCCCAGGTCTCGTCGGGCACGCCGACCACGGCAGCCTCGATGACGTCGGGGTGCTCGTAGAGGACGGCCTCGACCTCGTCGGGGGCGATGTTCTCGCCGCCGCGGATGATCATGTCGCCGTGACGGCCCGACAGGAACAGGTAGTCGTCCTCGTCGAGGAAACCGAGGTCGCCGGTGTGGACCCAGCCCGAGCCGTCGACGGTGACCCGGGTCTTCTCCTGGTTCCCCCAGTAGCCGTCCATGGCCCGGAAGGTTCGCAGCCAGACCTCGCCGGGGGCGTTGGGGCCGACGGGGTTGCCGTTCTCGTCGCAGATCTGGATCTCGACGTCGTCGAGCACCTTGCCCACCGAGCGCAGGCGACGCAGCTTGGCCTCCTGATCGGCCGGGCTGCCCTCCCAGATCCGGTGGTCGTCGGGATCGAGCACCGCCACCGTGGCGGTGGTCTCGGTCTGGCCGTAGGACTGCGAGAACGCCACGGTGCGGGGGAACACGTCGATGGCCCGGCGGATGACCGACGGCGGCATGGGCGCAGCGCCGTAGGTGACGGCCTCGAGGCTCGACAGATCGGCGCCGGCGAAGGCCGGATCGTCGAGCAGGCGGGCCACCATGGTGGGAACCAGGAAGGCGTGGGTGATGCGGTGCTGCTGCACCGCGCTGAGCCACCTGGCGGTTTCGAACTGCGGGAGCATCACCACGCACCGCCCCGAGAACAGAGCGATCAAGGTCGAGGTGAGGCCGGCGACGTGGTAGAGCGGGGCGGCGAGCAGCATACGCCCGTGCTCTTCGCCGTCGGCACACTCGTTGGTGCCCATGATGTAGCCGGTGATGGCACCGTTCTTGAGCATGACGCCCTTGGGCAGCGAGGTGGTGCCGGAGGTGTAGAGCAGGGTGCACAACGCGTCGTCGTCGACGTCCTCGATGAGCTCGTTCGCCTCGGCAGTGTTGCGGCGCTCGGTGTAGTCGCCGTCGAAGAGCAGCACGTGCTCGAGGCTGGCGGGCCGCACCGATTCGACCATCGACACGTAACGGGACTCCGTCACCAGCACCTTGGTGCCCGAGTCGGCGATGAGGTGGGCGGCCTCGTCCTTGCCGGCTCGATAGTTCATCGGCACGACGGTGGCGCCCAGGGAGAGGGCACCGAAGAGCACCTCGAGGAAGGCGACCCGGTTCGTGCCGAGGATTCCCACCCGGTCGCCAGCGGTGACCCCGAGACTGGCCAGCAAGCCCTCGGCCTGGGACACCGCGGTCCGCAGATCGCCGTAGGACACCTCGGTCCCGTCGATGTCGATGACGGCCGTCTGGTCGAAGCAGATCATGGAGGGGAGGTCGAGGAGCATCGCGACGTTCACGCCAGGAACGTTATCCACCCTGCGACGGACGGCACAGCCTTGAGCGCATTTCAAGCTGTTTCGATGTCCATCGTCCGGTCGAGCCGGGTGGTCGGTCCGGTCGGTGCGGCGATCAGGAGCGCTGCTCCCCGTTCGGGCGACAGGTCGCGGCCAGTCGGGCCTCGATGGCGAGGCCGTGCTCCAGTGGCAGCTCTGCTGCCGCCCGCATCGCCCGCTTGGCCGCCTGCAGCAAGCCCGGGTCGAGTGCAGCCCAGGCGAGCGCCTGGCGTCGCGCCGCGGTGTCGACGCCGGGGTCCTCGACGATGCGGTGGACGAGGCCGCGGCGCAGGGCGTCGACGGCTCCGATGTTGTCGGCGGTCAGGACCACCGGGAGCGCTCCGGCGGGACCGACGGCCTTGGTCAGGCTCTGCGTGCCGCCGGCCGCCGGCAGCATGGCCAGGCGGGTCTCGGGTAGGCCGACGACGGTGTCCGGCGCGGCGAGACGGAGGTCGCACAGCAGCGCCATCTCCAGGCCCGCGGCCAGCGAGTAGCCGTGCAACGCCACCACCACCGGTTGGGGCAACGACCACAGCGGCCCCCAGGGGTCGCGGTCCCAGCGGATGCGCCGGGCCTCGAACACCGAGTCGGCCGAGCCGAACTCGGTCAAGTCGGCACCGGCGGAGAAGTGGCGGCCACGCGCCGCCAGCACGACGGCCCGGACATCGGGGTGGTCCCGGGCGCCGAGGATGGCCTCGATCAGGGCGTCGCGCACCGCGACGCTGACGATGTTCAGCGTGTCGGGCCGGTTGAGGGTGATAGTGGCCACGCCCTCGTCGACCTCGAGCAGTACCTCGTCGCTCATGGCCTGGCCTCCGGGTCGGTACCGAGCAACCTCCACGGCGGCGGCAGCACGGCGCAGCCGTCGCGCCGGACGCTGCGTTGCGCCGCATGGCCGGCCCACGACGCCACCTCCTCGGCGCAGGCCCGACTCCGCTCGGCCGGGTCGGTGGGCGCGGTCCGCTCGGCGGGGTCGGTGGGCGCGGTCCGCTCGGCGGGGTCGGTGGGCGCGGTCCGCTCGGCGGCGGCCACCGCGAGCAGCGGCGCGATCGCGCCCTCGAGCGAACGTTCGATTCGCCAGGGCCCGGTAACACCGCGGATGCGGGCGACGAGGGCGCCGACCATGGCCAGGAACAGCTCGAGACCTGCCAGTGGGTCGGCATAGGGCACCAGTGTCGGCGCCGGTGGCATCGGTGCGGCTGCTGTTGTGCGGGTAGCCAGGGCGAGGCCCGACGCCGCGTGGACCCCGGCACCGTAGGCCACCCAATCGGCCTGGGGTCCGGCCGGATCGAAGGCGGTCAGCGAGAGGTCGATCAGGTCCGGTCGCCCGCCGGCGAGACGGTCGGGCGCGATGCCGAGGTTGGCGCGTACCCGACGGCTGAAGCTGTCGATCACCACGTCGGCCGTGCCGACGAGTTCCAAGAACCGCTGGTGGTCCGCCGGCAGCCGCAGGTCGAGCTCGACATGGGTCTTGCCGTGGTCGAGCGCCACGAACAGCGCACCGTCGCCGGGTCCGGCGGCCACCGGCCGGGCACCGCGGCGGAACCCGTCGCGACGGCTGGCAGCCTCGACCTTGACCACCTCGGCCCCCGACGAGGCCGCCAGCCAGGTGGCCAGCGGGCCGGCCCACATGGCGGTGAGGTCGATGATCCGCACCCCGGCCAGCGGGCGACCTGGCGCGGACGAGCCCGGGCCGAAGAACCGCTGCGGTTGTCCCGGCGGGCCGGCCGCGGTCCGGGCTGGTGGCGACGTTCCGGCCCCGGTCGACGCCGGGTCAGTGGGGTTCGCGTCGGCCGCCGCGACCCTCAGCGGGCCGGAGGTGACGGTCCGCGGTGGTCGGTAGGGCGTGACGGCCAGACGCCATTCCTGGGCACGGCGGGCCAGTTGCTCGGCGTCGGACGGCGGGCCGCCGGCACGCACCTCGTCATCGAGCACCGCTCGCAGCGTGGCCCAGGTCGGCTCGTCGTCGGGGCCGAGGTCGACCAGTACCCAACCACCGCCGGGGGCGCTCAGCGGGTAGGGGGACGGCAGCGGTGCGTCGAGCCCGTTGGCCGCGGCGATCACGTGGGGCAGCAGCAGATGGGCGTCGAGAAGGTCGTGGTCGACCTGCCACCGGGTCGCGCCGGCCGTTGCGCCGGAGTCGGTCAGCTCACCGAGCAGGACGAGCGTCGACTCCAGCAGTCGCCGCGCCCGGGCGCGGGTCCCCGGTGGGAGGACATCGGCCGGGAACCCAGGGGGCGTGCGGAGCGGTCGGCGCGCCCGGGCGGTCATCGACCGGCGAAGTCGGCGGGTCGCTTGGCGAAGAACGCCGCGAGACCTTCGGCCCGGTCCGACGAGGTCGCCAGCAGCGTGTTCAGGTCACCCTCGAGGCGCAGGCCGTCGCGCAACGGCAGCTCGGCCCCGCGGTGGACGGCCTCCTTGGCGAACTCCAGCGCCAGCGGGCCGAGACCGCGCAGCTTGTCGGCCAGGGCCATGGCCTGCGCGTCGAGCCCGTCCGGGTCGTCCGGGTCGTCGGCGGTGAGCGACCACACGAGCCCGACAGCTTCCGCGGCTGGCGCGGCGAGTGCGTCGCCGCACAGCACCATGGCCGTCGCCCGGGCGGTGCCGACGGCGCGGGCGAGACGTTGGGTCCCTCCCCAGCAGGGCAGGCCGCGGCCGGTGGCGACGTCGTCGAGGGCGAAGGTCGCCGAGGCGGTGGCCAGCACGATGTCGCAGGCCAGTACCAGTTCCAGGCCGACCGAGCGGCACGCACCGCGGACCGCGGCGATGACCGGTACCCGGATGCGGGCGATCGCCGCGGCTGGGTCGTCGCCGAGCGAGACTGGGTCGAGCCCCGGATCGGGGCCCGTACAGAAGTCGGGGCCGTGGGAGGTGACCACCACCACCCGCACGGCCCGATCTTCGGTGAGTTCATGAGCGGCAGCGGCGACCGCTGCAGCGGTGCGGGTGTCGAGCATTCCCCCGGGAAGGCGCAGGTTCACCTGCGCGCCGTCGTGGAGTCGCTCCTGCCCTAACCGTGCAGGGTGCACCGCTTGGCCTCAGTCAGCCGACTTGGTCTGCTTGGGCTGGACCTGGGCCATCTCGGCCCCGTTCACCTTCAGCGCACCTGCGCCCGGCTTGGTGACGAGCACCTCGATGCCGCTCGCCTCGTCGGTGTAGCGCTTGCCGACCTGCAACGCGCCAGCACCGGAGGGATCGAATTCGATCGCCCCGTCTCCACCCTTGGTGACGACCACCTCGGCGGTACCGGTCTCGAACTTCAGGCGTTCCCCGGCCTTCGTGGGCATGAGTGACCTCCTTCACAGAACCTGACGAGCGAGCAGGATAACGCAGGCACGGCTCTCGGCCGTATTCGACGCCCAACCGCATCGCGGCGTGGGCGGTGGCGACCGTACGACAAGGAGGACGACACGGAGCACGACAAGGAGCACGACTAGGCTCGCCGACGATGCTGACGAAGGCTTCTCGGCTTTGGGTGGATCACGCCATGAAGCTCATCCGCTACGGCGGGGTGTCGGTGTTCAACGTGGTGCTCGGCCAGTCGCTGCTGGCTTTGTTCGTGATCGTCGGCATGCAGGCCGCGCTGGCCAACCTCGCCGCAGTGACGATCGGGTCGGTGCCCGCCTACCTGCTGGCCCGCCGCTACGTGTGGGAGAAGTCCGGCCCCCACTCGATCCGGCACGAGGTGTTGCCGTTCTGGGTGCTCAACTTCGTGGGCCTGCTGCTGTCCACCGTGTCCACCTCGGTCGCTCACAACATCTGGGGTTCGAAGGTGCTGGTCATCAACGCGGCATCGCTGCTGGCCTGGTTCGTGGTGTGGGTGGCCAAGTACGTGCTGCTCGACCGGGCCGTGTTCAAGGCCAAGGAGAACGAGGCCGCCACGGCCGTCGCGGCCTGACACCAGGCAGCCTCCCGACGCAGCAGCCGGCCGCGTTCGGCCGGTACGGTGCAGGCCATGTCGACGCTGCCGCTGAGCCCTGATGAACTGCTGTCCACCACCCGAGCCGTGCGCAAGCGGCTCGACTTCGATCGGCCGGTTCCCCTCGAGCTGATCGCCGAGTGCGTCGGGCTGGCCCAGCAGGCCCCGACCGGGTCGAACCTGCAGGGATGGCACTTCATGGTGGTCACCGACCCGGCCAAGAAGCAGGCGCTCGGCGAGCTCTACTCGCGTGCCTTCGTCAGCTACCGAACCTCGCCGATCTACGCCGGGTCGGTCACCCACGGGGACGCCGACCGTGACGCCCAGCAGTCGCGGGTGGCCTCCTCGGCGGAGTTCCTCGCCGAACGGATGGGCGATGCCCCCGCGCTAGTGCTGCCCTGTATCGAAGGTCGGGCCTCGGGGGCCAACTCGGCGGGCCTGCTCGGCGCCATCCTGCCGGCGGCCTGGAGCTTCATGCTGGCCGCCCGGGCACGCGGTCTGGGGACCTGCTGGACCACGTTGCACCTGCGCTTCGAGCAGGAGGCCGCGGACATCCTGGGCATCCCCTATGACCGGGTCAGCCAGGCACTGCTCACCCCGGTGGCCTACACGAAGGGGACCGACTTCAAGGCGGCGCTTCGTCCCGACCCCATGTCGATCATCCACGTCGACACCTGGTGAGCAGCTCGTCCGCCGACGCCCGTGCCGGTGCCGCCCGCCCGGCCGGCATCGACCCGGCCACGGGGCCGTCGGCGGAGCTGCGTCGGCGGGCCGAAGCGGCCCGCGGGTTCCTGCCTACCGAGGAGGGCTTGGCGCTGCACGGCGCCGCGTGCTCGGTGAGGGCCGAGGTGCTCGGCCCGATGTTGGAGATCGGCAGCTACTGCGGGAAGTCCGCGCTGTATCTCGGTGACGCGGCCCGGAGGACGGGGCGGGTGCTGTTCTGCGTGGACCATCACCGCGGGTCCGAGGAGAACCAGCCCGGCTGGGAATGGCACGAACCGGACCTGGTCGATGCCGCAGTCGGCCGTCTCGACACGCTGCCCCACTTCCGCCGTGCGGTGTACGACGCCGGCCTCGAGGACGTCGTGGTCGCGGTGGTGGGCGAGTCGGCCACCGTGGCCCGGTGGTGGACGACGCCGCTGGCCCTGCTGTTCATCGACGGGGGTCACGGCGAGGATCCCGCCCACCGCGACTACGAGTGCTGGGCGCCGCTGGTCGCCCCCGGTGGCCGGCTGGCCATCCACGACGTGTTCCCCGACCCAGCCGATGGTGGCCGTCCGCCCTTCGAGATCTTCGGGCGGGCCCTGGCCAGCGGCGCGTTCGCGGAACTCGAGGGGTGCGGGTCGCTGAGGGTGCTGCAGCGGCTCGATGTCCCGCTCCGCCCCACGGCACGACCGTCGGTCCCCTAGCCGCGCCCTCTCCGGCCGGGCCACGTGCCGACTGGGCCGCGCCCCGGGCCGACGGAACCGGGCGGGGTCGGCGGGACCGGACGTGCCGGGCAGGTTCGGCCGGTCAGGCGAACTTCACGCCGCAGTGCTGCTTGCTGTACGTGTTGAGGTTCGCCACGGCTGTGGCGAACCCGGTCGACTGGGTCGAGGTCAGGCGACCCATCAACTCCAGCGTGGCCTTCTGTGCCTCCGCGGCGGCCGAGGGGTCGGTCTGGGCAGCGGCGTTCAGCGTGGCGATGCGGGTCAGCAGCGGGGTGAGGTCCTTCAGCGTGCCGGCCAGCACGGTGATATCGCCCTTGATCTCCGCCGGGGCGACGGTCTGCGCCTGTGCGAGTAGCGCGGCCGCCTCGGGAAGTTGCTGCAGCGCCGCCCCGAGGTTGGTGACGGAGAGGTCCAGCCCGAACTTCTGGCCGGCTTCGGCGACCTTCTGACAGAACGGATCGCCCGCTGCGGCGGCAGCGCCGATCGTGCTGCCGAGGGAGGTGGTCGTGGCGGCGGCTTCGGCGCGCTCGGTGGCCCGGTCTGAGGACCCGGCACAGGCCCCGGCGAGCAGCCCGGTGACGAGCAGGGGGGTGGCGAGTGCTAGCAGACGGCGACGGGACATGGCTTCACGCTAGGGCAGGGTCGACGGCTTTCCCCGGCGGCAGGTGCGGTACGGCTCGGTCAGTCGGGCCGGGCCGGGGGGTCAGTCGGGCGAGGCCCGTCGGTCAGCCGGTCCCCGGCTGGGGCGAACAGGTCCGCGGTAGGTCCGTCGCCGGCGAGGGCGTCGGCGGCGAGGATCACCGCGGCGGCGGTGTAGGTGGACGTCTCGCCGTCGGGGAAGGTGATCGCCCCGGGATGGACCAAGCCGGTCCGGTAGCGGCCGGTGTCGGGGTGGCGGTGGGCCAGGGTCCAGGCGAACAGTTCCCCGGCGACGGCGGTTTCACCGGCCGCGAGGTGGGCCAGGGCGCACTCGCAGGTCTCCGCGGCGGTGACCCAGGGCTGGTCGGCCACACAGCGCACCCCGTGCCCGTCGAGCACGAATCGGGGGCGGTCCTGCTCGAGGCGGGCATGGGCGACGCGGGGATCGAGGGCGCCGACGAGCACCGGGTAGTACCAGTCCATCGCCCAGCGGTGCTTCGGGGCGAAGGCGTCGGGCTGGTGGCGGATAACGGCCAGCAGACGGTCGAGGGCCTGCTGCCAGCGGGGCCGCTGCACCCCGACCGCGGCGGCCAGCAGCAGCCCGCAGCGAAGGCTCAGGCTGATCGACGCGTTGCCGGTCAGCAACGCGAACGACCAAGGCGTGCCGTCGCTCTGGCGGGCCCACAGGATCTCTCCCCGTTCGGTCTGCAGGCCGATCACGAAGTCCAAGGCGGCATCGACCATGGGCCAGAACGCCTCGAGCAGACCCCGGTCGCCGCTGCAGCGGTACAGGAACCACAGTCCGGTGGCCGGGTAGGCGCAGCAGTTGGCGTCGAGCTTGTCCTCCTCGACCCCGTCGGCGAGGTAGTACCGGTACCACGCCCCGTCGGGTCGTTGCCGGGCCAGCAGCCACTCGAATGCCCGCTCCGCCGCCCTGTGGTGGCCACCCACCATGAGTGCCATGGCCGCCTCGGTGTGGTTCCACGGGTCGGCGTGCCCGCCGGGAAACCACGGGATCATCCCGTTGGGCAGCTGCCAGTCGGCGATGCCGTCGGCGGTGAGGCGCAGCTCGGCAGCGCTGATGATGCCCGGTACGTCACGCAGCGACATCGCCGTTCCCGTTCGCTGCGCCGCTCTCCCGGCCGCTTTTCGTGTCGCCCGCCTGGTGTGACGACCCGGGCAGACGGCGGGCGTAGAGCACGATCGACTTGCCCATGACCCGGCTCAACGCCCGGTCGGCGACCCGGGTGAGCAACGGGCGGCGGGTGATGTCCCACACCAGCAGCCGGTGGTAGGCCGTCACCCACGGATGGTCGTCGCGCCGGACCCCGACTGCGCACTTCAACCACCAGTAGGGGGTATGCAGGCCATGGGCCCGGCCCAGCCCGAACGGCTCGAACCCGGCCTGTTGCAGCCGGTTGCGCAGTTCCACCGCGGTGTACACCCGCACATGGCCACCCTCCACCGCCGGGTGGTGGTAATCCTCGGACAGTTTCCAACAGATGATCTCCGCCAGCCAGCTCGGCACCGTCACCGCCAGGGTGCCGCCCGCTCGCAGGACCCGGGCCAGCTCGAGCAGGGCGTCGACGTCGCGGTCGATGTGCTCGAGGACCTCCGAGGCGATGACCCGGTCGAAGGCCGCGTCGGCGAAGGGCAACTGCAGGGCCGAGCCCTGAACCGCCGCGGCGGTGGCGCCGGCGGGGCACTCGCCGGCCGCGGCCATGGCGACGAAGGTGCTGGTGCACACCCGCAGCTCGGCGGGGCCGAGGTCGACGGCGACCGCCGCCGCCCCGCGTCGCAACGCCTCGAAGGCGTGGCGTCCGAAACCGGCGCCGAGATCGAGCAACCGGTCGCCGGGCTCGAGACCCAGGCGGTCGAAATCGACGGTCAGCATCAGCGATGCCGACGCCCGAACCGGGACGACCCGCCGCCGGTGCCGGGCAGGCCCGGGTGGCGTTGCTTGTCCTCGATCGTGCGCCGGTACTCGTCGACCGTGTGGGCGGCCATCACCGCCCAGCTCCAGTTCTCGACCACCCGTTGGCGTCCCCGTGCCCCGAGCCCGGCCCGCAGCTCGGCGCCGCGCCCCAAGGTGTGCCGCAGGGCCTCGGCGAGTGCCTCGCTGTCGCCCGGGGGTATCAGCAGGGCGGTGTCACCGTCCTTGCCGACCACCTCGGGAATGGCCCCACCGGTGGTGGCGACGAGCGGCACCCCGCAGCTCTGCGCCTCGATGGCCGGGAGGCTGAACCCCTCGTACAGCGAGGGCACTACGGCGACTTCGGCCTCGGCGTACAACTCGATGATGCGCGACTCGTCGACCCCGGTGACGAAGGACACCGCGTCCTCCAGCCCCAGCTCGGCGATGATCCGGTCGGACGGCCCGCCCGGCTTCCGTCGCCCGATGAGCACCAGATGGGCGTGCGGCCGGTCGACGCGGACCTTGGCCAGCGCCTCGAGCAGGAAGCGCAACCCCTTGAGGGCCACGTCGGCGGAGGCGGTGGTGATGATGCGGCCCGGGACCACCGCCACGTGCTTGAGCGGCCGGAACAGCTCCACGTCGACCCCGACCGGGATGACCTGTATCCGCTCCCCGGGAACGGCGAACTCGGCCTGGATGTCGCGGTGGGAGTTCTCCGAGACGGTGATCACCCGGCGCATCCGGCGAGCGACCCGGATCTGCATCCGGGTGAACCCGTGCCAGCGGGCCTTGGAGATCCGTTCGTAGCGGGTGCGGGCCGCCTCGAGCTCGAGCCGCTTGTCGACCGTGATGGGGTGGTGGATCGTGGCGATCACCGGCAACCCGGCCCGCTCGATGCCCAACAGGCCGTAGCCGAGGCACTGGTTGTCGTGGACCACGTCGTAGAACCCGGGTCTGGTTCGTTGCTGGTCGGCGAGGTACCGCCAGGCCCGCAGCGAGAACGACAGCGGTTCGGGAAACGAGCCGCTCATGAACACCGCGGTCTCCACCCAGTCCGGCCAACTCTTGAGCTCCCAGATGCCCGGTGGCCGCAACGGGTAGTGGTCGTTGTAGAGGTCCAGGCTGGGCAGCTTCAGCAACGGCACCCGATCGTCGAGGACCGGGTAGGGCTGGCCGCCCAGTACGTCGACGGTGTGGCCGAGGTCGACCAGCGCCTTGGTCAGATGACGGGTGTAGACGCCCTGGCCACCCACGTGGGGCTTGCCCCGGTAGCAGAGGTAGGCGATGCGCAGGGGGGTCTCGGGCACGGATGCTCACACTAGGGTCGGCGTCGGTTCTGGGCCGGAGGAAGCTACCGGGGAGTAGGCAACGTGCGTGCGGTCGTGCAACGGGTGACGGAGGCGTCGGTCAGGGTCGACGGCGAGTTGGTCGGGGCCATCGGGGCGGGGCTGTGCGTGCTGGTGGGGGTGACCCACGACGACACCGTGGCCGAGGCGACCAAGCTGGCGGCCAAGCTGTGGAACCTGCGGATCATGGACGACGATGCCGGCGTCATGAACCGTTCGGTGGCCGATACGACCGCCGCCGTGCTGGTGGTCAGCCAGTTCACGCTTTACGGCAACACCGAACGGGGTCGGCGCCCGTCGTGGATCGACGCCGCCCGACCCGAGGTGGCTGAGCCGCTGATCGACGCGATGGTGGCGGAACTGGCCCGACTCGGTGCCTCGGTCGCCACCGGCCGTTTCCGGACCGACATGGCCGTTTCCCTCGTCAACGACGGCCCGGTCACCATCCTGATCGACGTCTGAACGAGATCGTGCCGATCAGGTCCGGCCGGGGTCGGGTTCGGGTTCGGTTGGGTTCGGGTCGAGTTCGGCCGGTGCGATTCGGCGATTCGGCGATTCGGCGATTCGGCGCTTCGGCGCTTCGGCGCTGCCGGTTCGGCGAATCGATACCGAATCGATGCGATGACGGTGGCCCGTTGCTGGTCGGCCAGGCCGAAATCGATCTATTTCGGGAGACCGTGGCGGTTTTTTCCGACGCAGCTGGGCAAGGAGGTCGAAATGTTGACCCTTCGCGTTCGGCAAGTCACACAACGTCAACAAATCGGGGCAATACCGAGCGGTATTTTGCCCGAATCCGCCTCGGTCTCGCCCGAGCGACCACCGCGGGGGTCTGAACGGTTCAGGGTGCCCGGGAATGCGGCGCAGAAGGACGCCGGAAACGGGCGTGGCCGGGGGGCGCTGGCGTGGCCGGGAGGTGGGGGGCGCGGGATCGGCAGGACAGTCAGCTGAGGTCGGGAGAGGCCTCGCTGTTGCCGCTACAGCGTCGCTGGCCGACCCTGCTCACCAGTCCTGGGTTGGGCCGGGTTCGGTTGGCCCCGGCTGGGTTGGACCGGACTCGGTCGGGAGTGTGGGCGTCGCGCTGCCGTCCACCCGGGTCCCGGCCGCGGTCGCCGCGAGTGGGTTGGCGACGTCGGCTACCGACGCGGACGTGGTTGCCTCCGCGGGTTCGGCGCCGGGTGCCGTTCCGCCGGGTGCGGTTCCACCCTCGGTGGCGACGTGGTTCGTGGCCTTGGGCCGGCGGCGGGTCAGGAGGTGGGCCGCGGCCAGGAACAGGGCGCAGGCCGTAAGCCCTGGCCACGGTCCGAACCGGACCGACCAGGTCAACCCGGCGCGGCGCTGGATGGTCTGCTGCAGCACGGCGGCCTCGCTGATGGCGGAGCGCTGGTGGACCGTGCCGTCGGGCGACACGATGGCCGAGAAGCCCGTCGGCGCTGCCTGCAGCACCCAGCGGCCGGTCTCGAGCGCCCGCAGCCGCGACGACTCCACCTGCTGGGACTGCACGATGGTCAGCCAGTAGCTCGACCCGTTCGTCGGGTTCAGCAGGACTTCACCGCCGTGGCTGATGGCGTCACGGGCCCGGCGTTCGAAGAACACCTCCCATGAGATCACGACCCCCATCGTCCCGATAGGTGTGTCGAGCACGGCCGGCCCGGTGCCGGGCACGGCATCGCTGGGCACGTAGCGGGAAACGGCGCCGCCGGAGAGCAGGTCCATGGCGTCGCGCAGCGGTACGTACTCGCCGAAGGGCACCCGGCGGACCTTGTCGTAGCGGCTGACCGTCTGCCCGTCGGGGGTGATCACCACCGAGGCGTTGAAGAATTCGCCGGGGAAGGACTCCACGACGCCGGGTACAACCGGGGCCCTGACCTGTTCGGCCAGGCCGACCAGGGCCTTCTCCTCGGCGCTGCCGGCCAGGGAGCCGGACACGCTGACTACGTTCTCCGGCCACAGGACCAGGTCCACCGGCAGCTCGATGGCCTCGGAGGCGGCGAGATGGCGCTCGAACACCGCGCCGGCGTCGGAGTCCACCGCCCGGGTGCGTTGTGGCCCGCCGCCCTGCACGACGGCGACCTCCAACGGCCCCACATCGTGACCGCTCGGAGCCACCCGCGCCAGGGCGACCAGGGCGACGACGGCGACCAGGGCGACGACGGCCGGACGCCAGTGTCGGGCCGCGGCCGCGGCCGCGGCCATGCCGACGGCGACGGTCGCCAGCGTCAGGACCACGGTGCCGCCGACCCGCGCCACGACCCCGAGGGGTGAGGCCACCTGGCTCATGGCCAACGTCGAGAGGGGGACCCCGCCGAAGGGCACCGTGGTGCGGGCGAACTCGGCCAGGGCGAGCACGGCGGGAATCGCCAGATAGGAGGACCGGCGGTCGTCGGGAAGGGCGGCGGCGGCGAGACCGACGAAGGAGGACAGCAACCCGGCGGTCACCAGGTAGCCGGGAATCGAGAAGTCCACGAGCCACACCGTCGAGGGCACCAGCCAGGCCAGGCCGACGAGCCAGCCCCACCAGAAGCGGCCCCGGCGGTCGGTCCCGGCGAACAGAGCCGGCAGCAGCGCGAGGCCGACAATCGCCAGCGGCCACCATCCCCACGGGGGCATGGCGAAGGCGATTCCTGCACCGGCCAGCACGGCCCGAATTGCCCGCGCGGCCCGGATCATCCGGGCCAGGCTAGGGGGACTCAGGCGTCGGGCACGGTCACCGCTGCCGTACCGGCCGACCCGTTCGGGCCGGTGCCGACTTGACCGTCCGAGGCGACGCTGACCTGACCGTCCGAGTCGGAACCGATCTGGCCACCGGGGGGTTTCGCCGCCGGTTCGCCCTGGAGTTCGAGTCGGACCACGATGCGGTAGGCCGCCGAGCCCGGAGGGTGGCAGGCGAACAGCGTCGAGGTGTACGCCGCGGTCTGGTCGGCGATGTGAACCTCGTCGGGGGTCACGATCTCGGTGTGGGTGGCGACATAGGTGAACGTGCCAGACCCGGTGCGGTAGATCACCTGGTCGCCTGGCTGCAGCTGATCGAGGTCGCGGAAGGGCTTGCCGTAGGTCGTGCGATGGCCGGCGATCACGACGTTGCCGAGCTGCCCCGGCAGCGCGGTGCCCGGCCAGTGCGACGGTCCCCGGTTGATGGCGGTCAGGGTCATGCCCTGGTGGACGTCCTCGTCGAGGCCGATCGCCGGGATGACGATTCGGGCGACGACCACCTCCGGCGTGTCGGCGTAGGGGTCGAGGGGGAGGGGCTCGGGTACCGGGAGGGAGGGCTCGGTCATCGTCGGGCCCGCCGGCTCCGAGGTGGTCGTCGGGAGCGGTTCCGTCGTGGTCTCGGTGGTGGTGGCGGCCGGTCCGGCTGCGGTGACCGCCGTGCGGCCCGGTCGCCGGTGGCCGGCGGCGAGCGCGCTTGTCGCCGCCCGTGACCGCTCGGCCTGGTCACGTTGCACCAGGACCCCGGCGACCAGTACGAGGACGGCGGCGATGACACCGATCGCAACGGTGCGAGCCCGGCGGCCGGGCGCGGCGGTTCTGGGCGCGTCCGGGTCCGTCGGGGGCGTGTTCGACGGGGGGCTGCTCGACGGGGGGCTGGGATCCCGCACGGGCTCAGCGTAGGGCCCTGGTGAGCGAACTCCTCCCGGTGAACCACGCCGGGCGCGCCGGCCGGGCGCGCGCCCGGCCGGACTCACCCGGGCTCGGGGGTGGGTCCTCCAGGTGTCAGGCGGTCGGCAGGAGCCGTTCGAGCAGGTGTTGTGCGGCTCGTCGGCCCGAGTCGATGCAGGCGGGGATGCCCAGGCCGCGCAAGGACGCGCCGGCCAGCACCACCCCGGGGAGCCGCTCGGCCAGCTCGGCCTCCACCGCGTCGATGCGGGCACCGTGTCCGGGCCGGTATTGGGGCAGGGCATCGAGCCAGCGGTGCACCCGCGCCGCGACCGGCGCGGCCTCGATGCCCATGAGCTCGGCCAGCTCCGCCCGGACCCGGCCGATGAGCTCGGCGTCGTCGAGCGCGAGGAAGCGTGTGTCGTCGCTGCGTCCGACCGACGCCCGCAGCCGGACCAGGCCGTCGGCACCGAGGTGGGGGAACTTGGCCGACGCCCACGAACAGGCCGTGAGCAGCAGACCGGATCGTCGCGGCACCAGGAACCCGGAGGCGTCGAGGTTGCCGTGCACGTTGGCGGCGCGCCACGCCAGGGCGATGATGGCGACGGAGGCGTAGGCCAGCGACCCGAGCTCCGTCGCGGCCTTCGCCATGTGGTCGCCCAGCAGGGCGGCACTGACCGGCCCGGGGGTGGCGAGCACGACGGCATCGACGGTTTCACTGCCGGCGCGTTCGCCTGAGGCGCTGGAAGCGACGGGGTCGGCGACGGGTCCGTAGGCCGGATCGGCGGCGGCCGGGGCGGTGCGGGTGGCGATCACGAAGCGACCGTCGGGCTGTTCGATCAGCTCGGTGACCGTTCGGCCGAGTCGGAAACGGCCGATGCCGATCGCCTCGACCAACGCTCCGACCAGGGTGCCCATACCACCGGGTAGGGCGGCGAAGACCGGTGCCCGTCCGCCGCCGGGCGGGACCGGCGGGAGCTGGGCGCGTGCCCCGCGCACCAGGCTGCGGTCGCGACGGGCGGCGGCGAGGAGTTGGGCGGCGCCCAGCTGGGCGCTGAGGTCGTCGGCCCGGCCGGCGTTGACCCCCGACAGCAGCGGGTCGACCAGGACCTCGAAGACCTCGTCGCCGAGGCGGCTGCGCACCAGCTCACCGACGGTGCAGTCCTCGCCGCGGTCCTCTGGTGGCGGCCCCTCCGGACGGGCCAGGTCCTCGGCCAGGCGGGCCAGACCGGCCTCGCTGACCAGTCCGCTCGCCTGCAGGGCCTCCAGGTCGCTGGGCACGCCGAGCACCAGGCCCTCGGGCAGGCGCCGCAGCCGGCCGTTGTGCACCACCAGCGCCGACCCGATCGCCGGGTGGATCAGCGCCGGCTCCAGCCCGAGGTCGCGGCACAACCCCACGCCCCACGGCAGCCTGGCCAGGAACATGTCGGCCGATTCGTCGAGGTCGACCCCGGCGAAGGGGCTGGTGCGTAGCTTGCCGCCCGGGCGGTCGGCCGGGTCGATCACCACGACGTCGATCCCGGCCCGGGTCAGGTCGTAGGCGGCGCTCAGCCCGGCAATGCCCGCGCCGACGACCGCGACCCGGGGCCCGACGGTCACCGGGGAGTGCCCGGGGCCACGCCCACCGGCTGGGCGTGGACGAACTCGGCGAGGCGTTGCAGCACGTCGGGGTCGCTCTCGGGCAGCACGCCGTGTCCGAGGTTGAACACGTGGCCGGTGTGCGAGCCGATCCGGCGCAGCACGTCGCTGGCCTCGGCCTGGACCTGTGGCCAGCCGGCCAGGATGACGGCGGGGTCCAGATTGCCCTGCACGCTGATGCCGGCGGGTACCCGGGCCCGGGCCGAATCGAGCGCCACTCGCCAGTCGATGCCGACCATCTCGACGCCGGCGGTGGCCATCAACGGCAGCAGCTCGCCGGTGGTGACCCCGAAGTGAATGCGCGGGACCTCGAGGTCGGCGACCCCGGCGAACACCCGCTTGGTGTGGGGCAGGACGTAACGCTCGTAGTGGGCCGGGTGCAGCGCCCCAGCCCAGCTGTCGAAGACCTGCACCGCTGAGGCCCCGGCGGCGACCTGGGCTCGCAGCGAGGCCACCGCCTGTTCGGCCAACCGGCCGAGCAGCTCGCCGAACAGCTCGGGGTCACCGAGCATCAGGGTCTTGGTCTTGGTGTAGGTGCGCGACGGGCCGCCCTCGATCAGGTAGCTGGCCACGGTGAACGGCGCCCCGGCGAAGCCGATCAGCGGAACGCCGAGCTCGCGGACCAGCAGGCGGACGGTCTCCGCCACGTAGGGCACGTCGCTGTCGGGATCGAGCGGCCGGACCCGGTCGAGGTCGGCCCGGGAACGGAAGGGCTGCTCGGCGACCGGTCCGATCCCGGCCTTGATGTCCACGCCGAAGCCGGTGGCGGCGATCGGCACCATGATGTCGGAGTACAGGATGGCGGCGTCGGTGTCGTAGCGGCGGATCGGCTGCAGGGTGATCTCGGTGGCCAGAGCCGGGTCGCGCACCGCCTGCAGGATGCTGCCGGTGCCGCGGATGGCCCGGTATTCCGGCAGCGAGCGACCGGCCTGGCGCTGGAACCACACCGGGCGGCGCGACGGACGCTCGCCCCGGCAGGCTGCCAGGAACGGTGAGGCGGTCAGGTCGGCGGTCATGCCGGCACCGGCGCGTTGAGCAGCACGGTGAGGTCGCGGTCCTGGCGCAGACGGGCGGTGACCGAGGCGTAGGCCTGCTCGGCCACGTCGACTCGCCCGCCCGGGCCGGGCCCGTCGAGCAGGCCGAGGTCGTCCTCGGTCGGTTCGATGGTGATCACGGGGGTGCCCGCGTGGACGACCCGGCGAACTTCGGCTTCCAGCACCGCCCGATGGTAGGCCCGCGACAGCACCCGTCCCGGTTCGGACCAACTGCGGCCGCCCGTCGCCAGCCGCCGCGGGCTGGTCGCCACCAGGCGCGGGGTCGACAGCGGGGCGACGACCACCACGGCGTCGAAGCCCAGGCGGGCGACCAGGTCGGCGTTCGTGGCCGACCAGGTGCCCCCGTCCAGGTAGCGCTCGTCGCCTACGGCCACCGGGTCGAAGCGGCCGGGCACTGCGCACGATGCCTCCACCGCGGTGCCCACGTCGAGCGGCGGGTGGTCGTCCCGGCCGAACACCGTGCGCCGACCGTCGCCGACGCGCAGCGCGCACAGCCAGAGCGCAGCATCGGGCCACCGGGTGTGCACCGCCCGATGACGGTCGCCGAGCGGTGTGGGGCTGCGTCGACCGCGTGGCAGGGCCCCGGCCAGTATCACCCCGGGACGCGGCGGCCAGCGCAGCAGGCCTCTGGCCGCGAGCGCGACCGAGGCCGGCCCGTACCGGCCCGGACGTTCGGCCCCGCTGTCCCAGGCTGCGCTGGGCAGCCGGGCCAGCAGGGCATCGCCCTCGGGGGACAGCCGCCGCCCGAGGGTGTGCGCATACAGGTCGAGCGGGGACAGCCCGGCCCGTAGCAGCGAGGCGATCCCGGCGCCGGCCGAGGTGCCCACGATCAGCTCCGCGCCGCGGGCGTCCCAGTGGCCGTGGTCGGCGAGTGCGGCGAGTACCCCGACGTGGAAGGCGTAACCGGGCACGCCGCCGGCACCGAGCACCAGCCCGACCGCCCGTGCCCGTTCGCTGGGCCGACCCGACTGGCCCGAGCGTGCGGTCGGGTCGGCGGCTACAACCGGGCCCGGCGACGCGGTCGGCCCGGTCGACACGACCGGGCCGGGTTCTGCCGTGGGGCCGGTCGACGCGGCTGGTTCGGGAACTGCCGTCGGGTCGGGATCGGAGGGCACGGTTCGATGCTACGGCCCGCCCGCTCCCGGGCCTGCAGGCCCCCCGGATGAGGGAAATCCGGAGCCGTTCACCTATCCGGGGTACGACCACCGCTCCAGGGTGAGGCCCCGCCGGTCGTTGCAGTGCTGCCCGATAGCCGGCCGTGGAGTCCTTGTGCGTGATCTCGCCCAGCATCAGGTCGTGCGGCGCCGCCGAGTTCCGTGGTGTCGGCGGTGGGCGGCGTGGCTGCTCATAGCGCTGCCGGCGTGCGGGGTCACGGGGTCGGTGGCCGACAGCGTGGCCGTCATCGGGGCCGATCGGCTGCCGGTCGTGGTGGAGACCCGTCCCGCGTCATCTGGTCCGGCCTCCGCCGACGGTGCGGCGCGGCCGACAGCGCCGGGACCCGCGACCGATGTCGCGACGGCGATGGTGGTCACGGTCACCACCGCTGCGGCGGTGACCGCACCGGATACGAGGTCGGCCCCGGCCGCGTCGCGCAGTATCGCAGGCGCGGGGTGCGCGGTCGACGCAGTGCTGCGCTCGATGGGCCTCGATGCCTTTTACCAGAAGGCGTGCATGGTCCACGGCCTGCCGGTGGTGGCCTCCGGTGTCGTCGCCGACGACGCACTCGAGGCTGCCGGGAAGATCCTCGAGGGGATGCTGGCGCCGCGGCCCGACCTCGCCGCGGCCATGGCTCGCCGCCACTTCCGGCTCGGCGTGATCGGCCGGGACCAACGTGCGGTGGACCTGCCTGAGTACCGCGACCTGCCCGTGCACTTCCCCAGGACCGACTGGGATGCGGCGCGGGCCTACGGCGCCACGCCGCAACGGCCCCTCGCCGCAGCGCCGGAGGAGAACCTGCTGTGCAGCGGTGAGGACACCTACCCGGGCCAGTCGGTCCTGGTGCACGAGCTCGGCCATTCGGTGCTCGACATGGCGGTCGGGCCCGCGGACCGCGGCTTCGAGGCCCGTGTCGAGGACGCGTTCGCCGCGGCCCGGTCGATGGCGGTCTACCGGAACACCTACGCCATGACCAACCACGACGAATACTGGGCGGAAGGCGTCCAGGACTTCTTCGACGCCAGCCGCCCCGCCTACGGGCCCGATGGTGGTGGCGACGGCTACGACAGTCCGATCTCCTCGCGTGAGACCCTGCGCCGGTACGACCCCGCGCTCTACGAGCTGATCGCCGAGGTGTTCACCGAGTCGGCCTGGCGTCCCGTCTGTCCGGCTGCCGGCTGACCGGCATGCAACGGCGCATTGCTGCCCCTCCGCCATGGGTCGCGTGCCAGCCGGTAGGGGCCTACCACCTGGTAGGGGCCGGGTTCCGCCTGGTACCCGTCACGGCTGGTCGCCGTCGGCCTCGAGCAGGTTGATCTCCCACAGGACTTCGTCGAGCCGGTCCCCGGCGGAGATGGCCCCATAGCGTTGCGGCCGCCCGGGGCTCACGCAGCATGCCAGTGGGGCCAGCACGGTCCACGGCGTCGGGTGGCAGAACTGAACCACCGAGTAGCGCTCGCCGCTCTGGCCGGGGTCGGCCACCACCCGGTGCATACCTGTTGGTATGACACCGTTGGTGAGCTGCTCGAGCATCATCCCCGAGTTGACCACGACCCGGCCCGCCGGCGGCACCGCGTCGATCCACCCCTGGTCGGTGAGGACCTGCAGGCCGCGGGCGCTAGCCCGGGGCAGCGCCGTGAGCAGGTTGATGTCGCCGTGGGCCGCGGCCCACACGTGCTCGTGGTCCGGGGCGAGGTCCATCGCCGGGTAGTGGATGGCCCGGGTCAGCGTGGGCCCGTACTGCACCAGTCGGTCGAAGAAGTCCTCGGCAACGCCGATGCCGACGGCGATGATCCGCAGGAACCGATGTTGCAACGCCGCCATCTGCACGTGCATGCGGGCCAGTGCCTCGCCGATGCCCGGCACCGAGGCCTCGGGGAAGACGGGGTCGAGATACCGGTGCGGGTAGCGGTGGCGCAGTGGGTGACCGGCGGGAGGCGGGCTGCCCCAGTTGAGCATCTCCTTCCAGTCGGCGTGCGTGGCGGTTGCCGCGGTCTCAACCAGCAGGCCGGTGTAGCCGGTCTGGCCGTGTGATCCGGGCGTGACGTACCGGGCCTTCTCGGCCGGCGGCTGGTCGAAGAACGCTGCGAGCAAGCCGTAGGCGTCGTCGAGCAGGTCCTCGCCGAGATCGTGGGAGGTGAACACGAAGCCGGTGGCCAGCGAGCGCATCACCCCCTCGACGACGGCGCGGCGGGCCGCCCGGTCGCCGGTCTCGTAGCGCAGCAGGTCGACGTCGAGGATCTGGTCCGCGCCGGTGCTCATGGCGGTCACGCTAGCGGCGGACCGCTCACCCTTCGCCGCGCAGCACCAGCCCGCGGTAGCCGTCACGGAACCCGACCGCACCCAGCACCGGGGCCAGGGGACTGTCGGCGGCGGGTAGGCCGTCGATGTGGGCGATGAGGACCTGGCGGACCCGGCGGCGCTGGACCAGCGAGGCCAGGGCCGCGGCCCAGCCGATCTCGCCATCCTCGGTGAGGCGAGCTGCAGCCGGGAATGTGACCAGGCGGCGCCCGGAGCGGTCGAGATAGGCAACGGCCTCACCGTCGTGGATCACGACCTGGGCGCCTGCGGTACGGGCGGGCCGGCCCTCGCCCGCCGGCCACGGCAGCGTGGCCCCGAAGGGCTGGGCGGGATCGGTGGCGGCGAGGACCAGCGTCGTGGGGGCCTCGCGGTCGTCGCGGTGCACACCGGAGCGGAACGAGCGCAACCGGTCGACCGCGCCGGGCAGGGCGAACTGAGCTGCGCCGAGACCGTCCACGAAGTAGCCCCGGCGAACCTGCCCTCGTTCCTCGAGGGCCTTGAGTACCGGGTAGACCCCGGCGAACCCGCCTTCGGCGCCCTCACCCAGGGCGCTCTCACGGGTGAGCACCCCGTAGCGCTCCAACAGTTGCAGGGCCCGTCCGGTCAGCGCCTCGGTGGCGGAGGGTGCCGGGACGAGCACGGTGGAGACCAATGACCAACGACCGGCCCCCGCCGCCGGCCCCAACCGGGAGAGCCGGCCGGGGCGCGGTCGGCCCCGCGGGGCCCGGGCGGTGTTGTTGCGGGCCCGCGTACCGATAAGTACGGCGCGCAGCGGTGCGAGCGAGTCGTTGGTGACGACCCCGGCCCACACCAGGTCCCAAAGGGCGGCGAGCACCGAGGCGTCGTCGTGGGCCGCGCCGGCCCGTTGGGCGGCACCGACGAGGTCGGCCCAGAAGCTGGCACCGCCGCCGCTGAGCTGCGCGACCAGCGCGTCGTGCAGCGGGCCGGTCCGTCGGTCGGGCGCAGGCCCGGGCAGCAGGAGCGGGGCCTGGTCGCGGAAGGCCAGCCGGATGCGGCCGTCGTTGCTGCCGATGGCCCCGGTACCCATCCACACCACCTCGCCGGTGGTGCACAGCGCATCGAGGTCGGCGCTGCGGTAGCTGGCCAGCCGGGCCGGCAGCACGTCGGATTCCAGAACACTGGCCGGTATGGCCGCCCCGGCGAGGGTGGCGAGGGCGTCGGCGAGGGCATCGAGGCCACGGGCGTTGCGGCCCACGCCCTGCCACGAGGGCAGGAACCGTGCGAAGGCCTGCTGCTCAACCGGTTCCACCTCGCGCCGAAGTGCCGCGAGGGAACGTCGCCGGAGTTGGCGCAGGACCTCCGGATCACACCACTCGCGCTCGACGCCACCGGGACGGAACTCGCCGTGGACCAGGCGGCCGCCGTGTTCGAGGCGCTGCAGGGCGGCCTCGGCCCGCGGCGGGCCGAGGCCGAGGCGCCGGGCGGCCTCGGCGGTGGTGAACGGCCCGTGGCTGCGGGCGAATCGGGCCAGCAGCTCGACGAGCGGCTCGGCGCTCGACTCGGTGAACGCCATCGGCAGACCGATTGGGATGGCAATGCCCAACGCATCACGCAACCGACCGGCATCCTCGGCCACAGCGAGGTGGGGGAGGCCGTCGACGTTGACCTCGATCACCCGTCGGTCGCGCAGCAGGCTGTCGATCCAAAGCGTGGGGTCAGCGATACTCCGGGAGTCGATCTCGTCCCGGGTCAGGGGGCCCAGTCGGCGCAGGCCGTCCCACAGGTCCTCGACGTGGCGCATCCGGCGGTTCTCGGTGAGCAGCTGCAGCTCCAGCTCGAGCTCGGCGAGCGCCTCGGGGTCGAGCAGCTCCCGCAGCTCCTCGGCCCCGAGGAGATCGCGCAGCAGGTCACGGTCGAGGGCCAGCGCCGCAGCCCGGCGTTCGGCCAGTGGCGCATCGCCCTCGTACATGTACACGGCGATCCAGCCGAACAGCAGAGACGCGGCGAACGGTGAGGCCTTGGCGGTCTCGACGCTGACGATGCGGATCCGTCTGGAACGGAGGTCGGCGAGCACCTGGCGCAGTGCGGGCAGGTCGAACACGTCGTTGAGGCACTCCCGCGTGGTCTCCAGCAGCAGCGGGAAGGTGGGGTAGCGGGCGGCGACGGTGAGCAGATCGGCGGCGCGCTGGCGTTGCTGCCACAGCGGCGTGCGGCGGTCCGGCCGCCGACGCGGCAGGAGCAGCGCCCGGCCGGCCGCTTCGCGGAATCGGGCGGCGAACATGGCGGTGCCGGGCAGAGCTGCGATGACGGCGTCGTCGATCTCCTCGGGCTCGATGCGCAGCAGGTCCTCGGGGAAGTCCTCCACCGCTTCGGGCAGGCGGATGACGATGCCGTCGTCGGACCAGATCATCTCGGGGTCGTGGCCCCAGTGCGCGGCGAGGCGGAGGCGCAGGGCCATACCCCATGGGGCGAGGACCGGTGCGCCGAAGGGGCAGAGGATGCACACCCGCCAATCGCCGATCTCGTCGCGGAACCGTTCGATCACCACGGTCCGGTCGTCGGGGACCACGCCGGTGGCCTCGGCCTGCTCGGCGAGGTACTGCACGAGGTTGCCCGCGGCCCACGGGTCGAGGAAGTGGTCCTCGCGGAGCCGTCGCAGGGCTTCGTCGCCGCCGAGGTCGCGCAGCTCGCGGGTGAAGGCCCCGATGGCCAGGCCGAGTTCGAGCGGCCGGCCCGGCCCGTCCCCGCGCCAGAACGGCATCTTGCCCGGCCGGCCGGGCGCCGGGGTGACGACCACCCGGTCGAAGGTGATGTCCTCGATACGCCAGCAGGACGCGCCGAGCAGGAACGTCTCACCGGGTCGGGACTCGTAGACCATCTCCTCGTCGAGCTCGCCGACCCGGCTGCCGTCGGGCAGGAAGACGCCGTAGAGGCCACGGTCGGGGATGGTGCCGGGGTTGGTGACCGCCAGGCGTTGGGCTCCCGGCCGGGCCTTCACCGTCCCGGCGAGGCGGTCCCACACGATCCGGGGCCGCAGCTCGGTGAACTCCTCGGAGGGATAGCGGCCCGAGAGCAGGTCCAAGACGTTGGTCAGCTGCTCGTCGGACAGCTCGGCGAAGTTGGCGGCGGATCGCACGGTGCGGGCCAGCGCGTCCACCGACAGCTCGTCACCGGTGGCCACCATCGCCACGATCTGCTGGCACAGCACGTCGAGCGGGTTGCGGGGATAGCGGGTCGATTCGATGAGGCCGTCGTGCATGCGCCGGGTCACCACCGCGACCTCCAGCAGGTCGGCCCGGTGCTTGGGGAAGACCTTGCCCCGGCTCGGTTCGCCGACCTGGTGGCCGGCCCGGCCGATGCGTTGCAGCCCGCTGGCCACCGACCCGGGCGACTCGACCTGGATGACGAGGTCGACCGCGCCCATGTCGATGCCGAGCTCCAGCGAGCTGGTGGCGACCAGTGCCCGTAGCCGGCCCGTTTTGAGCTCGTCCTCGATGAGCAATCGGCGTTCGCGGGCCAGGGAGCCATGGTGGGCCTTGACCAGCTCCTGGCCCGGCTGACCCGGCTCGGCTGGCCCGACGGACGGCGCGAACCCGTCGGCGTTCGCGGCGCCGAGCGCGCCGGCGCCGCCTGGTGACGGGTCCGATCCTGCTGCGAGGGCGGTCTGTTCGGCGTCCAGTTCGTTGAGACGCGACGCCAGCCGTTCGGCGAGGCGACGGGAGTTGACGAAGATGATGGTGGAGCGGTGGGCCTTGATCAGCTCCAGTAACCGGGGGTGGACCGCAGGCCAGATCGAACGGCGTACCGGCCCGGCGGCGAGTGGGCCGGGGACCGGTTCGTCGAGCACCTCACCGAGGGCCGAGAGGTCCTCGACGGGGACCACCACCTCGAGCTCGAGCGGCTTGCGCACGCCGGCGTCCACGACCCGGACCGGCCGTTGCCGCAGCGGGCCGGGCTCGCGGTGTGACCCGGGGCCGGGTTCGAAGCCGGGGCCGGGTTCGAAGCCGCCGAGGAACCGGGCGATCTCCTCCAACGGGCGCTGGGTGGCCGACAGCCCGATGCGCTGGGGTGGGCGCGACGGGAGCTGCCCGAGCCGTTCCAACGTCAGCGTCAGGTGCGCGCCTCGCTTGGTGGCGGCGAGGGCGTGAATCTCGTCGATGATCACCGCCTCGACGTTGACCAGCGTGCTGCGGGCCTGGGAGGTGAGCATCAGGTACAGCGATTCGGGGGTGGTGATGAGGATGTCGGGCGGGCGTCTGACCAGAGCCCGTCGCACGTCGGCGGGGGTGTCGCCGGTGCGGACGCCCACGGTGGGCAGGTGCACCGCAACGCCGAGCCGCTCGGCGGCGAGGGCAATTCCGGCCAGCGGGGCCCGCAGGTTCCGGTCGACGTCGACGGCGAGGGCCCGCAGCGGCGACACGTAGACCAGCCGGGTGCGGGCCGCCGGGTCGGGCGGTGCGGTGGTCATGAGCCGGTCGAGGCCCCACAGGAAGGCGGTGAGGGTCTTGCCCGACCCGGTCGGTGCCAGGATCAGCGTGTTCTGGCCGGCGGCGATGGCCGGCCAACCCTGGGCCTGGGCGGCGGTCGGGGCGCGGAAACTCGACTCGAACCAGGCCGCCACCGGGGCGGCGAACAGCGAGAGCGGATCGTCCGGCGCCACCGCGCCCAACCTAGGCAGCGCTCCGGCGGTGTGACGGCCCGGCGTTCAGGGTCGCTCGACGGTGAGGGTCAGCATCGCCACCCGCAGGGCCGGATAGCGGGGGTCGGCCACCTCGGCCCGGGCC
This sequence comes from Acidimicrobiia bacterium, assembly GCA_947476745.1. Classification (GTDB taxonomy): domain Bacteria; phylum Actinomycetota; class Acidimicrobiia; order Acidimicrobiales; family CAIXPF01; genus CAIXPF01. Next base: position 454,861 of record CANJRG010000001.1, on the reverse strand, counting down.
ACGAAGCCGTAGCCGTGGTGAAAGGCCAGGGAGATGTCGTTGCGGGGTTCGACGTTGACCTCGGCGCACAGCAGGTGCCGTCCGGTGCGGCGGAGCTGGGCCACCGCGTCGTCGTAGAAGCGCCGCGCGATGCCGCGGTGGCGGTGGCCGGCGTCCACGGCGATGCGGTCGACGTAGAGGAATCGCCCGTGGCGCTCGACGAACCAGGCGTAGTTGGGGCTGTCGTAGTCGCACCCTTCGGCCAGCACGATCACGAAGGCGACCGGGTGGTCGTCGGCCCCGACGGCCACCTCGAACAGCTCGGCCATGGCCAGGAAGGCTTCGAGCCGTTCGAGGGTGGTCGGCCCGACCTCGGGAACGTTGGCCTGGTTGATCACCAGCACCGACGGCAGGTCGGCGAGTTGGGCCGGGCGGAAGGTGACCGGCGCGGGGGAGGTGGGGCGCTCGTTCATGCCGGCACCGTGCCCGTGTCCGACGCACCGCCGGGCGGGCCGCTGCCGGTGGACGCACTGCCGGGCGGGGTGACGCTGGCGGGGTCGACGTTGCCACCGCAGACGATGATGCCAACCCGTTCGCCCGGTCCCCGACGGTACGCGCCGCTGAGCAGAGCGGCGAAGGCCGCGGCCCCGCCCGGCTCGGCCATGATGCGGACCGACTCCCACAGCCGGCGCTGGGCGGTGACGATCGCCGCGTCGCTCACGGTGATGGACCGGTACAGGTGCGCGCTGGCCAGCTCGAAGGGCCGCTCGCCGATCTGTCGGGCCCCCAGCGAATCGGCCGCCGCACCGTCGACACCCACCTCGACCGGACGGCCGGCGTCGAGCGCGGCGTGCAGGGCCTGGGACCGTTCCGGTTCCACCGCCACCACCCGGACGTCGCGGCCGTAGAACGCCAGCGTCCCGCCCAACAGGCCGCCCCCGCCGACGGCGACCAGCACCGTGTCGAGGTCGGGATCGTCCTCGGCCAGCTCGAGGGCCACCGTCCCGGCCCCGGCCATGACCTCGTCGCGGTCGAAGGGATGGACCAGGTGGGCACCGGTCAGAGCGGCCCGGGCGGTGCAGGCGGCCTGGGCGTCGTCGTAGATGGCCCCGCCCACCACGATGACGGCCCCGAAGCCGGCGATGCGTTCCCTTTTCACCGTCGGGCACACCTCGGGGACGAAGACCTCCGCCTTCAGGCCGAGCCGGCTGGCCACGTAAGCCACGGCCTGGCCGTGGTTCCCGCCGGAGGCGGCGGTGATGCCGGAGGCCGGCAGGCTCGCCCGGCTGAGCACGTCGTTGAACGCGCCGCGGGGTTTGAAGCTGCCGGTGTGCTGGGTCAGCTCGAGCTTGAGCACCGTGGCCCCGTCGAGGGCGAGGGTCGGGGTACGACGCACGTGAGTGGCGATCCGCCGACCCGCGTCGTCCACGTCGGTGCGGGTGATCATGGGACCACTCTGGCAGAGCGCCGGCCGTCGCTACCATCGGCGCTGATTCGGAGGGTTCCGCGGTGCCCGAGGGCGACACGATCTGGCGGGTGGCGGCGCGGCTGGCGCCGGCGTTGACCGGGGCGGTGCTGGTCCGTTTCGCCGCTCCCCGACTGGTCGGCCCGAGCCCGGCCGTGGGGGCCACCATCGACGCGGTGGAGGCGGTGGGCAAGCACCTGTTGGTCCGCTTCGGTGACGGCGTGGTGGTGCAGACCCATCTCCGGATGACGGGTTCGTGGTACCTGTTCCGTCCCGGTGCCCCGTGGAGCAGGCCCCGGCACCAGGCCAGGGTGGAGATCGAGACGGCGAGCTGGCTGGCGGTGTGCTTCTCGGCCCCGGTGGTTCGTTCGAGCCGCGGGGCGCCTGCGATCGGCCATCTCGGTCCGGACCTGACCGGCCCGGACCCCGATCTCGACCGGGTTCGCCGCCTGGTGCTGGCCTCGCCCGGCGCGAGGCCCGTGGCCGATGTCCTGCTGGACCAGCGGCTCGCCGCCGGCATCGGCAACGTGTACAAGTGCGAGGTGTTGTGGCGTCACCGGCTGTCGCCCAGCCTGCCGGTGGGCTTGCTCGACGCCGGAGCCATCGACGCGCTCTACGCCGACGCCCATGTCCTGTTGCGCCGTAACCTCGGCCCCGGCAGCAGACGCACGGTGACCGGCATACCGGGAGGTCTGGCGGTCTATCGGCGGAAGGGCCTGCCGTGCCTGCGTTGCGCTGGCGCCATCGACCTAGCGCTGCTCGGCGATCCTGCCCGTTCGACGTACTGGTGTCCGCGTTGCCAGCCCGATCCGCTGCGCTGAGGCCGACGCCGGCTGTGGCCAACCGACAGGGAGAGACCGACGGCCGCGGATCGACAGTCGCGTTCCGGCCGCCCGGGCCCAGCTGACCGTGGACCGACAGCCGCGGACCGACCGCCTAGCCCAGCCGGTGGGGGGTCAGCCCGCTTCGATGGCGGCGCGCAGGTCGGCCATCTCGAGGGCGCAGGCGGCCGCTTCGGCGCCCTTGTTGCCGGCCTTGGTGCCGGCCCGCTCGATGGCCTGTTCGATGGTCTCGGTGGTCAGCACCCCGAAGATGGTTGGCACGCCGGTATCGAGGCCGATGCGGGCCAGGCCCGAGGCGCAGTTGCCGGAGACCAACTCGTAGTGGGTGGTGGCCCCGCGGATCACCGCACCCAGGGCGATCACCGCGTCATACCGTCCGGTACGGGCGAGCTGGTTGCACACGGTGGGAAGCTCGAAGCCGCCGGGTACCCACACGACGGTCACGTCGTCCTCGGCGACACCGGAGCGGCGCAGCGTGTCGAGCGCCCCGCTGAGCAGCCGATCGGTGATGAACTCGTTCCACCGGGCTGCGGCGATGGCGATGCGGCGACCTTCACCGCTCAGCCGGCCTTCGATCACCTTGACCATGTTCAGTTCTCCCGTGTGCCGGCGGCCGGTGCGGCCGCATTCTGGTCCGTCGAATCGTTGGGGCCGAGTAGTGGGACCCGATCGGTGATGACCAGGTCGAAGCCCTCGAGGCCGCCGTACTGCGAGGGATTGTCGGTCAACAGTCGCAGCCGGCGGATGCCGAGGCCGACCAGGATCTGCGCACCGACGCCGTAGCCGGCCCGGTTCGCGGTGGGCAGCCCGGAGCCGGGTGCGTGGCCGTTGCCGACCGCAGTGAGCGCCGGGTTGGTGGTGAGGCTCTCCAGTGCGGGGCTGAGCCCACCGCCGCGCGCTTCCGAACCACGCAGGTACACCAGCACGCCGCGACCCTCCGCGGCGATGGCGGCCAGGGCGGCGTCGAGGTTGGCGCCGCAGCGGCAGGACGCGGCGCCGAAGAGGTCGCCCAGCACGCACTCGGTGTGGACCCGGACCAGCGGCGGGGGACCGTCGGTGTCGCTGAGGTCGCCGAGGGTGAGCGCCAGGTGATCGCCGCCGTCGTGGGCCACGGTGTAGCTGGTGGCGGTGAAGGTGCCCCAGCGGGTTGGCACCGCGGCGCTGGCCACCGGATCGACCAGGCGCTCGGTCCGACGGCGGTGGCGGATCAGGTCGGCGATGGTGATCATGAGCAGGCCGTGGCGGCGGGAGAACTCGACCAGCTCGTCGAAGCGGGCCATGGTGCCGTCGTCGTTGACGATCTCGCTGAGCACCCCGACCTCGGTGAGCCCGGCCATCCGGCACAGGTCGACCCCGGCTTCGGTGTGGCCCTGGCGGATCAGCACCCCGCCCGGCTTGGCTCGCAGCGGGAAGATGTGACCGGGTCGGGCGAGGTCGATGGGCTTGGCGTCGGCGTCGCACAGCAGCCGCAGGGTGACCGCCCGGTCCGCGGCGGAGATGCCGGTGCTGACGCCGACGGCGGCGTCGACGGTGTCGGTGAAGGCGGTGTGGTGCGATTCGGTGTTGCGCTCGACCATGAGGGGCAGATCGAGGCGTTCGCAGATCTCCGGGGGCATCGGGGCGCAGATCACGCCCGACGTGTAGCGGATGAAGAACGCCAGCTTCTCGGCGGTGGCGAACTCCGCCGCCATGATGAGGTCGCCCTCGTTCTCGCGGTCCTCGTCGTCGACGACCACGAGGATGTCGCCGCGTGCGAACGCGGCCAGCGCGGTGGGAATGTCGGTGAGGACGTCGTCGGGGCGGTGCCCTCGGGCAGCGTCGGCGTCGGTCGTCCTGGCGTTTCCCGAGTTCATCTGCGTCGTCCTCCTGTCGGACCCGGTACGGGCCTCGCTCCACGAGTGGACGGGCGACAGGGGCGACGATCACGAAACGACACGACGGGCACGCCACCGTGGCGGCGGAGGGCCTGAGGTGGCGCCGAGCTCTCGCTGCTCCCATCCGGACTGTAACCGTCGGCCCCGGAATTCCACCGGGTCGGCCCCATCGTCGAGACGATGAGGTTCGCGGGCTGTAACCGCCGGTCGGGACTCTCACCCAACCCCGCAACGCGTGGCGCGTATTCAGTTGTGACCGAAAGATACGCCGGTTCTCGGTCCTGGCGTCAAACGCGGCTGCGCCACGTGCCGACGATGCGCCGGACCTCGATCTCGATGGTCACCCGGTCGACCCGTTGCTTTGGCGGCCGGTAACGGGCGGCGTAGCGGGTGGTGGCCTCGAGGTTGGCTGTCGCGTCGTCGCGCAGCACCGCGGTGCCCTCGAGGGTGACCCAGCGGCCGCCGTCGACCTGGCAGAGCACCGCCGGGCCTCCGGGTGCGGCGGCCACGTTGCGGGCCTTGCGGGAGGGGGCGAAGGTGATGACGCGGGCGAGCCGGCGCACCGGCTCGTAGGTGAACCCGACCGGCACCACGTGCAGGCGGCCGTCGGGACGCAGGGTGGTCAGCGTGGCGAGGTGGCGTTCGGTGAGGAAGGCCAGCAGCTCGGGGCCGGGGTCGGTGGGGTCGGCGTCGATGCTCACGGTCCGAGCGTAGGGTCCGGCGATGATCGAGGCGGTCACCGTGACCCCGGCCGGCCGGTCGTGTCCGGCCGCTCGGTCGACGGTTCGACCCGACCCGGCCCACCCTGCCGTCGGGGACGCCGCCGCCGGCCCGCAAGATGCCGGATGGTCGGGTTCGACGGTGCCGATTGGGCGGGTCGATGCGCTGGTGGGGCCGTATGCTTGGGCCATGTCCTGTCCGCAATGTGGCGTGTCCGCTCCTGTCGGGAGCCGCTTCTGCCCCTCGTGCGGACACGGCCTCACCGGCCATGGCGACGAGCGGCGCGTGGTGACGGTGGTATTCGGCGATCTCGTCGGCTTCACGACCCTGGCCGAGACCATGGACCCGGAGGCCGTCAAGGACCTCGTCGACCGGGGCTTCCAGCGTCTGGTACAGGACATCACCGAGTTCGGCGGCCGGGTGGACAAGATCCTCGGCGATGCCGTCGTGGCCCTTTTCGGGGCGCCGGTGGCCAACGAGGACGACGCCGAACGGGCGGTTCGGGCGGCGCTGGCGATGCAGCGGACCATGCGGGCGTACGCCGAGGAGGTCGGTGCCGACATCCAGATGCGCATCGGCGTCAACACCGGCGAGGTGCTGACCGGGGCCATGCGGGCCGGCGGCGAGTACACCGCCATGGGCGACGTGGTCAACACTGCCAACCGGTTGCAGACCGCAGCGCTGCCGGGCCAGATCTATGTCGGCCCGCTCACCTACGAGGCGACCACCGAGGTCATCGCCTACGAGCCGGTCGGCCCGGTGCAGGCCAAGGGCCGGGAGGAACCGATCGACGCGTACCGGGCGGTCGACGTGCTGGTGCTCCCCGGGCGTCGCCCCCGGCTGCGCCAGACCCCGCTGATCGGTCGTGACCCCGAGTTGGCGTTGCTACGTTCGGCGATCGGCCTCGCCTACACCCAGCGGCGGACGCTGCTGGTGATGCTGCTGGGCGATGCCGGGGTCGGCAAGACCCGCCTGGCGGACGACGTGGCGACGTGGGTGAAGCGGGACAAGGGCGCCCGCATGCTCGAGAGCCACTGCGTGCCCTATGGCGAAGCCAACATCTGGTACCCGATCGGCTCGGCGCTCCGGGTGCTGTTCGACATCGGTGAGCGCACCTCGGCCGCCGACGCCCGTGAGGCCACCATCAAGGCGGTGGCCGATCTGCTGCAGATCGACGCCGAGGCCACCGCGGTGAGCCATCTCGCCTCCAACCTGCTGTACCTGATGGGGTTCGCCTCGAACCGTCCGGTCGACCCGCAGCGGGCGCGCGAGGAGGTCAGCCGCTCACTGATCCAGGTACTCGAGGCCGCCACCGCGGTGCAGCCGGTCTTCTTCCGTCTCGCCGATCTGCACTGGGCCGACGATCTGGTGCTCGAGGTCCTCGACGAGGTCATCGACGGCCTGGGCCGCAGCCCCTTCGTGCTGGTGGCCACGGCCCGACATCTGATCGACGCCCGTTGGAACCCGCGTATCGGCCGCCACAACCACCTGATCGTCAACCTCGACCCGCTCGACGCGGTCTCGGCCAGCGCCCTGCTCGACCAGTTGCTCGACGGCGAGATCGACGAGGACACCCGCCACATGCTGCTGACGCGTTCGGGTGGCAACCCGTTCTTCCTCGAGGAACTGGTGGCGCTGCTCGAACGCCAGGACAGCGGTGAGCTGACGTCGCTGGGCGAGATGTCCTCGCTGCGTTCGCCGGTGGTGCCGGCCCCCACCGACGAGCTGCCCGAGACGCTCCGTGGCCTGATCGCCGCCCGGCTCGACCGGCTCGAGCCCGACGAACGGGCAGTGCTCGACAATGCCTCGGTCCTCGGCCGCAGCGGCACCCTGTTCGCGCTGGAGAAGATGTGCGACGCCTCGGCCGACGCCCCCGACTGGCGGGCGGCCCTCGACGTGTTGGTCGACAAGGAGCTGCTGAACCTCAGCGGCCAGCGCTGGTCGTTCCGTTCCGACGTGCTGCGCGAGGTCGCCTACGGGATGCTGACGAAGTTCGACCGGGCCCGGCGTCACGCCGAGATCGCCCGCTGGATGGAGTCCCACCTCGACGAGCTCGAGCCGGACGTGGGCGTCATCGACCGCATCGCCCACCACTACGCGCGGGCGGCCTCGCTGTCCAACGAGCTCAGCTTCGGAGCGGCGCCGCCGGACGGGCTGACGGCGAAGGCGCTCAGCTGGCTGGCCGAGGCCGGACGGCGGGCGATGAGCGGCGAGGTGTACCTGCTCGCCGCCCGGCTGTACTCCCAGGGGCTCGACCTCACCGGCCGCGAGCCGTCCAGTCAGCGGTTGGAGTTCCTGCTGGGCCGGGGCGAGGCCCGGTTCGGCTTGCTGGAACTCGCCGGCGCGCATGCCGACATCGACGAGGCCATCCGTGTTGCCGACGCTCTCGGTGACCGACTCGGACGCACCCGTGCCAGCCTGGTGGCCGGCGAGATCCTGCGCCGTGAGGGTGATGTCGAGCGTGCGGTGCAAGTCCTGCACGAGGCGCTCGAGGAGTTCCGGGAGCTCGGCGACCGTCGCGGCGAGGCCGAGGCGCTACGGCTCATCGGCATCGCCCGCCAGTACCAGCGGGTCTTCCCCGAGGCGGAAGCCTCGACGGCGGCGGCGCTCGCCATCTTCCGCGAGCTCGACGATCGGCGCGGCCAGGCCTGGGCGCTGCAGAACCTGGCGTGGATCTCCTACCTGTCGGGCCGGGTGGCCGAGGCCGAGGTGCGCATCGATGCCTCGGCCGGGGCGTTCATCGACCTCGGCGACACCGGTGGTCTCAGCTGGGCCAACGCGCTGCTGGCCTTCACCCGGTTCCATCAGGGCCGCCTGGTCGAGGCCGAGGGTCTGGCCGAGGAGATCCTGCCCGATGCCCGGGTTCGTGGCGACCGCTTCGGCGAGGGCATGATGCTGCTGCTCACCTCGCTGGTGCGACTGTGGTCCGGCCGCACCCTGCCAGCGATGGAGCGGGCGGAAGAGGCCCGGAACCATTTCGTGCGGGTCGGCGACCCGGTCGGCCAGCTCCAGGCTCAGGCGGCGTTGAGCCGGAGCCTGGTCGCCTCCGGCGCGGTGGCCCAGGGCTTCGACGAGCTCGACGAGGTGTTCGGCAACCTGTCGCGGAGCAACCTGCCCCGTGGCGGTGCGTTGGCCGCCATCGTGTGGACCGCCGCCGCCCTGCACATCGGCGATCTCGCGCGGGCCGGTGCCCACGTGGCCGAGATGGACCAGGCCGACGACCTCGGCCAGCCCTCGGGCTCGGACCGGGTCAGCGCCCTGGGCCTCTACCACCTGCAGCGCGGCGACATCGACGAAGCCCGGCGCATCCTGGCCGCGGCGGTGAACAACGGCGACGGCGACGTGTCCTCGGGGATCATCGCCACGCTGGCCCTCGCCGACGTCGTGGCCGGCGACACGGTGGCGGCACTGGCCGGCGCCGACCGGGCCCACGAGTCGAGCCGGTCGACCTACCTCGACATGGCCTACTCGTACATGGCGGCCGGGCTGTCCCACGCCATCCGGGGGGACTTCTCCGAGCTGATCGCGGCGTTCGCCGCCGGCCGGCAGGAGGTGGACCTGACTGGCGACGCCGTGGCACAGGCGGTGGTCCGCATGGCCGAGGGATACGCCCTGACCGCGGTGGGGGCCACCTCGGCCCGTTCGGTGGCTCGCGAGGCGGATCGCCGCCTGCTCGATCTCGGCATCGATGCCGCAGGCTGGTCGGCGATGTTCAGCGCAGCCATCCGCTGGCATACCCAGCCCACCGGTCGCTGACGCCGGGCGGCGCCGTTCAGTCGATGCTGGGGGCCGGGTGGGCGGTGCCTTCGACGTTGAGGCGGGGCAGGGCCCGGTCCAGCCACGCCGGCAGCCACCAGTTGACCTTGCCCAACAACTCCATGGTGGCGGGTACGAGGATCATGCGCACCACGGTGGCGTCGAGGAACACCGCGGTGGCCAGGCCCACGCCGAACAGCTTGATGGGCCGGTTCGGCTCGAGGATGAAGCTGCCGAACACGAACACCATGATCGCCGCAGCGGCGGAGATGACCCGGGCGGTGGTGGCCAGACCGTCGGCCACCGCCGAGGTGTTGTCGCCGGTCCGGTCGAACTCTTCGCGCATGCGGGAGAGCAGGAACACCTCGTAGTCCATCGACAGGCCGAACACGATGGCGAACATCATCATCGGCGCCCACGCCTCGATCGGGCCACCCTTGCCGATCCCGACGAGGTCCTTGGCCCAGCCCCACTGGAACACCGCCACCACCACGCCGTAGGCGGCGCCGATGGACAGCAGGTTCATGATGACCGCCTTGAACGGCACCAGCAGCGAGCGGAACACCGACATCAGCAGCAGGAACGACAAGGTCAGCACGGCACCGAAGAAGATCGGCAGCCGGGCGCCGATGTAGCCCGCGAAGTCGATGTTGGAGGCGACCACCCCGGTGAGTGGGAGGTCCACCCCGGCGCTGCGCTCGATCGGGTCGAGCACGTCGTTGCGGAGGCGATGCACGAGTTGCTCGGTGGCCTGGTCCTGCGGTGCGGTGGTGGGGAAGACCTGCCACATCGTCAGGGGCGAACCGGGCGGGGCGATCGGCACCACGCCGGCCACCCCGTCGGCGGTCCCGAGCGCAGCGGCCACCTGCTCGGCCACGGCGGCCTGGTCGCCGAGTTCGGCGACCACCAGCAGCGGCCCGTTGAACCCGGCCCCGAACCCCGAGGCCAGCAGGTCGTACGCCCTGCGGGTCGTGGTGTCCTCGGGGTAGTTCCCCTCGTCGGAGAAGCCCAGGCGCAGCGAGAGCACCGGGATGGACAGCACCACCAGGATGCTCAGACCGACCAGGGCCATGGCCCACGGGTAGCGCTGCACCACCCGGCTCCAGCGGTAGCCGAAGGTCTCCCGCATCGGCTTCGGCGGGCGCCGCGGCATCTCACGGCGCAGCGCGGGGACCACGAAAGAGGCCGCGACGGTGAGCACGGCGAGGCCGACGGCGAGCAACGCCAGCATCGGGACGTGGGCGCCGATGCCGAACAGGGCGATGGCCAGCAGCAGGGCGGCAGCCAGGCCCCGGTAGCGGGTGATCTCCACCCGGGCCCGGGCGAAGCCGAGCAGGGCCGGCAGCAGGGTGATCGAGGCGAACATGGTCACGGCCACGGTGATGGCGGCGCCGTAGGCCAGGCCACGGACGAACGACAGGCCCATCAGCACCATGCCGAGCACCGAGATCACCACGGTGATGCCGGCGAAGATGACGGCCCGGCCGGCGGTGCCGATGGCGGTGACGGTGGCCTGCTCGAAGTCGAGGCCCTGGTGCAGACCCTCTCGATAGCGGGTGACGATGAACAGGGCGTAGTCGATGCCGACGCCGAGACCGATCATGCCGGCGAGCAGCCCGGTGAAGTCGGGCATGTCGACGAGGTGGCTGGCCAGGGTCAGCAGCGCCGCGCCGGTGCCGACGCCGAAGAGGGCCACGCTGACGGGCAGGCCCATGGCCAGCACCGAGCCGAAGGAGATCAGCAAGATGATCACCGCGAAGCCGAGGCCCAACAGCTCGGACTCCGGCGGCTCGAACTCGGCGAAGGCCTGGCCGCCGAGCTCGACCTGCAGGCCGTCGAGCTGCGGGATGTCCTCCTTCACCTTCTTGGTGATGGCCAGCAGGTCGGATTGCTGGGCGGCGGGGTCGAACTGCACCCGGGCGAAGGCCAGCTTGCCGGCGTCGGGTCCCTCGGACGCCACCTGGACCGCGCCGATGGGGCCGTAGGGGCTCACCACCGCGACCACCCCGTCGAGTCCCTCGATCTCACTGAACAGGGTGCTCATGGCCTGCTGTACCTCGGGCTGGTCGTAGCCCGCCTCGGAGCGGAACACCACGGTCCCGTCGAACCCGCCGCCACCGGCCCCGACCGATTTCAGCAGGTCGAAACCCCGCTGGCTCTCGGTGCCGGCGAGCCGGAAATCGGTGTGGTAGGCGCTGCCGGCAGCGCCCGAGATGCCCAACAGGCCGACGAGCAGCGCAACCCAGATGCCGACCACGAGCCGACGACGGGTGAAACAGAAACGGGCAAGTCGTTCGAGCACGGAGAACCCCGGGGCGCAGAGGACAAGGACAGCTGTCAACGCTAGGACGGCGCCCCCGTCTGGGCGCATTCCGCCATCGGTTCGCCACGGTGGCCATCGGCACTGTCGGGGGGCCGGGTCGCTGCACCGTCGCCGGGCCCGATGCGATCCGGTCCGTGCCCGTCCCGACCCCCTCGATGTGTGAGGGGCCGATCGCCCATCGGTACGAGGCCTCGCTACCCAAAGCCGTTTCGGCTTTCCTGCCGTACCGTGGGTCCGGTGACCAACCGGTACCTGACTGTGGGATATGCCGTGGCGGACCCCGCCGCTCTCGACGAGCTGGTGCGGCTCGCCGACGCCGCCGGGGCGGGCGAGCCACTGCTCGATGGCGGCCGATTCGTCCGTTGTCACGACGAGGCGTCCGGCGCGCGGCTCAACGTCATGGTCGGGCCCGACGGGCGGGTGCGTTCCGTCAAGCCGTCGTTCCGGCCGGAGGATCCCTGCCTGCTGCGGGCCCGGCTCACCGGTCTGCTGCCCGATGGGGTCGATGCCGATGCCGACGTGGTGCAGCTCGCCCCACGGCACGGGAGCTATCCGCTGGCCGTCGAGTTCGAGGCCGGCAGCCTTGCCGTCAACCGCCTGCCCTTCGGTGAGGAGGTGGAACTCGAGGTGGTGGGCTTCGCCCACACCATGGAGTGCTACCCCCACGAGGATGCCTACCTGTCCTCGGGGATCCCCTTGCGGATGCGCGAGGTGCTGCCCGCCGGGCTGGTGCCGCTCGCCGCCGACCGCGGGGCGACGCGCAGTCGGGCGACGGCGCTGGTGTCCGGTGTCGTGGTGGCCGTATCCCGGCGGCGCAACGCCGTCGGTGGGGGCGAGTTCCTGCACCTGGTGATCGACACCGAGGGCATGGTCCTCGATGCGGTGGTCTGCCCCGATGCGGTCGAAGGCCCACCGGTGGAGCCCGGGCGGATTGTTACCGGCTCGATGTGGTTCGTGGCCCGCTGTCGGGAGGCGATCCCCGCCACGGTGGCCGCCGGCGACGGGTCGACCGGGCCGGCCGCATCGGAACCCGTGCCGTCGGTGCCCGGCCGCGTCGGTCGGTCCCGCCTGTTCGGTCGCCAGGACTGACCGAGCCCGTCGGGGTCCTCAGCCGAGACGTTCGAGCGCCTTGTCGGCGATGACCCGGCCGATGGCGAAGCTGGCCGTGGCCGCCGGCGAGGGCGCGTTGACCACATGGATCTGCCGTGCGGTCTCGGCGAAGGCGAAATCGTCGAGCAGGGCGCCGTTTGGTCCGATGGCCTGGGCCCGGACGCCGGCACCGGTACGGATCAGGTCCTCGCTGCGCACGTCGGGGACCAGTGCCTGCAGGGCGGTGACGAAGGCCCGCTTGGACAGGCTGCGATGGATCTCGCCGAGCCCGGTGCGCCAGTAGTTGCGGGCCAGCGTGTGCGAGCTGCGGGCGGTGAGGATCTCGGTGAGGTCGCGACGGTCGATGTCGCCCCAGCGGTAGCCCTCGCGGGCGAGTGCCGGCACGGCGTTCGGCCCGGCCTCCACGCCGCCTTTCACCATCCGGGTGAAGTGCACGCCGAGGAACGGGAAGCGGCTGTCGGGCACCGGGTAGATGAGGTTGTTGACCAGGTTCCGCCGTGCCGGGACCAACGAGTAGTACTCGCCCCGGAAGGGCATGATGCGGATGTCGGTGCGGCTCGACGGGGTCAGGTTGGCCATGCGGTCCGAGTGCAGCCCGGCGCAGTTGATCAGCACCTTGGCCGTCAGGTAGTCGCCCTCGGTGGCCACCACCACCTGGCCGTCCTCCTCGGCGATGCCGGTGACGGCGGTGTGCAGGCGGATCTCGTGGTCTCCCGCCTCGAGCTCGTCGGCCAGCCAGTCGCACAGTACCGGGTAGTCGACGATCCCGGTGCTGGTCACGTGCAGGGCGCCGAGGCCGGCGGCGTGCGGTTCGAGCTCGCGCAGCCGCTCCACGCCGATGCGCTCGGCGGGCACGCCGTTGTCCGCGGCCCGCTTGGCCAGCATGTCGAGCTGCGGCAGTTCCTCGGGGCGGGTGGCGACGATGACCTTGCCGCAGCGCTCGTAGGGGACCCCGTGATCGGCGCAGAACTGTTCGAGCTCCGCCTTGCCTTGCACGGTGAGCTGCGCCTTCAGCGAACCCGGCTTGTAGTAGATGCCGGAGTGGATCACCCCGGAGTTCGACCCGGTCTGGTGTCGGGCGACCGTGGCTTCCTTCTCGAGCAGGGCGATACGCAGATCGGGTCGTCGCGCCGCGATGGCCCGGGCGGTGGTCAGGCCGACGATGCCGGCCCCCACGATGGCCACGTCCATGCGGGCTCGGCGACCGTGTCGGGGACGAGTTGGAACCCACTCGGACATGGGCTCAGCTTAGGGACTGGGCCGGTCCCCCGGTCGGGTCGTGGCCGGGCCGAGGTCCGGGCGGGTCACTCGTAGGCGATGGCGTCGAGCACCTTGAGCCGTGAACCGCGCCAGGCCGGCAGGATGCCGGCGACCACCCCGGCCAGGCCGGCCCCGACGAAGGTGAGAACCACCTGGCCGTAGGGGACCTTGATGGTGGTCATGATCGATTCGGGCAGGGCGCTGGCGATGGCGACCCCGAACAGCAGCCCCAGCACCACCCCCAACAGCGTGCCGAACAGCGACACCACGGTCGACTCGATGCGGATCATCGAGCGGGTTTGGCGTCGCTGCTGGCCGACGGCCCGCAGCAGCCCGAGCTCGCGGGTGCGCTCGAAGACCGCCAGCATCATGGTGATCACGATGCCGAGCATGGCGATGAACAGTGAGAAGAACAGCAGGACGTTCACGATGACCGCGGTCTGGTTGATCTGCTGTTCCCGGGTCTTCTGGAACTCGGCCCGGTTCTCCACCTTTACGTCGGGGTAGGCGGCGGTGACCGCGGTGATGGCGGCGGCACCGGCGGCCTGGCTGACCCCGTCGGCGAGGGCCAGCCCGCCGAAGCTGTCGAGCTGCACGTCGGGCGGGAAGTGGTCCTCGAAGACCTGCTGGGGGATGATCCAGTTGGACCCGGTCACGTTGGTGTGGAACAGCCCGCTCACCGTCAGGGTGGCCGTACCCACCGGGAACTGGACCTCGACGGGGTCGTCCAGCCCCAGCCCCAGGTCGGCTGCGGCCTGGTCCTGGACCAAGATGCCGTCCGAGGGGATCTCCGAGGCGCTGCCGGCCCGCATGTCGAGGTTGATGATGCGGTCCAGGCCCGCCGGTTGCACGGCCTGGATGGACTTGACGGCACCGGCGATCTTGGCCCGGCCCTGGCGGAAGGTGGTGACCTGGTCGACCTCGGGCAGCGCCGCGAGCTGATCGGTGAGCTCGGAGCTGAACCCGGAGAAGTTCTCCGGGGTGAGGAAGAAGTCGGCTGAGATACCGGTGCTGAGCTGCTGGGAGAAGCTGGCCTTGAACGAGGCGCCGAGCACGCCGACCATGCTGACCAGTGCCACCCCGACCATCAGGGCGGAGGCGGTGGTGGCGGTGCGCCGCGGGTTACGGGAGGCGTTGCCGCGGGCCAGTACCCCGGTCACGCCATAGATTTTCACGAACGGCCACGACAGGGCCTCGGCGATGGGCCGGGCCACCAGCGGGCTGAGGGCGGTGGCGCCCATGAACAGCAGGAACGCCCCGAATCCCATCACCGACAGTCGCGTGGCGGTGGAGTCGATGGCCGCGAACAGGGCGACGAGGAAGATTACCGCGCCGACCCCCGCTGCGGCCCCACCGATGATGGTGCGGGTCCGGGTGCTGTTGGAGACCAGGGTGGCACCGTCACGCATGGCCGTCACCGGCGAGACCCGGCCGGCCCGCCACGCGGGCACCACCGAGACCAGCAACGTGACCCCGACCCCCACGACCAGGGCCACCAGCCAGGTGGTGGCCCGCAGCACCAGCGGCGTCTCCGGGAACCCGCCGCCCTGGGAGGTGATGATGGCGATGAGTAGCTTGGCGAAGCCGATGCCGGCGACGGTGCCGATGAGCGACGAGGCGAGCCCGATGAGGGTCGACTCGGCCAGCACCGAGCGGGTCACCTGGCCGTTGCGGGCCCCGATGGCCCGCAACAGCGACAGCTCGCGTACCCGTTGGCCGAGGGTGGTGTTGAACACGACGTTGATGATGAAGCCAGCCACGAACAACGCCACGAAGGCGAACACCAGCAACACGGTGCGGATGATGTCGATGATCTGCCCGAAGCTGTCGGAGAACTCCGTGGTGAACTCGGCCCCGGTGATGGCCTCGTACCCGTCGGGCAGCACGGCGGCGACACGGTCGCGCAGCTCGACCTCGTTGATGTCGGCCGCGGCCTCCAGCTGGACGGTCTGGTATTGCCCGGGGAGGTTGGCGAGCTGCTGGGCCGCGCCCGGCGCGAAGATCAGGTAGTAGGCGCCGGAGCCGCCGTCGCCGAAGGTGATCAGCCCGGAGATGGTGAACTGGCCACCAGCGCCGGCGGCCCGCACCCCGACGACGTCGCCGACCTTCAGCCCGTAGGCGTCGGCCATGTCGAGGTCGATGGCCACCTCGGTGTCGGTGGTGGGTCCCTTGCCCTTGGGGATCGTGAACACGCCGCTGCTGCCGTCGGGGCGGGGCAACCAGCTGAAGCCCAGGATCGGGGCGCCGGTGGTCTTGACCGTGGCGCCGTCGGGGAGGGTGACGGCCGGCAGGAAGTTGATCGAGCCCTCGGCCCGGGCCACCCCGTCGACCGCGGCGAGCTGGTCGACCAGGGACTGGGGGATGGGAGGTCGGGAGGCTGCGGCCCGGTCGCTGCTGTCGAGGGGGTCGGTGGAGCGGACCAGCACGTCGAGGTTGATCGCCGCGCTGTTGGCGATCCCGTTGAAGGTCTTGCGCAGCGTGTCCGACAGCACGAAGGAACCCGTCACGAAGGCGACGCCGGCGATCACCGCCAGCGAGGTCAGGCCGAAGCGCACCCAGCGGGCCCGTAACGAGCGCAGGGTGAGACGCGCCATGATCACGGTCAGGCGCCCATCTTGTGCATGGCGCCGAGCACCTTCTCCGTGGTGGGTTCGTGCACCTCGTTGACGATGCGGCCGTCGGCGAGGAACACCACCCGGTCGGAATACGACGCGGCGTTCGCATCGTGGGTGACCATCACGATCGTCTGGCCGAGGTCGCTCACCGCATGGCGCATGAAGGCGAGGATCTCGCCCGAGGAGTGGGAGTCGAGGTTGCCGGTGGGCTCGTCGGCGAAGATGATCTCGGGCCGGCTGGCCAGCGCCCGGGCCACCGCCACCCGCTGCTGCTGACCGCCGGACAGCTCGTTGGGACGGTGTTTGAGCCGGTCCGCGAGCCCTACCGCGGCGATGACCGCATCGAGCCAGTCCCGGTCGGGCTCGCGCCGGGCCAGGGACATCGGCAGGGTGATGTTCTCGATCGCGGTCAGCGTGGGGATCAGGTTGAAGGCCTGGAACACGAAGCCGATGCGGTCACGGCGCAGTTCGGTGAGCTGCTTCTCCGACAGCTTGGTCAGGTCGACGTCGGCCACGAAGGTGGCTCCCGAGGTGAGCTTGTCGAGCCCGGCAATGCAGTGCATCAACGTCGACTTGCCCGATCCGGAGGGTCCCATGATGGTGCTGAAGCGGCCACGGTCGAAGCCCACGGTGACGCCGTCGAGCGCGCGGACCTGGGTCTCGCCCGAGCCGTAGACCTTGGTGGCGGTGTCGGTGTGGGCGGCGTAGGTGGTGGCGACCATGGGCGGTGCAGGCATGACCATGCGGACAAGCTAGAACGACTGTCCTGTCAAGCCGGGGACGCGCCGATGCCCGGCCGTGACACGGCCGGGCATCAGGCTCGGTTCCCGCCGATCAGGTTCGGCCGGCTGGGTTCAGCCGCCGAAGACCTCGGCCACCCACAGGCGGCCGGCGTCGTCCGTTCGGACCGCGACGCCGACGCGGTCGTAGTGGTTGTTGACGAGGTTGGCGTAGTGGCCGGGGCTGGCCACCAGGGCTCGGTGGATCGCCGGGGCGTTGGGGCCGAAGCCGACGTTCTCACCCACCCGGGACCAGCCGAGGTCGAGCTCGTCAGCCAGCGGCTGGTGGAACAGGGTGCCGGCGGCGGCCATCGACGACGCCTGGCGATCGGCCGACGTGACCAGGTGCCGGTCGACGCCGAGTGCGGGTATGCCGGCCTCGACCCGGGTCCGGTTGAGCAGGACGAGCAGCTCGTCGGCCAGCGCAGTTTCCGGCGACGCAGCGACGCCGGTCGCTCCGACCGCGGCGGCGATGGTGGCGGTGGGTTCGGGCTCATCGGTGGTGCGGTCCTCGGGTCGCCGACCGTCGCCGCAGCCCACGAGGAGCAGGAGCGCCGCAAGCGGCCCAAGTGCTTGTTCGATTGGTCTCGGCATCGATCACCTGGGTCGATCGGTCGGGGGAACATCACCGACTGTGACGGTTCGGCCACACAATGGCGATGTGTCGGTAGGCCTACCCAAGGCTGGGCGCGCTACGGTCCTGCAGGTCGGGGAGCGGGCACGACGAGGGCCCTGGCCTGAGGTGACCCCCGACCGGGCGCAGGGAGGAACCGTGGCAGGCGCAGCCGAGGACATCGTGGGGATCCGGGCCGACTCGGTGGGCGGGTGGTTCACCGAGAACATCGACGGCGCCCGCGGGCCCTACACCTTCGAGCAACTCGCCGGCGGGCACTCGAACCTCACCTACAAGGTCGCCGACGGTGCCGGCGTGCCGTACGTGCTGCGCCGGCCGCCGACCGGGGCGGTGCTCGCCACGGCGCACGACATGGCCCGTGAGCACCGCATCATCTCTGCCGTCGGTACCACCGCGGTGCCGGTGGCTCCCGCCCTCGGGCTGTGCACCGACCTCGAGGTCAACGATGCGCCGTTCTACGTCATGGGCTTCGTCGGCGGGGTTGTCCTCGACGGCGCCGAGAAGGTCGAGGCGTTCTTCCCCGGCGGCGATCAGCGCCGCAGCATCGGGGACTCGGTCATCGAGGTGATGGCTGCGCTGCACAACGCCGATCCCGAAGCGTGCGGGCTCGGCGACCTCGGTCGCCGCGATGCCTACCTCGAGCGGCAGCTGAAGCGCTGGCGCACCCAGTGGGAGAACTCCCGCACCCGTGACCTGCCGGCGATGGAGCAGGTGGCCGACGCGCTGCAGGCCCACATCCCGCCGCAGATCGGTTCGGGTATCGTCCACGGCGACTACCGCCTGGGCAACATGATGATCGGTGCCGATGCCCGCATCGCCGCGGTGTTGGACTGGGAGCTGTGCACGCTCGGGGACGTGATGGCCGATGTCGGCTTCATCATGAACAACTGGGCCGCGCCGGGCGAGCCGCAGATCACCACCCGTGGCCTGGTGATGCCGCCGACCGAGTCCGGTGGCTTCTGTACCCGTGACGAGTTCCTCGCCCGCTACCAGGACCTGACGGGCCGCGACGTCACCAACGTCGACTACTACCGGGCCTTCCAGTACTGGCGCCTCGCCGCCATCATCGAGGGTGTCCTGGCCCGTTACCTCAAGGGTGTGATGGGCGCGGCCCAGGCGGAGACGGAGACCGAGGTCTTCCGTAACCAGGTCGAGGGCCTGGCCAACGCCGCCCTCGACCTCATCCGGGCCTGGGGCTGATCACCGCCCGATGGTGACGGGCTCAGATGGTGACGGGCTCAGATGGTGACGGGCTCGAACGTCACGTCGAGCCGGAAGGCGTCCGCGGCGAGCGCCTTGCGGGCGTCCGCGGTGTATAGCTCGAGTGAGGCGTCAACGGAGCCGGGCGCGACGACGCCGATCGTGAGCTTCTGACCTTGACTGTCGAGCGAGCAACGCACCCCCTGTACGACCTGGCGGTGCCCGCGGTCGAGGCCGATGGCGATGCGCAACAGGCCGGCCATCACCGCCACCGCCTGTTGGTCGAATGGGCTGAGCGCGGCGTACTCGGAATGTGTCCGTTTGGGGGCGCTCTTGCGGTGGTAGCGGGCGACCTGGGCGATCAGCTCGATCTCGTGGCTGGTGAAGCCGGTCAGCTGATCGGTGTTGCGGATGATGTAGTAGCTGTGCTTGTGGTGGGCGTCGTGGGCGATGTGGCGCCCGACGTTGGCGAGCAGCGCGCCGGCCTCGAGCAGCTCGGCGTACTCCGGCGGGAGACGGTGGGCGGCCTCGGTCCGGGCGAATAGCTGCAGGGCCAGCTCGGCGGTGTGATGGGCGTGGTCGACCGCTGGCTCGGTCACGGTGAGCAGGTGCTCGACGCTGCTACGACGGAGGTCGGAGAGGTGGTGCAACGGGTCGAGGTGGCGGTGGTGTTCGCTCTGGCGGGCGGCATCGAGCAGCACCCCTTCGCGCAGCGCGTAGGCCGACACCGTGAAGGTCTCGATGTCCAGCTCCTCGGCGAGGCATTCGAGCAGCAGCGCGCCCGCCGGCAGGATGTCGGCCCGGCCCTTCTCGATACCGGGCACCTTGATCCGCTCGTCGGTGGTGCGGGCATCGAGCAGGAGTTGGGTGATCTTGCCGAGCTCGGCGCAGCTGAAGGTGGCGGAGTTGATCGACTTCGGGGCCTGCTCGCCGCGCAGGTGGGCGGCCATCGTGGCCAGGTTCTGGATCGTGCCCGACGAGCCGACGGCCAGATCGAAGGGGTGGTTGCGCAGCTCGAGCACGGTGTTGACCAGGAAGCTGCGCAGGTACCGACGGCAACGGTCGGCCCCTCGGGGGGAGGTGACACCGCCGGGGAAGAAGCCGTCGGTCAGGCGGATGGCGCCGAGCTTGTGGCTGCGCGACCACTCGATCGCCGGCCCTTCCGCCATGAGGACCTCGGTACTGCCGCCGCCGATGTCGATCAGGAGGAGCCGCTCGGCGAACACCGGCAGGGCCTGCAGCACGCCGAGGTGGATCAGCCGGGCCTCCTCCACGCCGGAGATGACCTCGACGTCGATGCCGGCCTCGGTGCGGGCCCGGTCGAGGAAGTCCTGCTGGTTCAGCGCCTCGCGGACGGCGCTGGTGGCGACGGCCCGCAGCCGGGCGCCGTTGATGTCGGCGACCTGGCGGAAGCGCCGCAACGTGGCTACCCCGCGCTCGATGGCGTCGGCGGTCAGCAGCTTCATGTCGCCCGAACCCGAACCGAGCCGGACCATCTCCTTCTCCGAGGCCAGCGTCTCGAAGCGGCCGTTCGGCAGGATCCGGGCGACCACGAGGTGGAAGCTGTTGGTGCCGATGTCGATGGCGGCGAGCACCTCGCCGACCTGCGACGGACGGTGGCGATCGGGCCTGTCCACGTTGATGACGTTAGCGGCCGTCATCCGTTCTTGGTGGCGGCGGGCAAGGTGGAAGCCGTCACAGCAGCAACGGTGGTCGTGGTGGTGGACGACCCGTGGGGGCTGCCGGCTGCCGGGGCGGGGCCGGGCACGACCAGCAGCTGGCCCACCACCAGACGGCCGGGGTCCTTGAGGGGGTTCAAGCCGGCGAGCAGTGCCGGGGTGATCCCCAACTTCTCGGCGATGCCGTAGAAGGTGTCGCCGTCGAGCACGGTATAGGTGACCGAGCCGGGCAGCGAGGTGGTGGTGATCGGGACCCGGGTGGTGGGCGGCATCGGTCGGGCCGCGGCGGGCTCGGGCGGTGCATCGGGTGCGGGCAACACCGTGAGCGTGGCCGGCGCCGGCAGCGACTCCTCGGCCTTGCGGCCGCACGCCACCAACGACAACCCGGCGAGGACGACCAGCGCCCCGATCCATACCCGCTGGGGGAGTGATCGCGTTGCGCAGGCGGCCATACAAGAAGTATCGCCGCCAAGGCAGGCGGGGTGGTGGCAGCGCAGGTCGCCACGGTCGCTCGTCATCGGTCGGTGCGGGCCCAGACCACGAACAGCGGATCGCCGCGGCGTCCGGGGTTGCGGTGCTCCATCCGGGGCTGTTCCCAGCCCTGCGAGCGACGGAAGTACTCGGCCACCAGCTGCAGGTGGAAGTCGTCGTCGCCGGCCGTCCAGCCGCGGATGACCTTGGTCGGGAAGCAGCGGTTGGAGAAGGTGCAGGCGAACGGTGCGCCCGGGCGAAGCACCCGGGCGACCTCGTCGAACACCTCGATCGGCCGGATCAGGTAGTCGACCGAGACCGTGCAGATCGCCCCGTCGAAACCGCCGTCGCCGAAGGGCAGCTCGGGCTGTTGGTTGAGGTCGTGCACGAGGCGTTCGTGTGCCAGCTCGTTGCGAGCCAGCTCCTCGTCGTTCATGCCGACCACGACGAGGCGTTGCGGCCGCCGGGCCAGGTGCGAGGTCCAGGAGCTGCACAGGTCGAGGATCTCGCCGTGCATGCCGAGTTCGTCGTAGCAGGTGCGCACCGCCTCGATGGCGTCGTCGTCGATGTGGGTGACCAGGCGCGGCTCGACGTAGAAGGCTGCGTCGGACGATTCGTCCATGCGGGAGAAGAAGCCTGCCGGAAAGCCCGCATAGCGGTCGCCGCCGGCGTCGGTCGTGTCGTTGTCGGTCGTGTCGTTGTCGGCGGGTCGGGGGGTCGCGGGGCTGGTGTCGTCGGGCATCGTCGGCGGGTGCTGAGCTCGGTCGGGTCGGGTCGGGTTCGCTCAGCGCAGGGCCGTGGCCAGGCCGTCGACGAGGCGGCCGACTTCGTCGTCGGTCATGACCAGCGGCGGGCAGAAGGCGATGGCGTTCACCAGCGGCCGGGCGATGACGCCCTGGGCCAGCATGGCGTCGCGCACCACGTAGGGGTCGCGGTCTGGGAACAGCTCCGCGGCCCAGATGGCCCCGTCGCCGCGGGCGCCGGCCAGGGTGCCGTCCTCGACGAGAGCCCGCAGGCCGTCGCCGAGCAGCCTGCCGATCACGTCGGCCCGCTCGAACAGCCCGTCCTGCTCGTAGACCTCGAGGGTGGCGACCCCCGCGGCGCAGGAGGTCGGGTGGCCCGAGTAGGTGTACCCGTGGCGCAGCAGGAAGTCCGGGTCGCTCTCGAGGGCGTTGCACACCAGGCGTGAGACGATCACCCCGCCGAGCGGCGCGTAGCCCGATGTGACGCCCTTGGCGAAGGTAATCAGGTCGGGGGTGACGCCGTAGTACTGGGCGCCGAACCACCGCCCGAGCCGGCCCCACCCGCAGATCACCTCGTCGAAGATGAGCAGGGCGCCGTGCTGGTCGCACAGGCGGCGCAGCCCGGCCAGGTAGCCGGGGGCGGGCGGATGAACGCCCCCCGCCCCCTGCACCGGTTCGGCGATGACCGCGGCGATCTCGTTGCCGCGCTCGGCGAAGAGGCGGGACGCGGCCTCGAGGTCGTTCTGGGGGACGTTCAGCACCCCCGGTACCAGCTCGCCCCAGCCTTCCTTGTTGGCGGGGATGCCCTGTACCGAGGTGCCGCCGTAGGCGGTGCCGTGGTAGCCGCTGGTTCGGCTCACCAGCAGGTGGCGTTGCCCGTCGCCGCGCAGCCGCTGGGTCAGGCGGGCCAGTTTGAGGGCGGTGTCGACCGCTTCGGAACCCGAACAGGTGAAGAACACCCGGGGATCGGTCATGGGGGCCCGCTCGGCGATACGGGTGGCCAGGGCGTCGGCGGGCTCGTTGGTCCACGGGTCGAACGTGTTGTAGGTGGCCAGCGAGTCGAGCTGGTTCTTGATGGCGTCGATGATGTGGCGGTTGCCGTGTCCGGCGTTGCAGTACCACAGAGAGGCCAGGCCATCGAGGTAGGCGTTGCCGCCGCGGTCCCACAGCGTCGACCCCTCGCCGCGTACGAGCGTGATGAAGTCGCCGGCGGCCTTGGCCGGTCTGGCGAAGGGGTGCAGGAACGCGGACGTCGTCATGGCCGCATGCTAGAGGGGCGTTCCACGGGTGAGAGGGCCGTTCCTGCTGCCGCACGACACGTGCAGGCCTGCAGGACACCCAGGCCTGCACGATTGCCCGGCACCCGCGCGATGATCGAGGGATGGTGCTCGTCTTCCTCGTCGCGTTCGCTGGTGTCGTCCTGATCGTGTTCGCGGCACTGCGCAACCGACGTGACCGCAGCACTCGCCCGTGACGCCGATCACGCCTGCCACGGGCGCGGCGTTGCCCGTACCCCGGTGATCAGGGTCACAACTTGACGAAGCGTTCAACTCGGTTTACGGTGCTGGAATCACCACGGAGCGCCCGGACTGCAGGCTCGGCGAAGGTCGAACGGCCCTACCGGTGTCACGCTCTCTGTGGGCGGTGGCTCTCTCGGCCGGGGGGAGAGAGAGCCACCGCCTTTCTTCGTTTTCCGACCGATCGACGGCCCTGCGCCGGCCACGGCCGGGCTAGGTTCCCACCGTGTTCGCCCGAGGTCGATGGGGCCGATGGGGCCGATGGGGTAACGGGGGTCGATCCGGCGGTGGGAGCGTGGCGAGCTCCTGGTGGGCCACGTACCGGGCCCGGCTGCGGGTCCGCTTGGTCGATGCGCTGCACCGCCGCTGGGACGACGTCGCGTTTGCGGCTTCGGTGCACGCCGGCACGGCCCGGGCCGCCCGCTTCGGGTGTTTCGGTGAGGGCAGCTTGCTGGCCTTCCCGTGGACGGCGCTCTACAACGAGCACGCCATACACATCGGCCGCGACACCATCATCGGGCCGATGGTCAGCCTTTCGGCGGGCATGGTTCCCGGCCAGCTGCTGCTGCACGACGCCATCGTGGAGATCGGCGACCGCTGCCTGATCGGCCGGGGCAGTTCCATCGTCGGGCACTACCGCATCGTCATCGGCGACGACGTCTACACCGGCCCCAACGTCTACGTGACCGACCAGAACCATGGGTTGGAGCGGCTCGATCTGCCCATCGGCCGGCAGGACCCGGCCCCGGAGCTGCCGGTGCACATCGGCGACGGGTCATGGCTCGGGGCCGGCGTCGTCGTCCTGCCCGGGGTGACCATCGGCCGGGGCGTTGCCGTCGGCGCCGGCAGCGTGGTGACCCACGACCTCCCCGATCACAGCGTCGCCGTCGGGTCGCCGGCCCGGGTGGTGCGGATGCGCGCCGACCGGCCCGACCCGGCCCGCTGACCGGCCGAGGACACCTGGCGGTCGACGGGCGACGTGTTGAAGTGGGTGGGTGTCCACTACGCTGCCGCCTCGTGGTTCGACAGCACCGGATGTCTCGCTCTGTGTTCACCGCGTTCGCCCTGGCCGTCGGAGCGGCCGGCCTGATGGCCTGTGGCGAGGGCGTCGATCCGTCCTCGCAGCCGACCGTTGGCGGGGAGCGTTTCGAGGAGATCCGCTTCGCCGACCTGTGGCGGCCTGATGACAGCACCAGGAAAGAATCCAAGACGGTCGACCTGGTGCAGACCGAGACGCTGTCGCTTGCCGGGTCGAGCCCGGAGAACGTGGTCAAGGCCTACGACAAGGTGCTCGAGTCGCAGGGTTGGGAGCCGGTGCAGAAGCCCCAGGCCAAGCGCGACGCGAGCTGGTACGGCTCGTGGCGCAAGATGGGTCGCAACTTCGTGGTGACCGCCCACATGGGTACGCCTGCCGAGGAGGGCGCTGCGGCCCCGGTCGAGTTCACCCTCGCCTTCCAGCGGCCGACCAAGCCCGATCAGATCACCGGCGTCGAGAACACGCCGATCGCTCCCTGAGCGAAACCCCGTTCAGCGACCCTGCAGCAGCGACGCCAGCGCCTGTTCGCCCTCGGGGTCGTAGCCGCTGAGTAACGGGTGAGCGCTCTCCCAGATCTGGCGCGCCGTGGCGTGGTCGCCGAGGGCGGCAAGGCACTGGCCGTGGGTCACCATGGCTCGCCCCAGACCGATGCGATCGCCGCTCACCCGGTAGCCCTCCACCGCGGCGGCTGCGAGACCGGCACCGACCTCGAACTGGCCGATCGCCACATAGGTGGCCGCCAGACCGGCCCGGATGAAGGGCAGGTCGTCGCTCTGGCCGCCGGCTGTGGCCAGTTGGCCTGCGTCGGAGAGTGCGCGGAGCGCGTCGTTCCAACGGCCGAGTTCCTGGTAGACGGTGCCCAGCAGCAGGACACTGCGGTAGCAGCCTGCTTCGTCGCCGGTACGCCGGTAGTGGGTGAAGGCGGCGAAGCAGGCAGGGAGCGCTTGGGCCGGTCCGTACCGGTCGAGGACCCGGCCGGCGTCGTGTTCGAGCGCAGCGCCGAGGTCGGCCTCGGAGGCGGCGGGATCGTCGGGCCGGCCCAGTGCCGGCACCACTGTTGCGCTGCCGAAGGCGGGTGCCGTGGGAGCCGCAGCCTGCCACTGCTTGGAGCGTTCGGCGGCCTCCGCCGCCCGTTCCCACTCGCCGCGGTCGCGATGGAGGATGGCGCAGTTCGCCTCGAGGCGGCTGCAGGCGTGGGCATCGCCGAGCTGCGCGAAGCGCGCGAGTGCCTCATGGCAGCGGTTCAGGGCTTCGTCGAGCTGATTGTCGCGGTAGCAGGCCGCAGCCGCTCCGGCGAGGGCCTCCGCCTGGAGTTCGACGTCGGCGCCGGTGGTGGCGGCGATGCCGAACGCGTCGGCTGCCGCCGCGGCCTGGCCGTCGGCGGCCAGCGCCCGGCCGAGACGGAGGAGCGCCAGTGCGGTCGTCGCCGCATCATGGCGTCCACGAATCTGCTCGAGCGCGCCCTGCGCGTCACGCACCGCATCGGAGACCACGTCGGCATCCTACTTCCGGGCCACCTGCTGTTTCGGCGACGGTCGCGGTCCGCAGACGCTCGGTAGGCTGAGCGGGAGGGAGCGTGCCGGTGCTGGACCATCTGAACTCGCAGGCACGGTTGGCGTTGACCCGGGCTGAGGCGGTCGCTCACGGCTTGGCCCACCACTACGTGGGTACTGAACACCTGCTCGTCGGGCTGGCCCGGGTGCCTGGCTGCGCCGCCGAGCTGGCCCTGGCACGTTGCGGGCTCGACGGCGATGAGGTCGCGTCCGGGCTGGAGCAGCTGCTGGGGCGAGGACCGCACGCCCTGGCCGTCACCCCTCCGCGCACGGCCGCCGTCGAGCTCGTGCTGGCCCGCTCGCGCTGGGAGGCCCGGGCGCTCGGCGAGGACGTCGTCACGAGCGCCCATCTGTTGCTCGCCCTGTTGCACCACGACGGGGCGACGGCGACCACGGTGCTGCGCGAGCTCGGTGCCGATGCGGACCGGCTCGAGGGCTTCCTGCTGGCCCACCCGGTCGACGGCGTGCCTGCGGGCACCGATCCTCTGCCGACGGCGACCGCGTCCGGTCCTGACCGGGCCGGTCCGGGAGGGGTCGACCGGCGCGAGCACCCGGGCGACGTCGCGTGGCCGGCCGAGCCCGGTGAACCGCTGGCGGTCCGGGTCGTCCGGCTGCAGCGACAGGTCGAGCGGCTCGAGGCCGAGGTGGCGAACCTGACGGCCATCGTGCGGTCGTTGTCCGGCCCGGCGGACGAGGCCCCGGACGCCCCCGAACCGCGCCCGTCGGTGCCTCGCTGACGCACGGCGTCGTCGTCGTGAACCCCGATGCGGGCGGCCGGGCGCGGCCCGGTTCGGAGGCACGATCGCTGCTGACCCGGGGGTCACGAGGTGCGCTGGGCGGGCAGGCTGCGCGTAGCCCCCGACCTACCCGCTAGGGTCGCGACCCACGGCTCGGGCGCCGCCACTGCGGTGGCGGACTGTTCCGAAGGTGCGGAACCGGCGGGCAAGGCAGGTCGAATCTGCGGAAAATGACCGTTGCGACTAACCTAAATTGGCTTTTCGAAGCTCGATGTGGAGGACCATGACTCTCAGCCCCGCCGCCCTGCTGTCGGAGCTCGAACCGACCGCGGCCCGCCTGGTCGAGCGCCATCTCACCACCTCCAAGGAGTGGTTCCCCCACGAACTGGTCCCGTGGGGCCGCGCACGCGAGTTCGACCCGGAACGAGGCTGGCAGCCGGAGGACTCCGATGTCGGCGAGGTTCCGCTGTCCGAGGCGGCCCGATCGGCGCTCTACGTCAACCTCCTCACCGAGGACAACCTGCCGTACTATTTCAACGCCATCGACCGGGTCTTCGGCACGGACGATGCCTACGGCTACTGGACCCGGCGTTGGACCGCCGAGGAGGGCCGACACGCGATCGCCATCCGGGACTATCTCACGGTGTCGCGGGCGATCGACCCCTGGGAGCTCGAGCGGGCCCGCATGGCCCAGGTCACCGGCGCAAACACGCCCAAGCCGCAGACTCCGCAGATCGGGTTCTGCTACCTGGCGATGCAGGAGCTGGCCACTCGCGTCTCCCACCTGAACACCGGCAAGCTGCTCGGCGACCCGGCCGGCTACAACGTCATGGCGCGGGTCGCGTTCGACGAGAACATGCACTTCATGTTCTACCGGGACATGGTGACCGCCTGCCTCGAGGCTGATCCCAGCGGCACGGTGATCGCCCTGGAGGAGGTCGTCCGCGACTTCGCAATGCCCGGTCTGGGCATTCCGGGGTTCGACCGGCACGCCCAGGTCATCGCCCGGGCCGGTATCTACGACCTGGCCTCCCATCACGACCGCATCGTGCAGCCGTTGGTCCACAACACCTGGCGGATCCCCGAGCTGACCGGCCTCGACGACGAAGCGGAGCGGGCCCGCGACAGGCTGCTCAAGCGGGTTCAGCGGCTCGGTCGCCTGAGCCGACGCCTGCTGAACAAGCGGGGCGACCGGGTCGACGCGCTGGCCTGATCCGCTCCGGACGGGCGTCGACGGCTGATCGCGGGCAGACTCCTGGTCATGGTGCTCAAGACCGAGGACAACGGCCGGGTGCGCACGCTGCGCATCGACCGGCCCAAAGCGCTCAACGCGATGAACAACGAGGTGTTCGCGGCGATCCGTGACGGCTTGTCGGCCGCTGCGGAGGACCCCGGGGTCGCCGTCGTGGTTATCACCGGGTCGGGTCGCGGCTTCTCGGCGGGTCAGGACCTGACCGAGATGCTGGCGTCCTACGGACCTGATGCCGGGCCCTACCACTTCCCGTCCATGCTGAGTGCGCTGGCGGAGTTCCCCAAGCCGCTCATCGCCGCGGTCAACGGCATCGGCGTGGGAATCGGTATGACCATCCTCGGCCACTGCGACCTGGCGCTGATGGCCCGAGGTGCTCGTTTGCGGACGCCGTTCCCGCAGCTCGGGGTGGCCCCGGAAGCCGGTAGCAGCTACACCTTCGCCGCCCGGATGGGCTGGCAGCAGGCCGCCTACGTGCTGCTGACCGGCCGATGGTTCGACGCCCGGGAGTGCCTCGAGATGGGCCTGGTCTGGCGGGTGTGCGACGACGAGGACCTCGACGCCGAGACCCAGGCCGTGGCGCAGGAGATCGCCGCCAACCCGATTCCGTCGCTGGTGGAGACCAAGCGCCTGATGCTGGCCGCCAACCACACCACGGCGGTGCTGGCCGCGCATGACCGCGAGGTCGCGGCCTTCGCCAGGCTCGTCGGTGGGCCCGCCAACCGCGAGGCGGTGGCGGCGTTCCTCGACAAGCGGGACCCGGACTTCACCGGTATCGCGGGCCTCTGAGCGCTCAGAGCCGCCCCGCGGCCCTCGCCGCCACAGTGGCGGCTTCGAGCTGCTGCTCGATGATGGCCAGGCCGCCGTCCCAGAACCCCGGGTCGGTCAGCTCGCACCCGACCAGCCGGGCCAACTGCTCGGGAGGCAGCGATCCGCCGGTGGCGAGCAGCTGCAGGTAGGCCGGCACGAAATCGGCTCCCTGCTCCTGGTAGCGCTTGTAGACCGACAGTGCCAGCAGCTGGCCGTAGGCGTAGGCGTACACGTACCCCGGCGTATTGATGAAGTGCGGGATGTAGCTCCACCACGTCCGGTAGTCGTCGGTCACCTCGACGGCATCACCGAGCATCGCCGTCTGGGTCTCGTACCAGTGGCGGCCGAAGTCGTCGAGGGACAGCTCGCCGACCTCGCGCCGGTGGGTGTGCACGGCATGTTCGAACCGGTTCATCGCCGTCTGGCGGAACACCGTGGCGATGGCGCCCTCGATGCTCTCCGCCAGCAGGGCCAGGCGTTCGCCGGGATCGGTGGTGTCCTCCAGCAGCCGCCCGAAGGTGACCGTCTCGCCGAACACCGAGGCCGTCTCGGCGAGGGTCAGCGGGGTGCTCATGTGGAAGATGCCCTGTGGCCGAGCGAGGTAGGCGTGCAGGCCGTGGCCCAGCTCGTGGGCCAGGGTCATCACGTCGCGGCGCTTCCCGGTCCAGTTGAGCAGCACATAGGGATGGTGTGACGGCACGGTGTACGCACAGAACGCCCCGGGCCGCTTGGCCGGCCGTATCGGTGCATCGATCCACGACTCGGCGAAGAACCTGCGGGCTGCATCGGCAAGCTGGGGTGAGAAGCTGGCGTAGCTGTCGAGCACCAGGTCCTTGGCCTGGGTCCAGCCGAACTCGGCCTCGGACGCCGCGACGGAGGCCATCCGGTCGTAGTCGGCGAGACGGTCGACGCCGAGGATGGCGGCCTTGGTGGCATACCAGCGCTGGGGCAGGTCGTAACGGGCCTGGACCGCGGCGACGAGGGCGTCGACGGAGGCGTCGGACGCCTCGTTGGAGAGGTTTCGCGAGGACAGCCACGTCGGGTACGAGCGGAGCCGGTCCTCGACTGACTTGTCGAGCAGCAGGGTGTTGAAGATGAAGGCACGGGTGCGCAGCCCGGGCCGCAAGCCCTCGGTGACGGCCTGCGCGGCGGCCTGCCGCACCGTTCGCTCGGGATGGGACAGCAGGGCCAGGCCCTGTTCCAGCTTCACCGGGCCGGGTTGGTCGGGCAGCTGGACGTCGATGGCGGAGATCAACTCGCCGAACAGCCGCGTCCAGGCCTGCGACGCGGTCTGGGACTTCTCGGTGTCGATACGTTCCTCGGCCTCGGTGAGCAGATACGGCCGGTAGCGGCGGGCCGAGCGCAGGTGATGGGCGCAGAAGGCCATCCGCTCGTCGACGAGGACCGCTTCGGCCACGCCGTCGTCGAGCTCGGCCCACTCGATGTCGAAGAAGATCAGCTTGGTGGACAGGGTGGTCCCGCGTTCCTGGACCCGGGCGAGCAGCGCGCCCTTCTCGGGGTCGGCGGTGTCGGTAGCGGTGTGCAGGCCGGCGTAGCTGCCGGCCCGGTTGAGGACCTCGTGCAGCTCGGCGGTGGTCTGCATCAGGGCTACCCACTCGTCCGCGGACAACTCGGCGAGGCGTCCGCGGTGGCCGGCGACACCCTCGGCGAGAACGGCGGCCCGGTCGAGCAGATCGTCGACGTTGCCGTTGCCCAGCAGCGTCTCGAGGTCCCATGCGGCGTCGGCGGCGGTGCGTTCGGCATCGGTGAGCGACATGGCGTCACACTAGCGACGGTTCCGGTTCTGCCTCCTGGCCCCGGTGCAGGCCGCGCGTCGTCGGCTCAGGCGAACGAGGGCGGCGGGCCCGACTGAGGTGGGGGCGGTGGCGGTGGCTGTGCCGTCACCCCGAGTGCCAGCACCGGCGTGGCGAAGGGCAGCTCGTCGGCCTTGTTCATCCCGCCACCGGCCCCGGGTGTCGTCGGGGCGGAGCCGACGGCCCAGAACACCAGCCCCTGCGACGAGGCGTGCACCAGCGTGGCCCCGTCGGCGGTGAAGGCCAGTGCCGGTGGGGTGGCCGGCTCGGCGGCCACCACGGGGCTGCTGCGCCACGCCGGCGGCGTCTGGCCGAGGCCGACCACGCGGGCCATGGCCCCGCCGGAGGAGCCGGTGGTGGCCACGGAGATCATGGCCAGCGCTTCGCCACGCGGGGCGAACACGCCGCCGGCACCGAGCTCCCACGACCCGGCCGGGTTGACGCCGTCGAGGACCACCTGGTCGGGTTGGGCGGTGGTGCCGGTGTGCAGCGTGCAGGTCAGCTGCTGGCAGACCAAGCGGGCCAGCGCCGTCGCCCCCGAGGCGACATACCGACCGGTACCGAGAGTCGGACCGGTGGTGCCGTCGCGTGGGCGTAGTTGCAGGGTGCCCGCTGCGTCGAGCACCAGCCCGGCGGACACTGCGCCGACGGCGGTGACCCCGGCCGGCAGCCGCACCGTGCGCTGGCGGTCGGCGATGCCGGCCCCGTCGAGCATGATGACATCGCTGGCCGCGGCGCCGAAGGGCACCAGTGCCGCCCAGGTGCCGTCCGGGGACCCAACGATCCAGCGCTCGTCGGCGAGCCGGTTCTGTTCGGCCAGGGTGGCCCGATCCACCATGAAGACCTGCCGGCGGGTTCCGATCAGCACGACGTCGCGCAGGGGCACCACCTGGGTGGTCGGCCCGGGTTCGACCCGGAAGGTGAGCCGGGCCGATCGGGTGCGACCGGTCGGCAGGTCGATCTCGGTGAGCGTGGCGTCCTTCCCGAGGACGTAGAGGGTGCCGGACATGCTGGAAGGTACGGGGAGTTGGGTCTCGGTTACATCGGGTCCGACCGGCGCCTGGCCCTCGGTCGGACCGACGGTGGTCGGCGCGAGGAGTTGGGAGGGTGTCGACGGCTTGCGGTCGGCCACGACCAGCGCTGCGACCACGGCGAGCAGCACCGCGAGGGCCAGGACCCAGCGCCAGCGGCCGTTGCCGCCTCGACGTCGTCGGTCGGAACGGGCCATGTCAGGCCAGCACGTCCGGGTCGACCCCGGCGGCGACCGCGCCGATGAAGCCGAGGCCTTCGTGGGGTGAGAACGGTTGCATGAACAGACCGGCCCGTACGTCGCGGGCCAGGCGTCCCAATGGGTCGGCACCGGTGTAACCCGAGCCGCCGGCCAGGGCCAGAGCGGCGTCGACCACCCGGCAGGCCAGGCGGTTGACGTTGAGCTTCGCCGCCTGGAACTCGGCCATGAACTCCCGGGCACGGGCCTCGTCGACCGACGCGGGGTCGTCCTGTAGGGCGTCGGCCACCTCGTCGGACCGCCGGCCGAGCCGGCCGACGACGGCGGCGAGGGCGTAGGCGTCGGTCTGCAGCTCCGCCAGTGCCTGGCGCACCGTTGCGCGATGGGCCAGCGGGGCGGCGTCGACCCGGCTGCGGGTGGTGACCCGTTTGCGGGCCAGTTCCTCGGCGGCGCACGCCAGCCCGGCCATGGCGGTGACGTTACCGACGTTGCCGAAGGCCCGCCCGCACAACGCCCCGGCGGTGAATACGCCGTAGGGCCCGCCGGGCTGGACGATGCTCGAGGGTCCGAGGTGGACCGATTCGAAGCGGACGACGCCGCTACCCGAAGCTCGCATGCCGAGGCCGTCCCAGTTGTCTTCGATGTGGACCCCGTCGGCGTCGGCAGGGACCACGACCTGGGCGAGCCGGCCGTCGAGGGGGCCGCCCTCCACCCGGGTGTTGGCCGAGAAATGGGTCGCCGCTGGCGAGCCGGTGACGAAGACCTTGGTCCCCTCGAGCACCCAGCCGCCGTCGGTCCCGGCCCGCAGCACGGCCCGGGGGTGGAGGAAGTTCGTGCCGGCCTCGGTCACCGCGGCGCACAGCCACGCTCGGCCCGACGCCACCGCCGACAGCAATACCGCGCGCTGCGGGTCGGGATCGGCCCGCCAGGACCGGGCCAGGCCCCACACCCCACTGAGGTGCATCTGGACCACCAGCGCCAGCGACCCGTCAGCGACGGCCAGACGGTGGATGACGGCCATCAGGTCGCTCAGCCGGTCGAGACCGCCGCCGCCGAGCTCGGTGGGTGCGGTGCAGCCGGTCAGGCCACTCCGGCGGATCTCCTGCACCAGCGCCGGATCGAACCGTCCGGCGCGGTCCCGCGCGGCGGCGGACGGTTCCCAGGACCGGGCGAGCTCGTCGGCGAGCTGCCACGCGTGCGCTCCTGCAGGGCTGACGGGCTCGGGTCGAAGCCTCACCGTTCCATCATGGCGTCCGGGGAGACCGCTGAACAGGGTCCGGCCGGGTCCCGACGCCCGATGCCGGCCGGTGCGACAGCGGTCGGCGGCTGCTGCGACGTCGGTCGGCGTCCGGGCGCGGCCGCTTCGGTGCGCCGGATGAGGACGGTCATCACCGGCAGCGCCGGGTTTGCCGCCCCGACAGGCGCGCCAGCGGCAGCCAGCGGCAGCCGGTGGGGTTGGTGGCGACGATCGGTGCCATCGGGTCGAGATCGACCTGACGGATCCGGCCGCGGCCCTCGACGAGCTGGTGGCCGGGGCGGACGCCGTCGTGCACCTGGCATCGGTGGTGTCCGCCGACGCGGAGGCCGATCCGGCCGGGGACGCCACCAAGGCGGTCCCGGCCTCGACCTACGCGATGACCAAGGTCGTGCTCGAGCTGCTGGTCAACGAGGCGACCCACCGTGGCCAGGTTGATGGACGCATCGCCCGGCTTCCGACGGTGATCGCCCGAACCTGGCCGCCCGAACCTGGCCGCCCGAACCTGGCCGCCTCGTCCTTCGCCAGCGGAGTCTTCCGGGAGCCGCTGAGCGGGATCGACATGCTGGCGGGTCGGCGCGGCCCATGGTCTGTCCATGGGCACGATCACCGAGGCCCCCGACCCGGCGGTGGAGGCCATCGTCGCCTCGTGGCCCTGCCACTGGGATGCCGAGCAGGCCCGGCGGCTCGGCCTGCCCGCCGATCGTTCCGTCGACGAGGTCGTGGCCCACTATCTGGAGGATTTCGGGCCCGGACGCGGCTGAGCGGCCCGGGGGAAAGTTCCCAGGCCGCCCATTTCGCCGTGAAGGGGCTGTCTTCCGCCCGACGACCACCCCTTCGGTGCTCAGTGAACCCGGCGGCGTCGGTGGCGGCCATGGGCCATCCGTTTACCGGGCCGAAGGCCCCAGACCGTCATGGGGACCGGCGGGCGTCCGCCGTGGCCTCGCTGTCGGCGTCAGGTCGGCCGGGGGATCGGGATGGGAAAACGGCATCGGGCCCGGGAGGGGACCCGGGCCCGATGCGGTTCCGACGACACGGTGGCTACGTGCCCCCGAGGGAGGCGGGCACGCCGGGCCGAGGTCGAAGGCCGTGATGGCGCTCAGCGCGCCTGTTCGTCCTTGGCGCACTCCGCGCAGTAGGTGGCGGACTTCCAGCCCTTGGCGGTCACGTACTGCACGCACGGACGGCCACAGGAGCACAGTTGAGCGAGGGGGCGGGACTTTGTTGCCACGGCCACGGGGACTCTCCTTGCTGGAAACGGGGCGTTCGACGACGCCTCGGTTGCTTGGTTGGGTGTGGACAGAACGTATGCGATCGTGAACACAAGCACAAGGGACGTTGGTCACTGTGTGGTCGGGACCGGCGCCGTTGGTGTTCGCCCTGTTCAGGGGTCGTTCGGCGCGCCGGCGCGGAGCGTTGCGGCCAGCGGGTGCAGACGTCGCGATACGCCGTCCTCTACCGTTGGCCCGGTGATCGTGTTGGTGCTCGGTGGTGCCCGATCGGGCAAGTCCGATCTCGCGGAACGCTGGGCGGCGGGTCTGGCCCCGCCGGTCACCTACGTCGCCACCGGGTGGAACAGCGACGCGGCGATGACGGCTCGCATCGAGGCCCACCGGGTCCGTCGTCCGGCCGAGTGGGCCACCGTCGAGGTCGGGACCGCCCTGCCTGCCGCGCTGACCGAGATCGTCGGCACCGTCCTGGTCGACTCGTTGGGTACCTGGCTGGCCCGTCACGAGGACTTCGTGGCCGACGCCGAGGGGTTGTGCCGGGCCTTGGTGGCACGGCGGGGCGACACCGTCGTGGTGAGCGACGAGGTCGGGCTCAGCGTGCATCCCCCTACCGAGGTCGGGGTGCGCTTCCGCGATGCCCTCGGGTCGCTCAACCGGGCTGTCGCCGACGTTGCGCAGCGCAGTGTGCTGGTGGTCGCCGGGCGGGCGCTGCCCCTCGTCGGCTGGCAGGACGTGCTGCCATGAGTTCGAGCGGGCCGCAGGCCGACCGCGGTACCGGGTGGCGCTCCGCCTGCTCGCTGCTCACCGTGGTGGGCGGGGCGAGCGCGCCGCACCACCGTGCGCCGGCCTTTTTCGGCCTGGTCGGCCTGGTACTCGGGGCGGTGCTCGGCGGTGCCTGGTGGGCGCTGGGTTCGGTCACCCCACCGTTGGTCGCCGCGGCGCTGATCGTGGCCCTCGACGCTGCGCTGACCGGCATGTTGCACCTCGACGGTTTGGCCGACTGCGCCGACGGCCTGCTCGCCCCCATGGACCGCGACCGCCGCCTGACGGTGATGCGCACCCCGGACGTCGGGGCGTTCGCCGTGGTGGTCGTCGGGCTGACCCTCGTCCTGCAGGTTGCGGCCCTGACCGCCCTTTCGCCCTCGCCCCTGCTGCTCGCCGGTCTCTGGGGTGGCGCGCGGGGGCTGATGGCGGCAACCGCGGTCATCCTTCCCTACGCCCGACCGAGCGGGCTGGCGACCGCGTTCGGGGAGCGCCGGGCGAATGTGATCGGCGCGGTGAGCGGCGTCGGTGCCGGTGCGGTGGTGCTGGTGCTCGCCGGTCGAACGGGGTCCGCTGCGTTCGTCGGTGCGCTGCTGGGCGCGCTCGCCATTGTCGCGCTGGCCCGGCGTCGGCTGGGCGGCTACACCGGCGACGTCCTCGGGGCCCTGGTCGTCGTGGCCGAGACGGTCGGGCTGGTGGCCGCCACGGTGCACCGGCCCTGATCGGGCGAAGCGGCCCTGATCGGGCGAAGCGGCCCTGATCGGGTGACGGCCGTCGGACCCAGCGGCGTCGGACCCCGGTGTCGGACCCCGGTGGCGGGTCAGATCTGGTCAAAGTCTCGCTCGTAGCGCCATTCCGGCTCGTGCAGCCACAACCGGTGCCGTGGCCCGGGCAGGTCGAGGGAGCCGGTCTCGTGGCCGCTGTCGCCGCCCCACAGCAGCGCTTGGCGGCCGTCGTCGAGCTTGACCATCCGGGTCACGAACTCGTCGGGCTGTCGCTGGCTGATGGTGCGGAGGGCTTCGTCGACCGTGGCGAACGCCGACAGCCCGAGCAGGGTGACCCAGGTCGGCGGGATCATCTCGACCTCGCCGACCAGGCGACGGCGCATCGCCTCCTGTGGCGATGTCCAGGCGTGGTCGTGGATCTCGCCCCCGTCGATGGTCACCTCGCCCTGGCCCGCGGCGGCCACGAAGAACCAGGTGTTGAATCGGCGTGGGGCCTGCGGTGGCGGGCACCAA
Source organism: Acidimicrobiia bacterium (assembly GCA_947476745.1). Classification (GTDB taxonomy): domain Bacteria; phylum Actinomycetota; class Acidimicrobiia; order Acidimicrobiales; family CAIXPF01; genus CAIXPF01. Next base: position 418,983 of record CANJRG010000001.1, on the reverse strand, counting down.
CGCGCCAGCACCGCGAACTCGGCCGGATCGAGATCGAGCCCGGCCTCCTCGCTCGCTTCGCGCGCCGCGGCCCGCCGGGCTGCGGCGATCTCGTCGTCGGGCTGAGCCGGATCGAGGTCGCCCGGGTCGACGCGACCGCCGGGAAAGACCCAGGCCCCGCCGGCGAAGGCGAGTGCCGCGTTGCGGCGCAACATGAGTGTCTCCACCCCGCCGTCGCCGTCGCGCAACAGAATGACGGTCGCGGCCGGTACGGCGTCGGTGGCGAAGGCAGGCTCGTCCATCACGGCGCAGTCAACACCTCAGCCCTTGGCCTGGGCCAACAGCTGCTCGAACTGGGTGGTGCTCAGCTCGCCCGAGGTGCGGGTGACGACCTTCCCGTTGGCGTCGACCACCACGAAGCTCGGGAACGACGACAGGCCGGCGGCCTTGAAGGCAATGCCGTCCTCGGTGTCCGCCATGGTCGGCACCGGCCACTTCTCGCGTTCCAGCCACGACGCCGGGGGGAAGTTGCCCCGTTCGGGGGCGACGGCGGTCGACACCGCATAGAGGTCGACGTCCTTCGGCTTGCCGTGCTCGGCGATCCACTTGGTGATCACCGGCACCTCGGCCTGGCAGTGCGGGCACCAGTGGGCGAGGTACATCACGACCTTGGGCCGGCCGTCGGCGCCGATCTCCAGCGGCGACCCGTCGAGGAGGTTGGAGCCCTTCAAGACGGGGAACGCCTTGCCCGCAGCCGGGTCGGCGCCGGCCTGCGCCACCGCGGGCAGGATCGCCCCGGTGATGGTGACCGGGCCGTTGACGACCCCCATCCGGCCGGCGTCGTCGGCGCTCCCGCCGTCGCTCCCGCCGGACCCGGTTCCCGACAGCAGCGCCACCACAGCGAAGAGCAGGGCAACCACCGCCACGACGGATCCGATGATCCACGGTGCACGGCTGCGGGTCGGGGCTTTGGGGGGGTTGGGGCTCATGACGCCTCCTGGTCGGTGAGCGGGATACGGGACGCGGCGCGCACAGAGAACATCAGCGTGCCAATGAGGGCGAAGCCGGTCAGCGCCATCATCGGGATGGTCACGAAACCGAACTGTTCGACCTCCTTGGCGGTGCAGGGCGCCTCGATCGCGCACACCGCGGACTGCTGCTGCGGCAAGCGTTGCAGCTGATAGTGGTAGATCGAGATGGCGCCGCCGATGACGCTCAGCGGAAGGGCGTAGTGGTGGATCCCGCGGTCCTTGCGGGCCACGGCGACGGTGAAGAGCACCACCAGCGGGTACATGCAGATGCGCTGGAACCAGCACAGCTTGCATGGGGTGTAGTCCATCACCTCGGAGTAGTAGAGGCTGCCAGCGGTGCAGGTGGCGGCGACCGCCAGGGCCAGCGGCAGCGCGGCGTCGGCGACGTCGCGGCGGAGCCGGACGACGGCCGGCGTGGAGACCAGCGAGATGGCGAGCAGCGCGACCGACGCCCCGCCGGCGAGGAATGCCAGCAGGGTGAAGAACAGGTTCATCGACGTCACGCGCACACCGGCCAGCCTACGGGCCGGCGGGGTCGGTGGGGCCTCACCTGCGTGGAATGGCCCCACCGTGCGTAGTGTCGGCGTCGATGCCACCGCCTCCGTTCCGCTCGCCGGCGCAGTCCCCGCGCCGCCCACCGTCCCGGTCCGCCGGCGCCGTCCGCACGATCATCGTCGGGCCGGACCGGGTCGGAGCCCGGCTCGACCGAGTGGTCGGTGACGGTCTGGCCGCCGAGGGCGTGACGCTCAGCCGCAACGCCGTCCAACGGCTGATCGTCGCCGGGGCGGTCTCGGTCAACGGCCGGGTTCATACCCACCCGTCGGCTTCGGTGCAGCTCGGCTACCGGATCGTCTGCCGACTCGACGACGGCGCTTCCGGCAGCGGGTCCGACGGTGCCGCTCGGCGTGGCGCGGCCCCGGCCGCGGCGACGGTTGCCGTACCGTCGCTCACCGAGTCCTCGGTCCGTTACGAGGACGAGTGGCTGATCGTGGTGGACAAACCGGCGGGCCTGCCCACCCACGCCACGATCGACCCCGCCCGTCCGCACCTGCACGGGATGGTGCAGGCCCTGCTCGCCGCCCGGTCGCCCGGCGGTGACGGACCCGGCGGTGACGGACCCGGCGGTGACGGACCCGGCGGTGACGGACCCGGCGGTGACGGACCCGGCGGTGACCGGTCCTACCTGGCCATCCACCATCGCCTCGACCGCGACACCACCGGGCTGGTGCTCTTCGCCAAGGATCGCTCGGCGAACGCCGCGCTCGCCGACGCCTTCGCCGGCCGCCGGGTGGTCAAGCAGTACCTTGCGGTATGTCGCGGTCGATTGCCGGGGGAGACCTGGACGGTGTCGAACCATCTCGGCCGGGTGAGCCCCCGCAACCGTCCGGCGAAGTACGGGCCGGTGAGCAGCGGCGGCGATCAGGCCGAGACCTCGCTCCGGGTGCATCGGCGCACGGCCGGCCCGCTGGTGGTGATCGAGGCCCGGCCGCTGACGGGCCGGACCCACCAGATCCGGGTGCATCTCGCCGGCGGCGGCCTGCCGATCGTGGGTGACGAGCTCTACGGAGGCGAGCCCGCGGCCCGGGTCATGCTGCACGCTTGGCGGCTCACCCTGCCCCATCCGGTCAAGGGTGGGACCTTCACGGTGCAGAGCCCGCTGCCCGACGATGCCGCCAGCCTGGTCGCCGACGCCTCACGGTAGGGCCAGGTGCGTTCCCTGGGTCGTGGTGCGCGCCACAGCCGTCCGTTGCACGATGGCGGGAGCATCGGTGCCGCCGTCGGTCATGGCATCGGTATCGGCATCGCAGGACGTGTTGGAGCAGCCGCCCTCGTCGAGGGACTGGTAGTTCACCGTCACCGACGACGGTCGGTGACGCCTGCCGTCGTCGTCGATGGCCACGGGGTCCGACCAGCGGACGGCGACCGACGGATGATCGCAACGGGCGAAGACCTCCGACCACATCATGAGCGAGCGCAGGTGGGTGCCGCCCGGGTACAGGTCGCGGATCACCGTGGAGGACTCCGTCCGTAGGTCGCGGACCGAGCCGCGCCAGGCGCCGGGCCGGTCGGGGCTGCGCTCGATCCGCAGCCGGTAGGGAATCGCTGCCTGCCAGGCGAAGTTGCGGGTGTGGGGGTTGCCTAACGCCGAGGGCAGCGCCGACGTCGACCCGTCGAGTTCGCCGCCGCCGCTGCGGTAGCCGCCCCAGTTGGCGGCGGTGCGGCCCGGGTAGTCGGGGTGCCACTGCAGGCCGAGGTGGGCGCCGCCGAGATCCTCGGTGCCGTCGGTGAAGGTGGCCTGCAGGGCCCAGAAGTACAGGCGGTCCACCCGGGGTGGCTCGATGACGGTCAGGGTGACCTCGGCGGCGGCGAACCGACCGTCGAGGTCCCAGAACAGGTGCATCGAGGACGCCCCGTTGGCGGAGGGCGGGTTGCCCTGATTCCGCTCGCCCGACGGTGCCAGGCCGCCACTCCTGCCCCCGCTCGCGTCGCTGCCGATGATTCGTTGCAGCCAGCCCATCGCCGCGAACCTTAACGCCGGGCCGATCCTGCCGGGGCCGAGTAGCGTCCTCGGCGTGAAGAACCGTCTCAAGGAAAAGTGGCGCGCCGGCGAGCCGACCTACGGTGCCTGGCTGTCGATCCCCAGCCCGCTCGTGGCCGAAGCGGCGGCGCTTGGCGGGTTCGACTACGTCTGCATCGACATGCAGCACGGGGTGGCCGACTACCAGGTCGCCATCAACATGCTGGCGGCCATGCGGGGAGCCGAGTCCACCCCTATCGTGCGGGTGCCGTGGCTGGAGCCGGGCATCATCGGTCGGGTCCTCGACGCCGGGGCGCTCGGGGTGGTCATCCCGATGGTGAACTCCCGGGCGGAGGCCCAGGCCGCGGTGGCCGCATGCCGATACGCCCCGGCGGGGGCGCGGAGCTTCGGCCCCATCCGCGCCGGTATGGCCTTCGGTGCCGACTACTTCTCGTGGGCCAACGACGAGATCGCCTGCATCCCGATGGTCGAGACCCGTCAGGCCGTCGAGGCCGTCGACGACATCCTCTCCGTGCCCGGGATCGACGCGGTGTACGTCGGTCCGGCCGACCTGTCGATCACCTACGGCCTGCCGCCCGGGGTGGACAACCCCGGCACGGTCTTCGACGAGGCCATCGCCACCATCGTGGGCAGCTGCCAACGTCACGGCGTGATCCCCGGCATCCACTCGATCTCCGGGTTGGCCGCCAAGCGGGTGGGCAACGGGTTCCGAATGATCACGGTGTCGAGCGACCTGCAGGCCCTCAGCGCCGGGATGCGCAACGACGTGAAGGTCGCCAACGAGGGTGGCTCGGCCAGCTCCAGCGGCAAGATCTACTGACCATCTTGGCGAGCGAGGTTCCCGCCGGGGCGGGTGATCCGCTGGCGGCCGAGGGCCTGCTGCGGCGGGCCGACGGGGTCGTGAGCTGCTGGTGGCCGGGTGTCGACCCCGGCTACCAGCACTATCACGACCACGAGTGGGGCCGGCCGGTCGGCGAGGACCGCCGGCTGTTCGAGAAGCTCTGCCTGGAGGGCTTCCAGGCAGGGCTGTCGTGGCTGACCATCCTGCGCAAGCGGGAGAACTTCCGCCGGGCCTTCGCCGGGTTCGACCCGGCGCAGGTGGCCGCCTTCGGTCCGGCCGACGTCGAGCGGCTGCTCGGCGACGCGGGCATCGTGCGGCACCGGGGCAAGGTCGAGGCCACGATCGGCAACGCCGGGCGCGCCCTCGACCTGATTGACGAGGCCGGCTCGATCGCCGCCTTCCTGTGGCAGTTCGAGCCGGACCCGGCCGATCGCCCAGCCCGTTGCGACCACGCCGCGGTGCGGGCCCTGACGGCCACTCCGGCGTCGAGCGCGATGTCCAAGGCGTTGCGGGCACGCGGTTGGCGTTTCGTCGGTCCCACCACCATGTATGCGCTGATGCAGGCGACGGGCATGGTCAACGACCACGTCGAGGGCTGCGCGATGCGCGAGTCGGTGGAGCGCGACCGCTCCGCGTTCGTCAGGCCGACTCGCCTTGCCGCGGCCGGAGGGGCCGAGCCGCCGGCCTCCCGGTAGTGTTGGCGGTCACGCTCTCCCGGAAAGGACGGTCGATCGTCATGGCGCTGTTCGGTCACCCCAAGCTCCGTATCCCCACCGCTGACGAGGCCCTCCCCGGGCGGACGCAGACCATGCCGGTGGCGCCGGCCCATACCGTGCTCGGCACCTCGATGACCGGGCCGTGGGCGGACGGTTTGCAGGTCGCCTACTTCGGTATGGGCTGCTTCTGGGGTGCCGAGCGCTGCTTCTGGCAGACCGAAGGGGTCCTCGCCACCGCGGTCGGCTATCAGGGCGGGCACACTCCGCACGCTTCCTACCAGGAGGTGTGCTCAGGGATGACCGGCCACACCGAGGCGGTGTTGGTGGCCTACGACCCTGCGCAGGTCTCCTTCGAGCAGCTGCTGGCGGTGTTCTGGGAGAGCCACGACCCCACCCAGGGTATGCGCCAGGGCAACGACGTCGGCACCCAGTACCGCTCGGCCATCTACACCACTACGGCCACCCAGCTCGAGGCAGCCCGCCGTTCGGCCGAGGTCTTCGGGGCCCGCCTGGCCCAGTACCGCCTCGGCCCGGTCACCACCGAGATCGGTGAGGCCCCGACCTTCTACTACGCCGAGGACTACCACCAGCAGTACCTCGACAAGGTCCCCAACGGGTACTGCGGGCTCGGTGGCACCGGCGTGAGCTGCCCGGTCGGTCTGCTGACCGGCGGCTGAGCCACCGCGGCCCGGTTGCGGCCGGTTCAGCCCCGGTTGACGCCCGGCTGTCGCCTGCTGTGGCGGACAGGGCGGGCACAACTACGCTGGCAGGGCCTATGAACGACCCCTCTTCCTCCGCCGGCACGCCGTATCCGCAGGTGCCCGTCCGGGCCGACTACCCGGCCATCGAACGCGCTGTCCTGGCCCGTTGGCAGCACGAGGGTGCCTTCGAGCGCTCGGTCGATCAGCGGTCCGAGGACGACCAGTACGTCTTCTTCGACGGCCCGCCTTTCGCCAACGGCCTGCCCCACTACGGCCACCTGCTCACCGGATACGTGAAGGACGTGGTGCCCCGCTACCAGGCCATGCGGGGCAAGCGGGTCGAGCGACGCTTCGGCTGGGACTGCCACGGCCTGCCGGCCGAGATGGAGTCGGAGAAGGAGCTCGGCGTCTCGGGCCGGCGCAACATCATCGACTTCGGCATCGAGAACTTCAACCAGCACTGCCGCACCTCGGTCCTGCGTTACACCGGCCAGTGGCGCGACTACGTCACCCGCCAGGCCCGCTGGGTCGACTTCGACGACGACTACAAGACCATGGACGTCTCCTACATGGAGAGCGTCATGTGGGCCTTCAAGCAGCTCTACGACAAGGGCCTGGTGTACGAGGCCCACCGCGTCATGCCCTACTCGTGGGGCGCACAGACGCCGCTGTCGAACTTCGAGATCCGCCTCGACGATGCCACCCGGCCCCGCCAGGACCCGGCGCTGACCGTGCTGTTCACCCTCGACCCCCGCCCCGGCGATCCCGGGGTGATGAAGGTCCTGGCGTGGACGACCACCCCGTGGACCCTGCCCTCCAACCAGGCGTTGGCCGTCGGCCCGGAGCTCGACTACGCCATCTACCGCGAGGCCGACGGCACCCATTTCGTGCTCGGCTCGGAGACGGTCGGCAAGTACGAGCGCGAGCTCGCCGACGCCGAGCAGGTCGGCACCATCAAGGGTGCCGAGCTGGTCGGGCGCACCTATGAGCCGCTGTTCGACTACTTCGCGGAGTACAAGGAGCAGGGTTCGTTCCGGATCCTCGCCGGCGATTTCGTCGACACCAGCGAGGGCGTGGGCGTGGTCCACATGGCCCCCGGGTTCGGCGAGGACGACCAGCGGGTCTGCGAGGCCAACGGCATCGAGCTGGTGGTGCCGGTCGACGACGAGGGCTGCTTCACCGACGAGGTGGCGGACTTCGTCGGGATGAACGTGTTCGAGGCCAACACCCCGATCACCCGTCGGTTGCGGGAGGAGGGCAAGCTGGTTCGGGCGGACAGCTACACCCACAACTACCCGCACTGCTGGCGGACCGACACCCCGGTCATCTACCGGGCGCTGTCGAGCTGGTATGTCGAGGTGACGGCGTTCCGTGACCGGCTGGTGGAGCTGAACCAGGAGATCAACTGGATCCCCGGTCACGTCCGCGACGGGGCGTTCGGCAAGTGGCTGGAAGGGGCGCGCGACTGGTCGGTCTCCCGCAACCGCTTCTGGGGCGCGCCCATCCCGGTGTGGCGCAGTGACGACCCGGCCTACCCCCGGATCGACGTCTACGGCTCGATCGCGGAGCTCGAGGCCGACTTCGGGGTGCCGGTGACGGACCTGCACCGGCCCTTCATCGACGATCTGGTGCGGCCCAACCCCGACGACCCGACCGGCCGCTCGATGATGCGACGGGTGCCCGAGGTGCTCGACTGCTGGTTCGAGTCGGGCTCGATGCCCTTCGCCCAGTCGCACTACCCCTTCGAGAACAAGGAGTGGGTGGAGGACCACACCGCCGACTTCATCGTCGAGTACATCGCCCAGACCCGTGGCTGGTTCTACACGATGCACGTGCTGTCGGTGGCCCTGTTCGACCGGCCGGCGTTCAAGAACTGCATCTGCCACGGGGTGGTGCTCGACGAGGACGGCCGCAAGCTGTCCAAGCGGCTGCGCAACTATCCCGATCCGGAAGAGGTTTTCGAGACCATCGGGTCCGACGCCCTGCGGTGGTTCCTGATCTCCTCGCCGATCCTGCGCGGGCTCGACCTGCGCATCGACCGGGAGGGTTCGGGGATCTCCGAGGTGGTGCGCCTGGTCCTCAACCCGATCTGGAACGCCTGGTACTTCTTCACCCTCTACGCCAATGTCGACCGATACCAGGCGGTATGGCGCACCGATTCCGAGCACCTGCTCGACCGGTACGTGCTGGCCAAGACCCGGACCCTGGTCGACTCGGTGACCCGTCGGCTCGACGAGTACGACCTGGCCGGCGCGTGCAGCGACGTGGCGGCGTTCCTCGATGCCCTCAACAACTGGTACATCCGCCGCTCACGGGAACGCTTCTGGGGGGTCGATCTCGATCGTGACGCCTTCGACACGCTCTACACCGTGCTGCACACCCTCACCCGGGTGGCCGCGCCGCTGCTGCCGTTCCTCGCCGAGGAGGTCTACCGCGGCCTCACCGGGGAGGAGTCCGTCCACCTGACCGACTGGCCGCAGCCCGACCTGCTGCCGGCTGACGACGACCTCGTCCGGCGCATGGACCGGGTCCGCGAGGTCTGTTCCGCCGCCCTGTCGCTGCGCGAGGCCCGCAACCTGCGGGTGCGCCTGCCACTGGCACGCCTCACCGTGGCCGGACGCGACACCGACGAGCTGGCCTCGTACACCGAGCTGATCGCCGATGAGCTCAACGTCAAGCACGTGGAGTTCTCCAGCGACCTCGAGGCCTTCGGCCAGTTCGTCCTGCGGCCCAATGGCCGGGTGCTCGGCCCCAAGCTGGGCAAGGACGTGCAGACGGTCATCAAGGCGGCCAAGGACGGGCAGTGGCAGGCCAACGACGACGGCACCGTGGCCGTGGCCGGTCACACCTTGGTGGCGGGCGAGTTCGACCTGGCGCTGACGGCCCCCGAGGGTGCCGCCACCGCAGCGCTGCGCGGTAACGACGCCGTGGTCAACCTCGAGGTGGAGCTGACCGACGAGCTGCGCGCCGAGGGCACCGCTCGTGACCTCATCCGCCTGGTCCAGCAGGCCCGCAAGGACGCCGATCTGGCGGTAACGGACCGTATCGAGCTCGTTGTCGAGCTGCCCGACGCAGTGCGCGGTGCCATCGAGGCGCACCGCTCGACGGTGGCCGAGGCGGTCCTGGCCTCGGCCGTGTCCTTCGCCGACGGAGCACAGGCGGTGCCGGGCACGTTGGAAGAGCTCCCGGTCAGCTTCACCATCACCGTCGCCGCCACCAGCTAGCGGACGGCACCGGCCCGGCCGCGATGGCCGCAACCGCGTCGGGCCGGGTGCATCCAAACGGCACCCGGTGAGCGAAACACCGGCGTGGAGAGCGTTCGCCCCCGGGTCCCGTCGCCATGAACGCTGTCGGGGCCACCGATCTGATGGTGCGTCGCCGCCGCTCGCCGGGTCGCGTCCACCAGATGATCGGGGTCGGCTACGGTGATCTCGTGACCCCGCCCGAGGACGAGGCGCCGCTGACGCTCCTCGAGCAGCGTTTCGCGGCCGGATACGAGGACAGCCTGCAACAGGCCTACCAGCACTTCGGTCCGTTGGTCTACCGCCTGTGCTGCCGCACCGTGGGCGAAGGCGAAGCCGCCGACGTCAGCCAGGAAGTCTGGGTGGCGGCCTGGCGGGGCCGGTCCGGGTACCACCGTGACCGTGGGTCGCTGGCCGGCTGGCTGGTGGGCATCGCCCGGTTCAAGTGCATCGACCACCTCCGGGCCCGGGAACGCGCCGGTCGGGCACGGGCGGCGGCGGAGCAGGCCGGTGCCGAGGGCGACCTCGATGACAGCACTGCGCTCACGGCCGAACGGCTCTTGCTGGCCGAAGCCTTGCGTCAACTGGATTCCCGGCCCCGCTCCGTGCTCGAGTTGGCGTTCTACTCCGATGCCACCCACCAGGAGATCGCCGAGCGGACCGGGCTGCCCCTCGGTACCGTGAAAAGCGACATCCGCCGGGGCCTCGACCGCTTACGCCGCTATCTGGAGGGATTCGATGCCGCCGATCGACCCTGATGACCGGATTCTGCAGTCGCTGCGCGGCGGGCCGGGCGAGCGGTCGGCGTCCACCGACGATGAGCTGTTCGCAGCCCGTGCCGGCCGGGCAGCGCGAGCCGGTGGCGCGTTCCTCGACGAGGAGCTGTCGGCCCCACCGCCCCAGGTGTGGGCGCGGGTCGCCGCGGAGCTCGGACTCGACGGCACCGAGGCCGCGCCCGCCGCCGGGCCCATTCTCGGCGACGCGCCGGAGCAGCAGGAGTCCTCCACCGATGCGCAGGCGACGGTCGTGCCGCTGGCGTCCCGTTCGGGCTGGTCGTGGCGGTCGGGGCGAGGCATGGCGCTCGCCGTGGCCTCGGTGCTCGCGCTGGCCGCCGTCGGCGCGGCGTTGATGACCAACCGCACCGGTGGGTCCCAGGTGGTGGCCGAGGTCGCCCTGCAGCCGCTCGAGGGCAGCGGCTCCGGGCAGGCTCGCCTGGTGCGGTCGGCCGACGGCCGTTCCTACCTCCGGCTCGACCAGCTGCTCGACCCGTTGCCGGAGGGCAGCTACGCCGAGGTGTGGTTGATCGACCCCACGTCGAACCTGCAGCGCATGGTCTCGCTCGGTGCCGTGGACCGTTCCGGTCGGCTTGCGATCCCGCGGGGGATCGATCCGGCGGTGTACCGCGTGGTCGATGTGAGCATCGAGCCTGCCGACGGCGTGCCCACCCACTCGGGCCGCTCGGTGCTGCGGGGCACGATGCCGCTGTGAGCGGTTGACGACAGATTTCTCGGTCTAACTGCATCCAGGTCGGGTGATGGGGGCGAAGTACCGGCGATGACCTGATGCCGACCCTCGGCACGATCACCCGGAGGATTCCCATGGTTCGTACCCGTCGCCTGCTCGCCCCCCTGCTCGGGGCGTCGTTGCTCCTCGCCGCCTGCGGAGGCAGCGATGACGCCGCCGAGGAGGAGACAGCGACCACCAAGGCGGCCGAGATGTCGGCCACCACCGCTGCGGCCAGCGCCTCGACCAAGGACATCGTGGACACCGCGGTGGCTGCCGGCGACTTCAAGACGCTCGCCGCTGCGCTGAAGGCTGCCGACCTCGTCGACACGCTCAAGGGCAAGGGTCCCTTCACCGTGTTCGCCCCCACCGATGCCGCCTTCGCCGCACTGCCGGCGGGCACGCTCGACAGCCTGCTCAAGCCCGAGAACAAGGCCAAGCTGCAGGAGATCCTGAAGTACCACGTGGTCTCCGGCGACGTGAAGGCCGCCGACGTGGTGAAGCTCACCAAGGCCGACACCTTGGCCGGCAAGCCGGTCACCATCAAGGTCGACGGCTCCTCGGTGATGCTGAACGACAAGGTGAAGGTGACCAAGACCGACATCAAGACCAGCAACGGCACCATCCACGTGATCGACGCGGTGCTCATCCCGTCCTGATTCGCCTGCCCCGGGCCGTCTACGGGGTGCCAGCCAGGAGATGACGTCCCGGCACGCTCGACGTAATCTCGTCGGTGCGTGACCGGGATATCGTCATCTCCGAACCCTTGGACGACGCTGTCGAGCACCGAGGTGTATACCAACCCCTGGATCCGGGTGCGTGAGGACCGGGTGCTCAACCCGCGTGGCGGGCCCGGCATCTACGGGGTGGTGGAGTTCCGCAACCGGGCGGTGGGGGTCATCCCGGTCGACGACGAGGGCTACACCTGGCTGGTCGGCCAGTACCGCTACCCCCACCACTGCTACGAGTGGGAGATCCCCGAAGGCGGCTGCCCCGACTCCGAGAGCTTGGAGGACTGCGCCCGCCGGGAGCTGCGGGAGGAGACCGGGCTGGTGGCCGCGCAGGTCGACCTTCTGCTCGGCGAGCTGCAGCTGTCGAACTCGGTGTCCGATGAGAAGGCCTATCTGTTCGTGGCCCGGGGGTTGCGCCAGGCGGAGTCCGAACCCGAGGAAACGGAGGCGATCACCGTGTGGCGGTTGCCGCTGGCCGACGCGGTGGCCATGGCCGCCGACGGACGGATACGCGATGCCATGAGCGTGATCGGTCTGCTCCGGCTGGGTGCGGGCTGAACGGATCCCCCGGGTGCCGCCGGCGGCACGTGGGTGCGGGACGCCTGCACCGTCAGAAGTGGTTCGGGTTGGATCGCGAGGTCACGAGCACTCGGCGGTCATGCCGGAGATCATCGACTCGGCGAGGAGGTTCCCCTTGCCGTCCACGGCAGTGACCGCAGCGCACATGGCCGCCTCGGCGTCGTCCTGGCTGCACTTGAGCTCTTGCGCCTTGTTCTCGATCGAGGTGCCGTCGACCTGCAGCCGGGCTTCGAAATCGGAGAACAGCTTGGAGGACTCCACGTTCTTGGCCGCGGCGGCGAGTTGCTCGGCGGTCAGCTGCTGCGCATCGTCGACGAGGCTCTGGAACAGCTTGGTGAAGACCGGCTCGGCGGCCTTCGTCAGGTCGGCACAGGTCTTGGCCTCGGCGACGGGGCTGGCGGCCATCCCGTCGGCGCTGTTGTGGGCGGTGTGCTTGGCCCCGTCCGACGTGGCGTCATCGCTGCTGCAGGCACCGAGGATGAGCAGACCGGAAAAGGCGAGGGCGAAGAGCTGACGGCGCATGGTGGTTGCCTCCACAGGGGTGAACCTTCCCTACTGGTATCGGCAGCTCGAGGCCTCGGGTAAAGGGGCGGGCCGCAGCGTTCGTCGAGTGCGGCCAGGGTGAACCGGTCAGACGATGCGCCCGTAGGTCATCGGCTTGCTCGAATAGAACATGCTCTTGACGCCGACCACCTCGCCGGTACGCGGGGCGTTCACGATCTCGCCATTGCCGATGTACATACCCACATGGCTCGGCGGTTCGCCGTAGAACACCAGGTCGCCGGGCTGGAGATCCTCGTAGTTGATGCGCACGGCGTCGTCGCGCTGGTAGTCGGCCGGGCGGGAGATGCTGACGCCGGCCTGGGCGTAGGCCCAGTACATCAGGCCCGAACAGTCGAACCCGGCCGAGGGGCTGGCCCCACCGAACACGTACGGGACCCCGATCTGGCTCAGCACGGCCCGCACCGCGATGGCCGCCTCGACCCGCAGGCCGGGGGGCGGGTTGTACACCACGGGCGGGGGAGGGGAGCCGCCGGAACCGACGCCGCCGCCGGTCTCGGGGGCGGGAGCGGGAACGGGCGTGGTGTTCTCGCTCTGGACCTGGACCTGGACCTGGACCTGGGCGGCACGAGCGGCGGCGAGTGCGGCTTCGCGTTCCTGGGCGACCCGGCGGGCCTCGGCTTCGGCGACGAGCGTGGCGAGGCGTCCGTTGGCCCGTTCGAGCAGGTCGGCCGTCTCGGTCTCGAGCTGGCCGGCGTCGGCCCGGGCCCGGTCGATGCGGGCCTGCTCGGCCTCGGCGGCCTTCTGGGCCAGCTGCATCTGCGCCAACTGCTTGTCGACCCGCTTGCTGGCCTCGGCCACGTCGTCGAGCAACTGTTGCTTGTTGCCGGCTGCGGTCTTGATGTAGTTCAGCCGCTGGTCGACGGTGTTGGCGTCGGCACCGAAGAAACCGTCGAGCTCGCGCTCGCCGCCGCCGGACACGTAGGCCTGCAGCGCGTAGTCGCGCAGCTGGGCCCTGGTCCGGTCGAGCACGGCCTGGTTGGCCTCGAGCTGTTTGCGGGCCGCAGCGAACTGGACCTGGGACGATTCGAGGTCGGCGGTGGCCCGGTTGTACTCCTCGGCGAGCTCGATCAGGCGCTCCTGGGTGCTCGCCAGATCGGCGGCGAGGGCCTCCGCCTCGGAGCGGGCGTCGTCGACGTTCTGGGCACCGACGGCGTTCATGCCGAGCGACCCGGCGACCAACAGCGCCATCGCCACGAGGGCCGCAGCCACGGGACGCAGATGGAACCGGAACGGGCCCGACTCGCGGGGTGGACCACTCATCGTGTCAAAACCCTGGCACAGGTCAGGGACCAACGGCAACCGTTATCCACGAAGATCCCGTTTGAGTAGGGCATAGAGCCAGGCGTCAACCAGGCCGTGGCGCAGCTTCAGGCGATCGTGCAGCAGGCCTTCCTGTCGTGCGCCGAGCTTCTCGGCCACCCGTTGGGAGGCCACGTTGTCGGTGGCGATGATCAGCTCGATCCGCTGGAAGCCCATGACGTCGAAGGCCCGGTGGGCCAGTAGGCGGGTGGCCCGCACCGCCACGCCACGGCCTCGGGCCGAGGATCGGGTCCAGTAGCCGAGCTCGATCTTGCCGTTGCGCTGATCGGCGGCGTGCAGGCCGACCCCGCCGAGCAGGCTGCCGTGCTCGTCGAACACGTGCAGGGAGCAACCGTTCTCGGGGTTGTCCACGGCTCGGCACCATTGGTCGGCATCGGCTGCGCCGTAGTCCACCGTCGCCCAGACGAGGAACCGGCCGATCTCCGGCTGGGACTCGCGCACGGCGCTGACCATGGCGGCGGTGTCCTTGCGGTGCGGCGGACGCAGGATCAGCCCGTCGCCGAAGAGCTGGAAGGTCATGACCACCGGGTTCGGCCTGGGCGAGGCCTGCTCGGGCTCCGACGCAGTTCTGGGGACCGGTCACACACGGCCAACGAGCCTACCGGCGTAAATTCGGTCGAGACGGTGCCGGCCATCGGGTAGACCGGTGTCATGGCAGGCGAACTCCCCAACCACCCGGACCCGGCGACCCCCGGTGCGTCGGCAGGGTCGGCTCCGTCGGCCGGTCGCGTCGGCGCCCCTTCCGATCGAACCCAGGTGCGCCGGCTGGCCGAGCGGGGGTCCTACGGCCTCGAGGAGATCTGCGCCATCCTCGACGAGGGCTTCGTGTGCCACCTCGGCTTCGCCGGCCGCGACGGGCGGCCGGTGGTGATCCCCACCACCTACGGGCGTCTCGGGAGCACGGTGTACGTCCACGGTTCTCCGGCCGCCGGCATGGTGCGTAGTCTGCGGGATGGACTCGACGTATCGATGGCGGTGACCCACGTCGACGGGCTGGTGCTGGCCCGGTCGGCCTTCCACCATTCGATCAACTACCGCTCGGTGGTGCTGTTCGGCCTGGCCAGGGAGGTCATCGACGCCGAGGAGAAGGCGACGGCCCTCGATGCCATCGTCGAGCACATCGTTCCCGGCCGGCGGGAACAGCTGCGTCCCAACACCAAAAAGGAGCTGGCGGCGACGGCGGTGCTGGCCCTCGGGCTCGACGAGGCGTCGGCCAAGGTGCGTACCGGTCCACCGGTGGACGACGAGGAGGATCTCGGCGCCGCTGTCTGGGCCGGGGAGCTGCCGCTGCACCTTGCCGTGGGCGAGCCGCTACCCGATCGGTTCAACTCTGCGTCGCTTCCCCCGCACGTCCGGGACTACCGGCGACGGTGACTTCGGCGCTGAGCGGGATCAGCTCAGCACGGCCTGGTTGACCGACAGGTCGAGACGCCGCCGCTTGCGGTCGACGCGGATGACCTTGACGAGGACCTCGTCGCCGGGCGCAACGATTTCCTCCGGGGCGTGGACGCGGTACTCGGCGAGCTCGGTCAGGTGCACCAGGCCCTCGGCGCCGTCGCCGACGCGCACGAAGGCCCCGAAGTCGGCGAGCCGGGTTACTACACCTGGGAGGATCTGACCGTTCTGCAGGGTGCTGAGCGGGTCGGGGCTGATCGCCCGGATCGACAGGCTCAGCTTGCGGCCCGGTTTGATCGCCAGGATCTTGACGTCGACCTCGTCGCCGGTGGTGACCACCTCGGCAGCCCGGTCGACCCGCCGCCACGACAGCTCGGAGAGGTGGACGAGGCCGCGTACCCCGTTGATCTCGATGAAGGCACCGAAGTCGGTCAGTAGCGCCACTCGACCCGTGTGCACCTGGCCGGGGGCCAGTGTCGACACGAAGTCGTTGGCCTTGGCCCGTTGGGCCGCTCGCAGCAGGTTGCGTCGCGACAGCACGATCTTGTCGTTGGCCCGGTCGAGTTCCTGGACCAGGGCCTCGATCTCGGTGCCGACGAAGGTCGAGAGGTCGTCGACGTGCTGCAGGTCGATCTGCGATGCCGGCAGGAATGCCCGGGTGCCGACATCGACGACCAGGCCACCCTTCACCTGGCCGGTCACGTTGCCGGTGATGGGTGCATTGGCGGCCTTGGCGGCTTCGACCTTCTCCCAGGCCCGCTGCTTGAGTGCCCAGGCCCTCGACAACACGGTCCGGCCCTTGGGGTCGTCGCGCACGAGGACGGCGGCCTCGACGCCGTCGCCGACCGCGAGCAGGGCGGTCGGGTCGAGCTGGCCGTTGGCGCTGAGGTGTCGCTTGCCGATGACCCCGATGGAGCCGTCACCGAGTTCGACGACCACCTCCGCCGCATCGACGGCGATCACCCGGGCTTCGACGAGCTGCCCGCTGCGCAGGCCCGACGCGGTGGTCGCGACGCCGGGCTGGTCGCCGGTCTGGCCCGGTTCGGTGGGCGCCACGGCGTCGACCGCGGATTCGGCCGGTTCGGTGGCGGGCTCGGTCGGTTCGGCCGGTTCGGTGGGCGCCACGGCGTCGACCGCGGATTCGGCCGGTTCGGTGGCGGGCTCGGTCGGTTCGGCCGGTTCGGTGGCGGGCTCGGTCGGTTCGGCGGACTCAGGGCCCGCAGGCGGATCGAACGCCTCGATGGACGCCGCTTCGGTCGGCTCCTCCGCAGGTTCGGCGACGGCCTGGGCCGGTGCGTGTTCCGGTTGGGTGTCCCCGAGGGTCTCGTCGTTCGTGGCTGTCGATTCGATCGGGTCCATGGGTCCCCCAACTCGAGAAGCGGGGTACTCGATCGGTACCCCGTGTGCACCCGCGGTGCTGATCCTTACCATCATGCCTGCCGTGGTTGCCTTCTGCTCGACCGGCAGGTCACGTCAGCGGCGGCGTCGACCGGGCGGCGGGCCGGTGTGCTCGACGAGGGTCCTCTCCAGGACCGCGAGTTCGTCGCTACCGGGTCCGAACGTGCCGGTGGCCGCCAGGTGATCCCACAGCAGGCGCAGGGCGTCGATGGTGCCGGCGGGGATGGCCACGGCATGACGGAAGCACCAGACAGGACAGTCGAGCCAGACGAACTCGATGACGCGTGCTGCTGACCACGCCCGGTGGTCGCGACCGGCGACCGATTCGGCCTCGGCCAGCACCGCAAAAACGACGGTGAGGCCGTGGCCGGCGGGGCCATCGACGGCGATGCCCCGGGACAGTGCCCAGGTTCGCAGCCCGAGGTGGCGGCGCCGGACGGCGGGGTCGAGACGCCGCACGGTGTCGAGCTGACCGGCGGATCTGACGGCGGGGTGGGACAGCGTCATGGAGGAATCATCCCCGTCCGGTATGACACGCAGGATGGCGCCGGCAGCGAACCAGGCCCGGTCATGACGGCACTGACGCCGCGGCGTGGGGTTGCGTTGCGTGGTGGCGAACGCGCTCGGGGTGTCCCTTTGGGTGGCCGCGGAGGCTGTCGGCGACGAAATCAAGGCGCCTCGCAGCGAATCGGCGTCGATTCGCTGCGTATGCCGAGCACATCGGCGCAGCTCAGAAGGGGTGTGCCGGTGGTGCTGTGGCCGTTGATGGGGGGTCGGGGGATCCTTGACCTTCACGGCTCGAATGGCTTGGCTCTGGCGGTGACGATCTCCCCGCCCCTCCAGGACCCCGCCGACGACACCGGCATCGAGGCCTTGGTGGCCACCACCTGGGCCGCTGCGCCGACGGCCCCCCTCGGGCCATGGCTGTTGCGGGCCGGTGGTGGGTTCACGCTGCGGGCCAACGCCGTCGCGGCGCTCGGGTCGCCGGTCGAGGCCGAGCTCGGGGCCATGATCGAGCAGGCAGAGGCGTTCTATGCCGCCCGCCGGCTGCCGGCCCGCTTCGAGCTCACCGACCGCGACCCCGACCCGGCGTTGGCGCAGGCCCTGATCGAACGGGGCTATGTCCGCGAGGGGGCCGATGCCGAGGTCACCTTGGCGAGCCCCCTGCGAACGCTGCGGTCGATCGCTCCGCCTGAACGCGACGGGCGGGTGGTGATCGCCGCTGCGCCGTCGCAGGACTGGATCGACCGGTGGTGGTCCACCCTGGATGGTCGGGACGAATCCCAGCGCGACGCGGCGGCCGAGCTGATCTGGGCTCTGCGCGGCCGCTGTGGTTTCGCGGCGCACCTGGCCGACGGGGAGATGGTGGCCACCGGCCTCGCCCACATCGGGGGGTCGTGGATGGGTCTGTACTGCCTCGGGGTCATCCCCGGCCGCCGTCATCGGGGCAGCGCCCGCCGCATCGTGGGCGCGCTGGCCACCTGGGGCACGGCCAACGCCGCCCGACGGGTCTACGTCTGCGTGGCCGACGACGGGGGAGCGGCGCAGCAACTGTTCGACCGGTTGGGCTTCACGGTGAGCTACCGCTCGGAGTTCGTCAGGCCGGGCTGCTGACCGAGCGGGGTCGTGGCCCGTAGACACTGCCTCGGAACGCTGCCCCTGCCGGTCGGCGTGGCCCGGATCCGGCCAGGTCGAACGGGACGGATGACCTAGGTCGGGGGTCCTGGTGCCGTCTTCTGGTGAATCCGCTCCAGATCACGGCCGCGCCGGCCGAACCGAAGGTCGTGAATGCGTCCTGTGAACAGCTACCGGACAACGTGGTGTCCTTCATCGTCGTCGCCCGCCACAACGGGATGAGCTATCACCGCATCGCGTCGCTCATGAACCGCATCGGTCTGGCCTCCGCCCGCGGCGGGTCCTGGCATGCGTCCACCGTGGCCCGGGTCGCCCAACGGCACACGCCGTTCGCCCGGGTTCCCGTGAGTCACGTCGGCTGACCCGCGGCCTGGCCCGGCGCGCTCGGCCGGGCTCGTCCCCCGAGGCGACCGAGGCGGTCTTCAGATCTGGGCGAGCTGGCGCAGCACCAGGACGTCGGTGGCGAACGCCAGCGGTTCCGGTGGGGCCGACGGGTCGAAGAAGGCCACCTCGTCGAGATCGTCGTCCGCCTCGAGCGTCCCGCCGATGACGGTCCCCTCGAACCAGATTCCCACCGTGTGCTGCGCGGCGTTGTGGAAGTTCGAGTGCACCGCGACCACGTCACCGACGACCACATCGAGGCCGGTCTCCTCGCGGAACTCGCGTGCTGCGGCGGCGCGTACGTCCTCCTCCCACTCCACGTAGCCGCAGGGGATGCACCACTGGCCGCCGTAGGAGCCGCGACGTCGCCCGAGCAGTACCCGACCCTCGGTGTCGCGCAGCACCACGGCCACCCCGACCGCAGGGTTGAAGTACGTGGCGGTTCCGCAGTGACGGCACACCGGCCGCATGCGGTCGCCGACCAGTCGGGCCTCGAGCTCCCCGCCGCAGCCCCGGCAGAACCGGACCCCACTGGGGCCGTGGACCACGCCGCCGCCCAACGGGTCCGACGGTGATGACGACGGCGAAGGTGGCGTAGCAGACGGGGACATGGCGGATCCTTGCGAGGGTCGACGGGTGGCGGCCGCCCGACACGGCAGGGATGGGCCGGGATGGGATGGGCCGGGATGGGCCGGGATGGGATGGGCCGGGATGGGATGGGCCGGGATGGGCAGGGCCGGGATGGGCAGGGCCGGGTTGGGCCGGGCTGGGCTGGGCCGGGTTGGGCAGGGCCGGCGCAGCCTTGCACAGCGGGACGGCGGAGGCTGATGGGCCAATCCCGGCAGGGCGGCGTCTCTGCCTCGGGCCGGGCGGTATCGTCGAGGGCCTTGATCGTCCGACCTGCCGACGACACAGCCATCGATGCTGCCGCTGAGCTGCTGCGCCACGGCGCGCTGGTGGCCTTTCCCACCGAGACGGTCTACGGGCTCGGCGCGGATGCCACCGACGCCACGGCGCTCGGCCGAATCTTCACGGCCAAGGGCCGGCCCCCCGACCATCCCCTCATCGTGCACCTCGCCGCCGCCGACCAGCTCGATCACTGGTCGGAGAACCCGTCTCCCGTAGCGCGGCGGTTGGCCGAGGCGTTCTGGCCCGGTCCTCTCACCATCGTGGTGCCCCGGCGGCACACCGTTTCGCCGGCCGCGACCGGGGGCAAGCCCACCGTGGGGTTGCGGGTGCCCGATCACCCCGTCGCCCTTGCCCTGCTCGAACGGGCCGGTCGCCCGCTGGCCGCGCCCTCCGCCAACCGCTTCGGCCGGGTGAGCCCGACCACCGCGGCCGACGTGGCCGCGGAGTTCGCCGGCATGGACGGAGGACCGGACCTGGTGCTCGACGGCGGCGCGTGCCGGGTCGGGGTCGAGTCCACCATCGTGGAGGTGCTCGACGGCGACCCGGTGCTGCTGCGCCCGGGCGGGATCCCCGTCGAGTTCATCGAGGACGTCCTCGGTTGCGTGCTACGCACGGCAAGCGGCCCGGCACGGGCCTCGGGCATGCTCGCCTCCCACTACGCCCCCAGCGCGGCGGTCGAGCTCGTCGAGCCTGGCGACCCGGCTGCGCTGGCCGCAGCCGTGGCGGCGGCGCTGGCGCTCGGACGGAGCGTGGCGGTGCTGGGCCTGCCGTCAGCAGGCTCGGGTTGGCGTGCTGACCTCGACCCGGCCGCGGTGGTGCTCGACCCGGTCGCCAATACCGAGGAGTACGCCCAGGTGCTGTATCGCCGGCTCCGGGAGGCCGACCGCGCCGGCGTCGAGCACGTCGTGGCGTTGCTGCCCGACCCCGACGGGCTGGGTCGGGCGGTTCGGGACCGGCTGCGCAAGGCCGCCGCCCCTCGTCCCTGAGGCTGTCAGCGGGCCTGCCAGTTCGGGCGCCGCTTCTCGAGGAAGGCCGCGACGCCCTCCTTTCGGTCCTCGGAGGTGTAGGGGTTCGGGCCCACGTTCAGGCGCAAGGCCGCGGCCAGCGGCAGCTCGCGGCCCTTGTTGTTCATGGCCTTGTACCGCTGGACGGTGAGTGGGGCGTTGCCCACGATCGTGCGCACGAAGGACTCCGCCGCGGCAGCGAGCTCGGCGCGGGGGACCACCCGGTTCACCAGTCCCCAGTGCCGGGCTTCGGCAGCGTCGATGGGCTCGCCGGTGTAGAGCAGCTCGTAGGCAATGCCGGCCGGTATGAGACGCGGCAGGACCACCGAACCGAAATTGGCCCCGAGCCCCCGCTTGGCCTCGGGCATACCGATGCGTAGGTCGTCGGCGGCGATGCGCACGTCGCAGGCGAGAGCGAGCTCGCAGCCGCCGCCGAGTGCCCAGCCGAACAGGGCCGCCACCGTCGGTTTGGCACATTCGGCGATGACCTCGAAGAAGTTGCGGCGAGACCCGAACATCGGCTGCATCGGCCCCCGACCGCGGGCATCGCCGGCACCCATGTCCTTGAGGTCCGCCCCGGCGGAGAAGGCCCGGTCACCGGTGGCGGTCAGCAGCACCGCCCATACCTCATGGTCGGTGGAGAACCCGTCGAAGGCATCGACGAGGTCGTTCTGCAGGCCGCGCGACAGCGCGTTCATGCGTTCGGGCCGGTCGATGGTGGCGTACGCGACATGGTCGCGGACCTCCACGATCAGTCCGTTCTCGGTCCGTTCGGCCATGTCGGTCTCCGTCTCGGGGTGTCGGTGGGTCGGGCTGTCGGGGTGTCGGGGTGTCGGGGTGTCGGGGCGTGTCAGTCGTCGATGCCGACCTCGGCCTGGCGGATGATCTCACCGCCGTCGAGCAGCAGGGTGTGACCGGTCATCCAGGTGGCGCCCGCGGTCAGGAACAACGCGGCCTCCCCGATGTCCTCCGGCTCGCCGAGCCGCTTGAGCGGATAGACCTCGGCCACCTTCTGACCCCGTTCGCCCTCCCACAGGATCTTGGCGAAGTCGGTCTTGATCAGACCCGGTGCGATGCAGTTGACCCGCACCTTCGGCCCGAGCTCGGAGGCGAGCTGCTTGGTCATGTGGATCATCGCCGCCTTGAAGATGCCGTACACCCCGAGCTGGCTGGAGGTGACGTAGCCGCCGGCCGACGCGATGTTGATCACGCACCCGCCGTTGGCCTTCATCGACGCCTGCCAGGCGGCCTGGGTCCACGCGAAGGGGCCGCGCAGGTTGACCTCGTGGGTTTTGTCCCAGCGCGACAGGTCGCAATCGATCGTCGGGCCGGCGTAGGGGTTGGTGGCGGCGTTGTTGACGAGCACGTCGACGCTCCCCCATCGGTCGAGGGTGGCCTGCATGCAGGCCGCGGCGTCCTCGGGACGGCCGACATTGGCGGGGAAGATGGCGACGTCGCCACCGATGTCCGCCGCGGCCGCCTCGAGTCCCTCGGGTTTGCGGGACACCAGCATCACCGATGCCCCCGCGTCGGCGTAGGCCTTGGCGATGCCCTTGCCGATTCCGCGTGACGCGCCCGTCACCACTGCCACCTTGCCGTCCAAGCGAAGTTCCATGGTCGGGCAGGTTAGGTTCTGGCCGGTGAGCGTGCCCGTGGTAGCCGTGACCCGACAGATCCCCTCGCCCGGCATCGCCCCGCTCGAGGAGGCGGGCTTCGTGGTGCGCTATCGCGATATCGACGCCGCATGTCCTACGGCGGAACTGACCGAGTTGGCCGGCCCTGCGGCCGGCCTGTTCTGTCTGCTGTCCGAGCGGGTCGATGCAGCCTTGCTCGACGCCGCGCCGAACCTGCGGATCGTGGCCAACATGGCGGTCGGGTACGACAACGTCGACGTCGCCGCCTGCGCCGAGCGCGGGGTGATGGTGACCAACACCCCCGATGTGCTCACCGACGCCACCGCGGATCTCACCTGGGCGCTGCTGCTGGCGGTTGCCCGCCGCATCGGCGAGGGCGAGCGTCTGGCGCGGACCGGGCAGTGGTCGGGCTGGAGGCCGGGCGAGCTGCTGGGCACCGGCCTCGGTGGCAAGACGCTCGGCATCTTCGGCATGGGCAAGATCGGCTCGGCGGTGGCGCGCCGCGCCGCAGGGTTCGAGATGGACGTCGTCTACCACAACCGCCGACCGGCGCCGGGGGCGGCCGCGTCCTACGTGTCGCTCGAGGAGCTGCTCGGGCGCTCCGACGTGGTCGTGCTCACCGCCCCGTCAACCCCCGAGACCCGCCACGTGATCGACGCCGCGGCGCTGGCAGCGATGAAGCGCACGGCCCTGCTGGTCAACACCGCACGCGGGCAGCTGGTGGACGAGGCGGCCTTGGTGGCGGCCCTGCGGAGCGGGGTCATCGCCGGGGCCGGGCTCGACGTGTACGAGGCCGAACCGGTGATCCATCCCGGCCTGCTCGAGCTCGACAACGTCGTCCTGGCGCCCCACCTCGGCTCGGCCACCCACGAGGCCCGCGCCGCGATGGTGCAGCTGGCCTGCGACAACCTCCTCGCGGTGTTGTCGGGGCAGCCGCCTCTGACCCCGGTCACCTCGTTGCGCTGAGCGTCGCGGGCCCGTCGCCGGCCGTCAGTTCTTCGCCACGTACACCAGGCTGGTGGCGTCGGTGTCGAGGTAGAGGTTCTGGCTCTCGACCCGGATGGAGGGCGATGCGCCCAGCACGTCGATCAGGGTCTGGTCGAGCGCTTGCCCGGCGGGTTCGCAGGCCATCTTCGTCATCATCATGGGACCGGTCTGCAGCACGTTACCGGCGATGGTCACCGTGGCCCCGCCGCGGTTGCAGCCGCCCTGAATGGACAGGCGGTCGCCTTCGATCAGCAGGGTCGACTCCATATCTGCCCGCGGCGTGGAGGCGGTCTGACCGGTTATGACGGTGGTCAGCAACCAGGTGGTTCCCTGGATGGGGGGCGCGGCCTGGGCGACGGCCCGGTCGACCAGCAGGGCGGTGGCCCCGCCGCCGGCGAGGGTCAGCGAGACCCCTTCGATCGACACGGTGGGCTTCGAGGACAGCAGCTGGCTGAGCCACTGCTCCTGGGCCATGACCGCCGGGACGCAGGCCATCTCGGTCATGGCCAGGTTGCCGGCGACCAGCGTGGTGCCCTCGATGGTGAACGGCCCGTTGATCGTGTTGCAGCCCGCCGACGCCGAGAGCTTCCCGTCCGCGAAGCCGACCGTCATCGTCGAGCCAGGGGCCACGGGCCGGGGTGCACCGTCCTGGGTGAGCCGTTCGGCCACGAAGCTGCGCCCTGCGAGCTCCTCGGACAGCGAACGCGGCTGATCACCGGAATCGTCGCTGCAAGCGCCGAGCAGGCTCAGCCCGATCGACGCAACACCGAGGAGGAGCACCGTTCGCCAGACTCGCATGGGCTGACGCTACCGGCCAGTCCGGTGATTGCGGCCGCGCCCACGCAGCCCGCCCGACCAGACCTCGGGACCCGACCTCCCGGCCCGGTCGACCTCCCGGCCCGGTTCGCCGTCGGGCCTGGTCAGCGGCCGGCGGCGTAGCCCTGCATGCCCCGGGGGTTGGCCGCGGCGCGCAGGAAACCCTGGGCCGGGCTCAGCACTGCTGAGATGGCCCCCTCCGACCAGGGGTCGACCTCGGACACCCGATGGCCCCGGGCGGTGAGCCCGTCGAGGACCTCGGCCCCGAAGCGCCCTTCCACCAGCAGTCGGTTGGGGTAGGCCTGGCGGGGCCAGAAGCTGTCGGGCCAGTGGGAGGAACGGAATGCCGGCGCATCGATGGCCTGCTGCAGGTTGAGTCCGCCGTGCACCATCCGGAGAAAGAACTGCAGCTGCCACTGGTCCTGCCCGTCGCCGCCGGGGGTGCCGAAGGCCAGGGCGGTCCGGCCCTCCTCCGCAGTGGCCAGGCTGGGGGTGAGGGTGGTCCGCGGCCGCTTGCCGGGGGCGAGGGCCGACGGGTGGTCCTCGTCGAGCCAGAACATCTGGGCTCGGCTGCCCAGCGGGAACCCCAGCTCCGGGATGTGGGGTGAGGACTGCAGCCAGCCACCGCTCGGCGTGGCGGACACGACGTTGCCCCAACGGTCGGCCACGTCGAGATGGCAGGTGTCGCCCCGGGGCGGGCCCGAACCAGCGGCCTCGCCGCTGACCCGTCTTGCCCACTCCCGGGCCACGTCCTGGCGGGCGACCGCGGCGGCGTAGTCGAGCGGGTGGCCGAAACCTTCCACCATGCCCGGCCGGTACTGCGTGCTGGCCCGGGTGAGGTCGACCAGGGTGGCCCGTTGCCGGTTGTAGCCCACCGACAGCAGCACGTCGAGCGGCACCGCAACCCGGCTGGGGTCGCCGTAGAAGGTGTCACGGTCGGCATAGGACAGCTTCATGACCTCGGCGACGAGGTGCACGAAGTCGGTGCCGTACACGTCGATCCCGTCTATCGGGAGTTGCTCGAGCAGGGCCAGGGACTGCAGCAGGACCGGTCCTTGCGACCAGGGCCCGCACTTGTGGACGGTCCAGCCGGCATAGTCGTAGGACACCGACGGCTCATAGGCCGGTTGCCAGGCGGCGAGATCCTCCGCCCGCAGGACCCCGGCATGGGTGTGGCCGACCCCGTCGCCCACCGGGTGGCGGACGAAGCGGTCGATGGCCGCTGCCACGAAGCCCTCCTGCCAGCAGCGCAGCACCAGGTCGATCTGGGCCTCGCGTCCGGACTCGCCGGCGGTGGCCGCCAGCAGGCGGTCCCAGGTGTCCGCCAGCGCGGGGTTCTGCCGGGGTTCGGTCGGCTGCGGCGCCCGGCCTCCCGGCAGCCAGTATGCCGCCGAGGTCGGCCACAACTGCTCGAAGAGCAGACGGGAACCGTTCACCGCGGCGGCGGTCCCCGTCGCCACCGGCCAGCCGGCACGGGCGTAGCCGATGGCGGGTGCCGCCGCGTCGGCCACCGACCAGGTGCCGTGGTCACGCAGCAGGGTGAGCCAGGCCGGCATGGCGCCAGGCACCACGGCCGCCAGCAGACCGCTGCGTGGGATGAGGTCGAGGCCCTCGCCGCGGTAGTGGGCGATGGTGGCCCCTGCCGGCGCCGGTCCCTGCCCGCAGAGCACCTCGACGGGGCCGCCGCGCCCGGAGCGCAACAGGATCGGCACGTCGCCGGCCGGTCCGTTGTTGTGCGGCTCGACCACATGCAGGACCAGCGCCGCCGCCACCGCGGCATCGAAGGCGTTGCCGCCACGCTCGAGGACCGACATCGCAGCGCCGGTGGCCAGCCAGTGGGTGCTCGCCGCCATGCCGAAGCTGCCGAGCAACTCCGGCCGGGTGGTGAACGAGGAAACGGTCATGGTGGCGAGCCTTGCACATCGTGACGGGGCCGTGGCCGTGGCCGTGGCGGCGGGGTGGCGGCGTGTTCATCTGGATGAAACAGAGAGGAAATGTCGCGACCGTACCTTGACCGTCGATGGATGTAGAGCTGGTCCGCTGGCCTTCACAGCAACAACGCCGCGGTCAGCTGGTCGAGGCACGGCTGCCCAGGTTGCTGTTGGTCGAGCCCGAATCACCGGCGCCGGTGACGGTCGACCCGCTCGAGGACTGGGTCCGTCTTCCTGTCGACCGTAACGACCTCCAGGCCCGCATCTATGCGTTGACCGTTCGCGGTCGGGATGCCGGGCTGCTCACACCCCGACTGGACCAGTGGGGTGTGCTGCGGTTCTGCGGGGACCAGGTGAGCCTGCCTCCGCTCGAGGCCCGTCTGGCCGCGGTGCTGGTGGCCTCGTTCAAGGGGGTTGTCCGTCGCGACGACCTCACCGTCGCCGGCTGGCCGGGCGAGAGCCCGGGTCGCAACGCCCTCGACGTCCACATTCTGCGGTTGCGACGCCGCGTCGTACCGCTCGGGTTGGCCATCAGGACCATCCGCTCGCGGGGCTATCTCCTCGAACCTTCCGTACCGATGAGTCGGGCGGCCGGCCTCGGCGACCGACCGCCGTCGCCCCTGACCTCTGCCAGCTGACAGCATCTACGCTGTCGCCAACCAAGGAGAGCGAACATGCTCCAGATCGTCACCGCCATCGTGAAGCCGCACATGCTGGAATCCGTGAAGGACGCCCTGCGCACCGCGGGAGTTCACGGGCTGACCGTGACCGAGGTCAAGGGCTTCGGTCGCCAGGGTGGCCACACCGAGACCTATCGCGGTGCGGAGTACCAGATCGACTTCGTGCCCAAGGTCAAGGTCGAGGTGATGTGTGAGGCCGGCGAGGCCGACAAGATCGCCGATGTCATCGCCGGAGCGGCCCGGACCGGCAAGATCGGCGACGGCAAGATCTGGATCGCGCCGGTGGACCGCGCCATTCGTATCCGTACCGGGGAGATGGGCACCGACGCCATCTGACCGGCAGCGCCGGGCGGGGACGCTGACCGAGGACGGCGGGCTGTCCCGTGCGACCCGTACCGACGGGTGCGGTCCGGGCCGCTACGTTCCTGGCGGGGTCTGCCGGCTCAGCGCAGCGGTGACGGGTAGCCGCCCGCAGCGATGAGCTCGCCGATGCGGGCCTGCACGTCGGCGAGGTCGTCGGGGTAGGTGACCCCCATCCACCGTGCGTCGGTGACTTCCACGCCCACGGTGGCGCGGCCGGCCGCCACGGTGGCATCGATCACGGTGGGGAGCTGGAACTCGGCCTTGGGGTCGGTGCCGTGCGACGCCGAGAAGGTCGACCAGGCGCGGTGCAGTTCGTTCAGGATCGAGGGGCGTAGGCCCCACAGGTTCATCGAAACCGGCGTGTCGGCGTCGAAACGGCGGCCGGACTCGAGCGAGAGGATCTCTCCGTGTTCGTCACGGGCGATCGCCAGGTTCTCGACGATGGAGACCAGCTCGCCTGCGGGGCTCGCCGTGCACACGCCGCGGGAGACCGTGCCAGAGACCGACAGGGTCTCGGCCAACCGGTAGGCCACCAGGTGATGGCGGGTGGGGGCGGCGTCGCCACGCAGCGCCCGGGCCAGCTGCTCGAAGGCGCGACGGCCGTAGAAGTCGTCGGCGTTGACCACCGCGAAGGGCCCGGTGACGGCCTCGTGGGCGGCGAGCACGGCATGGCCGGTGCCCCACGGCTTGGCCCGTGACGGCCCGAAGTCGTCCTGGTAGACCAGTCGGTAGTCCAGCCCGTCGCCGTGAACGGTACGGAGATGGTCCACGACGAGATCGGTCAGCTCGTGGCGGATCACCAGCACCACCTGGTCGAAACCGGCCCGTCCGGCGTCGATGATGGTGTAGTCCAGGATCGCTTCGCCCGATGGGCCGACAGCGGCGAGCTGTTTCGTCCCACCGAATCGCGAGCCGAGGCCCGCTGCGAGTACCACCAGGCTGACGTGCTGCACGGGCACGAGGATACGTGCCGCTGCGCTGCGGCCGGTCAGCTGTCGGTGCCGGGCAGGCCCAGCCAGCGGGCGAACACCTCGGCACAGCGTTCGAGCTGCTCGATCTCCACGTATTCGACCGCGGTGTGGGCGTTGTCGATCGAGCCGGGCCCGAACACCACCATCTGCTCCGCGAAGCCGTCGTAGCGCAGGGCGTTGGTGCCGTACGCCGCCACCTCGGGTGCGGTGCCCGCCCACGAGGCGAGTTGCTGGACGAAGGGCGAGTCGGGTGGCTGGTAGAACGCCGGCGAGCCGAGATAGGCGCGGGTGATCTCGACGGGCAGGGGACAGGCCCGTTCCACCAGGGCCATCAGCTCCTCGGCGACGACCTCGTTGTCCTCGCCAGGCACGATGCGACGGCCCACGGTCAGCGTGCAGGCGTCGGGCACGATGTTGCCGCCGGTGCCGCCGTTGATCATCGCCACGGTGAGTGTGCCGTTGCCGACCGCGGTGGTGGGGGTGAGGGCCTGCAGACGGTGGTGCTCGGCCTCGAGCGCCAGGATCAGCTTTGCCGCGGCGGTGATGGCGTTGCGGCCGAGATGGGGGTTGGCCGAGTGCGCAGCGAGGCCCTTGACGGCGATGTCGAGGGAAACCCCGCCCTTGTGGCCGTGGATCGGGGCGCACATGGTCGGCTCGGCCACGATCACCTCGTCGGGTCGCAGCCCCCGGGCCTCGGCCCATTCGCGGAAGCCGACCGCGCCGAGCAGCCCGCCGGCCTCCTCGGAGATCGAGCCCACCACCACCAGGTTGGGCACGACGCGGTGCCCGGCCGCCCGGGCCTGCTCGAGTACGGCCATGATCACCCCGAGCGACGCCTTGGTGTCGACCGAACCGCGCCCGTAGACCCGGCCGTCGGCGATCCGGCCGTCGAAGGGGTCGCCCTCGCAGTGCTCGACGGTGACGGTGTCGGTGTGCACGTCGAGAACCACCCACCGCTCGCCCGTACCCTCCCAGATGCCGTACACGTTTGGCCGGCCCTCGAAGACCTCGACCAATTCCACCGAGTCGGCGCCGAGGTCGGTGAAGAACCCGGCGAGCGCCTCGGCCAGGCGGGTTTCGCCCACCTCCCCGGCCCGGGGTCCGCCGTGCAACGGGTTGACACTCGGAATCTGGACCAGCCGGCTCACCCAGGAGGCCACGTGCTCGCTTCGTGCCGTCATCGGGGCAGTCTCCCACGCCGTCGCCGGCCACGGAGGCTCGGATAGCCTCCCGCCATGAGCGAGATCCTCGCGGCGTTCACGGCCCGTACCCCCGGCTCGGCGAGCCGGCACCGGCGGGCTCTGGCGGTCATGCCCGGCGGCGACACCCGTACCACCACCTATCATCCGCCCTACCCGCTGACCATGGCGCGGGGCGAGGGGCCGTACCTGTTCGACGTCGACGGCAACCGCTACCTCGATCTGCTCGGCAACTACACGTCCCTGGTGCACGGCAACGCCTACCCGCCGATCGTCGAGGCGGTGCAGCGACAGGTCGCGCAGGGCACGGCATGGCCGGCTCGCAACGACCAGCAGCTCGAGCTTGCGGAAACCTTGTGCGAGCGCGTCACCTCGGTCGAACAGGTGCGTCTGTGCAACTCGGGGACCGAGGCCACGATGCTGTGCGCCTACATCGCCCGCGCCGTCACCGGCCGACGCAAGGTGGCGATGGCCCGTTACGGCTACCACGGCTCGCTCGAGGAGTTCGAGGTCGGTTTCCTGGGCCACGAGGGCCCCGAGACGGTGCTCGCCCGCCACGGCGACGTTGCGGATTTCCAACGGTTGCTCGACCTGCACGGCCACCAGGTGGCCGCGGTGATCCTCGAGCCGGTGATGGGCTCCGGGGGGCTGTCGGCCGCGCCGCCGGGGGCGCTCGCCACCATCGCCGAGGCCACCCGCGCCGCCGGCGCCCTCTTCGTGCTCGACGAGGTGATCACCCTGCGCCTGTCCACCGGCGGCGCCCAGCGGTTGCACGGCGTCGTGCCCGACCTCACCGCCATGGGCAAGATCATCGGCGGCGGATTGCCCGTTGGGGCGGTCGGCGGCCGGGCCGAGTACCTGGCGGTCACCGTGCCACCCGCACCCCGCCTGGTCCACTCCGGCACCTTCAACGGCAACCCGGTGACCGCCGCGGCGGGGCTGGTGTCGCTGCGCGAGCTGACCGCTGAACGCATCGACGCCATGGCGGTTCGGGCGCAACGACTCGACGCCGCGCTCGTCGAACATGCCGCGCGACTTGCCATACCTTTTAGTACGCGACGGTCGGGCAGCTTGCTGCAGTGCTTCTTCAGCGTGGTGCCGCCGGAGGCCAACCAGGTGCGGACCGACCATGACGTCGCTACGTCGTTCCATCTCGCCGCGCTGAACGAGGGCTTGTTCTTCGCCGGCCGCGGGCTGATCGCGCTGTCCACGGTGCTCGACGACGCCCTGCTCCAGGAGGCGATCGAGCGGTTCCGGTCTGCCCTCGACGCCGTTGCGGTCGCACACCGGCCGCTGCTCGCCGCCGGCACCGACTGACGTGGAGCACCGGGCGCGACAGCCGGAATCGGTCCCGTTGCAGCGGATTTCCCGACGTGGCGAGCTCGCGGCGTTCGCCACCGCCCTGCAGGACGCGGTGGCGCTCGCCATTGACACCGAGACCCACATCGGCACCGGCTCGATGCGGGTGCTGTCCGCCGCCACCCGCGACGCGGCCGGCCACGAGGCGGCCTGGGTGCTCGACGCGCGCGACGTCGACCCGGCCGAGCTGGCCCCGCTGCTGTCGGGCCGGCAGGCGGCCGCGTGGAACGCCTCCTTCGACGCCGGGGTGGTCGATACCGCGGTGTTCGGGCCGGCCGGGGTGCCGCCCTCGGCACGGCTGCGCTGGTGGGACGCCATGTTTGCCGACGCCCTGCTGCACCAGGGGCGCAGCGGCTTCGGCTTCTACCACGGCCTGGCGTGGGCCGCCCGCCGTTACCTGGGCATCGAGATCGACGGCAAGGGCACCACCCAGCTGAGCTACGACCTGCACTCCGACCTCAGCGACGAGCAGGTGCGCTATGCCGGGGCGGATGCCGTGGTGACCCTGTGGGTGGCCGATGAGCTGACCGCCCGCCTCGAGCGGGCCGGGCTGGTCGGCGTGGCGGAGCTGGAGATGGCAGCCCGTCCGTTCCTCGACCGGCTGACCCGCTGGGGGTTTCCGTTCGACCGGGATGGGTATCGGCACTTCCTGGCCGACGAGGAGGCGGCGCTGCGCCGCAGCGAGAGTGAGCTGGCCGAGCTGACCGGCGGGGGCCAGGGGAACCTGTTCTCCGTCGAGGTCGAACCTACGTGGAACCCGGCGTCGGAACCGCAGGCGAAAGCGGCGCTCAATCGCCACGCCCAGCATGAGGTCCGCGCCTACTTCCAGCGCGCCGGTGGCCCCGCCCGGCTGTTCGGCCCTCACGATCCACTGACCGCAGCGGTGCTCGGTGAGATCGGCGGGGAGCTGGCGGAGGCACTGTTGCGCTACCGGCGCCACGCCAAGCTGGTGTCGACCTACGGCGAGGCACTGCTCGACCATGTGGCCGATGACGGGCGCATCCGTCCCCAGTACCTACAGATCGTGGGCACGTCGACCGGCCGGCTGGCCAGCCGGTTCCCGAACGCCCAGAACCTGGCGCCGGAGACCAAGCCCTTCGTGCGCCCGGCAGCGGGACGGGTCCTGGTGTACGCCGATCTCTCCCAGGCCGAGCTTCGCTGGATGGCCCAGGTGTCCGGCGACACTGCGTTGCAGGCGGCGCTCGCCGGGGGTGGCGACGTGCATGTGAGCACCGCCAGTGCGATGTTCGGCGAGGACGTCGCCGCCCTGCGCGATCAAGATTCCGAACGGTTTGGTTTGTTGCGGGCGCGGGCCAAGGCCATCAACTTCGGCATCCTCTACGGGCTCGGAGCCCGTTCCCTGGCGCGCAGCCTCAGCGGCACAGACCAGGAGGTGACCGTCGAGGCTGCCCAGCGCCTGCTCGACGCCTACCTCACCGCCTACCCCGGTGTGGCCGGCTGGCTGCGCGGCCACGATCGCGTGGTCGACGAGCTCGCCTCCAACCCGCCCGCGGCCGACTGGGACACCAGCCTGGAGTTGCTGATCGGATTCGACCGGCTGCGGTCCTTTCGTCGCGAGATTCGCGCCGTGCACGGCCGGGCCCCGACCGTGGCGGAGCTGGCCGACCGGCCTGACCTCGGCGATGCCGAGCGGTTGCGGTGGTTGGCCCGCTTCGAGGACGCCGTCGTGCTGGGAACGGAGGGTTCGGCCATCGGCTGGGAGGCCCGGACCCTGGCCGGCCGCCGGCGGATATTCGACATCGGCATGTGGGGGGTGCTGCGCTCGGCCGCGGTGCGCGCCGCCCAACGCCGCGACGCCGCATGGGCGGCGGTGCGCGAGGAGGTGGCGGCCGAACACGGGGTCCGGCTGTCCGACGGCGGCTCAGCCCTGTCCGACGGCGAGTTGCACCGGCGCTTCGACGACCGGCCGCTCCGTCTGGCCATGGTGCAACGGGTCGAGGCCAGGTTGGGACGGGCTGAGCGTGACCGGCTGCTCGAGCGGGCGTTGTCGGACCGGATCGCCGTGCTCGGCAACGCCCATCGTAACGCCCCCATCCAGGGCGGTGTGGCCGACGCCATGCTGGCGGCGTTCGCACTGCTGTGGCAGTGGCTGGCCGACGACGACGAGGTGTGGCCGGCCCAGACAGTGCACGACTCGGTGGTGCTCGAGTGCCCGGCGGACCGTGCGGGCGAGGTGACGGCCCGGCTGCACGAGGCGTTGTCGGCTGCGGTCCAGGGTTTCTGTCCCGATGTTGCGGTTCGGGTCGACATCGACGTGCGAACCTCGCTGTCCGACGCCGACGTCCTCGACGTGCCGAAGGCTGTCGCGGCGCGGCGCGGGGCCTGATCGACGGGCCTGATCGACGGGCCTGATCGACGGGCCTGATCGACCTGCGGGGTTGGTCGGGGCGGGACCTGGCCCGTTGGGGGTGCCGTACCAGCCGGTCTACATGCCGAACAGTACGGCCCGCAGGGCGGTGACGAAGGCGATCGGCTGGTCGGCCATGAGGTGATGGGCGGCGTCGGGGATCCAGACGGTCGGGCAGGGGCCGAGGTGGCCGGCGATGCGCTCGGCGACCTCGGCGGTGACCACCCGGCTCTGCTCGCCGAAGATGCAGGCCACCGGGAGATCGAGGGCGCCGAGCTGCTCGAGATAGCCGGCGAAGGGCTGGTCGTAGCTGCGGGCGAACAACCGCCAGTCGAACTTCCAGGTCCATGGGACCGTGGCGTCCTCGTCGGGACGGGTCGGGTCGTCGGGGCCACCGGGCCCCACCGGCCGGATCGAGGTGCGGGCGATGTGCTCGACCATCCAGGCGTTGGCGCAGTCCTGTCGCGGGATCAGCCTGAAACGGGCGATGGCTTCGGCTGCGTCGCGGTAGGTCAACCGGTTGCGGAAGTGGTGCGAGGATCCTTCGGTGCGGGTGGAGCGGCTGACCCCGGTGTCGCAGAGCACCACCCCGCGCACCGCGCTCGGCCGGCGAACGGCGGCCACGGCGACCACCGAACCGCCGAGGCTGTGGCCCACCAGCACCGGGCGCACGGCGCTGCGGCTGGCCTCGTCGACGCAGGCGAGGACCTCGTCGGCCCACTGCTCGGTACGGTACCCGGCGGTACGCCAGCCGGAGTCGCCCATGCCGGACAGGTCGGGGGCGATGACACAGCGGTCGGCGGTGAAGAACGGGGCCAACGGCACCCACCACCGGGAGCTGGCCGCGCCGCCGTGCACCAGGACCAGGGGCGGCGCGGCCGGGTCTCCCCAGCGCAGCCAGCGGATGGGGCACCCGTCGACGCTGACCGCGCCCTCGTCGGCCTCGATTGCTCCATGGCGGGTGAACCATGCGGGGGCCTCGGCACTCATCGGGGTCCTTCCCGGTGGGTGGCAGGTTCCGTGGACGGGAGGCCGGGCGGTGCAGGTTCGGGCCCGCTCGGCCCGGCCGGGGGCCGTTCGCGGTCGAGGCGGGTGTCGCCGTAGGAGCGTGGGTCCTCGAGCGGTTCGAGGTGGGTGAACACGCTCAGGGCGTCGAGGTCGGCGAGGGCGGCACGGATGTCGGCCTCGAGCTGCTCGACCAGATCGTGACCTCGGCTCACCGACCATGCCCCCGGGACCAGGCCGTGCAGCGAGATGAACCGCCGGTGGCCGGACAGGCGGCTCCGTACCGCATGAAATGCCACCCCCTGTTCAGCGTAGGTGGCCAGCACGGCGTCGAGGGTGTCCTGCTCGTCGGGCGGGAGCGTCGGGTCCATGAGCCCGCTGACCGACCCCACAGCACCCGGCTGCCGGTGACCACGATGTTGACCCCGATCGTCATCGCCACCAGGGGATCGAGCCGTTCCCAGCCGGTAGGCGCGGCCAGGCCGAGGCCGCCCACCACCCCGGCCGACGTGGCGACGTCGGTCAGCAGGTGCCGACCGTCGGCCTCCAACGCCCGGGAGTGACAGCGGCGGCCGAGCCGGACGAACCACAGCCCGACCACCAGATTGATGATCGCGGCGGCGGTACTGATCGTCAGGCCGACGGTCATCTGTTCCAACGGACGGGGGTGCCTCAGTCGGTCGACCGCGGTCCACCGCGGTCGACACGATCAACGTCGCCGCGACGATGATCATCAGGCCCTCGGCCGCGGCGGAGAGGTACTCGGCCTTCTCGTGACCGTACTGGTGGGTATCGTCGGGCGGTTGGGCCGACACCCGCAACGCCACCAGCATGAGGATGCCGGCAGCGAGGTTGACGGTGGACTCGAGCGCGTCGGACAACAACCCGACCGAGCCGGTCAACGCCCAGGCGCCGGACTTCAACGCCATGGTGGTGAGGGCCGCGGCGATGGCGTACCAGCCGTACCGGGTCAGGTTGCGAGGGGCCACCGGTCAGTCGCGGGCGTCGGCGAGGACGTCGGCGAGGAAGGAAAGCGCGAGCGCGGCCACGCGCTGCGGGTCCTCGACGTGGGCGAAATGGCCGAGCCCGTCGAGGACCTCGAGACGGCCCAGCGGCGGCAGATGGTCACGTAGCAGCTCGGCGGAGGGCTGCCCGGCGATGGCTTCCTCGACGCCGGCCTTGAGCGCCAGCAGGGCACAACGCACCGTGGCCATCCGCTGCAGGCCGGCCTCGAGGCTCACCGCATGGGGTGGGAGCGGGAACGCCGCCGGGTCGATCTTCCAGCTCCGGTGTCCGTCCGCGTCCGCGTCGGCGCCGACCTCGACCAGGTAGTCCATCCAGGCCGGCTCGAGGCGGGGGTTGGCGGCCTGGCGACCGTGGGCGAGCTCGGCAGCGGTCCCGGCGCGGGTGGTACGGCCGGCCCGTTGCAGGTCGAGCCAGCGTTCGGCGGTCTCCTCCGGCGGCCGTGGGGGATGGACCCGGCGGATGAAGCCGTCTATCGCCACGACGGCTCGCACCAGCTCGGGCCGTGCCGCTGCCACGTCGAGGGCCAGGACCCCGCCCTTGGAATGGCCGATCACCGGGTGCGGGCCGCCCGACACCGCCTGTAGCACCCCGACCAGGTCCCGCAACTCCGCCGACCACCCGTACAGTTCGGCCCGGGCCGAGTCACCGTGACCGCGCTGGTCCCAGGCCACCACCCGCCAGCCGGCATCGGCCAGCAGCGGGGCGAAGCCGTCGAAGTTGCGGGCGAAGTCGCCGCCGCCGTGCACCAGGATCAACGGGGTGCCGTTCGCGGGGCCCCACTCGACCAGGGCGATCTCCAAGGGGTTGGCGATGGTCCAACGCCGGGCGGGAGCCCGGGTGACGGGGGGTGCAGGAACGGGATCGGTCATGGGTGCTCCGGGCCGGGGCGGTCGGCGACCACCGTAGCGGTGCGATCGGGCCGGGGTCAGCGGGCCGGGGTCAGCGGGCCGGGGTCAGCGGGCCGGGGTCAGCGGGCCGGGGTGAGCGGTCGGGGTGAGCGGTCGGGGAAGGCGTCTCAGCGGGGCCGGCTGCGCCAGGCGATCTCGCGTCGGGCCAGCTCGGTGTCGGCGGGGCGGTCGACCCAGGGCCAGATGTCCTCGGCGATGATCCGCCAGTCGGCGGTGGCCGCAAGCTGGCCCAGTAGGGCGTACAGCCCCAGGTTGATGCGCTGGATGAGCACGAAGCTCGCCGGCACCGTGGTGTGGCGGGTCACCGGGCTGGAGGCGTTGAAGGTCTGGCGCACGGTGGCGGAGGCGTAGTCGGTGCTCCAGGTGAAGCGGCCGCGTCGGCGTACGAAGGTGTAGAAGTGGCTGAAGTACTCGCCGACCTCCGCGGTGGTGACCGGAGCGCCGCGGGCCAGCAGGCCGTTGTCCTCCACCGCCCGGCGGAAGGCGACGAGGTCGTCGTTGAGCACCATCTCGGTGATCATCCGTTGGAAGCTCGCCATCTCCTCGTCGCTGAAGCGCCGGACCAGGCCGAAGTCCAAGAAGGTGACCCGACCGTCGCCGTGGAACAGGTAGTTGCCGGGGTGGGGGTCGCCGTTGAAGGCCCGCAGGCGGTACAGGCTGCCGAAGACGAAGCGGAACATGGTCTCGCCGATGAGGTCACGCTCCCGCTCGTCCCAGGTGACGGCTTCGGCGAAGGTCGACCCGGTCACCAGCTCGCTGGTCAGGACCCGTCCGGTCGACAGCTCGGCGACCACCGGCGGGATGTGGATGAAGGGATGGCCGGCGTAGTAGTCGGCGAAGAGCTGCTGGTTGCGGGCCTCCTGCCGGTAGTCGAGTTCCTCGGTGATGCGGGTGCGCAGCTCGGCGGTGATGGGATCGGGGTCGAGGCCGGGGAAGGCCAGCCCGAGGGCACCGAAGAGCAGGTCGGCGTTGCCGAGGTCGGCGGCGATGGCGTCGGCGACCCCGGGGTACTGCACCTTGACCGCCACCGCCCGCCCGTCGGCGGTGATGGCCCGGTGGACCTGACCGATCGAGGCCGCGGCGATCGGCACCGGGTCCCACTCGAGGAAGACCTTCTCGGGTGCACGGCCCAGTTCCTCGGCGATGGTGCGGGCGGCGAGCTCGGCGCTCATCGGCGGGGCCTCGGACTGCAGCTGGGCCAGAGCCAGCCGCAGCGGTTCGGGCAGGCCGTGATCGAGGTAGCTGGCCATCTGCCCGATCTTCATCAGGGCACCCTTCATCTCGCCGAGGGTGCGGGCCACGTCGGCTGCGGTACGCAGTTGGAGGTCCTCGTCGAGGCTGATGCGCCGCTCCGCCGAGGCGAACACCTGTCGGGCCCGGGTGAGGGCGGTCGCCGTGCCGACCCGGGCCGACAACGCCGCCACCTCGACGTTGCGGGCCGCTCTCGAGGTGGCGCGGACCGGTCGGTGGCCCTCGCCGGTGGCCGCGCCGGCGCTGCGCCGGTACCGCAGCAGGCCCGCAGCGGCGAGCGCGACAGGGACGAGGGCGACCGGGATGAGAACAGCACGTCGGAGCTTCACCGTGACGCCAGGCTAGGTGCCGGTGGCCCCGTTGCCCGGTTCGCGATGCAACGGTGGGACGGCTGTGCCGCGCCGGTGTCGGGACGCGAAGGTGGCGGCCCGAAGGCCGCCACGTATCGGCGATCGATGATCGCTCAGCACCGCCGGCATGCGGCGGGCCGAATCACTTCTTGACGGTGGTGGCCGCGGCTGCCGCGGCGGTGGTGGCGGTGGCGCCGGCCTTGGTGGTGGCGGTCTCGCCGGCCTTGGTGGTGGCGGTGGCGCCGGCCTTGGTGGTCTCGGTGGTCTCTTCCTTCTCGTCGTCGCTGCTGCTGCAGCCGGTGAGACCGGCGAACAGGATCAGGCCGGCGGTGAGGCCACCAACGAGGCGAAGCTTGGTCTTCATGGTGCGGGCTCCTTGCATAAATTTTCCCGGGGAGGGCACAACATGACAGCCGCGCCCAGTTCATCTGCCAGCCAGGAAGCGGGCCCAACTACCGTACCCGCATCCGGGGGCGGCCGGAATTCACCTAGCTGTGACATTCGCCACAGATTCGCGTCACGAATTCGGGTCGGGTGTCGATCCCCGACGAGGAGACCGGCGAGTACGGAGTCGGGGCACCGGTGCGCGGTCGGTGGCCACCGGCGAACGGGCACCCCCCCCCCTTGGCTGCCCGCCCGGCGAAAGTCTTACCGGGCCGAGGTGCTGGCCTACGATCCGTCGTCGTGGCTCATTGGCTGGTGAAGACCGAACCGGATGCGTTCTCGATCGATGACCTGAAGCGGCTCGGCCGCACGTCGTGGGACGGGGTGCGTAACTACCAGGCCCGCAACTTCATGCGGGACGACATGCAGCTCGGCGACTGGGTGCTCGTCTACCACTCCAACGCCAAGCCGCCCGGGGTGGTGGGCCTCGGTGAGGTGGTGAGGACCTCCTACGCCGACCACACCGCGTGGGACCCCGCCTCGAAGTACTTCGACGAGCAGTCCTCCCCGCAGGAGCCCCGCTGGTACATGGTGGACGTCGGCTTCGTGGAGATCTTCTCGCGGCTGGTGCCCCTCGACGAGCTGCGTAGCCACGGCGAGCCCGGCGGGGTGCTCGAGGGCATGCCGCTGGTGGGCAAGTCGCGGTTGTCGGTCCAGCCGGTGACCCCGGAGCAGTTCGACGCCATCGTGGAGCTCGCCGGCGGCCGCAAGCGGGCGCGCAAGCGCCGCACCCTGCCGGCTGCCGCCAAGCCGGCTTCCGTCAACCCGGCTTCCGTCAAGCCGGGCGCGACCAAGGCGGCTTCCGCCAAGCCGGGCGCGACCAAAGCGGCTTCCGAACCGAAGCCACCCCGGCCGAGGACCCGTTGAGCACGGAGGTCGAGGTCGCTGCGGGACCGGCCGGGCGGGGTGCCGGGCACGACGGCGACCCCGACCGCCGGGCAGCTGCGGCCATGCGGGCGGCTTCCCACCTGCTGGCTGGACGCGACCTCACCGATGCCCAGCTCGATGAGCTTGCGAGGCGGGTCGAGGGCTGGGCGACGGCGGTCGACGACGCCCCGGTGCGCGACAAGAGGGCCTACATGGTCCGCCGTGGCGGCCTGGCCGAGTTCATGGTGACCGGGGTGCCCCAGCCGCCGCCGCCCGAAGGGTCGGTGCTGCGCTTCGACGAGCTGTCGTGCATCGGGGGCCCGTCCAGCGGGATGTCGATGGGCTTCACCTACCGCCGCGACGGTGACGAGACCGTGGCCGAAACGGTGTTCGGGCGAGCCTTTGAGGGCCCGCCCGAACGAGTTCACGGTGGTGCCGTGGCGGCGGCGATCGACGAGTCGATGAGCCTGATCCTGCTGCTGGTCGGTCAACCCGCTTACACCGTGCAGCTGAGTATCGCCTTCCGGGCCGCGGCTCCGGTGGAGCAGCCGGTCCGGTTCCGGTCCCGGCTGGTCCGGCGCGAGGGCCGCAAGCTGTTCATCAGCTGCGAGGGCTCGAGCGACGAAGGGGTTTTCGCGGAGGCCGAGGGGTTGTTCGTGCTGGCCCCACCGCTGGTCGCCCCGCCCGGCTGAGCCGTCGCCGCAGCGGACGCTCGTGGCTCAGGGGTGCACGCCGCCGTCGACGGTGAACTCCTGGCCGGTGCAGTAGCTCGACTCGTCGCTGGCCAGGAACAGCACCATGTTGGCGATGTCGGTGGCGGTGCCCATCCGCCCGATGGGGATGTTGCGCTCGGCACGGACGCGTACGTCGGGATCGGTGAACGCCCGTTGGGTCTCCGTCATCGGGGTCTCGATCAGGCCGGGGTGCACCGAGTTGACCCGGATGCCCCGCTTGCCCCACTCGAGGGCGCCGATCTTGGTCATGCCCCGCACCGCCCACTTGGTGGCGCCGTAGGCGGCCCGGCCCCGCACGCCCTGCAGGCCGGCCACCGAGGAGATGTTGACGATCGAGCCCGGCCGGCCGGCCGCCATCATGGCGACGGCCGCGGTCCGCATGCCGAGGAACACGCCGGTCTGGTTGATGGCCACGACCCGCTCGAAGTCGGCCAGGGTGGTGGCCTCGAAACGCTTGTCGAGGTCGATGCCGGCGTTATTGACCAGCACGTCGAGCGCCCCGTGGCGGGCGATGACCGTGTCGACCACCGACTGCCACTCGGCCTCGGAGCTGACGTCGAGGTGGAGGTAGGACGCACCGTCGATTCCCGCCGCCGTCCGCTCACCCTCCTCGTCGAGCACGTCGGTGAGGATGACCGTGGCGCCCTCGGCGCAGAACAGTCGGCCTTCCTCGGCCCCCTGGCCCCGGGCCCCGCCGGTGATGAGTGCGATCTTGCCGTCGAGTCGGCCCATGGTCGGTGTGCTCCTGTGTGGTTGCGTTCTCCGGCGTGTCGTCGGTGCACGTCGGGTTCTCGGCACGGTACGCGACCCGGCGCCGGCGCGCCCGTCGGGCAGGCACCGGGCGGGCGCCGGGGACGAGGTCGTGGGAAGCTGGCCGCCGAGGACTGCGACGACACGGAGGACGTGATGGCCACGACGGAACCGCTGATCATCGAGGCTGCGATCAACGGGGCCCTACCGGCATCGTGGTCCCGGCGGGGTGGGGCCCGTGCCAACCCGGTGGTGCCCTGCACCCCCGACGAGGTGGCCGAGGACGCCCTCGCCTGCCTCGACGCCGGGGCCACCGTGATCCACAACCACACCGCCGACGAGGTGCTCGGGGGCGACGGCCGCCACGATCCCGAACCGTACCGCCTGGCATGGGAGGCGGTACGAGCTGTGCATCCGGGAGCGATCTGTTACCCGACCATGGCCGGTGGGGGGCAGGGGCGCACCATCGAGCACCGCTACGCCCACCTGGTGGCGTTGCACGAGGCCGGTGCTCTCAGCCTGGCGGTGGCCGACCCCGGCTCGCTGAACCTGACCGGACGACGCTCCGACGGTTCGGTGGGCGCCGGTGCGGTGCCCTACGTGAACTCGCCGGCCGATGTCGACTGGATGTTCGCCTGGTGCCGCGAGCGCGACGTGGCGGTGCACGTGTCGATCTTCGAGCCGGGATTCCTGCGGTTGGCGCTGGGCCACCTGGAGGCCGGCACGTTGCCGGCCAAGGCCAAGCTGCAGTTCTACCTGTCTGGTCCGTCCACGTATTTCGGCCTGCCGGCCGAGATCTGGGCGTTGGAGACCTATCTGCGTCTGCTCGGCGACGCGCCGTTGCGGTGGATGGTGGGGGCGGTCGGCGGTGACGTGGTCGGTTCCGGGTTGGCCGCGGCGGCGATCGAGCTCGGCGGGCATGTCCGGGTGGGGTGGGAGGACTTCGCGCCCCTCCCCGGTGAACGTCGTCGTCCGACCAACGCTGAGCTGGTGGCCGAGGTGGTTGCGCTGGCCGTGGCACACGGCCGGGCGGTGGCGGACACCGACACCGCCCGGTCGCTGCTGGGGATCTGACCCGGCGCGGCCGGGCACGGTCATCTGGCATGCTGAGCGCGTCGACGACTGGAGGACGACGTGATCGATCTCGACCTGACCGGGAAGCGAGCGGTGGTGACCGGAGCCAGCCTCGGTATCGGTGCCGCCACGGTGCGGCTACTGGCCGACCACGGTGCCGAGGTGGCGTTCTGCGCCCGTGGCGCCGACGGTGTTGAGGCGCTTGCCGCCTACGTACCATCTGGTATCGGATCGGTACGGGGTTACGTGGCCGACCTCGGCGACGCCGCATCGACCGCGGCGTTCCTCGAGGCCGTGGAGGCCGACCTGGGCGCGGTCGACATCCTCGTCAACAACGTGGGGGCGTCGCCGTCGCGCAACTTCCTGTACATGACCGACGAGGACTGGGAGCAGCTGCACCAGCTGAACCTGCTGTCGGCGGTGCGCTGCACCCGCCGGTTCCTGCCCGGTATGCGCAAGCAGCGCTGGGGCCGGGTGGTCATGGTGGCCACCGCCGGTGCGATCTACCCCAACGCGGCGTTGATCGACTACGCCGCCACCAAGGCGGCGATGATCGCCACCGGCAAGGCGCTGGCCGGCAAGTACGGGCCCGACGGGGTGCTGGTGAACTCGATCCTGCCGGGGCTCATCCACACCGCCATGTGGGACCGGGCCGCGGGCGAGATCGCTGCTGCCGCCGGGGGCACCGCCGCCGACGTGCTGGCCCGGAACTCCCAGGGCGTACCGGTCGGTCGGTACGGCACGGCCGAGGAGGTGGCGGCGGCGATCGTGTTCCTGTGCTCGAACGCCGCCTCCTACGTGAACGGCGTGGCGCTCAGCGTCGACGGCGGCTCGGGCGGCCACGTCTGAGACGGCCGGGACCCCGCGCTCAGTCGATGAGCTCGTAGGCCTTCAGCTTGGGGGCGGCCATCTCGTCTCGGAAGCGGTCGAAGGTGAACGTCCACGATGCGGGGATGCCGTCGCGGTCGAGATACCAGCTGGTACAGCCGGTTACCCACACCGTGCCGACGGCGGCCTCGCGGCGTTCGGCCTCGAGGTTCCGGGTGGCTTCCCACGTCGGGCTGATCTCGCGGCAGCGTCCGGAGCGGATCTCCTCGAGCAACTGCAGGATGTAACCGACCTGCTGCTCGGCGATGTCGATGAGCGAGAAGTTGCCGATCGGGCCGTTGGGTCCATTGAGCATAAAGAAGTTCGGGAACCCCGGTACCGCGACCGACAGGTACGCCAGCAGACCGTCGCGCCACACTTCGTCGAGGTCCACGCCGTTGCGTCCGAGGACCGTGGTCGGCCGTACGAAGCGATCGGCCCGGAACCCGGTGGCGAGCACCAGCACGTCGAGCTCGTGCAGGACCCCGTCGGCGGTACGCACGCCCTTGGGCTCGATGCGCTCGATGGCCGCGGTCACCAGCTCGGCGTCGGGGTGCTGGATCTTCTGGTAGAAGTCGGGCGAGGCGATCAGCCGTTTGCATGCTGCGCGGTATGTCGGCCGCAGCCGCTCGCGCAGAATCGGGTCGGTGACGTGCTGCTCGAGGTTGCGCAGGCACTCCGCTTCGATTTCGGCCAGCCGGGGCGAGTTGACGTCGATGACGGCGTGCGAGAACGCGTCCCGGAACGCCCGGGACAGGTGGTCGTGCAGGGTCCTCGTGCCGGCCGGGTCGGCGCGGAAGGCCTCGCGCTCGGCGTCGGTGAAGGCCGGGTTGTCGATGGGCAGCACCCACTGGGCGGTGCGCTGGAACAGCGCGAAGTGGGCGGTGCGCTCGACCAGCGCCGAGGTGATCTGCACCGCGGTCGACCCGGTGCCGATCACCCCGACCCGGCGGCCGTCGAGCGGCACCGAGTGGTCCCAACGGGAGCTGTGGAACCAGGCTCCCTCGAAGGTCTCGATGCCCTCGAAGGTGGGGATGTTGGGGTGGTGCAGCACGCCGGTGGCCGCGATCACCACGTCGACGACGTCGGCCGTGCCCGTGGCGGTGCGCAGCTGCCAGCGGCCGTCACGGAACTCGCAGCTGGTGAGCTCCTCGCCGAAACGGATGCGCTCGGTGACCCCGTGGCGGTCGGCCACGCCCCGGAAATACGCCTGGATCTCGGGGCCGGGGGAGAAGCGCTGGGACCAGTCGGGGTTGAGCTCGAAGGAGTAGCTGTAGGCGTGGGAGGGCACGTCGCAGGCGATGCCGGGGTAAGTGTTCTCCCGCCAGGTGCCACCGACCCGGTCGGCCTTCTCGTACACGACGAGGTCGTCGTAGCCCGCCTCACGCAGCTTGATGACGGCGAGGATCCCCGCCATACCGGCGCCGATGACCGCGAATCGCATCGACATGTCCCTGCACCCTCCGCGGTGTCTAATCTTTGTTAGAAAGACGTGCCAACGGTAGCACGGATCCGGGGTGGGGCAGGCGGTCCGGATGTCGGGTCCGGACGGCCCGCCCGGCGACCCCGGCGCATGGCGTCACCGCAACGGTGGCGCGCTA
Organism: Acidimicrobiia bacterium; assembly: GCA_947476745.1. GTDB lineage: Bacteria > Actinomycetota > Acidimicrobiia > Acidimicrobiales > CAIXPF01 > CAIXPF01. The sequence continues at coordinate 375,330 of CANJRG010000001.1, read as the reverse complement.
CCGTCCGGCGATGCCGCGCTACCGTCCGGCGATGCCGCGCCTGCTGACCCGCCGCGACCTCACCGACGACGAGAACCGCGTCCTGCGGGCCGTGTGCCTGCTGGCGCTGCTGGTGCTGGTCGTGCCGTCGTCGTACGTCTACCTGCTGCTGCCGATGCTGACCGATTTCGGGGCTGGCTCGGGGCTGGCCGCGCTGTTCCGGGCGTTACCCAGCATTGCTAGCCTGCTGGTCATCTTCCCCGCCGGTGGTCTCGCCATGCGGCTGGGTCCCCGGCGGGTGCTCGTCGCCTCGGGCGTGTTGGTGACGGTGGGCTCGGCCGCCGTGCTGATGGCACCGGGGGCGATCGTCGCACTGGTCGGTATGGTGCTGCTGAGCGTGGGGCGCTCGGTGCTCCTCATCATCATCATCGCTCTGCTCACTGCGGCGACGACCCGAGAGGGGGCTCGTCACGTCGCCTTCTCGGCCTACGGGGCCGTCGATTCCGCGGCGTTCGTGGTGGCGCCGGTGTTCGCCGGCCTGCTGGTGACGGTGGTGTCGTGGCGGGCGGTGGCGGCGCTGTGGGTGCTCAGCGGTATGGGACTGGTGGTGGTGGCCCGCAGCTTGGTGTCACCCGACGGTGAGCGTCCGGCGGTGCTGGGCGAGCTGTGGACCCCTGCGGCGGCCGGCGTGGTCCTCACGGCGATGGTGCAGGCGTTCTTCGCCGTCGACCGCAGCGGCTGGGCATCGCTCGCCGTGCTCGGCTGGGGTGCGGTGGCGCTGGCCGCCCTGGCGGTGCTGGCGGTGCTGATGGGACGGATCCCGGCGCCGACGGTGAACCCGGCGGTGCTGCGGCGAGGCGGTCTGCTGCTGTTGCTGCTGGTGGTGGTGCTGATCCCCTTCGCCAACCTGTGGTTCTACACGAACGCCAAGCTGCAGTACGTCTACGGCATCTCGGCCCTGGGGGCGGCGTTCCTGGCTGCGCCGGCGCAGATGGCCTCGGTCGCCGGGGCCGCGCTGATGGACGGGTTCATCAAGGCCAAGGGCATCACCAAGTCCGGCACCACGATGCTGGTGGCGGCGGCGGCGACGCTGTTCGCCGCCGGTCTGCAGACCGGGTCGACGCCGGTGGTCGTGCTCGTGGTGGTGCTGTGCCTGTACGGGGCGTCGGTGGCGGCGGCCGAGGTCGCGCTGGCCACGGCGGTGATGAACCGGTCCGTTCCCGGCACCGAGTCGACCGTGGCGTCGTTCCGCGGCGCCGCCGTCGGGCTGGGCGGGGCGCTGGGGGTGATCTTCATGTCGACGGTGGTGTCGATCGGCGTCCACCAGGCCTACGCCGAGCGCTCCGAGGACGACCTCGGCCGGGACCAACTGATGGAGGTGCTGCGCGCCGTGCACGAGGGCCAGCCGACGGCCGAGATCGCCGGTTGGTCGCAGCTGCCGGAGTCCGAGATCGAGGGCTTGGCGGCGCACGAGACCGAAGCAATGGTCGTCGGCTTCCGGTCTCAGGCGATCGGCGGGGCGCTGGTGACCCTCGGGGCGGCCGGGGTGTTCTACGTCGCCCGTCGCCGCCATCCCGACGAGGACTGACCGCGGTCCGACCGCCGGACGGCCGCTGCGTCGGGCCGCCGGACGGCCGCTGCGTCGGGCCGCCGGACGGCCGCTGCGTCGGGCCGGTCGGTTCTCGGTGAACTCGCAGCGGGATCGCAGCCGGTGGCCACGCCGCGCCGCCATGCTGGACGCCGCTGCGGCCGCCCTGCCTTGGCTCACCCCGCCCACGGAGACCGGCGGGCCCTTCCCTGCCGACGGCTCGAACCAGAACGGTGCCGGCGGCCTTGCCAACGTGCTCGACAAGCCGGCCGTGTTCCGGACGGACATGACCACCGACCTCGACGGCTCGAACCGCGTGACCGGCATCCCGTTGGCCCTGCGGATCAAGGTCGGCCACGGCGGCGACCGCAGCCCGTTCGCAGGTGCCGCCGTGTACGTGTGGCACTGCGATGTCGACGGCCACTACTCCGCCTACAGCGGCGGCATGAACGGCGGCGACTATGCCGCCCGGTCGTACCTGCGGGCGGTGGGGGTGACCGATGCCGACGGCACCGTGCGCTTCATGTCGGTCCTGCCCGGTCGCTACCAGGGCCGGGCGTCGCACATCTATTTAGCGGTGTTCAGCGACCGCTCGTTAGCCAAGGGACTGCTCACCAGCCAGTTCGCCTTCGACGACGCCGAGGTCGACGCGTTGTACGCCTCGAACCCGGCCTATGCCGCCAGCCTGCGCAACGCCACCCCCAACCGCCGCGACAACGTGTTGGCCGACGGGGTCGACAACCAACTGCTCGACGTGCACGGCACCAGCACCGTCGACGCCGCCATCAACATCCTCGTCGGCTGATCGGCCGCCACCGGCACGCCGTCGGTCGTCGTCCGGACCCGGTCGGGTGGGCAGGCAGGGCCAGGCCGGCGGTGCGCTACCGTGCGCTGCCGTGCGCAGTCTCCTCACCCGGTCCGAACTCACCATCGACGAGAACCGGGTCCTGCGGGCCGTCTGTCTGATGTCGGGCCTGGCCGTGGTGGTGTCGGCCTCCTACAACTTCGTGCTGCCGCCGATGCTCACCGGCCTGGGGGCCACGCCGGCGCAGGGCTCGATGCTGCGGACGATCCCCAGCATCGGCAGCCTGCTGGTGATCTTCCCGGCCGGCATCCTGGGCATCCGGCTGGGGCCACGCCGCCTGCTCGGTCTCGCCGGCGTGTCGGTCGCCGTGGGTTCCTTGCTGGTCGCTGCGGCGCCGGCGGTGTTCGTGGCCACCGTCGGCATGCTGCTGCTGAGCGTCGGGCGTTCGGCGTTGTTCGTCATCGTCATCGCCATGCTCACCACCGCCACCACGCGCGACGGCGCCCGCCCGGTGGCGTTCAGCGCGTACGCCATGGTGAGCCCGATCATCTATGTGGGCATCCCGCTGCTGTCGGGCCTGCTGCTCTCCGTGGCACCGTGGCGGTCGGTCGCCGTGCTGTGGGCGGTGAGCGGGCTCGGGATCGTGGCCGTCGCCGTGCTGTTGGTACGCGACGGCAGCGAGCGCGATTCGCTGCCCGGCGAGCTGTGGACCCCGGCCCTGGCCGGTCTGACCCTGACCTGCGTGGTGCGGCTCCTCCAGGGGTTGTACGACGACGGGGGGATGTCCGTCGGCGTCGTGGTGTGGGGCGCGTCGGCGGTGCTGGCCTTGGTGGTGCTGGCGGTCCTGCTGCGCCGGCTGCCCGAACCGTCGCTGTCGTTGCACCCGCTGCGCGGCGGCGGTCTGGTGCTGCTGCTGCTCGTCGTGGTCCTGATCCCGTTCTCCAACATGTGGTACTACGCCACGCTCGGGCTCGAATACGTCTACGGCAAGTCGGTGCTGGTCACCGCAGCCCTGCTCGCCATCCCGCAGGTGGCCTCGGTGTTCGCGGCGTCGGGCGCCAAGCGGCTGATGAAGGCCAAGGGCGTCACCATGGCCGGCACCCTGCTGCTGCTGGCGACCTCGGCCACGCTGTTCCTCAGCTGCATCCAGTCGGTGCGCCTGCCCCTCGTCGTGGCGCTCCTCGTGCTGTGTCTGTACTCGGCGGCGGTGACCGCCGCCGGGGTCCCGCTGTCGGTCTCCATCGTGAGCCTGGCCGACGAGGGCGAGGAGGGTTCGATCGCGTCGTTGCGAGGTGCGGCGGGCAGCCTCGGTGGTGCCCTCGGCGTGATCTTCATGTCCTTCGTGGTCTCGGTCGGAATCGGCTCGTCCTCGCCCGACGCCGACGACCTGGTCAAGGGGATCCGCAACGGCGAGCTGACCCATGACCCCGCCCCGCGGTTCGACGTGCCCCAGGGCGACCTCGAGGTGCTGGACGACCGCGGCATGCAGGCGATGGTGAACGGCTACCGCGCCCACGGGCTGGCCGGTGGGATCGTCACCCTCGGCGCAGCCGGCGTGTTCTTCTCGAACCGGCGGAACCACCCCAAGGTCTGACCGCCGGGCGTCCGGCGCCGGGACGGGTCCGGCCCGGAGTGGCCGAGCGGCCGCCGGTACCGGGTGGTGCGGCCGAGCCGCAGCACCCGGTACCGGCGGACCACCGAGGTGGCCGGTGCCGTGCGGGTCAGACCGGCCGGGGTCCGACCTCGGGTGACTCGGTGCGGGTGCGCTTGAGCTCCCAGAACCCGGGCACGGTCATGCAGGCGACCATGCCGTCCCACAGCTGCAGGGCCTGCTCACCGGTGGGCACCCGGGTGATCACCGGGCCGAAGATGCCGATGCGGCCACCGTTGCCGTCGGGCAGGGCGATGATCGGGGTGCCGACGTCGTTGCCCACCAGCGCCAGGCCGTCGTCGTGGCCGACGCGGACCACCTCGTCCCAGCTCTCGTCGTCGAAGGCCGCAGCGTGGGCCGGGTCGAGCCCGACCGCGGTGAGGACCTCGGCCATGGGGACGTCCACGTTCTTGTCGTGGTGGACCCGCGTCGCCATCTCCCAGTACAGGGCCTGGATGGGGCCCTCGCCCTCGGCGGCGCGCACCGATTCCATGACCCGGAGCATCTTGTGGGTGCTCACGACCCGGCTGTAGTACGAGCTCTCCGGGTCGGGGTTGTTCTTGAACAGGAGGCTGATCGGCCTCCAGTGCACCGTGAGATCACGGGCGGGTGCCACTTCTTCGACGACCCAACGGGCCGTCACCCAGCACCACGGTCAAATGGGGTCGATCCAGAACTCGATGTCCATGTCACGCTCGCTTTCTGTGCGGGAGGTCCGACCACCGTACCGGCCGGACGCGGATGCGGCGGGTCCGCGGCGCATCGAGCGCAGCGGACCCGCGACGGTCACATCTTCTTCTCGGACGCCACCTCGTACATGCTGATCTCGCGGCCGAGGACCTTGAGGTCCTTCAGTGCCCGGCCGAAGGCACGGATGTGGTCGGTCTTCATGTGGGGGCCGAGGGCGTCCTCGGAGTCCCACCTCTCGAACAGGTGCACCACGGCCGGGTCGGTCACGCTCGGCGAGAAGCAGTAGGCGTGGCAGCCCGCCTCGAGGAGGGTGTCGGCCATGACGGCCTTGGCGGCGGTGAGGAAGGCCTCGCGGTCAGCGGGGTCGACGGTGAAGGTGCCGGAGATGACGATCATCGCGGCACTCTAGAGCACCGTCGCCGTGCCGGTCGCCGGGACGTCAGTCCTCCGGGATCGGGGTGGCCACCACCTCGTCCGCGGCGGCGGCGCGGCTCACGGCGAGCTCGGCGGCGCCGAGCGCCCGCACCTGGAGCGTGCCGAACGAGGCGTCCACGTGGTGGGCGACGAGCAGCAGCGATCCGGCCGCCACCGCCCCGAGGGGCAGCCGGGCCGAGAGATCCCACGCAGCCGGTTCGGTGGTGCCCGCCTGCCACACCTTCAGCTGGTATTTGGGGCCCTGGCCGGGCCCGCCGCTCTCGGCGCGGACCTTGTAGACGTAGATGACCTCGCTGGTGATCGCCTTGCCGGTGGTGTCCTTGGCCACCAGCGCAGCGTTGCCGTCACGCAACTCGAGACGGCTGCCGGCCGTGGGATAGCGGTACCAGGCGATACCGCCGAAGCGGCCGGCGAACCCCCAGTGCGGCTGGAGGCCGTCGACGGTGTCGTGGCCGATCCAGTGGGTGATGAAGCCGATACCGGGCGACCCGCTGGTTGGGGTGTACCCGTCCGGGTCGACCGAGTGCACGGTGATCGGCACGGTCGCCTCGAAGTTGGTCCAGGTGCCGTCGCCGACCGCGAGCAGCCGGTCGTAGCCGACCTCGACGGTGCGCACGGTGCCGCCGGAGATCAACCACTCACCGTCGACCGGCTGGACCACGGCGTGCAGGTTCGGTGCTGTCGACCAGTGCACCGTGTAGGGCATGGTCCAGGCGCCCGGGTCGGTGAACCGCGCCGTGACGTCGCTGACGATCGCGACCCCGACGGTGTTGACCGCCCGCAGCCGGACGGTGTTGAGGCCCACCTGCAGGCTCGACGCCGGGATGGCCACGTTGAAGTCGCCGGGGTTGGTCAGCCGCCGCGTGTCGAGGCCGATGCCCATCGCCACGGGGTCGGCCCCGTTCAGCTCGTAGGTCATCGACCGGATACTGCCGGTGGGGCTGACCCGACCGATGACGTTGACGTCCGGTTGGGCGAGGCCGACCTTGCCGAACTCGAGCGGCTGGTTGCCGAACACCGTGATGGTGGGCGTAGCCACGACCGCTACCGGGGTCGAGGTCGCCGAGGCGGCGGAGAAGGCGCCGACCCCGACGGCACTGCGGGCGCGGACCTTGAACCGGTACGTCGCCCCGTTGGTGAGCCCGGTGATGGTCTGGGTGGTGGCGGTCGAGGCGAAGCTGCGGGTGGGCTGGGCCACGCTGCCCAGGTACGGGGTGACGAGGTAACTGGTGATGGGCGAGCCGCCGGTGTCCGCCGGCGCGGTCCAGCTGACGATCACGCTGGCGACCGCCGCCGCGACCGTCCCGACCGTCGGTGCCGCGGGCACCGAGAACGGGGTGACCGTGGCTGACAGGGCCGACCAGGTGCTCAGCCCGACGGCGTTGCGGGCGCGGACCTTGAACCGGTACGTCGCCCCGTTGGTGAGCCCGGTGATGGTCTGGGTGGTGGCGGCGGAGGCGAAGCTGCGGGCCGGCTGTGCGGTGGTGCCGAGATAGGGGATGACGACGTAGCCGGTGATGGCCGAGCCGCCGGTGTTGGCGGGCGCGGTCCAGGTGACGGTGACGCTGGCCTTGCCCGGGCTCAGCCCGGTGATGACCGGTCGGCCCGGCTTGGTGGCCGCCGCGGCCACCGTCGGGGTCAGGCCGACCCAGCAGACGGTCATCAGCACCGCCAGCACGACTTTGATCGCGGACGACTGGCAGCGCGCACTGCTCGGGCTCGAATCGCTCGCCATCGTGTCTGCCTCGTCCGCCATTGGCCACCCGTCCTCCGCCGGACGTGTTGATGGTCGGCCGGGCCGCTTCCCCATCAGGATGGCACAGGGGCCGGGGCGATGCGGGGTCTCGCTCTCGGTTCAGGTCGCACGGCCCGCGCGCGCAACCTTGGCCCGGTGTTCACCTCTCGTTCACCCAAGTCACCGGATTTCGTTACCTGGCCTCCGTAGGTTGCGCTCATCGGCCCGGCGTGCGGGTCCGCCACCAGGGAGTGCGTGTGCGAGTCAGACGGGGAATGCAACGGGCCGCTTCCCCGGCCGGTGGCGGTGCCGTTCCGGCTGAACGCACCACGTCGCGGACCGCAGGCCGCAGGCCCTTGTCGACGGCGAGCGAGGGGCCACGGGCATGGCGCTGACCGATCACCGCCCGCTGCAGCCGCCGTTGGACGTCAGCGACCTCGCCGGTAACCGCCGGCGCCGCCGGCGTGAGGGCCGCATCCGGCGGTTCTTCCTGGCTGCGGCGCTCTCCTCGCTGGTCATCTCGGCGCTGATCGTGGGGTCGCTGGCGATCGAGGCCGGGCGCTTCCTCCTCAGCGTCGACCCTGCGGCGCTGTGGACGACGGGCTGGTTCCCCCGAGAGGGGTTCTTCGACATCAAGACGCTGCTCGTCGCCACCCTCATCGTGACCTCGGTGGCCATGGTGGTGGCCGGCCCCATCGGGTTCGCCACGGCGGTGTACCTCTCGGAGTACGCCGGGGCCCGGACCCGGCGGATCCTCAAGCCGGTGCTCGAGACCCTGGCCGGGGTGCCCAGCGTGGTGCTCGGCTTCTTCGCCCTCACCTGGATCTCGCCCCACATCGTGCAGGGGATCCGCCCGGCCGCCCCGCTGTCCAACCTGGCCTCCGCCGGGCTGGGTGTGGCCGTCCTCACCATCCCCCTCGTGGCATCGGTCTCCGAGGACGCCATGTCCTCGGTGCCGCGGGCCCTGCGCGAGGCCTCGGCCGGGCTCGGTGCCCGCCGGATGACCACCAGCCTGCGGGTGGTGTTTCCCGCAGCGGTGTCCGGCCTGGTGGCGGCGGCCATCCTGGCGACCTCCCGGGCGATCGGCGAGACCATGGTGGTGCTCATCGCCGGCGGTGCCGACCAGGCCCAGTTCACCGCCAGCCCGTTCCAGCCGTCGCTGACCATGACCGCAGCGATGGCCTCGCTGGCCGGCGGGTCCGATGCGGTGGTCGGGCAGGGCAACGCCTACCAGAGCCTGTTCTTCGTCGGCATGCTGCTGTTCCTGATCACGCTCGGGCTGAACATCGTCGCCAACCGCATCGTGCGCCGCGTGCGCCAGAAGTACTGAGGGGGCGACCATGGCCTTTGGACAGGTGCTTGATGCCGGTACGGCGGATCGGGTCAAGGCGTCGCTCGCCGGAGGCCGGGACGTGCGCGGCGTGCTGTTCCGGGTGGTCCTGCAGCTGGCCCTGCTGTTCACCGTGGTGATCTTGGCTGCCCTGCTGGTGCAGGTGCTGACCCTCGGTTGGGAGACCCTCGCCACACGGCTCGGCGACTTCCTCACCGCCGAGTCGCGTTCGCGGGCCAAGGAGGCCGGGGTCTTCCAGGGCCTGCGCGGCACGTTGTGGATCGGGGTGGTCACCACGTTGGTGGCCTTCCCGCTGGGGATCTCCGCCGCGGTCTATCTCGAGGAATATGCGCCGAAGAACCGAATGACCCGCTTCATCGAGCTGAACATCCGCAACCTCGCCGGGGTGCCCTCGGTGGTGTACGGCATCCTGGCCTACACCATCTTCGTCACCCTGCTACGGCCGGTCACCGGCGGCAAGACGGCCCTGTCGGGGGCGCTGGCCGTTGCGGTGCTGGTGCTGCCGGTAATCATCATCACCTCGGCGGAAGCGATCCGGGCCGTACCCGACAGCCTGCGCGAAGCGGGCTTCGGGGTCGGCGCCACCCGTTGGGAGGTGATCCGCAGCCATGTCCTGCCCTACGCCGCCCCGGGCATACTCACCGGTACGTTGCTGTCGCTGGGTCGCGCCTTGGGAGAAGCAGCCCCGCTGATCCTGGTCGGCGCGGTGGCCGGCTCGGTCGGCTACAGCGGCGGGCTGCTCGACCCCGGCCAGCTGCGCGAGCAGTTCACGGCCATGCCCATCGTCATCGCCACCTGGTCGACCAATGCCCGACCCGGTTTCGACCAGATCACCGCAGCGGCCATCGTCGTGCTGCTCGTCGTGGTCCTGCTGGCCAACGCCACGGCCATCGTGCTGCGCAACCGTTTCGAGAAGAAGAGGTAACCCCGGTGACCGTTGAAACCGACCCCGCCGTCGCCACGGACGGCGCCGCAGCACCGGATGCGCCGCGCCTGGTCCTCGATGCCAGGGACCTGAACGTCTACTACGGCGAGTTCATGGCGGTGCGCAACGTGCACGTCGCCGTTCCCCGCAACGAGATCGTGGCGATGATAGGCCCGTCGGGGTGCGGCAAGTCCACCGTGTTGCGCTGCTTCAACCGGATGAACGAGCTGATCGACGGCTGCCGGGTCACCGGCGAGGTGCGCTACCACGGCGTCGACCTCTACGACCGCCAGGTCGACGCCGTCGAGGTGCGTCGCCGCATCGGCATGGTGTTCCAGAAGCCGAACCCGTTCCCCAAGTCCATCTACGACAACATCGTGTTCGGGCCACGTATCGCCGGCGTTGCGAAATCCGAGTTCGACGGGATTGTTGAGTCGTCGCTGCGCAAGGCCGCCCTGTGGGACGAGGTCAAGGACCGGCTCAAGAGCTCGGCGTTGGGCCTCTCCGGCGGGCAGCAGCAGCGGCTGTGCATCGCCCGGGCCGTCGCCACGAACCCCGACGTGTTGCTGATGGACGAGCCGTGCTCGGCTCTCGATCCCATCGCCACTGGCAAGATCGAGGACCTGATGCACGAGATCAAGGCCGAGTACACCATCGTGATCGTCACCCACAACATGCAGCAGGCGGCGCGGGTGTCGGACCGTACGGCGTTCTTCACCGTCGAGGTCAACTCCGACTCGGACCGCCGCACCGGCGTCCTGGTCGAGTACGACGACACCGAGAAGATCTTCTCCAACCCGTCCGATTCCCGGACAGAGAACTACGTCACCGGCCGTTTCGGCTGAGTGGCCCGCGCACCGAACCGTCCCGCCGAACAGGAGTGCTGCTGACATGGCAGAAGAGAGCCGTAAGAGCTTCCACCGCAGCCTGTCGGAGGTGCGCCACGACATCGCGGTCCTTGGCACCATGGTCACCGAGGCGGTGACCCGTTCCACCGACGCACTGCTCGCCTCCGACATCGCGGCCTGCCGGAACATCATCGACGCCGACGACGCCGCAGACGTGTTGTCGAACACCATCGAGGACCGTTGTTTCCGCCTGCTGGCGTTGCAGCAGCCCATGGCGGCGGACCTGCGGGCCCTGTCGGCGACCATGCGGATCAACAGCGACCTCGAGCGTTCGGCCGACCTGGCGGTCAACATCGCCAAGGGTGCCCGGCGCATCTACGGCCACGACATCCCGCCGCGGCTGCGGGGGATCATCGGGCAGATGAGCGAGGAGGCCGTGCGCATGGTGCGCCTCGCGGTCGACGCCTATTCCGAGACCAACGGCGCGCTCGGTGCGGCCATGGACGACATCGACAACCGGCTCGACCAGCTCCAGGTCGAGTTCGTCGAGGCCATGTTCGAGGTCTACGCCGACGACAAGCTGGCCCTGCAGCCGGCGGTGCAGCTGGCGTTGATCTCCCGGTACTTCGAGCGCATCGGCGACCATGCGGTGAACATCGGTGAGCGGGTGTGGTTCATGGCCTCGGGTCAGCAGCCCGAACGCGGCCGGGCCACCGCCGGGCCGGACGGCTCGGGCGCGACGGGCGCGACGGGCGCGACGGGCGCGACGGGCGCGACGGGGGATCGGCCGTGAGCCGCCCGGTGGTGTTCGTGGTCGAGGACGAGGAGTCCTACGTCGATGCCCTGCGCATCGGGCTGAGCCGGGAGGGCTTCGACGTCGAGGTGGCCGCCGACGGCGAACAGGCCGTGGCGCGCTTCGACGCGGTGCAGCCTGACGTGGTGTTGCTCGACGTGATGCTGCCCCGGCGCTCCGGGATCGACGTATGCCGCGAGCTGCGTTCGCGCTCGACCGTACCGATCATCATGGTGACGGCAAGGGGGTCCGAGATCGACACGGTGGTCGGCCTCGAGGTCGGCGCCGACGACTATGTCGCCAAGCCCTACCGGATGCGCGAGCTGGTGGCCCGGATTCGTGCCGTGATGCGCCGGGCACAGGGAGACGGTTCACCTGCCGAGACGGAACGCACCGGTGGTCTCGCTGTCGGCGACGTGTCGATCGACCTCGAGCGCCACGAGGTGCATGTCCGGGACGAGCTGGTGAGCCTGCCGCTCAAGGAGTTCGAGCTGCTGGCCCTGCTCCTGGAACACCAGGGGCGGGTCCTGACCCGGGAGACGCTCATCGACCGGGTCTGGGGCATCGACTACGTCGGTGACACCAAGACCCTCGACGTCCACGTCAAACGGTTGCGGGCCAAGGTCGAGACCGAACCGTCGCGGCCGACGCGCATCGTGACCATCCGCGGCCTCGGCTACAAGTACGTCTCCGAGCGCTGAGGGCTGGTTCCGTGGTCGGTCCTGTGGCCGGTACCGCCGGCGATTCTTCCCCCGCGGACCTGCTGGTGCTGCTCGAGTCGCTGCTCGAGGTCATCTGCACCGGTACCGAGCCGGAGCCGCCGGGTGTGCTCGCCCAGCATGCACGGGTCACCTGCCGCCGCCTGCGCCACCAACTGGAGCACCTCGGGGTGATTGACCGGACGGTTGTGGGCGAGCCCGCCGACGGTGCGGGGACGCCGTGGTCCAACGGCCCGGAAGCCGGCCGCTTGGGGCCGCTTGAGACACCGTCCGGCGGTGCGGTGTCGGCGCTGGGCCTCACCGTCGACATCGCCGGCTGCCGGGCGGTGGTGGCGGGGCGTCCGATCGAACTCAACCGGGCCGAGACGATCCTGTCGGCGCTGCTGGTGGCGAATGCTGGCCGTGCGGTGCCCTACGAGCTATTGCAGAGCGAGGCGTGGCGCGGCAGCCGCAGCTCGCTCGACCGCCTGCGGGTGGCCATCTCGGAGCTGCGGGGAAAACTCGGCCTGCGCCAGGCCGGCCTGGTGGTGCACGCGGTGACCGGGATCGGTTACCGGTTCGCGGCGCTCGAGGGCGGGACCTGAGCCGGAAGGGCCAGCACGAACGAGGAGCCGACGCCCTCCCGTGAGTGTACGCGCACCTCGCCGCCGTGGTTCGCCACGACGTGGCGCACGATGGCCAGCCCGAGGCCGGTGCCGCCGGTGTTGCGACTGCGGGCCCGGTCGACCCGGTAGAACCGTTCGAACACCCGTTGCAGGTCCCTCGTCGGGATACCGACCCCCTGGTCGGTCACCTCGATGGTGACCTCGCCGTCCCACGCGGTGGTACGGACAACCACCGCGCTGCCGTCTTCGGAGTACTTCACGGCGTTGTCGAGCAGGTTGTACACCGCGGACACCAGCTGCCGACGATCGCCGGGCACGATGATCGGCGGCGGTCCGACGGGGTCGGCGTCGCCGGGGATCCGCTCGATGGTGATCGACCGGGCGGCGGCTGCATGCGCCACCCGCTCGGTGGCCTCGGCCACCAGCGCATGGACCTCGACCGGTTGGCGCTCGGGCAGGTCGTCGGACTCGATCCGCGACAGCAGCAACAGATCGTCGATGGTGGAACCCACCCGCAGCGCCTCGTGGTGCAACCGTCGCAGCATCCTCTCCAACGTGTCCGCATCGTCGACGTCGATGAGGGTCTCGGTGAGCAACGCGATCGCGCCGATCGGGGTGCGCAGCTCGTGGCTGATGTTGGCCACGAAGTCCCGTCGCACGTCCTCGAGGCGGCGCCGCTCGGTGATCTCGGTGACGGTCACGAGTCGCCCGTTGTCATCTGCGGCGCGGGCGGTGATCTCGAACACCTGACGGGGTGGGCCCCCCAACTCCAGGCAGGCAACCTTGCGGTCCTCCTCGCCCTCACGGAAGGCCTCTGCCAGCTCACGCGCCGCAGTGAGGACCAGCGCGTCGCCGTGATGGCCGGCGGTGAGACGCTGACCGCCGGCGTTGGCGAGGCGGATGTCGCCGGCCCGGTCGAACACCAGGATCGACGTGTCCAGGCCGTCGAGGACATGGTGCAGGCGTGTGAGTCCGGCCTCGTCGCCACGGCGGGCCGTCTGCAGCTCGCCGATGGCCCGCCCGATGGCGGCGATGGTCGACGAGGGTGACTCGGCGTTGCCGGCACCGAGCTTGCGGTGCAGCGCACGCAGGCTGCGGTGCAGCTGGCGCCGCTCCCCCAGCAGGGCCACGAGCAGTGCGGCGAGGGTGACGGTGCTGAGCCAGAGCAGGAGCGTCATAGGCCGACCTCGGAGCCGGGACGGTGGTGTGCGTCGATCGTGTGGGGGCGGTCAGCGGGCTCGCTCGGCCCATTCGGGACCCGCGGTGCGCCGACGGTGGTTGCAACGCGAAGGACCCGGGGGCGGACAAGGTCCATTCCCCGGGTCCTCATGAGACGTCGTCCCGCGCCGCTTCCGGCCGGTCAGCCGCGGGCGGTCTTCCAGGCCGCCGCGGACTTGGCCAGCTCGGCGGCGGGCAGCGGCACGTAGCCGACTTCCGCGACGGCGTCGTAGCCCTCGGCGAGGTAGTAGTCCACGAAGCCCTTCAGCGCCGGGCTCTCGGCCAGCTTCTTCTTGCTCACGTACACGTAGAGCGAACGGGAAAGGGGGTAGGTCCCGTCGCCGATGGTCGCGGGCGTGGGCTCGACGCAGCCCTTACCGCCGTCGACCTTGATCTCGCGGATCTTGTTGCCCTGCTCCTCGGCGAAGGCGAAGCCCACCCAGCCCAGCGAGGTGGCGGTGCCCTCGATGTTCTTGACGATCACGTTGTCGTCGCCGGAGGGGTTGTAATCCTTGCGGATCGTCTTCTCCTTACCCTTCTCCAGCTTGCCGGCGGCGACCCGCTTGGTGGCCGTCGGGGTGATGGCCAGCTCGATGAAGCTGTCGTAGGTGCCGGACTCGGCGCCCGGGCCGGTGATGGACAGCGGGGCGTCGGGGAACTTGCTTGCGGATCCCAGCTCGGTGGCGAGGGCCTGGGCGGCGGCCCAGGTCTTCATGCCCTCGGACTCCGGCCCGACCAGGGCGTACAGGTCGCTGGTGGTGAGGCAGGTGACGGCGGTGTTCTTGGGGCTGGTCACCACGGCCATGCCGTCGTAGCCGATCTTGAGCTCGACGAACTCGATCCCGGCGCCCTTGCATGCCTCGGCTTCCTCGACCTTGATCGGCCGGGAGGCATTGGAGATGTCGGTCTCGCCTTTGCAGAAGACCTTGAAGCCGTCACCGGTACCGGGGCCGGCGACGGTGATCTCGACGCCCTTCTGGGTCCCGTTGAACAGCTCCTTCACCCGCTGGGTGATGGGCTCGACGGTCGAGCTACCCGAGATGTTGATCTTGCCGGTGAGCTTCTCGACAGCCTTGACCGTCGTGGTGGCCTTGGCCGCCTCAGTGGTCGACGACGCCTCCTCGGCATCGCTGGCCCCGCATGCTACCGAAACGACGCTCAGGGCCAACAGGCCTGCCAACATTCCGGATCGACGTTTCGCGCTCACACTTGCTCCTCTTGCGGGTCTCTTGCCTGCTTACGCCGCCGAAGTTAGGAAGCGCAGGTAACGCCCATCGATAAAGCAGGTGAACGACAGGTGAACGTCGGGCCAAGCTTCAGAGCGGTTCGTATGGGTCGAGGCCGCCGGGCGACCGATCACGCCCGGCGTGAAGGGGAGAGACGCTGCCACGCGCCGTGGGCATGTCGCTGCCACAGGGCGACCTCCCAGCCGGTGCGCAGGGTGGGATTGATCAGCGTCGTGGCGAGCTGCAGGTACGGTTCGCGCGATGGCAGCGGCTCGACTGCCGGCGGGGACGCAGGCCCGGCGGGCAGGACCTCGCCGTAGGCCAGGCTGAGGTGGAGCCACGACTTGAGGCGGATGGGGTCGTCGCCGGTCGCCGGGTCGTGGCGGTGGGCGGCGGCGAAGTCGGCGGCGATGTGTTCGAGGCGGCCCGACTGCAGCGCGACACCGACCCAGTCGCCCTGGGTCAGCACGTCGCCGATGGCGACCTCGTCGGCCTCCACCCGGCCGTCCGGTCCGATGTGGTGGCCGGCGAGCACCGCCACGAGCTGCTCCGTGGCCGCATCGATGTCCTGTGGGCAACGCCAGAAGAAACCGGTGAGGCTGCAGTGCGGCGGGTAGGTCTGGGCCTCCGTCGGGCCGAGGTCGTGGGCCTGGCGGAAGAAGTGGGCGCACTGGTCCGCGAACCGTCCGGTCGGCGTGGCGTACAGGATCAGCTCAGCACGCTCCATGAGCGTTGGACCATACCGCACGGTCTCCCGCGCGACGGGGCGGGCCGGGTGAACGTCTGATGGAACTTCGGCGAACTCTCGGCCGGACCGTCGCCGGGCGGGGGCAGCCGATGGTCAACTCCGGGAATGGCCCGACAACGTGACCCCGTTCCCGCCGCCCCGCTCTACCCCTCGGAGCACTTGCCGGACGTGCCGACCTCGGTGCACCCGGTCTTGCGCGCGGCCACCCTCGCTGCAGTGTCGGCGGTGCACCTCGCTCGCCGTGACGGGGGCCGGGACGCGCTCATCGAGGTCGTGGGCGATGGCGCGGACGGTACCCCGACCTCCCGCCTCGACCGGCTGGCCGAGGACGCGATCCTCGAGGCGGTGGAACCGCTGGGCGTGAACGTGCTCAGCGAGGAGTGCGGGTTCGTGGACCACGGCTCGGCGCTGACGTTGGTCGTCGATCCCGTCGACGGAACCGGCAACGCCGCAGCGGGACTACCGCTGGCGGCGTTCACCGCAGCGCTGGCGCTCGACGGCGTGCTCACCGAGGCGTTGACGTACTGGTTGGACGGAGGGTCCTGGTGGCACGCCCGGCGTGGCGTGCCCGCAGCGATGCGCACCACCGGGCGCCGGACCCTCGACGGTGCCCTGGTGTCCATGATCCGCCCGAAGGCCGACAGCCGGGGCTTTCTCGCCGTAGCGGCCCGCGCCGATCGAACCAGGGTCCTCGGGTCCTCCGCGCTGGAGGCGGCCTGGGTGGCGGCGGGCATCCTCGACGCCAGCCTCGATGCCGGCAGTGATACCCATCGGTATGTCGACGTGGCGGCGGCGGTGGTCCTGGTGGAGGCGGCCGGCGGCGCGGTGGTCGACCTGCACGGGCGCTCGCTCGAGTTCACCACCGAGATCACCCGGCGCTGGAGCGTGGTGGTCGCGGCGTCGGTTCCCCTGGCCGAGGACGTGGTGCGCACGGTGCTCGAGGCGCAGCGCTGACTCGGGCGGCAAGGGTTCGCTCGTCGTTCGCCTTGCGGACAGACAGCCGTCGTCGGGCCTTCGCCCGGGCCGCTTAGGTTCCCGCCCGTTCGATCGAGCAGACCGAACAGACGAACCGAACAGACGAACCGAACAGACGAACATGGAGATACAGATGCCCCGGAAACGTTCAAGCCGTTTGGCCGTCGCAGCGGCGCTGGCGCTGGCGCTGGCGCTGGTCGCCGTTGCGTGCGGGAGCGACGACAACGCCAGCAGCGAGAACGCCGGCGCACCGGCGACCTCCGCCATCGCGGCGAAAGAAGCCGCTGCGCCGAGCACGACCGCCGATCCGAAGAAGGACTGGCCGAAGAAGCTCCGTTTCGTGGCTGTTCCCAGCTCCGAGCAGAAGGCGCAGGTCGAGCGCTACCAGCCGATGACCGAGATCCTCTCGAAGGAACTCGGTATCCCGGTGGAGTTCACCTTCGCCACGAACTACAGCGCCGTCATCGAGGCGATGATCGCTGGGAACGTGGAGATCGCACAGTTCGGTCCATTCGCGTACGTCATCGCCACCGGAAACGGCGCGCAGATCGTACCCGTCGGTATTGCCACCAAGGAGGGCAAGGAGCCTTCCTATCGTTCCTACGGCATCACCGGGGCGAAGAACGACTCGATCAAGTCGCTCAAGGACTTCGCCGGCAAGAAGGTGTGCTATGTCGACGCCGCCTCGACGTCGGGCTACCTGTTCCCCTCGGCCGGGCTGCTCGAGGTGGGCATCAACCCCGAGACCGGGGTGAAGGGCACCTTCGCCGGCGGACATGACGCCTCGGCGATCTCCGTCGCCAACGGTACCTGTGAGGCCGGCTTCGTCTTCGACACCATGCTCACGTCGCAGTTGATCCAGAAGGGCGACATCAAGGGCGTGGTCGACACCGTCGAGAAGGAGACGATCAACCCGGAGAAGGCCGACGTGAAGATCGTCTGGAAGAGCCCGGCGATCCCGAACGGTCCGGTGGCGTTGCAGAAGAAGCTGCCCCAGACGCTCCAGGACGCCATCACCAAGGTGTTCATGGAGAAGATCAACGTCGACACCTACGTCTTGAGGGGCTACTGCCCGAGCAAGGACAAGTGCAACATCGGCGACGAGGACGCCACCAAGTACACCGCAGTGAAGGACAGCCTCTACGACGGCGTGCGCAAGGTGTGCGAGCAGACCAAGTCCGCCAAGTGCAAGCTCACCTGATCGGCTCTTCCTGACCGCGATGGCCTGATCTCGATTCCCTGACTCCCCGACAACCGGTCCCCGACGACGAGCCCGACAGGAAAACGGCCATGAACGAACCCGCGATCCGCATCACCAAGCTCCGCAAGGAGTTCGACGGGGGGCGCGTCGTCGCCCTCGACGACGTCAGCTTCGAGGTGCCTGCCGGGCAGCTCCTGGTCATCATCGGCCTGTCGGGTTCGGGGAAGTCGACGCTGTTGCGTCACCTGAACCGGCTGCACGAGCCGACCAGCGGGCAGGTCGAGGTGCTCGGCTGCGATCTCGGCCGTGCCGGACGATCCGAGCTGCGCCGGGTGCGACGCGATGTCGGGTTCGTGTTCCAGCAGTTCAACATCGTGGGTCGCCTCAGTGCACTGGAGAACGTTCTCTCCGGTGCGCTGGGGCGGCTGCGGGGTCCCCGCTACGGGGTGATGACCTATTCGCAGTCGCTGCGGCGCCAGGCCTGGGAGCAGCTCGACCGTGTCGGGCTCGCCGACCGGGCCTTTCAGCGCACCGACACCCTCTCGGGCGGCCAGCAGCAACGCGTGGCCATCGCCCGGACCCTGATGCAACAACCGAAGATCGTGCTCGCGGACGAGCCGGTGGCCTCGCTCGACCCGGAAATCTCCGGTCAGGTGATGGAGGTGCTGTTCCGGGTCACCTCCGAAGATCGACTCACGGTGGTGACCTCCTTGCACCAGGTCGAGCTGGCCCTCGGCTGGGCCCAACGGATGGTGGGCCTGCGTGACGGCAAGGTGGTGCTCGACCGCGACGCCGCAGGCCTCAGCACCGAAGAGGTCATGAAGGTGTACACCCGGCTCGATCCCGACGGCGAGAAGCGAGCGGAATACCGGGCGGTATCGGCATGACTGTGATCGAGCCTTCGCGTCTGCGGGTGCCGGGCGCTCCCGAGCAGGTGGCGCTGCGGCCACCGTGGGATCGCCGTCGCAGGGAGTTGGCGGCCTCTGCCCTCGTGCTGGCGGTGCTGGCCGGCTGGGCCATCTGGCGGACGGGTATCTGGGACCTGGCCACCGTGTTCGGCCAGGAGAGCCGGACCAAGGTGGCGAACTTCCTGTTCGGCACGTCGCTGCGCCCGGGAGCTCTGCCGCCCCGGGTGACCCAGCCCGGGCTGTTGTTCGAGAAGGTGATGGAGACCTTCTTCATTGCGGTGGCCGGAACGTTCCTGGCCACCGTGTGCAGCGTTCCGCTGGCGTTCCTTGCGGCCCGTAACACCACCCCGCACCCGGTGGTGCGCCTCATGGCGCGGGGCCTGATCGCCTTCTCCCGCACGGTGCCCGACGTGATCTTCGCCTTCGTGTTCGTGCGGGTGTACCGGATCGGACCGTTGCCGGGCATTCTGGCCATCGGGTTCCATGCCATCGGCATGATCGGCAAGTTGATGGCGGATGCCATCGAGCAGTCCGATCCCGGGCCCCGCGAGGCCATCGCCGCGCAGGGTGGCAGCTGGTTGCAGCAGATGTCGACCGGGGTGTTCCCGCAGGTGGTGCCGTCGTTCCTCGGAACGATCCTGTTCCGCCTCGACATCAATTTCCGGGCCTCGACGGTGCTGGGCCTCGTCGGTGCCGGTGGCGTCGGCTCGCTGTTCGTGCTTTACACCGGCAACCTGAGATGGGATCTGGCACTCGGGGTGGTCTGCGCCACGGTGGTCGCGGTGCTGCTGGTGGACCAGCTGTCCAACCGGGTGCGCAAGGCCCTGCTGGCCGCCGAGGCGACGAGCGGCCGCAAGCGGTTGCGGACGGTCGCGCTCGACCCGGATCGGCTGCGTCCGCCCCTCGACGCCTACCGCAAGCGGCTCGCAGCGTTCGTGGTGGCGTCGGCCGGGCTGCTCTATGCCAGCTACCTGGTGACCGCGGTGAGCATCCGCAGCTTCTTCTACGGCCTGCGACCGCAGCTCGGCGCACCGCAGTCGGGCCAGCCGCCGTCGGTCTGGTACGTGGCGCGGCGGCTGCTGCCGTTCGACTTCGACACCAACACGCCGGTATTCGACTGGTGGAACCCTTTCGTTCGCAAGGCCCTCTTCGACACGATCGCCACCGGGTTCGCCGCCGCAACGATCGGTGTCGCGCTGGCCTTGCCGCTTTCCTACTTCGCGGCACGCAATGTGGCACCGAGTCGTGCGGTGTACCAGTCGACCCGGATACTGCTCGTGTTGGCTCGGGCGGTCCCCGAGCTGATCGTGGCGGTGGTGCTGGTGGTGGCGATGGGACTGGGCCTGGTACCCGGCGTCGTCGCCCTCGCCCTCGGCGTCGTCGGGTTCGGCGGCAAGCTCTTCGCCGACGCCATCGAGGACGT
The DNA here is from genome assembly GCA_947476745.1 of Acidimicrobiia bacterium. Classification (GTDB taxonomy): domain Bacteria; phylum Actinomycetota; class Acidimicrobiia; order Acidimicrobiales; family CAIXPF01; genus CAIXPF01. Next base: position 355,507 of record CANJRG010000001.1, on the reverse strand, counting down.
CCCGTCCGGCCCACGCGACGGGGTGCGGTCGGTGGGGGCGAGCCGGCTGCAGGACACCGCCACCGGCGTGACCCCGCAGTTCGTGCCGGCGCTGGTCGGCAACGGGTTGTACATCCTCGACATCAACATCCGGAGCTCGGCGGTGCTCGGCATCGTCGGTGCGGGTGGGATCGGGGCCCTGCTGTCGAACTACCTGCAGACCCAGCGGTTCGAGGAGACGGGCGGGATCCTGATGGTGATCTTCGTCGTGGTGTTCGTGATCGAACGCTTCTCGGACTGGCTGCGGGTGCGGCTGATCTGACGTGGCCGCGGCCTTTGGTGGGCTCCCGCACGATGCCGCACTGGCGGTGCTGATCGGTGCCGCACAGCCGGGCACGCCGGTTCCCCCTCTCGACGAGCTGGCCCGGCTGTGCGGCTTCGACCTGTTCGCCGCGGCGGCCGGCCTCGAGTTGCTACTCGAGCGTCATGCCGTGGAGTTGGTGCCCGGGTCGAACCGCCTGGTGACCCGGCGGATCCCCTATCGCATCGATCGCCGGGTGCATGCGTCGCTCAGCGACGGCGTCGAACGGTCCGGCAGCATACGACCGGGTATGGTCTTTCGCTCCCTGGTGCGTTCGGTCGAGGAAGACCTCGCGTCGCCGGCCGAGGCCTGCGAGGCGCTGGGTCTCGAGGCCGGCACGCCGCTGACGCGACTGCGACGCGAGCGGACGCTGGGCGACGAGGTCGTCGTGGTCGGCAGCTCGTGGTTGTGGCCGCCACCGGTGGAGGATCTCGTCGCCCGGCTGTTCGAGTCGGGCAGCCTTGCGGCCCTGGTCGAGGAGGGCGGTGGTGGTGGGCCGTATCGCCGTCACACGTTCCGCGTGGCGCTCGAGTACCCACCGGAGGAGGTCGCGGTGCTGTTCGGCCGGGCCCGCCTCGAGCCGGCGTGGTGGGTGCAGTCGGTGAACGGCCTCGACGCGGGCGCACCGCTGGAGCTGTCGACCGCATGGATGCGGGCCGACGTGTTCCGGCTGTTGGTCAGCGACCTGACGGACTGAAGACCTGACTGCCCGATCGGCGCACTGCTCGACCCGCTGGCGGCCGGGCTAGCTGACGGCGGGACCAACGGACGGCGGGACCAACGGGCACAAGGCCGGACGCGAGCAGGCCCGGTCCGCTCCACCGGGGGGAGGTGGGGGAGCGGACCGGGCCGGCAACGCCGCCGGTGTGGGGATCAGCGGCGGCGGCTCAGCAGACCGACGAGGAGTGGTCGGTAGCGTTCGAAGTCCAGCGTCGTGGCACCGGGGCGCTTGGCCTTGTCGTCCCAGCAGCGCAGCTCGATCGCGGACACCCAGCCGCGGGCAGAGCGGAAGGCATTGCACTGCTGGCGGCTCATTGGGCCACCCTGCAACTGCAGGCTGTGCACCGAGGCCGGTGACAGGTTGGCGCCGTACCGGGCATCGGTGCCGCAGAGGTACCGCTTGGCGGCGACGTGCAGGGCGACGGGGCGGGTGACCTCGCTGTGGAACCAGCGGCCGAGGTAGGCCGCACCGACCGCTTCGTGGTGCCGATCGGTGCCTGGTGGGGTTGCCATCTCGGTCTCCTCGATGGTGAGGAGGTGACCGATGTCGTGCAGCAGCGCCGCAGCGATGAGGGCATCGTCGGCGTGGGCTGCCTCGGCGAGCCTCGCGCACTGCATGGCGTGCTCGGCCTGGGTCACGGACTCGGTGTAGACCCGCTGTGCTGCGGGACGCTCGAACAGGGCGAGCAGCAGGTCGATGTCCCGGACGCCACCGGGGGCGGTAGAGGTGCTCATGCCGCGCTCAGATCGGTGAAGGCCGGGTCGTTGCAGCCGGCGCTGTGCACGGCCACGACCCGGGGCCACGGGTAGTCGTCGACGACGAGGATGAGATCGGCACGCCGGCCGACCTCGATGACGCCGCGATCGTCGAGCCCGACCGCAGCGGCCGGGCCGCTGGTGACCAGCTGGACCGCCTGCGGCAGGCTCAGTATGTGGCTGCGGGTGAGCAGCCACACCGACGCGAGCAGCGAGGTGGGCAGGTAGTCGCTCGCCAGGACCGTGCACAGCCCGGCGGTGATGAGATCGCGGGCGGCGACGTTGCCGGAGTGCGATAGCCCCCGCAGGGCGTTCGGGCCGCCGCTGACGACGGGCATGGCCAGCTCACGGGCCCGGCGGGCCGCCTCGACGGTCAGCGGGAACTCGGCGATGGCGGCCCCCCAGTCCGATGCGTGGGTGATGCCCTCGGCGTCCTCGACGTCGTGGGCCAGGGCGGTGACGGTGCCGGCGAGGGTCAGTTCACCGACCCGTTCCCGGTTGCGCTCGGCGAGCTCGCGGGTCGACTCGGCGGCGGCGACGATCTGCGCCACCCGTTCCTCACGCGACGTCGCGGTGATGATCTCGTCGTCGGACATGGCCTCGACGTAGCGCTGGACGTCGCGGTACTGACCCTGGCCGGGGGTGTGATCCTCGAAGGAGACCAGCGGGCGGGGCCCGTCGGCGTCCTCGCGGTCCAGGCAGGCCCGCATGGCCTCGAAGCCGTCGATGGTACGGGCCTCGAGGCGGTAGAGCACGCGGTGGTCCACCGGCGCCCTGCCCGCTCGACGGCGGTCGGTGATGGCCTGCCATAGCTCGGCGGCGGCCTCGAGAGAACGGAAGTGGTCGGCCCGGTCGTCGAAGCCCACCCCGTGGAACGCCGTGGTGATGCCGGCCCCGGCGAGGCGGGCCTCGAAGGAGCGCAGCGCAAAGACGGTGTCCAGCGTGGCGGTCTGGCGGGGCTGGCGTTCGCGTTCGAACCCGTCGGTATGGGTGTCGATGAGACCGGGGAGCAGGAACGCGCCGCGGCCGTCGACGGTATCGGCGCCGAGCCGGGTGCCGCTGGCGATCTCGATGATGATGCCATTCTCCACGGTGACCCGGGCATCGTCGAGGAGGCGTCCGTCGACGACGGCGCGTACCCCGCCGATGGTCAGCGTGGTCCGGGTCGGTTGGCGGGTGAGCAGGTTCATGCGATCGGTCCTTCGAAGGTGGTGAGGGTCCGCAGGACATCGGTGGGGCGGCCGGACTCGGCGACGGTGCCTGCGGAGAGCAGCACCACCCGGTCGGCGAGGCGTTCGATGGCGTTGAGGTCGTGGAAGACAGCGAGCACCGTTGTGCCCCACGAGGTGAGTTCGGCGATGAGGGCGAGCACCGATTCCCGGTTGGCCGGGTCGAGCGCGGAGACAGGCTCGTCGAGCAGCAGCAGGCCCGGCGGGCAGATGATCCCCGAGGCGAGGTTCACCCGCTGCTTCTCGCCACCCGAGAGCAGGCTGGGGTAGCTGCGCCACAGGTTCTCGCCGATTCCGAGCCGCCGCAGGACCTCCGCGGCGGCGTCGAGGGAGGCCTCATGGTCGAGGCCGCGGCGCCGCCCGGCCCGCGCCACGGTGTCGCGGACGCTGCGGCGTGGTTCGGAACGGAGGAACTGTGAGACGTAGCCGATCTCCCGTACCCGCAACGCCACCAGCTCGCGGTCCTCCAGCCCGGTCAGTTCGACGGTGGCACCTGTGGCCAGGCGCAGGGTCACCGTGCCGGAATCGGGCAGGTAGGTGCGGTACACCGACTTCAGCAGGGTCGACTTGCCGGCCCCGCTGCTGCCCACCAGGGCAACATGCTCACCAGTATGGACAGAGAGGTCGATGCCGTTGAGGGCGTCGATGCGCCTGCCGTCGACGGCGTGCAGGACGAAGCTCTTGTGCAGTCCCTGCACCTCGAGTTTGGCGGTGCGGTGCTCAGCCACGGGCTGCTCCCACGAGTCGTTGGCTGTACGGATGTTGGGGGTCCTCGAGCAACTGGTCGGTCAGGCCGGCCTCGACGATGCGGCCGTGGTGCATGACCACGACCCGTTGGGTGAGCATCTCGATCACGGAGAAGTCGTGGGACACCACCACGGCGGCCACGCCGAGTTCCTCGAGCAGGTCCCGGATGAGGTCGAGGACCGAAGCCGCCACCGAGGCGTCGAGCCCGGTGGTCGGCTCGTCGAGGAGCACGACCGGCGGGTTGTTGGAGAGTGCTTTCGCCAGCTGCACCCGCTGGCGCATGCCGCCGGAGAACTCTCGCACCGGATCGTCCATGCGGTCGAGCGGGACGTCGGTGCGCAGCATCAGCTCCGAGGCCCGCTCCCGGATCCGGCCGAAGTTCCGCCAGCCGGCGGCGGTGAGGCGCTCGGCCACATTGCCACCGGCGCTGAGGCGCAGGTCGAGACCCTCGGCAGGGTCCTGGTAGACGACCGCCAGGCGATCGACGCGCAGGGCGCGCCGCCGGGCCGCGCTCAAGGTACGGAGGTCGGTGTCGCCGCCGTCGACCGAGGCCAGGCGGATCGAGCCGGTGGTGGGATCCTCGTCGCCGCAGATGCAGCGCATCACCGTCGACTTGCCCGAGCCGGACTCGCCGATGACGCCGAGGGCCTCGCCGGGTCCGACCTCGAAGGACACGTCCCAGGCCGCCACGATGCCACCGGAGGTGGGCGACACCACCCGGTTGAACCCGGGGCCGGTGCCGGCGACGTCGGCGGCGGTGCCGGGGCCGTAGATCTTGCCCAGTCCGTCCACGCGCAGGGCCGGGGTCATCGGGTCACCGTCGCGGAGGCGAGACGCCGGTTGCACCAGTCGGTGTCGCTACACACCCAGCGGCCTTCGTCGGTGCTGGGAATTTCGACCAGGAACGACTCGACGCCGCTGTCGGGGCGGCCGGCGCGGCAGCGGTGGCAGCCCGCCCCCTCGGTCCGTTCGACCTCGAAGGGCACGTCGTCGAAGGTGAGCGGCTCGACGTCGGTGTGCGGTGGCACGGCGTAGATGCGCTTCTCCCGTCCGGCCCCGAACAGCGACAGATGCGCACTGCGGTGCAGCTTCGGGATGTCCCAACGGGGGATCGGCGTGGTCGCCATGACGTAACGCCCGCCGACCAGGCAGGGATACCCGGTGGTCTGGGTGACGACGCCATTGCGGACCAAGTCCTCGTAGAGGCTCACCCACATGCGGGCGTAGTCGCCTTCGGCGTGCATCCGGCGCAACTCGGTCATGTTGCGCTCCACCCCACGTAGCGGCTCCGGCACGGGAACCTGCAGCACCAGGATCTGGTCGTCGCCGAGTTCGTCCTCGGGTACGCGGTGCCGGGTCTGCACGATCGTGGCCTCGCCGGCCACCGTGGTGGTGTCCACGCCCGTGGTGTCCGCGATGAGCCGACGCAGGTTGGCGGCGTTGACCCCGGCATCCTCACCCTGGTCGATGACTTTGACGGTGTCCTCGGGGCCGACGAGGGCGAGGGTGATCTGCAATCCGCCGGAGCCCCAGCCCCGGGCGACGGGCATCTCCCTGCTGGCGAAGGGCACTTGGTAGCCGGGCACCGCCACCGCAGTGAGGATCGCCCGGCGGATCTCGCGCTTGGAGAACTCGTCGAGCAGCTCACGGCTTGAGGTGTCCGCGGCGAGGAGGGCCACCGGTGAGACGGTCGGATCGAGGACGGTCACGGCGTGACCTCCCCGACCGCCACTGCGGCCGGCTGTGTGGCAGGTGCGGCCGGTGCGACGGCCGGTGCGGTGTGTTGCCGCCGTCCTTTGCGTTCGTTGCGGGCACGATCGGTGCGCATGGCCTGCTTTCGTTCGATCATGGAGCGGAAGGTGACGTAGTGGGGCAGCTTGAGGTGTTCGAGGAACCCGCTGGCATCGAGGCCGTCGGTGGTCATCAGCACCGCCTGTTCGAGTCCGCTGTCGGAGCGGTCCCGGTGCAGGGCGATGTCGAGGTTGGCCATGGCGATGGCCTTGCGCTCGTTGTGGCCGGCGACGAGCCCGTAGCCGACGTCGAAGCGGGTGCGGTCCTCGTCAGCACCGTCGAGGTCCTCGATGGCTTCGACCTCGGTGGCCCGGAGGTGGCCGATGAGGACGGGGTTGCCGGTGCGCGGGTGGCTGACGCGGATCGGCAGCTCGCCGTGCCGCACCTCGCCCAGGGTCACCTCGTGCAGGTGGTTGTCGGGGCCGAGGATGTTGCGGTACCACAGGTTGACCAGGGCGCCGGTCTCGGCCCGGGCCATCACCGACAACACGGCGCTGCGCCCGATACCGGGCCGTACGGCGACCTGCGAAATGTCGGTGGGCTCGGGGTCGTCGCCGCGTCGCCGGTCCACGGCGAGGTCGGTGCGCCGCAGGACGTCGAGGAGACGTTCGGGGAACGGAGGTTCGGTGGCTCCGTCGTACTCGTCCGGGTCGTCCCCCGGGTGACGCGCCGCCGCAGCGGCCGTGGCGGCCGCGGCGGCGGCGCGTGCCTGGTCCTCGTCGCCGAGGTCGAGCAGGCGGCCGGTGTAGTCGAGGGTGCGGCCGAGCAGCTGCGGACCGGGCACCTCGCGGAAGGCGGGCACGATCCGGCGCAGGGGCCGCAGCTCGTCGGCATCGGCCGGGATCAGCTCGCAGAGGCGTGGCAGCGTCGATCGGTGGGCCCGCAACAGGTGGGCGGCCTCGATGACGTCGCCCTCCGCCTGGCGGATCGCCCGTGCAGCGAGCAGCGGCGCCCAGAGCCCACCCTCGCCCATGACCCGGTCGTTGAGGTAGCGGAGCCGTTCCGTCAGCTGGTCGAGCTCCAGCCATGAGGCACCGGCCTGCAACCGGCTGCGACATACGAGTTCCTCGGCCGCAGCGATCGCCTCGGTGCCGCCTCGAGCAGCGACGTAGCCCATCAGTTCAATCCTTCGCGTGCGACGTCGTGGACCGCACCGATCCGGGTGGACCGCGGCAGTGCCAGGACCCGGTGCTGGCGGTCGAAGACCCAGGTGTCGATGCCCACCGGCGGCTGGTTCCGGCTCCGGAGGGCCTTGAGGAAGGCCCGGTCGAGCCCGACAGTGGTGATGAAGGCCTCGGCGATGCCGGGTCCGGTGATCGTGATCGGTTCGCCGCCGGTGTAGTCCCCCACCTGGACGGCCATCTTCACTCCCGCCTCGGGAGCCAGCTCGCTGCCGGTCCGCACCCGGCTGGGCACCGAGGGATCGCCGTCGAGGCAGACCACGAAGGTGGCGACGTTGGGTGCGGCCAGACGGGCCCCGGTCGCCTCGCGCACGACATCGGCGGCGAGTTTCCGTTCGCGCTCGTCGTAGAGCCCGTGCACCCAGAACGACGTGCCGAGGTCGGCGAGCGCCAACGGCAGCAGCAGGGCGTTGGGCAGGCGGGGGTCCATCGCCAGCTCGGGCAACTCGATCGGCCGGCCGGGGCGGGCGAGGGCCTCGAGTAGCACACGGAACACGGCGGTCGACGCCTTGCCCTGCAGGCGGGCGGTCGAGGCCAGGCGGATGGCATCCATGCCGCTGCTCATCGGTCGAGCTCCTCGAAGTGCACCACGGTGGGCAGCAGTTCGGCCCAACGACGGGCGTGCTGCTCGGCGAGGTCGGTGCGGACCAGCTCGCACAGGGCCCGGACGCTGTCCGCGAGTGGTCCGTTGCGTTGGACCTCGGCATCGCAGATCGCTGCGGACAGCGTGCCGACCCGATCGTCACCGAGGCGTGTCGCCCAGCCGTGGCTGCCCTCGAGTTCGACCTCGGCGTTGGTGATGAGCACCTCGACCAGACCGAAACGAATGGCCTCAACCGGCTCGCGCACGTCGTAACGGGCGGTGCCCACCGTCGGGCCGGCCAGGACCCGTAGCCCCGGACTCGAGGCGATGATGGCGTCGGCGAGGGCGTGTAACGGCTCGGTCGCGGCGAGGGCCAGGTAACCGGCGAGTTCCTCCTCGGCGAGCACCTCGGGCGTATGGCGGTCTTCCCGTATCGGCATGCCCACAGCTCAGCGGACCCAGGTTGCCGCCAGACCACCGCACCTTGGCCGCCGGGTGAACCTTGAACGAGCACTGGGGGCTCATCGGCTCAACGCCTCAGCGGCGCAGCGGCGAGGGGCCTGCTGGTGCCGGCAACGAGGGCCTCGAGGTGCGGGCCGGTTCCGCGGCCCGGCAACAACCTGGGCCGGTTGCTCACCGCCAGGAAGAGGTCGGCGTCGTGGTGGCGGCGCCGGGCTGACCGCACGGTGGCCCGCCAGCCGGCCCTCGACCACGAGGTGCTGATGGGGCATCCGAGCGGGGCGAGATGGGTGATCAACTCCACACACGGTGGGTCGCACCACCACTCGGCGATGTCATCGCCGTACCACGCGGCATCTATCTCGAAGCCGCTGACCGCGCCCGGCTCGAAGCCGAGTGCCCGCAGCCAGACCGGTCCGTCACGGCGGATCACGTGGAGGTGAGACGGGGGCAGTTCGTCGGCGAGCCGGGCTGCGATCAGCGCAGCGCCGCGCGCCGGGTCGATGCCTCGGTCGATCACGGCGAGGACCCCCATGCCGCGGCGGTCGGTGTGGTGCATCGCCACGACGTCAGCCGGCGATCCGGTCGCGCCAGCGGTCGAGCTGCTCACCGGTGGCCCCGGCGGCGAGCGTCCAACGGGCGACGCTGCCCCAGCGGCGGTCGAACTCGGTGAGGAAATGGCGCATCGTGAGCGGGGGTGCCTCCAGCAGGACGGCCGGGCGCAGGCCGTCGTCGAGCGGTGCGTTGGCCCGCTTCTCCAGCGCAGCGGCCACGGCAGCCATGCGCAGGCCGGTCAGCGCATAATCGTCGATGATCGCCTCGCGTTCGACGCCGCCGAGGGTCAGCAGCAGCGCCACGACGACCCCGGTGCGATCCTTGCCCGCAGCACAGTGCACGAGGGTGGGGGCCTCGTCGTTGGCGAGCAGGCGCGTCAGGATGCGTAGGAAGTTCGGGCCCGCCGGAGCGGCGAAGCGGAGGTAGGTCTCCGCCATCCAGCGGGCCGCCTCGTCGCCGTTGGCGTGGGGCGCGTCGCACCGGAAGACCTGGTTCATCGCGGCGCGTTCGAGCAGGGGGACGCACAGGTGCTCGGTGCCGGCTGCGGCGAGCGCCGAGGATGCGGCGTCGAGGCGTTCCTCGTCGGAGCGGAGGTCGAGCACCAGCGAGACGCCGAACTCACCGATGAGTCGTCGGGCGTCGTCGACGGTGCAGTCGATCGGGTCGTCGCTGCGGATGAGGACGTCGGGACGGGTGAAGCCGCCATCGGTCGTGGGCAGGCCGCCGAGGGTACGGACGTTTGCGAGGCCTTCGAGGTAGATCCATCGTTTGGTGCCGGTGACCGTGGACGTGTTCACGTTCGTCTCCATGCCTGTTCGGTTCGGTTGCGGGCTGTTCGGCGCGGTGTCCTTCCAACTGACAACTCCAGCCAACTCGGTGCAGGTTGCCGTGCGGCATCGTCCGGTCGAACCGTCGATGAACAACGCCGGGTAGGGGGGTTCACCGCGGGCCGAGGGCGATGGGTGCGGGTGGAGGAGCCTGATCGGCGGGTCAAGACGGTCATGCCCGGGGCTCCGGCTGCAACGTTCACCGGCTGTTGGGTTGCGGTTCCCTCGGGGTTCATTGACTCAGTCACCGTTGACCAATAGCTTCGGTGCTCATCGTGTCGGGCGCCGCAGGGCCGGCCGGGAGCGGGAGGCGCAGGTGCCGGCCCGGCCGGGCGACGAGGACGGGTGGACTGACGGTGCCGACAGGACCGAGGGCGACCGAGATGACGGCGACCGAGATGAGACGGCGGCGATGAAGACGGTGGCGATCGGAGCGGCACGAGCGGCTGGAGCGACGAGGCGAACGGGTGGTCGCTTCGATCCGTCGGAGGACCTGTTGGCCCGGGCGGCGCGGTTTGGCGCGCTCGGCGATCCGACGCGGCTGGCCATTGTCGAGGACCTGGTGCTGAGCGACCGGGCGCCGAAGGATCTGTCGGAGCGCCTCGGCGTGGCGTCGAACCTCCTGGCCCATCATCTCGAGGTCCTCGAGGCGGCCGGCCTGGTCGTGCGGTCGGCGTCGTCGGGCGATCGGCGTCGCAAGTACGTGCGACTGGTGCGGCCGTCGGTGGTCGGGCGCGGCGTCGGTACCGTACCGAATGGTCCGATGCTGTTCGTCTGCACCCACAACTCGGCCCGTTCGCAGCTCGCCGCGGCGTTGTGGCGTCATCGCACGGGCGCTCCGGCGACCTCGGCGGGGACCGACCCCGCCCGACAGGTGCATCGCGGTGCGGTCGCGGCAGCCCGTCGGGCTGGCCTGGCCATCGGCGACGCGAGGCCGTGTGCGCTCGGGAACATACCGATTGGTAGCCAGGTGGTGACGGTGTGCGACCGGGCCCACGAGGAGCTGTCGGTGGGGGAGGGCTGGTGGCACTGGTCGGTGCCCGACCCGGTCCCCTCCGCAATGGTACGGGCCTTCGACGACGTGGTGGCCGAGCTCGACGCCCGGATCGCGGCCGTCGTGGCGTTGCAGGGGCGGGATCCCGCCCATCGGCCGGCTGAGCACCACGGGAGGATGTCATGAGCATACGGGTTGGTATCAACGGGTTCGGTCGCATGGGCCGGCTGGCGGTCCGGGCCCTTCGGGCCCAGCCCGGCCTGCAGTTGGTGCATGTCAACGAGATCGCCGGCGGCGTCGCCACCGCGGCGCACCTGCTCGAGTTCGACAGCGTGCACGGCCGCTACGGCGGCACCGTCGGCCTCGATGGAGAGCACCTGGTGATCGACGGCGCCACGGTCGGGTTCTCCGCGGAGGCCACGCCCGACGCCGTACCGTGGGAGGACCACGGAGTGGAGTTGGTGATTGAGGCCACCGGGGCGTTCCGCACGACGGAGCTGCTCGAGCCCTACTTCGCCCGTGCGGTGCGCAAGGTGGTGGTGGCGGCCCCGGTGAAGAGCCCGGGTGTGCTGAACGTGGTGATGGGCTGCAACGACGATCGCTACGACCCGGCCACCGACCACATCGTGACCGCGGCGTCGTGCACGACGAACTGCCTGGCGCCGATGGTGAAGGTGTTGCACGAGGCCATCGGCATCGAACGCGGTGCCATCACCACCATCCACGACGTGACCAACACCCAGGTGGTGGTCGACGCGCCCCACAAGGACCTGCGCCGGGCCCGCTCGGCGCTCAACTCGCTCATCCCCACCTCGACCGGTTCGGCCACGGCGATCACCCTGATCTACCCGGAGCTGACGGGGAAGCTCAACGGCCTGGCGGTGCGGGTGCCCCTGCTGAACGCCTCGCTCACCGATGCGACCTTCGCCCTGGCCCGGTCCGTGACCGCCGATGAGGTGAACGAGTTGTTCCGTCAGGCCGCCGCCGGCCCGCTGGCCGGCATCCTGGGGTTCGAGGACCGACCGCTGGTGTCGGCCGACTTCGTCAACGACACGCGGTCCTGCATTGTGGACGGCCCGTCGACCATGGTCATCGACGACCGTCTGGTCAAGGTGCTGGCCTGGTACGACAACGAGTACGGCTACGCCTTCCGGCTGGTGGAGCTGGCGGCCAAGGTCGCGGCGTCGCTCGACGCCCCGACCGACGGGCCAGCCACGGCGGGCGGGCCGACGCGATGAGGTTGCGCAACTACGGCCTGGTCACCGCCGGGTACTGGACCTTCACCCTCACCGACGGCGCCCTGCGGATGTTGGTGCTGCTGCACTTCAACCAGCTGGGCTACTCGGCGGTGGCGATCGCCCTGCTGTTCCTTGCCTACGAGTTCATGGGCATCCTCACCAACCTGCTCGGCGGGTGGGTCGGCTCGCGGCGGGGTCTGAACCAGACGTTGGTGGCCGGCCTGGTGCTGCAGATCGTGGCGCTGGCCGCGCTCACCCTCGAGCAGCCGGGTTGGCGGCAGTGGGTCGCGGTGGCCTACGTGATGGCGGCGCAGGCCCTGTCCGGTATCGCCAAGGACCTGACCAAGATGAGCTCGAAGAGCGCGGTCAAGGTCGTGGCGGGTACCGGTGACGGTGCGCTGTTCCGGATGGTGGCGGTGTTGACCGGTTCGAAGAACGCCCTGAAGGGGGTGGGGTTCTTCCTCGGTGCTGCGCTGCTGTCCTCGCTGGGTTACGACCGGGCCCTGTGGGCCATGGCCGCGGTGCTGGCGGTGACCGCGGTGGCGTTGGTGATCTTCCTCGACGAGGACATCGGCAAGTCGAAGAAGAAGGCGCCGCTGCGCTCGGTGCTGTCGAAGTCCCCGACCATCAACCGCCTGTCCGCGGCGCGGTTCTTCCTGTTCGGCTCGCGGGACATCTGGTTCGTGGTGGCCCTGCCGGTGTTCCTGGCCGACCGCTTCGGCTGGTCGGACCGTCAGGTCGGTGGTTTCCTGGCCGTGTGGGTGATCGGGTACGGCGTGGTGCAGTCGGCGGCCCCTCGCCTGTTGAGCCGGGGCGGTGCCGCGCTCGACGAGGTGCGGGCGACCCGCCGTTGGGCAGCGGCGCTCGGTGTGGTGACGGTGGTGATCGCCGCGGCGGTCTCCGCCGAGGTGGCGGTGGGCGCCGCGGTGGTCGGTGGCCTGATCGTGTTCGGCGTGGTGTTCGCCATGAACTCGTCGCTGCACTCGTTCCTCATCCTGGCCTACTCCGACGACGACGAGGTGGCTCTCGACGTGGGCTTCTATTACTCGGCGAACGCCGCCGGCCGTCTGGTGGGCACGCTGCTGTCGGGGGTGCTCTACCTGACGGGCGGGCTGGGCCTGGCGTTGTGGGGCTCGACGCTGTTCGTGGCGGGTACCTGGGCGGTGGCCCGTCGACTACCCCCGCTGCCGCAGGGCCTGACGGTGTCGCTCGCCTCGGTGGAGGGCGGCGACTGAGTTCCGCTTGATCGCCGGACGCCGGGTGGGCACGCTGTTCGGTGATGGCTTGGCCGACGTGGCGACAGGGGGCGGTGCTGGCACTGCTGTGTGCCCTGGTCGTCGTCGTGCTGCGCCGGCTGCCGCCGGGCCGCTTGCGCGACGCCGTGCTGCCCGCCGCGCACGAGCTGGGCCTGCTGGCCGGGCTCTACTCGATCTGGCGTCTGGCCCGGATGCTGCCGTTGGCCACCACGACCGGGGCGCTCGAGCGGGCGCATTGGATCGACCGCTTCCAGCACCGGCTGCACCTGCCCTCGGAGCTGGCGCTGCAGCACCTGGCATTGCAGGCGTCGTGGCTGGGTCGGTTCCTGAACGCCTATTACGCCATCGCGCACGTGCCGGCGTTGCTGGCGTTCCTGGTGTGGCTGTTCGTCCGGCACCGCGAGGCCTACCCGCGCTGGCGCAATGCGTTGGTACTGGTCACCGGGTTCTGCCTGTTCATCCGCTTCGTGCGGGTGGCGCCGCCGCGGTTCCTGCCCGACCTCGGCTACATCGATCTCGCCGCCGGGTTCGGGCTGTCGGTGTACGGCCCGGTCGGTACCGGGGTGTCCGACCAGTTCGCGGCCATGCCGTCGATCCACGTGGCGTGGGCCGCGGTGGTGTCCTTCGGCATCGTCGCCGCGGGGACGAGCCGGTGGCGGTGGGTGTTCCTGCTGCATCTGGTGCTGACGCTGGTGGCGGTGTCGGCCACCGGGAACCACTGGTGGCTCGACGGGATCGTGGCACTGGCGCTGCTCGGCCTGTCGCTGCTCATCGACGGCGAGTGGCGACGGTGGCGGGCGGCGCGTCGCCCCGCGGTGTCACCCGGCGTCCCGCTCACCGCAGATCCGGTCGCCGTGCTGTCCTCGGAGCGGGCGTAGGACCCGCCCGGCTTGGCGGGTTTGCCGGGTTTGCCGGGTTTGCCGGGCTTGGTGGGCTCAGCGGGATCCGGTTGCGGCCTGCAGGGCCCGCCACACCGTCTCGGGGGTGAGCGGCAGGTCCAGGTGGCGGACGCCGAGGTGGGCGAGGGCATCGACCACGGCGTTCTGCACCGCGGGGGTGGCGCCCACCGTGCCGGATTCGCCGATGCCCTTGGCGCCGAGCTCGTTGCGTGGGGTGGGGGTCTCCATGGCGATGCGTTCGAACATCGGCAGCTCAGTGGCCGAGATCACCGCGAAGTCGGTGAAGTTGCCGGTGAGGGGGTTGCCGTCGCGGTCGTGGACCACGCCTTCGAGCAGGGCCTGGGCCACGCCCTGGGCGAGCCCACCGTGGACCTGCCCGTCGGCGAGCAGCGGGTTGAGGATCACCCCGGCGTCGTCGACGGCGATGAGGCGTTGCAGGGTCACCTTGCCGGTCTCGGCATCGACTTCGACCACGGCGACGTGCGCCCCGAAGGGGAAGGTCGGGCCTTCTGCATCGAAGTCGCTCTCGGCGTGCAGCAGCCGGTGGGAGCTGCCGGGGTTCGCGTCGGGATCGGTACGGGCGGCGAGCTCGGTGGCGATCGCCGCCCAGTCCACGTCGATCGTCGGGGTGCCGGCCACATGGAAGCGGCCGCGCTCGGTGTCGAGCACGAGATCCTCGGGGTTGGCCTCGAGCAGCTCGGCGGCGATCTGTTTCGCCGCGTCGACCAGCAGACCGGCGGCGCGCCACATTGCTACGCCGTTGGTCTGCACCGAGCGGCTGCCGCCGGTGATCCCGCCGCGGGGCACCAGGTCGGTGTCGCCATGGAAGATCTCGATGCGGTCCATGGGCACGCCGGTGCGATCGGCGATGAGCATGGCCCAGGCGGTGTGGTGGCCCTGCCCGTAGGGCGACGAGCCGGTGGTGGCGAACAGGCTGCCGTCGGGCCGCAGCTCGACCGCTCCGTACTCGGGCCGGGCCACGCCGGCGGTCCGCTCGACGTAGGTGGCCAGGCCGATACCGAGCAGGCGGGTGCTGCCCTCGGCGCGGCGCCGGGCCTGCTCGGCCCGCAGCTGCTCGTAGCCGGCGGCGTCGAGGGCGGTCTCGAGCGCCCGGGCGTAGTCGCCGCTGTCGTAGGACATGCCACCGAGGGTGGTGAGCGGGAAGCGGTCGGCGGGGATGAGGTTGCGTCGCCGCACCTCGGCCGGGTCGAGGCCGACGGCGGCGGCGAACACGTCCACGGCCCGTTCGATGGCGGCGGCGGCCTCGGGGCGGCCGGCCCCGCGGTAGGCCCCGGTCGGGGTGGTGTTGGTGAGCACCGAGTCCGATCGGAAGCCTGCGGTGGGGATGTCGTAGCAGCCGGTCAGCATGGCCAGCGTGTTGGACGGCAGCCCGGTGGCACCGGCGGGGTAGGCACCGGCGTCCTGGACGATGGCGGCGTCGTAGGCGTGGATCCGGCCGTCGCGGCCGCCACCGATGCGCAGGTACTGCACCTGGCCGCGCCCGTGGTGCAGGCCGTTCATGTCCTGGCTGCGCGGCGGGACCCACATGACCGGCCGGCCCACCTGCTGGGCCAGGAACGGCAGCAGCAGCTCCTCGGGGTGGGGCACGCTCTTGGCGCCGAAGCTGCCGCCGACGTCGCGGGTGACGACGCGGATCTGCTCGGGTGCCAGCCCGTAGGTGCGGGCCAGCGCGGCCCGGATCGGGTGGGCGCCCTGTCCGGCGTTGTAGTGCACGATGCGTCCGTCGACCCATTCCGACGCCGCGACCCGTGGCTCCATGGGGGCGGGGGCCAGTCGGTTGTTGACCACCCGGACCTCGGCGATCACCTCGCAGCCGTCCCAGTCCGGCACCAGGTGCTCGGCGCCGAGGTGCAGCGCCACGTTGGAGGCCGCCGCAGGGAACAGCCGCAGCTCGCTTCGCAGCGCCTCTTCGGGGTCGACCAGCACCGGCAGCGGTTCGAGGTCGATCTCCACCAGCTCGGCGGCGTCGGCGGCCTGGTAGGCGGTCTCGGCGAGCACCGCGACGATGGCCTCGCCGACGAAGCGCACGGTCTCGGTGGGCAGCAGCGGGCGGATCATGGCGGCGTCGATGTCCGGCCGCGGCACGGCGAAGGGTGCCAGGTGGGCGGTGTCGGTGCCGGTGAACACCCCGACCACGCCGGGGGCGCGTCGGGCGGCGTCGGTGTCGATCCGGCGGATGCGGCCGTGGGCGAGCGGTGACACCACGTAGGCGACCTGCACGCAGCCGGGCAGCCGCCGGTCGGCGACGAACAGCCCGCCGGTGGTCACCAAGGGGCGGTCCTCCCGTCGGGGGACAGCGGTACCGCGTGTGCTCATGGGCCAGTCCTACCACAGCGTCGCGACGTGCCTTCCGCGTCCGCCCCGGGGTTTGCCGCCACCACCGGCCGGCCGTTCTGCCACCACCGGCCCGTCCGGTCGATGGGTAGCCTGCTGCGCGGTCGACCGGGCCCGCGGGGTCCGGGCCGCCGTTGCCGGGTGCGTCACGGAACGATCGAGGGGGAGAGCAGCCCATGTTGAGCGACGAACAGGTTCGCCAGGCGGCCGAGGCGCTGCACCGGGCCGAGCTGACCCGCACGCCGATGGCCCCGATCTCGGAGACCTATCCCGAGGCCGAGGTGGCCGACGCCTACCGGATCGGTGCTGCGGTGACCGAGATCAAGGTCGCCGCCGGACGCGTCGTGAAGGGCCACAAGGTCGGCCTGACGTCCAAGGCGATGCGGGACGCCACCGGTGCGACCGAACCCGACTACGGCACCCTGTTCGACGACTGGTTCGTGCTCGAGGGCAACCCGATCGACTGGGCCCGTCTGAACCGGCCCTCGGTCGAGGTCGAGCTGGCGTTCGTGTTGTGCCGCGAGCTGCGCGGGCCCGGCTGCACGGTGGCCGAGGTGATCCAGGCCACCGACTTCGTGCTGCCCTCGATCGAGATCGTCGATTCCCGCTACCGCTCGCGCGGCCCGAACATGCTGGTCGACTCGATCGCCGATGCGGCGTCGTGCGGGCTGATCGTGCTGGCCGGCAACCCGCGGCGGCTGACCGATCTCGACATCCGCGAGGTCGGCGCGTCGATGACGGTGAACGGGGTGATCCAGGAGAGCGGGGTGGCCCGGGCGGTGATGGACAACCCGGTCAGCTCGGTGGCCTGGCTGGTGAACAAGCTCGCCGAGTTCGGGGTGACCCCGCAGCCCGGTCACATCATCATGTCCGGCTCGTTCCTGAAGATCACCCGCTTCGGCCGGGGCGACAACGTCCAGGCCCTGTTCTCCCATGGCCTCGGCGAGGTCGGCTTCACCTGCGTCTGAGCGCCGGAGGCCCCCCGGCCACCTTCGCCGCCCCGACGTGGCGGGCCCGACGTGGCGGTGCCGCCTGCCGGGCCTAGGCTCGCATCGTGGCATTGCGAGACGCGTTCAAGAAGCTGCGGATGTCGACGGACGAACTGGATCGCGAGAAGCGGCTGGAGCGTCAGGCGGCGGTCGGCTGCACCCCGATCGACGAGGCCGTCGATCGTCAGGTGGTCGAGCTGTTCGGCCAGGTGCAGTCGGTGCGGATCGTGCCGCGCTCCGGCTCGCCGGCGATCGATGTGACCATTGACGACGGCCACGGGCTCGCCCTGGCGATGTTCTTCGGCCGGCGGTCCATCCCCGGGGTGCATGCCGGGACCGCTCTGAAGGTGAAGGGACGTTGCAGCATGCGTTCGGGGCGGCTGACGCTCATCAACCCCGAGTACGAGCTGGTCGACTGATCGCCGGCCTCAGTGGCCGGTGAGCAGCTGGCGCACCGCCGGCTCGACGTCGGGGGTCGACAGCGCCATGACCTCGTCGCCGGCCTCGAGCACGGTGTCGCCGCGGGGCACGATCACGTGCTGGCGGCGTACCACGGCGACGAAGGTGGCGTCACGAGGCAGGGCGAGGTCCTTGAGGGTCTTGCCGTTGGCAGGGGAGTCCGCCGACAGGGTGACCTCGACCAGGCTGACTCGGCCGCCCTCGAGCTGCAGCAGACGGACCAGGCTGCCCACGCTCACCGCTTCCTCGACGAGCGCGGTGAGCAGGTGCGGGGTGGACACCGCCACATCGACGCCCCAGGTCTCGTTGAAGAGCCACTCGTTCTGTGGATGGTTGATGCGGGCCACGACGCGGGGCACCGCGAACTCCTGGCGGGCCAGCAGGGACACCACGAGGTTGTCCTCGTCGTCGCCGGTGGCAGCGATGACCACATCGCAGGTGGCGAGGTCGGCCTCTTCGAGCGAGCGATACTCGCAGGCGTCGGCCTCGCGCCACTCGATGCCCTCGGTGCGGCGGCGGCGGGCCACGACGGTGGGGTCCTGCTCGAGGACCAGGACCTCGTGGCCGGCGTCGCGCAGTTCGACGGCGATGAACGAGCCGACGTTGCCTCCGCCGGCGATGCAGACCCTCATCAGTGCCCCTTCCCGGCGCTGAGCCGTTCCCGCAGCCGGTCGAGTGCGTCGACCGTGACCACGAAGTGTCCGATATCACCCTCTTGCAGCAGGAGGTCGCCCTGGGTCACCCGGGCCTTGCCCAGCCGGGTGATCGTGGTGAGCCACCATTCGCCGGGTTCGTTCAGGCTGGAGACCTTGGTGCCGGCCAGGCTCGACGGGATGGCCAGCTCGACCAGGGCCACGGCGCCGGTGGCGTCGAGCCACTCGGAGTGGGCGTCGTCGGGCAGCAGCCGGCGCAGCACCTGATCGGTGGCCCAGGTGACGGTGGCGACGGTGGGGATGCCCAGACGCTGGAAGATCGCCGCGCGGCGCGGGTCGTAGATGCGGGCCACCACCCGTTCGATCCCGAAGTTCTCGCGTGCGACCCGGGCGGAGACGATGTTGGAGTTGTCGCCGTTGGTCACCGCGGCGAGGGCGGAGGCCCGTTCGATCCCGGCGGTGATGAGCGTGCTGCGGTCGAAGCCGTAGCCCTCGACGAGCTGGCCGGAGAAGCTGGCGGGGAGGCGGGCGAAGTTGGCCGGGCGCTTGTCGACCACGGCCACGCTGTGCCCGGCAGCCTCCAGCGTGACGGCCAGCTCGGACCCCACCCGACCGCAGCCCACGACGACGATGTGCATGCTCGGTACTCCCTCGGCGCTGCCCAGCCGGGCGCACCGGCGGCTCGGCCCTGATGCTATCGGTCGATCGGAGCGGTCACGCAGCGTCAGAGGTGGGGAGACGGTGCGGGCATGGCGCTAGCCTCATTTCCGCATGCTGTCCATACTCAAGCGAGTGCTCGTCGGCCGCCCGATCGCGAGTTCCGAGGAGCAACACCAGCGCATCCGGAAGCTGGTCGCCCTGCCGGTGTTCGCCTCCGACGCCATCTCCTCCACGGCGTATGCCACCGACGAGATCCTCGTCGTGCTGTTGGCCCAGGCCGCTGTCGGCGTGGCGGCGTTCACCAAGCTGGTGCCGATCGCCATCATCGTGTGCATCCTGCTGGCGATCGTGGTCACGAGCTACCGCCAGACGTTGTTCGCCTACCCGAACGGCGGCGGTAGCTACATCGTCAGCCGCGAGAACCTCGGCACCATGCCGTCGCTGGTGGCCGGTGCGTCGTTGCTGGTCGACTACATTCTGACGGTGTCGGTGTCCGTCGCCGGCGGTGTGCTGGCCATCCGCTCGGCCACCAACCTCGGGCCGTCGTGGGCGGTGCCGTTGTGTCTGTTGTGCATCGCCATGATGACCGTCGCCAACCTGCGCGGACTCAAGGAGGCGGGGGCGCTGTTCGCCGGCCCCACCTACTTCTACATCCTGATGCTGGTACTGCTGATCGTGGTGGGTCTGTACCGGGTGTTCTTCAAGGACCTCGGCCCGATCCCGGTCAGCGAGATGGTGGCCGACGGGCGGCTCAGCGAGGAGGCGTTGCGCCACACCAAGGAGGTCGGGGCGCTGTCGATCCTGATGCTGCTTCGGGCGTTCTCCTCCGGGGCGGTGGCGTTGTCGGGTGTCGAGGCGGTCTCCAACGGGGTCCCCGCCTTCCAGAAGCCCGAGAGCCGCAATGCCGCCACGACGTTGATGTGGATGGCGGGCATCCTGGGCACCTGCTTCTTCGGCATCTCGTTGCTGGCCTCGAGGCTGCAGCCGTTCCGTGGTGAGGACGATGCCACCGGCATCGCGCTCATGGCCCAGCACGTCTACGGCAGCCGCGGCGTGATGTTCTGGGCCACCCAGATCGCCACCTTCGCCATCCTCATCCTGGCGGCCAACACCGCCTACGCCGACTTCCCGCGGTTGTCCTCGATCATCGCCCGTGACGGCTTCCTGCCTCGGCAGCTCGCGAATCGCGGCGACCGGTTGGTGTTCTCCAACGGCATCCTGTTCCTGGCCGTCGTGGCGTCGATCCTGATCGTGGCCTTCAAGGGCAACATCAGCGCTCTCATCCCGCTGTACGCGGTCGGGGTGTTCACCGGTTTCACGCTGTCGCAGGCCGGCATGGTGCAACACCATCGTCGCCTCAAGGAGCCCCGCTGGCGGGCCAGCCTGGTGGTGAACGCCGTCGGTGCGTGCACCACCGGCGTCGTCGCGCTGGTCGTGGTGGTGTCGAAGTTCACCGAGGGGGCGTACCTGCCGGCCTTCGTCATCGCCTTCCTGGTGTGGCTGTTCCGCTCGATCAACAAGCACTACAGCAGCCTGGCCAAGAACCTCGCCGTGACCCCGGCGGAGGTGCGGGCCATCTCGGTCAACCACACCGTCGTGGTGCTGGTCGGGTCGGTGCACCGCGGCGTGCTCGAGGCGCTGGCCTACGCCCGTTCTCTGCGGCCCGAGCACCTCATCGCCCTGCACGTCGCCACCAACGAGGAGGAGCAGGAGAAGATGGAGCAGCAGTGGCGCGACTTCGGCCTCGAGGACACCCTCGAGATCGTGTTCTCGCCCTATCGCGAGCTCACCGGTCCGGTGCTGCGCTACATCGATCAGCTCGATCGTCAGTGGGAGAACGACACCATCACGGTGGTCATCCCCGAGTTCGTGGTGCACCGGTGGTGGGAGCATCTCCTGCACAACCAGAGCGCCCTGGTGCTCAAGGCGCGGCTGCTGTTCCGCAAGGGCACCGTGGTCACGTCGATCCCGTACCACCATCACTGAGCGTCGCGTGGCAATCGGCCACGTCCGGACCGGCCCGCACGACCATGCTGAACGGTACGACCATGCTGAACGGTACGACCGCGTCGACGGGATCGACGGGATCGGTCGGTACGGCAGTTCCCAGCTTCTCCGTGGTCAGCCCGGCGTTCCGGGCCGGTGGCGACCTGCCGGCGCGGTACACGTGTGACGGTGCGTCGCTGTCGCCGCCGGTGTCGTGGTCCGGTGCGCCGGCGGGGACGGTGGCCTATGCCGTGGTCATGCACCATGTGGCGGCCCCTGACGACGTGCACTGGTACTGGGTGCTCTACGACATCCCGGCGAACGTCGACCGCATCGACGCCGACGTGACGCCGCCGGCGAAGGTCGGTACCAACAGCGTGAACGGTCGCAGCGAGTACACGCCGCCGTGTTCGAAAGGCCCGGGACGCAAGGTGTACACGATCACCGTGTGCGCCCTGTCGGCACCGCCGGCGTTGCCGAACCCTCCGGTGGTGACCCGGGACCCACTGCTCGCGGCGATCGCAGAGCGGACCGTGGCCGTCGCCACGATCGAGGTGGGCTATACACGCGCGTGACGCTCCCATCCCGGCGCGCCGTGCATGGGGGTGCTCGGGCCGACCGTCCCTTCGGGGACGGCCTTCATTGCGACGATCGATTGAATCCACCGAGCAACCCTGAGGAAGTTCACCGAGCGCCGTCACTCGCCAACGCGCTCAGCTTCGCGTTGATCGCGAACTCGGTCAGCCGTGCCCGCTACCAGGCCCGCACCGCAGCGACCGAACGCCGACAAGCCGCCTGACGCCCGCCTGCCCGCTGGACGAGCCGCCGGCCCCTGACGCCGGCGGCTTCGACGCGCCCGAACCCGGGTCGCGGCGGACTCCAGGCCCGGTTCCGAGCCCGGAACGCGGCTCCGGTAGGCTCTGGCACCACAAGGCAGCGCCGCTGAGCCGTCGTTCCCGGTTAGCGACCGGGTTCGCGACCACCTTCGCGACATGCCCCCGCCCTCATAGCTCAGGGGATAGAGCAGCGGTTTCCTAAACCGTGTGTCGCAGGTTCGAATCCTGCTGAGGGCGCCGAACCGGCGTCAGGCCGGGCGATACGAACGTCCGGGCTCAGCCCCGGGCGGAAGGGCCGGCGGCGCCGTTCATCTGCGTCGCCTGCTCGGCGAAGCGGTGCCGCTGCTCGGTCATGAACTCGATGAAACCCGCGTAGCTGGACGGCCTGGCGATCCAGTAGCCCTGGGCCACATCGCAGCCCAGGCTTTTCAGCCGGCCGGCGATCTCCTCGGTCTCGACCCCCTCGGCCACCACCCGCAGTCCCAGGCTGTGGGCCAGGGCGATGGTCGATTGCACGATCACCTCGTCGTGCTCCTCAACGAGGATCTTGCTCACGAAGCTGCGGTCGATCTTCATCTCCCGCACCGGCAAGGACCGCAGGTAGCTCAGCGAGGAGTATCCCGTTCCGAAGTCGTCCACCGACAGGCCGACCCCTAGCGCGTCGAGCCGTTCGAGCGTTCGCAACGAGCGGGTCGCATCGGTCATCACCGCCGACTCGGTGATCTCCAGCACGAGGTATTGGGCATCGAGCTGGTGGCGTTCGAGCAGACGGGCGATCCGGTCGGGCAGTAGGTCGTCGGTGAGGTTGCGGATCGACACGTTCGCCGCGATCGAGATCCGCCAGCCGCGCTTGTGCCAGTCCGCGACGGTGGCGAGCGCCTCCTCCAGCACGGCGGCGGTCAGGGCGTCGATCATGCCGGTTCGTTCGGCCAGCGGGATGAACGCATCGGGCATGATGAGCCCGCGGGTGGGATGGTTCCAGCGGACCAACGCCTCGGCCCCGGTGATCTCACCGGTGACCAGGTGGAGCTTCGGCTGGTAGTGCAGCTCGAGCTGCCCGGCCTCGATGCCGTGACGTAACTCGCCCAGCAGCGCCAGACGCTCGACAGCGTCCCGGTCGCTCGTAGGCCGGTAGAGCTCCCAGCGATCATGGTCGTGGACGGCCTGGTGGCGGGCGATGTCCGCCCGCCGGAGCAGGGTGCGGATGTCGTCTGCGTGATCAGGGAACAACGCCATGCCGATCTGGGTGTCGAGCGACAGCGTCAGCTCCTCGATGGCGTAAGGCCGGTTCAGCACCTCGCTGCAGCGGTCCGCAAAGGCGTACAGCGCCTGTCGGTCCGCTCTCGATGCGGTGATCGCCAGCTCACTGGCGCTGATACGGGCCAGGGTGTCCTCAGCGTCCAGCAACGTGCCGAGACGGGTGCAGGCGAGCTGCACCAGGGCGTCGCCCGCCTCGTGGCCGAGAGTCTCGGTGAGCTCGCTGAAACGGTCGAAGCCGATCGTGAACGCCGCTAGTGCCTCGCCCGGGGCGGCATTGCGCAGCGACTGGTCGCCGAGCCGTTCCAGCATGGCCCGGTTCGGGCGGCCGGTCAGACGGTCCCGGGTGGCGTCCCGCTCCAGGTGTTCGTGTAAGAAGGACCGGCGCAGCGTGACTCCGAGCTGGTCGGCCAGCGCCGCGAGCCTGCGGATCTCGGCGGCGTCGAACCGGTCCGCTACCCCCGTCCGGTCGGCAATGGCCAGTGCGCCGATCAAGCCCTGTCCATCGGCCACCGCGACGACGATCAGCTCGCGCAGGCCGAGCTGGCCGAGGGCGGCGCCCAACAGGGTGCGCTCATCGCAGGTAACCCGCAGGAACGGGCCGAGCGACAGCTGGTAGGCCCACGCTGCGGGGGTTTCCGGCAGGAGGGCGTCGAGACGGGCATCGCCGCGTCGGAGCCGTTCGTCGCCGGTCTCGGGGTCGAAGACCACCATGCGGCTGGTCGCCGCCCGGATCAGACGCTCGACCTCGCTCGTCGCCGCGGTAGCGATGTCGGTGATGTCGAGGGAGCGACCCACGAACCGGGCGAAGCTGTGCATCTCCTCGAGATCCCGGTTGTGCTGTTCGGCGATGCCGGCCAGCCTTGCCACGAACCAGATCGCCCCGAGGGGAACCACGGCCAACGGGAGCAACCACAGGCTGATCAACGTCGGTGCGACGGTCATCGCCGCCAGACAGGCCAGTAGGAAGGCCAGCCGTGGGCCCTCGACGATCTCCTGGCGGATGTTGGCCCACAGACCGCCCTCGTAGCAGGACACCGCGACCGACACCGCGATGCCGGACAGGAACGACGCCAGGGTCAGCGCCGGCAGCAGCGCCAGCAACAGCACTGCGTCGTGAGGATCGTTGCTCCGGGTGGTGATGGCCTCGAAGACCGCCGCCGCCACCAGGGTGTCGAAGGTCAGGTTCGCGGCGTTGAACAGCAACTTCGACGCAGAGGGCCGTCCGGCGATCAGCAGAGCCGTCAAGGTGCCCAGCAGCCGGGTCCCGACCAGCACCCCGACGGGCATGCCGAGCAGCCCGAAGGCCAGCGCCACCTCGGCCAGCGAGATGGTGATCGCCTCTCGCCGGAACTCGACGTGGAACACGTACAGCTCGGCCAACAGGAAGGCGACCCCGAGCAGCGCCCCAACGCCCACCGGAACGGCCCGCAGCGGCTCCGGCGACACGACCGTGAGCAGCGCGGCCGCCAATACTGCCTGCAGCGCGGTCAACAACCCGACGAGCAGGCCTGGCGGGAGACGGCGGCCTTCACCGGCGGGCACCGCGGGATCGGCGGGAACGACGTCGCTCACCTGGTGCCGCTCCCGGACGCGCCCGCACCCCGGCGGTATCCGGTCGGCCGACCGGATACGGGAGGGGGTACGGGCAGGAAACGCATCATGCCCTGTGCGTGTCGACGCGCAGCCCCGTGCGCTTGAGTCGCCAGGCTGCTCCAGGGGTGAATGCCCCCCGATGGGGGAGATGGGCCCGGAACGCCGATCGGCCGGTGACGGGTGGTCAGGACCAGGACCCGACCCGCCAGGCGCCGCCCAGCCACTCGTACTCACGCCAGGTCTTGCCCTCCCAGGTGGCATCCCGCCAGGTCTTGCCCTCCCAGGTGGCCTCCCGCCAGGTCTTGCCGTCCCACACCAAGGTGGTGGTGGGGGTGGTCGTGGTGGTGACCGACTGGGTGCTGCCCCAGCCGCCGATGGCGTCGGCCTTGGGGTTCCAGGTGATGCCGGGCCAGGTGTCGCCGGACCACACCACGCCCTTCCACGCTGCGTTGGGCCAGGTGTCGCCACGCCACTGGTGGGTGCCGACGGCGTCGTCCTGCCAGTACGGTGCGATCGCCCCCGACCGCCACGGTGCGCCGATGGCGGTCACCTCGCCGGTGAGCTCCATACCGTTGAGAATCATGTGCGACGAGCCGCGGGAGGACTCCAGCGAGCCGGTTCCGGTCGAGGCCGTCCACGACTGGCGGGTGCCCACGGCCGGCAGCGGGGCGGCGATGGCCTTGTCGACCTGGATCACGCCCTGGCCGGCGAACGCCTGCTGGTGGCCGTCCTTGTAGGGGATGGCCGAGCTGCGAAGCAGGTACTTGACGTCGTCGGGGGTCAGCTCGGGACGAGCCGACAGCATCAGCGCCACGGCACCGGAGACCACGGCGGCGGACTGCGACGAGCCCGATCCCTTGAACAGGTACCCGTCGACATACCCTTCGGGATGTTCAAGGTCGATACGGCTCCCGGGAGCGCGGAGGCTCTCGATGGACACGCCGGGGGCCGCCAAGTCGGGGTTACGGGTACCGTCACCGGAGCTCGACCACTTGGGGATGGTCCACGAGTCGCCCTTGGGCTCGGCGCCCGCAACGGCGATGACGAAGGGATCGGTGGCCGGGTTGGCCATACGGCGGGCGCCCTTGCCGTCGTTGCCGGCGGCGGTCACCACGACGATGCCGGCCTTCCAGGCCCGCTCGACCGCATGGGCGACCGGGTCGATCTGGTAGTTCTGGTTCGAGTCGGTGCCGTAGCTGAGGTTGAGCACCCGGATGTTCTGCTCGGCCCGGTGGTCGATGGCCCAGTCGATCGCGGCGATGACGTGGGACACGTCGACCATGCCGGTGTTGTCGGCGGTCTTGAGGGAGATCAGCCCGGCATCGGGTGCGATCCCCAGGAACTTGGTCGGGTCCGGCGTGACCGCGGCGGGGTCGGCCTCCTCGTCGCGGCCGGCGATGATGCCGGCGATGTGCGTCCCGTGCCCATAGGTGTCGAGATAGCGGGCGTCGTTGACCGATGCCTCGGCGGAGAGGTCGACCGCGGCCACGACCTTCTTGGGACCAACGAGGGCATGCACGACGGCCACGCCGGTGTCCACCACGGCGACGTTGACGCCACTGCCGGTGTGCCCGGCCCGCCACACTTTGCGCGCACCGATCTGGTCGGCCACCGAGGCCATCGACCCGAAGGGCTGGGAGTAGGTCTGGGTCTTCGCCGTCTTGTCCGGCTTCACCTTGGGGGCTGCCGATGCCACCACGGCGGGTACCAGGATGGCCAGCGTGGCGGTGGCGACGGCGACACCGATCGCGGTTCGCCGCTTCGACCACCGCCGGCCGCCGTGCCGGACTCCGAACTCGTTGCTCATGAACTCCGCTCCCCTTGCCGACAACCGGCCACCCGAGAGTGCGTACCCCCCTCCGTACCCGCCGTCCAGAGCGCCGGTCGGATTGCCCTACCTTGAGGTAGGACTCCGGTCACCTGTACGGCGCCGCCGATCCGGGGAGGGTGCAAACGTAGGTATCCGGCCCGGAACGTCCGGAACGCACGAGGGGTGCGGGGTCGAGGGCGAGCGGAGTTCGGGCCGGGCCGGCGGGCGGCACGCCGCCGGCCCGGCACCGATCTCAGGTGGTGTACGCCGTCTCGGCGTGCTGGCTGACGTCGAGGCCGACGTCCTCGGACTCCTCGTCGACCCGCAGGCCGATGGTCAGATCGACGCCCTTGGCGATCACGAAGCTCACCACCGCGCTGAACACCAAGGTGGCGACCACGGCGATGGTCTGGTTCACCAGCAACGTGGTGCCGCCGCCGAAGAACACCCCGTCGGCCCCGAACCCGGTGGCCGACTTGTCGGCGAAGAAGCCCAGCAGCAGCGAACCGACGATCCCGCCGACGAGGTGCACGGCGATCACGTCGAGGCTGTCGTCGAGCTTCAGCGCCTTCTTGATGCCGATGGCGAAGAAGCAGATGACCCCGGCCAGGGCCCCGATGATGATGGGCGACATGCCGCCCACGAAGCCGGCGCACGGCGTGATGGCGACCAGGCCGGCCACCGCCCCCGATGCCGCTCCCAGCGTGGTGGCGTGGCCGCCGGCGAGACGTTCGGCCGCCAGCCAGCCGAGCATCGCCGCCGACGCCGCCAGCCCGGTGTTCACCAGCGCCACTGCGGCCTGCCCGTTGGCGGCGAGGGCGGAGCCTGCGTTGAAGCCGAACCAGCCGAACCACAGGATCCCGGTGCCGATCAGGGTGAGCGGCAGGCTGTGGGGGAGCATCGGGTGATGCGGATGACCCCGGCGGTGCCCGATGAGGGCCACCACCACGAGCGCCGCGATGCCGGCGTTGATGTGGATGGCGGTGCCGCCGGCGAAGTCCAGCGCTCCGCGCTTGAACAGCCAGCCGGTGGGCGAGAACACCCAATGGGCGACCGGCGAGTACACCAGTATCGACCACAGGGCAATGAACACGGCATAGCCGCTGAACTTGAGCCGGTCGGCGGTGGCGCCGGTGATCAGCGCCGGGGTGATGATGGCGAACATCATCTGGAAGGCGAAGAACGCCACGGGAGGCACGGTGAGGAACTCGAGGCCCGGCAGCTTGTTGACCAGGCCGCCGTCGGCGTCGAGGACGTGGATGTTGCGCATGAGGGCGAAGTTGAAGTTGCCGATGAACCCGCCACCGTCACCGAAGGCCAGCGAGAAGCCGGCCACCGCCCACAGCACCCCGATGAGCCCCATGGCGAAGAAGTTCTGCATCAGCATGCCGAGCACGTTCTTGACCCGCACCATGCCGCCGTAGAAAAGGGCGAGGCCAGGGGTCATGAACAGCACGAGCGCCGCTGCCATCAGCACCCATGCGGTGTCGCCCGCGTTGATCTCCATCGGTGTCCTCGTGGTGTGTCGGTGGGCAAGCTTGCCGTCAAGCTGGTACAGACTCGATCCAGATGATTTCGGGCGTGTTTCGTGGGCAAGGCGCGCAGATGAAAACCGCCTGGGCCCCTCACCTCGGCGCGGCCGTCCTTAGTCTGGGAGTGTGGTCGTGTCCCTCCGTTGCGGCAGTCGAACCCTCGAGCTGGGTCGGGCCACGTACATCATGGGAATCGTGAACGTGACCCCGGATTCCTTCTCCGACGGCGGTCGCTTCTTCAGTGCGGTCAGCGCGTACGAGCGGGCCATGCGGCTGCTCGAGGACGGCGCAGACCTGGTCGACCTGGGTGCGGAGTCGACCCGTCCGGGGGCGGTTCCGGTCCCGGCCGACGAGGAACTGCGGCGGCTGATGCCGGTGCTCGAACGGTTGGTGGCGGCCGGGGTCGACTGCCTCTCGGTGGATACGTCCAAGGCGGCGGTGGCCGCTGCGGCCCTCGATGTGGGCGCGGCCTGGATCAACGACGTCAGCGGCTTGGCCGATCCCGACCTGGCGCGGGTGTCGGCCCGCGCCGACGCGTTGGTGGTCATGCACGCCCAGCCGATGTCGGCCGGGCGGATGGAGGACGACGTCAGCTACCGCGAGGTGGTGAACGACGTAGCCGACCACCTGGCCGGGCTGTGCGCACGGGCCGAGGCCGCCGGCGTCCGGCCCGATCGTCTGGTGGTCGATCCCGGTATCGGCTTCGGCAAGACGGTGCAGGACAACCTGCGGCTGCTCGAGGGGGCCGGAGAGCTGCGGCGGCTGGGTCGGCCGGTGCTCGTCGGCCCCTCGCGGAAGCGGTTCGTCGGCGTGCTGGCGGGCGTCGACGTCGCCGACGTCGATGGTCGCGACCAGGCCACCGTCGGAGCGTGCTGCCTGGCCGCGTTGCGCGGGGCCGACCTGGTGCGGGTGCACGAGGTGCCTGCCGTTCGCCGGGCTTTGGCCGTCATCGACGCCGCCGTCCGACCGTCCTGACCGACCCGATCGCGCCACTTTGCGTGGTCGTTCGCCCGATTTGACGGTGCCCTCCCCGATTTCCGTTGCGGCGAATCGACGTCGATTCGCCGCAACGAACATGCAGGTAGACCTGCCGAAAGTCGCCATCGGAGCGTCGAAAGCGGGGTCGGGTCGAATCGGCGAATGTCGGGGCCCGGCGAATCGGCAAGACCACTGAATGTGGCCGTGAGCTCGACGTTCGATCAGGTCCGATGTCCGGGAGCCGGGCTCGCGCCAGGCTCACCCCGGGCCACTCGATGGGCTGGGCCGAGCCGCCACCGCGGGCGACGGTCGGTCACGGTGCGACGGCGCCGGCCTGCTGGTCCGTGTACTGGGCGTAGTTCCGGTTGCGGAACCAACGCTGGTAGTCGCCGAAGGTGATGGGCTCGTGCAACGGCGGGTGCTCGGCGTCGACGCAGGTCGGCAGCGCCTCGATGAGGGCGTCGTCACGGGCCCCGAAGAAGAACGGCATGGCATAGCGGTCGGTGCCGGACTGGTTCATCACCCGGTGTGCGGTCGACAGGTACCGGTCGTTGGTCCAACGCCGCAGGATGTCCCCGGAGTTCACCAGGAACGAGTTCGGCAGCGGCGGCGGCTCGATCCACTCATGGCCCTCCGGGCGGATCCACAACCCGGGGACGTCGTTGGCCGGCAGCAGGGTCATCACCGTCGAGTCGGTGTGCGGCGCCAGGCCCCACTGCTCGTCCTCGTGGTCGACGACGGGATAGTGCGACAGGCGCAGCGTCACGCTCGGCTCGTCGAAGAACGGGGCGAAGTAGTCCTCCGCGAGGCCCAGGCTGCGGGCGTACAACGGCAGCAGTCGCTGCGACAGGCTGCTCATGGCATCGATGTACGCCTCGACGGTCGCCTCGAACCCGTCGAGCGCGGGCCATTGGTTCCCGTGCCGGTAGCCGCCACGATGGGCGAAGAACGCTGCGTTGAGGTTGGGTTTGCGCACCGCACCGGCGATGGCCGAGGCGTAGGACGTGCCACCGCCGAGGTGGAGGTACCCACCCCGTTCGTTGCTCATCAGGATCGCTTCCTTGGCGGCTTCGTCGAGCGCGTGCAACCGCCGGGCCTGCTGATACACCGCCTCCACCATCGACCAGGGCACGTCGTGCCCGACGATGAAGAAGAACCCGATCTCCTCCAGTGCGCTGCGCAACTGGGCCGCGGTCCGCTCGGCCGCCCCGGCCTCCCCACGGAGATACGGGCCGATGTCGAGCACCGGCACCACCGCCGTCGGTCCGCCCGATCGCTGATCGTCAGCCGCCATTCGTCCCCCTCGTCGCTCTCCCCGGGGTGAATCCTCCCACAATCGCCAGCGCCGCAGCCGCGCCGCAATGGGACCATCAACGCACCACAGACGGTCGTTTTCGGGCGTTCCGGCGAGAATGCGGTTCAGCCCGAGGGGCCACCGGTCGAATGCACCTGCACTATGGCCGCCGGTGCTGCTCGTCTGTTGTCCGCCGCGAGGGGTCTGCCTCGCAGCGCGGTCGGCCGGGCCCGGCTGATCTGGACAGCGGCCGTTGCCGCAACGCTGGTGGCCCTGGTGTGGCCGTCGGGGTCGGTGGCCGCCGGATGCGTGGGGTACCTGCTGGGGGCACTCGCCGTGGGCCGTGCGTGCCGGGGCTTCGGAGTCGGCCGGCGATCGGCCTGGGCGGCGGTCGCGGCGATCCTGCTGGCCGACACTGCGGCGCTGGCGCTGCGCGGGGTCGTCCCGTTGGCCGTCGAGTTCGGGGTCGTCTCGACGGTGCTGACCCTGGTGGCGCTGCGGAACCTCGTCGGCTGCCGTGCGTTCGACCTCGGGGCGTTGACCGACGCCGTCATCGGGTTGCTGGCCCTGTCGGCGTTCGCCATCGACCGCATCATCGCCCCGATGCTGGTCGACGGGATCGATCGCATCGAGGCCGTCGTGCTGGTCGGTGTGGGGCTCGAGTTCGTGGTGCTTGCGGTGCTCGGCTACGTGCTGTTCAGCTCCGGTGCCCTGCGCGTGGTGGCGATCCGCCTGTTCGTCACCGGCGCAGCGCTCGGCGCCGGCCTGCACCTGGGGTGGGTGGCGTCCGGCCACCGCCTTGCCTCGGTCGCGCCGGTCGCCATCGCCGCCCAGCTCGCCGCAGCGTTGGTGATGGCGGCAGGGGCGCTGCACCCGTCGATGACCCGCGCCGGTGGCGATCTGCCCTCGACCCGGAAGCTGACCGAGCTGCGGGTGACGGTGCTCGGCCTGTGCGCCGCGGTGCCGTGGATCCTGGTGGCCGTCGGCAGCGTCGGCGACCGGGAGAACGACTGGCCGGTCGGCGTGTGCGGCATGGCCCTCGTCGCCCTGCTGGCCGTGCGTCTCAACCGGGAACTGGCGGGCCGTTCCGAGGACCAGCGTCGCGAGGCCTCGCTGCGATCGGGCCTGACCGGGCTGCTCGTCGCCACCGATCAGGCCACGATCGAGCTGGCCGCCGTCCTGGCCGTGCGGAACCTGCTGGGCGACAACGCTGCTGCCGTGCGTGTCCTGGCGACCGCTCCCGAGCCGGCGGACCTGCCCGAACCGTCGGGACCCGTGCACCTGTTCGGCCCGGACGGTTCGGGGTGGCCTTCGGTCCTGGCCGAGTCCGTGGCCCACAGCGCCGAACGACCGTGGCTGGTCTGCTCACCGATCCCGTCCGCTCGTGGCTCGGGAGGCCTGCTGGTCGTGGGGACGGCCACCAAGCCGTCACCGGCGCTGCTCGGCGCCTTCCCGTCGCTCGCCGGCCAGTTGGGCCTCGCCCGGGACCGGGCCGTCATGTCCGAGTCCATGCATCGCCGCCATTCCGACCATCGCCTCGCCGCGTTGGTGCAGAACGCTTTCGACGTGATCACCATCATCGACGCCGATCTGGTCGTGCAGTTCCAGAGCCCGTCGATCACCACCGTGTTGGGCCACGATCCGGCTGAGGTCGTGAGCGGTCCCTTCGGCGGCCTGCTCGACCCCGGCGAAGCAGTGGGCATCGAGGCACAGTTGCGCCAGCTCACCAAGGCCGCGCCACGCTCGAGCATGCGCATCGAGTGCCGGCTGCGCCACGGTGACCGCAGCTGGCTCGATACCGAGATCACCGCCACGAACCTGCTCACCGATCCCGATGTGTGCGGCGTGGTGCTCAACATCCGCGACGTGAGCGAACGGCGGGCGCTCGAACAGCAGCTGACGCTGCAGGCGTTCCACGATCCGCTCACCGGCCTGGCCAACCGGGCGTTGCTCGCGGACCGGGTGGAGCACGCCCTGCAGGGAACGGCCCGGGGCGGGCCGGAGCCGGCGGTGATGTTCATCGACCTCGACAACTTCAAGATGGTCAACGACAGCCTCGGTCACCAGACCGGCGACCGGTTGCTGATCGAGATCGCCCACCGGCTCGCGACCTGTCTGCGGCCAGGAGACACGGCGGCCCGGATTGGCGGCGACGAGTTCGCTGTGTTGCTCGCCGCCTCGGGGCGGGTCGACGGCTCGGTGTTGCTCGAGGTGGGCCACCGGGTGTTCGACGCGATCGCCGAACCGATGCTGCTCGAAGGGGTCGAGATCTCGCCGCGGGCCAGCATCGGCATCGCCTCCGTCGGGGTCGTCAGTGGATCCCGGGTCGTGGCGGCGGCCGATCTCATCCGGAACGCCGACCTCGCGATGTACGTCGCCAAGGGCCAGGGCGGAGGTGTGGCCCTGTACGACTCGTCGATGCACGACAACGTGCGGCGCCGCCTCGACCTGCAGGCGGAGCTGGTCCGGGCGTTGGAGCGCCAGGAGTTCGAGGTGCACTTCCAGCCGATCGTGGCCCTCGAGGAATCGGGGGCGACACTCGATCCCATCGCGCTGTTCGGCCGGCCGGCCGTGATGGGGGTGGAGGCCCTCGTCCGTTGGAAGCACCCGCAACGCGGTCTGGTGGGCCCGGTGGAGTTCATCCCGCTGGTCGAGGAGACCGGCCAGATCGTCGAGCTCGGGCGCTGGGTGATGCTCGAGGCCTGTCGTACGGTGGCGAGATGGGCCCGTGAGGGCATCACCGACAAGCTGTCGCTCGCCGTCAACGTCTCGGGCCGACAGCTGCAGGAACCGACCCTGGTCGACGACGTGGCCTGGGCCATCCACAGCTCCGGAATCGACCCGGCATGGCTGTGCATCGAGGTGACCGAGAGCGTGATGATGCAGGAAAGCGCGGCCGGTGTCGAACGGCTGCGGGCGCTCAAGCAGCTCGGGGTCCGCATCGCCATCGACGACTTCGGGACCGGCTACTCGTCACTGGCCTACCTGCAGATGTTCCCCATCGACGTCATGAAGGTCGACCGATCCTTCGTGATCGGTCTGGGCAAGGACCCCAAGGCCACCGAGCTGGTCCGAGCGGTGATCAACCTGTCACATTCGCTGGGCATGACCACGCTGGCGGAGGGGATCGAGACCATGGAGCAGCTCACCGAGCTGCAGACCCTCGGCTGCCGTCTCGGCCAGGGCTACGGCTTCGCCCGCCCCCTTTCGAACGCTGCGCTGATGGCTGCCCTGGAGGACGGGACGCTGACCATGGCCAGTCCCGGGCCGGTCCAGGCGCAGCGTCAGATCCCGGCGTCCCTGGCCCCGGAGCAGGAGCGCTGACGCGATCAGCGGGCGCTGTCGCGATCGGGACCGCTGACGCGATCAGC
Organism: Acidimicrobiia bacterium; assembly: GCA_947476745.1. GTDB lineage: Bacteria > Actinomycetota > Acidimicrobiia > Acidimicrobiales > CAIXPF01 > CAIXPF01. The sequence goes on along the minus strand of CANJRG010000001.1, from coordinate 322,156 downwards.
CCACGCCGGGGTTGATCGGTTCATCGCCGATCACCGCCGCGGCGTGCAGCTCTTCGAGCTGGGCCTCGTCGTAACCGAGCAGCGCCCGCAGCACCGACCTGGTGTGTTCGCCGAACAGCGGTGCCGGCCGGTCCAGTCGCCTGCCGGACGGTACGCAGCGCCAGGCCACGCCGGGCTGTTTCCAGTCGGCGGGCATGCGCGGGTGCTCCAGCTCGACCCAGAACCCCCGGGAACGCAGGTGCGGATCGTCGTGGATGGCCACGGTGTCGAGCACCCGGCTCGATGCGATGCCCTGGTCACGCAGCAAGGCCACCGCCTCGGGCGCGTCGAGCGGCGCACACCACGTGGCGATGGCATCGTCGAGCTCGTCGTGGCGGGCCAGCCGCTCGGCCAGGGTCAGCGCCGACCACTCCGGCCGCTCCAACAACCCCGCGAAGGCCGACCACATGGTGTCGTCGAGCACCGACACGGCGATCCACTGCTCATCGAACGGGCGGGCGGGGAGCAGGTTGTACCCCGCGGTCCGGTCCGGCCTGGCCTCATCCGCGCAGCGGTAACAGCCGCGCGGAGCGACGGCACCCTGCGGATGACGGTTCCCGTGGTGGACGACCTCGGGGTCACGCGCCGCGGCGACGAAGGCGGAACCGGCCAACGTGGCGGCCACCTCGCGTTGGGCCAGGTCCACCACCATGCCCGCGCCGGTCCGGCGGCGCTGCAGCAACCCCAGGACCACGGCCCCCGCCGCCGCCACACCGGCCACCGGGTCGCCGTAGGAGACCCCGCACTTGTACGGGACGTCCTCGCCGGCGTACCCGGTGAGCGAGGTCAGGCCCGACATCTGCTCGATGACCGGCCCGAACCCCACCAGGGCACGGTCGGGCCCGGTCTTGCCGAACCCGGCCATCGACACGATGATCAACTGCGGGTTGGCGGCCTGCAGGATGTCGTAGCCGAGCCGGAGCTTGTCGAGCACGTCGGCCCGGTAGTTCTCCACCAGCACGTCGCAGTGTGCCAACAGCTCGAGGAAGACCTGCCGGCCGCGTGCCTGGGCGAGGTCGAGGGTGACGGACTGCTTCGCCCGATTGTAGGTGTTGAAGTAGTAGCTGGAGTTCCACGGGTCGGGCTTGCCGGGCTGGGGGATGAGCGTGCGGATGTTGTCCCACGCCGAGGGCGACTCGATCTTGAGGACCTCCGCCCCCTGCTCGCCGAGCAGCTTGGTGGCGAAGGGCCCCGCCCACATCATCGACAGATCGGCAACTCGCACACCTTCGAACGGCAACGGCTTCATCGGGCCTCCCATCGCTCGGCCACCGTTGCTGCCATCGCCGGCTCCGCGGCGGTGACCGCCCCGCCTCCACTCCAGTCGAAGGCCACGAAGGGTCGACCCGGCACATGCACGATGTGGCCGTCTGCGGTGGTGACGAGATCGAAGAACCCTCGTGCGTGCAGGGCGGGCCCGGCGATCAGCTCGGCCGGGGTGCGGACCTTGCCGAAGGGGATGCGGTGTTCCGCGCCGAGCCGGATCAGCTCGTCGCCGGTCCGGTCGACCATGAACGACAGCACGTACGCCGACAGCTCCTCGTCGTGGGCCGGGCGTTGCAGCGGGTCGCGGAAGCGCTCCTCCTGCAGGACCGGGTCGCCGATCAACGCGAACAGGGCCGGCACCTGACGTTCCAGGCAGAACACCCCGGCGTAGCCGTCGGCACAGGGGAAGACCGCCCACACCGCCCGGTGGTAGTTGCCGAAGCGCAGCGCTGCGGGTTCGCCGTGCGCCGCGGCCGGACCGTACAACTCCAGCGCGCCGGCCAGGCACTCCTGCAGCGACAGGTCGACCCAGTCGCCTTCGCCGCGGACGACAGCGCCGTAGTAGGCGGCCAACAACGCCGAGAAGGCGTGCAACCCGGCGAAGTACATGGCCTGGGACCCGCCGGTGACCAGCGGGGTCGACGCCGGGTCGCCGGTGAGCGACAGGGTGCCGCCGGCGGCAAAGGCGATCAGGTCGTCGGCCGGCTGTTCGCGGTCGGGGCCCGTCTGGCCGAACGGGGCGATGGTCACGGCGACCAACGCCGGGTTGGCCTGCCGCCATGCGGCGACGTCGAAACGGCCCGGGGTACCGTCGAGCACCACCGCATCGGCCGCCTCGACGAGCCGGGCGAGCTCGCCGGCCGGGGTCGCCCCGAGAAGGATGCGGCGTTTGCCGGGCAGGAGGTAGGTCGATTCGTCGTCGTTCAGCGTCCAGCTCGAGCTGCCGTGTCCCTCGACCCGGACCACCTCGGCGCCGTAACCGGCGAGCAGGTGGGTGCAGTAGGCCGCGGACGACCCGCCGGCCACCTCCACCACCTTCATCCCGTGCAACGGTTGGTCCACGGTGCCGCACACTACTCCTGGGGCCGTCGGACGAGGTTCGGCCGGTCAAGGTTCCGCAACCCGGAGCTCCGTCGTCGGTGCGCGGATGTCGAGCGCCACTGTTGGTTGCCCGATGTCGGGCGGTTACCCGTTGCGTCGCTGCCCGTCGCTGCCCGGTGTTGCCCGGCTGGCGGTCGTGTCGTCTCTGGTGGTGTCGGTGCGGCGAATCGTCGGCGAATCGTCGGGCGAATCGTCCGGTGTCGGTGCGGGCGGCTCGTAGGTGAATTGTGGGCGAATCGCCGGTGCGTGTCGCTGGCCGCGGGCCGGAGTGGCCTCGAACGGAGACCGTGGCGGTTTTGGCCCAAATACCTATCGGTATGGTGTCAATCCGTCGACGAAACGTGAGCCTGCCACCACTTTGGGTCGACAAATGGGACACGTTGGCAGGGCGGCTTGCCAAAAACCGCCTCGGTCTTGTTGTTTCGACGCGCTGCTTCGTGATTTCGGGTCCGTGGGAAGCCAGGTTCGGCTGCTGGATTCGTCAACGTGCATACCAAATGGTACGGGTTCGTGGTTGACGTCGTCAGGTGGGGTTCTGCCAGGTCGGATTCGGGGCCGCGGTCCTGCCCGGGGTCGGATTCGGCCGGGTCGGGTTCGTGCTGGGTTTCGCCGGGCCGCGGATCGGGCCGGGGCCGTCGACGACCCCCTCGGCCCAGGTCCTCGCCTTAGCATGGGCAGCCATGGGCCACCGACCGTTGCTGCTGCTGACCAACGACGATGGCATCGACTCGGTCGGGCTGCATGTGCTGGCCCGGGCTATGCGCCGACACGGCGAGGTGCTGATCGTCGCCCCGGACGCCGAATACTCGGGCGCGGGCGCAGCGCTGGGCGCACTGCACCTCATCCGTCCCGAGGTGCACGAGGTCGTCATCGAGGGGATCGATCGGGCGTATTCCGTCAGCGGCCCCCCGGCGTTGTGCACCCTGTTCGCCGCTCTGGGAGCCTTCGGGCGGGTCCCCGACCTCGTGGTGGCCGGCATCAACCCGGGTGCCAACGTCGGCCGGGCCGTCTATCACTCGGGAACCGTCGGCGCCGCCCTCACCGCTCGCGGCCGTTTCATCAACGGGTTGGCGGTCAGCCAGGAGGTGGCCGAGGTCGCCGTGGACGGTCAAGGAGCGGAGGCCGGGCTGGCCGGCCAGCTCTGGGACGCGGCGGCGGCGGTTGCCGATGCCGTGGTCGAGGAACTGTTGCGGGGCGGGCTGCCCTCCGACCCGGTCGTGGTTAACCTCAACGTGCCGAACCGGGCGGTGGCGGAGATGAATGGCTGGCAGTTGAGCACCGTCGCCACCCAACCACCGCGGACGATGGCGTCGGCCCGGCTCGAACCCAAGGCCGGTCACGACCGGGCCTTCCACGTGGAGATGTCCTGGGGCGACCCGGTCGCCATGCCCGACCACACCGACTCGGGGGCGATCGAGGCCGGCAAGGTCTCGGTGAGCTTCCTCAGCCGGCTCGATCACGTCGATCTCACCCCACAGCACGGGGTCGAACTGCACCTGGACGGACTCTTCAGCTAGGCCGGGGTCGCTACGGACGATCGTTTCCACCACCGGCCTGGTCGACCGTGGAGTCGCCGGAAGGCCCGGGCCGAAGCCGGGTCAGGCCGTCGCCTTGGGCTCGGCGCCCCGGGGGAGCACCACGACCGGGCAGTGGGCGTGGTGGGTCACCTGTTGGCTGACCGATCCGAGCAGCAAGCCGGCAAAGCCCCCGCGGCCACGGCCACCGACGACGATCAGCTCGGCGTCGGCCGCAGCGTCGAGCAGGGCGCTGCCGGCGGGGCCCTCGACGACGTGCAGCTCTATTGGCGCTGCCGGTTCGGCGTTGCCGGTCACCCGGGCGATCGTCTCGGTCGTCACCGCCTCGGCGGCCTTGGCCGAATCCTCGAACGGCGTGGTCGGCAGCGCCGCCATCGGCTCCGCCACCATAGGCAGGTACTGCCAGGCATGTACGACGCGGACGGTCGCCCGGCGCAGCGCGGCCTCCTCGAGCGCCCAGCGCAGCGCGACATCGGCGAAGTCCGACCCGTCCACCCCGACCACGATTACCCCGGGCCGTCGTGGGTCCTCGGTCGCCGGCTGGTTCTGTTCGGCGATCTGGGTCGCTCCTCGTGGGGTTTGGGGATCCTGCGGTCCGATGGCGTTGCCCCGCCGGGGCGTGGCCCGGTCGGCCGACCAGTTCGCCCCTCAGGCTGTCCGGCAACGGACCCGGGTCAGCAGGGCCAAAGGTCCGCGACCCCGACGCCGGTCGACCGGATTGCCGCGCCTTGCTTCGACGGGGAGGGCTTTGCCCGAGGCGACGACGACGACGAGGTAGCGTCTCGGTCAGTACAGCCCCGAGGGAGGGAACCATGGCGTTGCACCATGATGCGAAGCTCGATCACCTACGAGCCGTCCGGTTGTTCCGTAACTGCAGCCACAAGCAACTCGAGCAGGTGGCGGCCATCGTCGACGAGGTCGACATCGAGGCCGGCCGGACCCTGTGCCGGCAGGGGGAAGCGGGTCACGAAGCCTTCGTGCTGATCTCCGGTGAGGCCTCGGTCGTGGTCGACGGCAACGAGGTCGACACCGTCGGTGCCGGCCATCTCATCGGCGAGGTCAGCCTGCTCGATCACGGCCCGAGGACGGCCACCGTGGTGGCCAAGACGCCGATGCAGGTGCTGGTGGTGCAGGGCAACCGGTTCGCGCAGCTGCTCGAGGAGGTGCCCGGCCTGCCGCTGGTCATCATGCGCGACCTCGCAGCGATCCTGCGCAGCCTGGGCCAGGGCTGACGCGGCACCGCGGCCGGCTCGGGGCCATGGGCGCCCCGAACCACCCGCGGTGTCCCGGTCTGTTCGCTCAGCTCTCGGCTGCGGCCTTGATGCCGGCGAGCGTGGCCTGCATCGACTCGGTGTTGGTGGCGATGCGCTCGTCGATCGCGGCCTGCCCGCCGTCGACCATGGTCGGCGGCAGGGTACGCAGCTCGTAGTACTCGGTCAGCCGGGTCCCCTCGCCCGCCGGTTCGACCATGTACTTCCACAGGGCGATGTTCATGGCGACACCGCCGGTCACGAAGGCCCAGGTGCGCGGAGCGTCGGCCTCGACGATCTCCACCGGGGCCTTCCACTCCTGATCGCCCTTACGGTTGACGCCGACGAACTGGTCGCCGACCTTGCCGGTCCCGGGGACCCCGTCGGCACCCTTGCGCCAGTAGCCGCCGCAGTTCTCGGTGCTCCAGTCGCCGTGGCGCTCCATGTCGCTCACCAGCGCATAGACCGCTTCCGGCGACGCGTTGATCTCGACGGTTTCCTGCAGGACACAAATCGGTTCGGCCATGGCTGGGTTCCTCGTTCGTCGGACGCCCGGCGGGATGCCGGCGTTCGACGCTGCAAGGTAGCCGTCGCGGTGGTCAGGCGATCGGGTTCTTGTAGGTGTCGAGGTAGGTGACCTCCTGCACCGGCGGCCGGCCTGCGGGCTTGAAATCGGTGCCCTTGGTGTAGGCGACCGGCAGCAGACCGGCCTGGCTCATGTGGGGCGGGATACCGAGCAGCTCGGCGGCCTCCTCCTCGAGCCGCAGGTGCAGCGTGGTGAGGCAGGTTCCGAGACCGCGGCTGCGCAGGGCGAGCTGGAAGCTCCACACCGCCGGCAGGATCGAGCCCATCAGGCCCGCCGCCCCGTTGGTGGTGCCGTCGACCCGGCCGATGATCATCGGGATCACTAGGACCGGGACCCGCGCCATGTTCTGGGCGAGGAAGTTGGCCGAGTCGAGCACCCGGCCGGTCTGGCTGCCCGACTCAGCCTCTTCGGCGGCAGTGCGCAGGTAGTCGCCACCGGCGCGCAGGTACAGATCGGCCAGGGCGTCCTTCTTGGCCTGGTCCCGCACGACCAGCCATCGCCAGCCCTGGCGGTTCGACCCGGTCGGGGCCTGTACGGCGAGCTGCAGGCACTCCAGCAACACGTCGTCGGGCACGGGCTTGTCGAAGTCGAGCCGCTTGCGCACGGCGCGGGTGGTCGACAGAAGGGCATCCACTTGATCGAGGTCGAACTGCACGGCGTCAGTCTGACCGGCGCGGGCGTTCACCGCCACCCATCGCATCGGCGGCCCCGACCAGCCGGGCCAGCTCGCCGGCTGGGACCGCACCCGATGCTGATCCGGGTGCCGTTCCGGGTCGCCGGGCGCAGCGTCGGCTGTAGTGTCTCCGCCCATGCCCGAGACCGTCGAGTACGCCGTCGAGAACCGGGTCGCGACGGTGACCCTCAACCGCCCGGAGAAGCTCAACGCCATCACCAGCCAACTCCAGGACGAGCTGCTGGCTGCGCTGCGCGAGGCGGCTGCGGACCCGGCCGTGCACGTGGCGGTGGTGTGCGGGGCCGGTCGGGGTTTCAGTGCCGGCTACGACCTCAGCGGGGGCGTGCAGATCGACGGCGGGGTCACCGGCGACCGGGACTGGCTCGAGCGCACGCTGCACGGCTGGCTGGCCATCTGGGACCTGCGCCTCGCCGTGGTGGCCAAGGTCCACGGGGTGTGTCTGGCCGGGGGAACGCAGCTCGCGGCGATCTGTGACATCGGGTTCGTCAGCGAGGACTGCAAGGTCGGCACCCCGCAGCTGCCGTTGGGTGCGGGCTACGTGTCGGCGTTCTGGACCTGGTTCGTGGGCCCGAAGAAGGCCAAGGAGATCTTCTTCCCGACGGGCACCATCATCTCCGGCCGGGAGGCCACCGAGATGGGCCTGTTCAACCGGGCGGTGCCGGCGGCGGAGCTCGACGAGGTCGTAGCGGCCTACGCGGCCCGGGTCGCTCGTACGCCGAAGGACATCCTGGCGTTGCAGAAGCAGTCCATCAACCGTACCCAGGAGCTCGCGGGCTTTCGCAATGCGGTCCTGCAGGGAGCGGAGATCGACGCCATCGCCCATGTGTCGCCCTCGGTGCGCACCATCAACCGCTACATCGCCCAGAACGGGCTGGGCGAGGCGCTGCGGGCGTTCCAGGCGGGCGAGCTGCTCTGACCCCGTCGGGGTGCGGGTGCCTCAGCGCTCGTAGGCCCGGATCTTGCGCTCGTCGAGACGAGCGGCATAGGCCGCGGCCTCGGTTCGACGCGACATGCCGAGCTTGGCGAGGAGGTTCGACACGTAGTTCTTGACCGTCTTCTCGGCGAGGTAGAGACGCTCGGCGATCTGGCGGTTGGTCATGCCTTCGCCGATCAGTTCCAGGATGCGTCGTTCCTGATCGGTGAGCCGGCCGGTGGTCTCATCGGCGCTGTCCTGGTGGCGGATGCGATCCAGCACCCGGGTGGTGACCTGGGGGTCGATGAGCGACTGGCCCTCGGAGACCTTGCGGACGGCGTCCACCAGGTCGACCCCGCGCACCTGCTTGAGCAGGTACCCGGCGGCCCCGGCCATGATCGAGTCGAACAGGGCCTCGTCGTCGCTGAAGCTGGTGAGCATCAGGCAGCCGATCTCGGGGTTGGCGCTGCGGACGTCGCGGCAGACCTCGACCCCGTTGCCGTCGGGGAGTCGCACATCGAGCACGGCGACGTCGGGACGGCAGACGGGGATGCGCCGACAGGCCTCCTCGGCGGTGCCGGCCTCACCGACCACTGTGAACTCGCCGGACGCTTCTAACAGCTCGCGCAGTCCGGTGCGGACCACCTCATGGTCATCGAGCAGGAAAACACGGATCACGGAAGCCTCCAGGTGAGCGATCTCGGAGATCGTAGAGGCCGCAATCTCATGCACATGCATGAGGCGACGGCGCGGGTGTCGGTTCTGTCGGAGTCGCCGGCGACAGGCGAATGCGGCCACGCCGGGTCGGTGGCCGGGCCCGGCCCGGCCCGGGCGGTTCGGTCGGTCCGGTCGGTCGGGTCGTGCAACGGCATGGTCACGGCTGGAGGGGGGCCTCCCAGGTGAGGCGGGTACCGGTCCGGCCGACCTGTCGTTCGATACGAAGGGTGCCGCCGATCCGCTCGGCCCGGGCGGCGAACTCGGCGAGGTCGCGGCCAGGCTCGATCAACTCGGAGATGCCCATCCCGTCGTCGTCGAGTTCGAGGCTCAGCAGGCCGGCCGGGTCGGCGGTTACCCGGACCTCGACGGCAGTCGGTTTGGCGTAGGCGGCGACGTTGGCCAGGCCGGCGTCCACGACGGCGAGCAGTTCCGCCGCCAGCGACGGGCCGACGACGCTGTCGAGCGGGCCGCTGAGCACCGCGTGTGGTTCGAACCCGAGCATCGAGCGGGTTTCACGGACCGCAGTCAGCAGCTGTCGTCGCAGCGACCCGCTCGGGGTCGGCGGTTGCAGCTCGAAGATCACCGCCCGGATCTCGCTGATGGTGTCGTCGATGTCGTCGATGGAGCGGCCGAGACGCTCGAACGCCGTTCCCGCGGGGACCTGGGCGCCTGAGGCCTGCAATGACATGCCGATGGCGAACAGCCGCTGGATGATGCGGTCGTGCAGATCGCGGGCGATGCGTTCGCGATCCTCGACAAGGGCGAGCTCCTCGCGGGCCTCGTGAAGCATCTCCTCGCTCTGGCGTCGTTCCGACAGGTCACGGACCAAGGCCGCCACGGCGACGCCCCCGCCCGGCGACTCGTCCCGTTCGACGAGGAGCTCGACCGGGAGATCCTCGCCGTCGGCCCGGCGAAGGCGGGTCACGATCGGCACCAGGCGCCCACGGGTGGCGACCCTCTCGAGCACCCGCTGCAGGATCGCCGCGTCCATGTCCGGCATCAGCTCCAGCGGGGTCATCGAGAGCAGTGCCCGACGCCCGAAGCCGCTCTGGGCGGCAGCCCCGGCGTTGACGTAGGTGAAGCGGGTTGTGACGGGGTCGATCAGGTACACCCCTTCGTGGGCCCGGTCGACGAGCCGCTCTATGCGGCGGACGTGGGCGTCGGCCTCGACCCGGGCGGAGACGTCGCGAACGGCGGCGACGACCGCCGCCGCACCGTCGTGCTCGATCGGGCTGAGGCTGACCTCGACCGTGATCGACGTGCCGTCGCGACGCCGGCCGCGCAGGTCGAGCCCGCTGCCCATGGTGCGGATCGTCGGGGAAGCCCGGTAACGATCGCGACGCACCAGGTGCACGCTGCGCAGATGCTCGGGCAACAACACCTCGACCGTCTGGCCCACGAGCTCGTCCGGGTCGTAACCGAACAGCGACTCCATCTGGCGGTTGGCATGGCGGATGATGCCGTGGGCGTCGACCAGGAGTAACCCGTCCGGGGCGGATTCCACCAGGTTGGCCAGGTCCGCGACGCTGACCGCAGCGGATCTAGCCGGTCGGGCCGCTTCGGCGACGCAGCTCCGCTCGGTGGCGGGGAGGCCGTCCACCGGCGGGATGGTGTCCGGCGCCGGGATGGTCGGGGCCGTTCCCGATGGCCGCTCACGCACGACGGCAGCGCGGTGCGCCGGAAGCTCCGGCCGCATCGGTCCGTTGGTCGGCTCGACCAGGTTCCGTGGCGCCGGCGCTCGACTGCTTCGAGCCGAGTCTCAGATCGGTCAGGTGTGCCATCAGGTGCGCCTTGGCCCGGGCGGTCATCGGCTCACCTCCTGGCTTCTCCCGACGGCTGGTGCAGTAACCGAGGTTAGGAACCCCACCCGGCAGGGCCCTAGGGCCGAAGGTCACTTCGGCGGCCCCGACCACCCACCGAACGGCGTTTGCCGAGACGCCGCACAGTGTTGGTCCCGGGGACGCCGCGATGTCATGGCCTGTTTGCGTCGCCTTCTTAAGGTTCGGCCCCTAACCGAGTGAGAGGCATGTGATGAAACACAACAAACGGTGGCTGACGGCAGTGGTCGCCGGGGCCGTGATCGCAGGAGCGGTGCCGGCGTTCGCCGGGGCGAACGCTTCGCCGGTGGACACCGTCGCAGCTGCAGAAGCGTCCCCGCCGCAACTCAGTGTGCTGGCGTCGTACAACTCCGGCTCCGGTGAGGCAGGGGCCGAGATCGTGGCGTTCGACACCACCACGGCGTCGATGCTGGTGACCAACGGTGTGCTGGTCCGGGTCGACATCGTGTCGTTGGCCGACCCCGCTTCGCCGGCGCTGGTCCGAACGCTCGATCTGAGCGGGTTCGGTTCGTCGGTGCAGAGCGTGGCCGTCGCCGGTGGGGTCGGGGTTGCGGTGGTGGGCGGTGCGACCGTGCTGGACAAGGGCAAGGCGGTGTTCTTCGACGTCGCCACCGGTGAGGTGCGCTCGAGCGTCGAGGTCGGCGTGCTGCCCGACTCGGTCACCTTCAACGCCAAGGGCGACATCGCGGTGGTGGCCAACGAGGGTGAGCCCCGGTGCGTGACCGAGGGCGGCCGGACCCCGACGACCGATCCGCTGGAGGCCGAAAACCCGGAGGGGTCGGTCACCGTGATCTCGGTGCGCAACCGTGGCCGGTGGACGCGGGCACAGCAGGTCACCTTCGGGCGGTTCAACAGCGAGCAGAAGCGCGCCGCGCTGATCGGCGCCGGCGTTCGCGTCGGCACCTGGCCGGGATCGACCGTGGCCGAGGACCTCGAGCCCGAGTCGGCCACCATCGTGGGTGACAAGGCCTACGTCACGCTGCAGGAGAACGACGCGATGGCGGTGATCAACCTGGCGTCGTTGAAGGTCATCGACATCCTCCCGCTCGGTACCAAGGACTACGCCTCGACCGGCGAGGTGTTCGATGCGAGCGACAAGGACTTGGCCTTCAACCAGCAGGTCTGGCCGGTGCACGGCATGTACATGCCCGACGGCATCGCTTCGATGACGGCACCGTGGGGCCAGCCGCTGCTGCTGATGGCCAACGAGGGCGACACCCGCTCCTACTACAGCGGGATGGACAACGCCGAGGTCGCAGGGCAGGGGTGCTTCACCGACGAGGCCCGGGTGAAGGACCTTCCTCTGGACCCCGGGGTGTTCGGGGACACGGCGACCCTCCAGGCCCAGGCCGCGTTGGGCCGGCTCAAGGTCAGCGCGGTGGCGCCGTCGCACACGGCGGCGGGGCTGTACGACTCGCTCGCATCCTTCGGCGGACGGTCGCTGTCGATCCGGGATCTGCAGGGGAAGCTCATCTGGGACAGCGGCTCGATGTTCGAGGCGATCGTCCACACCGCCGATCCCACCCAGTGGGTCACCTCCGCCACCACGCCGGCCTGGGCGACGGCGCCCTACGACAGCCGTAGCGACGACAAGGGCCCCGAGCCGGAGGGCGTCGTGGTCGGTCGCCATCGCAACCGCCAGTACGCCTTCGTCGGCCTGGAGCGGGCGGGTGGCGTGGTCATGCTCGACGTCAGCCGGCCGACCGCCCCGCAGTTCGTCCAGTGGGCGACCAACGGGGGCGACATCTCGCCCGAGGGACTGGCGTTCGTCCCCGCCGGGGTGGCCCCGGGCGGCAAGGCGCTGTTGCTCGCCGCGAACGAGATCAGTGGCACGACCACGGTCTTCCAGCTGGACTGAGTGCTCCGAGCCCGGGTCGGCCGCGGTGCGGCCGTGCCCGGGTCGGCCGCGGTGCGGCCGTGCCCGGGCCAGCGGTCAGCCCCGTCGACCCTGCGCGGACGACGGGGCGGTGCCGCGTCCGTTCAGCTTTCGGCTGTGTCTGCTCAGCCTTCGGCTTTTTTGCGGTTCTTGGCCCGCTCCAGCAGGTGTGCGGGGATCCGGGGGTTCGCCGCCGCCGGCGCCGCAGCCGCAGCGGCGGCCTGCTTGGCCTTCTCGGCGGCTTCGGCCGCGGCCTTGGCCGCGGCGTTCGCCTCGGCATCGGCCTTGGCGTCGAGGTAGGCGACCCACTGCTTCGAGCGCACCAGGGACGCCTGGCCGATGGTCCCTAGGTCGACCCCGTTGTCGAAGAACACCCAGTATCTGATCCAGGTCAAGCCGTTGATCAGCTTGACTTTCCCGGTGGTGCCTTCGGGGACGCCGGGCAGGTCAACCGTGGCGGTGACCTTCTCGCCCTTGCGGAACCGCGTGTCGAAGGTGATCGGGGTCTTGGTCTTGGCCATAGCGTCGACCCGTACGGTAGCGGTCACAGCGGCTCCGGGCGAAACACTGCCGGCGGGCGGCCCGGTGACGGCTCATTCCGACGGGGTCGGCGAGGTCACCCCGAGCCGTTCGGGGCTGACCACCACGAACTTGCCCGACGCCTCCGACACGATCTCACCGTCGGCGCTGCCGGCCCGGGCGGTGGCGGTGATCGTCCACACCTTGCCCGCCCGGTCGGAGACCGCGGCCTCGAAGTGGATGGGCATGCCGATCAGCATCGGGGCCTTGTAGCGAACGGTCAGCTCGCCGGTGTAGGCCGCGGTGGCCTCGACGATCATCACGTAGCCCATCACGTCATCGAAGGTGGCCGAGGTGATGCCGCCGTGCACCCGGCCCGGGGAGGCCTCGCTCAGACGGCCGAAGGTGGCGACCGCCCGCACGATCATGCCGTCGCGCCACAGCACCAGCTCGTTGGCGGCCGGGTTGCCCGGCCCCGAGATCGGCCGGTCGGTGAAGGAGATCAGCCGGTCGCCGTCCTCGGGTGGGGCGATGGTGTAGCGGCGGGCCTGGTAGTCGTCGGCGCGTTGGATGGGTTGGTGCGGTTCGAGCCGTCCGGCGGCGGCGTCGGCCCAGGTGGCGATCTCGTCGAGCTCGGCGGCGGTCACCTCGCGGCCGATCATGGCCTCGGCCAGGCGGCGGACGGCCCGTCCGGCCCGGTCGCGTTCGGCCAGCATCGGGTCCTCGTAGACGAGATGGACGGGACGGTCGGTCCGGCCGGTGGGGTCGTTGGGGATACGCACGGTGGACGATCCTGTCACTTCCCGGCCCGCCCGGTCGATCGCTGCTCTAGGGTTCCCGCCGTGGGGGACGGAGCGCTCGGTCATCTTCGGATCTGTGATTTCACCGGCCAGCTCGCCGGGGCGGGGGCGACGAAGTTCCTCGCCGCGTTCGGGGCGGAGGTCATCCGCATCGAGGACCCGGTCACCGGTGGCCGCTGGGACATCCTGCGCGGCGCGCCCCCGTTCAAGGACGAGCGCCGGGGCCCCGAGTTCGGGTCCGGCTACAACAACCACAACGTCAACAAGCTCGGCATCACCCTCAACCTGCGGACCGAGCGGGGCAAGGAGCTGCTGGCCGAGCTGGTGCGTCGCAGCGACGCCGTGACGGAGAACTTCGCCGCCGGCGTGCTCGAACGCTGGGGCTTCGGGTTCGAGCGGCTACGCGAGCTGCGACCCGACATCGTCTACGTCAGCAACTGCGGGTTCGGCCAGGTCGGCCCCTACGGCCGGTTCAAGTCGTGGGGACCGATCGCCCAGGCGGTCAGCGGGCTGACCTTCGCCTCCGGTCTGCCCGGCCGGCCCCCGGCCGGTTGGGGCTACAGCTACATGGACCACACCGGTGGCTACTACATGGCCATGGCGATCCTGGCGGCACTGTTCTGGCGGGCTCGCACCGGCGAGGGTCAGTGGGTGGACCTGTCCTGTACCGAGGCGGGTGCGGCGTTGCACGGCCCTGCCCTGCTCGACGCCGACGTGAACGGACGTCCGATGCGGCGTGCCGGGTCACCCCACTCCAACCGCAATGCCTGGCCGGCGATGGCTCCCCACGGGGTGTACCCGACCGCCGGTGACGACGACTGGGTGGCGATCTCGGTGGTCGACGACGAGGCCTGGGCGGCGTTCGCGGCGTTCGTCGGGCAGGACTGGGCGACCGGGGCCCGCTGGGCCGAGCGGTCGGCCCGCCTAGCCGGCCAGGACGAGCTCGACGGCCGGGTCGCGGCGTGGACCGCGGGATACGACCGGTTCGCGCTGGCCGAGGCGTTGCGCTCCCGTGGCATCGCTGCGGCCCCGGTGCAGCGGCCGGCCGAGCGGATCGACGGCGACCGGTCCACCGCGGCCTGGGGGCTGTGGCCCACCGTCGTGCACGACGCCATCGGGTCGGTCCGGGTCGACGGCCTGCCGGTGCACCTGTCGGAGACCGACTGGGTCATCGACCGGGGCGCCCCGCTGCTGGGCCAGCACAACGAGGAGGTCTACGGCGAGCTGCTCGGCCTGAGCACCGCCGAGATCGGCGCCTTGCACCAGAACGGGGTGATCTGATGACGCACACGACGCCGGGCGGGCCGCTGCAGGGCATCGTGGTGGTCGAGCTGGCCGCCGAGCTCACCGCCTACACCGGCAAGCTGCTGGTCGATCTCGGGGCGTCGGTCACCCTGGTCGAGCCGGCCGAGGGCAGCCCGCTGCGCAGGTACGAACCCTTCCTCGGCGACCGTCCCGACCCCGACCGGAGCCTGTGGTGGTGGCACTACCAGGCCTCGAAGTCGTCGGTGACGGCCGATCTCGACACCGCCGACGGGGTGGCCCGGCTGCAGCAGCTGCTCGCCGGTGCCGACGTGGTGGTCGAGGCGGAACGGCCCGGGTCCTTGGCCCGGCGGGGCATCGACGAAACGGCCCTACGCGCCGCCAACCCCCGTCTGCTGTGGGTCTCCATCAGCAGCCACGGCGCAGCCGACCCCCGGTCGCAGCAGCCGTCGACCGATCTCACCGTGCTGGCCGAGGCAGGCCCGGTGTGGAGCTGCGGCTATGACGACCACGCGTTGCCGCCGGTCCGTGGCGGCGGTGGTCAGGCCGGCAACGTGGCCGCCCACTACGCCGTGATGTCGTTGCTCGTGGCCCTGCTGGCACGTGAGGAACGCGGCCACGGGCAGCGCATCGACGTCAACGCCTACGCCGCGGCCAACGTGACCACCGAGTTCGCCAGTTACACCTGGCTGGTGGCCGGTGAGACCGTGCAACGTCAGACCGGCCGGCATGCTGCGCCCCGGCCGACCCTGCCCACCCAGGTCGAAGCAGCCGACGGCCGCTGGGTGAACACCGGCCCGCCACGGCGCGGCGCCGACTTCGTGGCGCTGGCCGAGTGGCTCGGGCAGCTCGGCGTGGCCGACGAGTTCGACGAGTTCGTGCTGCTGCAGATGGGTGCCGAGCTCGAGCACATCGGGATGGACCAGATGGAGGCGGACGACCTCGTCGGCGAGATCTTCGCCGCGGGTCGGGCGGCGATGTTCTTCCTGGCGGGAAAGCTGTCGGCCTACGACCTCTTCGTCGGCCTGCAGGAGCGGGGCATGCCGGCCGGCATCATCTACAGCCCCGACGAGGTGGCTGCCGACCCCCACTTCGTCGCCCGCGGCTGGGTGCGTCCGGTCGAGCACCCGGAGCTGGGCCGGCCGGTCGGCTACGCCGGTGCGCCGATCACCTTCCCGGCAACCCCGGCGCGACCCCTGCGGCCGGCGCCGCGGCTGTCCGACCGGCAGTGAACGCCACGGCGTCACCGACACCGGACGGGCTCGTCACCACCGTGGCGGACAGTCCACTGGGTCCGCTGCGGCTGTACGCCGTGCCGGCCGGCCTGTGCGGCGTGTACTTCGACGGCCACCGCCCGGCGCCGCGGGTCGGTCCGGCCGACGCAGCCGAGGTGGCCGCGGCCTTCGAGCCGGTCCTCGAGCAGCTCACCGAGTACTTCGCCGGGAGCCGTTGGGCCTTCGACCTCGAGCTCGCCCCGGTCGGGACGGTGTTCCAGCTCGAGGTCTGGTCGGCGCTGCGGACGATCCCGGTGGGCGAGACCTGCTCCTACGGCGAGCTGGCCCGCCTGCTCGGCCGGCCGGCAGCGGTGCGGGCCGTCGGCGCAGCGAACGGCCGTAACCCGCTGTCGATCATCGTGCCGTGCCATCGGGTGGTGGGCGCCTCGGGCACCCTGACCGGGTACGCCGGCGGCCTCGACCGCAAGCGCTGGCTGCTCGAGCACGAGGCCGCCCGGGCCTGAGAACTCCGCCCGCCGGGGCGTCTGACCGGCCTGCGTGGGCCTACCCTCGGGGTATGGGATCGTCGAGGCCGTTGCCGGCGAGGTCGCACACGTCCGGCACGCCGACGCACCGCCGGCGTCCGGTGGGGGCCGTGGTGCTGGTGGCTGCGATCACACTCGCGGGCTGTCAGGACGGGGCCGGTCCGGCCGTGGCGACCGCTCCCCGGGCGACCACGGAGCCGGCCGGATCGTCGGGATCGGTGCGATCCGGCGGGCCGAGCGTTTCGACCGCGGCCACGCGGCCGACCCGCAGCCTCGCCGACGTGAAGGTACGGCTGCGGCTACTGGCCCGGTTCGACAAGCCGGTGGCCATGGCCGTGCGCCCGGGGGATCCCGTGCCGGGCCGTATCTACGTCGCCGAGCAGGGTGGCCGGGTCCGTGCCCTGAACGATTCCGGTGCTTCCGGTGCTTCCGGTGCTTCCGGTGCCGACGGTGGCGACGGTGGCACTGCCGATGCCGTTGCCGTGGTCGATCTGCGGTCGCGCACCACCGCCGACGGCGAGCGGGGCCTGCTCGGGCTGGCGTTCTCGCCCGACGGCGACGAGTTGTACGTGAACTACACCGACCGCAGCGGCGCCACGAACGTCGACGCGTTCACCATGACCGCGGCCGGCACTGCCGACCCGACCAGCCGCCGGCAGCTGCTGCTGATCGCCCAGCCCTACAGCAATCACAACGGCGGCCATCTCGTCACCGGACCCGACGGCATGCTGTACATCGGGATGGGTGACGGCGGCTCGGGAGGCGACCCGCAGGGCAACGGCCAGAACCCGGCCACGCTGCTGGGCAAGTTGCTGCGGATCGACCCGAGGCCCTCGGCCGGCCGTCCCTACACCATCCCGGCGGACAACCCCTTCGCCGGCGGTTCCGGTGGCCGGGCGGAGATCTGGGCATCGGGCCTGCGCAACCCGTGGGGTTTCTCCTTCGACCCGGCCACGGGCGACCTGTGGATCGCGGACGTGGGCCAGGACCGCCTCGAG
Source organism: Acidimicrobiia bacterium (assembly GCA_947476745.1). Lineage (GTDB taxonomy): Bacteria > Actinomycetota > Acidimicrobiia > Acidimicrobiales > CAIXPF01 > CAIXPF01. The sequence continues at coordinate 305,002 of CANJRG010000001.1, read as the reverse complement.
GAGATCAACGTGGCCCGCGCTCCCGGCAGCGCCGGCACCGGGGCTGCCACCGGTGCCGGTCGGGGGGCGAACTTCGGCTGGAACGTCTACGAGGGCTCGGCCCGCTTCGACCGTTCGGCCGCCGCCGTCGATGCCGTGGCCCCGTTCTACGAGTACCGCCACGGCAACGGCGCGGACGAGGGCTGCTCGGTGACCGGAGGCGTCGTGTACCGGGGTGACGCCATCGCCGGGCTCGACGGGGCGTATCTCTTCGCCGACTACTGCGTGGCGGGTATCCGGGCCGTTGCGGTGTCGGGTTCGGCTCCGCCCGCTGCTCGGCGGGTGCTCGAGACCCCGGCATCGGTCGTGGCGTTCGCACTCGACCGTGACGGCGAGGTGCTCGTCGCGTCGCTCGACGGTCGGGTCTATCGGCTCGAACCAGGGGATTGACCTGGCCCGCTAGCGTGTTCGCTGATGGATCTGCGCGCCTTGCTGACGCTCGAGGAAGTGGCGAAGGACTTCTACCTGGGCCAGACCCCCGCCTACGAATGGGGCCGGGTGTACGGCGGTCAGGTGGTCGCCCAGGGCCTCGCTGCGGCCGGGGCGACCGTGGACCCGACCCATCGGTTGCACTCCGTGCACGCCTATTTCGTGCTCAGCGGCAGCCCCGAGGAGCCGATCCTCTACGACGTCGACCGGTTGCGCGACGGCCGCTCGTTCTCGACCCGACGGGTCGTGGCGCGGCAGTCGGCGGGGGCGATCCTGAACCTCGATGCCAGCTTCCAGCGTGACGAGCCGGATCTGGACATCTCCGAGACCGCCATCGATCCCGACCTGCCCGATCCCGAGTCGCTGCCCCGGGCCGAGTGGGGTGGCCTCGGCGACGTGCGCGAGATCCCCCGCCAACCCGGTCTGGCTCGCTCGCGGATGTGGATCCGGGCCACCGAGGACCTCGGTGACGATCCGGCCCTGCACGCCTGCGTCATCGCCTACCTGTCCGACCACAACCCGGTTGACGCCATCGCCCTGTCCCATCCGCTGGGCCTCGACTGGGAACGGCTGATGACCGCGAGCCTCGATCATGCGGTGTGGTTCCACCGGCCGGCCCGAGCCGACGAGTGGCTGTTGTTCGACCTGCAGGGCCATGGCATGGCCAACGCGCGCGGGATGGCGATCGGTACCGTGCACACCCGTACCGGTCGGCATGTCGCCACAATCGCCCAGGAGGGTCTGATCCGAGTGGCGCGCACGCCGCGACCGGTGACCCCACCCGGCTGATCCGTTCAGGCCGTCGCAAGACCGACGGCAGACGTCGTTCGGGTGTCCGCCGTGGCACCTCCCGGTCGCCTGACGGGGACCCGTCGAGGGCCGGATCGACCGGGATTGTCAGATTGACGCAAGGTTATGGTCATCAACGTTCATCTTGAGGCGACAGTCACGAAACGACGACGCGTGATCCTTGCTGCTACGTGACGTCCTCGCCTACCCAAGGCGTACGGGGCAAATCGGCTGCTGAAGCGGCACGAGCAGGAGGATAATCGTGAACAGACGTGCACGGGTTGCCGTTTCGGCAGCTGTCGTCGTCCCGGCACTGTTGGCTACGGCCTTCGCCTTGCCGGCATTCGCCCAGCAGACCGAGGGCCCGCTGACTCCGGCGGTGGATGTCGGCACGTTGGCGCTCGACGTCAACATGCTGTGGATTCTCATCGGCGCCTGTCTGGTGATCTTCATGCAGGCGGGCTTCGCGCTGGTGGAGACCGGCTTCTGTCGGGCCAAGCACGCTGCCCACGTCATGTCCACGAACTTCATGATCTTTGCGCTGGGGTTCGCCGGCTTCTTCATCATCGGCTTCCCGCTGATGTTCGGCGGCTACACCTTCCCCGGGCTGTGGGGTATGGACGAGGCCATCGGCGGCCCGTTGCTCGGTTCGGGGAACTGGGTGTTCCTGTGGAAGGGCCCGCTCATGTTGGGCGGCTCCGGGCCGGGCTACACCCCTGCGGTGATGGTGTTCTTCCTCTACATGGTGGCCTTCATGGACACCGTGGCCACCATCCCGACCGGTTCGATGGCCGAGCGGTGGAAGTGGAACAGCTTCGTGATCTGGGGCCTGTTCTGCGGTGCCTTCTACTACCCGCTCTTCGGTGCGTGGACCTGGGGCGGCGGCTGGCTCGCCAACGTGGGCAAGACCATGAACCTGGGCTTCGGCTACGTCGACTTCGCCGGCTCCGGTGTAGTCCACGCCGTCGGTGGCGTGGCGGCACTCGCCGGTGCGATCGTGCTCGGCCCCCGCCTCGGCAAGTTCGGCAAGGACGGCAAGCCCCGCGCCCTTATCGGCCACAACATCCCGATGGCCATGCTCGGCACGTTCATCCTGCTGTTCGGCTGGTTCGGCTTCAACGCCGCCTCGACCTTCGCCGCCAGTGACACCCGCTTCGCCGTGGTGGCTACCAACACCGCCATTGCCGGCGCCTTCGGAGCCATCGCCTCCATGGTGTGGGTGATGATCCGCACCGGCAAGCCGGACCCGTCGATGATGGCCAACGGCTTGCTGGCCGGTCTGGTGGCGATCACCGCTCCTTGCGCCTTCGTGCAGCCCTGGGCCGCTGCGGTTATCGGCCTCATCGCGGGCTTCATCGTGATCGAGGTGGTGTGGCTGGTCGAGCGCCGCTTCAAGATCGACGACCCGGTCGGCGCCATCTCGGTGCACGGGGTGTGCGGCACCCTCGGCGTGCTCTTCGTGGGCATCTTCGCCGACGGCCAGTACGGCCAGGGCTGGAACGTCATGCTCGACGACGAGGGCAACCCGGTCACGCTGGGCGGCAAGGGCGTCGTCGGCATCCTGTACTCCGGCCACGGCTGGGGTCAGCTCGGGGCCCAGGCGCTCGGCGTCGTGGTGATCTGGACGGTCATCCTGGGTATCGCCTTCGCCTTCTTCTCGATCCAGAACAAGGTCACCAAGGGCGGCATCCGCTCCAACGCCGAGGACGAGATGGCCGGTCTGGACCTCACCGAGATGGGCGTGCCCGCCTACCACAACGGTGACACCGACCCGGTCGGCTCGCCGGTCGGTGCGGGGAGCCGGGCGACGAGCTGAGCGTCGAGCACGATCCTCTCCGAGGCCCGGGGGCTGCAGCCCCCGGGCCTCGGCGCGTGACGGGGCGGCGCGTGACGGGGCGGCGCGTGACGGGGCGGCGCGTGACGGGGCGGCGCGTGACGGGGCGGCGCGGGCCAGGGCGGCGCGGGCCAGGGCGGCGCGGGCCAGGGCGGCGCGGGCCAGGGCGGCGCGGCGAGTGACCGGTGCGGTGCGGTGCGGGCGGCGCCCGTTCGGCGGTCCGGTCCGTCGGCGACCCGGGTCGCGCGTTAGGGTGTCGGGCCATGGGTGAGTTCTGCCTGACCGAACGTGACGGACATCTGTTCATCGTCACCATCAACCGTCCCGATGTGATGAATGCCTGTCATCCGCCGGCCAACAAGGAGCTGGCAGAGGCGTTCGACGAGTTCGCCGCCGATCCCGACCTGTGGGTGGCCATCGTCACGGGCGCCGGAGATCGCGCCTTCTCCGCCGGCAACGACCTGAAGTACCAGGCGTCCGGCGGCGACATGAGCGGCCAGCCCAAGGCCGGCTTCGGCGGCCTGGCCTCGCGTAACGACTTATACAAGCCGGTCATCGCCGCGGTGAACGGCGTGGCCATGGGCGGCGGCTTCGAGATCGCGCTGGCCTGCGACCTGATCATCGCCGCCGAGAATGCCGTGTTCGCCCTGCCTGAGCCGCGGGTCGGCCTGGCCGCGTTGGCCGGTGGTGTGCACCGCCTCCCGCGCCAGATCGGCACCAAGCAGGCGATGGGGATGATCCTCACCGGACGTCGCGTCAGCGCGGCGGAGGGCAAGGAGCTCGGCTTCGTAAATGAGGTCACCCCGGCGGGCGAGTCGCTCGCCGGCGCCCGGCGTTGGGCCGCTCAGATCCTCGAGTGCTCGCCGATGTCGATCCGGGCGTCGAAGCAGGCGGTCATGGACGGCATGGAGATCGGTGGCGCGCTGGCGGCCATGAAGGCCCAGGGCGGGTTCGACCAGGTGCGGGCGATGTCGCGTAGCGAGGACTACATCGAGGGCCCGAAGGCCTTCGCAGAGAAGCGCCCGCCGAACTGGAAGGGTCGCTGAGCGACGCTGTTCGGGATCGTCAAGGGCGGTAGATGTCCGCCACCCACTTGTCGCCGAGAGGAACGGTGGTCAGCTGGGAGCTGGCCTGGAGCAGCAGATCGGCCAGCTCCCCGGCTAGCGCGGCGGACGGTACGGCGAGGACGAGGCCGCGACGTGGATGGTCGGCGACTACCTCGGTCCCGGCGGGGAAGCTGATTCCGGCGTCGCGGAGTCGTGCCACTGCGTCGCGGCCGGAACCGTGCTCGAAGCCGATCTGGTGGGGGGCCGCGCCGGTGCTGACCACCAACGTGGCCAGCGGGGCGGGGCGACCGCGGGCGCTGAAGATGCTCGGCTTGCGCACGGCGCGGGGATCGATCTCCTCGGGGTCGGCTTGCACATTGACCCATCCACCGTTGCGCAGCACTCCCGACACGATGGTAACGAGGTCCTGCGGTTGGTGACGGAGGAAGCCGACGCGGTCCGCCTCGCTGCGACGGCTCACGGTTGCCGGTACAGCAGGGCACCCCAGTGGGAGCCGGCCCCGAAGGCGACGAAGCAGACCAGGGCCCCGGCCGGCACCCGGCCTGACTGGCGCAGTTCGTGGAACAGGATGGCCAGGGTGGCGGCGGTGGTGTTGCCGTAACGCTCGATGTTGGTGGGGGCGACCTCGGCATCGATGCCCAGCGAGGAGCGGACCACGTCGACGATGCGCTCGTTGGCCTGGTGGCAGACGACGAGATCGAGGTCCGCAATGCTCAGACCGACGTCGTCGAGCACCGCCCGGACCGCGGCTGGCATGGCGATGGAGGCCCGACGGAACAGTTCGGCACCGTTCATCTCCGGCAGGTGCAGCCCGGCCGCGAGTTGTTCGGCGTCGACGTAGGGCTGGTTGCGGAAGCCGAGCCCGCGGACCTGGATCAGCTCGAACTCGGTGCCGTCGCTGAACAGTCGTGAGGCCACAACGCCGGTGCGCTGCGCCGGGTCCAGCGCGTCGGCGGCGGGGTCGCCGGCCCGAAGCACCGCAGCACCGGCACCGTCGCCGAACAGTACGCTCCAGGCCCGTGAGGCGGTCGCGGCGGCCCGGTCGGCCTCGGTTGGCTCGCTTCGCGTACCGCGCAGTACGTCGAATCCCGTACCGAAGGGCATGTAGCCGGAGTGGACCTCGGCCCCGACTACGGCGGCGGTGCGGGCCCGGCCGCTGCGCAGCATTGCGTCGGCGAGGTCGAGCCCGTAGAGGAATCCGGAGCACTGCTGGCGGAGGTCGAACGCCGCCACCGGGCCGAGGCCGGCCTTGGCCTGCACGACCGCCCCGATGCCCGGTGCGAACTGATCAGGGGTCATCGTCGCGGTCACCAGCAGGTCGACCTCGCCAGGTTCGATGCCGGCATCGACCAGGGCCGCCTGCAGGGCCGCGGCCCCGAGATCACTCGGGCCGACACCGGGTTCGGCCAGGTACCGGCTCCCCACCCCCGTGCGCCGGCGGATCCACTCGTCGGAGGTGTCCATGATGGCACCGAGGTCAGCGTTGGTGACCCGGTGCGGGGGAACGGCGATACCGGTACCGACGATGACGGAGCCCATGGCACCAGCTTGCCACGGACCGTGGGGGCTACCGGACACCGGCCGAGGGGCCGACGGGATCAGGCCTTCTTGCGCAACAGCACCTTGATTGCCTTGCCGGTGAGGAACGGATCGGAGGTGCCGAGGGTTCCCGAGACCCGCTTGCGCAGCTCGGCCTCGGCGGCGACCCGGTCCTCGACCCCGATCCGGTCGACGAAGAGCAGCCCGTCGAGGTGGTCCATCTCGTGCTGGCACACCCGGGCCAGCAGCCCATCGGCGTCGAGGTCGATCTCTTCGCCGTCGGGACCCCAGGCCCGCAGGTGGATCTCCTCGGGCCGGACCACGTCCACGTACAGCCCCGGGATGGACAGGCACCCCTCCTGGTAGACCGACTCGCCGCGGCTCTCCACGATCACCGGGTTGATCAGCACCGCTGGCGCCTCTTCCGGAAGGCCGTGCACCAGCATGCGGATCGAGCGGCCCACCTGCGGTGCGGCAAGCCCGATGCCGACCTCGTGATCCATCGTGACCAGCATCTTCTGGCCGAAGGCGGCCAGGTCGCCGGAGAGGTCGGCGACCTCGGCCGCCTGGCGGCGGAGGAACTGGTCGCCGAAGTAGCGCAGGGGCATCAGTGCTTCGTCGAGGGTCGCGTCGTCGGAAGGGCGGCGATTGGGCACGTGCCCAGTATACGAACGGTGCTCCCGGTTCACCTCGGCGTGGACGTGGCCCGGCGTGGACGTGCCGGGGCTGTGGCAGGCTCGGGGCATGGCTGATTCGTTGCCGTTCCACGCCGATGCCCATCCCGGTGCGCGTGCCGACGCCCATCTCGGAGCGGTCCGCCCCGCGGGGGTCGGGTTCTGGCCGCTGGCCGAGGATGCGCCGGACGTGGCGGTGCAGCGGGAGTCGATCCGCCTGGTGTCCCCGGACGGGGCGCTGGTGCGGGGCCTGCTGTGGACGCCGGTCGGGCGGCGGCCCTCGACGGCGATCGTGCTCACCCATCCGCGGGCCGACTTCTCGGTGCACTACGCCTGTCCGTTGCTCGCCGCCAGCGGCTTTGCCGTGCTCGGGTTCGCCACCCGTTACCTCAACAACGACATCGACTGCCTGCACGACAATTGCGTGGTCGACGTCGCCACGGCGGTGGCCGAGATGCGTCGGCGGGGAGCCGAGGCGGTGGTGCTGCTGGGCAACTCCGGTGGGGGATCGCTCATGGCGTTGGCCCAGGCCGATGCCGGCCTCGGCGACGGCTGGGTGGGGGTCGCGGCGCATCCCGGTGAAGGGGTGTTCATGCTGCAGGTGATCGACCCGTCGGTGGCCGACGAGCAGGACCCCTTCGCCACGGTCGACGAGCTGGACATGTACCACCCGGACAACGGCTGGCGTCCCTGGCCCGAACCCTGCCGGTACGAACAGGCCTGGCTGGCACGGTATCGGCAGGCCCAACGAGACCGGGTGGCCCGCATCGATGCCCTGGCCCGTGCCGCGCTGGCCGATCAGGAGCAGTCCCGCCGGGTGGCCTCCGGTCTCGAGCGGGGCAGCCTGGCCTGGCGTCAGGCCAGGGCGCGCGGCGTGGGTACGCAGTACCTGACCGTCTACCGCACCCTGGCCGATCCGGCGTACCTCGACCTCGGCATCGACCCCGACGATCGGCCGATGGGGTCGTTGTTCGCCTTCCCCGACCCCTTCGAGGCCAACTACGGCCGCGGTGGGCTGGCCCGCACCATGACCGATCGTGGCTGGTTGTCGACCTGGTCGGGCCTGTCGAGCCACGCCCGGCTGGCCGACACCGCGCCGCGGGTGACCGTGCCCTCGTTGCTGGTGCACCCGCTCGCCGATACCGAGATCCGGCGGTGGCAGGCCCAGGAGATCTTCGACAACCTCGGGGCGACCGACCGGACCCTGGCGATGCTGCCCGGTGCGCCGCACTACCTCGAGGGTCACCGACGCGAGGCCATGGATCTGGTCATCGCCTGGTTGGAGGCGCGGTTCCCCCGCTGATCTGCTCGGAGCGTGCCGTCGTTCCCGCCGTCGTCCCCGCCGTCGTTGCCCACACTGGGTGGCTGCCACGGCCGGGCCCGTGGTGGCGACTACCGTGGCTTTCACGGTGATCGCGCACACACGAGGCGAGGGCCACGGAGATCGGGCCGCAGGCCAACCGTCACGGCGGTGGCGACGGCAGATGATCGCCGTTGTCGGCGCGTGTATCTGCCTGGCTTCGCTGCCTGCCCTGGCATCGGGCCAGTCGGTCGACGAGGCACGGACCCAGCGGGAGGCGACCCGGGCCCAACAGGCGCAGGTCGCGGCCGAGCTCGACCTGCTGCGCGCCGATGCCTCGACGATCCGCTCGGCGCTCGAGGGTCTCGACGAGGCCATCGGTTACCAGGAGGCCAAGGTCGGGGCGGCGCGCGATGCGCTCGCTGCCGCCGACCGATCGGCGGCGAAGGCCCAGGCCGACCTCGAGGCGACGGCCGGCCGGATCGACGAGGTCCGGGCACGGGTCACCGACGCGGTTCTCGACGCCTACACCGGCGGATCGGGTGGTCAGACCCAGCAGTTCCTGGCCTCGGCCGATGCCACCGAGGTCAGCCAGCGGGCCAGCCTGCTCAACGCGGTCCGTGGCCGTTACGCCGAGGACCTCGAGGAATTGCGGTCGCTCAAGGAGCAGCAGCGCCGCTTCGAGCGTTCGTCGCGCCAGGCGGTGGCGGAGGCGTCGGCACTCACCGCCGAGCTGGAGCGAGCGACCGCTGAGCTCGCGGCCCGTCGGGCGACCCAGGCCGAGTTGGCCGCGGCATTGCAGGCCCGTATCGGTGACGTCCAGGCCGAGGCGAACCGGCTCAAGGCCGCCGAGGACGAGCTGACCGCGGTGATCAACCGACATCTCGCCGAGGTCGCCGCGGCCGCCGGCCGGCCGGCGGCGACGCCGGTACTGAGCGTCTCGTCGGCATCGGGGTTCATCACGCCGAGCGACGGGCCGATCACCTCGCCGTTCGGGCACCGGATCCATCCGATCCTCGGTTACGCCCGACTGCATTCGGGCACCGACTTCGGTGCGGCGTACGGCTCGCCGGTACGGGCGGCGAAAGCGGGTGAGGTGATCTTCGCGGGCTGGAACGGCGGCTACGGGAACTGCGTGATCATCGCCCACGCCGGTGGCCTGTCGACCCTGTACGGCCACATGTCGGAACTCGCGGTGCGCGAGGGGGTCAGCGTGGGCCAGGGCGAGACCATCGGTTGGGTGGGCTCCACCGGCGCCTCGACCGGGCCGCACCTGCATTTCGAGGTGTGGGTCGGCGGCTCGCCGATCGACCCGATGAACGTGCTCTGACCGCCCGGCGCCCGTTGCGGTCCAGGTCTCGGGAGCCGGCGCCTGAGCGACTACGTTCATCGGCCATGGGGAAGAAGGCGCCGGCAGTTCCCTCGGTGAGCGGCGGGCTGCTGGCGTCGGTGGTCGCCGTCGCGGCGTTCGTCGCCGTGGCCATCGGGTCCTGGCGCAACAGGCCGGGCGAGGGCCCGCCGCCGGTCGAGGAGGAAGAGCCCGACGCTCCGTCCTCACCACCCGCGATGCTGGCCATGGCGGACCGTTGGCAACGCCGGCATCGCCCGGTCGGCTTCGGCCTGGCGGTGCTGCGCAAGTTCGGCGACGACCGTGCCGGTTCGCTGGCGGCGTTGGTGTCCTACTTCGCCTTCTTCTCGGTGTTCCCGCTGTTCCTGGCCCTCACCTCGGTGCTCGGCATGGTGCTCGACGGCCAGCCGGAGCTGCGCGATCGGATCACCGGGGCTGCCATCGACCAAGTGCCCATCTTGGGCCCGAGCCTCGCGGCCGGCGAGCTGACCGGGTCGAGGACGGCGGTGGTGATCGGCATCACCGTGGCGTTGTGGAGCGGGCTCAAGGTCATCGACGCGGCGCAGAACGCCCTCAACGACATCTGGGACGTCCCCATGATCAGCCGGCCGTCGCTGGCCAGACGGCGGCTGAAGTCCCTGGCGCTGCTGGGTCTGCTGGGCTTGTCGTTGCTCGCCACCGTGGTCATCAGCACCGCAGCCGGTTTCATCCCCGAGCTACCCGGCCAGGGGCGGCTGGCCATCTACGCCGCCAGCATGGTGGTCAGCAGCGGGGTGTTCCTGGTGGCGTTCAAGCTGCTGTCGGAGGCGGAGCACGGCTGGGCCGAGCTGGTCCCGGGCTCGGTGTTCGCCGCGGTCGGGTGGTTCGTGGTCCAAGTCCCGGGGGCGTACTACATCGAACGGACCGTCCGGCACTCGGCCCGCATCTACCAGAACTTCGCTGCGGTGATCGGCCTGCTCACGTTCTTCTTCCTGGCCTCCCAGGTGGTCATCATCGGGGCCGAGATCAACGTGGTGCGTGCCCGGCGGCTGTGGCCGAGGTCGTTGATCGCCAAGTACGGCGAGCTGACCCCGGCCGACGAGCGGGCCTATACCGCCGCGGCCGCGGCAACCACCCGCCTGCCGTCACAGCATGTCGTGGTGGGATTCGGCGGAACGCGCCGCACCCGTTGACGATCAGCCGAAGCGGCTGGTGTCGATCACGGCGCGTTGATGGGTCCCCTCGCCGAGCACGCGGTCACCGGCGGTTGCCTTCACCTCGAAGTTGAGCCGCCGCTTGTTCCGCTCGGCGAGTCGGGCGGTGATCGTCACCGTCTCGCCGGAAGCGGCTGACGCGAGGTGTGACACGCACACGTGCGTGCCCACCGTGCTCTCGCCCGCGTCGAGGTGATCGAGGACCGATTCGAGGCAGGTCCGCTCCATCAGCATGATCATCGATGGCGTCGAGAGCACCTTCATGGGCAGGTGCGGCGGCGACATGTCGTCGGTGACGAGATGGGAGGCGGTGACCTCGATGCCGGTGGCGAGGGAGTCCTTCATGGCCGGACCCTAGTGCGCGGCAGGGTTGCGGTCTCGCCGACCGGCGGACGCGGTGCGGCCGGGTGCATGCTGCCGGGTGTGGGCACCGGGTGCGGGGGATCAGCTGCGTAGCACGAGGGTGTCGGTGACGAACAGCTCGTCGGACCAGGCGAGCTTGTACGCCATGTCCTGGCCGAGGTCGTAACGGGTCACCCCTTCGTCGGCCAGGCGGTGCATCTGGCCGAGTTGCAGCAGGTTGCCGATCGACAACGCCCGGGCGCTCTCGGCGTAGGCGAGCTGCAGGCCCCGGTACGCGTTGCCCCGGCGGGCGCCGAGGATGAAGCCGATGTCGTGTCCGTCCAGCCGGGCAAAGCCGGCCCGCAGCCGTTGGGTCGGGGCCAGGCCGGCGGCCAGCTCGCGATAGAAACCGGCGAAGGTGGGGTCGGCCAGGCCTGAGCCCTCGCGACCTTTCCAGCTGTGGGACTCGGCCCGGACCGCCCGATCGACCACTTCGGCGCCGCCACCCACGATCCACTCGAAGACGACCCCGGCCTCCGCGGCGCGTCGCTGTGCCTGGCGGGCGTTGCGCCGGAACGCCCGGCTGCGCCGGGCCAGGTAGGCGTGGACGCCGTCGCCGAGCTCGGCGACACGTCGTCCGACGGGCTCGCCGGTGGCGACCAGCCGGTGTCCCAGGCGTTCGACGAGGCGGCCGGCGAACGCGCCAGTGGGGTCCACGCCGGTCAGCACGACCGCCAGCATGTCCCGACGGTGGTCGTGCAGTAGTCGGTCGAGCAGATCGATGCCGGCGTCGAGGTCGGGTCCCACCACCGGCCGGGCATAGCCCCACGCGATGTCGACACCCCACAGCAGGGTGCGCCCCTGCGGGCCCGGCTGCACGGCCAGGGCGACGGCGGCCCCGGTGGTGGCCTGCACCAGGAGCCCACCCGAGCCGAAGGTGCGGTGCAGCGGCACGATCCAGTCGGGGCCGGAGCAGAACTTGTCGATCCCGTCGGTCCGGCTGACCAGGTCATCGAAGTGCTCACGAACGGCGAGCAGCGCCGAGCAGTCACCGTCGATCGTGCTGGTCATCAGCTCTCCGTCCGGTTCCGTGGCGGCGACGATTTGCCCCCTCATCCGATGAGCCGGAACGCGCCGGTTACGGGTAGCGTTCAAGCACCTGGAGTTTGCCGCGTCCCGGTGACGTCGAGACAGCCACGGGCGATTCGACACCGATCGTCCGTATTGCCCGGCGTGCTGTCCGGGGCGCGCAGGCATGTCAGAGGATGGAGAGCACGTGCCGCGCAGGCCCACAACGCGCTGCCCCCGACGACGGACCCTCATCGTCATGATGTCGATGGCGGCGCTGCTGCTTGCCGCATGCGGCCAGTCGAAGTACCAGTACGTCGCCAACCGTTCGCTCGGCAGCTTCGTGCGGATGCCGAGCGGGTGGGAGGTGCGCGATGTCACCGCCACCCAGGGTGACGGTCGCGTCGCCGCCCTGCCGAGCGGTATCCAATCGGTGTGGAAGCTGTCCTTCGCCAGTAACGGCGGGTCGGAGCCCGACGACCAGGGCCTGCCCGCCGAGGTCACCGGCAAGGTCGAGGTCTACAAGATCAACGACTACTACCGCGAGCAGTACTCGATCTCGGCGCTGCGCAGCTCCCAGACGGTGGCGATGTCGGTCGACCCGGTCTATCCGCCCGACGGGGTGGGATCGGAGAAGGTCGAGCTGAGCGCCTACGAGAAGGTGAGCGCCGACGGGCTCACCGGGAGCCGCTCGGTGGCGAACATCAATGCCGCCAAGGACGACAAGGGCCCGGCCTGGGTGACGCAGGACCTCACCGTGCTGTTCGATCACGATGCCGGGAAGATCTACGTCCTGTCGATGTACTGCTCCGGATCGTGTTACCTGAGGTACCAGAGGACGATCGACGCCATCGCCTCGTCGTTCGCGGTCCGTCATGACGTGTGACCCGTCGTTGCTCCGAGAGGACCGGCCATGAGCCTGCCCATGCCTGATTCGTTCCTGGCCGGCCCGCCCGGCCCGGTGCACGAGCCCGTGATCGACGACCACGAGCCGCTCACCCGGCCCCCCATCATGTTCTGGGACCGGGCGCGGCTGTTGATCGCCATAGCCGCCGTGCTGGCGTTGTCGATCGCCATCAAGCAGCAGGACGTACCCATCATGCCCTGGGGTGACGTCGTGCGCGACCAGACCTACAGCAAGTGGTGGCTTCTTGTGGCCGGCGGGCTCGAGCTCCTGCACCAGGTGCACCTGTTCGTCTGCGAACGAAGCGTCGGCTACAACCAGTTCTGGGAACGCCGGGTGTGGGGCGCATGGGAACGCCGTATGTCCCGGCTCAACCCGTGGCTGCGCTACCGGCTCGGGCGCATGGTCAAGGTGGTGGCCTGGGTCACCGTCGGGTTGATGATCTTCGCCCGGATCTGGGGCGTGAGCTTCCTCGAGGCACTGGTGCAGGCGCCGGGCCGGTTGTGGACCAACCCCTTCGGCGGGGCGGGCATGCCGTGGTTCTTTCAGCTGATCCTGGCCTTCGGGTACATCATGTTCCAGTTCATCGGGATGTTCTGGTTTCTGTCCCGCGGCGGTATCGACACCTATATGCCCCGCGACATCAAGACCCGCTTCTCCAACGTCTGGGGCCAGGACAAGGTCCTCGAGAAGGTGAAGGAGAACATCGTCTTCCTCGAACACCCCGAGTCGATCGAGGACAAGGGCGGTCACGTACCTGGCGGTATGTTGCTGTGGGGGCCCCCGGGGACCGGCAAGACCCTCATGGCCGAGGCGGTGGCCGGCGAGACCGGCAAGCCCTACGTGTTCGTCGATCCCGGTGCGTTCATCCAGATGTTCTTCGGGGTCGGCATTCTGAAGGTGAAGCGGCTGTTCACCAAGCTGCGGAAGCTGTCGCTGCGCTACGGCGGGGTCATCGTCTTCTTCGACGAGGCCGATACCCTCGGCAGCCGCGGCCAGCTCGGTGGCGGCTTCAGTGGCAGCGTCGACCGTGAGGAACTGCACCTGCTGGCCCGCAACCGTTGCTGCAACGCCCTGCACTACGTGAGCGAGTCGACGGCGACCATGTGGATGCAGGACGAGCTCGCCCAGCTCCGCGCCGAGGCGGTGGCCGACCCCGGGGCCGGCCGCCTGCGTACCAACCGGTTCGTCAACAACCCCTTCGTGAACAACGTCGTCATGGGCGCCGGGATGGGCGGCGGCGGCGGGATGGGCACGTTGCAAGCACTGCTCACCGAGCTCAGTGGCCTGAAGAAGCCGCGTGGCATGGTCAGCCGGCGGCTCCGCCAGGCGCTGAACATGAAGCCGAAGGAGCCGCCGAAGTACCGCATCCTGGTGATGATGGCCACCAACATGCCGGAGGCCCTCGACGAGGCCATGCTGCGTCCCGGCCGTATCGACCGGATGTACAAGGTCGATTATCCGAACCTCGAGGGCCGGATCAAGACCTTCGACGGCTACCTCAACAAGATCCGCCACGTACTGACGGCCGAGCAGATCGAGCGGCTGGCGGTGATGTCGCCGCAAGCATCGGGCGCAGTCATCAAGGACATCGTCAACGAGTCGCTCATCGTGGCCATCCGAAGCGGTCGCGACACGGTCAGCTGGCCCGATGTGCTCGAGGCCAAGGCGTTCAAGGTGCACGGCCTCGCCGACGGCCCGGCCTCCATGGAACTCGAGCAGTTGCAGACCGCGCTGCACGAGGCGGGCCATGCGGTGTCCGGTTACCTGCTGCGCCGCCGCCTGGTCATCGACATCGCCACCATCGAGCAGCGCGGCGACGTGGGTGGCTTCGTGAGCTATGTGCCGGTCGAGGAGCGCAAGTTCCGTTGGCGCAGCGAACTCGAGCACGACATCATCGTCTCGTTGTCGTCGCTGGCGGCCGAGCGCATCTTCTTCGAGGGCGACAACAGCGTCGGCGTGGGCGGCGACATGCAGAACGCCACCACCATGGTCCGTCGCATGCTGTCCCGCTCGGCGATGGGCGACACCCTGACCTCGCACATGGCCAGCGACATCAGCGATGCCCAACGCGAGGAGTTCGATCGCCAGGTCGAGGCCAGGCTCCAGGAGCTCTACACCCGGGCCCACCAGTTGATGTTCGACAACCGCTGGTTCCTGGCGGCAATCGCCCACGCCTTGCAGCAGCACAAGACCATCACGGGTGAGGACATCGACGCCATCTACAAGGGCGTTCAGGGCCCGACCCTCGATGGTGCGGTGTACCGGACTGACGGCTTCCTCGAGCAGTACGGCGCCTACCTGACCGCGGCGCAGCAGGCGCACCGCACCGAAGGCCCGATCGGGGCCATGATGCCCCGCTACGAACCGCATCCCGGTGGGGCCTATCCGGCGCCAACCGCTTTCGGGTCACCCCTCGCCTACGGCGGCCCGCCGACATCCCCGGGTGGGTACGGCCCCGACGCCGGTGCCGGGTCCTCGCCGAGCGCGGCCCGGGAGGGCAGCGACCCGTCACCGTCGTGCGCACCGCCCCCGACCTTGCCGTCCACCGGGTTGGGTCCGCTAAGATAGCGAGCCGCTGCAGCGCGCCCTCCGGGGCGGCGCGAGGACGCCCCGATCGAGGAACGCCCATGTCGAAGATCTGCCAAGTCACCGGCCGCAAGCCCAGCTTCGGTAACACCATCTCCCACAGCCATCGCAAGACGCGTCGCCGCTGGGATCCGAACATCCAGAAGCAGCGGTTCTGGATCCCCTCGGAGCGCCGTTGGGTCACGCTGACCATCTCGGCCAAGGGCATCAAGACCATCAACCGCAAGGGCATCGAGGCGGTCGTCGCCGGGATGCGCTCCGCGGGCCAGAAGATCTGACCGGGCTCGGGGAAGGAACGCCGACATGGGCAAGAACGACAAGCGGCCGATCATCAAGATGCGGTCAACCGAGGGCACCGGGTACACCTACGTGACCCGGAAGAATCGGACCAACACCCGTGAGCGCCTTGAGCTCATGAAGTACGACCCAGTGCTGCGCAAGCACGTGCTGTTCCGCGAAGAGCGCTGAGCAACCGCAGCACCGACTCCTCGATCGACGACGAGCGCCGCGACCGCAAGGTCCGGCGCTCGTTCGCTTGGTCGTCAGGTCTTGTTCGCGTGCCGCCCGGCTGTGCGCGTCCGGCCCGCCGGTCGCGCTCGGGCCGTGTCGCGCGTGTCGGGTCCGGGTGGTTCGGGTGGCGACGCCGCCCGTTTCGGGGGGGGGTCGGCGCCGATCAGCGGCGCTTCTCGCCCCGCAGGTCGAAGCAGACCTTCACCGATGCCCGGTTGCCCGCGGCAGAGGCATGGGCGATGGCGTCGGTGTAGCGATCGAGGGGATAGCTGGCCGAGACCAGGGATCCGAGCTGGTCACCCAGCCCGGCAGCGAGGTCGATGGCCAGTGCGAAGCTGCTGCGGCGCTCCCCTGAGGAGAGCGTCTCGGTGCAATAGCAGTAGGACCCGACCAGCTCCGTCTCGCGGTGCCACAGCGCGGTGAGCTCGAGTCGGACGCCGGCCGGCATCCCCAGCAGCACGACGCGGCCCCGTGGGCGGGTGACGCTGATGGCCTCGCGGATCGATGCCGAGCTGCCCAGGGTGTCGACGGTGACATCGGCGCCGCCGGCGAGGTCTTTGCCGATGAGGTGACAGCCAACGGCCCGGCGCACCGCCCGGCGCAGACCGGCCGGTTCGACCACTTGGTCGGCCCCGAAGCTGCGGGCCAGTTCCTGCTGGTGGCGGTACTTGGCCCCCACCAGGATGCGGCAGTCGGGGTGCAGTGCCCGCAGGGCCGCCACGGTGAGCAGGCCCATGGTGCCGGCACCGAGGACCGCCACGGTGGCGCCGGCGGGGATGTTGCCGCGGAACACGCCGTGCACCGCGACGGCGAGCGGTTCGATCATCACCGCGGCCTCGTCGCTGAGGGCCTCGGGGACCACGTGGAGTTGGGTGCGGTGGGCGACGAACTCGCTCGACCAACCGCCCCCGGTCGAGGCGCAGTAGCCGATCTGGATGCCCGGTTCGAGCTCGCCGGTCACCAGGTGGCCGTAGTCGTCACCGTCACCCGGTGCGGCATCGGGCCACGGCGGGACGAAGCCGCGGGCCTGCGGGCCGAGGACCGGCTCGAGCACCACCCGGCGTCCTTCCTCGTCCTCGCCGACGACCTCGTGGCCGAGGGTGAACGGGAAGGACACGAACGGCTCGAAGTACCGGGCCGACTCGCCGGCGACGGTGGCCAGGTCGGAGCCACAGATCCCCGCCAGCCGGGGACGCACCCGCACCCAGCCGGGGCCGGGCAGCTCGATCGGATCGACCTCGGCCAACTTCAGCGGGCCGACCTTCGCCCCGTCGCTGCCGAACAACCGGGATCCGACGGCCGCCGCGGCGTAGCGGAGCTCCTGCCGGCGGAACTGCAGTGCCCTCATCGCTGGGCAACCTCGTCGATCACGGTCGGCCTTCCCCGCAGCACGGTGTGACGGACCTTGCCGGTCACCGTCCAGTGGGCGAAGGGGGTGTTGCGGGACTTCGAGGCCAGGCGGTGGGGGTCGACCTCCCAGCTGCGGTTCGGGTCGAACACGCAGAGGTTGGCGAACTCGCCGGGGGCGACGGGACGGCCGTGCTCACCGAGCCCGGCGATGCGGGCCGGTTCCCACGACAGGGCGGCGATGGCGCGTTCGAGGGGGATGGCGGCCGCGCTGACCACCACCGCCAGCGCCGTCTCCAGGCCCAACATCCCCGGCGGGGCGCTGGCGAAGGGGCGGGCCTTGGTGTCGGGGGCGTGCGGGGCGTGGTCGGTGGCGACGGCGTCGATGACCCCGTCGCACAGGGCGTCGCGTAACGCCAGCAGATCGTCGTCGCTGCGAAGCGGCGGATTCACCTTGAAGGCCGGTTCGGCCCCCGAGCAGCAGGCATCGGTCAGGGTCAGGTGCTGGGGGGTGACCTCCATGGACACCGCGAGCCCGTCGGCCTTGGCCCGGCGGATCAGCTCGACAGTGGCCGCTACCGAGGCATGCAGTACGTGGTAGCGCACCCCGCCGCCGACGAGGCGGACCAACGCCAGGTCGCGGGCCACGGTGATCTCCTCGGCGGTACCGGGCCGGCCGACCAGGCCCAGGCTGCGCGAGACGGAACCCTCATTGAGATGGCCGTCGGCCACCAGCGCCGCACATTCGGCATGCTGGGCGATGACCGCGCCCGGCAGCGTCCGGGCCAGCTCCAGGGCCTGACGCATGAGGGCGGCGTCGGCCACCTCGTTGCCGTCGTCGGTGAACACCCGCACCCCGGCGGCGTGCAGCGTGGCCAGATCGGCCAGCCGTTCGCCGCCCCGGCCGGCGGTGATGGCTGCAGCAGGATGGACCTCGACCAGACCGGCCTCGTCACCCCAGCGGCGGACCTGGCAGACCAGCTCGACGGAGTCGGTGGCCGGCGTGGTGTTGGGCATGGCGACCAGCGCGGTGTACCCGCCGAGGGCGCCGGCCCGGGAGCCGGTCTCGACCGTTTCCGCCTCCTCCTGACCGGGTTGGCGCAGGTGGGTGTGCAGGTCGACGAAGCCCGGGCAGACCACCGCACCGGTGGCGTCGAGCACCATCACGCCGGCGCCGCCGTCAAGGCCGGGGCCGACCGCCACGATGCGCTCACCGTCGATCAGGACGTCGGCGCGACGACGCCCTGACTGGTCGATGACGTCGCCTCCGCGGATCAACAGCACAGGGCAGGATGCTAGCCCGGTCCGTCGAGGGACCCCTCCCGGTGGGGTGCGGGGGGTGTCGCCGCTAGCATCGGGCCACCATGGCTGCTGACCGTGAACTCCTCGATGTCGTGCTCCTGCAACCAGACCCGACCCAGGGCTTGTGGCAACTGGTCGATTCCGGCCATGCCGCCGAGCTGGTGCCCGAGCTGCCTGCACTGCGCCTCGAGCAGGACCCCATCCACCGCCACAAGGACGTGCTCACCCACACCATCGCCGTGGTGGCCAAGACCCCGCCCGATCTCCGGGTGCGGCTCGCTGCGCTCTTCCACGACATCGGCAAGCCGTTGACCAGGGCCTACGTCGATGGACAGGTCACGTTCCACCATCACGAGGCGGTCGGCGCCAAGATGACCCGTCGCCGCTTGCGTACCATGGGCTACGACGAGGAGCTGGTGCGCGACGTCACCGAGCTGGTCCGCCTCTCCGGCCGGTTCAAGGGTTACGCCGAGGGCTGGTCCGATTCGGCCGTGCGCCGTTATGCGCGTGATGCCGGGCACCTGCTGGGCGACCTCAACGAACTGGTCCGCTGCGACTGCACCACCCGCAACCGGGCCAAGGCCGACCGGCTGCAGGAGCAGGTCGACGACCTCGAGCAGCGCATGGCCGACCTCGCCGCCGAAGATCGCCGCAAGGCCGAGCGCCCGGCCATCGACGGGACCCGGGTCATGGTGTTGCTCGGCATCGGGCCGGGGCCGGTGGTCGGCGAGGCGGTGCGCTACCTGCTGGAGCTGAAGCGACAGGGCGAGGCTGTCGACGAGGGCGATGCCGAGGTTGCCCTCAAGGAGTGGTGGGTCGCCCGTCAGGGCTGAGCCTGCCTGCCCCTCGTTGCCCGGCCGGCAAGCTCAACGTCGCCAGGCGCCCGACTCGTTCGAGCGGTAGCCCAGGCTGCGGTAGACCGCGTCCACCAGGCCCTGACCGCGTTCGTTGAGCAGGATCCCCTCGCCCATACGGTTCATGGCGTAGCCGACGCTGAGTCGTTCCGCCGGATCGCAGAAGCCGATCGAGCCGCCCGCCCCGACATGGCCGAAGGCGGTGTCCGACAGCAGCGCCGAATCGCGGTCCCAGCCATCGGGACGGCGTCGGTTGTCGATCGAGGCCATGAACCCCAGCCCGAAGCGGGTCGACACCCCCAACGTGGCATCGCGTTCGGTGGCGGCACTGACCCGGCCCATGGCGGCCAGGGTGTCGGCACCGACGGCCTCGCCGGTGGCGAAGCCGCGGTACAGGTGCGCCAGGCCGCGGGCCGAGGACACGCCACCCCCGCCGCCGATCTCGGCGGCATGGCAGTCGCGGCTGTTGGGGTCCATCCCGCCCTGGTTGAGCAGGGCCAACGCCGGGATCGACGAACGGTCGGCGCGTACCTGCAGGGTCATCGCCGAGGGGTTCGCGGGGTCGGGTACGAAGGGGATGACCCGGGTGATCCGCGGCTGCACCGAGCCGGCCGCGCCGAGGTGGAAATCGGCACCGAAGGGCTCCGCCAGGGCCTTGCGCAGGAAGGTTCCCAGTGAGCTGCCCGACACCCGGCGCACCACCTCGCCGATGAGCCAACCGAAGCTGAGCATGTGGTAGCCCTGACGGGTTCCCGGCTCCCAGAACGGTGCCTCGGCGGCGCAGCGGGCGGCCATGGCGTCCCAGTCGTACACCTCGCCCTTGGGGACCTTCTCCCGCCAGGCCGGCACCCCGACCGTGTGGTTCAGCAGCATGCGGACCGTGGCCTGGTCCTTGCCGTTGGACGCGAACTGCGGCCAGTAGTGCGACACCAGGCGGTCGAGGTCGATCTCGCCCCGGTCGACCAGCACGTGGGCGGCCAGCGCCGTGGCCCCCTTGGTGCAGGAGAAGACCGTCACCAGGGTGTCGGCCTGCCAGGGCTGGGCGTCGTCGCCGGCCCGCACGCCGCCCCACAGGTCGACCACGGTCTCCCCACCGAGCGTCACGCAGACCCCCGCCCCGACTTCGCCGTGGCGGGCGAAGTTGTCCTCGAACGCCGTGCGAACGGCGGCGAATCGGTCCGAGCAGGTTCCGCTGATCATCCGGTCACCCTACGGCACACTTCGGGCGCCCATCCGGTGGCGCCTAAGGTCTGCGCCGTGGTCGAGTTCGGACTCCTCAGCCTGCTCGATGTGCTGCCCGACCCGACGACGGGGGCGACACCGAGTGTCGCGCAGCGCTATCACTCGCTGGTCCACCTGGCGGTGGAGGCGGAGCAGGCCGGGTTCAGCTCGCTCGGCGTCGGCGAGCACCACTTCAGTCACTACGCCCTGCCCTCGCCGTTCCTGGTGCTCAGCTACGCGGCGGCGTCGACGCGCACCATCGGGCTGGGTACGTCGGTCACCCTGCTGGCCAACGCTGATCCGGTGCGGATCGCGGAAGACCTGGCAACGCTCGACGTGCTCTCCGACGGCCGGGCCGAGGCCACCTTCGCCCGCGGCGTCGACGTCAACACCATGACCGCATTCGGCATCCGCAGTGTGGACGAGTTGCGGCCCCGCTTCGAGGAGCACCTCCGCCTGGTGCTGCGCCTGCTCACCGAGGACGAGGTGTCCTGGGAGGGTCACTACCGGGCGCCGCTTGACCGGGTGCACCTCGAGCCACGCCCCGTGCAGCAGCCGCACCCGCGCATCAATATCGGCGGCGGCCTGTCGACGGTCTCGGCCGACCTCGCCGCTGACCTCGGCCTGCCGTTCGTGTTGCCGAGCCTGTTCCGTTTCCCGGTCGACTACCGCGCCATCGTCGAGCGCTATCGGGAGCGGATGGTCGGCAACGGCTTCGCCGACCGGGTGTCGGTCACCTTCCCGTGCTACCTGCACGTGGCGCCGACCAGCCAGCAGGCCCGGCAGCGGTGGCGGCCCTACTTCGAGAACTACGTGGAGTTCGCCTCGATGGTGCGCTCGGCCGGGGCGCGCAGCTTCGACTTCGACGTGCTGATCGAGGGTCCGGCGGTGTGCGGCAGCCCGGCGGAGGCCGTCGACCGGCTCGGCTCGATGGCCGCGGAGCTCGGCCTGAGCCGTCTCCTCGTGCTCATCGACGCCGGCGGCATACCGACCGGAATGGTGGATGAGGTCATCGCCCTGACCGGGGCAGAGATCATCCCCGCCCTGCGCTGAGCGACGCGCGCTGTCTCACCGGTACCGGTGCAGCGGCGCGCGCCGGTTCAGCGGCGCGCGCCGGTTCAGCATCGCCGCTTCACAGGAGAGCGCCGGCCAGCTCGGCCCATTCGTCGAGCGGCAGCGTGCGGTCGCCGCGCAGCACCTGGACACACACGTGGTCGGCGCCGGCGTCGTGGTGGGCCTTGACCCGCGTGGCGATCTGCTCGGCCGTGCCCCAGGCCACGATGGCGTCCACCAGCCGGTCCGAGGCGTTGGTGTGGTCGGCCCAGTCCGACTCGTCGAAGCCCAACCGCAGCAGGTTGTTGAGGTAGTTCGGGGCCCGGAGGTACACGGCCATGCCGGCCCGGGCGATGGTGCGGGCCTCGGTGGCGTCGGTGCAGAGCACCACCATCTGCTCCGGGGCGAGCAGCGGGCCGTCGCCCATTACCTGGCGGGCGTAGGCGGTGTGCTCGGGGGTGGCGAAGTACGGATGCGCCCCCTGGGTGGCGGTGGCCGCGAGCTCCAGCATCTTGGGGCCGAGCGCGGCGAGCACCGTCGAGGGCTTCTCGGCCGGCTTTACCGCCATGAACAGCGCCTGGTCCATGCCCACCAGGTACTCGCGCAGGTAGGACAGCGGCCGGCTGTAGTCGTGCTTGCGGACCCCGGTCACCAGGTGGCGGTGGCTCACCCCGAGGCCCAGGAGGAACCGGCCGGGATAGGCCTCGGCAAGGGTGTTCTGACAGGCCGCGGTGGTCATCGGGTCACGGGCGTAGATGTTGGCGATGCCGGTGGCCAGCTGCAGCGTCGAGGTGGCGGCGAGCAGGTTCGCCGCAGCCACGAAGGGATCGCGGCCGACGGCCTCGGGGATCCACAGCGTGGGGTAGCCGAGCGCTTCGAGGCGCTGGGCCGCCTCCTGCGCCACCGAGGTGGGATGGGCGTCGAGAGCCCCGGTCCAGATGCCGATGCGACCGATCGAGAGCGTCATAGGACCGGGAACCTAGCCCAAGGTGGGGGCGAACAGCCCATGGTCACGCCCTCATTTCGGGTGAACCCTGGGTCCATGGCCGATGAGCTGGAACTGGGCTGGTGGCGGGCATCGGACGGGTATTGGTACCCGGCAGAGGCGCGGCCGGGCGAGTTGTGGACCGGCATCGTGCGGGGCCCGCGTGGCGAGCAACCGCCGGGACCGGGTTGGTGGCTGGCCAGCGATTACCAGTGGTACCCGCCCGACGCCCGGCCGGGCGAGCTCTGGCACGATCTGGTGGCCGCCAACACCCGGGAACGTCATCGGGGCCATCCCGGTGCGAACGCTCCGTCCCCGGCCGCCGTCCCCGGACCCGTGGGCGGGCGCGTCAACCCCGACGTGTTCCTCATCAGCCTCGGCGTGGCGCTCATCGTCCTCGGCGTTGCGATCCTGGCCGTGATCAAGGCCTACCTGCCCGATGCCGGGACCGCCTGGCGGCTGGCCGCGTGGTCGCCGGTCGCCGTCGGCAGCTCGGTGACCCTCATCGGCGCCGTGCGGCGCCTCGGCCTCACCCGGTGAGGCCGAGGTAGTACTCAGCCCGCCCGATAGGTGCTGGTGAGCTTGGGGTCGCCGCCGCCGTCGACGGCCAGACGGCCGTCGGCGACCATGCTGAGCAGGTGGGCGTACACCGAGCCCGCCGCGGGGTACCACAGCCGCTTGTCGTAGGCCGCGTACATGCCCGGAACCAGGTCGGCGATGGTGGCCGGCTTCTCGGTGAAGAAGCCGAGGATCTGGGCCTCACGCTCGTTACGGTGGTCGAGGAAGCTCTGCACGTAGGCGATGGGGTCGTCGATGCAGGGGCCGTGGGTCGGCCAGAACCGGCGGTCGTCGCGGCCGAGCAGCTTGCGCAGCGACGCCAGGTAGTCGGCCATCGACCCGTCGGGCGGGCCGACCACCGAGGTGGCCCAGCCCATGACGTGGTCGCCGGTGAACAGCACGCCTTCCTGGGGCAGTGCGTAGCAGATGTGGTTCGAGCAGTGGCCGGGTGTGTATACCGCCTGCAGCCGCCAGTTGCCGTCCCCGGCGGCGAGCTCGTCGTTGTCGTCGAGCTTGTTGTCCGGCACGAAGGTGAGATCGGGGCCCTCGCGCTTGAGGGCGGGGTCGAGGTCCTCGTACTCCTTGTCGTAGCGGTCCTTCTCCTCGGCGGAGAAGTAGGCGGAGAAGTCGACCTTGTCGTTGGGGTCGTTGGGTCCGACCTGACCGTGCGGACCGAAGCCGTAGGTCTGCGCTCCGGTGCGTTCCTTGATCCAGGCCGCTCCGGGGGAGTGGTCGGAGTGGGTGTGGGTGATGACGATGTGGGTGATGGTCTCGTCTGGGCCCAGCGCCCCCAGCACGGCGTCGAGGTGGGCGTCGACGACCGGACCGGGATCGATCACGGCCACCTCGCCCCGTCCGATGAGGTACGTGCCGGTGCCCTTGAACGTGAAGGGGCCGGGGTTGCGACACTCGACCCGGCGGATGAGGGGCGAGAGCTCGTCGACGTTGCCGTAGTCGACCTCGAAGTCGCGACGGTGCTGGATCACGGTGGCCATGGCCCATCCTGTCGCGAATGCGGTGCCCCGTGCATCCGCGACGTGATCCGGCCCGTGATGTGGGCCCTCAGGCCGGCAGCTCAACCACGGACCCGTATACCGATCCGGCCAGCCAGCGCCGGTGTCGGGGGTCCCGACACGCGGGCTGGGACGGCCGCGACGATCCCGGGGCGGCCGGGTCCTGCACCGTCAGGGTCATCGGGCCGCGGCAGTGCATGGCCAGCATGCACAGCGTCACCAGGGGCAGGGACCCGGCACGGTCGACGACCACCTCGTCGAAGTCCGCAGCGGCCAGGACCGGGTTCGTGGCGACCTCCTCGGGGGTGCTCACCACGACGACGGCCCGTCGGACCGCCGCGGTCGTGAGCTCGACGGCGCGCTCGGCCTCGGCGTCGGGTGTCTGGAACGGGTCCGGGTCTGCACGATGCGACGCGAGTTCGGCGGCCGCGTGCTGCTCGGCGGCACGGGCCCGGTGCCAGGCGGCGTCGGTGGCGAGATGGGCCAGGCGGGAGCGGTGGGCCGCCTGCTCCGCCTGGTGCACCCTGCGCCGGGACACCCCGAGCCGCTGCACCTCACGCTGTTCGTCGCCGAGCCGCTCCAGCAAGGCCGCGCGCCCGTCCAGCCGGCCGACGGTCGCCTCGACCAGCTGGTGCAGCGAGCTCGCCGCCGACCCGCCGGGCTGCCGGCCGGCACCGTTGAACACCCCGGTGAGGTAGCCGGGATCGTCGGACCCCGCGGCGAGGTGGCCGGCGCGGTCGCTGCACCAGCCGGCGAGTTCGGCCTCCATCCGCTCGACCTGGACGACGAGCTCCTCGAGGCGACGGAACCCGTCCCGGCTCGGTCGTAGCCGTTCCAGCTCCTCGGTGGCGGCGCGGTGGTCGGCGGCCGCGCTCGCGGCGCCTGCCTCGGCGGCGACCCGGATGGCCCGGGCCTCGGCCAGGACCGCTGCTGCCAGGTCGTGTTCCCGCCGCCGCGCCGCTGACCCGGCGAGCTGGGAGTTCGCAGGACTTGCGGTGCGCAGCGCCGCGAGCGCGGCAGGCAGACCCAGACGGGGGTGAGTGGCCAGTGCTCGCGTGGCGGTCACCCCGAGCCGGAGCACCCGGCCTGCACCGGGGCGGGCGAGCAGGTCGTCGAGGGCGACGGTCACGGCATCGGCCCGCCGCACCTCGGCCACCACCAGCACCCGTGTGCCTCCCGGCGGCGCCGACCGGACGCGGGTTGCCGCGACGGCGGCCGCTACGGGTTGGACGCCTCGGTCGGCGACCAGGCGCAACGCCTGTCCCGGCCCCGTCGACGGGGGGTCGGTGAGCAGCGCCACCAGCGCCGAGCCGGGTGGGGCTGCGGCAGTTTCGCCTGCTCGGCCGGCCAGTCGGCCGAGGGCCTCCGCCCGGGCGGTCGGCAACAGTGGTGGCCCGCCCTCGGTGACGAGGTACCACGTCCGTCCGGTGGGCAATGCCCCGGCGGTCCTTCGGTCGTCGGTGGCGTCGGCGGTCTCGGCGTCGAACGCCGAGCCGGCAGCCGTTGCGGGCGGTGCAGCGGTCTGCCCCGCCAGGTCGGAGGGCAGTTCGGTGGTGCCCTCGAGGCGCAGCTCGCTGCCCTCCCAGCTGATCACGGCATCGGGCCGGATGGACCGTCGGCCCACCAGATCGACCAGCAGCGGCCGTTCCAGCGGTCCGTCACCGACCCGCCGGGAACCGGTGTCGACCACGACCTGCCATCGCTCCGCCGTCGCGGCGGCGAGGTCGACCGTGGCCGGGCCGATGATGTGACGGGCGACGAACGGCGTGGCATCACGCTCGGCCGCCGCCGCTGCGACGACGGGGTGCAAGGTGGACGGTGGCCGGCTGCCGTCGTTCACGGTGCGCTCCAGCGGCTGAGCCGTTCCCCGAGCTCGGTCTCGTCGGCGTCGTCGGCGCACAACGCCAGCAGGCCGCGACCGTGGCCGGGTACCACCACACCGGGCGCGGCCCATCCGGCGGGTCCGGCCAGGACCAGGCCTGTACCGACGAGACCGCAGCGAGCGCGCAGCCGGGCGGCGCGTGCCACGGTGGCCCGGACCGCGTCGTGTCCGGCGAGCTGCATCGTCTCCAGGGCGGCGATAGCGGCCAGGAGGTCGGGCGGGCGGTGCTCGCCCGGAGCGGCCGGCTCGGCCGGTGTCGAGCGGGGCCCGACCACCAGCCAGCGGTCGAACCCGCCGAACAAGCGTGGCCCGAAGCTGCCCAGCGTCTCGCCGGCGGCGTTGCATCGCTCGGCGACCGCGACCGGCCAGCCTTCCAACAGGGCCTCGTCGAGGTCGGCCCCCCGGCGCTGGTCGGCCCAGTGCGCCGACCACTCGGCGGGCAGCACGTCGGCGAGCCGCCTCCCCAACGCGTCGAGGGCCGGATGGTTCGCACCGAGCTGCCAGCCCAGTCCCAGTTGGCGTTGCAAGGCCATGGCCATACCCGGCGGTGTGTGCCCGAGCCAGGCGCGGCCACCGGCGAGGTCCAGATCGAGATGGACGGTGCCGGTGTCGTCGAGCAGGCGGATGCCGGTGGCGCTGCGCCAGCGCGGCGCCGGCCGCGGTGGGGGCGTCGCCCTCGCCGTCGCCGGCCCGGTCGAGGCCGGCCCGGTCGCAGTTGGGTCGGAGGTGGCCCAGCCACCGGTCGGCCCGCGCCTGGTCGGCCCGACCTCGGTCCGGGCTCCCGGATGGCGTCGGAGATCGTTCCAGCCGTCGGGCAGGTCGAGCCGGGCCCACGCGGCCTCGGGGCGCCAGCGGGTCCACCCCTCGTCGAAAGGCCCGCCCCCGCCACGGCGCAGCCAGCCCTCGACCCGCGCCCGCTCGGCCTCGAAGGCAGCGAGTTCGTCGCCGGCGAGCAGGCCGACGCGGACGAGCTGCGCCAGATCGTCGAGATCCTTTGCCTCCCAGGCGCTCAGATCGCCGGAGGCCAGCAGGTCGAACCCCTGGTCCACGGTGTCGAAACCGACCCGGTGACGGGCCGTCGGACGCAGGAAGTCGACCTTCCAGCCCAGCGGGGTGCCGAGGTCGCGGTCGAAGAACAGCACGACGGCGAAGCCCGCCCCGGCCGGCATGACGAACAGGGCGCCGGGACCGTGCCATTCCTCCAAGGGGAGCTGCCAGCCCTGGTCGGGGGTCTGGCTCTGGGTCACCCCGTCAGCGAGGCGGGGCCAGGCCACCGTCGAGCGGGGCACCAGGTAGCCGACGAAGCGGTCGGCGTCGTCGAGGACGACCCGGAGCGGACGGGCGGATCGGACACGGCCTTCGACCACCTCACGCAGAACCACGGTGGTGCCCGGCGGAAAGGTCACCGGCCCACCGTAGTTGGATGGGTCAGAACTCGATGACCATCCTGCCCCGTATGCCGCCCGCCTGGAGCAGGCGGTGGGCTTCGCCGGCATGTTCGGGCGGGAACGTGGCGGCGACCCGGGGGGTGAGGCGGCCCTGTTCCACGAGCCGGCGCAGCCCGTCGAGCCGGGCCTGTTCGAGCTTGTAGTGGCGCACCCAGGTGCTGTGCAGCACGATGCCCCGTTCGGAGGGGCCGTCCCAACCCCGCACGCTGGCGAAGCCGCCGCTGTCGCGGACCGCGGTCAGCACCGCGGCCTGCTGCACGGCACCGTCGGCCAGGCCATCCACGCCGTCGGGGAACCGCTGGCGGACCCGTGCGGCGAAGCCGTCGCCGCGGGGCAGCACCACGTCGGCCCCCAGCGAGCGCACCAGTTCGGTGTCGCGGTCGGCGGCGTCGGCCACCACCACGAGACCGTCGGCCTTCGCCAGCTGCACGACGTAGCCCCCGTAGGCCCCGGCCGCACCGGTCACCACCAGCGTGCTGCCGGCCGGCAGCGCCAGTTGGTCGAGGCTCAGGCGGGCGGTCAGGCCGTTCATCGGGAGGCTGGATGCCTCGGCATGGGAGGTACCGGCGGGGGCCTGGGCCACCGACGCGGCCGGCACCACCAGCAGCTCGGCGTAGGCCCCGTGCGTACCTTGCGGTACGACGATGGCCATCACCCGGTCGCCGACGGCGAGGTCGGTCACGGTGTCCGGCCCGATCGCCTCGAGCACGCCCGCGGCGTCCATGCCGGGCACATACGGTCCGGGAAAGGCTTGCTGCATCGCCGCCCGGTCGCCGTTGCGGACATAGGTGTCGGTCGGGTTGACCGCTGCCGCACGGACCCGGATACGCACCTCGCCCCGCCCGGGGACCGGATCGGGCAGCTCGACCACCTGCAGGGCCTCGGGCCCGCCGTACCGCACCACTCCGACTGCGCGCATGGGCCAAGGTCTAGCGGCTCGGCCGGTGGCGTCGGGGGATCGCCGCAACGGCGGTCGGGCCTGTCGACGCTGCGGGCCAGCCACTAGCGTGCGCGGCCATGAGCACGCTGCTGTCCGGTGTGGTCGAGCGCTGGTGGAACGACGACATCGTGCCCGCGCTCGAGGAGTACATCCGTATCCCGGCCCTGTCGCCGGCCTTCGACGGGGAGTGGGAGGCGCACGGCGAGCTCGAACGGGCCGTCACGCTGCTCACCGCCTGGGCCGAGCGTCGTTCGATCGCGGGATTGCGCCTCGAGGTGGTGCGTCTACCCGGCCTGACGCCGGTGGTGGTGGCCGAGGTGCCCGCCTTCGGGCAGCTCGCCGGCCGCCCTGAGGGCGACGAGAGCTGTGTGCTGTTCTACGGCCACTACGACAAGCAACCCCCGATGGAGGGCTGGCACGAGGGCCTCGGCCCCTGGACCCCGGTGCTGCGTGACGGCCGGCTGTACGGGCGCGGTGGCGCCGACGACGGTTACTCGCTGTTCGCCTCGCTGGCCGCCATCGAGGCCGTCCAGGCCTCCGGTGGCAGCCACGCGCGGTGCCTGCTGCTGATCGAGGGCAGCGAGGAGTCGGGCAGCCCCCATCTGCCTGCCTACGTCGAGCACCTCCGGGAGCGCATCGGCGAGGTCGCCCTGGTGATCTGTCTCGACTCGGGCTGCGCGGACTACGAACGGCTGTGGGTGACGACCTCGCTGCGCGGGCTGGCGGCCGGGGTGCTGTCGGTGGAGGTGACAAACGAGGGTCGCCACTCCGGTGCGGTGGGTGGCGTCATCCCCTCCACCTTCCGCATCGCCCGTCACCTGTTGGAGCGCATCGAGGACGCCAGCAGCGGCGAGGTGCTGCTGGCCGAGGCGAACGTGGTGATACCCGCCGAGCGGGTGGCCCAGGCGGCCGAGCTGGTGGCGGCGGTGGGTGACGGCATCGACGCCTACCCGTTGCTCGAGGGGGTCGACCTGCGGACCAAGCCCGGCCCCGAGCTGGTGCTCGACCGGACCTGGCGCCCGGCGCTGCACATCATCGGAGCGGACGGCCTGCCGCCCACCGGGGTGGCCGGCAACGTCCTGCGGCCCCGTACGGCGTTGAAGCTCTCCCTGCGCCTGCCGCCCACCGCCGATCCCGATGTGGCACTGGCGGCGCTCGGTGCGGCCCTCACCGCGGATCCTCCCTATGGCGCCCGGGTCACCTTCGTTCCCGACACCCCGGCACCGGGCTGGAATGCGCCGCCGCTGCAGTCCTGGGTGGTCGACGCCCTCGAGGCGGGGTCGCAGGCACATTTCGGGCGCCCGCTCGGCTACGTGGGCGAAGGCGGGACCATCCCGCTGATGGGCACCCTGCAGGCCGGGTTCCCCGACGCGCAGCTGTTGGTGATCGGGGTGTTGGGCCCGGGTTCCAATGCCCACGGGCCCAACGAGTTCCTCCACCTGGCCACCGGCACCCGCCTGACCGCCTGTGCCGCGGACCTGCTGCAGGCCCATGCCGAGCATCTTCTGACCACGGCGGAGGACGGGCGATGAGCGGTCACGAACACGCCGATGCCGCGGCCGGCGACGGCGACACCCTGCGCGCCGAACCGAACGTGGCGGGCCTGTACCGCTACGACGACGGCACCTTTCTGTCGGGCCGTTCGTCGGTGGGCAACTGTTTCGGCTGCGGGCCGAGCAACGACCGCGGCCTGCAGCTGCGGTTCCGGTTGCTCGACGACGACCGGGTCGCCACCACCGTCGAGGTCCCGGCTTACCTGTGCGGGGTCGACGGCATCGTTCACGGCGGGATCCAGACGACGATCCTCGACGAGGTCTCCGGGGTGGCAGCGCAGCTGTGGCTGCCCGACGGTTCCTCCGACGCGCCGTGCGTGACCGCCGAGCTGGCCGTGCGGTTCCGGCGACCGGTGTCGCAACGAGGCCCGGTGACGGCGGTGGCCCGGGTCCTGCGCCGTGAGGGCCGCAGCCTGTTCGTCGAGGCCGCCATTGTCGACGACGACGGCAGCGAGCTGACCACCGCCAGCTCGCGCTGGGTGCAGCTGACCTGAGCGGGCCGGGTGCGATGGGTCGGGTGCGCTGGGTGCAGCTGACCTGACCGGCCCGGGTGTCGCCTGCGGGGGTCAGCCGCCCGGGTGTCGCCTGCGGGGGGTCAGCCGCCCGGGTGGAAGACGACGATGGCGACGGCCGCGACGAACAGCACGACGCAGATGCGGCCGCCGAGCTGCAGGCGGCGGCTGACCGTGGCGAGCTGCTCGTGGCGCAGCGCAGCACCGGAGCGGCTCCCGGCGAGCCCGCCCAGGATCACCAGCGCCGAGCGCCGGGCCGGTTGCACCACGGCAAGCCGGACCGCCACGGTGGCCACCCACAGCACCAGCGCGATCCACAGCCACGGTGCCGACCACGACAGGCGGTCCTGCGAGCTCGCCACCACCACCAGGCCTGCGGGGCCGACCAGTGCGCCGGCGGTCTCGAGCCGCCGGGCCCCCACCCGGTAGGTGACCTGGGCGACGGCCGAGGCGTCCCCGGGCTCGAGCCGCGAGGTGGCCGGACCGATCGCAGTGGCTAGGAACAGCGCGCCGTAGCCGATGACGGCCGACAGGACCAGGACGAAGCAGGCGAAGGAGAACAGCACGGTCACAGGACGATGCAGGCTAGGGGGCAGCAGGCGGTCAGCGGGTCCGCAGCACCACCGAACCGGCGATCTTGTCGTGCAGGGCTTGTTTCCGGCCATCCCACAGCGGCCACAGGGAGTCCACCAGCACGAAGGGGAACACCACGATCGACAGCAGAGGCACGTTCTCGAGGAACTGGATGACGTGGCGGGCGAAGCCCTTCGAGGGGCCGACCGGCCCGTCGCCCGCGGCTCGCACCACCACGATGCCCAGCGCCCGCTTGCCCGGGGTCTGGCCCTTGCCGTTGAAGGTGGCGTAGTAGGCCAGGCCGATCAGCCCCGCGACGATGCTGGCGATCGTCAGGCTCCGGGTGCCGCTGAGCGCCGTGAAATCGAAGGTGCCATCGGCTGCCTGGAGCTGGTTCCGGATGCCATTGCCGGCGATCACCAGGGTGATCAGCGTGATCAGCATGGTGGGAAACAGCAGGATGAAGAAGTCGAGCAGCTTCGCCAGGGCTCGCTGGCCCCAGGAGGCGTAGTCGGGCGCAGCCCACGGCCCGTCCTGGGGGTGGCCCCAGGGGGCACCAGCCACCGGTGGGCCCCAGGGTTGCGGTTGCGTCGGTCCCCACGGCGGTTGTGCGGCGCCGTGGTCGTAGGGGCCTGGGGGTGCCCAACCCGTCGGGTCCTGCCGCGCTGGCGGGCTCCAGATCGGCTGGTCCTGCGGCGTCGGCTGCGGTTCCGGGGAACCCCAGGTCTGTTCGCCGAAGGGCCGCGGTGCCGGTCTGCTCGCGGTGGGTGTGGTGTCGGTGGGTGTGGTGGTCGCCGGGTCGTAACCGCCCGTCGCCGACCGGACCAGCCCCAGCCGGGTCTCGGCGCTGCCGAGCAGGACCCAGAGGGTGTTGCCCTGCGGCACCACGTAGGTGTTCGGCGTGAGGTCCCCACGCCGGGCCATGGCGCGCAGTTCGTCCTCGCTCACCGGGCCCCGGGTCTCCAACCCGTCGGCGTAGTACCAGTTGGCCATCGGGGCTCCTTGCATGGGCGACCCCGAAACTGTAGGGCCGAACGTCCCGCCGTCCGATCCTGCCGCCGTCGGACCACGCGCCGGACGAAGGACGTTCATTGGTGGTGCCCGTCGCCTCCGGCGCGTCGTCGGGCCAGAATGGACGCCCCCATGTCGCGCTCTGTCAAGCTCCGTCCCTGGCAGAAGCGGGCGATCGAGGCCTTCCTGGCCTCCGAGCACCCCGACTTCCTCGCGGTCGCCACCCCGGGCGCCGGCAAGACGACCTTCGCGCTCACCGCGATGCGTCTGGAGCAGGCCCGTTCCGGTTGGCGGCGGCTGCTGGTGGTGGTGCCGACCCAGCATCTCAAGGTGCAGTGGGCGAACGCCGCGGCGCGCTTCGACCTGCACCTCGAGCCCGAATGGGCGGCTTCGCAGGGGATGCTGCCGGGTGACGTCGACGGGGTGGCGCTGACCTACCAGCAGGTCGCGGCCAACCCGGCGGCCCTCGTCGAACTGGCCCGCGACGCCCTGGTGATCTTCGACGAGCTGCACCACGCAGCCGACGAACGGGCCTGGGGCGACGGTGTGCGCGCCGCCTTCGAGGGCGCCACCAGGCGCCTTGCACTGTCGGGGACCCCGTTCCGCTCGGACACCTCGGCCATCCCCTTCGTCCGCTACCGGCTCGAGGAGGCGGAGGCCGACTTCGAGTACGGCTACGCCGACGCGCTGGCCGACCGCCGCGTCGTGAGGCCGGTCTACTTTCCCCGGGTCGGGGGGCACATGGAGTGGTCCGCCCCCGACGGGACGCTCTACGAGGCCACCTTTGAGGACCCGCTCACCCGGGCGCTGGCCAACCAACGGCTGCGTACCGCTCTGTCGCTGGAGGGCGAGTGGCTGCCGGCGGTGCTCTCGCAGGCCAACCGGGAGCTGATGAACCTGCGGGCCAAGGCCCAGCCCGATGCCGGTGGGCTGGTCATCGCCATGGACGTCGATCATGCCCGGGGGATCGCCGCGCTGCTGCGGGACCGGTTGGGGTCCCAGGCCGTGGTCGCCACCTCCGAGGACCCCGATGCCTCCGATCGCATCGCCCGCTTCGCCGCGGCCACCACCCCGTGGATCGTGGCGGTGCGGATGGTCTCCGAAGGCGTGGACATCCCCCGGCTGCGTGTCGGGGTGTTCGCCACCAACACCACGACCGAGCTGTTCTTCCGTCAGGCCGTCGGTCGCCTGGTGCGCTGGCAGCCCATCGCCGGGGCGGGACGGCAGAAGGCCTTCCTGTTCATCCCCGACGACGTGCGGTTGCGCAGCTTCGCCCATCAGTTGGCGGATCAGCGTCGCCATTCGTTGCGCCGTCGCAGCGACGATGGAGACACCCCTTTCGACGCCCCGCCTGATCCCACGGCGCTCGACACCTTCGGCGAGGCCGAGCAGTTGTCGTTGTTCGCCGCGCTGTCGGCCACCCCGCTCGAGGTCGAGGAGGCGTCGGTGTTCGACGACCAAGCCGACCCCGACGATGCCGACGAGCGCGACTCGGCGACGGAGGACGAGGCGGCGCTCGAGCTGACCCTGGCCCCGGTGCACCGGCCAGGCGGGGTCTGGCCCGCCGGGCTGCATGGTTCGGGGCCGGACCCGACGCCCGGGTCGACAGGTGAGTTCGCCGGTCTCGATCCTCGCCAGGCCCGCAGCCGCCTCCGCGATCTCAACGCCGCGGTGGTGGCCCAGGTCGCGCTGGTCAGCGGCCAGACCCATGCCCAGGTCAATGCCGAGCTGAACCGGCGGGTCGGTATACGCAAGGTCACCGAGGCCACCCTGGCCCAGCTGCAGAAGCGGGTGGAGGCGGGTCGGTCGTGGCTCGACCAGGCCCGCCGCGGCGCGGCCCGCCGCTGACCCGGCAGGGAAACGGCGGTGGGGACGGCGGCTACCATCGCCCGTTCCGGGTGACGATCTCGGCCACGAAAGGACGCCATGGCAGCCAGGACCCGTACCAGCCGTGACCGCTTTCCCCGCCAGCATGCTGCCACCCGCCGGTTCAGCCTCGGCGAGCCGCGGAACCTGACCGTCGCCGGCAACGGTGCTTGGGTGCTCTTCCTGCGTTCGCGTAGCGGGACCGACCCGCTCACCTGTCTCTGGGCCCTCGACATCCGGACCGGTACGGAGCGGCTGGTGGCCGATCCGACCGCGCTGGGCGACCCTACCGACGGCGAGCTGCCCGAGGCCGAGCGGCGCCGCCGGGAACGGGCCCGTGAGAGCGCCGAGGGCATCACGTCCTTCGCCGTGGACGATCGCGGCGAACGGGCCTGCTTCTCGCTCGGCGGTCACCTGTTCGTCGCCGATGTGGCCCGCTCGACGGTGCGTTCGCTGCCGGCCACGGGCGCGGTGTTCGATCCGCGGCTCGACCCGGCCGGCGACCGCGTGGCCTACGTGTCGGACCGCTCGCTGCGGGTCGTCGCGCTCGACGAGGACGACCGGTTCCTGGCCGGGGAACGCGACCCCGACGTCAGCTGGGGGCTTGCCGAGTTCGCTGCGGCGGAGGAGATGGGTCGCAGCCGGGGGTTCTGGTGGTCGCCCGACGGACGGCACCTGGCGGTGGCCCGGGTCGACAACCGGCCCGTGGTGCGCTTCCACATCGCGGATCCGGCCCATCCCGACCGCGAGCCGGTGGCCCATCGTTATCCGCAGGCAGGCACGGCCAACGCCGAGGTCAGCCTGGCGGTGATCGGCCTCGACGGCAGCCGGGTCAAGGTCCGCTGGGACCGTCGGGCCTTCCCGTACCTGGCCAACGTGCTGTGGCAGCAGGACCGGCCGCTGACCCTGGTGGTGCAGTCGCGCGACCAGCGCAGCGTCGAGGTGCTGGCCGTCGACGTCGCCACCGGCGCCACCCGGTCGGTCCATCGGATCGCCGACGACCGGTGGGTCGAGTTGGTCGCCGGTGCGCCCCGTTGGATGGGCGAGACACTCGCCACCGTCGAGGACCGCGACGGTGCCCGCCGGGTGATGGCCGGTGGGCGGCCCCTCACGCCGGACGGGCTGCAGGTGCGGGCCGTCGTCGGGTCCCTGGGCGAGGACCTGGTGCTCAGTGCCTCGACCGAACCGACCGAGGTGCACCTGTACCGGGTGTCGGCGAGCGGCCGGTGCGACCGTCTCACCAAGGGGGTTGGTGTGCACAGCGGCACCGCCGCCGGCGAGGTGCTGGTGGTGGCCACCCGGTCGATGAACCGCTTCGGCTCCGCGGTGGAGGTACGGGTCGGTACGCAGGTCGTCGGGCGGATCGCATCGCATGCCGAACGGCCGGCGATCACCCCAGGGGTCGAGTTCCACGTCCTGGGGGACCGGCAGTTGCGCACCGCGGTGTTGCTGCCCCGGTCCGGGCGTTTCGAGCCGCCTTTCCCGGTGCTCATGGACCCCTATGGCGGTCCGCACGCCCAGCGGGTGACGCGCTCGCGCCAGGACTACCTGGTATCGCAGTGGTTCGCGGACCAGGGTTTCGCCGTGGTGGTTGTGGACGGCCGGGGAACACCGGCCCGTGGTCCGCAATGGGAGCGCGCCGTGTGGGGCGATCTCGCCGGCCCGGTGCTCGACGACCAGGTCGATGCGCTCGTCGCGCTCGGCGCGCGCGACGGACGTCTCGACCTCGACCGCGTGGCCATTCGTGGCTGGTCCTTCGGTGGCTACCTGGCGGCGTTGGCGGTGATGCGCCGTCCCGACGTTTTCGCCGCGGCGGTGGCCGGGGCGCCGGTCACCGACTGGCGGCTGTACGACACGCACTATACCGAGCGGTATCTCGGCCATCCAGATGAGTATCCCGGCCACTATGAGCGCACCAGCCTGCTGGTGGACGCCGCTGCGTTGCAGCGACCGTTGCTGCTGATCCACGGCCTCGCCGACGACAACGTGGTCGTGGCCCATACGTTGCAGCTGTCGGCGGCATTGCTGGCGGCGGGCCGGCCGCACTCGGTGCTCCCGCTCAGCGGCGTGACCCATATGACCCCGCAGGAAGTGGTCGCCGAGAACCTGCTGCGGTTGCAGCTCGAGTTCCTGCGCGGTTGCCTCGGTATGGCCCCGCCGAGCTGAAGCCCGCCCCGCCGGCCGACCGTGCGGCCGGGCCCGGTCGGCGGTCCTGGCAGCCCGGTCGGTCGGCCGGCGGTCGCGGACGGTTCAGCGGAAGCGGGGCGCCCGCTTTTCCATGAATGCCGCGACCGCCTCATGGTGCTCGGGTGTGGCGTAGGCCTGGTGGAGTGCGCTGAGCTCGGCGTGCTGCACCGAATCGAGGTCGACCCCGGCGCCGTTGCGGGTCAGCAGGTCCTTGATCATGCGCAGCTGCGGATCGGGGTTGGCGGCGTAGTCGGCGGCCAGGCCGAGCGCGACGTCGAGGACCTCCTCGGCGGGACAGGCCCGGTCGACCAGGCCCATCTCGGCGGCTTCCGCCCCGGTCACGATCCGGCCCGACAACGCCAGGTCGCTGGCCGCACCCCAGCCACAGCGTTGCACCAGGAAGTGCGAGCTGGCCAGCTCCGGCACCAGGCCCATCTTCACGAAACGGGCCGACAGCTTGGCATCGTGCGCGGCGACGAGTTGGTCCATCGGCAGGGTCAGCGTCAGTCCCACGCCGATCGCCGCGCCGTTGATCGCCGCCACCATCGGCTTGGACGCCCGGACCAGGTTCACCCAGTTGGTGGCGGCTTCCGGCTCGGTGGCCCTGGGCGCCTGCTCCGCCGCGGCGGGCGCCTCCTTGGTCGACTCGATGCGCGACTGGAACTGGCGGCCGATGTCGGCACCGGCACAGAATCCCCGCCCGGCCCCGGTGAACACGATGGCCCCCACGGCCCGCTCGGCGTTGGCGGTGTGCACCGCGTCAGTGAGCTCGCCGTGCATCTGACGGGTCCAGGCGTTGAGCTTGTCGGGCCGGTTGAGGGTGATCAGGGCCACGTCGCCGCGTTGTTCGTAGAGGATTTCGTCGTACGCCATGGGGCCCCCGATGTCCGTGCCGGCGTGGTGCCGGTCTGTGCGAGGCGACGCTAACGGCTGCTGCGCCGCACGGTCAGGTCGCACGGTCAGGTCGCACGGTCAGGTCGCACGGTCAGGTCGCACGGTCAGGTCGCACGGTCAGGTCGCACGGTCAGGCGGCGCAGGCCGGCCCGGCGGTGCAGCACCTCGGCGGCCGGGGTGCCGATGGTTGTGGCGCCCGGTTGGTAGGCGAAGTCGCGGTGGATCGGGCTGGTGAGGTCACTCACCGCCTCGGCCAGGGAGCGGCCCGGCGGGAAGGACGGGGCGGCATAGGCGGCGATCTCCGGCGTCGGAACGGGTGTTTGGACAATGTGTCAGCTCGGTGAACTGTCCCCGGTCGTGGGCCGGCGGCGGGGCCGTTCAGATGCAGGCGCTCGGCAGCGGCCCGTAGTACGCCAGCATGGTGGGTCCCCGGCCGCAGAGCAGGCTGCGGGGATCGGCGGCGGTGGGAGCCGTGGTGGCCTCGGTGTGCAGCCCCAGACCGCCGGTGACGGCACCGAGCCCGAACAGGCTGCCGCCGCGTCGTTCGACGCGGGCGACCTGCCAGTTACCGGGCTTGAGCTTGGCCAGTTCCGCGGCGGCGGCGTAGGCCTCGTCGCGGTTGCCGACCGCATCGACCAGACCGTTGCGTACGGCGGTCTCCTCGTCGAAGATGAGGGCGCCGAGCTGGCTGCGGATGATCTGGGCGTCGAGCGAACGCCCGTCGGCCACGTGGCTCACGAAGGCGCCGTAGCTGTTGTCGACGCCCTGCTGGAGGACCTTGCGCTCCTCCTCGGTGAGGTCGCGGTACGGGTTGCCGAGGTCCTTGGAGCGCCCCGCGGTGATGTACTCCTCGGTGATGCCGCCGGTGGTGTCCACGCCGCCGCCGAGCAGGCCGCCGTCGAGGCCGACCACGTTCTTGTACCGGCTGAGCGGGCCGAAGATCACCCCGATACTGCCGATGAGGGTGCCGTGGTCGGCCACGATGCGGTCGGCACCAGCCATGGCGTACATGCCGCCGGAGGCCGACAGCGCCCGTACGTAGGCCAGCACCGGCCGGCCGGTGCGCTCCTGGTAGGCCTTCACCCCGTCAGCGATGGCCTTGGCGCCGAAGATGGTTCCGCCGGGGGTGTCCATCTCGAGCACGACTCCCTTGATGTCGTTGCGTTCGGCGGCCCGTTCGAGATCGGCTTTGACCTCGTAGCCGTAGGTGGCGTTGCTGAGTCCCGACAGCAGCGAGGAACCTTCGTTCTCGCCGAGGATGATGCCGGTCACCGGGATGGCCAGCAGCACGTTGGCGTTGCCGTCGTCGCCGGCGACGAAGGTGGTGGGCAGGAGGTCGGTCGACGTGGTGGACCCGGCGGCGACCACCACCGACACCAGCACGATCAGCCCGATGATGCCCACGCCCAAGGTCACGATCGCGGCGAGGGTGGTGGCGACGGTGCGCCCGATGGCATGACCGATGGACTCCCGGGCCACCAGTCCGGTGAAGGGCACCGGGCCGCTGTACCAGCCACCGGGAGGCCCCGGCGGACCGGGCGGCCGACCAGTGGCCCCAGTAGGTGGGACCGGTTGCGGCCCACCCCGGTCGGGGCGGTGACCGCCGGGTACGGGCGAGCCGGGCGGCGTGCCCCCGGCAGGTTGGTCACTCATGGTTAAGACGCTCCTCGGTCGCTGACCTTACCGGCGGGGTGTGGCGTGGCGGCATCGCCCGCCGCCCGCCGCGCCCGTCACCCGGCCCGGGGGTTGCCCGGCCCGGGGCTACCGGAGAGGGGAGCCGGCCCCGATGCGGTCGGGCCGCTCAGGCGGTCTCGCCCAGCTCGCGTCGGACGGTCGGGACGACGATCTCCAGGTAGGCCGACAGGGCATCCTCGTCCCACGGAGCCCGTAGTGCGATGTTGACCCCCTGGGCGCCGGCATCGCGGTAGGCCAGGATCTTCTCGATGGCAGCCTCGGGGGTGCCGAGCAGCGCACCCTGGCCGACGTGGGCGGCACGCTCGCCCCACTGCTCGTCGAGCTGTGACTTGAGCCGGGCCTCGGCTGCGGCGTCGACGGACAACATGAACAGCAGGTTGGCCGAGCGCTCGAGCGTGGCCGGGTCGCGGCCGATGCGCTCGCAGGCGGCGTCGAGGCCGTCGCAGCGGCGGCGAAAGGTCCCGGGGCTGATGTAAGCGCCGTTCCAGCCGTCGGCGTGGGCGGCGGCGATGGCCGGGGTCCGCTTCGGTCCGGTGCCACCGATCCAGATCGGAAGGCGCCGTCCGCCTACGGGGGCGGGGAGGCAGGACGCCTCGAAGGTGCGGTAGAAGCGTCCCTCGTGGGTCACCCGCTCGACCTCGGGGTCGAGCAGCCCGCGGATGAGGGGGAACGCCTCCTCGAGCATGTCGAAGCGGGTGCCGAGCGACGGGAAGTCGTAGCCGAAGGCCTTGGCTTCCTGCTCGTGCCATCCAGCGCCGAGGCCGAGCTCGAAGCGGCCGTCGGAGAGGTGGTCCAGGGTCACCGCCGCCTTGGCCAGCAGCCCCGGGTTGCGGTAGCCGACGTAGAAGACCAGCGTGCCGATACGGGCCCGTTTGGTTTCCACGCACAATGCGCCGAGGGTGGCGATGGCCTCGAAGTGGGGTTGGGTGCCCCCTGCGGGCGGGGCCTCGTAGAGGTGGTCCCAGACCGAGATCCAGTCGAGGCCGGCCTCGTCGAGCCGCCGCCACACCGCCCGCATGGTCGACATCTCCATGTTTTGCTGACCGACGTGGGCGCCGAGCTGAAAGTTCATGGCCTCGCACGCTAGGCCGCTCGGCGCCCGGGGCGCCGTACGGCTAGGTCGGTCCCGCCCCGACCATCCGTTGCTGGGTACGATGCCGCAAATACAAGCCGTGTCCGGCTGTTGGGAGGAATCCACCATGTCCATGCCGCCGCCAGATTTGCCACCGTCAGGACCGGAGGACCCGAGCGGGGGGCTTCCGACGCCCCCGGGGTACACCCCGCCGGGTCCCGATTCGTTCCCGCCGCCGCCGCCCCCGACGGGCAGCGAGGTGTTCCCGCCGCCGCCCGGTGGGTATGCCCCGCCTCCCGGTGGCTACATGCCGCCGCCCAGCGGCGCGGCACCCGGGCCGGGTGTGTATCCCGGCCCGCTCGCCGAATGGCCCCAGCGGGCCCTCGGCGCCCTCATCGACTGGGTGGCCCCGGCGGTCGTCTTCGGCATGCTGAACCGCTTCGGCGCGACCATCGGCTTCCTTGCCTGGCTCGCGTGGTTGGGCTGGATCGCCTACAACGGGTTCCTGAACGGCACCACCGGGCAGAGCTTCGGCAAGCAGATGGCCGGGCTCAAGACGGTCGGTGAGCAGACCGGTCAGGTGATCGGTGCGGGGATGGGCGTGGCCCGGGCCTTCGCCCACATCATCGACAGTCTGATCTGTTACGTCGGGTGGTTGTTCCCGCTGTGGGACGGCAAGAAGCAGACCATCGCCGACAAGATCGTCAAGACCGTGGTGGTGGTCGTCCCCAAGTGACCGGGGGCCGCCTGCGCGCGGTT
Organism: Acidimicrobiia bacterium; assembly: GCA_947476745.1. Lineage (GTDB taxonomy): Bacteria > Actinomycetota > Acidimicrobiia > Acidimicrobiales > CAIXPF01 > CAIXPF01. The sequence continues at coordinate 264,652 of CANJRG010000001.1, read as the reverse complement.
CCGATGAGGTGCACCGATATCGGGCCCGGCCGCAAGGCCGGGCCCGTGTCGTTCCCGCCCGGCGTCCTCTACGCTGCGGCCCTACACGCCAGACAGGGGGAGCCATGCTGCTCGACGAGATCACCCACACCATGGCCACGTGCCGGCAGTTCCGGCCCGACCCGGTCGACGACGAGACGCTGCTGACCGTGCTCGACGCCGGCCGCTGGGCACCCCAGGGCGGCAACCGGCAGCCGGTGCACTTCGTGGTGGTGCGTGATCCGGGGAAGAAGGCCAAGCTGGGTGCGTGGTACCTGGCGCCGTGGCGGGCCTACATGGCTGAACGCATGGGCACCACGTCCACCGACACCGACCAGCGCCACAAGCGGTCCTCGCTGGCCGAGGCCGACCACTTCGCCGAGCGTTTCGGCGAGGCCCCGGTCATCGTCGTGGTCTGTGCCGAGCTCGCCGGGGTGCATCCCACCGATACCAACCTCGACCGGCTGTCCGTCGTCGGCGGGGCGTCCATCTACCCGGCCGTGCAGAACGTGTTGCTCAAGGCCCGCGAGATCGGCCTCGGGGCCGCGCTGACCACGTTGTTGTGCGAGGCGGAGCCTCAGGTGCGGGAGCTGATCGGTCTGCCCGAGGGGTTCATCACCGCAGCCCACATCCCTATGGGCTGGCCGCTGTTGCCGTTCCCCAAGCAGCTGCGGCGACGGCCGTTGGCGCGCACCACCCACCTCGACAGCTTCGGCTCACCGCTGGTGACGGAGGAGGGCCAATGACCGTCCGCGTGTACTCCACGCCGTCCGACGCGTTCTTCAAGGATGGGGTCGCGGCGCGGCGCGACCTACTGGCCCGTATGGCCGATGTGGGCATCGACGGGGTCTTCTACGCCGACCACGTCACCTTCCGCAACGGTGCCGGCGTGGACGGGCTCATCCTGCTGGCTGGCCTGTCGCAGCTGCACCCCACGCTCGGCGTGCAGATCGGCGTCTACCTGCTGCCGCTGCGTCACCCGGTGCTGGTGGCCCGGCAGCTGTCCTCGTTGTGGGAGCTCGCCCCGGGACGGGTGTCCTTCGGGGTGGGTGTCGGCGGTGAGGACCGCCACGAGATCGAGGCCTGCGAGGTCGATCCCCGCACCCGCGGCCGGCGTTGCGACGAATCGCTCGAGGTGCTCCAACAGCTGTTGGCGGGCGAGACCGTCACCCATCACGGCACGTTCTTCCACCTCGACGAGGTGCTCATCCGGCCCACACCGGTTCCGCCGATCCCGATCTACGTGGGGGGCCGGTCCGACGCGGCGGTGCGGCGGACCGGAACGTACGGGCAGGGATGGATCGGGACCTGGTGCTCGGTCGAGCGGTTCGGTGCTGCGGTGGACCTCTGCGCCGCGACGGCCGTCGCGGCCGGGCGGGGTGCGGTCGACTGGCATCACGAGCTGCAGGCCTGGATCGGGCTCGGAGCCGATCGGGACACGGCGCGCGCCGCGGTGTCCACAGCCATGGAACGCTTCTACGGGGTGCCCTTCGCGGCGTTCGAACGCTATGTGCCCTACGGGACACCGCAGGAGGTGGCCGAGTTCCTCCAGCCCTACGTCGAGGCCGGCGCGAAGCAGCTGAACCTGACCCCGTGCGGTGCGCCCGGAGCGGACCTCGTGGCCCTGACCGGGGAGGTACGGGCCGCGCTGGCAGGCTGACCGACCCCGCCACCCGGCCGGTTAGGCGATCGATTCCCGACGGTGCCGGGTCCGGCGCTGCGGAACCGTTACGGTTTGGGGCATGGAGCCGCTGGCCGAGGACAACCGTCCACCCGAACAGCTCAGGGTGTCGCGCCGCAAGCTGACGCTGGTCGGTGCGGTGGTCGTGCTCGTGGCCCTCGGTGTTGCGGTCGGGGTCGTGCTGCTGAACGGCAGCCGGCCGGGTGTCGACGAGGTTGCGGCCCGACTGCGGGCGGCGATCGCCGAATCGGCGCCACCGAAGGCGGCCGATGGCACGGCAGGCCGTTTCGACACCACGGCCCTGCGGGCCAGGCTCGACGGGGTGGTCGAGGGTTGGTACGTCGACCTCGCAGCCGACAACGGGGCCACCCGGGTGGGCGCAGCCGCACGGCAGCTCAAGGGCGGCGGTTGCGTGTTCGCCTGGTCCGATGTCGGTGGTCCCTTGACCGCCGTGGTCAGCGACCCTGCACTGCCCTGTGTGGCTGACATTGCGCTCATCGCCGCCAAGGCCCCGAGCTGACTGATGCGACCGGGTCAGCCCGGCGCTCGATAGCCTGAGTGGGTGACGTTGCAGCAAGAGCCCGGCGGCCCGCCGCGGCCTCGGGACCCCGCGACGGCATGGCGACTCGCCGTGGCCCTCGCCGGGATGATCGTCGTCCTGGGCCTGGCGACGGTTCTGGTTTCGATGCTCGGCGGCGGCGGCGGCGACGCGTCGGCCACCTCGCCCGTGGTGTCCTCGGCGGTCACCGCGCAGCCGCCGAGCGCTCCGCAGGAGCAGCTGCGGGCCACGCCGGCGCTGCGCATCCACCCCCAACGGGCCCAGGCGGGGCCGCCGCTCGAGCTGCAGGTCCACGGGATCGGCTGTCCGGGCAGTTCGGGGGTGCTGACCATCACCGAGGCCGGGTCCGCCAGCGGGACCGGCGGCGCCGACCGGCTGGTGGTGCGCCGTCGCTTCGACGTGCTGCCCGATCACAGCTTCCGGGCCACCCCGAGCCTGGTGGGCCAGCCGCCGGGCAGCTACCGGGTGTCTATCGCCTGTGAGCGTTACCGGACCGCCGAGGCGTTCGGCCAGCTCGACCCTCGACAGATCTTCGAGCTCACCGAGGTCCTCGAGCTGACCGGGCCCACCGCAGCGCGGGAGTTTGTGGTCAGCCCGGCGCAGGCGACGCCGGGCACGTCGACCCAGTTCGGCTACGCCGGCCAGTCCTGCGTCGGGCCCGGGGCCCGGGTCGAGGTGCGGTTGTTCCCGCCCTCGGCGATGGCCCGCGGACCGGTGGTGCTGCTGAGCCCATCGGTCGTCGGTGGCTCCTGGCAGGGCGTCACCACGGTGCCTGCGGCCGCCGCCTACGGGACGTACACCCTCGAGGCCTCCTGCTCGGACAACCGCGGCCTGCAGTTCCGGTATGTGACCCGTCACGTGCATTTCGGGGAGATGGTCCTGGCCGTCGAGCCGACCGTCTCGACCTGGGACGACCTGCTCGACAACCTCGGCATCCGGCTGAAGCCGGTGGTCCCGGCGGCAGAGACCGCGGTGGCCGCCAAGCCCTCCGACACCGGCTGAGCCACGACGCGCCGCAGCGTCGCCGTCGGCGTCCGGCCCAGGGGCGTCGCCCGCGCCACCATCGACGCGCCTCCTGCTCACCCGGAGACCGGTGCTAACCTTTCTTCTCCGAATGCTGGCGCCGTCTTCCAAGACCGCTCCTGGCCTGCGTGACCGAGTCCGTCGACCAGAGCGTCAACGCTGTTTCTCACCCCGGCAATGGTCTGCTCCACGGGCCATCGCTGCAGTGGTGGTGCTGGTGCTGTCCGGCCTGTGCGTGCCGCCGTTCGCCGGCGCCGCGATGACCCGCCAGGCCGGCGGCGTGGCGGCGTCGCAGGCCCGTTTGGCCGAGGCGCAGATGGCCTACGACGAGGCTGCCGGCGCCGTGCCGGTGGCCGCGGCCCGGTACCGCCAGGTGGCCGATACGGCCGTAGCGCTGGAGGAAGATCTCCGGGTGCTCGACCGGCAGTCGCTGACTACCGTGCTGGCTTACGAGGCGACGTTGAGCCGTGCCCGGGAACTGGCGGTCAGTGCCTACGTCCGCGGCGGTGCGCACGCAGACCTCGAGAGCTTCCTCGATGCCGAGGTGGCGACCGACGTGGTGCTGCGACGACACCTCGTGGCCGGGCGGGTCGATCAGGCGCAGGAGGCCGCCTCGGTGCTGCGGACCCAGCGCATCCTGGTCGACAGCGAGGCTCGCCAGGTCGCTGCGCAGGTCGCCTCGGTCGTGTCGGAACTCGGCGATGCGGAGGCCGGGCTGTCCCGGGCCAAGGCCCGCGAGCAGCAGGCCTATGCCGATTTGCTGGCGGCCGTCGAGGACCTGCGTGTCAGCGAGGGCGAGGCTGCAGCCGCCCAGGCTGCCGAGGGCGCGGCGGCGGCTGCCCGTCGTGCCGGGGACGAGCGCAGCGCACGCACCCCGAGCCAGCCCGGCCCGTCCGGTGGTTCCGGTGGTTCCGGTGGTTCCAGTGGTTCCAGCCCGTCCACCACCGTTCCCAAGCTGCCCGACGACGGCCAGGCCGCGGCGTGGGCCTACCTGCTGGACTGCGAGTCCGGCGGCGATTACACGATCGTGAGCAGCGACGGCTTCTACCGCGGCGGCTACCAGTTCTCCCAGCCGACGTGGGAGTCGGTCGGTGGGGTCGGCGATCCGGCGGCGGCATCGCCGGCCGAGCAGGATTACCGGGCGCATCTGCTCTACGAGCGCGGCGGGGCCGGCCAGTGGCCCCTGTGCGGTCGTTACCTGCGCTGAGCGACGACCGGGTTCCCCCAAGACGCGACGCCGCGACCGAGGTCCGCTGCTGTCTGGGGTTCTGACTGGGGTCTGCCCGTTCAGGACTCGGCAGGCAGCAGGTGCGGGGCGTGTTCGGCCAGCATGGTGAGGACCTGCTTCGCCGACGGGTTGACCATGGCCTCGGGCCCGATGCGAACGGTGGGGACGGTCTCGCTGCCGTTGGCCACCGAGCGAACGAATGCCGCGGCGCGCTCGTCCGCCCAGATGTCGCGCTTGTCGAGGGGCACCCCGAGTTGGTTGAGCTGCCGTTCGAGGGCCATGCAGAACCCACAGCCGTTGCGCCAGTAGAACTCGACTGTCACCTCGTCGGCAGGGCTGGCTTCAGGGCCGGCATCGGTGCTGCTCATGGGTTCTCCTGGGTCGGGTTCGGGGTGATTGCCGGGTCGAGTCCGGGGTCCGCTGCGGGGCTGGGAGCCGGGTCGGGGGTTGCCGGCTCGGCGAGGGGCCGGACGGTGCCGACACCGCTGCTCGGTTCCTCCGCGGCCCTCGCCCCGATGATGACACGCTCGTCGGGGGCGGACGAGCGGAACCAGCGCCGTCGGGTGGCGTCGCGGTCGGTGAGATGGCTGTCGACGACATCGTGGCGCTGGAACAGGCTGGACGCCAACGAGGTGCAGGTTGCGGTGACCGGCAAGGCCAGCACGGCCCCGATCGGGCCGAGCACCGCGGCTCCGGCGATCACTGCCCCGAAGGCGACTGCGGCATGCACCTCCATCGTCTGGGCGGTGATCCGGGGTGCGAGGAGATAGTTCTCGAGCTGCTGGTAGAGGATGATCAGCCCGAGCACCCACAGCGCCGACACCGGTTGTTCGGCCAGGGCCACGAGCGCCGGGAGCAGCCCGGCGAGGTAGGTGCCGATGACCGGGATGAACTGCGAGATGATGGCTACCCACAGGGCCAGGGCCACCGGGGACGGGATGCCGATCATGGCGAAGGTTGCCCAGTGGAACAGGAACGACGCCAGCGCCAGCACCGCACGGGAGTAGAGGTACCCACCGGTCTTGTCGACCGCCACCTCCCAGGCGCGCAGCACCGAACGTTGGCGGTCCGGCGGCAGCAACGAGCAGATGAGCCGGCGCAGCCGGGGGCCGTCTGCGACGAGGTAGTAGCTGAACATGGCCACGGTGAGGAACTGGAAGAGCACCACCACCACTCGGCTGCCCACGGCCAGGATGTTCGGGGCGATGGCCGCAGCCACATCGGACAGCCGGCCGCCGGCCTGGAACTCGACCAGCAGCTTTGCGGTGTCGACCTCGGCGTCGAAGGTCTTGTTGATCCAGGTCTCGGCCTCGGCGATGTAGGTCGGTCCTCGGTCGATGAGCTCGGCGGACTGGTTGGCGACCACGCGCCCGACGACCCAGCCGAAGGACACGGCCGCGACCACGGTCAAGGTGAACACCAGCAGCGTCCCGACGCTGCGTCGCATGCCCATGCGTTCGAGACGGTTCACGGCCGGTTCGAGCGCGAAGGAGATCATCAGGGAGACCCCGAGCATGATCAGCAGGCTGCGGAGCTGGACGAACAGCCACGACATGGCCCACAGGGCGACCACACCGGCGAAGAACAGCCCGATGGCCCGGGGCACCCAGGGCGGCATGGCAGGGTGCCGTTGGTCGGCGACCGGATCGTCGATCACCTTGACCCGTCCCCGTCAGCCGAGGCGGCGGACGGCCGGTGCATCGCGGGAGACCAACCCGGCGTCGGCCCGGCGTCGGACCTCACGGCGACCCTCCGGACAGTGCTCGGTGTAGGGGCACCAGGCGCACAGCGGACCGATACGTGGCGCGAACTCCTGGTTGCTGACACACGTGTTGAGGGCATCCCATCGTTGGTGGAGCCGACCGAGTGCCCCGTCGATGGCCTCGTCCGTCGTCTCGACCTCGATGCTACGGGCCCCGAGGTAGAGCAGGCGGGCCCGTCGGGTGTTGCCACCCTCGGCGGCGTGCCAGGCCGCGGCGTAGAGCAGCACCTGATCGAGCTTGTCCGACGCATAGGCGGGTGCCGGCGGCCGGCCGCTCTTGTAGTCGGTCACCACCACGCCGTCCGCTGCGGTCTCCACCCGGTCGAGCACGCCGAGGAATGGGACCGAGCCGAGGCGGACGTCGAGCCGGCACTCGGTGGCGACCACGTCGACCTCGGCGGGGTCCTCGAGCTGCCAGAGGCCGGCGATGGCCTGCCAGACCCGCCACTTGTACGAGCGGACACCGTCGGCGTCGAGGGCCAGGGCCGCCACCTCGGGCGATTCCTGGTGCAGCGGCCATTCCTCGACGGCGAGCGCCCGGGCCCGGTCGATGGTGCGCAGGTCGGGTTCTTCGCCCAGCAGGCGCTCGAGCACCCGGTGGACCAGGGTGCCGGCCAGCGCCGCCTCGCCCGGCGGATCGGGGAGGCGATCGACGTAGCGCAGCCGCCAGCGCCGCGGGCACTGCTCGAACAGGGTGGCCGACGACGGCGAGAGGTGGCTGGGCGTGCTCGCCGGCACCGTGCCGGGCTCGGCGGTGATCGCCGCCTCGGGGCTGGGTGCCGGCGGAGGTCCGGTGGTGTTGGCGGTCACGGCCACCGTTGTACCCCGGCGGGTGTGACAGCCAACGGATGGTCGGGTGCTGCCCGCCTCACGGCCGTACCCGGGTCGAGGCCTCGGCGACGAAGCCGTCGAAGAGGAGCTGCATGGTCCGGTCGTCCTCGGCGGTGTCCTCGGGATGCCACTGGGTGGCCACCAGCCACCGGTCACGGTGCTCGAGCGCCTCGACCACACCGTCGCTGCTGCGCCCGACCACGACGAGGTCGCGTCCGACGGCGTCGACTGCCTGGTGATGACTGTGTGCGCCGGTCACGGTGAACGGCCGGCCGGGCTCCGAGTCGCCGCCGAGCAGGCGGTGCAGCCGGCAGCCGGGGTCTATGCTGACCGGTAGGAGGGTCCCGATGCTGCCCGGCTCGGCGCGGGGGAATGTCGGCGGCGCATGAGGGAGCAGGCCCGGCTCGTCGGCGAGATGCTGTCGCAGGGTGCCCCCGAAGGCGACGTTCACCAGTTGCAGGCCCCGGCAGATGGCCAGCACCGGCAGGCTCTGGCGTCCGGCCGCGGTGACCAAGGCTGTCTCGAAGGCGTCCTGGAGCGGATCGACGCCGTAGGTGGCCGGGTGGGCAGGGCGACCGTAGCGGTCGGGCTCGACATCGGGCCCGCCGAGCAGGAGCAGCCCATGGGCGTGACGCAGCACCGCATCGGCGGCAGATGCCTCGGCAGCGACTGACTCGGCGTCGGTGGCCGCCACTGTCTCCGGTCCGCCGGTGGGGCCGAGAGTCCGTGGGGCGACGACCCGTTCGTGGGCCCCGGCCCGCCACAGGGCCTCGAGGTAGCGCAGGCCGGCGACCACGGTGGCCTGCCGACCGGCGCGGCCCGGCGGCAGGATCCGGCCCGGCACCACGATGGTCGGAGTCTCGTGGCGACCGTCGTCGGTGAGGTTCACCTCCCTGTCGTGCCGGTCCGGGCGAGCGCTCAGCGCTTGTATTCGTAGAAGCCGCGGCCCGCCTTGCGGCCGAGCAGCCCGGCCTCGTTCATGCGGGCCAGCAGCGGCGGCGGGGCGTAGAGCTGCTCACGGAACTCGTCGTAGAGCGACTCGGCCACGGCCATGGTGGTGTCGAGGCCGATCAGGTCGGCCAGTGCCAGCGGTCCCATCGGGTGGTTGCAGCCTTCGACCATGCCTGCATCGATGTCCGGCGCGGTGGCGAAGCCCGACTCGAGCATGCGGATCGCCGAGAGGATGTAGGGGATGAGCAGGGCGTTGACGATGAACCCGGCCCGGTCCTGGCTACGAATCACCCGCTTGTGCAGCTGCTGGGAGGCGAAGGTGTCCACCTGCTGCTCGGTGACCTCGGAGGTCAGCAGGGAGGTGACGACCTCGACGAGGTTCATCACCGGCACCGGGTTGAAGAAGTGCATGCCGATGACGTTGGCGGGCCGGCCGGTGGCCATGGCCAGCTTCATGATCGGGATCGACGAGGTGTTCGAGGCCAGGATGACGTCGGGGTTGGTGATGACCTGGTCCAGGGTGCGGAACACCGCCACCTTGGCGTCCTCGCTCTCGATCACCGCTTCGACCACCAGGTCGCGGTCGGCGAAATCGCCGAGATCGGTGGTGAAGCCCAGCCGTTGCACCGTCTCGTCACGGGACCCAGGGTCGAGCTTGTTCGCTGTCACCGCCCGGTCGAGCGATTTGACCAGCCGGTCCCGGCCGCGCTCGGCGGCCCCGGCATCGACCTCGTGCACCAGCACGTCGAAGCCGGCACGAGCACACACCTCGGCGATGCCCGATCCCATCAATCCGCAGCCGACCACCCCGACACGTTCGATCATGGGGCGAACCTTACCCGGCGGCTCCGTGACCACGGGAACGGTGCGCCGCTCCGCCGAGCCCGGCCCACGCCCGACCGGCGGGTCGGCCGGGGGGTCGGCCGGGGGAGTCACGTCGCTCACCGCCGCTGCAGGCAATCGGGGCCGAGAACGCCGACCACCTGTCCGCTCCCGTCGATCACCATGACCGCGCCGCGCTGCACCTCCGGGTGATCGGCGATCACGGCGAGCAGCGGCGCGTCGGCCCGGACCACCGGGACGTCGCGTCGCGGCTCGGTGAGCTCGGCAACGCTGACCTCGGGGCGGGCTTGGACCGGCACGGCGAGTGCCGTGAGGAGGCGGACCACCCCGATGATGGTGCCGTCGGGGCCGCGGACCGGGAACACGTCGTGGGGCACCGCCACCGCTTGCGGGTCGTGATGGCGCAGCAGTTGATCGGCGGTCATCCAGCTGTCCACCACCGGTGGATGGGGGCGCATGACATCGCTCACGACCTGGTGCGCCAGCCCTTCGGCGACTCGTCGCCGCCGCTCGAACTCGCTGGACGCGCCGAGCACGAACACTGCGATGACGATCGCCCACACCGCCGCCGACCCGTCGCTGCGCAGCTGCAGCACGCCGAACAACCCGAGCGACCCACCGACCAGCCAGCCGGCGCGGGCGGCCACGGTCTCCCCGGTGTCCTGTCGGCGGGTCACACCCCACACCGCCGCCCCGAGGACCCGACCGCCGTCGAGCGGCAGTGCCGGTAACAGGTTCAGCGCCAGCAGCAGCAGGTTCGTCCGGGCCAGCCAGTCGAACATGGCGGAACTCAGCGTCGGCCGGTTCGCCGCCTCGGTGACCGCCGCGAGCACCCAGAACACGCCGCTGGCGATGCCGGTGGCGGCGGGGCCGGCCAGGGCGATGCGAGCCTCGGCGGCGGCGGTCCGCGGTGGCGAGCCCAACCGGGCCACCCCGCCGAACATCCACAGGGTCACCCCCTCGACCTCGACGTCCTCCCCGCGGGCGACGGTGGCATGGCCGAGCTCGTGGACCAGGATCGACAGTGCGAACAGCAGGGTCGTAGCCACGCCCGCAGCCCAGTAGCGCAGGGGTCCGTGCCCGGGAAACGCGGCCGGGTACTGGTTCAGCGCCAGGGTCAACGTCACCAGCGCGCTCACCAGCAACAGCCCCCAGCTGATGCCCACCCGGACACCGAGGATGCGTCCGAGGGACAGCTCGCCTCGTCCGCTCACCGCTGCCCTCCTCATCTCTGTGCCCGTGTCGAGCGGCCGTGCCGACCGAGTACGTACCACCAGTGTGGACCGTGGTGGGTCGGTCGGCTCATTCGTGGCGGCCGCGGTGGGTTGCACGCTGGGGTGGTCGACCGCGGCGACGTGCGACGGGTCCTCCGAGGTGGGCCAGGCGAGCGGGTAGGGGCCGGTAAGGGCTCCTACCCGTGACGCATCGACGCCAGCCCGCCGGGTCAGGTCCCGGGGTCGGTGACGAAGTCGATGAGCTCCTCGACCGCGCCCACCAGGGTCGGGTCGAGATCGGCGTAGGTGCGTACCTTGCCCAGCAGTTGCTTCCAGAACTGCGGGGGATCCGACACCCCCAGCGCCGCGCAGATCCCGTCCTTCCACGGGCGGTCCCGGCCGACCTCGGGCCAGGTGGGCAGGCCGACCAGACTGGGTTTGATGGCGGCCCAGACGTCGACGAAGCGATGGCCGCGGACGCAGACGTCGGGATGGCGTACCGATGCCGCAATGCGCGCTTCCTTGGAGCCGGTCACGAGATGGTCGACGAGCACGCCGAGACGGCGTCCGGGTTCGGGGCCGAACGCCTCGATGCGTTGTGCGAGGTGATCGATGCCGTCGAGCAGTTCGACGACGACGCCTTCGTGGCGGAGGTCGTCGCCCCACACCTTCTCGACGAGCTCGGCGTCATGGCGGCCCTCGACCCACAGGCGGCTCCCGCGGGCCACCTTGGCGGGTGCCCCCGGGACGGCGATGGAGCCCGACGCTGTGCGCTTCGGGGTGCTGTCGCGTGTGCTGGGCGGCACCACGAGGGTGGCGATCCTGCCGTCTATCAGGTAGCCGCCCTCCTCGAGGGGGAAGCGGTGCTGGGCGCCGCGGCGGTCCCGCATCAGCACCTGGCCTTTGCCCCAGCTGACCACCGCGCCGACCACGCCGCTGGCGCGATGTTCGACCACCAAACCAGGGGCCATGGGGCGACGCGGGGTGGGCTGACGCTTACGGTCGACGTCGACCGGCCCTGCGACGATGCCGTCACCGGTCCTTCGCTGCTGCACCGGGCGATCGTACCGACGGGTCGGTGGCCTGTCGGGGACCTGTCCGGAGACCCGCCCCGGCGGTCAGCCGGTGGGGGCGTCGATGCCCAGCGCGGCGAGCACACCCTCGGCGATGAAGCGGTAGCCGTCGTCGTTGGGATGGAAGCCGTCGGCGGCCACCTGGCTTCGCCAGTGCGGGAGCACCCCGGCCTCGGCCACCCGGAGATCGCGGTCCCGGGCCTGCTGGCGGAGCCAGTCGTTGATGCGCAGGCCCTTGCCGAACCAGCCGGCCGGTACGGTGCCGACCACGGCGCCCAGCGGCAACCCGTCGAGCAGTCGGCCGAACGCGTCCTGCGTCGACGCGGTACCGAAGGACCAGGCCACGTCGTTGGCACCTGCGCCGACGGTGACCAACGTCGGCGGGCCCCAGTCGTACAGCCGCGTCAGCTGCGTCCGGGTCACCTCGTCGAGCTTGGCCCCATAACGCCCGAGGTTGATCAGCCGCCACGGCTGCCTGTCGACGGCGAGCAGGTGCCGGTACACGACCATGGTGGCCGTGCGGTCGATCGACGATGCCCCGACCCCGACCACGCTGGAATCGCCGAGGGCCACCCACAGGGGCCCGGCGGCGTGCTGCTGGTCGGTATTGTGGGCGTCCCACTCGGCCTGGCGTCGGTCGATCGTCGAGGCGACCCGGCGTACCCCGGGGTGTACCCAGGAGGCGACCTGGGTCGGGGTCGGCCGCCATCGGCGTTGCTCGGGTCGTGGGAGTTGCACGGGATCGGTGAACGGGGCCACGTGGCCAGGTTGGCATGAGCGCCTACCCTTTGCAGCGTCATGATCGTGGTCGACCTCTCCGCCGTGTCCATGAGCCGTCCCGACCGACCGCTGCTGTCGGACGTGTCGCTCACCGTCTCCACCGGCGAGCGCATCGGCGTCGTCGGCATCAACGGCACCGGCAAGTCGACGTTGCTGCGGGTGGTGGCTGGGTTGGAGCCACCGGAGCGCGGCACCGTCCGACGCGGTGCGGGGGCGCGTATCAGCCTGCTCGACCAGGGCGGCGACCTTCCCGACACGACGGCGCTGGCCGCAGTCGGCGAGGGCTGGGAGGCCGAGGCGGCCCTGACCCGTCTCGGGCTCGGCAAGCTGTTCGATCGGCGGGTGCAGCAGTTGTCGGGTGGCCAGCGCAAGCGGGTGGCCCTGGCCCGCGCACTGCTGAACCCGGCCGATCTGCTGATCCTGGACGAACCGACCAACCACCTCGACGTGGACGGCATCGAGTGGCTGGAGGCCGAACTCAAGCGGTTCCGCGGTGCCGTGCTGCTGGTCACCCACGACCGCCACGTCCTCGACCGGGTCACCAACCGCATCGTGGAGCTCGACCGGGGCCGTGCCTACGTGCACCAGGGCGGGTATGCGGCCTACCTCGACGCCCGGGCCGAGCGCGAGGCCCAGACGGTCCGGGCCGAGGACGTCCGTCGCAACCTCGCCCGTTCCGAGCTGGCCTGGCTGCGACGGGGGGCACCGGCCCGTACCCGCAAGCCCAAGGCACGTATCGCCGCCGCGACCCAGACCGTGCAGAGTCGCGCCCCCGGCGCGGCGCGAGGCGTCGCCCTCGACCTGCACATCGCGGCGACCCCGCGTCTCGGCGACACGGTGATCGAGCTGCGTTCGGTTCGTGCCGGCTATCCCGACCTCGCGGCGCCGGGCGAGATCCGCCCGGTGCTCGATGGCGTCGACCTGGCCCTCGACCCCGACGAACGGTTGGGGATCATCGGGCTCAACGGCGCCGGGAAGTCGACCCTGCTCGATGTCCTGGCCGGGCGCCTGGCGCCGACCGCCGGTGCGGTGGTGACCGGCCCCGCCGTCCGGCTCGGCTACTGGGACCAGCTCGGTCAGGATCTCGATCCGGCGCTGCGTCCGGTCGATGTAGTGGCCGGTCCCGCCCGCCGGCCGGACTGGAGCGACGAGGCCTTCCTCGAACGGTTCTGGTTCGACAAGGACAATGCGTGGGCGCCCGTCGGCACGCTGTCGGGTGGCGAGCGGCGTCGGCTGCAGCTGGTGGCGACCCTGGCCCAGCGGCCCAATGTCCTGCTGCTCGACGAGCCGACCAACGACCTCGACCTCGACACCCTCCGGGTACTCGAGGACTTCCTGGAGGACTGGCCCGGGGCGTTGGTGGTGGTCAGCCACGACCGGGCGTTCCTCGAGCGCACCGTGACCGATGTGATCATCGTGGACGGCAACGCTGGTGCGACCCGCCGGCCCGGCGGTCTGTCCCGCTGGCTGGCCGACCGGGCCGCGGCCGCGGTCCCGGGTTTCGCCCCGCCCACCGGCAGGTTCGGCGCCTCCGGCAAGACCGCGACCGGCAGGTCCGCCGCTTCCGGCAAGACCGCGACCGGCAAGCCGGCGCCGCCGAAGCGTGCGCCCGGGGGTAAGCCGTCGGCCAGCACCTTGCGCCACCGGCTCCGTGACACCGAGAAGGAGCTCGCCACCCTGGCCCGCAACCGCGATGCGCTCAATGCCCGGCTCGAGGAGGCCGGCGCGGCGGCCGACATCGCCGCACTGGCCCGTATCGGAACCGAGTTGGCCGAGGTCACCGCGGCCATCGACGCGGTCGAGGAACGTTGGTTGGAACTCGCCGCCGAGTCCGAGTCCGGCTGACGCAACCCGGTCGCGCGCGGTCCGGTCCCGTGGGCCCGTGGCCGCTGGTCCGGTCCGGGCCCGCCGGTCCGGTCCGGTCCGGCCGGTTCCCGGCAGGTACCGATCGGTAGGCTCCGGCCGGTCGAAAGGCGGTCCTGCGTGCTGCGAGTCATGACCTGGAACCTGTGGTGGCGCTTCGGTCCATGGCCGGCCCGTCAGGCCGCGATCGCCGCCGTCCTCGCCGAGCAGTCCGCCGATCTGATCGGTCTGCAGGAGGTGTGGGCCGAGGAGGGCGGCACCAACCAGGCCGAGGCGTTGGGCGAGCAGCTCGGCTTCCACGTGGCGCACGGCGAGCTGCGCTTCCGCAACGGGTTGGCCTTCACCAACGCGGTGCTGTCGCGCTGGCCCTTCGAGTGGCACGACCACGTCGTGCTGCCCGACGCCAACGGCGGGGCCTCGCATCGTCAGGCGGTGGTGGCGAGGGTGGCCTCGCCCTTCGGACCGGTGCTGTTCGTGACCACCCATCTCGACTGGGCCTTCGACGGCAGCGCCACCCGCCAGGCCCAGGCGACGGCGTTGTGCCGTCTGGTCGACGCCTACCGTCCCGACCCGGCCGACGGCTTCCCGGTGGTGCTCACCGGCGACCTCAACGCCGTGCCCCACAGCGACGAGGTCCGGATGCTGACCGGGGCGGCTCCGGTGCCGGTGCCGGGCCTGGCCTTCACCGACGCCTGGGAGGTGGCCGGCGGCGCGGGGGCCGGCCACACGTGGCACGGGGCCAACCCGTACCTCGCCGACGCCTCCTTTCCCAACCGTCGTCTCGATTACGTCCTGGTCAGCTGGCCCCGACCGAAACCCCTCGGCTCGGTACGGACCGTGCGCCTGGCCGGCACCGAGCCGGTCGAGGGGGTCATGGCGTCGGACCACTACGCGGTGGTGGCCGAGTTGCGCACCGACCGGGGTCCGGACCTGCGGAGCTGAGTCGACGGGCACTACCGTCGTTGTGATGTCGGGTGAACTCACGGGAAGGGTCGCCATCATCACCGGTGGCGGCCGGGGAATCGGCAAGGCGATCGCGTTGGGCCTGGCGGCCGACGGCGCCGATGTGGTGGTGAACTACCGGCGCGATGCCGAGGCCGCGGCGGAGACCGTGGCCGGGATCGAGGCCCTCGGACGTCAGGCCATCGCGGTGGCCGCCTCGATCGACGACTTCGACGCCTGTACCGCGCTGGTGGACGCCGCGGTCGCGCACTTCGGTTACGTGGACATCCTGGTCAACAACGGCGGGATCGCCAGCCAGGGCCGGGCTGTGGCCGACACCGATCCCGCGGAGATGGCCCGGGTCGTGCACACCCACGCGTTCGGGGCCTGGAACATGTCCAAGCTGGTGCTGCCGACGATGCGCACCCGCCCCCGGGGCGACATCGTCATGATCTCGTCGGTGGCGACGATCTCCAACGGGGCCAACGGCGCGCCCTACAACATGGGCAAGGCCGCGCTCGAGGCTCTGGCCCTGACCCTGGCCAAGGAGGAGCGGCCGAACGGCATCCACGTCAACATCGTGGCGCCGGGCCTGGTGGAGACCGACATGGGTCGGCGTCTGGCCCGTGCTGTGGCCGGCGTGCAGGACATGCGGGCGCTGGACACGATCATGCCGTTCGGGCGGGTGTGCCAGCCCGAGGACGTGGCCGATGTGGTGCGCTTCTTCTGTTCGGAGCGGGCCGGTTATCTCACCGGGGAGAAGCTCAACGTGTGGGGCGGTGGCCAGGACTGGCGCAACGCCGGCAACGCCGAGCACTGACCGTCGCGCTCCGCCCCTGTCCCGGGGGAGCTGCGGCCGCTACCATTTCTCCTACGGCGATGCTGGAAATCCCGGGCGGCCGGCCCGGCCGTGTCAGCCCCGAGAGAGTAGGTGCGTGATGTCGACGACCGAGACGACCGACGCTGGTGCGGCCGATGGCGGCTCCACCGACGGGGTGACCGAGCTGGTCGAGTTCGTGCTCACGGTCGCCCCCCAGGCCATCGAGAAGGTCCTGGAGCTCCGCGCCGGCGAGGACAACGCCGACCTGATGGGCCTGCGCGTGGAGATCACCGGCCATGTCGGCATGGACTTCCAGTACGACCTGTCCTTCGAGCCACTCGAGGACGTGGCCGACGGCGACTCGGTGACGGTGCAGTCAGGTCTTGCCGTCATCGTCCCCGCCAAGAGCCTGATCAACCTCCAGGGCTCGACCCTGGACCTGCCGTCCAACAACGCCCAGGGCGGGCTGGTGATTCGTAACCCCAACCGGCCGAACCCGTTGGCCGGGGTCAACCTCGAGTTGTCGGGCACGATGGCCGAGAAGGTGCAGACCCTGCTCGAGCAGTCGGTCAACCCGTCGCTGGCCGCGCACGGCGGCTTCGCCACCCTGATCGGCGTGGACGAGGACGCGGGCCACGTGTACCTGACCATGGGCGGCGGTTGCCAGGGATGCTCGATGAGCCGGGCCACGCTGACCCACGGGATCAAGGCGGCCATCATCGAGGCCATGCCCGAGATCAACGACGTCATCGACGCCACGGACCACTCGGCCGGCAGCAGCCCGTTCTACAGCTGAGCACCGCTGGGTCGTGCCTGTTCCGATGCCGGGTGCGACCCGCCGCCGGTCCGCGGAGCCCGGAGTCGGTCAGCGTCCGGACCGCAACATCGCGGGGGTCGGGGCGGTGCTGGCCGCGGCCCGCAGCGGTTGCCCGCTGCCGGTCGGCTGATCGGCGCTCGTCGTGGTACCGAGGCGGCAGAAGATCACTATCGCACCAGCGCTGTTGGCGCTGTTCAGCTGGTCGCGGGCGACAGCCACCGGGTCCGGGCGCAGACCGGTCGGCGTTCGCAGGTCCTGGGTGGCGTACCCGGCGGCGCCGACACTCAGACAACCCTTGGCGGCGCCGAGGTTCCACATCCCCTGCCGGTCGCCGGGGCCGTAGCCGGCCCACGGCAGGTTGTGCATGACCGGGTACATGGCCTCGTCGGTGCTGGCGACGTGGTCGAGGCCGACCATGTGGCCGAGTTCGTGCAGCAGCAGGCCCTCGAGCCCACCGGGGCCGGTGCCCTGGGTGTAGTTGAGCGTTTCGTTGATGTGGACGAATCCCTGGGCGACGTAGGCGTCCCAGCCGTTCCACGGGGTGTAGTAGGCGCCACCGCCCAGACCGGCCACGCCGTCGATGGCCGGTGATTCGGCCGGTGAGACGAAGGCGATGACCGCCTTGACGCCGGCGGGTGGGTTGCGGTCGTTGCCGAGGTTGGTGTCACCGAGGTCGACGAGGTTGATGCCGGTCGCAGCCTCGACCTTGGCCACGGCACGGGCCACCTCGGTGCGGGCGAAGGGCGGCGCGCCGCTGTAGTTCACCTGGTAGGTGAGCGTCGAGCACGGGTTCCACCGGGCGAAGCTCCCGTCGTTCATCTTGTAGAGGAACGCATGCGGTCCGTTCGACGGTGGCCCGCCGGCGTTGGGCACGTAGCCGACCTGCGGGGTCGCCGCCGTGCCGGTGAAGTAGCCGTTGACGTCGATGATGAGGTGCGCGCCGGCCGCGGCGTAGAAGGAAATCCCGAGCGTCGACACGGCCACGATGGCATGGTTGGGCACGGTCTGGCCCGCCCGAATGGCGTTGAGGTTGGACACCGCCGGGCGGCCGAGGCCGGCGCCGAACAGCGTGAAGAAGCCGGGTGCGTTGGTTGCGGTCACCGTGGCGTTGACCACAACGGCCGACACCCCCGAGGCCGGAATCCCACGGCGGCTGGCGGTGGTCACGTCGAAGGCGGCCCCTGCGCCCGGCTTTGTCCCCGGTTGCGGTGAGAGGGTCGGTTCGCGGCTGTCGAGCAGCCGGGCCGGGGAGAGCGGGACGAACAGCCCGTCGCCGGAGCTGCCGCTCGCCGCCCCGGTGTACCAGCCGTTCAGGTCGATCACGACGTGGGTGCCCATCGCGGCGTAGATCGTCACCCAGCCGTCCTGCAGCGGCACGATGACCTGGTTGGCGATGGTCTCGCCGCGGCCGGACACGTTCACGTTCGACACCGCCCCGAGCACGGCGCCTTGCGGGGTGGCCGACACGTAACCGGCGGCGTCGGTCTCGGTGACGGTGAGGTTCAGCACGGCAGCTGAGGCGGAGCGGGGTACCGCACCGGTGCCCGACACGTCGAGGTTGACGGTACTGCCTCGGGTCATGGCGCCGTAACGGACCGGGTTCTCGATGCGGGTGTCGAGCAGGCGCGTCGGGTTGAGGAGCTGGAGCCGCCCGCTGGTGGCGGTAGCCGCAGGCACGTAGTAGCCGGCGACGTCGACGATGAGATGGGTGCGGATCGCGGCGTAGAGGCGCACGCTTCCGTAGCCGAGCCCCACGGTGACGAGGTTGGCGATCGTCTGGCCGGACCGTTCGATGTTCGCCGAGCTGGTGTCGGGCAAGTTGGCCCCGTCGGGGAACGTGGACACGAAGCCCGGAGCTTCCGGTTCGGTGACGGTGAGGTTGAAGACCACCGCGGTGGCTTCGGCCGGTACCGGGGCAGCGGACCCGACGATCGGCAGCAGCACCTGTTCGCCGCCGGCGGCCTTGCCCCGGTGCCCGCCGAGCGGGGTCCGGGTGTCGAGCACCCGGGTGGGGGTGACCGGTATGTAACGGCTGGCGGCCCCGGCGGCGGCGGAGACCCCGGTCGGGTCGCCGGCGCCGAGCGCCGCATCGGAGGTGCCGGCGGGCGGGTTCGTGGCATCGAGACCGCTGCCGGCGGACCATGCGGCGGCGATGGCCTTGGCCGGTGGTGGCTGGACGTCACTCACCGGCACCTGTCCGGTGAGTGCGGTGACGAACACCGCGACAAGAGTGAGCAGCCGGCCAAGCATCGCTTCGTGGTCGACACGGGCGGAGCCGATCTTCAGTGGCAGTTGGTCTCAATCCGGGGCGGATCATCCGATTTCCACCAGACAGGGGTGCGGCTCGAGGTCCCCGCGACAATTCGAATTGGTGGGATCGGTCGTCCTACGCTCCCGATGAGTTCGGACAGCGAAGGGGAGCAGATGCGCGGCATCATCGCGGCCGGGGGATACGTCCCCTACAACCGCCTGCAACGGAGCAAGATCGGTCAGGTCCTCGGCTCGGGGGGAGGGCGCGGCACCCGTTCCATCGCCTCTTTCGACGAGGACACCACCACCATGGGGGTCGAGGCCGGGCGGGTCGCGCTGCGCAACAGCGGCGGGGTCCTTCCACACGCCGTGTTCTTCGCCACCACCGAGCCGGCCTACCTCGACAAGAACAACGCCACCGCAGTACACGCCGCGCTCGACCTACCGTCGAGCTCGGGCGCGTTCGACATGACCGGTTCGCTGCGTTCCGGTATGGGGGCCCTGGTCGCCGCGGCGAACTACGGGTGGGGCTCGGCGCTGGTCGTGGCGTCCGACACCCGCACGGGTCTCGCCGGAAGCTCCGACGAGGCCAACGCGGGCGACGGGGCTGCGGCGATACTCTTCGGCGACGAGTCCGCCGGCCCGGTCATCGCCGAGGTCATCGGCGGGGCGATGCACAGCGCCGAGTTCCTCGACCGCTGGCGTAGCGTCGGCAGCGTGTCGGCCAAAATCTGGGAGGAACGTTTCGCCGAGGCGGCCTACGACCCGGTGATCAAGGCTGCCGTGGCCGCTGCCTACGCCCAGTCGGGCGTCACCCCCGAGCAGGTCGACAAGGTCGTCATGACCGGTATGGCGTCACGGGCGGTGCGCAGCGCCGCCAAGTATGTCGGCGTGGCCCCCGACAAGTTCGTCGACACCCTCGACGACACCGTCGGCAACACCGGGACCGCCCACTTCGCGCTGCTCCTGGTGCACGCGCTCGAGACCGCGGCACCCGGCCAGACCATCGTGGTTGTCAACGCCGCCGACGGCTGCGACGTCTGCATCCTGCGCACCACCGACGCCATCGCCTCCTACCGGTCGGCCAAGACCGTCGCCGAGCAGATCGCCGGTGGGAACGACGGGCTCGACTACGGCAAGTTCCTGACCTGGAAGGGTCAGCTGACCCGTGAACCGCCCCGTCGGCCCGATCCCGACCGTCCCGGTGCCCCGCCCATGTTCCGTTCGGAGAAGTGGAAGTTCGCCTTCCACGGCTCGCGCGACCGTTCGACGGGAACGGTGCACCTGCCGCCGCAGCGCGTCTCGGTCCGTGGTGGTGCCGTCGACGACATGGAAGACGTGGCCATGGCCGACGTCCCGGGCACCATCGCCACCTTCACCATCGACCGCCTGGCCTTCTCGATGTCGCCGCCCCTGGTCGCTGCGGTCGTCGACTTCGATGGCGGTGGCCGCTACCCGGTGGAGATGACCGACATGGACCCTTCCGAGGTGAAGATCGGGATGCGGGTCGAGATGACCTTCCGCCGGCTGTACACCGTCGACGGCATCCACAACTACTTCTGGAAGGCCCGCCCCGTTCGCTGAGCGAGGCCCCGGTCCGACCCGCTGCTGCGGGCCCCGAACGGGCCGGCAGCAGCGCGGCCTGCTTCGATCCGTGGGGCTATTGCGCCGAATCGCTGCCGAATCGCCGACGGATGAGTCGGGTTCAGATCTGTTCGACGAAGACCCCGTCGGCGAACAACGCCATGGCCTCGATCGTCGGCCGGTTGACGACGAGCACTGCCCCGCCCGGCTCGGCGAGGGCCACGACGACGGCGTCGACCACGGTGCCTCGGTTGGCGGCGGTGCGCAGCCATGCCGCCCGCCGGGCCAGTCCTTCGTCGAGGTGGTCGGTCACGTCGCAGCAGCGCAGCAGCGCCTCGACCGGGCGGTCGCTGGCGGCGTCGCCGGTGAGGGCTTCGGCCACCACCACACTCGGGATCAGCGCGGGCCACAGCCCGCTGCTACGCAGCCGCGCCAGCAGCACCGCGGATCGGGGTGAGCCGTCGGCCAGACGGCGCAACGCCCCCGCGTCGAGGACGAGCCGGGCCGCGCCACGGGCCCGGCCGGGTTCATCGACCGAAGCGCGCACGGCTCACCCGCCGGACGACGAGGTCGGCCCGTTCGCGGTCCGCCGGCGTGGCCCGCTCGAGGGAACCGGCGAGGCCACCGAGGT
This sequence comes from Acidimicrobiia bacterium, assembly GCA_947476745.1. Taxonomy (GTDB): domain Bacteria; phylum Actinomycetota; class Acidimicrobiia; order Acidimicrobiales; family CAIXPF01; genus CAIXPF01. The sequence continues at coordinate 243,782 of CANJRG010000001.1, read as the reverse complement.
AGGCGTCGGTCGCGGCCAGCAGATCGAGCCGGCGGATCTCGGCCCGCACCGCGGCCTGGAGCAGCTCCGATGCCGGCAGGTTGCGGGCCTTGAGCTCGGCGTGGAGGTCGTCGGGGAGGTACACCTGCAGGCGGGGCATACGCCTAACTGTACGCCTAGACCACTGGGATTCGACGAAGGGGTCAACTACGCTGACCGGCCTACGGAAAAAGGGGAACCCCGCAGATGAGTTCAAACGGCATTCGTGACAAGGTCGCCATCGTCGGCATGGGCTGCACGCCGTTCGGCGAGCACTGGGGCAAGGACGTCGACGACCTCCTCATCGACGCCACCGAGGAGTGCTTCCGTACGTCGGGCATTGCCAAGGACCAGATCGACGCGTTCTGGCTCGGCACCATGGGCTCGGGCGTGTCCGGGCTCACCCTCAGCCGCCCGCTGAAGATCGACTACAAGCCGGTCACCCGGCTCGAGAACATGTGCGCCACCGGCTCCGAGGCGTTCCGCAACGCTTGCTACGCCGTCGCCTCCGGCGCCTACGACATGGTCATGGCCGTCGGCGTCGAGAAGCTCAAGGACTCAGGCTTCTCCGGCCTGGTCTCCGCCTCCCCGCCGGCGGACGGCACCAACCCCACCATCACGGCCCCCGCCACGTTCTCGCTGCTCGCCCCGGCCTACGGCCACAAGTACGGGGTCAACGAGGAGGACATGAAGGAGGTCATGACCCGCATCGCGTGGAAGAACCACAAGAACGGTGCCCTCAACCCCCGGGCCCAGTTCAAGAAGGAAGTGGGCAAGGACGTCATCTGCAACAGCCCGCTGGTGGCCGGCCCGCTCGGCATCTTCGACTGCTCGGGCGTGTCCGACGGCGCAGCCTGCGCCATCATCGTGCGGGCCGAGGACGCCCACAAGTACACCGACAAGCCGCTGTACGTGAAGGCCCTTTCCTTCACCGCCGGACCGGCCTTCGGCCCGATGGACCCCGAGTACGACTACACCACCTTCACCGAGGTGTCGAAGTGCGCCGAGGACGCCTACCAGCAGGCCGGTGTCTCCGACCCCCGCGGCCAGCTCGCCATGGCCGAGGTCCACGACTGCTTCACCCCCACCGAGCTGGTGCTGATGGAGGACCTCGCCTTCGCGGAGCGTGGCACGGCTTGGAAGGAAGTCCTCGCCGGCACCTACGACCTCGACGGCGACCTCCCGGTCAACCCCGACGGCGGTCTGAAGAGCTTCGGTCACCCCATCGGGGCATCGGGCCTGCGCATGCTCTTCGAGTGCTGGCTGCAGTTGCGGGGTGAGGCCCCTCCGGAGCGCCAGATCAAGACCGACAAGACCCTGGGCCTGACCCACAACCTGGGCGGCCAGCCCGGTGCGTGCGTGAGCTTCATCTCGATCTGGGGCACCGAGCTGGGCTGAGCCCGGCTCTCCCCGACAGATCGACGACGGGCCCGGCCGCGGTGCGGTCGGGCCCGTGTCGTCGATCGGCCCATCGACCGGTCGCCCGACTCGGGCCAGGCCGATGGTGTCAGACCAAGGGGCTACGTGACGCCAGCACGGTCCGCACCCGCTGGGCGACCGAGGCGGCATCGAGGCCGAGGTCGCGCAGGATGTCGTCGGGCTTGCCGTGGGCGAGGTACCGGTCGGGGATGCCGAGGACGTCCACCTCGCACGGCGAGCGTCCGCTGGCCAGGCCGTGCTGGGCCACGGCATCGGCGATGGCGCTGCCCGCGCCACCGTCGCGTAGGCCATCCTCGATGGTGACCACCAGGTCGTGGCCCGCAGCATCGGCAATCATGTCGCGATCGAGCGGCTTGACCACCCGAACGTCCCACACGGTGGTCTCGAGGCCCTCGTCATCGAGAATCGCCGCTGCGTCGAGTGCAACGCCCACCATCTTGCCGATGCCGAGCAGGCACACCGCCCCCGGTCCCCGGTCTGCCTTGCCGAGCCGCAGGCACAGGCTGCGCAGCCCCGACCCGACGGCGTCGGGACCGACGTTGCGGGCCGCGGTCTTGGGGAAGCGGATGGCCGAGGGCCCCGGGAGGTCGAGCGCGTCGTGCAGCATGACCTGCAGGTCCTGGTAAGAGGATGGCGCGAATACCGTCATGCCGGGGACCTTCGTCAGCAGCGCCAGGTCGAGCACGCCGTGGTGGGAAGGGCCGTCCTCACCGGTGATGCCGGCCCGGTCCAGGCAGAACACCACCGGGAGCTGGTGCAGGCCGACGTCGTAGTTCACCTGGTCGAACGCCCGGGCCAGGAACGTGGAATACACGGCCACGACCGGGCGGAGCCCGCCCATCGCCATCCCCGCCGCCGAGGTGACGGCATGCTGCTCGGCGATGCCGACATCGAAGAAGCGATCCGGGTGCGCCTCGGAGAAGGGCAGTAGGCCGGTCGAGTCGGGCATGGCGGCCGTGATCGCCACCAGCTCGGGACGTGCCGCGGCCTCGGCCATCAGGGCGTCGGAGAAGGCGGCGGTGTACGAGCCGGCCTTGAACTCGGACAGGTCGTGCAGCTTCTTGATGGGGTCGTTCTCGGCGGGGGCGTAGCCGCGTCCTTTGTCGGTGAGGACGTGCAGCACGACCGGGCCGCCCTCGTAGGCCTTGACCTGGCGCAGGGCGTGCTCGAGCTCGGCCAGATCGTGGCCGTCCACGGGCCCGGCATAACGCACCCCGAGCTCTTCGAAGAAGGTCCGGGGCTCCCACATTTCCCGGATCGCGGCCTTGGTGGCGTCCCAGCCGCGTTCGAGCAGCTCGCTGCCGACGCCGACCTTGCGCACCAGATGCCGAACCCGGTCCTGCTGGCGAAGCAGGTCGGGGGAAAGACGGAGCTTGATCAGGCCTTCGGACAACTTCGAGATGGTGGGCGCGTAGGAGCGGCCGTTGTCATTGAGGATGATCACGACCCGCCGTCCCGAGTGGCCGAGGTTGTTGAGGCCCTCGAAGGCCATGCCGCCGGTCAGGGATCCGTCGCCGACGATGGCCACCACACGCCGGTCCGGGCGTTGTTGGACCTCGAAGGCGGTGGCGAGCCCGTGGGCGTAGGACAGGATGGTCGACGCGTGGCTGTTCTCGACCCAGTCGTGGTCGGATTCGGTTCGGCTGGGGTAGCCGGACAGGCCGCCGGCCTGGCGGAGCTGGTCGAACCCGGTGGCGCGGCCAGTGACGATCTTGTGGACGTACGCCTGGTGCCCGGTGTCCCACAGGATCGGGTCCTTGGGCGAGTCGAAGACTCGGTGCAGGGCGAGGGTCAGCTCGACGACACCGAGGTTGGAGCCGAGGTGGCCGCCATGGGTGTTGACGGCGTCCACGATGAACGAGCGGATCTCCACCGCCAACCGCTCGAGGTCGGGGCGGGACAGCCTGCGCAGATCAGCCGGGCTGGAGACGTGGTCGAGGAGCATGAATGCTGCTGGTCCTCTCGATCGGCAGTTCCGCTCACGCTAGCGATCGTCGCGACCCTGCGGGGGGCCGAGCGCCGGACGTAGCGACCGGATCGGGTGCCCCGCGTTCATTCGACCAGAGTGCTCGCGTTGCCGGCGGCGGTTGGGCGGTTCGCAACCGGAAGCTGACGGCGGAGGCCTTTGACATAGTCGATCCGACCGGCGATCAGGTAGCCGACGGTGAAAACGGCGAGTCCTCCGAGGGCGTCGATCCAGTAGTGGTTGGCGGTGACCACGATTGCGAACGCAGTCGCCGGCACGTACAGGGCGACGAGCACCCGCCCCCAGAGCGGCCGAACGAAGGGGAGCACCGCCGCCACGCACCACAAGGACCATCCGACGTGGAGGCTGGGCATGGCGGCGTACTGGTTGGACACCGACTGCATGGTGCCGGAGTTGAACGACCACAGGGTTGGGAACTGGTGCAGGGTGTCGACGAACCCGCTGAAACGCAGGTCGCCGCCGCCGTAGATGCCGGTGTCGGCGAGCAGGCGGGGTGGCATCAGCGGGAACAGGCTGAAGCCGACCAGGGCCAGCCCGGTCATGGCGGCGAGCCCGTTGCGCCAGCGCGGGTAGATGTCGGGTCGGCGGCGGAACAGCCACACCATCACCCCGGCGGTCACCACGAAGTGCAGCGTGCCGTAGTAGAGGTTCCAGAACCGGACGAACGGCGTACTCCACTCCAGGAAGAACCGCTGGAAGTCGGCCTCGGCGAAGCTGCCGACGTAGCGCTCAACGGTGACCACCCGAAGGGCGTTGCGCAGGGCGACGGACGGATCGACGGCGTTGGATCCGAACAGGTTCCGGATCATCGAGTAGCCGAAGTAGAAGCTGAGGACCGCGGCGACCTCTCGATACCAGAACAGCCGGCCTGCAGCGTGCGTGTCGTCAGCCGTGGCGACCGCCACTCTGCTGACCCCGCCGAGTGCGACCGAGGCGTTGGCCGGGCCGGTGGCGTTGACCGTCGCGTTGATCGATCGGTCCTCGACGTGGGCCACGGACCCTCCGGCCGGGATCAGGCGCCGGGCCGAGGGGCTTGTCGGGGGTCCCGACGATCGCCGCCCGCCCAGGCGAAGGCTGCTGAACGTACCAGGCTAGTCAGCCGTCGGCGGGCGTAGCACGGGTTCGCGCTGGGGTTTCGTCACCGCAACTTGTCGAGGAACCGCTGCCGGTCGACAGAGACCCGGGTGACCCGGCCGACGGCCACGAGGCCGCGGTCGTCGTTGACGGTGACCTTGAAGGTCAGGCGCGGCCCGTCGAGTTCTTCGAGGACGGCCTCGACCCGTACCGACGACCCGACTGCGGTCGGGGCGAGGTGGTCGAGCTGCACCCGCATGCCCACCGTCGTGCGGTCGGGGTCGAGGTGGGCGGCGATGGCGGCCACGGTGGCTCCCTCGCACAGGGCGATCACTCTGGGGGTGCCGAGCACCGGGACGTCACCCGACCCCACGGCTATCGCCGTATCGGCGTCGGTGACGGTGTGGACGACCTCGGCCCGTAGGCCCTGCTCCAAGGACACGAGCCGGTACGCTACGACGGTCGGCACCCCCGACACCACCTCCGGGGTCGTCGCGCTGCCGTTGTGCTGGTGGGGAGGCCCCATGCTCGATCCACATCTGATCCGCCGGACCCTCGAGCTGGCCGCCGCCCATGGTGCGGACCTCGCCGAGTTGTTCGTCGAGGACGTCCGCAGCTCGAGCGCCTCGCTCGACGATGGCCGGGTCGAGGATCTGGTCTCCGGGCGCGACCGAGGCGCCGGTATCCGCGTGATCGTCGGTGAGCGCACCGGATTTGCGCACACCGCCGACCTGTCCCCGGAAGGGCTGGCCGAGACCGCCCGGGTTGCGGCGGCGTCCGCTCGGGGGTCGGCGAGCGGTGGCCGCCGGGTGGCGCTCGACCCGCCCGCACGGGCCTACGCCGCCCCGGTGCGCACCGATCCCGGCACCGTCGGCAAGGCCGACAAGGTGGAGTTGCTGCGCCGGGCCGACGAGGCGGCGCGAGCCGGCCGTGCGGAGGTCAGCCAGGTAGCCGCCCGTTACGGCGATGTGCGTCGACGGGTGCTGGTGGCCAACACCGACGGGGTCTTCGTCACCGACGACCTGACCAAGACATCGTTCTCCGTCTCGGTGGTGGCGAAGGGCGACGCCGGGCTGCAGACCGGCCGGCACAGCGTCGGCCGCGTCGCCGGGTTCGAGCTGTTCGACGTGGCCGCAGGCGGCTACGACGTGGAGGAGTTGGCCCGCATGGCTGCTGCTCGGGCCATCCGCAAGCTCGACGCCCGCCCGGCTCCGTCCGGGGCGCTGCCCGTGGTGATCGCCGGCGGGTCGGGTGGGGTGCTGTTCCACGAGGCGTGCGGCCACGGTCTGGAGGCCGACCTGGTGGACAAGGGCGCCTCGGTGTTCGCCGGTCGGCGCGGCGAGCAGGTCGCCAGTTCGCTGGTGACCCTGGTCGACGACGGCACGCTGGTCGGAGAATGGGGCTACTTCGGCATCGACGACGAGGGCAACCCGGCCCGGCGCAACGTCCTGATCGAGCGGGGTGTGCTCACCGACTACCTCTACGACAGCCAGCAGGCCCGCAAGGCGGGTCGCCCAGGCAGCGGGAACGGTCGGCGCCAGAGCTATCGCCATCTACCGATGGTGCGCATGACCAACACCTACATCACCGGCGGAGACAGTGATCCCGCCGACATCATCGCTTCCACCGACTACGGGGTCTACGTGGCGCAGCTCGGGGGAGGGCAGGTCAACACGGCCTCGGGCGACTTCGTGTTCGGCATGACCGAGGCTTACCTGATCGAGGGCGGGGTGATTACCGCGGCGCTACGCGACGGCAACCTGATCGGCAACGGCCCGGCTGCCCTCGCCGCCATCGACGCCGTGGGTACCGACTTCTCGATGGGCTATCCCGGTACCTGCGGCAAGGACGGCCAAGGCGTACCGGTTGGTATGGGAACGCCGACGCTGCGGGTGCCGTCGTTGACCGTCGGGGGAACCGCAGCATGAGCGGCACCGACCTCGGCGAACTCGCGGCCCGGCTGGCCGAACGGGCGCGGCCCGGGGAACACCTCGAGGTCGCGGTGGGTCGTGGCGTATCGACCTCGGTCAAGGCCTACGACGGCGATGTCGAGTCCTTCACGTCGGCCGAGTCCTTCGGGGTGGGCATCCGGGTCCTCGTGGAGCGCGACGGTGGCCTGTCCCAGGGGTTCGCCCATGCCGGCTCGTTCGATCCCGACGTGTTGGAGGAAACCCTCCAGGACGCCCGGGACAACGCCGTGTTCTCCGAACCCGATCCCTTCGCCGGCCTCGCAGTGCCCGACGGCAGGATTGCGGTTCCGCAGGACCTGTGGCGGCCGGAGCTGCTGGCGACCTCGACGGAGGCCAAGATCGAGCTGGCGTTGCAGCTGGAACGGGCCACCAGGTCGGGCCACGCCGCGGTCAAGGGAGTGCGTTCGGCGTCCTACGGTGATGCCGCCAGCGAGGTGGCTCTGGCCTCCACGGCGGGGATCCGGGCTTCCGGGCGGTCCACCGGTTGCTGGTTGTCGGTGTCCTGCATGGCGGGCGACGAGGGCGAGACCCACACCGGTTACGGCGTTGCCGTCGGCCGCGAGCCGGGTTCGCTCGACGTGGCGGAAGTGGCCGACGAGGCGGTCACCCAGGCGGTGCGGTTGATCGGCGCCCGCCAGGTGCCCTCCCAGCGTCTGGTGTTGGTGCTCGAGCCGAAGCTCGCCGCCACCGTGCTCGGCATCATCGGCTCCATGCTGTGCGGGGACGCCGTGGTGAAGGGCCGTTCCCCCTTTGCCGATCGGCTGGGCCAGGCCATCGCCTCGCCGCTGCTGACCCTGCTCGACGATCCCACCGATGCCCGTTCCATGGGCGCCGATGCCTTCGACGGCGAGGGCCTCGCCTGCCGGCGCAACGTGTTGATCGCAGAGGGCACCCTGTCGGGGTTCCTGCACAACAGCTACACCGCTCGGCGGGCCGGTACGGCCTCCACGGGGTCGGCGGTGCGCAGCTCCCGTTCCCTGCCCGGCGTGGGTCCCCAGGCGCTGGCCGTCGCTCCTGGTGCGACGAGCTACGAGCAGTTGCTGGCCGGTGTCGATCACGGGATCCTGGTTCAGTCCATGGCGGGGCTGCACTCGGGGGTCAACACCACCAGCGGGGACTTCTCGGTGGGGGCCGAAGGGCTGATGATCCGCCACGGCGCGCTGGCCGAGCCGGTGCGCGAGGTCACCATCGCGTCGACCCTGCCCCGGCTGTTGCTCGATCTGGTCGGGGTCGGGTCGGAGATCAGCTGGCTGCCGGGAGGTTCGGGGTCCGCGGCACTGGTCTTCGGCGAGGTGGCGTTGTCGGGTTCTTGACCCGAGCCGGCCTGACCTGACCTGCTGGCGGAGCCTGCGCTCGCCGCCCGCGCCGCCGGACCGGCGTCAGCGGGGCAACGGGCACGCCACGCCGAGCTCGTCGGCGAGTTCGACGAAGTATCGCACCACGTCGCGGTGGTACGGGATGCCCCGGGCGGTGCGGTCGGCCTCGGTCTCGGCCTCCACCTGGCCGGCGTAGACCACCCGGTCGTGGCCCGGTGCGGGCGGGCAGTCGGCGAGGTCGTCGAGGTAGCGGTCCATTTCGTCGAGGAACCAGTCGGGATCGCAGAACGCCTCGATCCGATAGGCCGAACAGTGGTGGGAGATGTTGCCCACGTTGGCGTAACCGGGACCAGTTCCCGCCAACATGCCGCACAGTACGTCAACGATCATGGCCAGGCCGTAGCCCTTGTGCGAGCCCAGATCGCGGGTGGCGCCGAGCGGCAACATGTGGAACTGCTCGGGAACCGGCCGGCTGTCCATGACCGGCGTGCCGTCGGCCTCGGCGATCCATCCGGGCTTTACCGGGTTTCCCAGACGGCGGGCGATGCGGATCTTGTTTCCGGCGACGGCGCTCATCGAGGCGTCGAACACGAACGGGGCCCTCCGGCGTGACGGCACGGCGACGGCGATGGGGTTGAGCCCCAGCATGGGCGTCGCACCGAAGGTCGGGACGACCTGGATGCCGCCGACGGTCATCGCCATCCCGATGTAGCCGCGTTCGGCGGCGAGGTGGGCGTGGTAGGCGGCGGCGCCGAAGTGCCGTCCATTGGTGAGCACCACCGTGCCGACCCCGACGGCGGCGGCCTTGGCGACGGCGAGGCGCATGGCGTCGGGTGCGACGGTCAGGCCGAGGCCGGCGTCGGAGTCGATCGTGGCCGTGGCCGGGGTCTCGCGCACGACACGCGGCTGCGGATCGGCCTTGATGGTGCCCCGGCGCAGGTCGTGCACGTAGTAGGGGAACATGTTTGACACCCCATGGCTGTCGATGCCCCGGCGGTCGGCGTACAGCAGGGTCTCGGCGCTCTGTGCGGCGCGTTGCGGCGGCATGCCGAGCGCCCCGAAGATGGCGGTGACGGTGGCGCCCATGTCGGCGGGTGGCACCCGGACGGCGAGTTCCTCGGGAACGGTGAAGGTCTCATCCACCTTGCGGACCCTACCCCTCGGGTGGTGTTCCCGGTGGCGCCGGTGGCGTACGGTGGATGCTGTGCAACCGACCGACGAGGCCGTCGCTCGTCATCCTCATCTCCAGGACCCGCAGCCCGAGGGGTGGGTCCGGGTCGACCTGCACAGTCACACGATGCATTCGGGCGACTCGACCACCACGCCCGACGAGGTCGAGGAGGCGGTGGTGGCCAGCGGGATCGACGTGCTGTGCATCACCGATCACAACGCCACCCGGGGCGCGATGGAACTCGCCGAGCGGCTGGCCTGTCGGGTGATCGTGGGCGAGGAGGTCAAGACCCACGCCGGGGAGATCATCGGGCTGTTCCTCAGCGAGCGCATCCCCGGGGGACTGCAGCCGGTGGAGGTGTGCGAGCGGATCCGTGCCCAGGGCGGCATCGTCTACATCCCCCACCCCTTCGATCCGTTGCGCAACTGCCTGCAGGAGCCGGTGCTCGTCGACCTCGTGGCGCGCGGCCTCGTCGACGCCATCGAGGGCCGCAACGCCAAGACCTCGCTCGAGCACCTCAATCACAAGGGCGTCGAGTTCGGCCGGGCGTACGATCTCGGCGTCGGTGCGGGCAGCGATGCCCACGTGGCGGAGGCCCTCGGGGCGGCCTACGTCGAGATGCCCGACTTCGACGGACCGCAGGAGTTCCTGGCCTCGCTGCAGGCCGGTCGCCTGGTGGGCCATCACTTCGATGCGCCGCGTCGCTGGCGGCCCCGCATCATCCCGTCGATCCCCTCCGAGCTCTAGCGGATCGTCCCGCGTCGTGGCCCGCCGACCGGGACCGGTCCGGCGCCCTCGGGCGGCAGCAGCGCGACCACGACCTCGTCGCGGCGCACGGCGTCGGCCACCGACCCGGCATCGGTCGCGGCGACCGCGACCACCAACCCACCCTGCGACGATCCGGCGGACACCACGGTGGCCTGCACGGTCGCCGGCGCGGTCGTGGCCCGGCCTGCGGTGGGGGACATGGGGTCTCTTTCGAGCGCGATCGACCCGAGCAGGATCAACGCGACACGGTCGCCCACCCCGACGCCGGGGACGGCTGATCTGGTCTCGAGGGTCAGGCCGACCGTGCTCGGGGGCAGCAGCGCCGCGGGACCGGTGGTGCCGTGCCCGGCGAGGCGGTGCCCGAGCAGGATCTCGCCGTTGGCCAGCGCTTCGCGCGTGACACGGCCGAGTGGGGAGGCGGCCGTGTCCCCGGCGTCCACGGCCGACGGCGGGACCAGCAACTGCGGCAGCGGCCGCCGTTCGAGGTCGGCCTCGGTGAGCACGCTGCCTGCGGCGAGGTCGTGGCGCGCCAGCCAGACCGGTCGGGTCTCGCCGAAGGCCCGACGGCCTGATGCCGCGTCGCGCTGCAACCCGAGGGTGAGCACGAGGCAGACCGCGAGCAGCACGGCGCCGGCGGTCCACGCCAGTCGGGCCTGGCTGATGAGCCACCGAACCGATCGCGCTCGTGGCACTCGCGACGCTGGCGGGGGCGATGCGGTGGCCGGGGTCGTCGCGGTGCGGGGACCTGGCCGGGCTGTTCGGGACATGACTTCTCCTGGGCGTGGCCGAGTCCGTCGGTGACGGACGCAGCGGGACGGCAGGGAAGTCCGATACGCAGGTGGCGGTTGCCGGTCAGGTGGCCGGCGGGCGCTCCGTCAGGGAGCGGATGGCGGTGAACAGCACGTCACGGACCCGGTGCAGGTTGCTCTCGAAGAAGGCGAAGACCTGCTCCATGGTGACCGCCGGGACGCCCGGGTCGTCCTCGAGGCCGGCATCGAAGTCGGTCACGAGGGCAACGCCGGCGACGGGGAGCCCGGCCTCGTTGCACAGGGCCACCTCGGGGGACTGGGTCATGTTCACCACATGCCAGCCCATCTGCCCGAACCAGCGCGACTCGGCGGCGGTCGAGAAGCGGGGCCCGTTGATGACGACCACGGTGCCCTGTTCGTGCACCGTCACCCCGCAGGCCCGGCAGGCGTCGATCAGCCGCTGTCGCAGGGCAGGATCGTAGGGGTGGGCCATGGCGGTGTGGGTGGCGCCGGGGCCGTCGAAGAAGGTGTCCTTCCGGGCGCTGGTGCGGTCGACGAACTGGTCGACCACGACAAAGTCGCCTGGGGGGATACCGGCGCGCAACGACCCGGCAGAGCATGGCGCGAAGACACCCTTGGCGCCGCTGTACTTCATCGCCCAGACGTTGGCCCGGTAGTTGACGGTGTGCGCCGGGAAGTCGTGGTGGGCCCCGTGGCGGGCGAGGAACGCCACCCGCTGGCCGTGGACCGTGCCGATGTGCAGCGGGCCCGACGGCGGGCCGTACGGGGTGTCGACCTGGACCTCGGTGATGTCCTCGAGGAAGGAGTAGAGCCCCGAGCCGCCGAACACGCCGATGTCAGCGAGGTCGGTGGTGACGATGCCGAGGGCCACCGCTCAGCTCGCGTCGGAGCCGGACGACGAGCCGGACGACGAACCGGACGACGAACCGGACGACGAACCCGAGCTGTCCGACGACGAGGTCGACGAACCGGACGACGAACCCGAGCTGTCCGACGACGAGGTCGACGACTTCGTGGTGTCTGACTTGTCACTGCCGGCCGCGGAGCTGCTCGAGCCGCCGGCGTTGCTGCCCTTGCTAGAGGAGCCGCGGCTGTCGTTCTTGTAGAAGCCGGATCCCTTGAACGTCACGCCGACCGCGGTGAAGACCTTGCGGACCGGGGCGGCCTTCTCGCAGATGCACACGGTCAGCGCGTCGTCGGTGAAGGACTGCTGGACCTCGAACTTGTCATCGCATTCGAGGCATCGATAGACGTAGGTCGGCATGAGCGGGAATCCTTCGCTAGCACTCGCGAACCGAGAGTGCCAGCGTAGCGGAGGCGGCAGAACTTGCCGAAACGATCGGCCCAACCTGCGCAGTCCGGTCCGCCGAGCCGACCCGGGAGCGATCTCGGGCGACACAGCGTGATCGTGGGAGGCCTGTCGCGACCGGATCCGGTCGGGGATCGGGCGCGATCACGGCACACTGGTGCGGTGGGTTCAACACGCCGTGTCCGTAAAGCTGTCATTCCTGCCGCCGGACTGGGGACCCGCTTCCTGCCGGCCACCAAGGCGGTGCCCAAGGAGATGCTGCCGGTGATCGACCGGCCGGCGATCCAGATCGTGGTGGAGGAGGCCGTCGCCGCAGGAATCGACGACATCCTCATCATCTCCAGCCCCTACAAAAAGGTGATGGAGGACCACTTCGACCGGGCGTTCGAGCTCGAGGCCCGCCTGGCGGCCAAGGGCAAGGACGTCGAGGTCGAGGCGTTGCGGGCCATTGGCGAGCACGCCCAGGTGCACTTCGTCCGTCAGGGCGAACCGATGGGGCTGGGCCACGCGGTGTCCATGGCCCGCCGTCATGTCGGTGACGAGCCGTTCGCGGTGATGCTGCCCGACGACATCATGGTGGACGGCGGCCTGTTGCTGCGGGGCATGATCGACGCCCTCGATGCCACCGGGCGGTCCGTCGTAGCGCTCAAGGAGTTCCCGCTGTCGGAGATCTCCTCCTACGGCTGCGCCGCCCACAGCCCCGTCGAGGCCGGCTCTCCGCTGGTGTCGGTCACCGGGCTGGTGGAGAAGCCCAGGGCGGAGGATGCCCCTTCGAGGTTGGCCGTGATGGGCCGGTACGTGTTCACCCCGGCCATCTTCGAACACCTCGCCGCCATCGAGCCGGGGGTGGGCGGCGAGATCCAGCTGACCGACGCGATGGACCGTCTGCGCCAGGCCGAGGGCATGTCCGGCTACGTGTTCTCCGAGGGTCGCTACGACATCGGACAGAAGCAGGACTTCCTGCGGGCGACGGTCGAGCTCGCCCTCGAGCACCCCGAGTTGGGGCCGGAGTTCGCCCGCTTCCTGGCCGAGCTGGCCCGGCGCAGGGACTGAACGCTCCGGCGCAGGACGTTGCGCCCTGCCCCGAGCGGGCCGGCACCCCTACGATCTAGGCCATGATCGATCTGGAGTCGGCCCGGTCCCGGGTGCTCGACGGTTGTGTGGCGTTGCCGGCGGTTCGGGTGCTCCTGGCAGAGGCTTGCGGCCTGGTGCTCGCCGAGGTGGTGGAGGCCGATCAGCTGCTGCCGCCGTTCGCCAACACCGCAGTCGACGGCTACGCCGTCGGTTCCGCCGATGTGGCCGGTGCCTCCGAGGCTTTGCCGGCCCGTCTGGCGGTGGTGGAGACCCTCGCTGCAGGCGCGGCATCGAGCCGGGTGCTCGGAGCCGGTGAGGCCATGAGGATCATGACGGGGGCGCCGATCCCCGCCGGCGCTGATGCGGTGGTCATGGTGGAGGACACCAACGCGGCCGCCCACGGCGAGGTGGTGGAGATCCGCCGTCCGGTGAACCCCGGCGACGCGGTACGTCCCGCCGGTGACGACGTGTGTCCGGGCGACCGACTCTTCGTCCCCGGCGACGTGCTCTCGCCGGCCCATGTCGGGGTGCTCGCCTCCCTGGGTCGGCTCGACGTGCTGGCGCATCCCCGTCCCCGCGTCGGGGTGATCTCCACCGGTGACGAGCTGGTCGAAGGGCCGATCCCGCTCCAGCCGGGTCAGATCCGCGACTCGAACCGCATCACGCTGCTCGCCCTCGTCGAGGAGGCCGGGGCGACCGGGATCGACCTCGGGCTCGTCCGTGACGACGAGGTGTCGATCCGAGCGGCCTTCGTGGCGGCCGCGGCCCGGTGCGATGCCATCATCTCCTCGGGCGGCGTCAGCATGGGCGAGTTCGACTTCGTCAAACGGGTTCTCGACGAGGTCGGTCGGATGAACTGGATGCAGGTCGCCATCCGTCCGGCCAAGCCCTTGGCCTTCGGCACCATCGACGGCACGCCGGTGTTCGGGCTGCCCGGCAACCCGGTCAGCTCGATGGTGAGCTTCGAGCTGTTCGCCCGACCCGGTCTGCGCCGCCTTGGCGGTCGCCACGACGATGAGCTGGTCCGGCGGCCCGTGACGGCGGTTGCCGGCGAGCCGCTGCGCCGGTCCCCCGATGGCAAGACCCACTTCGTGCGGGTGGTGGCGGCCAACGTCGAGGGCCGTTACGTGGTGCGCAGCGCCGGCGGTCAGGGCTCCCACCAACTGGCGGTCATGGCGGCGGCGAATGCGTTGGCGGTCCTGCCCGACGGTGATGGCGTGGCGGCCGGTGACGAGGTCGCCGTGCTGCTGCTGGGATGAGGCGGTCCTGATGATCGCGTCGGCGACACCGTGAACAACGTGGTCGAGCCCTGGCGCCGGGTCCGTTTCGGGCTGAGCCTGCTGGTCGCCGTGGTGGCGCTCGCGACGCTCGGCTACATGGCACTGGGCATGGGCGCACTCGACGCCCTCTACCAGGCGGTGAGCGTCGTATTCGCGGTCGGTCTCGGGCTGCCGATCGCGCTGACGCCCCGGTTCCAGGCGGTCACCATCGTGGTCGTGCTGGTCGGCGCCGGTACGGTGCTGTTCACGCTGACGATGGTGATCGACGCGCTGGTCGAGGGCCGGTTGTCCGAGAAGATCGGAAGGCGACGCATGCAGCAACGACTGGACAAGCTCGAGGGCCATGTCGTGGTGTGCGGGCTGGGTCAGGTCGGCTGTGCGCTGGTCCAGGAACTGCGCCGCCAGGGCCAGACCGTCGTCGCCGTCGACCGCTCGTCGGAGGCGCTGCCGTTGGTCGGTGAACAGACGGTGCTCGGTGACGCCACCCATGACGCCGTACTGATCGCGGCGGGGATCGAACGGGCCTCGACGTTGGCGGTGGCCATGAACTCCGACGCCGACAATCTCTACGTCACGTTGTCGGCCCGGGCCCTGAACCCCCGCCTGTTCATCGTGGCCCGGGCCAACGAGGCCAATGCCGAGCCGAAGCTCCGTCAGGCGGGTGCGGACCGGGTGGTCAACCCGCACCGGATGAGCGGCAACCGGATGGCCGCGCTGGTGACCCAGCCGCATGTCAGCGACTTCCTCGACGTGGTGATGCACGACCGCGAGCTCGAGGTCCGGCTGGTGGAGGTCCCCGTGCGGCCCGCATCGCCCCTCGCCGGCCTGGCCCTCGGGGCGTGCCAGGTGCAGGAGCGGTCCGGCGCCACGGTGGTGGCGCTCCGCCACGTCGGCGGGGCATTCGACACCAACCCCGCCCCCGCAACCGTTCTGGAGCCCGGCGACGTGATCATCGCATTGGGTACCGCCGAGCAGGTGCAAGTGCTGCGTTCGTTGTGGCTGCGCTGAGCGTCGCACGGTCCGGCTCGGTGCATGGCGGCTGACACGCTCTAACATCGGCACATGGCGGTTCCGCTCATCGACTCCTTCGGCCGGGTCCATCGCGACCTGCGGATCTCCGTGACCGATCGCTGCAACTTCCGCTGCACCTATTGCATGCCGGCGGAGGGCATGGCCTGGTTGCCCCGTAGCGAGGTCCTCACCTTCGAGGAGATCCACCGGGTCGCCCGGCTCATGGTCGAACGCTTCGGGCTCGAGTCCGTCCGGCTGACCGGCGGCGAACCGACGGTGCGGGCCCACCTCCCGCGCCTGGTCGAGATGCTCGCCGGGCTCGGCGTCGAGGTGGCCCTGACTACCAACGGTGCCACCCTCCGGCTGCTGGCCCGAGAGCTGGCCGATGCCGGCCTGCACCGGATCAACGTCTCGTGCGACTCGCTGCGACCCGACCGCTTCGCCGAGATCACCAAGCGTGACAGCCTCCACAAGGTGCTCGACGGCATCGACGCCGCCCTCGAGGCCGGCTTGAACCCGGTGAAGCTCAACGTGGTGGCCATGCGCGGGGTGAACGAGGACGAGCTGCTCGATTTCGCCGCCTTCGGCCGGGACAAGGGCGTCGTGGTCCGCTTCATCGAGTTCATGCCCCTCGACGCCCAGCAGGCCTGGACCAACGATCAGGTACTCACCTACGACGAGATCCGCCGGACCATCGGCAAGGCTTATCCGCTCGAACCGCTCGAGCGTGGCAGCGACCCGGCAGAGCGGTTCCGCTACCTCGACGGTAAGGGCGAGATAGGGATCATCGCCTCGGTCACCCAGAGCTTCTGCCACAGCTGCGACCGGGTCCGGCTCACCTCGGAGGGCTCGTTCCGGACCTGTCTGTTCGCCACCGAGGAGCAGGCGCTGCGGCCACTGCTGCGCAACGGCGGCACCGACGACCAGATCGCCGAGGTGATCGCCCGGGCCGTTGCGGGCAAGTGGGCCGGCCACGCCATCAACCAGGTGCACTTCATCCGGCCGTCCAAGTCGATGAGCCAGATCGGCGGCTGATGTGAAGTTGCATCGACTGAACGGCGAGAAAGTTGCATGCGGCTTGAGTGGCGACCGGGTTGGGTCCACTGCGACCGGGTCCGGCCTGCGCCGCAGGCACGGTCGGGTTCCGCACCCGGTCTGTCCTCAGGTGCAGCGGGCGGTCAGGTAGCGGAGCGCAGCGGGTTTCAGCCTGTTGCGCGGGTGGGAACGCTATGGGCAGACTGCCGCGTCATCGGGGACTGCCGCGGTTTGAGGTGACAGGTCACCTTGCCAGCCGGGGTGCCCGAGAAGCAGATCGAGGTCCTAGAAGTCGCGTGCGCCGCGAGCGGCGTGCCGCTTCATGGTGATGAGCACCTCGATCGGAGCGACCCGGCCGACGATGTGGCCGAGCGCGCCGACCTGGAACACCAGCGCGTCGATGTCACGTGGGCTTCCGCGGTCACCGACCTGCAACTCGACAGCAGTTCCGCCGATGATGCAGATCGTTTCCTAGGTGCGGGCCAGGATCACGTCGTGACGGGCGAGGGGTTCGACGGTATCGGCGGGGTCGGTGTAGGGGTCGGGCGGCCAGGGCGGCGTCACCGTCCGGTCAGGCTCGTGCACCCACGGCGGGACCGGAAGGCGGTGCTGCTCGGTGTGCCACTCGACCAGCCCGGCGACGAGGGCGTCGAAGCGGGCGTCGTCGGTGGACGGGACCGGCGCGGCGACCAGGGCGCCGAGGACAAACGGCGGCACGGCGGTGAGGTCGTCGTGCAGCTGGAACGCCACTCTCAGGGCACGCTGCCAGGGTGCCCCGGAACGGGCCAGCTCGTAGGTCTCATCGGCCGCTTCGGCGGTGGTGGCGGTGCTCGACGGTACAGGTACCGCCATGAAACGCAGGCCGGCGGTGCGGGCCAACTCTTGCAGGCGCCCCAGCGAGGGAGGTGCAACTCCGGCCGTCACAGGGCGCGCGGCCACTGAGAGCGGACGCGATTTCCGGCCCGTCAGTCGGTGCAACTTCGCAGCTGAGCCCAGCCGCTAGGTTCGCCGGATGGCCCAGCCCGAACCCACGACGAGCTCCGATTCCGTCGAGCTCCCCCCTCGCTTGCAGCAACTGCTCACCGCCCGTGACTCGACGCTCGATGCCAACCGTCCGGCGGCGGTCGAGCGCCAGCACGGCCGGGGTCGCTGGACCGCACGGGAGCGGGTCGGTGCGCTGGTGGACCCGGGAACCTTCGTCGAGTACGGCCAGCTCGCCCAGCCCAAGACCCGGGCGCTGGGCGACGGCCCGGCGGATGGTCTGGTGATGGGTGTGGGGCTCGTCGGCGGCCGGCCCGTCTGCGTGTTCACCTACGACTACAGCGTGTTCGGGGGTAGCCAGAGCCCGCGTAACCATCGCAAGATGGACCGCATGCTGGCTCTGGCCGAGCGCAACCGCTGGCCGATCGTGTGCTGGTCGGAAGGGGGAGGGGCCCGGGCCACAGAGCTCGACTACGACGGTGGCATGGTCACCACGTTCGTGCAGATGGCCCGGATGTCGGGTCTGGTGCCGATGATCTGCCTGCTGTCGGGGCCGTCCTTCGCCGGACAGGCCAACATCGCCGGCTGTGCCGATGTAGTGATTGCCACCCGGAGCTCCACGCTGGGCCTGTCCGGCCCGCCGCTGGTCCTGTCGGCGACGGGCGCCGCGGTCACCCCGGAGGAAATCGGCCCGATGGACATGCACGAGCGCATCGGCACGGTGGACCTGCTCGTCGACGACGAGGAGCAACTGCTGGCCACCGCCCGCACGTACCTCGGCTACTTCGGTGGAACGCTCCCGGCGGTGGATGCGCCCGGTGACCCCGATGCCCTACGTCGCATGGTCCCGGAGAACCCCCGCCGGGCCTACGACGTACGCCGCGTCGTGAGCGCGCTGGCCGACGAGGGCTCGGTGCTGGAGCTGCGCCCGGCGTGGGGGCGGTGCCTGTCCACGTCGTTGGTCCGTATCGCCGGTCGCCCGCTGGGGATCATCGCCAACAACCCGATGTTCGGCGCCGGCGCCATCGACCGTGACGGGGCCGACAAGTTCTCCCGCTTCGTGGAGCTCTGCAACGCCTACGACCTGCCGTTGCTGTTCCTGTGCGACACGCCGGGGTTCATGATCGGCCGCGGGGCCGAGGAGACCGCCCTGGTCCGCCGCAGCGCCCGCACCCTGATGGCGCTCGGTAACGCCGACGTGCCACTGCTGACGATCGTGCTGCGCAAGGCCTACGGGCTGGGGTACTACGTGATGGGTTGCGACTGTTTCCAGCCGAACCTGATCGTCGGCTGGCCGACCGCGGAGTTCGGGGGCATGGGCCTCGAGGGGGCGGTCAACATCGTCTACCGAGACGAGCTCGCCGCCGCCGCCGACGAGCCGACCCGCAAGGAGCTGCGTGCGCAGCTCACCGAGGAGCTGAAGGAACGCAACACGGGGCTCGCCTATGCCAGGGGTTTCGCACTCGACGACATCATCGACCCGGCGGAGACCAGAGATATCCTGATCAGGAGCCTGGCGACCCTGCCTACCCCGCCGGTTCGCACCACCCGGAAGCATCCCGTCGACCCCTGGTGAGGCGATCGGGCGATGTTGCCCGATCGTCCGGGGCGGTGTATCCGTGGCGTGGCTGCGCCCCTAGACTGGGCTCATGGCCGAACTGGGTTTCACCCATCTCGATCCGCTCGGGCGTGCCCGCATGGTGGATGTGACCCCGAAGGACCCCACCCATCGCCGGGCGGTGGCCCGCGGGCGGGTCTACATGAACCCCGAGACGGCTTCCCTGGTCGCCCGGGGTGTGGTGAGCAAGGGTGACGTGCTGGCCGTGGCCCGCGTGGCCGGTATCCAGGCCGCCAAGCGGGCCTCGGACCTGATCCCGCTGTGCCACCCGTTGCTGGTCGGAGCGGTGTTCGTCAACTTCCGGATCGAGGACGACCACGTCCAGATCGAGGCCCAGGTGGACACCGTGGACCGCACCGGGGTGGAGATGGAGGCCCTCACCGCCGTGTCGGTGGCGGCGCTGACGATCTACGACATGTGCAAGTCGGCGGACCGCACGATGCGTATCAGCGATATCGTTCTCTGGGAGAAATCCGGTGGTCGCTCCGGCACTTTCCGTCGTGAAACGACACCCACAGATGAGT
Organism: Acidimicrobiia bacterium; assembly: GCA_947476745.1. GTDB lineage: Bacteria > Actinomycetota > Acidimicrobiia > Acidimicrobiales > CAIXPF01 > CAIXPF01. The sequence continues at coordinate 224,436 of CANJRG010000001.1, read as the reverse complement.
GATGAGCGTGGGTTTTTCCTACGTATTTGCTGACTTTTGTTGGCATCGCTGTTAGTGCTGGTACTAGAAATGCAACAATCTACAGTATGCAGTTGCGGCTTTGATTGGTCGCAGTGTCACGAACCAACTTCGATCCCGGGGCCGGCCAAAGCAGTACAACACCGCCTTTCGACGACAAAAACGCAGTTCAGCGTTGTCGGACCGCAGCAGTGTTGAGGACGGTTACTCGACAAGGTAGGGATTAACGGTGAACCTCAGCACGCTCCTCGTTCTCGTGTTCCTCGTGGGAATGTGGGTGGCCTTGTTGGCCGGACCGCTCCTGCAGCATCGGGGTTCGGGGGGTAACCGCGGCGGTGACTCCATCGAGACCTTCCAGCGTCAGCTGTCCGTACTGGATCGAAATCGGGGAATCCGCTCCGGGACGGTGCGCTCGTCGGCGATGGTCGGCCGTGCGCCGGTCGGACGCCCTCCGATGCCGGTGCGCCCCGGTGCGCCCCGGGCCCGGATGGCTGCCCAGCGTCGCAAGATGATCGTGACGGTGCTCAGCGGCTCGACCTTCACCTTCCTGCTGCTGGCGTTCATCCAGGGTGGACTGTTCGTGCCGCTGTGCATCGTCAGCGCCGTGCTGACCGTCGGGTACGTCGGGCTGATGGTGTACCTGCTGGGAGCCCATGCCGAGCGGGAGATGAAGGTTGCCTTCCTGCCTCACCGCGGGCGGGTGGCGCCGCAGAGCCGGCCGGTGCAGCTGCGCGAAGCGTCCTCCGGCCGTCGCTGACCTCGTGGAGGTCACCGACCCGGGAGGGACCGCGGCACTGCGCGCCGCCTTGGGGCCGATCGTCGATGGGATCGTCGACGGTCTCGACGAGGCCAACCGGGCCAGGGAGATCGCACTGCGCGAGTGCCGCACGGTCATCAGGCTGTGTGGCAGTTCCATCCGCAGCGTGCACCGCCAGGACGACTCGGCTGCTTCGGCCACCCTTGCCGAGGCCGATGCCGCCCTGCGCGCCGCCCAGACGGCGTTGCAGCCCTTCCCCGATCTCACCCATGCCGGCTTCCTGCACGATGCCGAGAAGGAGTACGTGGAGGCCTGCTGCACCCGGGTGCTGGTGGCGGGCTCGTCGCTGGTTCCAGGTCCGGCCGAATTGGCGGTCGACGGCCGTTCCTGGCTGAAGGGGCTCGCCGAGGCGGCCAGCGAACTGCGCCGCCATCTGCTCGACCGGCTGCGTGAGGGCGATCTCGAACGGGCCGAGCACCTCACCCGATCGATGGAGGAGGTCTACGACGCCCTGGTGGTCATCGACTTCCCGGACGCGCTCACCTTGGGCTTGCGGCGCACCCTCGACGCCTTGCGGGCCGTGCTCGAGCGCAGCCGGGCTGATGTCACCACCACGGCGGTACAGCACCGCCTGTGGACTGCCATCGAAGGGGCCAACTTGTCCGGCCTCCCCCCGGGTTCCGCTATCCTGTGAAGGCCCTTCGGGGGTGTAGCTCAGTTGGCTAGAGCGCTACGTTCGCAACGTAGAGGCCGTGGGTTCGAATCCCATCACCTCCACCGAATCCCGTCGAGCCGGCGGGCCTGCCGTTACGTGGAGCCGACACGGCCATGATCGAGCCGGTCGACGACGGCGCCAGGCGCACCGAGCCCCTGCCGAGCTGGCTTGCCGTCGTGCTGGTGGTGGCCACCTCGGCGAGCGTGCTAGTGCTCGAGATCCTCGCTGGTCGCCTCCTGGCACCTTATGTCGGGGTGAGCCTGCAGACCTACACCGGCATTATCGGAACGGTGCTCGCCGGGATCGCAGCCGGCGCCTGGGCCGGTGGCTGGTGCGCCGACCGGTTCGATTCGCGACGGCTGCTGCCCATCCTGCTCATGGTCGGTGGGGGGCTGGCCATGTCCGTCATCCCGGTCGTGCGGGTGCTGGGCCGCAGCGGCACCGACAGCGGCATCGGGCGGATCGTGGTCCTCGCCGGCTGCGGGTTCCTGCCGGTGGCGGCGGTGCTCAGCGCCGTCCCGCCGGCGGTGGTGAAACTGCAGTTGCGTGACCTCGATGCCACCGGTCGCACCGTCGGCCGGTTGTCGGCGTACAGCACCGGCGGGGCGATCGGCGGCACCTTCTTCACCGGCTTCGTCCTGGTGTCCTGGGCGGCGGTGTCGACCCTGATCGTGGTGGTCGGCGCGGCGCTGTGCACCTTTGGCCTGCTGCTGTGGCTGCTGCTGACCCGCCGTCGGGTGATCGACGCGGCGGCCGCCACCGCGGTGGCTGCATTGGCGGTGGTCGGCGTCGCCTTCGTCGACCCTGCATGCCGGCTCGACAGTGCCTACTACTGCGTGTCGGTGGTGGCGGCCACCGATCGGCCCCAGGGCCGGGTGCTGATGATGGACGATCTGCGGCACAGCTACGTGGATCTCGCCGATCCCACCTACCTGGCGTTCTGGTACACCCGCCGGCTGGTCGACGCGATCGACCTCCACAGCCCTGCCGGCCCGCTGCAGATCGCCTACCTCGGTGGTGGCGGGTTCACCTTGCCCCGGGCGATGCGCGCCGAACGACCCGGCAGCGCCCAGACCGTGTTCGAGATCGACCCGGCACTGGTCCGCTTCGTCCGCGACGAGCTCGGGTTCGTGCCCGGCGAGGACGTGACGGTGGTGGTCGGCGACGCCCGGATGGGCGTGCGGGCCATCGCGGACGGTCGCTTCGACGTGGTGGTGGGCGATGCGTTCGGCAGCCGGGCGGTGCCGTGGCATCTCGCCACCGAGGAGTTCATCGCCGAGATCGACCGGGTGTTGCGTCCGGGCGGGTTGTACGTCGCCAACGTCATCGATGAGCCGGGTCAACGGTTCCTGCGGGCTGAGGCGGCCACCATTGCTGCGGTGCTGTCCTACGTGGTGGTGGTGCTCGGTCCGCAGACCGCCGCTGGACGGCTTGGCAACAGTGTGATCGTCGCCTCCGACCACCCGCTCGATGCCGGCGCCATCGAGCGGGCCATGGACGCCGACGGCGACGCCGGGCTGATCGTCGGGGACCTCACCGCCTTCGTCGCCGGGGCCGGCAGGCTGACCGACGACTACGCGCCGGTGGACCAGCTGATCGCCGCAGGGCGATGAGGCGGCAGGGGCAGGTCTGCAGGACGCGTTGACCCGCCGCCATTGCGGGGCCAGGACCCTAGGGGCGGGTGGGCGCGGCCAGCTCGAACCACACGGTCTTGCCGACGGTCTGGCCGTCGTGGACCACGCCCCAGTCCCGGGCCAGGGTGTCGACGATGAGCAGGCCTCGCCCGCTCGACTCGGTCGGTTCGGGCCGTCGCAGCTGCAGGCCACCTCCACCGGTGTCGGCGACCTCGACCCGAATCGAGTCCGCACCGATGCGCAGGGTAAGACCACAGGGCCCTACGGCGTGCACGATGGCGTTGGTCACCAGCTCGCTGACCAGGAGGCGGACCTCGTCGATCCAGCCGTGGTCCGCCCGGTGGTCCGGCCCGTCGCCCCCGAGCCCGGCACGGTCGAGTTCGGCGACCACGGCGTCGCGGGCACGGCCGATCGACCTGGTCGATGCCGGGAACGACCACACCCGTTCGCTGTTCCAGGGTCCGGCGACGGTCACGTTGTCACCCTAGCGACGCGGTCGGCGCTGTTCGCCTCGTGTCGCGTGCGCACGACAGCCCACGCTGGGTGGCCCCGGTGCGACACGACGTTGGGACCAGGACGGCAGGAGCATTGCGATCATTGCGTTCGCGGGTCAGTCGACTTGGCGGAGGCGCAGTTGCTCAACCGATCGTCGTAGGAGTCGCGACACGTGCATCTGGCTGATCCCGAGCCGGTCGGCGATCTCGCTCTGGGACAGCTCGTCGTAGAACCGCAGCCGAAGGATGTGCCGTTCGCGCTCGGGCAGGGTCGCGAGCAGGTCGGCCATGACGGAGCGATGCTCGACGTCGATGAACGCTGCGTCCCCGTCGGGCAACGCCGGTTCGCAGCCCGGCTCGTCGTCACCCGGCGCCGGTCGATCGAGGCTGTCGGCCCGGTAGGCGGTGCCGGCGTCGAGCGCGGCGACGGCCTCGTCGAGTTCGACGCCCATCTCGGCGGCGAGTTCGGCGACGGTGGGCGAGCGCCCGAGGGCTTGGACCAGTGTCTCGCTCACCCCGCGGGCTCGCAGGTGCAGTTCCTGCATCCGGCGCGGCATCCGCACCGACCAGGTGTGATCGCGGAAATGGCGCTTCAGCTCGCTGTCGATGGTGCGGCCGGCGAAGGAGGCGAATCGGGTGCCGAAGTCGGGGTCGAAGCGGTCGATGGCGTGGAGCAGCCCGAGCATCGCCACCTGCTTGAGGTCGTCGCGCGGGACGCCTCGATGGTCGTAACGACGGGCGAAGTAGTTCGCCAGCCGGGTGAACTCGGCGACCAACTCCTCGCGGAGCTTGGGGTCCGAGGTGGCGCGCAGCTGCCGGAACCGTTCCTGGAGCTCGTCCTCACGCAAGGCTGCCCCGGTTGGTCGGAGCGTTCGCCTGAGTGCTCCGGCGGTACTTGGCGAAGGCGAAGGACCGGGGTCGAGGGGCGCTCGACACCTCGTGCTCGTCGGTGGTGGCCGCGAGGATGGCCTCGAGGAGGTCGGACGGCTCGGCCTCGTCCGGCCAGGATTGTTCGCAGGACCCGCTGACCTCGAGCCGCCTGTCGTCCAGACGGAAGCACAACGTGACCAGCGCCCCGTGGTCCCCTTCGACCAGCACGGTCACCAACTCGTCGAGGGCGATCCGCAGGTCGTCGGCTCCCTCGACGTCAAAGCCCATCTCGGCGGCCAGGGTGGCGGCGGTCAGGCGGCTGAGCCGGATGAACCGCGCCGAGGCCGGGAAGCTCAGCTCGATCGTCTCGGAGTTCGGCTCGCTCGTCACGTGGGCTCCTGGTAGGCACTCGAACCCTGACGGCGGCTGACGTCCACGCCCTGGCGGGTTCGTTCGGGAGGGCGGGGTGCGCTGGAGACTAGGACGTGTCGGGGGATGCTTCGGGCCCAGATCCGGCTGCCGGAAGTCCTTGCCGGATCGCTCGCCCCGGTCGGGGCGACGACGCGACGGGGCCTGGAGCGTCCGCCGGTCCGCCGGTCCTTCGCCCTTTCCCGCTACCGTCGATCGGTGCCGGGTTGCAGGGGGGACCTGCCGGTGTGACGCGCCTCGATGCGGCCGAGTGGTGGTCCTGCTGCGGGAGATGGCCGTCCCGTCACCACGGTTCGGGCCTCGCCCGGAGTGCCTGCCCCGGGGGAGTCGGACCCGCTTAGCTACTTCTCGGCCACCGCGGCCGAGCCGTCCTTGGGCTGGGCGATGGGGTTCTCGGACGCCCACGGGAACAGGATCCAACGTTCGCTGTCCCGCCAGACGTAATCGGGGCGGATCACCGAGTGCGGCTTGTAATAGAGCACCGCGGTGCGTACCTCTCGAACCTTCGGTGCACAGAACTGCTGCACCATGTCCAGGGTGTGGCCGGTGTCGGCGACGTCGTCGACCACCAGGAGTTGCTGGTCCTCGAGGCCCATCAGGTCGAGGTAGGGCGGCAGGATCACCGGCATGTTCAGGCGCTCGTTCACGCCGGTGTAGTACTCGACGTTCATGGCGAAGGTGTTCTTGACCGACAGCAGGTACCCCAACGCGCCGGCGGGGACCAGACCGCCACGGGCGATGGCGAGGATGATGTCGGCCTGGTAGCCGGAACCGGCGATGACGGACGCGAGATCCTTGACGGCCTCGCCGAAACCCGACCAGGTCAGGTTCTCGTAGCGGTCGTCGTCGTGGTCGTCGTGGTCAGGGGAGCCGGCCATCGGCCAACCCTAGTCGTCGCCCGCAAGGAGCCCCACCGCGCCGCGGGCGGTCGAGCGACCCGGCCGCGGCGCTTCAGCGGGTGCGGAGCGCGGCCGCGACCTCGGCGCTGGTGTGGTAGGTCTCGGCATCGGCGGGGAACGTCCCGGTACGCACGTCGGCGGCGTAGCGGCTGATGGCCTCGATGCCGTCGGCGCCGAGGTTGGCGTAGCGGCGGACGAACTTGGGTCGCAACCGGTCCTCGAAGCCCAGGAGGTCGTGGAACACGAGGACCTGCCCGTCGCAGCTCGCGCCGGCACCGATGCCGATGGTCGGGACGGGGATCTCCGCGGTGACGAGTTCGGCCACCACGTCGGGGATGCCTTCGAGCACGATGGCGAACACCCCGGCGTCGACGAGGGCCTTGGCGTCCTCGAGCAGCGACCGGGCGGCGGCGACCTCCTTGGCCTGGACCCGGAAACCGCCCATGGCGTGGGTCGACTGCGGGGTGAGCCCCAGATGGCCCATGACCGGGATCTCGGCGCTGACGATGGCCTGCACCATCGGGACCCGCTTGCGGCCACCCTCCAGCTTCACCGCTTGGGCGCCGGCCCGGATCAACGCGGCGGCGTTGGTGACCGAATCGACCTGGGAGAGGTGGTAGCTCATCCACGGCAGGTCACCGACCACCAGCGGGTTCGGCTTGGCCCGGCGGACCGCCGCCACGTGATAGGCGATGTCGGCCACGGTGACCTGGAGCGGGTCGTCATATCCGAGCACGACCATGGCCAGGCTGTCGCCGACCAGGATCAGGTCGGCTCCTGCGGCGTCGACCATGCGGGCGCCCGGGGCGTCGTAGGCCGTCACCATCACCAACGGTGTCGCACCGTTGGCCACCTTGTGACGGGCGAGGTTCGGAACGGTCCAGCTCGTGCTCACGAGGCACTCCTTGTCTGCCGTGGGGCTCGTATTCGGTGGGCTCGGACGAGCGGTTGGAGGGTCAGGATGGCGACCAGGCCGCAGGCAACCGGTAAGGCCCACGGCGCCGGGGGCGACCGCACGACTTCGGTTGGGCCGTGGCTCAGGGCAGGACGGTACCCACGTTGTCGATGAGGCGGGCAGGTCCGACGCGGGCTGCGACGAGCAGGCGTAGCGTACCGGCGAGAACCTCGAGGGTCTCGAGGCTGGCGGCATCGACGACGCAGGCGTAGTCGAGCGCGGCCAGGGGCTCGGAGGCGACGACCGAGGCCATCCGGCGCTGGACCTCGACGGGGGAGCGTTCGCCGCCCTCGATGGCCGCGACCCCTGTCTCGAGTGCACGCTTGAGCACGGCCGCCGCCTCGCGCTCGGCGTCGCTCAGGTAGGCGTTGCGCGACGAGCGGGCCAGGCCGTTGGCCTCGCGAACGGTCGGGCAGGGCACGACGTCCACCGGGATCGACAGGTCGCGGGCCATACGGGTCACGATCTGCAGCTGCTGGAAGTCCTTTTCACCGAAGTAAGCCTGGCAGGGGCCGGCGATGGCGAACAGCTTGCTGACGACCGTGGCGACCCCGTCGAAGTGGCCGGGCCTGCTGGCCCCTTCGAGCTGGTCGGCGAGGCCGCGCACCCGGACCGAGGTCAGGACCTCGCCGTCGGGGTACATTTCTTTCACCGACGGGGCGAACACCAGGCTCACTCCGGCGCCCTCGGCCAGGGCGAGATCCCCGTCGAGGTCCCGGGGGTAGGCGTCGAGGTCCTCGTTGGGGCCGAACTGCAACGGGTTGACGAAAATGGTCACCGTGACGAAGTCGCAATCGGCACGGGCCGCCTCCATGAGGCTGCGGTGCCCGTCGTGCAGGTACCCCATGGTCGGGACGAGGCCGACCCGACCGCCCGAAGCCCGCGCCGCGTCGTGGCGGGCACGCACCTCCTCGATGGTGTGCACCAGCTCCACGGCTCAGGCCACCTCTTCGGCCATCGACTCGGTGGTCGCCTCGGACGCAGTGATTTTGCCCGGCACCAGCCGGGTCGCCAGGTCGGCCATGGCCCGGTAGCCCGCCGCCTCCTCGGGAGGCAGCGCCGCCAGGTGCCGGGCGACCGTCGCCCAGTCGCCGCGGGCCACCGGCCCGGTCAGCGCTGCGGCCGGGCCGAGCCGGCGGACGTTGGCCAGGGTCTGTTCGGCCAGCGCCAGGTAGGCGTCCAGCGGGAGGCCTGCCTGCGCCGCGACCCGTTCGACCTGGCCGAGCAGCGCGACAAGGTGGTTGGCGGCGATGGCCGCCGCCGCGTGGTAGAGAACCCGGTCCTCGGGTGCGACCCGGAAGGACCGGCCGCCGAGCTCACGGACGAGGTCGGTGATGAGCTCGTCACCGTCGACGGCGAAGCAGCACCCGCGGCGCAGCCGCTCGGCGCCGACCACCGGATCGGGCAGCGAGGTCAGCGGGTGCAGCGAGGCCCGCCGCGAATGCGGCTGGAGCGGATCGAGCGACTGGGCTCCGGCGGCATGGGCCACCACGGTGTGCTTGTCCGGTTCGACGGCCTGGGCGACGCGGCGGATGGCGTCGTCGGGGGTGGCGATGAGCAGGAGGTCGACGCCGGCCGCGGCACCGCGGACGTCGTCGCCCCGGTACACGGGAGCTTCGACGTGCCAGCCCTTTTCGGCCAGAACTGTCATGAACGACCGACCCACACGACCGGGACCGATCACCCGCACCCTTCGCACTTTGTGCGCCCCCTGGAGCCCCTGCGACCCTTGCTGTCGGATCAAGCCTTACCGCTCGGCGGGTATTCCACCAAGCGCACATAACCTTCGTCTCCCGGCTGGTCGCGCGGGCACCCGCGTATCTTGGTCGGTCGAGGTGGTGCGTTGCACATGAGCGGGCACCGAAACCCTCGGCAAGGGCCGACGTGTTCGTCGAGACGGGTCGATGGTGGGTGGTTCGGCCGCTCACCGACTCGATGTGACCACGAGCGGGGACCGGTTCCCGCGACGCCCGGTCCAGCCGGCGGGGTGGTTTCGCGATCGTGCGCTACGGTCGGGCGATGGCGCTGGGGGTTGACGGGGTCGCGATCGGCTGTTGGACACACCCCACCCACCCGACCGGTTGCACGGTCATCCTGGCCCCACCCGACACCGTCGGCGGATGCGCTGTGCGTGGCGGTGCTCCCGGAAGTCGGGAGACCCCGGCGCTGCGGCCCGAGGGCACGGTCCAGCAGTGCACCGCAGTAGTGCTCACCGGTGGGAGCGCCTTCGGCCTGGCGACAGCGGACGGGGTGATGCGTTGGTGCGAGGCCAACGGTCGCGGCTTGGCCCTGAGCACGGTCACGGTACCCATCGTCGGCGCGGCGGTGGTCTTCGACCTACGGGTGGCCGGCCAGCCCCGGCCCGATGCCGAGGCGGGTTGGGCCGCCTGCGAGGCCGCGGTCGAGACCGATCCCCCGATGGGTTCGGTCGGGGTCGGCGCCGGTTGTGCCGTGGGCAAGACCGCAGGCGGTCAGTACGCCACCAAGGGCGGTCAGGGCTGGGCGGTGCGTCGTCACGAGTCGGGTCTGGTGGTCTCCGCCCTGATGGCCGTGAACCCGGTGGGCGACGTGCTCGACGAACACGGGGCGATCCTGGCCGGCGATCTGGCCCCGCCGGATGCCCCGCGCTTCCCCGGGGTGGGCCTCGAGACCTTCGCTCCACGCCCCGGCGGCTCGACACAGGGGACCCCGCAGGGACCCGGGACCAACACCGTCATCGGCTGTGTGGTGACCAACGCCCGGCTGACCAAGGCCGCGGCGAGCCGCGCCGCCGACCTGTGCCACAGCGGTATCGCCCGTTCCGTCAACCCGGCCCACACCTCCGCCGACGGTGACCTGTTGTTCCTGCTGGCCACGGGCACCGTCGACGCCGCCGGGGATCTGGTGGCCCACCTCGGTGCCGAGTCCGTCGCCGCAGCCATTCGGGCGGCGGTCCGCCACGCCACCGCCGCGCCCGGCCTGCCGCTGGACCCCCGTATCAACGCCGGGTGGCGCCCGTCGGCCTGACGGCCGGCGGCACGGCCGGGCCGGTCAGCGGCTGGCTTCCTCGTAGTTGACCAGCCGTCGGTGCAGTGCCCCGGCAGCATTGATGGGCAGGTCCTCGACGATGGCGAGCGCATCGGGTCGCCAAGCCGACGGCAACGTTGCGATGACGTCAGCCAGGTCCTCGAGGAACGGCGGCCATTCGGGGTCGGCGGGAACCAGCACGGCAACCACCTGGTTGCCGCGTTCCGGGTGGGGTCGAGGGGCAACGGCAATCTCGGCGACCAGCGGATGGGCGGCGAGCACGGCTTCGACGGCGACCGGGTCGACCTCTGTGTCGTCGACCCGGAAGCGGTCACGGTGCCGACCCCGCCAGCGCATCCGCCCGTCCGGATCGGCCTCGGCTCGGTCCCCGCTGGGCCAGCCCGCCTCCGGTCGCCGACGGCTCGCCGACCCCGCGGCGCTGAGTGGCCCGTCGGTACGTACCGTGCCGTCGGGATCGAGTCGGACGGCGAGCCCGGCGGGCACCTGGCCGTCCTGCAGGAGCCAGCCACCGGCTTCGGACGCGCTGAACCAACTGTGCACCGTCCCGTCGAAGCGTTGCGGCCAATCAGTCTGCTCGTGGGGACGTACCGGACCCTGATGGAGCGTCAAGCTGCGCACTGCGGCCGGTTGGCGGCGGCGACGTTGCAGCTGTCGGAGGGCCCTGCGTAGGAGAAGGGGCGTGGTGACCACCCGGTCGTAGGGGCGGAGCGTGAGTTGGGCGGCGAGGTGGGTTCGATCGGTGATCTGCACCTCGTTCCCGGCGACCAGAGCCGACAGCACCGCCCGCAGGACCGGGGCGTGCGCGACCTCGCCGGTGACGAGCACCCGGCCGGTCGGTCGGCTCTGCTCCCCGAGCGCCGGATCGGCCTCGAACCAGGACCGCACCTGCTCACCGTCGAAGGCGTACGGGGTGGGGTCCCCGTCGGTGCCGGTGGACACCAGCCACAACACCGTGTCGGTGACGGTCGGGTTGCCGGCGGGCTCTTGGGGTAATCCGGCGGGTATCGGCGTCCGGTCCGCGCCGGCGCCGGTGCTGACCCACGCGGGCCGGACCTGTTCGAGTACGGCGTCACGTTCGCGGGGCCACCAGGCGTTGTTAACGGCCAGGGCGGCCAGGCCGGTTGCCGCCGGCCCGGGGTGCAGGCCCACCTCGAGCGTGGCGAGCAGCTCGATCAGGAGAAGGGACCCGCGTTGGGCCTCGACCGCGACGATCCCGCGACGACGGCCACCGGTCGAGCTCGACGAGATCTCCCCGGACCAGGCCCGCAGCCGCGCCGCTCGATAGGCCACCGCCTCGTGGAGTTCCCCGAAGCTCAGGACCCGGTCCTCGGCCTCACCTGGTTGGAGGTGCAGCGCCGGCAGGTCGCGACGCGCCCGTTCCCCGATGGCCTCGAGCGGGCTCATGGGACGGCGATGCCCCGGCGAAGACCGCAACCCACGATGGCGCCGCTCATCGGGCCGGCCGGATCACGCCGGCAGTTCGACGGTGACGCGGGTGCCCCTGAGATTGGCATCGGTGAACACTCGGACCACCTCGACCGTGCCGTTTTCGACGTACACCGACGTCCGCTGGCTGTCGGCCTCGCCCTGGGTCGCGAGCCGGTCGGTGGGCGTCCAGCCGAGGCTGCGCAGCACAACGTCGAGATCCTTGAGCACCTCGTTGTAGGGCTTGTCCACCCGCCATGTCACCGAGCGTCCGAAGGCGATCTGATCGTTGCCGGTGGATGGTTCGGCCACGACCGAGACGATCACCCCGCCCTTGGGCGGTGGGAAGGCGGCGGGGAACCAATCGGGCACCGTGGCGGTCACCGCCGCGGTCGCGGCATCGGTGATGCCGTCGGGTTTCCCGCTCCCACCGCAGGACGGCAGCGACGCCAGGGCCAGGGCCAGGACCACCGCCAGCGCCAGGACCGCCCGGGTGACCATGGTGGACGATGCCCGTGCTGGACGCGATCGGATCGGCATCGGGACGTCTTGGCGATCAGGGCGCACGCCGCAAGTCTCGCGGCCCGGTTCGGCCTTGGCGTAATCGGATCGGGCGGTCCCATCGCTGTGCCAGACTGCCCTGATGTTCGTGCAGGTGGGTGGTACGTCGGGTCAGGTCGAGTTGGTCGAGCCGGAGGACTGCAAGCGGTTCCACGTGCTCTACGGCGTCGCCGGTGCTGCGCCCTCGTCGGTGGCGCAAGCCCTCGGGACCTGGGCGTCGGGAGCTACCGACGACCATGTATGGATCCGGGTGGAGGCGGTCCGGGCTGCGGCCGCAGGGCGTGTCGGTGCCGGTTGGGCCGAGGAGTTCGGCGGCATGCTCGGCTATGCCCGCTCGAAGGGCTGGCTGAACGAGGCCGGCGACGCCATCGCCGCGCACGTCGAGTTCAGCGGCTGAGCGGTCCTCGGCGCCGGCGCCGGCGCCGGCGCCGGCGCCGACCCCGGCCACTGGTCCGGTCCCGATCGGCACGCCCCGATCGGTAGCGGTCGTTCAGTGCTGCGATTCAGGGAGGGTGGCGGTGTAGCGCGGGTCGAGCTCGGACTCCTCGGCCGGCCGCCAGGCGAGGTCGAAGGCCTGCCACAGCGACTGTGAGAACGGCCAGAACACCATCGGGGCGAAGATCGCCGCGGCGAAGCACACGGCGAGCAGCACCGGCACGTTGATGTGGGGGAACATCATCCAGGTCCCCAGCAACAGCACGATCAGCAGCACCCCGAAGCTGAAGATGGTGTTGAACCCCACGGCCCCCACGAAGTGCCCGACGACCCGGTCGCTCGCCAGGCCGCAGTTGGGGCAGCGCTCGTTCATCTTGAACCAGGAGTCGAACACGCCCTCACTGCCGCATTGGGGGCAGCGCCGCCGCAGGGCTCGGCTGAGCAGGAGCCAACGGTTGACCGGGTGTCTGGAGACCACGTCCTGATGGTACGCAGCCCTGCTTGCTGCGATGGTGGTCCGCCCCGAGGGGGATGCCACGGCACGATGACGGCGCCGTCAGATTGAGCCCGCGGCCGGACGGCGAAGGCGGATCGCGATGCCGCTAGCATCACCGGCCAGACGACGGTGCCCGGGAGGATGCAGATGGGTTGGCGAGTTGTGGTCGACATGGACCTGTGCGAATCGAACGCTGTGTGCATGGCGGTGCTGCCCGAGGTGTTCGAGGTCCGTGACGACGACCTGCTGTACGTGCTGGACGAGACCCCGCCCGACAGCATGCGGGCCAAGGCCGAGGAGGCCGTGGCCCGCTGCCCCAAGCAGGCCATCGCCATCGTCGAGGCCTGAGCGGTGTTGCGGCGCATAGCGGTGGTCGGGGCGTCCCTGGCCGGCTGGCATGCGGCCACAACGCTGCGCCGTGAGGGATTCGACGGCGAGCTGACCGTCATCGGGGCGGAGGCCGAACCGCCCTACGACCGCCCGCCGTTGTCCAAGGCCTTCCTGGCCACCGGCGACGAGAGCAAGGTCGTTCTGGCCGGTGTGGCGGACCGCGAGACCCTGGGGATCACCTGGCGTCTGGGCCGTCGAGCGACCGCGCTGCGGCTCGCGGACCGGACGGTCGACCTCGACGACGGCAGCGAGGTGGCTTTCGACGGCCTGGTCCTCGCCGGGGGCGCCGACGTGCGGACGCTGCCGTCGCTGCCCGTCGGCGACGGCGTGCATGCCCTGCGGACGCTCGCCGATGCCCGGGCGTTGCGTGCCGATCTCGACCGTCGGCCCGGCCCGGTGCTGGTGGTCGGCGCGGGGTTCATCGGCGCCGAGGTCGCTGCCACCTGCCGCCAGTCAGGACGCGACGTCGTTCTGGTGGAAGCGGCGGCCGTGCCACTCGAGCGAGCGGTCGGGGCCGAGATCGGGGCCGTGTGCGCCGCGCTGCACCGCGAGCACGGGGTCGATCTCCGTCTCGGCACCGCCGTGGTGGGGCGCGACGGGCCCGGTGCGGTGACCCTCGACGACGGCACCACCGTCGACGCTGCTGTGGTGGTGGTCGGGGTCGGGGTGTCCCCGGCGACCGGGTGGCTCGAGGGTTCCGGGCTTGCCATCGCCGATGGGGTGGTCTGCGACGGCACCGGTCTCGCCGCCCCCGGTGTGGTGGCGGCGGGTGACATCGCCCGCTGGCCCAATGCGCTGTTCTTCGGCGACTCGATGCGCGTCGAGCACTGGGACAATGCCATCGACATGGGGGCGTTCGTCGCCCGGCGTCTGCTGGCCGGCGAGGACTGGGACCCCGCCGAGGTCTTCGCCCCGGTGCCGTGGTTCTGGTCGGACCAGTACGACCGCAAGCTGCAGATGGCCGGTCGGGCAACCGGTGCCGATCAGATGCACATCGCGGGCGGAACGCTCGAGGAACGTCGCTTCGTCGCCATGTACGGCCGGGCCGGCCGTCTCGTCGCGGCGTTCGGGATGAACCGGCCCCGCCACATCGTGCAGTCCCGTGGGCTGATCGCCCGCGGCTGCCCGTGGGACGAGGCCAGAGAACTGGCCGCAACCTGGATATGACCGGCCCGGACGAGCTCGTCGACTGGGTCGGTGAGGACGACGAGGTCATCGCCGTCGTTCGCCGTGAGCGGATGCGGCGGGAGCGTCTGCTGCACCGGGCCGTGTTCGTCGCCGTCATCGACGGGCAGGACCGAGTGGTGGTGCACCAACGGGCGGCGTGGAAGGACGTGTGGCCCTCGGCCTGGGACGTCTGTTTCGGCGGCGTGGTCGCGGCCGGGGAGAGCTGGGCCGACGCCGCCCGGCGGGAACTCGTCGAGGAGACCGGCCTCGAGGCCGTCGAGCCGGCCCCGATGGGTGGGCCGTTCGCCTTCGGCGACGAGCGGGTGGCGTTGCTCGGCCGGGCCTATCTCGTACGTACCGACCGGTCGGTGTCGGCCCGCGACGGCGAGGTGGTTGCCGTCGATCGCGTGCCGCGGGCGAACCTGGTGCGCTGGAGCCTCGGCCGGACCGTCTGCCCCGACTCGCTGCATTGCGTGCTGCCGCTCATCTGCCGGGCCCCGTCGGCCAGTCGTGGGTGAAACAGCGATCGGCAAGCCTGCCGGGGCTGTAAGGCCACCACAGCCCTGCGGCCGCCCACCGGGAGTCGTCGATCCAGCCGATGGCGTCGGCGGCGGTGATCCTGCGGACCACCTGACGGATCCCGCCCTCGTGCACGGCGTACCCGCCCCACACCCCTGGCCAGTCCTTGGTCGAGCCGACCTCGGTGTGGACCACCGTGCCGATGTCGCGGCGGCGGTTGCGATGGGTGTGACCGGCGCTGAGCAGCGCCCGCGGATTGGCCCGGGCGAGGTCGGCGGCGAAACGTCGGCCGTGGCTCCACGCCACGCCTCGGGTATGGGGCTTGCGTACCGGTGACCGTTCCAGCGGATGGTGGAGGAACACCAGCACGGCCCGCCCGTCGCGGCGAGCCTCGGCGGCGGCGTCGACGACCGTGGCGGCGTGGCGTGCCACGGTGCCGAGCCGGTGGCCCGCCTCGGCCGAGTCGAACGCGATGATCCGGGCGCCGTCGAGATCGAGGATCTCGACGTCGGCGGTGCGCAGGCCGGCATCCCGCATGGCAGGCAGGCGGCCGCGGTCGTCGATGAGCGGCTTGTCGTGGTTGCCGGGGACACCGACACAGGTCATGGATCCGGCGTGCTCGGCGAGCAGCCGGCCGAGTTGCTGCCACTCCTCGGGCCGGCCGTGATGGGTCAGGTCGCCCTTGCCCACCAGCGCCTCGGCACCCCAGCGCCCGGCGGCGACGAGGGCTCCACGGGCACAGCGCACGGGCGCCGGATCGCCGAGTAGGGAGCCACCGTGGTCGCCGCGGGGGAAACGCTCACGCAGCCCGCCGGCGATGCCATGGGACTCGGCGCCGAGGTGCAGGTCGCTCACGGTGGCGACCCGGCACAGGGCCGCACCCGGTGGGGTGGTGAGGGTGCGCACGGCGATGGTGGCGGTGACCGTCTCACGACGCAGGACCACCTCGACGGTGGTGGCCGGGGTCAGCCCGTCGAGCTCCACCGCGCCAGGGCCCCCGGGGTGGCAGAGGGTTTCGGACCGCCCGGGCCGGCGCAACTCGATCTCGCCGGGGGGAGCCCAGAAGGTGAGCTGGGCCGCGGTGTCCTCCACCGCGGCGAGATGGACTCGCTGCAGACCCCGGGCGATGCCCGCCATGCCAGCGGGGTTCAGCGCAGCGAGGCGGCCAGCAATGCCCGCTCGCGTGCGGCCACCGAGACCATCACCTGCATCTTCTCCCGGTTTTGGATGACCGTCTTGGCGCCCTGGGGCACGGGATGGGTATCGAGGAAGGTGTTCACCGCGTCCGCCAGTGCCGGATCGGTGATGGTGGTGATCGTGCTCAGCATGCGCGAGATCGTGTTGGAGGGGAACCGGGCATTCAGCCCGTCCCAGTTCGCTTCTACCCACGCCCAGGCCGACGGCGCGACGGTGCGGTTGGCCAGCGCCCGGGCCACCACGAACGGCCCGTCCTGGGACTTGATGACCCCGTCGAGGCACAGCTGGAGCGCTGTGCGGGTGAGCTCGAGGTCGGGGAAGTCGGCGAGGGCGAAGGTGTACCGGCGCAGCTCCTGCGGGGTGGTGCTGGTGTCGAGGTGGGAACGGAAGTCCTCCCAGTCGGCCCTGCCGCCGCGATGGGCGAGCACCGCCACCGCCGCTGCGCCGAGCGACGGGTCGGCGACACCGGTGCGATGCAGTGTCGCGGCGCGCTCGTTCACCGACGCGTCGTTGCCGGTGGTGCCGGCCAGGGTGAACAGCCCCGCTCGGAGCTCTCGCTCGCGGTCGGTTTCCCCCGTGGCGGCCGCCCACCCGGCGATGTCGAGGGCGGGCATGCAGAGGCCACGTACGGCGGCCTGGAACGGGCCGAGCTCCGCGGGGTCGAGGAGACGAGCCAGACCGCCGAGGGCGGCGGCGATGCGTTGCCATACCGTGAGGTCGTCGTCGCCGGCGAGGCTTCGGCACAGGGACAGCACGTCGGTGGCGTGGACCTGTCCGGCCAGCATGGCGGCATAGGCGTCGTCGATCAGGGTGTAGCGCTCGACCGGCGTCAGCAGCTCCTGGGCAGCTTCGGTCAGCGAACGAAGCCCGTTGCCCTCGTAGCGGCTGCGGTAGAAGCCGTGCGCCCCGGCATTGAGCACCACGGCGTCGGCTCCGGCGAGATCGAGTTCGGCGCGCTTTCCGTCCAGCAGGAGCCGGTGGGTCTCGCGGCTGATGCCGCGGACCGCGTCCACGATGACCGGCACGGCGAAAAGGTTGGGGCCGGTCCCCCGATAGCGGAAGTGCTGCTGGGTGATGGTGAGCCGACCCTCGGTGAGCTCACCGGACAGCATCGGGAAACCGCCCTGGAAGATCCAACTGTCCATGACCGCCCGCACCGGCTGGCCGGTGGCCACCTCGAGCGCGTCCCACAGGTCGGTGGTGCGGGTGTTGGCGTGCGCATGGCGGTTCAGGTAGAGCTGCACGCCCCGGCGGAAAGCGTCTTCACCTAGGTACTGCTCGAGCATGCGGACCACGGCGGCCCCCTTCTCGTAGGTGAGGATGTCGTACATACCTTCGGCGTCCACCGGTGAGACGACCTCGTACTCGATCGGTCGGGTGGTTTCCAGGGCGTCGGTGTCGTACGCCGCCGACTTGGACTGGCCGAAGTCGACCCAGCGGCACCAATCGGGGCGGTAGGCGTCGGTGGCCTTCATCTCCATGAAGGTGGCGAAGGCCTCCTTCAGCCACAGGCCTTCCCACCACTGCATGGTGACGAGGTCGCCGAACCACATGTGGGCCAGCTCGTGGGCGATCACGTCGGCCGCCCGTTGCAGCTCGGGCTGGGTTGCGGCCTCCGGGTCGATCAGCAGCAGGACCTCGCGGAAGGTGACACAGCCGAGGTTCTCCATGGCACCGAAGGCGAAATCGGGCACGGCCACCAGGTCCAGCTTGTCGCCGGGGTAGGGGATGCCGAAGTACTCCTCGAAGTAGCGCAGGCAGAACGCCCCGCAGTCGAGGGCGAAGGGGGTGAGATGGGCCTGGCCGATCGGGTGCACGACCCGCAGCGGCGTGCCGTTGACGTCGATCGGCTCGGTGGCTTCGAGCGGCCCTACGACGAAGGCGACGAGGTAGGTGGACATCACCATGGTGTCGGCGAAGGCCACCTCGACCCGTCCGTCCGGCCTGGCTACCCGTCCGGTCTCCTTGCTGCAGGACACCGCGAGCAGCTCGGGGTCGATGACCAGGGTGACGCCGAAGGTGGCCTTGAAGTCGGGCTCGTCCCAGCAGGGAAAGGCGCGGCGCGCGTTGGTGGACTCGAACTGGGTGGTGGCGATGGTGCGCTGGTCGCCCTTGTGGTCCTTGAAGGTCGAGCGGTAGAAGCCGCGCAGCTTGTCGTTCAGCTCGCCGCAGAACCGGGTGTGCAGCTGGTGGTTGCCGACCTCGAGGGTCCGTTCGGCCCCGAACGTGACCCGCTCGGTGCCGGGGTCGACCTCGATCGACAGCTCCACGCGTTGTCCGCCAGGGGTGATGAGCCAGGCTTGGTCGATGGCGAGGTCGACGGCGTTGAGGACGAGCTGCCGGACCGGTTCGTCGACGGCGAGGGTGATGTCCTGGCTGCCGAAGAAGGTGGCGGTAGCCAGGTCCGGTTCCAGCACCAGGCGGTAGTGGATGGGTCGGACGTTGCGGGACAGCCGGTGCGGGTTGGCGCTCACACCCGAAGCCTAACTGCGTCTGTCCCACCGCGAGGCAGCGAGGCCGACCGGAGGGTCCTGACGCGTCGCGGCAGGACCCTCCGATCAGGTCTCGAGGAACCAGGCCGGCCCGGCGTTGCGGCGCAACAGGTCGGCATAAGCCGTGCGCAACGGCCCGTCGACGGACTCGCCGATCTGCCCGGCGGCGGCACCGAAGGTGATGTCGACCCACTGCTGCCGACCGGGCTGGGCGGCGAGCAGGTTGGTCCGGATGCGCTGCATCGGGACGCCGACCTCCTCCGCCTTGCAGCGGGGCAGGAACAACAGGAAAAGCCGGTCGTCGTAGCGGCCGACGATGTCTCGCTGGCGCAGCGTGTCCCGTAGGACACCGGCGAAAACCCGGACCTCCTCCTGGCCGAAGGGGGCGTTGGGTGAGGCGTTGATCGAGCCGCCGGGGGTTGTCATGGCCATCATCGGATGGCAGACCACCACGGTGAAGGTCCGGAAGTCCGTGGCCCGCATCTCGATGTCGGCTCGCATGGCCTCGGCGAGTGGAAGGCCGGTGATGGGGTCGGTGAAACCCGGAGGCAGATCGGCCTGCGGAAGCGGCTCGACGGCGGGTGCCGCGTCAGGGAGGAAGTCGTCGCGGCGGCGGCGGGGGATCCGGGCCACCTCGGCGATGGCCGTCGGGGCGCTGGGGAGGTACGACGGGTGGGCGGGCTCGCCGGGGTAGCCGGCCGGCGCACCTTCGGCCGGTCCACCGAGGTGCGGTGGACGGGTCATCGGCGGTGCCGGTGCGGCGGCTGACGGCTGCACAGCCCTCAGCCCCTGGTCGGGGTACGGCGGTGCCCATGCCGGCCAACTCTCGGGCGGGCCGTCGGGTGGCTGGTAGCCGGCGGGTGTCTGGTAGGTGGGCGGTTGGGGGGGTGCGGGGGGCTGGTAGCCGGCGGGTGTCTGGTAGGTGGGCGAGTTGTGGCCCGCGTCGGTCGGTTCCGGGTACGCCCGGGCGAACTGGTCGACGGGCGCTGCCTGGTACCCGGGCACCGGTCGATACCCGAACGCTGCCTGGTACTCGGGTTCCGGCTGGTAGGCGGGAGCAGTCGGAGCAGAGGGCTGGTAGGCGGGAGCAGTCGGAGCAGAGGGTTGGTAGGCGCCGGACCAGTGGTCGCCGGCAGGGGCGACGGGCGTCGCCGGACCCTGGTGGCCGGCGGGTGCTTCGAACGCAGCGCTCGGCGGTAGGTACGCAGGGGGGATGGGCGCCGCAGTGGCGAAGGCGGCGGGCACGAAGGGCTCGGTGCCCTGGGGGTGGACCGCGGTCGGGTGGATCGGCGGCGCCGGGTGGATCGGGGGCGCGTCGATTGCCGCTGACGGGTCCTGCCAGGCGTAGGGGTCGGTGGCAGGAGCCGCATGGGCCGCTGGCTCGTACGCCGGGGACTCGTACGCCGGGGCCGCATAGGCGGGGGCCGCAAAGGCCGGGGCCGCATAGGCGGGGGCCGCATAGGCGGGGGCCGCATAGGCCGCGGGCTCGTAGGCAGGAGTCGCGTACGCCGGAGATCCGTACGCCGCGGGCTCGTAGGCAGGGGGCTCATACGCCGGGGACTCGTAGGTAACCACGTCGTAGGCCGCTGGCGCGTGCTGGTCGGGTTCGTAGGTGCCGGCCAGGTCGCCAGCCTGATGGCCGCTGATGCGGGGCTCGCCCCACGGCAGGTGTTGGCCTGCCGAAAGGGTCGTCGCCGGCTGGTCCTCGACCGCGGCGGCCGCTTCGGCCCATTCGATTTCCCGGCTTCGGGCTGCCTTGCGGGCACCGCGTCGGGTGAACAGCGCGGCGAACAGGCCGCCCGACAGCGCACCGAGCAGGCCGGCAGCGGCGAGCGGCAGGACCGCGGCGTTCGAGAGCAGGTCGGAGGTCGACATCACGCCATCACCGCCGTTTGTACAACGGTCGACTCGTGCACGATATGCGGAACGGTCCCGACGGTGGCTTGTCCAATGCGCGGCATCACCTCCGGAACATCGACGGGTCGCGGCGCCGACTTGAAGGCGGACGCGGGCCGAACACCGGCTACCGGTTCCCGGGTCTTGCGCCTCCTCGGCACGCCGGACGGACTCCGGTAGCGTGACCGCGGGTCGGGATACGGTCGGTGACGGTCGGGCCGACCGGTCCGCAGCACGCACCGTCTGCTGCTCGGACCGTGCAGCGCAGGGGCCGTCGGGCGTCGGCGCCGCTGGGAACACCGACGGTCGAGTGCAGGGACGATCGAGTGCAGGGAGACGCGGTGGCGGTCGAACGCTATGACGTGGTGGGTGTCGGCAACGCGATCGTGGATGTCATCGCCCACGTCGAGGACGGGTTCATCACCGACCACGAGCTCAGCAAGGGCGCGATGACCCTGATCGACGCCGAGCGGGCGGTCGGGTTGTACGCCTCGATGCCCCCTGCGATCGAGGCCTCCGGCGGATCAGCGGCCAATACGATGGCCGGTATCGCCAGCTTCGGCGGTGCCGCCGCCTACGTGGGCAAGGTGCGCCAGGACCAGCTCGGCGAAGTGTTCCGCCACGACCTACGGGCCGCCGGGGTGACCTACGAGCAGGCACTCGCATCCGAGGGTCCTCCGACGGCCCGCTGTCTGATCCTGGTCACCCCCGATGCCGAGCGGACCATGAACACCTGCCTCGGCATCTCGAACCTGTTGGAGCCCGACGACGTCGACGAACGGCTGGTGGCCGCCGGTCGGGTCGTGTATTGCGAGGGCTACCTGTGGGACGTCGAGTCGGCCAAGGCTGCGATCCGCAAGGCCATGACGGTCGCCAAGGGCGCCGGGGCCAAGGTCGCCCTGACCCTGTCGGACACCTTCTGCGTCGATCGTCACCGTGCGGAGTTCCTGCAACTGGTCGAGCACGACGTTGACATCGTGTTCGCCAACGAGGCTGAGATCTGCTCGCTGTACGAGACCACTGACCTCGACGAGGCTCTGCGCCGGGTGCGCGGCCATGCCGAGGTGGCCTGTGTCACCCGCAGCGCGGCCGGCTCGGTGGTGCTCACCGCCGATGAGGTCATCGAGGTGCCGGCGTGGACGGCGGGCCCGGTGGTGGACACCACCGGAGCGGGCGACCTCTACGCCGCCGGGTTCCTCTACGGCTACACCACCGGCAAGGACCTGTTCAGCGCCGGCTGGTACGGCTCGATCGCCGCCGGCGAGTGCATCAGCCACACCGGCCCACGCCCGCAGCGCTCCCTGGCCGAGCTGTTCGCCGAGGTGCCCGCCCCGGTCCGCTGACGGGCTGCCGCTGGCGTCAGCCGCCGCTGGGCAGCGCCCCGCGTGGGTTGATCGCAGTAGCAGGGCCGGCGACCGCCTCGGTGGTCGTCTCGATCCCGCCGCGCCGGCTCTGGGTGAGCCGCACGGTCACCTCGGCGTCGACCACGGCAGCGAGATCCCGGGCGATTCGGGCGCAGAGGTGCTCGGCGAAGATGCGTTCGTCGCGAAACGTGAGCAGGTAGAGCTTGAGCGACTTGCTCTCGATGCAGACCCGGTTCGGCCGGTAGCGCACCGTCCAGCGGTACAGGTCGGGCTGCATCGCCGCCACCGCAGGACACAACGCGGTCAGCTCGTCGCCGGTCAGTTCCACCAGGGTCTGGACGGGGTCGGCGGGAAAGGTGTCGAGCTGGCCGTACTCCTCAGGACCGACGGCACGCCCCAGCAGCGCGGGCTGGGTCTGTCGCACCTGCTCGGTCACAGCTGGGAACGTCCCCGGTCGACGATGGCCTGGCGGCGCTGCTCGAGTTGGGTCAGGTCCATACGCTCGGCCGCCCATTCCCGACCCATCCGGGCCTCGACCTGCCATCCCTCACCCGGGCTGACGGCGGTGACGGCGTCGTAGGTCACCTTCATCCGCCGAACGCCGTGCGGGTCGTTGCCGGCGATGTCCTGGGCCAGACGGAGGCAGAACGGCACCAGTTCGTCGTGGTCGACGACATGGTTGACCAGCCCCCAGGCCAGGGCGTCGTGGGCGGTGAGGAAGTTGCCCGAGTACGACAGCTCGCGGGCGCGGCGCACGCCCACGGCCTCAGCCAGAAGGACGGTCAGGCCCCATCCCGGCATCACGCCGACGCGGGCGTGGGTGTCCGCGAAGCGGGCCCGGTCGGAGGCGACGATGAAGTCACAGTTGAGGGCGACCTCGAAGCCGCCGGTGATGGCTGCGCCGTTGACGGCCCCGATGATCGGCTTGGTCATAGGGGCCCACGGCCCGCCCACCGGGGAGGTCTCTGGCTTGGCCACGCTGCTGCCCAGCTTCGAACCGGGAGCGCCGAGTTCCTTGAGGTCGAGCCCGGCGCAGAAGGCGGGTCCCGCCCCGGTGAGTACCACCACGTCGACAGCGTCGTCGGCCTCGGCCCGTGCCATGGCGCGGGGCAGCATGCGGCGCAAGCCGGAGGACAGGGCGTTACGGGCCTCGGGACGGTTGAGGGTCACCACCGCGACCCGGCCCGTGACCTCGTAACGGACGGTCAGTTCGTCCTCTGCCTGCTGGGCGCGGTCGTCGGTCATGTGATGTCCTCGTCGTGTTCGTCCGGTGGCAGGTACTCCAGGTCGAGATCGCCCAGCCGTACCAGGGTCGAGGTGGCCCACCCGCCGATGGACGCGAAGTGCTCGTCGAGCATGGCCGGGTCGGTGAGGGTGGCCTCGTCGAACTCGTAGATGCCCTCGAAGCCGAACTCGATGGCATGCTCGGGCTCTTCGAGTCCGCCGTCGTAGGCGATCTCGACCCGCGGGCCGGATCGGGCGAGCCGGACCTTGCCCATCGGGGAGCTCTCATCAGGCAGGATGGCCTGGATCTGCGCAGGATCGGGCTGATGGCGCAGCCGCTGGACACGCAGCACGATTTCCACGGCGATGCGCGGACGGTCGCTCGTCGGTTCCCCCAGCCGCCAGCTGCGGTAGTTGGCCTGGGACCAGGTGGACCACTCCAGCAGGATGTCGGCCTGGACCCGCGGCGGTAGGCCTTCACCCGGCAGGCAGTACGACGTCTGCCACGACAGGTCGCCCAGTAGCACGTCTGCATGGAATCGTTCCTCGACCGACAACGGTTCGAGAAGGGCCGCCTCGAGCGCCTCGCGCAGCGCTGCGATGGCGTCGGTGAAGACGTGATCGAGCATTGGAGCACTGATGCTATCGGCGCACGGTTGACGGTGAACGGTCGCGGCTGAGGAGCCGCTGACTGCGGCTCCGGCACGGCTGCCGGGCCACGGTGGCAAGCGGCGGTGCCGACGGCTGAAAATTTCCCGTCGGTAGAGTGCGCAGGATGGCAGCGAGCGGTCCGACCGGCGGCGAGGAGCGGCCGCAGTCTGCCGTCTCGGCAGCTGCACCCCATCCCGCGTTGGCGCAACGCGCTGCGGCCTGGCTGGCGTCGGACCCCGATCCCGAAACCCGGGCAGCGCTCGCGCATCTCCTCGAGACCCAGGCCTGGGATGAGCTGGCCGAGCGGTTCGCGGGGCGTCTGGCGTTCGGGACGGCGGGGCTGCGGGCACCGCTGGGCGCCGGTCCGATGCGCATGAATCGGCTGGTCGTGCGCGGCGCGGCCGCAGGGCTGATGGGGTTCCTGCGGGCGCAGGGCTGTACCGCGCCCCTGGTGGTCGTCGGCTTCGATGCCCGGCACAACTCCGACGTCTTCGCCGCCGACTCCGCAGCGGTGATCGCTGCAGCAGATGGCCGGGCGGTGGTCTTCGACGGACCAGGACCGACGCCGCTGCTGGCGTTCGCCGTGCGTCACCTCGGTGCCGATGCCGGGGTGATGGTGACCGCCAGCCACAACCCGGCTACCGACAACGGCTACAAGGTGTACCTCTCGGACGGGGCGCAGTTGGTGCCGCCGATCGACCTCGAGGTCGCCGCCCATATTGCGGCAGCCGGGCTCGACGTGCCGCTCGCCGCCGCCGATCATCCGGCCATCGTGGTGATGGGCGCGTCGGTTCGGCGGGCGTACCTCGAGGCGGTGGTCGGCCAGCTCTCGCCCGGCGGTGCCCGGCAGGTGCGGGTGGCCTACACACCGTTGCACGGGGTGGGTGCGAGGACCGCCACCGAGGCCTTCGCCGCAGGGGGGTTCCCGACGCTGCAGGTCGTGGCCGAACAAGCCGATCCGGACCCCGCCTTCCCGACCGTGGCGTTTCCCAACCCCGAGGAACCGGGGGCGCTCGACTGCGGTCTTGCCCTGGCCGCGGCGGTCGGCGCCGACGTCCTGCTGGCCAACGATCCCGACGCCGATCGGCTGGGGGTGGCGGTGCCCGACGGGTCGGCGGGCTGGCGGGTGCTCACCGGCGACGAGATCGGGGTGCTGTTGGCCGATCACCTGCTGCGTCATCGCGATCGTCGCGGTGAGCGGCTGGTGGTGACGACCATGGTGTCCTCCCGCCAGTTGGGGCGCCTGGCCGAGGCGCGGGGGGTCCATTACGCCGAGACCCTCACCGGGTTCAAGTGGATCGTCCGGCCGGTACTCGAGCACCCGACGTGGCGTTTCGTGCTCGGTTACGAAGAAGCCCTGGGCTTCGCCGTCGGGTCCGCGGTGCACGACAAGGACGGCATCGCTGCGGCATTGGTCTTCGCCGAGTTGGTGGCCGAGTCGCTGGTGGACGGTGTCGGCGTCCTCGACCGGCTGGAGTTGCTGGCCCGGGAACTCGGGTTGCACGCCACCGTCGGCTATGCGCTGCGTTTCGGTGCCGCCGCCGGTGCGGAGGCTCAAGCCGCCACGATGCAGCGGGTCCGGCGCGTGCCACCGGTGGTGCTGGGCGGGGTGCCGGTCTCCGCCAGGCGGGACCTCCTCGAGCACCCGCCACCGGGTCCTGCGGTGGCTGCGGTCCCGGCCGATCTCGTGGTCTGGGAGCTCGCCGACGGGGCCAGGGTGGTGCTGCGGCCGAGTGGGACCGAACCGAAGTTGAAGGTGTACCTCGAGGTGGTGGAGCCGGTGGCCCCGACGGCGGAGGGCTATCGCTCGGCGCGGGCCGCGGCCGATCGTCGTCTGGCCGCGCTGCGCTCCGACCTCGACGATCTGCTCCTGCCGGGGTGACCATCGACCCGCGCCGAGCGGCGCACCGGCCACGCAGGGTGGGACACCGGTCCCATGTCGGATTGATCGTTCGGTCCGTACGGTGGAATCCGTGCGTACCAGTTCGCCTCGACTCACGAACACCTCGTATGCGTTGCTCGGTGCCATCGCCCAAGCCGGCCCCTGCTCGCCCTACGACCTCAAGCGAGTTCTGGCCCGCAGCATCGGACCGCTGTGGGAGGTGCCGCACTCGCAGATCTACGACGAGGCGGCACGGCTGGCGCGGGCCGGTCTGCTGCTGGAGCAGCAGGAGGGCACCGGTCGTCGTCGGCTCGCCTACACCATCACCGAGGAAGGTCGTCGGGAGCTGTTGCGGTGGTTGCGGATGCCGAGCCGTGACCGGGTCGACTTCCGTGACGTCGGGTTGTTGAAGTTGGCCTTCGCCGCCGAGTTGCAGCCGGCGGAGTTGCGCCACGTGGCGGGCGACCACCTCGAGGCATGGACCGCCCTGCGCGACGATCTGACCCTCACCATGCACGGCCCCGGGGCTTCGTACGTGTTGAGCATGGTCGAGGCGGCGATCCGGTTCTGGGCGTCGATGCGTGACGAGCTCAACGAGGCGACCCTCGAGCCGCTGCCTGAAGCGGTCGCCGCCCACGCCTGAGGCGGTTTCGCCCGGTCTGGATCTGGGGTGGCCGGTCCCGCCCGATCGCGCTCGGGATCCGGGGGTTCGGCTACGGGTGCGGTGGTTCTCACCGTGGCGACCGTCGATAGGGTGATGACCCGGGTGGCCCCGGCCATCCCGAGCGGGCCGGACCCGGCATGCTCGAGCCCGAACGAGGCGCGGGACGCGGCATGAGCGACGAGCAACCCAGCGACGGAGACGGCTTTGCCGCCGGGGAGGATCTGGAGGTCCTCCCCGCCCGTATCGTGTTACGTACCCAGGACACGTCGGTCCTCGAGAACCAGGACCACGACACCTTCGCGGTCGGTGGTCTTCGGGTCGGGCCCGATCAGACCATGACCTACACCCTCTCCGAGCCCGGCAACTACGGCGGGAGTTGCCAGTTGCACGAAGGCGGCTCGGTCGACATCGTCGTGGTTTGAGCGCGATCGGCCTCGATGAACCGAGCTGGTGCTGACGAGAACTGCCCCGATGCTGCGATCGGCGCGGAGCCCGATCCGGATTGCCGTCCCGGGGCCCGCACCGAACCTCGCGTCGACGGGCTCGGCCGGTGGCGGACCGTGGCCCTGGTGGCCTACGCCGCGTTCGTGGTCGGCTGGTGGAAGGTCAACGGCCTGCCGCTCGAGCGACTGCAGGTGCTGGGCTGGGTGGCGGGCGGTCTGTTCATCGCCTCCGTCGGCCGGCCCGACGGAGGCCTGGTCCGCATCGTCAGGGACTGGGTGCCCCTGGCCATGATCCTGGCGGCGTACGACCTCACCCGCGGCGTGGCGGACACCCTCGGCATGCCGGTGCAGCGGGAGGTGCTGGTGCGGCTCGAGCGGATCGTGGCCTGGGGCCGCATCCCCTCGGTGGTGGCACAGGAGCGACTCGGCCCCTACACGGGTCCGGTGCGTTGGTGGGAGGTCGGCGTCTCGCTGGTGTACCTCTCGCACTTCATCGTGCCGTTCGTGGTGATGGGGGCGCTGTGGATCGGTGACCGGCCAGGATTCCGGCGCTATCGCAATGCGCTCCTGGCGCTCACCGCCATGGGGCTGCTCACCTACGTCCTCGTGCCGGCCGCGCCGCCGTGGATGGCCTCGCGGGACGGGCTGATCGGACCTATCCGGCGCGTCATACTTCGAGGTATGGACCCTTTCGGTCTCGATCTCGGCCCGATGCTGGTCAAGTACGGCCCGCGTTTCGGCAACGCGGTGGCGGCCTTGCCGTCGTTGCACGCCGGCTGGTCGACGTTGACGGCGCTGTTCTTCGCCCGACGGACCCGGCGCCGCTGGTGGGCGCTGCTGGCCGCTTATCCGCTGGCGATGTCGGTGGCGTTGGTCATCAGCGGGGAGCACTACGTGCTCGACGTGGTGCTCGGGGGCTGTTACGCCGCAGTGGCCGTCGGTATCGAGCAGGCCTGGTACCGCCGGTCCGTGCGGCGGGCCGCGGAACGCGCCCGGTCCGCCACGGCCCGCGTCGGACCACCAGTACCTGCCGCGGACCGGCCGGGCTGAGCACCCCGGGTGTCCGGTCGGCGTTGCGGGGGTCGGGCTGCGCCGGGTCGGGCTGCGCCGGGTCGGGCTGCGCCGGGTCGGGCTGCGCCGGGTCGGGCTGCGCCGGGTCGGGCTGCGCCGGATCAGGGGCGTGTCGGACCGCCGTCGAGGTCGTCGAGGGTGCCGTTGCGGTAGTGGACGAAGTGACCGAGGACCTCGCGCATCTGGCGGGCGGTCAGCCGTCGCGGCTCGCCTACCGTGCGGGCCCGCAGGTACTGGTCGGCCAGGCTCTCGACCTCGACGGCGAGGTGGAAGGCGGCGTCGAGCGACGTCCCGACGGTCACCTGGCCGTGGTTGGCGAGCAGGGCGGCCGATCGGCCGTCGAGGGCCTCGATCACGGAATCGGCCAGCGTCTCGGTGCCGAACAATGAGTACGGCGCGCAGCGGATGCTGTCCCCGCCGGCGACGGCCACCATGTAGTGGAACGCCGGGATGGGCAGCCGGAGACAGGCCAGGGCGGTGGCGGCCGGCGAGTGGACGTGCACGACGGCGCCGGCGTCGGCCCGTTCGGCGAGGATGCGCTGGTGGAAACGCCATTCCGAGCTCGGCGGTCGCCGACCGCGACGGCTGCCGTCGAAGCCCATCCACACCAGGTCCGAGGGGCGGATGCGGTCGTAGGCCACGGCGGACGGGGTGACGATCATGCCGTCCTGCCAGCGCACCGAGGCGTTGCCGGAGGTCCCCCGGCTCAGCCCTGACGGGCCGAAGGCCCGACAGGTGTCGATGAGCTGGTGGCGGAGGGTCAGCTCGGCGTGCTCCACCGGCGGGTCACCCCCGCGATGAGGGCCCAAAGCGTGGGTCGGACCGTCTCGAGGGTGGCGATGATGTCCTCGAGGGTGATGGCCGGCGCCAACCCCGCAGCGGCGTTGGAGATGACCCCGACCGCGGCATAGGGCAGTTGCAGCTCGGCTGCCAGGGCCACCTCCGGGTAGCCGGTCATGCCCACCAGGTGGGCGCCGAGGCGACCGTAGACCGCGATCTCGGCCGGGGTCTCGAACCGGGGGCCGTTGGTGCACACGTACGTACCACCGGGCCGTACCGCCAGATCGAGGTCCTCGGCGGCTGCGGCGAGGAGTTGGCGCAACCCCGTGTGGTACGGCTCGGTCATGTCGGTGTGGCGAACCGGGAGGTCGTCGCCGTCGAAGAACGTGTCCGGACGTCCCCGGGTGACGTCGATGAACTGGTCGATGAGTACCAGGTCGCCGGGGTGCAGGTCGCGTGCGATGCCGCCGCTGACCGCGGTGGCCAGCACGGCCGTGCAGCCGAGCTGCTTCAGGGCCCACAGGTTTGCCCGGTAGTTGATGCGATGGGGCGGGACGGTGTGCCCGGACCCGTGACGGGGGAGGAAGGCGACGGTTGCGCCCTGCCAGGTGCCCACCGTCACCTCGACGGCGCCGTAGGGCGTGTCGATCGGCTCGAGTCGGGCGTCTAGGAGCCCTGGGACCTCGTAGAACCCTGATCCGGTGATGATGGCGAGCACGTCGACTCCGGAATCGTCGGGGGTGAAGGCTCCGCGAGGATACCCCGTGGGTCCGGCTCCGAGTCCGCAGCGGTGGGGGCGAGCGGATCGGCGAGAGCCGTTAGGCTCCGCACCCGACAGGACTCGAGGGGGCGCGGTGTACACGAAGAAGGCCACGTTCGGCACCGTTGCCTTGGCCGGATTGCTCGCGTTGTCGCTGGGAGCGACGGCCTGTGGCAGTGGCGGTTCGGCTTCGGCGAAGCCGGTGGAGGCACCGATCGCGATGAAGGGATTCTCCGGGGACTGCGCATCCAAGGACGTCTTTTGCGTCGGTCTGGTCACCGACGTGGGCAAGGTCGATGACAAGTCGTTCAACCAGTCGGCGTGGCAGGGGGCCGCTCGCGCCGCAGTGGCTGCCGGTGGGCATGCCGAGTACATCGAGACCGTCGATCCCAAGGACTACGCCAAGAACATCCAGTCCTTCCTCGATCGCAAGGCCGATGTCGTCGTGACGGTGGGCTTCGCCATCGGCGATGCGACCGCCACCGCCGCGAAGGCCAACCCCGCGGTGCACTTCATCGGGGTGGACGCCTTCCAGGCCACCACGATCCCCAATCTCACCGGGCTGGTGTTCAACGAGGACAAGGCCGGTTTCATGGCCGGGGCACTGGCCGGTCTGTTGACCAAGACCAACGTCGTCGCGGCGGTCCTCGGGACCGACAAGGTCCCACCGGTGGTCGCGTTCGGCAAGGGCTGGGAGAACGGGGCCAAGTTCACCAACCCCAAGGTGAAGGTCCTCACGACCTACCACCCGGGCGGACTCGACGTGGCGTTCAACGACCCGACGTGGGGGGCGCAGACGGCCAAGCAAGCGCTCGACAACACCGCCGACGTGATCTTCGGCGCCGGCGGCAAGACCGGCAACGGGGCCCTGCTCGAGGTGGCCCGGCAGCAGGGGGCGTACTGCGTCGGGGTCGACAGCGATCAGTGGGAGACGGTTCCCGGGGCGCGCGGCTGTCTGGTGACCAGCGCCGAGAAGGACATCGAGGACGGGGTCGCCACCCTCATCGGCCAGATCCGTGACGGCTCGGTCAAGGGCGGCAACTCCTTCGGTGAAGTCGGCCTCGCACCGTTCCACGACTTCGAGGAGAAGGTGCCCGCCGCGGTGAAGACCAAGATCGAGGGCATCGTCCGCGACATCGGTTCGGGCAAGATCCCGACCGGCGTCAATTGACCGAACGTCGCCGGGCCATGCACACCGACCGACTGCGACCTGTGCTCCTGCCGGTCGCGGCGGTAGCGGTAGCGGTGGCGATCGGCGCGGCCATCGTCCTCGCCGCCGGCGCGTCGCCCGTTGCGGCCGCCACCGCGATCTGGGTCGCGGCGTTCTCGGGAACCGACGCGATCGCGGCCACGCTCGAGAAGGCCACCCCGCTCCTTTTCGCCGGGTTGGCGGTGATCGTCGGGGTCCGGGCCGGGCTGTTCAACATCGGCGCCCAGGGCCAGTTGCTGGTGGGTGCGATCACCTCGGCCTACGCCGGCTACCGCCTTGCCGGCTTGCCGCCGGCGGTGCACCTGCCGTTGTGCCTGGCCATCGGCATCCTCAGCGGCGCGCTGCCGGCGTTGCTGGCGGGGGTGTTGCGGGCCACGCGCGGGGTGCACGAGGTGATCGTGACGATCATGCTGAACACCATCCTGGTCAACCTCACCGACTGGTTGGCCGGTGGACCGTGGATGGAACAGGGCCAGCCGGTCTCCCGGACACCGGCGATCGCCGGGTCGGCTCGTATGGCCCGGGTGGCGGGACTGCCGGTCGGTTTCTTGCTCGCGGTGGCGATGGCGTTCGTGGTGTGGTTCGTGCTCGATCGCACCACCTTCGGGTTCCGGCTGGCCACGGTCGGGGCCAACCGCAACGCAGCGCACTACGCCGGTATCTCGGTGGCCGGTGCCACTGTGGCGGCCATGACCCTCTCCGGGGCCCTGGCCGGCCTCGGCGGTGCAGTCGAGAGCCTGGGCATCGTCGGCCGGTTCGAACCGGGGTTCAACGCCGGACTGGGCTTCGACGGGATCACCATCGCCCTGCTGGCCAGGGTCTCGCCTCGGGCGGTCATCCCCGCGGCCGTGCTCATCGGCGCGCTGCGTGCCTCGTCGACGCAACTGCAGGCCCGAGCCCGACTCGCCCCCGAAATCGTCGACGTCGTGCTGGCCATCGCCCTGTTGCTCGTCGCAGCGCCGCTGATTCTGCGCTGGTTGCTGCGGTTGCGCCCCGGGTCCTGCAGGACCGAGGTGCAACTGACCCGGGGGTGGGGAGCGTGAAGCGGTCGTGGACGGGTCGCCCGGTCCCACCGAATGGCCTGGTGGCGGGTTCGTTGCTGGCGGCAGCGTTCGTCGCCTACGGCATCTGGGGGTTCCGGGCGACGGCGGTGCTGGGTTTCGCCGTACGCTCGTCCACGCCGTTGGCTCTGGCCGCGATGTGCGGCATCCTGTGCGAACGGACCGGTGTGATCAACATCGGCATCGAAGGTCAGATGCTGCTGGGCGCCTTCGCCGGGTTCTTCGGTGCCGCTGCGTTCGGGGTGGTGGCCGGGGTGGCCGCCGCAGTGGTCCTCGGAGCCCTGGTCGGGGCGTTCCTGGCGTTGTGCGCGGTGACGTGGCGGGTCGACCAGATCATCGCCGGTGCCGTGATCAACATCGCCGCCGCAGGGTTCACCTCGTTCCTCTACCGACCGGGCCGGGTGATCGGCTCGTTGCCGACCTGGAGGATCCCGTTGCTCGGCGACCTGCCGCTGTTGGGACCGGTGCTGTTCCGTGCTCAGCCGTTGACCTATCTCACCTTTGTCGTGGTGATCGGGCTCCAGGTGGCCCTGTTCCGCACCCCGTGGGGCAGGCGCACCACCGCGGTCGGCGAGCATCCCGGTGCCGCCGACACGGTGGGGATCGACGTTGCCCGGTATCGCTACGGCAACGTCGTGGCGGGTGGCGCGCTGGCGGGTCTGGCCGGGGCGTTGCTGTCGGTCGAGATCACCGGCTCGTTCGATCGGGGCATGACCGCAGGGCGCGGGTTCCTGGCACTGGCCATCGTCATCATGGGCCGATGGAGGCCGGCGCTGGCCTGGGCCGCGGCGCTGTTCTTCGGCGTACTGAGCGGTTTGGTCAACCAGTTGAACTTCGATCGGGTCTTCGACGTCCCGCCCCAGTTCGTGGCGATGTTGCCCTACGCGACGACCATTGTTGTGCTGGCGATCTTCAGTACCCGGGTGCGGCCGCCGGCGGCGGCGGGCCGGCCGTATCCATGAGGAGGGCGCGATGAGCGGACGTCGTGAGGGCGACGCCGGGGCCCCGCTGCTCGAGGCCCGAGGGCTGACCAAGCGGTTCGGGTCGGTGGTGGCCAACGAGGACGTGTCGCTGCAGTTGCGACGCGGTGAGGTCCTGGGCCTGCTCGGCGAGAACGGGGCGGGTAAGTCCACCCTGGTGAAGATGCTTTTCGGTCTGCACCGGCCGGACAGCGGGGAGATCCGCGTCGGCGGCGAGGTGGTGCGGTTGCGGTCACCTCGCGATGCGATCGGCATGGGCATCGGCATGGTGCACCAGCACTTCCAACTGGTGCCGGTGATGACCGTGGCCGAGAACGTCGTGCTCGGTGCCGAGCCCACCCGCCACCGGTTCGTCGACCGTCGTCGGGCCGCCGCTGAGGTGCAGGAGCTGTCGGAACGCTTCGGCCTCGCGGTCGACCCCGATGCCGTCGTGGAGGATCTGCCGATCGGGGCCCAGCAGCGGGTGGAGATCATCAAGGCGCTCTACCGCGGGGCCGAGATCCTGATCCTCGACGAGCCGTCAGCGGTGCTGACCCCGGAGGAGACCGACGAGCTGTTGCGTGTCGTGGCCGAGCTCGCGGCGGGAGGTGTCGGCATCGTGTTCATCACGCACAAGCTGCGCGAGGTCATGGATGCCGCGGACCGCGTCGTGGTCCTGCGCGATGGCCGGGTGGTGGGCGAGGTGGCCCCTGGCGACACCGACGAGGCGGGCTTGGCCGCGCTGATGGTGGGCCGGTCGGTGGTGCTGCGCATCGACAAGCAGCCGGCGCGCCCCGGTGGCACCGTGCTCGAGATCCGGGGGCTCGAGGTCGACGACGATCGTGGCCGTCGGGCTGTGCAGGGCTTCGATCTCGAGGTGCGGGCGGGGGAGATCGTCGGGGTGGCCGGCGTGCAGGGCAACGGCCAGCGCGAGCTGGCCGAGGCGATCTGCGGGATGCGGCCCCGGTCCGGCGGCTGTGTGCTGCTGAGGGAACACGACGTCACCAGGCTCGGCGCTCGGGCGATCCACGATCTGGGCGTGGCCCACATCCCCGAGGACCGCAACAAGCACGGTCTGGTGGGCAGCTACTCCGTGGCCGACGATCTGGTGCTGAACCGGTTCGACGAGCCGGGCTTCGCCCGCTGGGGCCGCCGCGAGCGCGCCGCGGTGCGGCGTTGGGCCGAACAGTTGATCATCGAGTTCGACGTGCGAACACCCGGCGTCGAGGCACCTGCGGACTCGCTGTCGGGGGGTAACCAACAGAAGCTGATCGTGGCCCGCGAACTCAGCCGTGAGTCGGTGCTGGTCGTGGCGGCGCAACCGACCCGGGGAGTCGACGTCGGTTCCATCGAGTTCATCCACCGACAGCTCGTCGCGGCCCGTGATCGCGGTGCGGCGGTGTTGGTGATTTCGGCGGAGCTCGAGGAACTCCTCGCCGTCTCGGACCGCATCGCGGTGATGCGGTCCGGCTGCGTGGCTGCGATGTTCGATGCCGGTTCGGTGACCAGCGAGGCAATCGGGCTGGTCATGGGCGGTGCCGCCGGGCACTGAGGTGCCCGTGGCGGCGCCGATCAGCGTCCGGCGTTGGGCTTGACGCCGTGGTTGGCCTTCTTCCGGCGTGCGTTGGTCTTCCGCTTGGCGGTTTTCTTCGACATAGGACCAACTATGTTACCGGGCCCGACCCCAGGCCACCAAGCGGTCGACGTCCCAGGTGTTGATCACGTCGTCGGGGTCCGCGCCTGCCAGGGCCGCCTTGTCGCACCCGTAGTTGACCCATTCCAGCTGTCCGGGGGCGTGGGCGTCGCTGTCGATAGCCAGCTTGCATCCCCACTCGAGCGCCAGGTGCAGGAGTTCTTCCGGAGGGTCCTGGCGTTCGGGGCGCGTGTTGATCTCCACGGCGGTGCCGTGCTCTGCGCAGGCCGCGAACACCAGGTCCGCGTCGAACTCGGCGCCGGCGCGGTTGCCGTGGGGCGGCACCTTGCGCCCCGTGCAATGGCCCAGGACGTCGACATGGGGGTGCAGGGCGGCGAGCGCCAGCCGGCGGGTCATGGCCCGCGGCTCCATCCGCAGCTTGATGTGCGGGCTGGCGACGACCAGGTCGAGCCCGGCGAGGGTGTCGTCGTCCATGTCGAGGCTGCCGTCCTCGTTGATGTCGACCTCGAGGCCGTGCAGCAGCCGGAACGCCGGTCCGCCGACTGCGTGCTCGGCGGCGAAGACGATGTTGACGGCGTCGAGTTCGACCCGCTGCTGGGCGAGCCGCTCGGCATGCAGGCCACGGGAGACGGCCATGCGGGGGGAGTGGTCGGTGATCACCAGGTAACGGTGGCCGACTACCCGAGCGGCGCGCCCCATGGCCTCGATCGAGGCGCCGCCGTCGGACCAGGTGGTGTGGCTGTGACAGTCGCCCCGCAACGCCCTGCGCAGGTCCGAGCCGGGTCCGAGTGGCACGACGGTTTCGGCCTCGAGCCGGGCGAGGTAGTCGGGAACCTTGCCGCGGTAGGCGTCGACGATCACCCCACCGGTCGAGGGGCCGATCCCGGCCAGCTCCCCCAGCGTGCCGGCCTCGGCCCGAGCAGCGACTTCGAGCGGGTCGAGCGCGGCCACGATCTCGGTGGCGCGGGCAAAGGCCTTCACCTTCGGTGCGGGTGCCAGGCCGCGATCGAGGAGGTAGACGACCCGTTCGAGGGCTTCCAGCGGCTCCACGGCTCTACGGTAGGCTGTCCGTCGATGGCGTGGCTGGTGCGGGACACGACGGTGTTGGCCTCGCTGGAGGTTGCGGATACCTTCCGCGCCCGGTTGCGCGGCCTGCTCGGACGGGATCGGCTCGACGGTGCCCTGCTGCTGCGGCCTGCTCGTTCGGTGCACACCGTCGGTATGCGCTTCGCCATCGACGTGGCGTTCTGCGACAGCGACCTGCGGGTCCTGCGTGTCATCAGTCTCGATCCCAACCGGGTCGCTCGTCCGGTGCGCGGAGGTTCTGTGGTGATCGAGGCCGAGCGCGGGGCGTTCGAACGATGGGGGCTCGTGGCCGGCGACGAGCTGGCAATCCATGGTGAGGCCCCGTCGCCACCTTCCTCGCCGAGCGCGCCGAGTCCGGGTGGCCGGCGTTGGCAGGAGGCGCGACATCGGCTGGCCCGCGTTCCCGGTGCGCGCCGGGGCGCCACGGTCAGCCGACCGCTGGTCCGGCGGGCGGTCCATCCGACGGCGCTGACGTGATCGGGGACCGCGACCGCGGTGTCGCGGGCCGGCCGGCCACGGTGCGGCGATGAGCCCCGCCGGGTCAGGGGCCTTGGTTCTTGTGGCCACGCCCATCGGGAACCTTGGTGACCTGTCGGCGCGGGCGACGCAGGAGCTGTCGACCGCTGGCATCATCGCCTGCGAGGACACCCGTCGCACCGGGCGTCTGCTGAGCCTGGCCGGAATCGGACGTCGACCGCTGCTGCGGCTGGACGATCACACCGAGACGGCGAGGGCGGCGGAGGTGGTGGCCCGGATCGAACGGGGCGAACGGGTGGTATTGGTCTCCGACGCTGGTATGCCGGCCATCTCCGACCCCGGTGAGCGGCTGGTGCATGCCGTGGCCGCGGCCGGGCTGGCCATCGAGGTGGTGCCTGGGCCCTCCGCCGTCGTGACGGCGTTGGCGGGCAGCGGGTTGCCGACCCGGCGGTTTTGCTTCGAAGGGTTCCTGCCTCGCCGCCCGGGGGAACGGGCGGCGCGTCTGGCGGCACTCGCTGACGAGCCGCGGACCATGGTGTTCTACGAGTCGCCGCACCGTCTCGCCGCTACCCTCACGGACCTCGCAGCGGCATTCGGGGCCGACCGGCCGGTGGTGGTGGCCCGCGAGCTGACCAAGCTCCACGAGCAGTGGTGGCGCGGGCCTGCCGCTGCCGCTGCCGCATGGGCGACGGAGGAATCCCCGCGCGGTGAGCTGGTGATCGTGGCCGAGGGAGCGCCCCCTGCCCCGCAGCTCACCGCCGCTGATCTCGAGGTTGCGGTGGCCGCGGGTCTGGCTCGGGGTGGGTCCGTCAAGGAGGTGGCGGCCGAGGTGGCCGCCGCCAACGGGGTGAGCCGACGAGAGGTGTACGCCCTCGCCGTCCGGTTGGCCGGGGCGGCCCGCCGGCCCGCCGGCGCTCCGGTCGAGGTCAGCGGTGAGGACGGGCACCGCTAGGTTGTCGCCGTGCTCAGCGTCTCCCTCCCCGTTGCGCTGCTGATCGCCTTCGCCATCACGCAGCTCGCCAACGTCGTCACCACCCTGTATCTGCACCGAGCGCTGTCGCACCGGGCGATGACGTTGTCCCCTCCGCTGGAACTCGCCGTGCGGACCGTGCTGTGGCTCACCATCGGCATCGACCGTCGCGAGTGGGTTGCTGTGCACCGTAAGCATCACGTCTTCTCCGACGAGCCGCAGGACCCGCATTCGCCGATCCAGAAGGGTGTGTGGCACGTCACCCTCGGCAACGTGCTCTACTACCGGCGCGAGGCCGATAAACCCGAGACGCTGTCGGCCTATGCCCGTGATCTCGAGCCGGATCGCTGGGAGCGCATGGTGTTCTCCCACGGCATGGTGGGCGTGGGCCTCGGGGTTGCGCTGCTCGTCGTGCTGTTCGGCCCGCTGACCGCGGCGATCATCGCGGTGGTGCACACCGTGCTGTACATCTTCCTCAGCGGCTGTGTGAACGGTCTCGGCCACTGGCTCGGTCGCCGCCCCCACGACAACAAGGCCACGAACCAGCGCTGGTTGGCGTTGCTGACCTGCGGCGAGGGGATGCACAACGACCACCACGAGTACCCGCGCTCGCCGTACTTCGGGTCGTCCTGGTGGGATCTCGGCGGTCGTCTCGGGCGGATTTTCGCCCGGTTCAACCTCGCCGTGATGCACGAATCGACCCGGTACAGCCGGGACAACGACCCGGTGCCGGTCGGCGGCTGACCTACGCCCGGTCGGGTCGTCGCACCCTCAGCGGGCCTGCCAGGTTGGCCGCTCGCCCTTCGCCGTGGCTGGGCGGAACGACTTGGCGTCCTCGGTCTGGGCGGCGACGCGGCGCATCGTCTCGCCGAAGCGGACCGCGTCGACGAGCGGCAGGTCGAGCCCGCGCCGGGCGATCTCCTTGGTCGCACGGGCTGCCAACGGCGCCGCCTTGAGCAACCGTTCGGCCAGCGTGCGGGCCTCGGTCATCAGCTCGTCGTGGGGCACGATCTTCCACACCAGGCCCATCTCCTTGGCCCGTTCGGCCGAGACCCGGTCGCCGATGAGCAGCAGCTCCATGGCGTGCTGCCAGCCGATGAGCCGCGGCATGCGCACCGAGCCCTGCACCGTGGGGACCCCGAGCTGGACCTCGGGGAAGGAGAACGACGCCTGCTCCGAGGCGATCACGAAGTCGCACGACGCCACCATGGTGAGCCCGAACCCGATGGCGGGGCCGTTGACCGCCGCGATCACCGGCTTCCACACCTCGAGGCCCGATTCGAGCGATTGCGCCGAGGGGATCTCCCAGAAGCTGTGTCCACCGGCCCCGACCGCGCCACCAGGGTCCTTCAGGTCGGCACCGGCGCAGAAGGCCGAGCCGGCCCCGGTGACGATGCCGACCCAGGCGGCGTCGTCGTCCCGGAAGCGCACCCAGGCGGCGTTGAGGTCGCGTCGTAGCTCGGTGTTGATGGCGTTGCGGGCCTCGGGGCGGTTGTAGGTGATGGTGGCGATGTGGTCCTGGCACTCGTACAGCACGGTTGATCCCATTCCCGGAGTTTGCCCGGCGACGCCGAGCAGATCAGGCTGGCTGCATGAGCGACCGTGCTGAGGACGTCGATGTGGTGGTGGTCGGGGCGGGCCTGGCCGGTCTGGCGGCGGCGCGGGTCACCGCCGCGGCGGGCCTGCACACCGTGGTGCTCGAGGCTTCCGACGGGGTCGGCGGGCGGGTACGCACCGATCAGGTCGACGGCTTCCGGCTCGACCGGGGCTTCCAGATCCTGCTCACCGCCTATCCCGAGGTGCGCGGCCAGCTCGATCTCGAGACGCTGCGGCTGGGTCGGTTCGAGCCGGGTGCCAGGGTGTGGCGCGGCGACGGGTTCGCCCGTCTGACCGATCCGTTCCGCCAGCCCACCACGCTGCTGGCCACGGCCGCCTCGCCGATCGGCACCGTGGCCGACAAGGCGCGCGTCGCCCGGCTGCGTCATGACGTGACCGCGACGTCCGCTGCCGCCCTGGCACGCCGGCCAGACAGCACGACGGCGGATGCGCTGATCCGCCGGGGGTTCTCCGCCGGGATGATCGAGCAGTTCTTCCGGCCGTTGGTTGCCGGGATCCAGCTCGACCCCGACCTCGGGACCACCAGCCGCATGTTCGAGCTGATCTTTCGCTCGCTGTCGATGGGCGACGCCGCGGTGCCCGACGCCGGCATGGGCGCAGTGTCCGCCCAGCTCGCGGCGCGGTTGCCCGACGGTGTCGTGCAGCTCGGGGCCAGGGTGGAACGGGTTGAGGGTCGCACCGTGCACGTGGCCGGTGGCGCACCGATCCGGGCCCGGGTGGTGGTGGTGGCCACGGACGGGCCGACTGCCTGCAGTCTGCTCGGCCTCGCGCCGGTCGGGTCCAAGGCGGCCGCCTGTGTGTGGTTCGCCGCGGACGAAGCCCCGGTGGATCACCGGACATTGCTGCTCGACGGGACCGGCCGCGGTCCCGCCTGCAACGTGGCGGTGCTGTCGAACGTGGCGCCGGGGTACGCGCCGGCGGGCTCGGCGCTGATCGCCGCGGCGGTGCCCGGCCGGGCCGATGTCGAGGTGGCGACCGCCGTGCGCAACCAACTCGCCTGGTGGTTCGGTGCGTCGGTCGCCCACTGGCGCACGGTGCGGGTGGACACCATCGTGCACGGTCAGCCGGTGCAGGCGCCGCACAGCCCCATGAAGCGACGGGTCCGGCTCGGGTCCGGTCGGTATGTGTGCGGCGACCATCGGGACACCGCGTCGATCCAGGGGGCGCTGTACTCGGGCCGGCGCACCGGCGAGACGGTGCTGGCCGATCTCCGGCGGGGCGCCGATCGCTGACCGTCGTCGCGGTGCCGGCGGCACCGCGGTGGTCCGGGACGACGGCGGTGGCCCGGGCGGGTCGTGCCGGTCTGTGGCGTCGGCGTGGTCCGGGCGTGGTCCGGGCGAAACTGTCACACCCGGTGCGGATGATGACGCCATGACGCTCACCCTCCTGCTCGTCGTCCTGTTCGTGGTGCTGCTGGCGGCAGTCGGCCTCGTTGTCGGCGTGTTGGCCCTGCAGCGTTGGATGCATCGCTGGCAACAGGAGCTGGCGGTGCTACAGCGTGAGGCCGCAGAGGTGGCGGTCCGATCCGCCCAGGTCGATCGCGAACGGCAGATGGCCGCTACGGTCGATGCCGTCGTGGCCGTCGCGTCCGACAAGCTCGGCAGCCAGCTGCAACTCGGCACCCAACACGTCGATCTACGCAACTCCGCCATCGACGGTCAGCTCACCGGCATGACCGAGGAGTTGCGTCGCGTGAACGACCTCGTCGTCAACCTCCAGAAGGAGCGGGCCGAGCAGCACGGCCAGCTGGTCTCCGGCCTGGCGGAACACGCCAGACAGTCCGCCGAGCTGGCGGTCAGCGCCCAGTCCTTGCGCGATGCGCTGTCCAGCCCCAAGGCCCGAGGCCAGTGGGGCGAGCGTATGGCGGAGGATGTCCTCCGGCTGGCGGGCCTGGTCGAGGGCGTCAACTATCGCAAGCAGGTCGCCATCTCGGCGGGCACGATCCCCGATTTCACCTTCATGCTTCCCAACGGGTGGAAGCTGCACATGGACGTGAAGTTCCCGATCGACAACTACCTGCGCATGCTGAACACCGCGGTCGACGGCGAGCGAGCGGCGTACGCCACCCAGTTCGGCCGCGACGTAAGGGCCCGCATCAAGGAGCTCGGCAGCCGCGGGTACATCGAGCGAGGCGAGACCCTCGACTACGTCCTGGCCTTCATCCCCAACGAGGCCGTCTACAGCTTCGTGCACGAGCAGGACCCTGCGCTGGTGGACGACGCACTGCGCCAGAAGGTGGTGTTGTGCTCGCCGTTCACGCTCTTCGCGGTATTGGCGGTGATCCGCCAGTCCGTCGAGTACGTGGCCCTCGAGCGCACCTCCGACGAGATCCTCACGGTCCTGTCCGGCTTCAGTCAGCAGTGGGAGAAGTTCTCCGACGCGGTCGACGGGTTGGGCAAGAAGCTCGAGACCACCTCCAAGGCCTACGAAGAACTCGCCGGTCCTCGCCGGCGTCAGCTGCAGCGCAGCCTGGACAAGGTCGACGACCTGCGCAGCCGGGCCGGGCTCGACGGCGACGGTGAGCTCGCCCCGGCTCTGCGTGCCGTCGGCGACTGACGCCGTCCTCGCCGGTGACGGGCGATCTGCACCCCAACCACTAGTGTTCGGGCGTGGATCGGTTCTATGTGACCACCCCCATCTACTACGTCAACGACGCACCGCACATCGGTCACGCCTACACCACGGTGACGGCCGACGCGCTGGCGCGCTGGCACCGTCTGCACGGCGAGGACGTCTGGTTCCTCACCGGC
Organism: Acidimicrobiia bacterium; assembly: GCA_947476745.1. GTDB lineage: Bacteria > Actinomycetota > Acidimicrobiia > Acidimicrobiales > CAIXPF01 > CAIXPF01. The sequence goes on along the minus strand of CANJRG010000001.1, from coordinate 183,437 downwards.
ACCGACGAGCACGGCCTGAAGGTGGCGCAGGCAGCCGAGAAGAACGGGGTGACGCCCCGCGAGTGGGCGGACCGCACTGTCGAGCGGTTCAAGGACGCCTGGAAACTGCTCGACATCTCCAACGACGACTTCATCCGTACCACCGAGCCGCGGCACTACGCCGCCGTCGAGAAGCTGCTGCATGCCTGTCGCGACGCCGGCGACATCGAGCTGGGCGTCTACGAGGGTCTGTACTGCGTGGCGTGCGAGGCGTACTACACCGACGCCGAGCTGATCGACGGCAACTGCCCGATCCACGATCGGCCGGTCGACACCGTCACCGAGGAGAACTACTTCTTCAAGCTGTCGCGCTTCGAGCAGCGCCTGCTCGACTGGTACGAGGCCCATCCTGACGCCATCACGCCGGAGACCCGACGCAACGAGGTACTCGGGTTCATCAAGCAAGGCCTGCAGGACTTCTCGATCTCGCGCACCTCGTTGAGTTGGGGGGTTCCGCTCCCGTGGGACCCCGCGCACGTCACCTACGTGTGGTTCGACGCGCTGACCAACTACATCACCGCCATCGGCTACGCGAATGACGACGAGCGTTTCGCCACCTGGTGGTCGGCCTGCCGGCACCTGATCGGCAAGGACATCATCCGTTTCCACTGCGTGTACTGGCCGGCCATGCTGCTGTCCGCCGGGCTCGAGCCACCCGCCAGCTGGCACGTCCACGGCTGGCTGCTGGTCGGTGGCGAGAAGATGTCCAAGACCCGACTGAACCAGATCGCCCCCGCCGATCTAGTCGAGACCTTCGGGGTCGACGGGTACCGCTATCACTTCCTGCGCGATCCCAGCTTCGGGCCGGACAGCGACTTCTCCTACGAGGGCATGGTCGTCCGGTACAACACCGACCTGGCCAACAATCTCGGCAACCTGCTGTCGCGGGTGGCGACTGTTGTGGCCAAAAAATGCGGGGGTGTCGGGCCGGCCCCGTCGGCCACCTCGCCGCTGGCCGCGGTGGCCGCGACTGCGTTCGAGACGGCGAGCCGGGCGTGGGCCGACGTACAACCGAACGTCGCGCTGGAGGCGACCTGGCGCATCGTGCGCGAGACCAACGCCCACCTCGAGGCCAACGAACCGTGGAAGGCCGAGCCGGGTCCCGCCCTCGACGCCGTCATGGGCGATGCGCTCGAGGCGTTGCGGCTCGTCGCGGTGCTGGCCTCGCCGGCCATCCCCTCGACGGCCCAGGCGGTCTGGGAGCGAATCGGCATGTCCGGCACGGTCGCCGATCAGCGCCTGCCCGAGGCTGCGGTATGGGGCGGCTACCCCGGCGGCCTACCCGTGGTGAAGGGCGATGCGCTCTTCCCCAGGGTCCAGGCGTGAACGGGTCAGCTGTCGCGCTGCGCTGGTTCGACCATCACTGTCATCTCGAGCCCGGCGACGCTGCCGGCCCGGTCATGGCCGCCGCCGCGCAGGTCGGGGTCACCCGACTGCTGACGGTCGGCACCAATCCGGCCCGCTCGCGTGAGGCGGTCGAGGTGGCCCGTGCCCACCCCGGTGTGGTGTGGGCGACGGCCGGGATCCATCCGCACGACGCGGCCGAGGGCGGTCTCGAGGTGATCGAGGCCCTGCAGGCCGACGAGACGGTCGTGGCCGTGGGTGAGTGCGGCCTCGACTACTACTACGACCACTCGCCCCGCTCGACCCAGCAGGAGGTGTTCGCCGCACAGGTGACCCTCGCAAATCGGCTCGGTCGCCCGTTGGTCATCCACACCCGCGACGCCTGGAACGACACGTTCGCGGTGCTGGCCGAGGTCGGCGTTCCCGACCGGGTGGTGTTCCACTGCTTCACCGGCGGGCCCGACGAGGCCGTCCGCTGTCTCGACATCGGCGCGGTGCTGTCCTTCTCGGGCATCGTGACGTTCAAGAACGCCGACCCGGTGCGGGCCGCGGCCGTCGCCTGCCCGCTGGACCGGTTGCTGTTGGAGACCGACGCCCCGTACCTCGCCCCGGTGCCGTTCCGGGGCAAGCGCAACGAGCCGGCCCACGTCGTGCACACCGCAGCTGCGGTGGCTGCGCTCAAAGGCATCGCGATCGAGAACCTCTCGGCGAGCGCATGGGCGACCACGAACCGTTTCTACGGGCTGCCGGAGTGACCCACAGCCGACGTCAGCTGGTCGAGTTGCTCGACGGGGCCGGCATCACCCTGAGCCGGGCGCTCGGCCAGAACTACGTGGCCGATCCCAACACGGTGCGTCGTATCGCCCGGCTGGCCGGCTTGGCCCCGGGTGACCGGGTGGTGGAGATCGGGGCGGGCATCGGGTCGCTCACCCTGGCACTGGCCGAGACCGGCGCGCAGATCGTTGCGGTGGAGACCGATCGGTATGTCGTGCCGGTCCTGCGCACCGTGGTCGAGGGCCTGCCGGTGACCGTGCTCGAGGCGGACGCGCTCGAGCTGACGTGGGTGTCGGCCTTGCAGCCGCCGGGAAGTACCTGGTCGATGGTGGCCAACCTGCCCTATAACATCGCCACCACGCTGATCCTCGACGTGCTGGAGAAGGTGCCGGCCGTGGCGACGATGCTGGTGATGGTGCAGCGTGAGGTGGGTGAGCGCCTGGCCGCCGGACCGGGGTCCAAGACCTACGGGATCCCCAGCGTGAAGCGGGCCTGGTGGGCCGCCGCCACCGTCGTGGGCCGGGTGCCCGCCTCGGTGTTCGTCCCCGTCCCCCGGGTGGAGTCGGTGCTGCTGCGGGTGACCCGCCACGCCCTGCCGGTGACGGCGCTGGAGCACCCGGACGTGTTCGCGATCATCGAGCAGGCCTTCGGCCAGCGTCGCAAGATGATGCGGCGGTCCCTGGCGTCCCACACCGGGTTCGAGGAGCGTGCGGCGGTGGCCGGGGTACGGCCCGAGGCGCGCCCCGAGGAGTTGTCCCTGGCCCAGTGGGTGGCCCTCGCCGAGGCGCTGCACGGGCTCGACCCGGTCAACCGCTAACCTACCCGCCCGATGATCGAGCCCGGCAACGGTCCGTCCGAGCACCTCGTCGGAGCCGAGCCCGTCGTCGGGAGCGAGTCCCCAGCGGTTGGTCCGACCGTGCTTTCGGCTCCCGCCAAGTTGACCGTGTCGCTGCGCATCGTGGGCGTGCGCCCCGACGGCTACCACCTCATCGATGCCGAGATGGTCAGCCTCGATCTGGCGGACACCGTCGTGCTGGGGCCGGGGGAGGGCATCACGTTGTCCTTCGAGCCGCCGGCGAGCGGGCAGGGCGGGCTGTCGATCGCGGCCGATGCCGACAACCTGGTGGCCAAGGCCCTGCGACTGGTCGACCGGCAGGCGGCGGTGCAGTTGATCAAGCGGATCCCGGCCGGCGCCGGGCTGGGCGGGGGCTCGGCCGACGCTGCTGCGGTGCTGCGCTGGGCCGGTTACGACGATCTCGTCGGCGCTGCGGGCCTGGGTGCCGACGTTGCGTTCTGCCTGGTCAACGGCCGGGCCCGGGTCGGCGGCATCGGTGAGGAGGTCACGCCATTGCCGCCGGTCGAGCGCACCTACACCCTGCTGATCCCGCCGTTCGGGTGCTCGACCGTGGCGGTGTATCGAGCCTGGGATCGGCTCGGTGGGCCGAGGGGTGACAACGGCAACGATCTCGAGGCGGCGGCACTCGACGTCGAACCGAGACTGGCCGAGTGGCGTGACGCCTTGCAGGCGGCAACCGGCCTGCGGCCACGGCTGGCGGGCAGCGGGTCGTCGTGGTTCGTCGAGGGCGCCTTCCCCGGGGACGGCCGCCTGGTGATCCCGACTGCATCGACCTGAGCACCACAGCGGCCGGGGAATCGACTACCCCGGCGGTCGTTCGGCACGGACCATGGAGGGTGACGGCACGAAGGCGACGTGTTGGGAGACCGCTGGCTTCCGCGTGGCCGCCGGAGCCGCAGGACTCGGAGCAGCACAACCGGTCGGCGCCCACGGACGCGTCCGGCTCGCTGTCCGCCGGCGGCGGGTGCGACCGGTTTTACTTGCCCTTGGCGCGACGCTGGAAGCGAGTCCGCTTCAGCATCTTCTTGTGCTTCTTCTTGCGCATGCGCTTACGGCGCTTCTTGATGAGCGATCCCATGAGGGCTATCACGGTAGCGGCACCCACCGGTCGACTGCGAACTCGGGTTCGCCGGTGAGCGCCCACCGGTCGGTGAACGGCGTCTCGGCGGGCCCGCGACCCGACCGGTTGCGCGGCCGTCGATCTGCCCGTCGAGCCGGTCGAGGCGCTACCGTGGGCCACCTGCTAACCGTTGGCGGGTAGTTCAATTGGCAGAACGCCTGACTTTGGATCAGGAGGTTGCAGGTTCGATTCCTGCCCCGCCAGCTATGAGCCATCCATGCAGGTCCCGGACATGATGCAGCGCTCGTTGTCGGCCGTGGTGCTCGCTGCCGGCCAGGGCGCGAGGATGCGCTCCGAACGGCCCAAGCCCCTCCACCTGCTCTGCGGCCGCCCGATGTTGCTCTACGTAATCGATGCGCTCGCCGGCACCGACGTGGGCCGCGCCGTGGTCGTGGTCGGATCCTCGGCGGAGCGGGTCACCAAGCGGGTCCAGGACGACGTCGCCCACCTACCGGTCGAGTTCGTGGAGCAGGGTGCCCCACGCGGCACGGGCGACGCGCTCGCCGTGGCCCTCGCCGCTCTAGGCGACGACGACCTCGGCGACGACGACGTGATCGTGTTGCCCGCGGACATGCCGTTGCTGGCCCCGGCGTCGGTGGCGGCGTTGGTGCGGGCGCACCGGGAGGCGGATGCGGCGTGCACCGTGCTGGTGGCCCGTTCGGGCGCGCGTGGAGGGCGGGGCCGGGTGGTCCGCGCCAAGGACGGCACTGTGGCCCGGATCGTCCCGGCGTCCGACGACGTCGATGCGGGTGGGCCCGACGGGGAGGCGTTCGAGGCCGCCGAGGAGGTGTCGGCGTCGGTCTACTGCTTCCGGCGCGGTGTGCTCGGTGTCGCCTTGCGCCGCCTCACCCCCGACAACGGCGACCACGAGTACCGCCTGCCCGATGTGGTCGAGGTGCTGCACCGGGCCGGCTACCGGGTGGGTTCGGTCGAGGTTTCCGACCTCAGCGAACTGGCCGAGGTCGACGACCGGCTGCATCTCGCACTCGTCGAGGCCGAGCTCCGTCGTCGCATCAACAATCGCTGGCTGGCGTTGGGGGTGACCATGCTCGACCCGGCGACCTGCTACATCGATGCCACCGTTGCGTTGGGCCGCGACGTGACCCTCTTCCCGAACACGTTGCTGCAGGGCCGCACGGTGATCGGCGAGGGTGCCGAGGTCGGGCCGGACACGCGCCTGGTGGACTGCATAGTCGGCGCCGGTGCCCGGGTCGAGAAAACGGTCGGCCGCGATGCCGAGGTCGGAGCGGGCGCCGAGGTCGGCCCGTTCGTGAGCCTCGAGCCCGGCGCTCAGGTGGAGGCCTCGGCGCGGATCGCCCCGTTCACGACAGTCGCGCTGGCCGACTGAGAGGGGCCGCAGCGGCAGGTCGCGCCTCCGGCTGCTGATCCGCGAGTCGCCATCTGCCAAGCTGTCGCCGTGGACGGACGCAGATGGGAGTCTCGGGCATGAGCCGAATGGCCACCTTACCGGCGAACAAACGACTGCAGCTCGCCTCGGGGCGGTTCAACCGCCCGCTCGCGGAGCGCATCGCCGGGCATCTCGGCGTCGAGTTGCTCGACCCGAACACGGCAAACTTCGCCAACGGCGAGATCCACTGCCGGTTCGAGGAGTCGATCCGCGGTGGTGACCTGTTCATCATCCAGACCCACTGCAACAGTGACGCGGGCTCACTCAACGACGCGTTGATGGAGCAATTGATCATGGTCGATGCCGCCAAGCGCGCCTCGGCCAAGCGGATCACCGTGGTGATGCCGTTCTACGGGTACGCCCGCCAGGACCGGAAGTCCTCGGGCCGCGAGCCGATCACGGCCCGGTTGGTGGCGAACCTGTTCGAGGCGGCCGGGGCCAAACGGTTGCTGTCGGTGGACCTGCACTCGGGACAGATCCAAGGCTTCTTCAACGGCCCGGTCGACCACCTCACCGCCATGCCGGTCCTGGTGGACTACCTCCAGCAGTTCGGCGAGGACCTGGTCGTCGTGTCGCCCGACACCGGCCGGGTGAAGGTCGCGGCCCGTTACGCCAACGCACTGCACGCTGGGCTGGCCTTCGTCTACAAGCAGCGCCGCAAGGAGGAGAAGAACTCCGTCGAGGCGCTCGCCCTGGTGGGCGAGGTCGAGGGCAAGACGTGCGTGCTGATCGACGACATGATCGACACGGCCGGGACGATGGTGGCCGCCGCCGAGCAGTTGACCCGTGCCGGCGCCGCCCGGGTTCTGGCCGCAGCGACGCATGCGGTGCTGTCTGGTCCGGCCATCGAACGCCTGAAGAACTCGGTCATCGAGAAGGTCGTGGTCACCGACACGTTGCCGCTGACCCCGGACAAGCAGATCGACAAGATCGAACAGCTCTCGGTGGCCGGCATCATCGCCGACGCCATCCGGGCGGTGTTCGAGGACAGCTCGGTTTCGGAGATCTTCGACGGTCAGAACCAGAGCTGACCGTTCCCGTCGCCGGCTCGGACCCGGCCCGCTGGCTCCGAGCGCGACGGGCTGGCTAGAATACAGCGCCGTTTATCGGACCCGATGAGGAGAGCACGCCATGTCTCAGGTGCTGGAAGCACAGACCGGTCGCCAGAAGGGCTCGCGCCCGTCGGGCCGCCTGCGCGTCGAGGGCAGCATCCCCGGGGTGCTCTATGGCATGGGCATGGAGCCGATCGTGCTGTCGGTGCCGTGGCCCGAGCTCCGACGTGCGCTCAACGCCGAGGGTGGCCTGTCCGCTCCCATCCGCCTGCGTGTGGCGGGCAAGGAGCACCTGACCCTGGTCAAGGAGCTGCAGCGGCACCCGGTTCGCCGTGACGTGCTGCACGTCGACTTCCTGGCCGTTGATCCCGATGAGGAAGTCACCGTCGAGGTTCAGCTGGTGCTCGCCGGCATGGACGACCTGGGTTCGTCCGTGGTGGACAAGGTCGTGCTGCTGGTGCACCACCTGCAGATCACCGCCAAGCCCGGTTCCATCCCGACCGAGCTGCCCGTCGATGTGTCCCACATCACCGAGGGCCAGGAACTGTGGATCAGCGACCTGAAGCTTCCCGCCGGCGTGACGGTGCACGGCGACGCGCGGACGGTGGTCGCCGTCTGCGGCACCCCGTTGGGCCATGCCGGGGCACATGTGGAAGGGGCCGGCGAGGCCGATGCTGAGGAAGGCTCCAGCGAGAGCTGACGAAGCCCGACGGGGTACACCCGCCGACCTGGTGGTCGTCGGGCTGGGCAACCCGGGTGAGCAGTACGTGGGCAGTCGGCACAACGTCGGCCTCGAGGTCGTCGAGTTGCTGTCCCGTCGTCACCGGGCACCACTGCGCAAGGCGAGGGAACTGGCGCTGGCAGCCGAGGCACGCCTCGGCGCCAAGCGTTTGACCCTGGCCTTTCCCACCACCTACTACAACGACGCCGGGGCCTCGGTTCGACAGCTGTGCCGTCGCCACGGCATCGAGGCGCCCGAGGCGTTGGTGGTGGTGCACGACGAGTTGGACCTGCCGCCGGGCAAGATCCGGCTCAAGCGCGGTGGTGGCCTCGCCGGCAACAACGGGCTGAAGTCGATCCAGGCCCATCTGCACCACGCCGACTTCCTGCGGGTGCGGGTGGGCATCGGCAAACCGCCCGGCCGCGGGGTCGACTGGGTGCTGGGCCGCCCGTCGAAGGCCGACCGGGTCGAGCTCGACGTCGCGGTGCAGCGGGCCGCGGACGCGGTGGAGAAGATCCTCGCCGATGGTGTCGACGCCGCCATGCAGGTCTACAACCGCGACGACCTCTGATTGCCCGGCGGGGGCCGGCTGGATCGGTCGGACGGAGCGGCCGGGTCAGCCGCAGGCGGCCAGGAGCGTGCTCAGCGTCCGGTGCAGGGGCACGTCGATGCCGTGTCGGGCTGCGGCGCGCAGCACGGCGCCGTACAGAGCATCGTGCTCGAGCGGTCGGCCGTCGCGTCGGTCGTAGTACATCGAGGTGCCGCCGCTGCGTGCCTGGGCGAGCATGGCTGCCAGGGCCGGCAGTGTCGCCGGGTCGAGCGTCGCCCCCTCGGCCCGCGCCACCGCGAACGCTTCCTCGCCGATGGCGACAGCCAACTCCGACATCCCCGACTCGCCCATGACCGACATGTCGCGCAGGGTGAGGGCGGTGATGCCGTTGACCACGGTGTTGGTCGCCAGCTTCCGCCAGGCCTCGTCAAGGTAGTTCGCGGTGGGTACCAGCTCGGTGGTCCCCGACGGGAACAGGGAGGCCAACTCGTGGGCGACCGGCAGGTCCGGCGTGAAGATCGTGTGCCGGCCGTAGTGGCGGATGTGGCCGGGTTCGAGCAGTTCGGCGCCGCAGTAGACGACTCCGGGCACCACGGCCGCCGGGCCAACGAACGGCGCGGTGCGCTCGGCTCCCTCGACGCCGTTCTGAACCACGATCACCGTGGTGTCGGGCCCGCACAGCCTCTCCAACCAGCCCGCGGTGCCGGCCGTCTGGTGTGCCTTGACCGTGAGAAGCACCCACGGCACCGGCCCTGCGACGTCCGCGGGGTCGCTGAGCACCCGTGCGGGGCCCTCGAAGGCGGCCTCCCGCGACTCCACGACGTAGCGATCGAACGGACGGCGAACACAGGCGAGGACGTCGTGGCCTGCGGCGGCGAGCTGAGCCGCGAAGTACACACCGACGGAGCCTGCGCCAACGACAGCGAAGGAGGTCATAGGCCGAACCCTAGGCGCGGCGGCGGCATCGGCGGCGCGGCGGATGAGGTCACCGTCGGCCGCCCCGGTAGATTCGTCCGACGGTGCTGCTCACCGCTCTACCTCAGCTGCTGAAACACGAACCCGCACTCGTCCAAGTGTTGGGACGCGCCTCGGCCACCCTGTCCGTTCCCGAGCCCGCCCGGGCCGTGACCCTGGCCGGGATTGCCGAGGCTTCGTCGCGACACCCGTTCCTGATCATCACGCCGACCGGGGCGGATGCCGATCGGTTGGCCGGCGATCTCGCCGCCTTCCTCGGTCCCGACGAGGTGGACACGTTCCCGGCGTGGGAGACCCTGCCCTTCGAGCGGGTCAGTCCCTCTGTGGAGACGATGGGCCGTCGGTTGCGCACGATGTGGCACCTGTCGGACCCGCAACGTGCACCGCGGGTGCTCGTCGCCCCGGTCCGGGCGGTCGTTCAGCGGCTCGGTCCCCATGTCAGCGAGAGCGACCCGATCATCATCGGCCCCGGCGACCGGATCGATCCCACCGAGCTGGTCGAGCGCCTGGTACACCTCGGCTACCGGCGCGAGTACCAGGTCGAGAACCGCGGGGAGGTCGCGGTCCGCGGTTCCATCGTGGACGTGTTCCCCTCGACGGCCGACGTCCCGGTGCGCATCGACCTATGGGGCGACGAGGTCGATCGGCTCACCGAGTTCGCCGTGGCCGATCAGCGCTCCACCATCGACCGGGCCGAGATCGAGATCTTCGGCTGCCGCGAGCTGCTGCCCACCCCCGACGTGCAGGAACGGGCGGCGGCGCTGGGCCGCACCGAGCCCTGGGGACGTGACCAGTGGGACCGCATCGCCGAGGGGCAGCTGTTCGACGGCATGGAGTCGTGGCTGCCGTGGCTGACCAGCGACGAGACCGTGCTGCTGGACCTGCTGCCGCCGACGGCCCAGATCATCCTGATCGAGCCCCGTCGCATCCGTGACCGGGCCCGCGACGTGGCTGCCGAGGAGCAGGACCTCGCCCGGACGCTGGCCAAGGCCTGGCTGGTTCCGGAGAACCAGGAGCTCCCGGCGCTGCACGTGCCGTTCGACCGGCTGTTGGCTCATACCGATGCGCCGGCGTGGTCGGTCACCACCGTGCCGGCGAGCCCCGATGTGGCCACGGTGCTGGCGGCGGGCTGGAACCCGGTCTCGGGGGACGGGGCACCGCTGGTCCGCCAGCTCACGGGACTGATCAGCGAGGGGTACCGGGTGGTGGTCGGTGCGGACAGCGCCGCCTCGGCCGGCCGCGTCCGCGATCTGCTGTCCAAGGTCGGCCTGCACTTCGAGGAGGGCCACGACCCGACAAAGCCGGGCGGCTCGATCGTGGTGGCGCCGCTGTCGGCGGGCACGATCCTGCCGCGCGTCAAGCTCGCCATCCTCGCCGAGGCCGACGTCACCGGCCGGCGCCGGGCCCACCGCCGCGCCAGGCCGCGGGCCAAGCGGCAGTCCCAGGGCTTCTTCGACAACCTCAAGCCCGGCGACTACGTGGTGCACCATCAGCACGGCGTGGGCCGCTACGGCGGCATGGTCACCCGGGCCATCGGGGGAACCGAACGCGACTACCTGCTGCTCGAATACAAGGGCGGCGACAAGCTCTACGTCCCGTCGGACCAGATCGACGCGGTTCGCCACTACACCGGGGGCGACGCGCCGAGCCTGCATCGCCTCGGTGGCACCGACTTCGCCCGGACCAAGGCCAAGGTTCGCTCTGCGGTGGCGGAGATCGCCCAGGAACTCGTGGTGCTCTACCAGAAGCGGGTCAACAGTTCCGGACACGCCTTCCCCGAGGACTCGCCGTGGCAGAAGGAGATGGAGGACTCCTTCCCCTACGCGCTCACCCCTGACCAGGCGCGCTCCATCGACGAGGTCAAGTCCGACATGGAGTCGACCTCACCGATGGATCGGCTGGTGTGCGGCGATGTCGGCTTCGGCAAGACCGAGATCGCCATTCGGGCCTCGTTCAAAGCCATCCAGGATGGTAAGCAGGTGGCGGTACTGGTCCCCACGACCTTGCTGGCGTCGCAGCACTTCCAGACCTTCGCCGACCGGTTCGCGGCCTACCCCATCCGGGTCGAGATGCTGTCCCGGTTCCTCACCAACGCCCAGGCCCGAGAGGTGATCAAGGGCGTGGCCGCCGGTGAGGTCGACCTCGTGGTCGGCACCCACCGGCTGTTGTCGGAGGACCTGCAGTTCAAGGACCTCGGGCTGCTGGTGGTCGACGAGGAGCAGCGCTTCGGCGTGCACCACAAGGAGATGATGAAGAAGTTGCGGACCGACGTGGACGTACTGACGCTCACCGCCACGCCGATTCCCCGCACGCTCGAGATGTCGCTGGTCGGTATCCGCGATCTGTCGGTGTTGCATACCCCGCCGGCCGATCGTCAGCCCATCCTCACCTACGTCGGCGAGTACGAGGAACGGGCGGTGGCCGAGGCCATTCGGCGGGAACTGCTGCGCGAGGGCCAGGTCTTCTACGTCCACAACCGGGTGATGGACCTCGAGCAGCACGCCGATCGCCTCCGCGAGCTGGTGCCTGAGGCGCGTATCGCCACCGCACACGGCCAGATGGACGAGGGTTCGCTGGAAAAGGTCGTCCTCGACTTCTGGGAAGGCCATTACGACGTGCTGGTGTGTACCACCATCATCGAGTCGGGCATCGACATGCCCACGGTCAACACCCTGGTGGTCGACCGGGCCGATCTGATGGGCCTGGGCCAGTTGCACCAGCTGCGCGGCCGGGTGGGTCGCGCCGGCGTGCGGGCGTATGCCTACCTGTTCTTCCCCCAGGACCGCGAGCTCTCCGAGGAGGCCTACGAGCGGCTCAAGACGATCGCCGAGGCCACCGAGCTCGGGTCGGGCTTCAAGATCGCCATGCGTGACCTCGAGATTCGCGGTGCGGGCAACCTGCTCGGTACCGGCCAGAGCGGGCATGTGTCCGCGGTCGGCTACGACCTCTACTGCCAGATGGTCAACGAGGCGGTGGCCGAGCTGAACGGCGAACCGGTCAAGGTGCCGGCGGAGATCAAGATCGAGCTGCCCGTCGATGCCCACCTGCCGGCGGACTACATCGGGCGGGAGGACCTGCGCATCGAGGCCTACCGACGCCTCGCTGCGGTCGAGGACCCCCAGACCGTGCAGGACATCCGCACCGAATGGGTCGACCGCTACGGGCCGGTCCCGGCGCCCGCGGAGGCCCTGCTCGACGTTGCCATGTTGCGGGCGACCTGTCATCGCACCGGGGTGCGCGAGGTCACCGTCGTCAAGAGCCCGGCGTTCTCGAAGTCGGCGTACGTTGCGCGGCTCAGTCCGTTGCCGCTCAAGACCTCCCAGACCATGAAGGTGCAGCGTTTGTTCAAGGGCGCGGTGGTCAAGGCCGACATCGAGCAAGTGCAACTGCCGTTGGCGAAGGCGTCGACGGCGGCCGCGGTCCTCGTGGAGGCCTTGGGCACTATCGTTCCCGCCAGCGAAGCGGGCCCGGAACGCACGGGTCCCAGCGAATCGGGTCCGGCATCCCGCCGGGTCCAGTGAATCGGAATCAGGTGATCGTGCAAGGAGCCCCGGTGCGCAGAATCCTCAGCGCCGCCCTGTCGTTGCTGTTGGTTGCCGGTCTGGCCGGCTGCAACTGGCGGCCGGCGGCGGCCACGGTGAACGGTGCGGAGATCACCACTGCCGACCTCCAGGAGGACCTCACCCTGATGCGTGAGAGCCCCGAGCTGGCGGCCGCGTTCCAGCTCTCCATCCCGCCCGAGGGCGAGCCGGTCCCGTCCGGGGTCACCGCCAACCTGCTGACCCTGCGCATCGCCGAGGCCATCCTGGCTCAGAGCTACCGGAACTCGGACAAGAAGCTCGCGGCGGATCAGGAGCAGCAGCAACGAGCCAAGGTGCTCGAGGACCTGACCGCGGCGCTCGGGTCCGAGGCGCTCGTTGCGAAGCTCCCACCGGCGTTCGTGGCCCGGCTGACCGACCGGTTCATCCATTCCAACGCCTTGCTGTCCGACGTGCCGCAAGAGGACTTCGCCGCCACCGTGACGGAACTCTTCGGTGGCTTCGAGGTGACGGTCGATCCGCGCTACGGCACCTGGAATTCGGCCAACTTCGAGGTCGTTCCCGATGCTCCGCCTGCCGTCGGCGGGATCTCGTCCGAGCTGCTGGTCCGTCAGTGAGGGGCGCAGGGTTGCGCCGAGGTCATCACCGATCACGTAGCGGGGCCTGCGGGCTGACGTCGGTCGTGCTGGCCGCCGGAGCGTTGCTGGTCGGCTGTTCGAGCGGCGACGGCGGCAAGGCGGCCACGGCCACCACGAACGCGGCGGTCGGCTTCGAGTTCAGCGGCGATGCCGCAACCATCGACGCCAAGCCGTTGAAGGCATCCATCATCGCTGACACCCTTGCGGTGTTCGAGGCGGCTCCCGGTGCGCTCGAGCAGGCCTTCGGCACGGCCGAGTTGCACCAGCCCGGCACCGACCAGCCCGATCCGCTGATCGTCGCCGATGTGCTGTCCACGGAGATCTCCGTGCGGTTGATCGAGGACGAGCTCGCCCGGCGGGGCCTCACGGTGTCGGCCGATGCCAAGGCGTTGGCCACGACCCAGGTCGACGCGTTCTTCGGCGACTCGCTCGACGGCCAGCCTGCTTACAAGCAGGTGCTTGCCAACCGTTACGCCGGCTACGTCACGCTGGACCAGGCCCTCACCGGGCCGCCCCCGAGCGACGCGGCCCTGCGGGCCGAGTACGACCGCGGCCCGACAGCGTTCGACCTGGCGTGCTCCAAGCACATCCTGGTCGAGACCGCTGAGGAGGCCAAGGCGATCGTGACCGAGCTGGCTGCCGGCGGCGATTTCGCCGCGCTGGCCAAGGCCCGTTCGATCGACACGGGGTCGGGGGCCAACGGTGGCGATCTCGGCTGTTCGGCACGCGGGGTCTACGTCCCCGAGTTCGAGACCGCCGTGTGGAGCGGCCCGGTTGCGGTCGTGCAGGGGCCGGTGCAATCGCAGTTCGGCTATCACGTCATCGTGGTCACCGATCGTCGCTCGCGGACCTTCGAGCAAGCCCGGGAGGACATCGCCAACGCCCTGGCACCGGAGCCGTTCGCCGCACTGCAGGAGTGGTTGACGAAGCAGTGGGCCGACACCACCGTGACGGTGGATCCCCGCTACGGCACCTGGGATCGTGACAGTGGCCGGGTGGTTCCCATCGGGGTCGAGGGTGATGGTGTGACCGTCGGCTCGGGTCCCGCTCCGACGAGCAAGTGACTGCCGGGCATCGACCGACGGTCGAGGTGGTGGGGTTGGGTCCGGCAGGTGCGGACCTCCTCAGCGCCGGCTCGATGGCCGTTGTCGCAGCGCATGCACCGTCGCAGCGCTGGACCCGGACCGATCGCCATCCGGCGGCGGCGGCCCTCGGCGAGCACCACAGCTTCGATGAGGTGTACGAGGCGGCGCAGCGCATCGAGGACGTGTACGACGAGATCGTGGCGCGGCTGCGCGCCCTGGCCCGGGAGCACGGGTCGGTGTGTTACGTCGTGCCCGGTTCGCCCCTCGTGGCCGAGCGCACCGTGGAGCTGCTCCGCTCCTGCGACGATCTCGAGGTTCGGATCCATCCGGCGATGTCCTTCCTCGACGTGGCGTGGGCCCGGCTCGGGGTCGATCCCTGTGCGTCCGGGGTGCGCCTGGTCGACGGCCACCGGTTCGCCGTCGAGGCGGCGGGGGAGCGCGGACCGCTGCTGGTCGCCCAGTGCGATAATCCCGATGTGCTGTCCGCGGTCAAGCTGGCGGTCGAGGATCCCGGCGATGGCACCGTCACGGTGTTGCAGCGGCTCGGCCTGCCCGATGAGGTCGTGCGCGAGGTGGCGTGGGCCGATCTCGACCGGGAGGTCGAACCCGACCATCTGACCTCGCTGTGGATTCCCCACCTCGCCGCACCGGTGGCCATGGAGCTGGCGCGCTTCGCCGAATTGGTACGGGTCCTGCGTGAGCGCTGCCCGTGGGACTCGGTCCAGACCCACGAGAGCCTGCGTCCGTACGCCATCGAGGAGGCGTACGAGGTGGTCGACGCCATCGACCAGCTCGATGCCGAGGCGGGCGACGGGGTCGACGAGCTCGAGGAGGAGCTCGGGGACCTGCTCTTCCAGGTGGTGATCCACGCCACCATCGCCGCCGAAGAAGGCTGGTTCACCCTGGCCGATGTGGCTCGGGTGGTGCATGACAAGCTGGTGCGACGCCATCCACACGTCTTCGCCGGCCTCGAGGTGGACGGTGCCGACACCGTCGTGGCGAACTGGGATCAGATCAAAGCTGCCGAGAAGGGTCGGTCCGGCCCGTTCGACGGCATTCCTGCGTCGTTCCCGGCACGGTTGTTCGCCGAAAAGGTGCTGCGCCGTGCGGCCAAGGCCGGGTTGGCGGTCGATCTGGCCGCCGAACTGGCCGCGCTCGATCGGGCGGAGGCCCTGTTGCGCCGTGCGGCAGAGCAGATCGTGGCATCGTCCGGCGGCCCGACCGCATAGCGGCCATCGTGCGGTTCCGGGGCGTTCCAGGCGTCCCGAACGGTTCGATCCGGGGTCCTGCGGCCTCGGGTGCGCTGGTGCTCCCGGTGCTACCGCTAACGTTTGGCCGGTCCGACCAAGGAGTAGTGCAGCACGCCATGAGCGCGATCGAACAGATCATCGGGCGGGAAGTCCTCGACTCCCGCGGGAACCCGACCGTCGAGGTCGAGGTGCTGCTCGACTCCGGTTCGGTGGGCCGGGCCATGGTTCCCTCCGGTGCGTCGACCGGTGCCTTCGAGGCGGTCGAGCTGCGTGACGGCGGCGAGCGGTTCCTGGGCAAGGGCGTCCTTGGGGCCGTCGCCAACGTGAACGATGAGATCGCCGACGCAGTTTACGGCTTCGACGGGCTCGACCAGCGTGGGGTCGACCTCGCCCTGATCGAGCTCGACGGCACCGACAACAAGGCTCGCCTCGGGGCCAACGCCATCCTTGGGGTGTCGCTCGCCGTGGCCCACGCCGCCGCCGACGAGCTGGACCTGCCGCTGTGGCGCTATCTCGGCGGCCCGAACGCCCACGTGCTACCGGTGCCGATGATGAACGTGCTCAACGGTGGCGCCCACGCCGACAACAACGTGGACTTCCAGGAGTTCATGTTCATGCCGGTCGGTGCCGCCAGCTTCTCGGAGGGATTGCGCTGGGGCGTGGAGTGCTACCACACGCTGCGCAAGCTGCTGCACGACCGGCATCTGGCGACGGCGCTGGGCGACGAGGGGGGGTTCGCCCCGAACGTCGAGTCCAACGAGGCCGCGCTGCAGCTGCTGGTCGAGGCGATCACGGCGGCTGGCTACGCGCCGGGTGAGCAGATCGCGCTGGCGCTCGACGTGGCCTCCACCGAGTTCTACGCCAACGGCGCCTACACGCTCGAGGGCGAGGGTCGTACGCTCGATGCCGCCGGGATGGTCGACCTGCTGGCCGACTGGTGCTCCCGCTATCCGATCGTCTCGATCGAGGACGGCATGGCCGAGGACGACTGGGCCGGCTGGAAGCTGCTCACGGACCGTATCGGCTCTTCGGTGCAGCTGGTCGGCGACGATCTGTTCGTGACCAACAGCAGCCGGCTGGGCCGTGGCATCGACGCCGGGGTGGCCAATGCCATCCTGGTCAAGGTCAACCAGATCGGCTCGCTGACCGAGACCCTCGACGCCGTGGCCCTGGCCACCCGCTCCTCGTACCGATCGGTGATGTCGCACCGTTCCGGCGAGACGGAGGACGTCACCATCGCCGACCTCGCCGTGGCCACCAACTGCGGCCAGATCAAGACCGGTGCGCCGGCCCGTTCCGATCGGGTCGCCAAGTACAACCAGCTGCTGCGTATCGAGGCGCAACTGGGTTCGACCGCCGCGTACTGGGGCCGGGCGGCCCTGAACGCCCGCTGAGCTTCGTCGTGGCAGCCCGTATCAGCCGCCGCCGACTGTTGGTGATGGCGTCATTGACCGTGGTGTTGCTGGGCGGCGCCCTGCTGAGCTCGTTCCCCGCTCGGGCGATCCTGCACCAACGCCGCGAGACGGCGGCCCATCGGGCGCAGCTCGAACGGGTCGAGACCGAGATCGTCCGCCTCGACGCCCGGCTCACCCTCCTGCAGGATCCCGACGAGATAGCCCGGCTCTCACGGGAGAAGTACGGCTACGTGCCGCCGGGCTGGGAGTCCTACCACCTGGTCACCCCGGAGATCGACGACGTCCGTCTGCCCGACGGCTGGCCGTTCCTGCTCGGAACGGAGTGACGTCGGCAGGTCCGCAACGGCCCGGACCCCGCCCGACGCTCACGTCGGTGCGATGAGCAGGTCCTGGCGGCCGAGGGCGTCGAGGACGGCGTTGAGGACCCGGACGTCGTCGTCGAAGCCGATGACATCGGTCAGGTCGTTGGCGGTGTCGTCCGCCTCGATGAAGTAGACGACCGCCCCGCGCAGCAGCGCTCGCTCCCCGGCGTCGTACTGGTCCGGTTCATCGAGCAACATGGTGAGGGTCTTGCCGATCGCCACGGCGGTGTCGAGGTCGACCGTGCCCCGACGCTGGGCCTCGGTCCGGGCCCAGGCGACGTAGGCCTGGGTCCGCAGCCGCAGGCCGGCGAACTCGGCTGCATCGGTCGGGGTGCAGGCGGCGGCGAAGGCATTCATCTCATCGGGGTGCAGGATTTCCTGGACGAGCAGGCGGGCACGGGATGCGGCGTCGGCTGACATGCTCGGATTCTGCTAGCTCGTCGGGTCGCCGTGCACGCCGGGTCGACCTCCGCCGGCGCCGGCCCTGCCCGCCTGCCCGCCTGCCCGCCTGCCCGGGCCGGTCCCGGGCGGATCCCGTTGCGTCGCCCCTGACATGTGACGAAAACGTCAGCTAAGGTCTGCCCTGTCCGTCTGCCCCACCGGGAGTCCGACGGATCCGATACAGGAACTCAGGTAGGGAGACCCGCGTGAAGGTCACCGTCGAGGTCAACGGGACGACGTACAGCGATGACGTCGAACCACGACTGTTGCTCGTGCACTACATCCGGGAGAACTGCGGTCTCACCGGCACCAACGTGGGCTGCGACACGTCGTCGTGCGGAGCCTGCACCATCCACCTCAACGGTGAATCGGTGAAGTCCTGCACCGTCCTGGCGGCTCAGGCCGACGGGCAGAAGGTCACCACCATCGAAGGACTGGCCAACGGCGACCAGTTGCACCCCATGCAGCAGGCCTTCCACGAGAATCATGCCCTGCAGTGCGGCTATTGCACCCCCGGCATGATCATGGCCTCGGTGTCCTTGCTCGACGAGATCCCCAACCCCACCGAGGCACAGGTCCGCGAGGGTCTCGAGGGCAACCTCTGCCGCTGCACTGGCTACCACAACATCGTCAAGGCCGTGCTCGCCGCCGCTGAAGGAAAGGTCGGTGCCCAATGATCCCCGTCGCATTCGACTACAAGCGGGCCGGCTCTGCGGAAGAGGCGATCGCCCTGATCGCCGAGTACGGCGATGATGCGAAGCTGCTCGCCGGTGGGCACTCCCTGCTGCCGCTGATGAAGCTCCGGCTGGCCACTCCCTCAGTGTTGGTGGACGTCGGACGCCTGAGCGACCTCTCCTACATCACCGATGCCGGTGACCACCTGGCCATAGGTGCGCTGACCCGCCACCGTGACGTGGAGACCAGCGAGCTGCTCGCGGCCCAGTCGCCGCTTTTGGCCCACAGCGCCGCCAACGTCGGTGACAACCAGGTCCGTCATCGCGGCACCATCGGCGGTTCGGTGGCCCACGCCGACCCGGCGTCGGATCTCCCGGCCACGCTGCTGGCCCTCGGTGCTACGTTCGTGGCCAAGGGCCCCGGCGGCGAGCGGACCATCGCCGCCACCGACTTCTTCGAGGGGTTCCTCGAGAGTGCCCTTGCCGCCGACGAGCTACTCACCGAGATCCGGGTGCCCAAGACCCCCGGTGCCGGCTGGGGCTACCAGAAGTTCAACCGTCGGGCCCAGGACTGGGCCATCGTCGGTTGCTCGGTGATCCGCAACGGCACCACCGGGGTGGCGCTGGTCAACATGGGTTCGACGCCCCTTCGGGCCACTGCGGTCGAGCAGGCAATCGCCCAGGGTGCCTCGGCCAAGGACGCCGCCGAGTTCGCTGCCGAGGGCACCGAGCCGCCGAGCGATCTCAATGCCAGCCCGGACTACCGCCGTCACCTGGCCAAGGTGCTGGTGCGCCGGGCTCTCGAGGCTGCCGGCGTCTGAGCGTCGCCGACGCACGAACGAATTTGAGACGGGGACCGGGTACCAGCCCGGTCCCCGTGCGCGTCCGAACACGGTCCCCGGCCGGCCTTCGTCGACGGGGATCGAAGGTTGCCCCGGGCGATCACCTACGCTGAGCAGCCGTGCAGGAACCAACGTCGCAGGTCCCGGGCGCGCAGCCCGTCGCTCAGCCCGCCGGTGTCGAGGACGTCCGTGCCGGCCTGGAGGCCAACGGCTATCTCCCCGACGAGGGGCTGTGTACCGCGGTCTTCCTGGCGTTGCGCCTGCAACGGCCGTTGCTACTCGAGGGCGAAGCCGGTGTCGGCAAAACCGAGGTGGCCAAGGCTCTGGCCCGTTGGACCGGTGGCCGGCTCATTCGGCTGCAGTGCTACGAGGGAATCGACGTGGCGCAGGCGGTCTACGAGTGGGACTACTCCCGCCAGCTGTTGCACCTGCGTACGGCGGAAGCCGTGGGCCGCGCCAGCGGGCTCGACGCCGATCAGCTCGAGGACGAGTTGTACTCCGAGAAGTTCCTGGTGCGGCGTCCATTGCTGCAGGCAGTCGACCATGGAGAGGGGCCGCCCCCGATCCTGCTCATCGACGAGGTCGACCGGGCCGACGACGAGTTCGAGGCCTTCCTGTTGGAGATCCTGTCGGACTACTCGGTCACCGTGCCCGAGCTCGGCACCTTCCGCTCGACGGTCCCGCCGATCTGCCTGGTGACCTCGAACCGGACCCGCGACGTGCACGATGCGCTCAAGCGGCGTTGCCTCTACCACTGGGTCGAGCACCCCGACTACGAGCGCGAGGTCGCCATCGTGACCCTCAAGGCGCCCGGTGTGCCCCCCAAGCTGGCCCGTGAGGTGGCGGCGGCGACCGAGGCGATGCGCACTATGGGCCTCTACAAGCCGCCCGGCATCGCCGAGACGTTGGACTGGGCCCAGGCGCTCACCCTGATGGGGGCCACCGGGATCGACGCGGCATCGGTGGACATGACGCTGGGCACGGTGCTGAAGTACCGCGAGGATCAGGACCGCGTCCGCGCGAACGGGCTCGAGTCGTTGGTGGAGCAAGCGACCCGGCGCGAGGGCTGATCCGGTGGTCGTGGCCGAGATGCGGACCACTCCCGAGGGGGTGGCCGTCTCGTTCGTGCGGGCCCTGCGCCAGGCCGGGGTGACCGTGGCGCTCGGCAGTGCCATCAGCTACCTGCAGGCCTTGGGCGAGCTCGACCTGACGCGATCGTCGGGGCTGTACTGGGCGGGCCGGGTGACGCTCATCCGCAAGCCGGAGGACATCGCGACCTACGACCGGATGTTCCGGTCGTTCTTCTCCGGTCCGGGGCCGGTCGACCTGGTCGTGCCCACGCCGCCGGTCGAGATCAGCCTGGCCTTCGACGACCCCGACGGTGAGGAGCCCCCGCCATCGGAGGAGGAGCCGGAGCAACGCGACGGGATCGTGCTCGAGGTTCGCTACTCCGGGGTGGAGACGCTGCGGGAGAAGGACTTCGCCCTGTGCAGCACCGCCGAGCTCGACGAGGCCCGCCGGTTGATGAGCGAACTGCGTCTGTTTGGCTCCCGCCGCCGCTCCCGGCGCTGGAAGAAGGCCAAGGGCTCCGACCGGAGGCGTCTCGACCTGCGGCGCACCGTCCGCGACGCCCTGCGAGCCTCCGGCGAGCCGATGCGCCGGTCCTACGTGACCCATGGGGAGCGCTCGCGTCGGCTGGTGCTGTTGCTCGACGTGAGCGGCTCGATGGAGCCCTACTCTCGGGCGTTCCTGCGTTTCGTGCACGCCGCGGTGGTCGGCCGGACCAAGGTCGAGGCCTTCGCCCTGGGCACCCGGATGACCCGGATGACCCGTGAGCTGCAGACCCACGACCCCGATGCCGCCCTTGGTCGGGCCGCCGCAGCGGTGGTCGACTTCTCCGGGGGAACCCGGCTCGGAGAGACCATCCGGGCTTTCAACGACTCCTGGGGGGTTCGGGGCATGGCCCGCGGCGCCATCGTGGTCATCCTCTCCGATGGCTGGGACCGCGGCGAACCGGCCGTGCTGGCGGCCGAGATGAAGCGCTTGCACCGGGTGGCTTTCCGGGTGATCTGGGTCAACCCGCTCAAGGCGACCCCCGGCTATGCGCCGTTGGCACAGGGAATGGCCGCGGCCCTTCCCCACGTTGACGAGTTCATCGAGGGCCATTCGCTGGCATCCTTGGAGCAATTGGCTCGGGTGATCGCGGCATGATCTGCCCGAGAAGGGGATCGTCCCCAGACGCGGGGCCCGGGCACGGCGACGACAGGACCGACTATGCGTGAGATTCTCGACGACATCGACCGGTGGCGGGCCGCCGGAAAGAAGGTCGCGGTGGCCCGTGTGATCAACGTGCAGGGGTCGGGGCCGCGGCTCGCGGGCTCGGCGATGGCGGTCAACGAGGACGGCGAAGTGGCGGGTTCGGTGTCCGGCGGCTGCGTCGAGGGTGCGGTGGTGACCGAGGCGCTCGACATCCTCGAGACCGGTGAGCGCCGGCGGGTGACCTACGGGTTCTCCGACGACGAGGCGTTCGCAGTCGGTCTCACCTGCGGTGGCACCATCCACCTGTTCATCGAGCCCCTGGACTGGTGATCGTGCTCTACGACCTGCTCGACGAGGAGATCCGTGCCGAGCGGCCGGTGGCCCTCGCCACAGTGATCGAGGGTCCTGACGATCGACTCGGCCGCAAGCTGCTGGTCCGCCCGGGCCACGATCCGCTGGGCTCGCTCGGTCACGACGACCTCGACCGTGTGGTGCAGCGTGATGTGCTCGGGGAGTTGGCGGCCGGTCAGACCCTGGTCCGCCACTATGGCGCCGAGGGCCAGGCCCGTGAGGAGACGCTGAGCGTCTTCATCGAGAGCTTCGCACCGCCGCCGCAGATGCTGATTTTCGGCGCGGTCGACTTCACCGCGGCCCTGGCCCGGGTGGCCAAGGTGCTCGGCTACCGGGTCACGGTGTGCGATGCCCGCCCGGTGTTCGCCACACGTGCTCGTTTTCCCGGTGCCGACGAGGTGGTGGTCGACTGGCCGCACCGTCTCCTGGAACGGGTGGGGGCCGGGCTGGGCCCGCGCGACGCGATCTGCGTGCTGACCCACGACCCGAAGTTCGATGTGCCGGCGGTCATCGAGGCGCTCAAGACCGGTGCCGGTTACATCGGGGCGATGGGCAGTCGCCGTACCGACGAGGACCGGACCCGCAGGTTGCGTGAGCAAGGGGTGGGCGACGCCGAGCTGGCCCGGGTCATGTCCCCGATCGGGCTCGACATCGGGGCGCGGACCCCG
This sequence comes from Acidimicrobiia bacterium, assembly GCA_947476745.1. Classification (GTDB taxonomy): domain Bacteria; phylum Actinomycetota; class Acidimicrobiia; order Acidimicrobiales; family CAIXPF01; genus CAIXPF01. Next base: position 161,074 of record CANJRG010000001.1, on the reverse strand, counting down.
GAGGAGACGGCGGTGTCCATCACCGCAGAGATCATCGCCCTGCGGACCGGTCGTGCCGCACCGAACTTGCGAGATGCCGCCGGCCCCATCCACTGACGGATCGGCTGCCTGGCCCCCGTACGGTTGGCAGACGTCGGCCCGCTCAGGCGGCGATGGCGTTCACGCCGGGCCGCGCCCGGCTGATCGTCGGGGAGCGGGTTGGCCCCGACGCCGAGCGGATGAACGTGGTCTTGCCCGCCCCGGGTCCTCCGGCGACGAGGACCTGCACCGAGATGAACTGCACCGATGCGGGTCCGTGTGCTGCAGGCCTCAGCGGCCGTGCTGGCACCTGAGCTCGGCGACGAGGTCCGGGGTCAGCCGGCTGCCGATGTGCTGGGCGAACACGGTCATGGCGTACCCGACGGTCCCGAGCTCGGCCGTGCCCGTCGTGAGCACCCCGATGGAGACGCCGTTGCCGACGGACCCGGCGAACAGGTAGCCGTGGAACATCTCGACGATCACCTGGCTGGCGCCGCCGCGGCCGATCAGACGGGCTCCGCCGTCGGACAGGCTCCGCAATCCGGCGACGATGGCCGCGAGGGCGTCGGCCTGGGACCGGTCGAGCCGGGCGGAGTGTGCCAGCAGCAGTCCGTCGCCGGACACGCAGATGGCGTGCTCGACCCCGGTGGTGGCCTCGGCGAATCCGCACAGGGACCGGATGACGTCGTGGACCCGTGATTCCGGCGGGCTCATCGTCGTCACGGCAACGGGCCCTTGCCGGCCTCGCCGTCGTCGGAGAACGCCGAGTCCCGGATCGCCTGGAACTGGGCCTGCTGGTAGGCATCGAGTGACGACCGCACCTCGTCGGCGGAACGGTGCCCGGCTCGGTGGTCCCCCTGGGTGGGCGGGGCGGTTGCGGCGAGGTTCGCCCCAGGAATGCGGTGTTGGATCGGGCCGGTGGGTGCGGCCGGTGCGGGTGTGACGTTCAGAGCGGCCCCCAGGTCAGGGGTTGGCATGACCGGGGCCGCGGCCACGGGCGGCCACGGGGGCCGGGCCGAGGACGGGGACACAGGCGGGTACGGCGACGGCGGGTACCCGACCGGGCCGGCGGCCGGCGTCGAGGCCGGCGTTCCCGCAGCCAGGTACGGCCAGCGGGCAGGTCCCGGCGTGGGACGGCGCGGCGTCGGCGGGACGATGCTCGGCGGGGGCGGCGTGGGCCGGGCGGGGTGGGCCTCGACGAAGTACGCCGGAGGAGCGATCGCCGAGGGGGCGACGAGCGGCGGGCTCGGCGTCGTCCCACCGGCCGGCGCCGGTGCCAGACCGGGCTGGGCCGGGACGGGCTGGGTCAGACCGGGCTGGGTCGACGCGGTCGGGTGCATCTGGGCCGGGACGGGCTGGGTCGACGCGGTCGGGTAGGGCGCGACGGCGACCGGCGTGATCGGTGACGGCGGCGGGCTCACGTGTCGGTGTTGCCCGGCCGCGGCCAGCAGGTCCAGCGGCAGCTTCACGAGGGCGATGACCCCGCCGTCGGTGGCGGCGTCGAGTCGGATGTCGATGCCCTGGCGCAGGCCGATACGGCTGGCCACCAGCAGGCCGAGGACCAGCACGGGACCGACCTCGAACTCGACCGGACGGCTGAGCAGCCGGTTGGCGACGTCGAGCTCGGCCGGGGTCATGCCGATGCCGCGGTCCACGACCGTGATCAGGTAGCCGTCGTGTACGTACCGGCCGCTGACCTCAACGGTGGAGGAAGGGGGAGAGAAGGTGGCGGCGTTCTCCACCAGCTCGGCGACGAGATGGGAGAGGTCTGCGGCGGCGTGCCCCTGGATGTGCACGCGCTCGAACCCCGTCAGCCCGACCCGGTCGTAGGCCTCGATCTCGGAGAGCGCTCCGCGGATCACGTCGTGCACATCCACGGGCTGGTTCCAGCTGCGGCCGGGCTCGGCGCCGGCGAGGACGAGCAGCGACTCCGCGTTGCGACGCATGCGGGTCAGGAGGTGGTCGAGGCGGTAGAGATCGCCGAGCAGTTCGGGGTCGGCGCCCGACTGCTCGAGCATGGTGACGAGCTGCAGCGCCCGGTTCAGCTGGTTCTGGTGGCGGTGTCCGAGGTTGTTGAAGACGACCGACAGGTTCTCCCGCAGGCCGGCCTCTTCCGCGGCGATCCCCAGCGCGCTGCGTCGCAGGCTGTCGAACGCCGTGGCGAGCTGCTCGAGCTCGGGGCTGCCGGTGACCGTGAGCGGTTCGAGTTCGGGGAGGTCGGCGCCGGCGGGGAGGTTGCGCACCGCCTCGACGAGGTCGGGGATGCCGGCGGCAGCCTCCCCGAGGGACTGGATCGGCCGGGTCACCGATCGTGCCACGAGCACGCCGATGCCCCCGGTCAACGCCACGATGACCAGGCCCAGAAGGGCGATGCGCCGTGGTGCCGAACCGGCGTGGGCTGTCGCAGTGCTCTCCACGGACTCGAGGTCGGTCTCGGCCGTCTCGAGCATGGTTTCCAGGGTCTGGTCGTGGCTCACGCTGATGGCGTCGAGCCGTGCCAGAGCGTCGTTGAGCGGGGCGAGCAGCGTCCTGCGGCGATCGGTCGGGAGCTGGGCACCGTTGCCGCCGGTTGCTCCCACGACGGTGTCGACGGCCGACTGGAAGTCGTCGTGGTAGTAACGCCAGAAATCCTGACCCATGACCCCGAGTTCGGCGAAGTTCCGGCTGTTCAACGGGTCGACGTTCTCGAAACGCTGCTGCCACCTGAGCAGGTGTTCGTTGTAGGTGCTCTCGAGCTCGATCATGCGGTCCTCGGTCGCAATGAGGGCGCCGGGCGAGGCACCGTTGCTCACGTTGGAGGCGATCTGGTGGGCCAGAATGTCGGCGTCGGTGAGCTGCAGCGACGAGGGTTGCAGATCGGCCACGAGGTCCTTGTGGTCGAGGACCTCCCGGTAGACGGCCCCGCCGACGCGGACCTCGGTGAGCGACCGCGCCGCGACCACGGTCAACAGGGCGCCGAGCACCAGTGGGACGGCGATCAGGACATTGAGGCGGCGCTGAATGGTCAGGCGGCGGAACATGCTGCCTCCACGGGTCGTCGGCTTGCGCCGGTGCGCGCGCCGGCGGGACGCGTGATCTTCCCCGGCGAGATACCCCGGCGGGTCAGGTGAGGGAGTCCGGCGTCGACCCTCACAGAGGGGACACCGAGGTCGAGCAGAACGATCACCTTGGTGTCATCGACCACCCGGCGGCGCTAGCTGAGCACGAATTCCGTCACAGGTTCCGCAGGCCGATCGGCCTCACGGCTTGGTGGAAAGGATCGAACGTGACGATAATCAGAGGAAATGGCCGCGGGTGCGGCCGTTGGGGAGGCGTCACGGTGAACTTCTCAGCGAACCCCGACCATGAGGACATCCGCCAGGGCGTCCGCAAGGTCTGCTCCGACTTCCCGGACACGTACTGGCAGGACAAGGACGAGAACCACGAGTTCCCGTGGGACTTCTACAACGCCATGGCCGAGGGCGGCTGGATCGGTGTGTGCATCCCTACCGAGTACGGCGGCGCCGGCCAGGGCATCACCGAGGCCACCATCATCCTCGAGGAGGTGGCTCGCTCCGGTGCCGGCATGAACGGCTGCTCGTCCATCCACCTGTCGATCTTCGGCATGAACCCGGTGGTCAAGTTCGGCAGCGAGGAGCAGCGCCGCAAGTACCTGCCGCCGGTCGCGGAGGGCAAGCTGCACGTGGCGTTCGGCGTGACCGAGCCCGACGCCGGCACCGACACCAGCTCGATCACCACCCGGGCCACGCTGTCCGAGGACGGCACCCACTACAAGATCCGCGGCCGCAAGGTGTGGACGACGAAGGCGCCGTACTGCGACAAGGTGCTGTTGCTGACCCGCACCACCCCCCGCGACGAGGTGAAGCGTCGGACCGATGGTATGACCCTGTTCCTGGCGGATCTGCAGCGGCCCGAGGTCACCATCACCCCGATCCCCAAGGTCGGCCGCAACGCGGTGGTCAGTTGCGAGGTTGTGTACGACGACCTCGTCGTAGCGGTCGAGGATCGCATCGGTGAGGAGGGGATGGGGTTCACCTACATCCTCGACGGGTTGAACCCAGAGCGGCTCATGATCGCCTCTGAGGCATTGGGTTGCGGCAAGGTGGCGCTCGAGCGGGCCGTCGCCTATGCCAACGAGCGGGTCGTGTTCGGGCGGCCGATCGGCAAGAACCAGGGTCTTGCGTTCCCGCTGGCAGAGGCGTACAACCGCCTCAAGGCGGCCGAGCTGGTGTTGCGTGAGGCCAGCTGGCAGTACGACGAGGGCTTCCCCACGGCCATGGTCGGCGAGGGCGCCAACATCGCCAAGTGGCTGTGCGCCGATGCCGGATTCCAAGCTGCCGACCAGGCGATGCAGACACTCGGCGGGATGGGCTACGCCAAGGAGTACAACGTCGAGCGCTACTGGCGGGAGGCCCGCCTCATGCGGATCGCCCCCATCAGCCAGGAGATGGTGCTCAACTTCGTGAGCGAGCACGTCCTTGGCCTGCCCCGCTCGTACTGACCTGGTAGCAGACCGCCGGGGCCGCGAACGGTCCGGGCCATCGAACCGACCGGAGTAGCGACATGACGGTGGCTGCGGTGGTGCTCGCGGCCGGGGCGGGAAGCCGGTTCTCCGGTCCCACTCACAAGCTGCTGGCCGACCTCGATGGTCGGCCGGTGGTTTGTCATGCCCTCGATGCCGTGGTCGCTGCCGGGTTCGACGAGGTGATCGTCGTCGACGGAGCGGTCGAGCTGACCGCGTTGGTCCCTGCTGGGGTCACACTGGTACACAACCCCGACTGGGCGCAGGGCCAAGCCGGCTCGTTGCGGCGAGCGGTGGCAGTGGCGGCCGCCGCCGGCCACGAAGCGGTCGTGGTCGGCTTGGGCGACCAGCCCCGGGTCACCACCGATGCCTGGCGTCGGGTGGCGGCCTGCCCGAGCCCGATCGCCGTGGCCTGCTACGGGACGCAACGCCGTAACCCGGTCCGCCTCGGGCGCGAGGTTTGGCCGCTCCTGCCGGCGGAGGGGGACGAGGGGGCCCGCACGGTGATGCGCGGACGACCGGATTTGGTGGTGGAGGTGGCCTGCGACGGTGAACCGCTCGATGTGGACACCGTCGAGGACCTGCAGCGTCTGCGACGGTGAGCACGGCTCCGGCGTCGGCCACCCGTCCGTTGGAGGTCGGCCGGTTGTCTACGCTGGACTTCGGCGAAGCAGGCATCGGGCACTCCGGTGCAACCGACGGAGGCACAGAGGCACCATGCAACTGAACACCGAGTTCGAAGTCGACCGCCCCATCGAAGAGGCCTGGGCGCTGCTCACCGACGTCGAGCGCATCGCCCCTTGCCTGCCCGGTGCCCAGCTCGAGGAGATCGAGGGTGAGGAGTTCCGTGGGTCGGTGAAGGTGAAGGTCGGGCCGATCACCGCGAACTACAAGGGCAAGGCGACCTTCATCGAGAAGGACGACACCAACCACAAGGCCGTGCTCAGGGCTGAGGGCCGTGACGCCCGTCAGGGCAACGCCAACGCCACGATCACCGCCACGCTGGTACCGGTTGGTGCAGGGACGAGGGTGACCGTCAGCACCGATCTGGCCGTTACCGGCAAGGTCGCCCAGTTCGGGCGTGGCGTGATGGCGGAAGTGAGCGAGAAGCTGCTCAAGCAGTTCGTCGCAAACCTCGAGGCCAAGGTGCTCGCCGACCGCCCGGCCCCGTCCGCGGCCGAGCCTGCCGCTGCGGTGGCGAGCGCGCCGGCCGGGTCGCCTGCCGCTGAACCCGTCGCCCCGGTCGCCGAGCCGGCCGCCCCGTCCGAGCCGGTGGTCCGCCGGATCACGCCGTCGGGGCCGGTCGAGCCGGTCGACCTGCTCGGTGCCACCGGGGCCCCGATGCTCAAGCGGCTTGCCCCTGTGGCGGTCGCCGTGCTGGTGCTGCTGGTCGCTACCCGGTGGCTGCGGCGCCGTCGTGGCTGATCTCGTCGCCTCGGAGGCCGAGCGGGCCGCGGTGACCGAGCTGCTCGGTCGCCCGCCCCGGGCCGCGTTCCGGGTGGCGGCCTGCGATGCCGCCGGGAACCCGCTGGTCATCGAGAACGCCCCGCTGCTCGACGACGGGACCCCGATGCCGACCCGGTACTGGCTGGTCGGGCCGCGGGCCAAGGTGCTCGTCGGTCGGCTCGAGGCCGAAGGGGGCGTCGACCGCGCCGAGGCCGAGGTCGGGCTCGACGCGCTCGACGCCCTGCACGCCCGTCACCAGGCCGAACGCGATGCATTGCTGCCCGCGGGTCACCAGGGACCGCGTCCGACGGGCGGGGTCGGTGGCACCCGCCGGGGTGTGAAGTGCCTCCACGCCCATTACGCGGCCTACCTCGCCGGGGTCGACGACCCGGTCGGGCGTTGGGTCGCCGACCACCTGGCCGTGGCCGAACGGCCGGCCGGCGAGCTCTCCGTGGCGCCCCGATGAGCGGGTCCGACGCTGCGGTGGTCGCCGCGGTCGACGTGGGCACGCAGTCGGCTCGGCTACTCGTCAGCGACGGGCATGGTGACCTGCTGCGACGGTCCGTGATCACCCACCTCGGCCGGGGGGTGAGTGAACGCCGCACGTTCGAGCAGAGCCGGCTGGCGGACACCCTGGACACCCTGCGCGAATTTCGCCGGCAGATGGATGAGCTGGGCGTCCTGCGGGCACGCGGCATCTCGACCGAGGCCGTCCGGCTGGCCGAGGATCCGTCCGCCTTCCTGGCCCCGGCGTCGGAGGTGCTCGGCTTCGACCTGGAGCTGGTGAGCGGCGATGAGGAGGGTGCCCTCGCTTTCGCCGGCGCCACCGCTGGGCTCGACCGGGCCGGCGCGCCCTTCGTGACGGTGGACCTGGGGGGAGGCTCCTGCGAGTTCGCCCTCGGCTCGGAGCATTGCGAACGGGTCTTCTCCGCCGCATTCGGGGCGTCCGTGCTCACCGAGGCGTACATCGAGCACGATCCGCCGCGGCCCGAGGAGCTGATTGCGGCCTTGTCGATCGTGGAGGCCCATGTCGATGAGGTGGCCCGGACCATCCCGGAGCTGCGCGAGGCCCGCACCTTCATCGGCCTCGGCGGCACCTTCACCACCATGGCGGCGGTGGAGATCGGCCTTATCGAGTACGACGCGCAACAGGTGAACGGGTTCGTGCTCACCCGCGCCGCCGCCGAGGACGTGTTCCGCACGCTGGTCACGGAGTCCCATGCCGATCGCCTGCACAACCCCGGCCTCGACCCGGCCCGCGGCCACACCATCGTCGGGGGCAGCTGCGCGGTGGTGGCGATCATGCGCTATTTCGGCCTCGACGAGGTGCGGGTGTCCGAGAACGACCTGCTCGACGGGATCGTCGGGGAACTCCTCCGGGGGTCGGTGCGCTGAACGACCGGCTGCGGCGATCGCCGCCGGTCACTACGATGCCCCTCGTGCTGACCGATCGCGTTCTTATGGGTCCCGGACCTTGCAATCCCTACCCCGAGGTGACGCTGGCCCTCGGACGGCCGATGCTCGGCCACCTCGATCCCGAGTTCATTGCGGTGCTCGCCGAGACCTCCGAGCGGCTTCGTCAGGTGTTCCGGACCGCGAACCCGCTGACCTTCCCCGTCAGTGCCACCGGTTCGGCCGGCATGGAGGCTTCCTTCGTCAACTTCGTCCGGCCCGGGGACGCGGTCGTAATCGGGGTGAACGGCGTGTTCGGCGAGCGAATGTGCGACGTGGCGTCTCGCTGCGGCGCGGACGTGGTTCGCGTCGACGCACCGTGGGGCCAGCCCATCGACCCGCAGCAGCTGGCCGACGCCCACCCGTCCCCGGCGATGATCGCCGTCGTGCACGCCGAGACCTCCACCGGGGTGCGCAACGACATCGTTCCGCTGGGTGAGCTGAAGGGCGATGCCCTCCTGCTGGTCGACTGTGTGACCTCGCTGGCGGGTATTCCCCTCGAGATCGACGGCTGGGGTATCGACCTCGCCTACTCGGGTACGCAGAAGTGCCTGGGCTGTCCGCCGGGGTTGTCGCCGCTCACCGTGTCGGAACGGGCCCGGGAACGGCTGCTCGAGCGTCCGTCATCGTGGTACCTCGATCTCAACATGATCGCCAAGTACGTGACCGGCGAAGGTGCCCGGGCGTATCACCACACGGCGCCGATCTCGATGGTCTTCGCCATGCACGCCGCGCTCGGTGCGGTGCTCGAGGAGGGGCTGGAGAACTCCTGGGCCCGCCACGCTGCGGTCGGTGCCCAGCTGCACGAGGGGCTTGCGGAGCTCGGCCTGGAGCTCTTCGCCGCCGAGGGTCACCGGCTGCCGGAGCTGACCACGGTGTGGGTTCCCGAGGCGCTGCGCTCCGAGGAGGCCGCGCTGCGCAAGCAGCTGCTGGTCCAGCACGGCATCGAGATCGGCGGCGGTCTGGGTGCCTACGCCGGGAAGCTGTGGCGGATCGGGCTCATGGGCCACACGGCGCGCAGCCGCAACGTGACCCTGCTGCTCGGTGCGCTCGCCGAGCTGCTCGATCGCTGAGGCCCACATGTCGACGCTGACCGGCCGGCGGGTCGTCCTGCGTCCGTTGACCGTTTCGGATTTCGGGGCGTTCCAGACGGTGCGCCGGCGAAACGTCGACTGGCTCACCCGGTGGGAACCCCGACGTATGCCGGGTCAGCCCGACCCGGCGGAGAGCTTCGACGCGTTCGCCGCCCGGTGCTCCGCCCGGCAGCGGGAGCGACAGCTCGGCACCGGGTACGGCTTCGGGATCTTCGTCGACGGCCGTTTCAGTGGCGAGATCAACCTCTCGGCCGTGCAGCGGGGGCCGGTGCAGGCCGGCAACGTGGGCTACTGGGTCGATGTCGAGCAGGCCGGGAACAGCTACTGCCCGGAGGCGGTGGTCATGCTCGCCCGTTTCGCCTTCGAGGACCTCGTCCTGCACCGGTTGCTGATCTCGATCGTCCCGCGGAACCAGCCCAGCCGACGGGTCATGGAGAAGCTGCAGATTCGCTGTGAGGGCGTGGCGGTAGGCCTGTTGCAGATCAACGGCGAGTGGGAGGACCACCTGCAGTTCGCCGTCGTCGCCGAGGACTGGGCCGTCAGCGGGTCCGAGCTGCTGCGGGCCTGGGTCCTCTGAACCTGGCCCTGGCGCGCCGATCGGTCAGAAGTTCCGGATGTTGCCGGAGGTCCGGAACGCCTCGCGGGTCCAGCCCGCCTGGTAGGCGAGGGCCACGGCGGCGAGCTGCGAGTTGACCTCGAGCTTGCGCAGGATGGCTTTGATCTGGCTGCGGATCGTGGCGATGGAGACGAAGGACTCGTCGGCGATCTCACCGGCCGACTTGCCCATCATCAGCGCCCACAGCACCTCGGACTCGCGGTTGGAGAGGTTCTGGAACTTGGCGAGGCGCATTGCGTGGTCGCGGCGGTGCAGCTGCAGCTCGCCGAGCAGGTCGCGTTCGGTGGTCGGCGACAGCAGCCGGCGGCCGGCCACGGTCTCGCGCACCGCCATGAGCAGCACATCGACGGCATCGGTGGTGGCGATGGCGCCGGTGGCACCGGCCTCGATGCAGCTGGCGACCTTGATGCGGTCGGTGCCGTCGGTGACGACGACGACCTTGACCCCGGCGCGGGTGAGGGTACGTACGGTGTCGATGGCGTCGCTGTTGGTCGCCCCGACGAGCACCAGGTCCGGATCGAAGGCGCGGACGTGACGGACCACGGCGTCGATGGAGGAATCTCGGGTGATGGAGGTCGCCACCTCTGCGGTGTGCAACACCAGCGCGATGCTCTCGGCGACCAGCGCGTGCTGGTCGACGATCACGACCCGCCCGCCGATGGCGGCGCCGGCGATGTTGGCCGGCTGGAAATCCCTGACCATCTGAGGTGCGAAGTTTGTCAATGCCACGAGCTAGGTATCGGCGCGTCTTGGCCCGGTCTTCACTTTCCTTGGGTGGGACATTCGGCCCAGGACCTCCCGAACCGGCTGCAGCGGCTGCGTCGAGGCGCCGAACCGGGGGTTTTCCGGTGGCGCTTCCGGCACGGTCTGTATCGGATCGTCCGACGTGGAGTTGTCTCGATTCGCCTCACGCCTCACGTTGGAGTGGTCCGGTGCCCGAGTGTCCATGGAGGAAACGATCCGATGAAAGAATTGAGCATGCGTACGGCGGCCACGGTCCAAGCCTGGGCCGTGGCACTGCGCAACCGTAGTGAAGGGGCGACCGCCGCCGAGTATGCGCTCCTGGTGGCGCTGATCTCCGTCGCCATCATCGTGGCGGTCAAAACGTTGGGATCGACGATCGCCGGCGTGTTCAACAAGACCAGCACCACCCTCAGCTCGGCCACCGCCGCCGGCGGGTGAGGTCTGCAGCCGACCAGCGGGCCGTCCCGGGCCACACGCCCGGGACGGCCTGCTGACGTTTTCCGGGGTTTGGCGGTCCCGTGAGATCGATCACGGTGGGAGCGACCACGGTGGGAGCGACCACGGTGGGAGCGAACGGGTGTCAGGAAGACGGCGAGTTCTGCCGACAAGAAGCTGTGCAAGCCTTCACCAGCTCGCCGGCCCTCCGTCGGCGGCGGATCGGCCACTTGGTCGGGCTCGGGCTGTTCCTGACGGTCCTGGTCCTGTGGCTGATCTCGGCCTTCGGCCGCCCGGAACTCCTCGACCGCGACTGGGTCGCGTTCGACAACGCCGGGTGGCGCGCTCTCAGCGGGAACTGGTCCTCGGTCTACACCGCCTCCGCCGACGAGAAATGGGCCTATCTGTATCCGCCCTTTGCCGTACCGCTGGCGGTACCGCTCGGCCTGCTGCCGTACTTCGCGTCCTACGCGCTGGTCGTGGCCATGGGGTTGGGTGGCCTGATGTGGTCGTGTCGCCGGCTCGGGACGATCGCCGATGCCGGCGACGGGCGGTTCCTGGTGTTCTGCTCGGCGCTGCTGTGCGCGCCGACCACCCTGCAGGTGCTCATCACCGGGCAGTACAGCTGGCTGTACCTGGTGGCGCTGGTCGGTGCGGCGTCGTACTGGGAGCAGGGCGATGACCGCCGAGCGGGCTGGTGTCTGGCGCTGTTGGCTGTCAAGCCGAACCTGGCGGTGCTGATCCTGCCGTTGCTGGCGGTGCGCCGCTGCCGGGGATTGGCCCGTCATGCCGGTTCTGCGGTGCTGGCGGCCGTGGTCGTCACCCTGCCGGTGTCGATCGAGGCGTGGCCCCGCTTCGTGGACGCCGTGCGCACGGTGGCAACCGTGCAGGAACAGGGCAACGCCCCGATGGAGAAGCAGATCACGCTCCTGTCCTTCTTGCGGGTGGTCGCCGGGAACTTCGACGGGTCCGCGGTGACCTGGGTGCTGTGGTGCGTGCTCGGCGTCGCCCTGGCGGCGGTGACCCTGCATGCCTGGCGCCGGGCCGACGACGCCACGCCGGCCCTACGGCTCGTCGGTATGGCCGCTTTGGCCATGGTGGCGCTCAGCCCGCGTCTGTACTTCTACGACGGGTTGATCGTGGCCGCGCCGGCGGCTTCGTGGTATCTGCGCCGCGATGGCTACACGCTTCGTCCGGTCCGCCGGCTCGAGGGGCTCTGCCTGCTCGGCATCGGGGTCGTCACCGCCCTGTTCTTCCCGTGGCCGGCGGTCAGCACCGCCTTCGGCCCGCTGGCCGGTACCTGGCTGGCGCTCGAGGCCGCTGACGTGCTCGCCGGCGTCCGTGCCCGTAGCCGTTCCGGGCCGGCCGAAGCGCCGTTGTCCGACGCCACCACGGTCGGCTCTGCCGTACGAGACAGTCCGGTACCAGTTGGCCCGGTACCAGCTGGTCCGGTACCAGTTGGCCCGGTACCAGCTGGTCCGATACCGGCCGGTCCGATACCGGCCGGTTTGGGGACGCCTCGTCTGGTGCCGGATTGCCGGCAACCGCAGGCCGTGGCGGATGGCGTGTCCTCCAGGGCACGGGGTTAGCGACGGGGCCGTTCCGAGCCCGTTGGCGGCGGATCCGCCGCACCCGTTCCCCGAATAGCTCGACGGTCCGGCGGCTCGGCGGTCCCTCAGTGGGTGAGCAGCGCCTCGAGCAGCGCAGCCGCGGCGCCGAGACACATCGCCGGGCCGTGCGCGAGCCGGTCGCCGCGTCGCAAGCGGCCGGTGGCCAGGCCGATGGCGACGACGACTCCCTGCACGGCCACCCCGTAGAACATCCCGTGCCACCAGCAGGACAGGCCGAAGAGGCCTAGGTGGGCGCCGAGGTAGGGCGCCAGCTTCACATCGCCCAAGCCCATTCCCGAGGGGGCCACCAACCACAGCCCGAAGTAGACGGCGAAGGCCGCCGCGGCGCCGCTGACTGCGCCTGCCGGTGAACCGGACCGGCCGCCGACGGCTAGAGCCAGCAGAGGAACGGTGCTGCACAGCGCCGTGAGGTTGAGCAGGTTCGGAATGCGTTGCGTGACGGCGTCACCGGCGCCGATCAGGGCCGAGCAGAGGGCGAACCCGGCGAGGGCCGGCCACAACCACGCCGAGGGCGCAGCAGCGAGCAGCACGGCGCCGCCGCCGAGCGCCACGGCAGCCGTGACGGCCAGATAGTGGCGGTCCCGGCGGGGCAGGAAGGCCTCGAGCCGGCGCGGGTCGCCATCGGTGCGGATGGCCGGCATCGCTCAGCCGCCGGTGAGGCCGGTGTCGATCAGACTCATGATGGCGGGCCCGAGCACGACGATGAACAGCGCGGGCAGGATGCACAGCATCAGTGGCCCCAGCATCTTCACCGGCAGCTTCATGGCCTGCTCCTCGGCCTGCTGTCGGCGTCGCTCGCGTGCGTCCTCGGACTGGATCCGCAGCACCCGGGCGATGGGCACGCCGGTCTTCTCGGCCTGCATCAATGCCCGGGCGAAGAAGCGGATCTCCGGTACGTCGGAGCGGTCCATCATCGCCGTGAGGGCCGCGGAGCGCGAGGCGCCGAGGCGGATGTCCTGGATGGTACGGCCGAGTTCCTCGGCCAGCGGACCACCGGCGGTCTTGGCGGCGCGCAGCATGGCGGCGTCGAAGCCCAGCCCGGCCTCGACACACACCGACATCTGGTCCAAGACGTCGGGCAAGCTGTTGCGGATCTCGGTCTGGCGGCGAGCGGCGCGGCCGTTGAGCACCACGTTGACCGCCGCGAAGCCGACGACCACCGATCCCACCGCCAGGACCGGTTGGAGGATCCCGTCGAAGGAGACCATGCAGAGCAGGCCGATGCCGATGCCCGCGACGGTCGAGGCGAACTTGGCGACCAGCAACGTGGTGACCGTGACCCGGCCCTGCAGACCGCACAGGTAGATCGATCGCTCGATACCCGCCGCGATCCCGCTCGGTGCCACCCGCTGCAGCGTCTGGCCCAGCGACTCGATCAGCGGCCGCATCAGGCGGGGCACGGTGCGCGCCCGCAGCATGACCTCGTGGAGGTCCACGGCGGCCTGGGCGTCGTCGGTGCGATGGCCGAACTCGGCGAAGCTGACATCGCCGTTGTCGCGGTGGTTGCGGCGCAGCGCCAGCCACAGCAGGGGGAGCGAGCTACCGAGCACGAGCAGGCCGAGTAACTGGTTCATGACGCCTCCTCCATCAGGACGTGGGCCTGGACAACTTGCGCAGCCACAGCCCGCCGGTCACCAGCAGCGCCACGGCCATGCCTAACAGCAGGCGCCCTCGCCCGGTTTCGAAGAACGGGGTGAGGTACGGCCGGTTGGTGAGATAGACGAAGCCGAAAACGCCGGGCGGCAGCAGGCCGACCACCACACCCGACAGGCGCCCCTCCGCCGAGAGCGCACGGACCTGTCCCCGGAGGCGTTCCCGTTGGCGGATGGTGTCCGACACCCGGTCGAGGATCACCGCGAGGTCCCCGCCGGTGGTGCGGTTGATGTCGACGGCGCCGACCACCCAGGCGAAATCGTCGCTGTGCATGCGCTCGGCGAGGGCGTAGAGCGCCTCGGTGATGTCGCGTCCGAGCCGGGTCTCGGTCATCACCCGGCGGAACTCCTCGGAGGAGGGCGAGGGAGAATCGGTGACGAGGTTGTGCATGGTCTGGGCCAGGCTCAACCCGGCGCGCAGGCTGCCGGACATCAGCTGCAACGACTCGCTCAGCTGCGCGCTGAAGGCCGCCTCGCGCCGATGGATCTGCCGCGACAGCCGGAGATGGTTCGCCAGCACGCCGAACCCGCCGGCCACGAAGCCCAGGGACGGTCCGACGAGGGCGGTCACCGCCAGGAACGCGGCCACCCCGAATGCCAGCGTGAGTACCAGCCATTCGCCGGGCTTCATGTTGCTGCCGGCCCGTTCCAGGCTCAGGGCCAGTCCCTGGCGTCGGTTGGCGTTGATACGGTTCTCGAGGGTGTCCGCGAGCAACCGGTGCACGTCACGGGCCGAGGCCGAGCTGAGGCGGTGCGTTCGCGGTCGGCCGTCGGTACCCTCGAGTACGCCGAGGCCGAAGGCCGCGCTCTCGCCGCGGTCGCCACCCCGGAAGGTGACCACGAGCGCCAGGACCGCGACGACCAGCAGGCCGCCGCCGACGAGCATGGTCACGACCGGCCGCCCGCCTGCGGGGTGCCGCGCTGCGGGGTGCCGCGCTGCGGGGTGCCGCGCTGCGGGGCGCCGTAGATGTCGCCGAAGACCTCGGTGGGTACGTGGATGCCGTGCTCGGCGAGACGTTCGGTGAACACCGGCCGGATGCCGGTGGGCTTGAGGGTACCGGTGAACAGCCCGTACTGGTCGACCTCGCCGTACTCCTGCATCAGGAACACGTCGTTCATCGTGATGGTGTCGCCCTCCATGCCCACCACCTCCGAGACGTGGGTGACCCGGCGGGAACCGTCGCGCAGGCGTGACGTGTGCACGATCAGGTCGACGGCGGAGGCAACCTGCTCGCGGATGGCCCGGATCGGAAGTTCCATGCCGGACATCAGCACCATGGTCTCGATACGCGACAGGGTGTCGCGTGGGCTGTTGGCGTGCAGCGTCGACAGCGACCCGTCGTGGCCGGTGTTCATGGCCTGGAGCATGTCAAGGGTCTCGCCGCCGCGGCACTCGCCCACCACGACGCGGTCGGGCCGCATCCTCAGCGAGTTGCGGACCAGGTCGCGGATGTGGACCGCGCCCTTGCCCTCGATGTTGGCCGGTCGGCTCTCGAGGCGGATCACGTGGGGCTGACGCAGGCGCAACTCGACGGCGTCCTCGATGGTCACGATGCGCTCGTCGGAAGGGATGAACGACGACAGGATGTTCAACAGCGTGGTCTTGCCGGAACCGGTGCCCCCCGAGACGAGGATGTTGAGCCGTCCACGGACGCAGATCTCCAGCAATACTGCCACCTCGGGGGTGACGCTACGGGTCCGGATCAGGTCTTCGATGGTGAACCCGTCGGCCGTGAACTTCCGGATCGTCAACGTCGGCCCGTCCACTGCGAGCGGCGGGATGACGGCGTTGACCCGCGAACCGTCGGGCAGGCGCGCATCGACCATCGGTGAGGACTCGTCGATCCGGCGACCGACCCGGCCGACGATGCGTTCGATGACCCGGCGCAGCTGGGCGTCGTCACGGAACTGTGCCCGGGTCAGCACCAGCTTGCCATGGCGTTCGACGTAGATGTGCTTGGCGCCGTTGACCATGATCTCGCCGATGCTGGGATCGGCCAGGAACGGTTCGATGGGACCGTGGCGGAGCAGGTCGTCGGTGATCTCCTGGGTGATGCGCACCTGCTCCTCGGGGACCAGGATGTTCGTCTCCATGGAGAAGAAGGTCGCCAGGTGCGCCGCGACCAGCTCCGTCATCGCCTCTTCGGTGAGTGACGGGTCGTACAGGCGGGCACCGAGGCCGTCGATCAACGAGGTGCGGGCCCGATCCTTCACCGCCTCGACGTCTTCGATCTTGTGGATCGGGTACGCACCCATCGGGGGGCCATCCGGCCCGAGCAGCTCGCCCGGTGCACGCAACCCGGCCACGGCCATCGGCGCAGGGCCCGCCGGCATGCCCGGCCCGGCGACGGGCGCCGGGTTCGGTGCGGGGGTGGCGCCGGGCCGGAACGGCGGCGGGGGGGCGGCCGGGCCGTTACGGAACGGCGGCGGGGGGGCGGCCGGGCCGTTACGGAACGGCGGCGGGGGCGGCGGGGTAGTGCCCCGAGCCGGCCCAGGTCGGGGCGCTGGGGGTGCGTAGCGCGTCGGCGGCGGCGGTAGGTCGGGCCGGCGGGCCGCGTCGGCCGTCGTCGGAGAGATCGGATCGGGGCGCATCGCCGCCGGGGGAGGGGCCCACTGGCCGGGCCCGAGGGTCGGTGTGCCCGGCTGGTGGCTGGCGCCCGCTGCGGCGGGTGGCCTGCCCGGTCCGTGGCCCATCGTCGGGACTGTCGGCGCGACCGGCTGCCCGTGAACGGTCGGCATCGTCGGGGCAGCGTGCATGGCGGGTCCGGCAGGCATGGGTGGCACGACCGGCATGGCGGGTCGGGCAGGCCCGGTCGGGACCGTCGCGTCCGTCGACCACAGCCGCGACAACGTCGGGCGGCGGGGCGGCAGATGGTCGAACGGATCGGCGCCGGGGTCGGCCAGACCACCGAGCGCCGCGGCGAGCGCCGCGGCGTCGTCATCGGAGAGCGGGGCGTCGGCCATCACGACATCTGGGGGGCGTAGTCGGTGACCGGGTCGGCGAGCACGTCCTCGGCTTCCCAGATGCGAGAATCGGCGCCGTCCGCGGTTGCCGGCTGCTTGGCCAGCCACAACGAGCCGTTCTCGAGGGCGAAGGTGAGCCGTTCGGTGTCCGCGGCGGACAGCGCCAGGGTGACGGTGTAGTTCCCCACGACTGCCGGAGCGCTGTCGGTGGACGCCGTCCGGTCGTTGACCGGCGCCAGGTTCGACAGCTGCACGTTGGCGACGAGGGCCTTCTGCAGCACGATGTGGGTCTGGGCGGAGGACTTGGCCGGCGTGGCCGCGGGTGTGGCTGTTGCTCCGGCGGCGAAGGAGGCGACAACGGCGACCCGGTCACCGGGACGCAGCGAGCCACCGAGCACCCGCTGCGGTTCGAGTGAGAAGCTGAGCTGCAGCAGGTCCGGCGGGACCTCCACGCCCCCGGCCGCCAACGACAGGCTGCCGCGCTCGATGAACGACGAGCTGAGAAGCGGATCGTTGGTGGCGAGATCGGACTTGAGGACCAGACCCTTGTACGCCTGCAGATTGGCGACGGCGACAAGCGAGTCCACGTTCTTGGACTCGACATCGACCAGCCGCACCGCCACCAAACCGGTCTCGCCCAGCGTGGACACCGAGGTGCCGGCCGACACGGACTTGGTCACGACCAGCATCGGGACCTGTTGGCGGTTCGTCGCCGCCTTGTCGTCGGACTTGCCGGCACCGAGAACCAGGAAGGTTCCCCCAACGGCGAAGACCACCGCGAGCACCACGCCGATGAGCTTCCGTCTGACTCCCATGGACGCTCTATCGGCGCGACCTGGGCGCTACCTCAATGGTTCGCGATTTCTACCGAATCCAGGTGAGGTCCGGACGGGTCGGACCTCACCCGATGCGGTCAGCGGGAGGAGATCCGGGCCCGGAGCTTGGCCAGGTTGGCCTGGAACTCCGGCTGGTCGGTCGACCAGGCCTGGTGCTCGAGCTCGTAGTACATGGCGTCGACCTGGTTGTCGATCGACGCCACCATCCGCAAGGACTGCTTGAACCGGCGCACGAGCTCGGGCGGCCCGGCAGCGGCCCGGGCAGCGAGTTCCTGGGCGGTCGGCAGGAGCTGGTCGTCCTCGACACAGCGCCAGACCAGCCCGACCCGCTCGGCGGCCCGGCCGTCGAGGATCTCCCCGAACAGGTCCATGGCGAAGGCGACCTCGGGACCGGCGAGGCGTCGCAGCATCCAGGTGTGGCCGCCACCGGAGTGGATGCCGAGCTGCAGGAACCGCGAGTCGAACGAAGCGCTGGTCCCGGCGATGCGCAGGTCGGTGATCAGCGCCAGGTTCATCCCGGCCCCGACTGCGGCGCCGTTGACGGCGGCGATGGTCGGCTTCGGGCTGCGACCGACGCGGAGGAACCCCTCGTAGATGGCCAGCAGGCCGTCTCGGGAGGAGGTCCCGAGGTGGGTCAGCTCGGCGCCGGCGCAGAACGCAGGCGCCGCGCCGGTGATGACGATGGCCCCCACGTCAGCGTTGGCGTCGAGGCCGTCGAAGGCCTCCTTGACCTCGTCGCACATCGAGAGGTCGAACGCATTGCGCCGCTTGGGGTCGTTGATGGTGACCGTAGCCACCCGATCGGTGATGTCTACCAGCAGTCTCGACACGGGCCGCAGCGTAGTCACCCGCCGTAGGCGGGCACAGCCCGGCCTGGGGCCGGCGGGGACGGAGGAGGTCGCCGGGCCGGCCAGGCCCTAGCGTGGTGAGGTGTCCGATCGTCGAGGTCCCGAGTTCCGGGTCGGTCTCGACGCGGTGATCGTGGCGGTCACCGACGAACGCCCGAAGGTCCTCACCGTGGGCCTGCCCGGCGAAGGGTCGCGGCTGCCGTCGGGCCTGCTCGAGCTCGACGACCGCACGCTCGAGCTGTCCTTGCGCCGGTTCGTGCGCCACGAGACGGGCCTCGAGGTCGGTTACGCCGAGCAGCTATACACCTTCGGCGACGCCGCGCGGGCCGTGCCGTCGGGGTTCGATGCCGGCGACGCCCAGGTGCTGTCGATCGCCTACCTGGCGTTGGTACGCGAGCTGCCGCCGCCGCAGGCCTCCGCGGCCTGGGTCGACTGGTACGACCTGTACCCCTGGGAGGACCACCGCGAGGGCCGTCCGGCGGTGATCGACGAGGTGATCGAACCGGCGCTGGATGGCTGGGTCGCCGCCTCCCCGAACGCAGCTGAGGCCGAGCTGCGCGAGGAGCGGGCCCAGGTGGTGTTCGGCCTCGGCGGGGTGCCCTGGGACGGCGTGCGGGTCCTCGAGCGTTATGAGCTGCTCTACGAGATCGGGCTGTTGGCGGAATCGCCCCACGGACCGGGGCCGCTGGCCGAGTCGGTGGCGCTAGAGGGCGACCACCGCCGCATCGTGGCCACCGCCCTGGGCCGGTTGCGCGGCAAGCTGACCTACCGGCCGGTGGTCTTCGAGTTGTTGCCGGCGGCGTTCACGTTGCTGGCCCTGCAACGCTTGGTGGAGGCGCTGTCGGGGGTTCGCCTGCACAAGCAGAACTTCCGCCGCCTCGTCGAGGGTGCGGGCCTGGTGGAGGGAACCGGCCTGCTCGCACCGAGCGGGGGCCGGCCTGCTGAGCTGTTCCGGTTCCGCCGGGACGTACTGCGGGAGCGGCCGCGGCCCGGTGTGGGCATGCCCTGGACCCGGAGCTCCTGACCCACGCGGGCACGGGGCGGTGCGGCGTGCTAGCCAGGGGCGGTGCTCAGCCACTGGAAGGTGCTCGATCTGACCGACCGGCGCGGCGAACTCGCCGGGTTCGTCCTCGCCGATCTGGGTGCCGCGGTGACCCGGATCGAGCTGCCGGGCTCGGCGTCGGACCGGTCGCCGTTCGGTGCCTACGACGCCAACAAGGCCCGGGTGGAGCTCGACCCGTCCACAGCGGCGGGTCGCGAGGCGCTCGCCGCGCTGCTCGCCGAGGCCGACGTCGTCTTCGACAGCGGCCCTCCCGCAACGTTGGCGGCGGCGGGCTTCGACCGGGCTGCGCTCGATGCGCTGAACCCGACCTTGGTGACCGTGGTCGTCAGCCCCTTCGGCCTCGACGGCCCCCGGGCCCAACAGCCCTGCAGCGAGCTGACCGTGGCGGCGCTCGGCGGCCCGTTGCGGCTGCAGGGCACACCGGATCGACCACCGGTGCAGATCTCGGTGTCGCAGGTGTGGCGTCATGCCGGTGCCGAGGCCGCCGTGGCGGCCATGGTGGCCCAGGCGCGGGCGCGTCGGACCGGCCGTTCCCAGTTCGTGGACGTGTCGGCCCAGGCCGCCATGACCTGGACGATGCTCAATGCCATGGAGGCGGCCGCGATCTGCGGCCGGGATTTCGAACGCACCGGGTCGGTGCTGAAGCTGGCCACTGACCTGGCACTGTGCCACCCCGCCGCCGACGGCTATGTCGTGGCCGTGCCTCGGGCACAGACCGCGGAGCGACTGCTGCCGTGGCTGCTCGAGGAAGGCATCGTGGGCGAGGCCTGGGTGGGGGAGGACTGGTCGAGCTTCGATCACCGCTGCATCACTGGGGAGCCCACGGCGGTGTCGATGGACGAGCTCACCGAGGCCGTCCGGACGCTGTGTTCGCGCCATCCGCGCGACCTGCTGCTGCGCCGCGGCCTCGAGCTGGGGGCCACGCTCGCCCCGGTCAATGCGGTCGAGGACCTGTTGGGCTTCGAGCACCTACAGCACCGGGCCTTCTGGGCGACGGCCACGCTTGGCGACGGCCTGGTGCAGATGCCGGGCGTGCCCTACCGGGTGGACGGGGTACGGCCCGCGGCCATCCGGGTGCTGGCCGGTGACAACGCCGCGCCCGGCCCGGTGGGGGCTGCCGCCCCCGGCGGGGCCCCGACCGGGCGCCGCCGAGCACCGGTAGCGTCCGAACACGACGGCGAGCTGCCCTTCAGCGGGATCAAGGTCGCCGACTTCAGCTGGATCGGGGTGGGTCCGATCACTGCGAAGTGCCTCGCCGACCACGGGGCCACCGTCGTGCGGGTGGAGTCGCAGAACCGGCTGGACGGCCTGCGGGTGCAGCCGCCGATGAAGGACGGAGTGTTCGGGGTCAACCGGTCGAACTTCTACGGCGCGTTCAACACCTCCAAGCTGGGCCTGGCCCTCGACCTGAAGACCGCGGCCGGTCGCGCGGTGGCCCGGCGGCTCGCCGGCTGGGCGGACGTGGTGATCGACAGCTTCACCCCCGGGGTGATGGAACGACTCGGTCTCGGCCCGGAGGACCTGCGGGCGATCAACCCGGGGGTGATCACCCTCAACACGTCGCTGCTGGGCCCCGGCGGTCCGTTCTCCGCGATGGCCGGGTACGGCTATCACGCCGCAGCACTGGCCGGGTACTTCGGGGTGGTGGGCTGGCCCGACCTGCCCCCGGACGGCCCGTGGCTGGCATACACCGACACGATCGGCCCCCGCTTCATCACCCCGCTGCTGCTCGCCGCCCTCGAACAACGGCGCCTGACCGGACGCGGGGTACACCTCGAGGCGGCGCAGCTTGAGGTGGCGTTGCAGTTCCAGGTGCCGGAGCTGATCGCCTACCAGGTGGACGGCACGGTGCCGACCCGGGCCGGCAACCGCCGGTCCGATCTTGCCCCCCAGGGGGTCTATCCCTGCCGGGGCGACAACGAGTGGTGTGCGCTGACGGTGCCCGACGACGAGGCCTGGCAGCGGCTGCTGTCGGTGCTGGGCCACCCCGGCTGGGCCACCGAGGATCTGGTCACCCTGGAGGGCCGGAGCCGTTCCCATGACCTGATCGACCGGGAACTGGCCCGGTGGAGCGCCGGGTTCGATGCGGCCGAACTCGAGCGGGTGCTGTGCGCGGCCGGTGTTCCGGCGGGGTCGCTGCTGCGCAGCAGCGACCTGCTGGCCGATGCACAGCTGGCCCATCGCCGGTTCTACGCCTACCTGGAGCATGCGGAGGTCGGCGTCATCCCCTATGCCGGCCATCAATACCGCATCGCCGGGTACGACCACGGCCCGAGGTCGGCTGCGCCGTGCCTGGGGGAGCACACCTATGAGATCCTCACCGAACTGCTCGGCATGTCCGACGACGAGGTGGCCGAGGTCGCTGCCGCCGGAGCGCTCGACTAGGCGCGGTGCCCGGAGCTGTCGTCCTGGGCGGGTCGCACGGCCATGGACTGTTGATGTTTTTCTTGCCCCAGGGTGACTGGTGCTGCATATACTCAGGCCGAGCACAACTAATGCTCGATCTGAGTATTAGGGGTGGGTAGGAAACCCGGCATTCCGATGCCGTAGCGGAGTGGGCTCCGGGCGATCGTCACGTCCGTCCCGGATCGGTAGCGGTCATGACCCATGTGAGAACGAACCTGTTGGTGCGGGCCGAGGACGGCACCACGCCCTTGCAGCGGGCGCAGCACACGCTGCCGGAGATCGAGTGGGCGGCCATCGCCGAGACCATCGACGCCATCAACGTGCTCAAGAAGCAGCGCAACGCCATCGTGCTGGCCCACAATTACATGACGCCCGACATCTACCACGGGGTCGCTGACATCGTGGGCGACTCACTGGGCCTGGCCCGTGAGGCAGCGCGCACCGACGCCGAGGTCATCGTGTTCGCCGGCGTCCACTTCATGGCCGAGACGGCCAAGATCACCTGCCCCGACAAGACCGTGCTGATCCCCGACCCCAAGGCGGGCTGCTCGCTGGCCGAGTCGATCACCGGCGCTGATGTCCGCCTGCTGCGGGAACGCCATCCCGGGGTGCCGATCGTCGCGTACGTCAACACCTCGGCGGAGGTGAAGGCCGAGGTCGACATCTGCTGCACCAGCGGCAACGCCGTCGAGGTCGTACGGTCGCTGGGGGTCGATGAGGTCATCTTCCTGCCCGATCAGTACCTCGCCCGCTGGGTGGCCTCGCAGCTGCCCGAGGTCAGGGTCATCCTGTGGGAAGGGGCGTGCATGGTGCACGAGCGCTTCACCGGGGACGAGTTGCGTGCCTACCGGGCCCAGACGCCCGGGGTGCAGATCCTGGCCCACCCCGAGTGCCCGCCCGATGTCCTCGCCGAGGCCGACTACGTCGGTTCCACCGCCGGGATGGTCGGCTTCGTCAAGCACGTGCCGGCCGGCGGTCGGGTGGTCTTGGTGACCGAGTGCTCGATGGCCGACAACGTGGCCATGGAGGCGCCCGGCGTTGAGTTCGTGCGGCCCTGCAACCTGTGCCCGCACATGAAGCGGATCACTCTCGACAAGATCCTGCACTCGCTGCAGACCATGACCACCGAGGTGCGCGTCGACCCCGACATCGCGGAGCGGGCCCGTCGCTCGGTCGATCGGATGCTGGCCATCGGTGGCGGTCCCACCGCCGGCGGGACCCGGTGAGCGCCGATCCGGCGCCGGCGGGCGATCGCTCGCCGTTGGTCGCCGTCGAGCGCCACCGGGTCGTCGTCGTCGGTGCCGGGGTGGCGGCACTGGCTGCAGCGCTCGAGCTCGGCGCGGGAACGGTCCTGGTCGATGCCGGGCTCGGCAGCGGGTCCAGCCCCTGGGCTCAGGGCGGCATGGCCGCGGCCGTGGGCCCCGACGACACCCCGCACGCTCATGCCGAGGACACCGTTGCGGTGGCCGGTGGCATCGGTGACGCCGTCGTGGCCGAGTCGGTCACCGGCGCCGCCCCCGACGTGATCGCCTGGTTGCGTTCGAACGGCGCCCGGTTCGATACCGATGGGTATGGTTCGCTCGTCCTTGGACGCGAGGCCGGCCATCGGGCCCGCCGCATCGTGCACGCCCACGGCGACGCCACCGGCGCGGAGATCATGCGCAGCCTCGTCGAGGCCGTGCGACGGAACCCCCGACTGCGGGTGCAGGAAGGCGTCACCGTGCTCGACCTCGTGCGGGACGAGCACGACGAGCGGGTGGTGGGCGTGGTGGCACAAGGGGTCGGAGGTGGCCTCACGCTGCATCTCGCCGACGCGGTGGTCTTGGGTACCGGTGGGTATGGTCACCTGTTCGCGGCGACGACGAACCCGGCCCAGGTGGCCGGTGCGGCCATGGCCATGGCGGCCCGGGCCGGCATCGAGGTGGCCGACGCCGAGTTCGTCCAGTTCCATCCCACGGCGCTGGCGGTGGCCGGAGTCGATCCGCTGCCGTTGCTGACCGAGGCGTTGCGCGGCGAGGGCGCGGTGTTGGTCAACGACTGCGGGGAGCGGTTCATGAGGGCCCTGCACCCCGATGCCGAGTTGGCCCCCCGTGACATCGTGGCGCGCGGTAACTATGCCGAGCTGCTCGCCGGACGCCATCCCCGCCTCGACGCCCGAGCCGCGGTGGGTGACGCCTTTCCCCAGCGGTTCCCCACGGTGTTCGCCCTCGCCACGGCGGCCGGGATCGATCCTCGCCGTGAGCTACTACCGGTGTCGCCGGCGGCGCACTACTGCATGGGTGGCGTGGCCACCGACGCCGACGGCCGCACCGCCCGAGCGGGTCTTTGGGTCGTGGGCGAAGCGGCCTCGACCGGGGTGCACGGCGCCAACCGGCTGGCCTCGAACTCGTTGCTCGAGGGGGTGGTGATGGGCCGTGCTGCGGCACGGGCCATTCGTGCCGGTTGGCAGACCGCCACGGCGACCGACGACCGGAACGGGCCCACGGCCACCGTGCCGCAACGGGTCCGGGTGGCCCGCAGTGCATGGTCGACGATTCCTGCCGACGACGCGGCCGAACTGGCGGCGATCCGCACCCTGCTGTGGGAGCACGCCGGGGTGGTGCGGGACGAGACCGGGTTGCGCGCGGGTCTCGCCGAGCTGCAGCGGCACGGGGCCGGAGCCGACGGATCGGCAGGCAACACCGTGCGCAACGCCCTGGCTGTCGCCGGCCTGGTGCTGCTCTCGGCGCTCGAGCGCACCGAGAGCCGTGGCGCCCACTTCCGTGCCGACCATCCCGCTGCCGATCCCGCCCAGGCCACCCGGCGGATCGTGCGCCCGGAGCCGGCCGGTTCGGTGGAGCTGACGGTGGAGTCGGCCGTGTGCTCGGCTGAGGCGAGCACCGGTGAGTCGGCGGTGGGCGGGGCCGGCGTTCGCGACGGTGCCACGATGCAGGCAATCATGGCGGCATGAGCGACTCCGCCCTGCACCCCCTGGCCCTCGAGCCGCTACTTCGCGCAGCCTTTGCGGAAGACCTCGGCGCAGCCGGGGACCTGACCACCCAGTCCACGGTTCCCGACGGGGTCCTGGCCACGGCCTCGATCGGCGTGCGCCGCGACGGTGTGATCGCCGGTCTGGCGGTGGCCGAGGCGGCGTTCCGGCTCTACGACCCCCGTCTGGTCTTCACCAGCCTGGCCTCCGACGGGGACCCGGTCACCGCCGGCTCGTCGCTGGCCACGGTGCACGGCCCGGCCCGCAGCCTGCTGACCGCCGAGCGGACCGCGCTGAACCTCGTCGGCCGGCTGTCGGGGATCGCCACCGCCACCGCCACGATGGTGGCTGCGGTGCGCGGCACCGGGGCTCGGATCGTCTGCACCCGCAAGACCACCCCGGGGCTTCGGGCGCTGGAGAAGTACGCGGTGCGCATGGGCGGTGGTGCCAACCACCGGTTCGGCCTGTATGACGCCGTGCTGATCAAGGACAACCACGTGGCGGTCGCCGGTGGGGTCGCCGAGGCGGTTCGCGGGGTGGAGGAGCGCGTCGGCCACCTGGTCAAGGTCGAGGTCGAGGTCGACTCGCTGGAGCAGCTCGACGTGGTGCTGGGTCTCGCCCGGGTCGACGCCGTGCTGCTCGACAACTTCTCCCTCGAGGATCTGCGGACCGCGGTGCAGCGGGTCGGCGGCCGGCTGATCACGGAGGCCTCGGGTGGTATCACCGGGGAGCACGTCCGGGCGGTGGCGGAGACCGGGGTCGATTTGATCTCGATGGGCTGGCTCACCCACTCGGCGCCGAACCTCGACGTCGGCCTCGACCTGTAGCCGGGCGTTCAGCCGAAGTCCTCCCAGGCGGCGCGGGCCCGCTGGCCGTCCTCGCACCGGTCGAACAGCGGACACCAGGCGCACGTCGGTCCGGCCCGACGCACCGGCGGTCGATCGCCCTCGAGCAGCTCGGCCGGCTTGATCGCGCCGTCCACCACCCGTCGGGCTGCGGCCTCGAGCAGACCCTCGGTCACCGTCTCGAACACGAAGGTCCCGCTGTCGAGGTAGTAGCTGGCCACCTTCCACGGTGGTACCCCGAGGCGGAGTGTCTCGAGCAAGGCGTAGAAGCGGAGGTCCTCGATGTGTGTCGAGGACCGGTTGCCGGTCTTGAGGTCGATGATGACCTTGCCCGCCTGCAGCCCGTCGGGTCCGCCGATGGCGAGGTCGATCTTGCCGCTTAGCCGGATCAGACCTTCGTGCAGGTCGCAGGAGAGACGGCTCTCGGTGACCGGCCGCCAGCCGCTGGGCAGAGCGGGGAAGCACTCGACGAACTTGGTGACGCGCTCGCATGCCAGGCCGCGGACCTCGGCGAGATCGAGGTCGTCGGCCTCCCCGAGCCATTGGGCGGTCCAGTTGTCGCTGTCGGCGAGGCGGCTCAGAGCGCGATCGACGAGACGGCCGGGTGAGGTGGACGGGGCTTGGACCGACAATTCGATGGCCTTGTGGGCGATGGTGCCGCGCACGGTGGCGGCGTTGGCGGTGAACGGCTCGTTGCGCTCGTGCACGAAACGTTCTTCGCACCCGTGCACCGAGGCCAGGTCGTGCTTGGACACCCGGATCGGCCGCTCGATCCACGCCGCCACCTCGGCGAGGTCGTCGTGGAGCAGCAGGCGGAGTTCCTCCTTCAGCTCCCGTCGGTGCACCGGGCGCTCGTCGCGGGGTTCACGCAGCAGCGCCAGGGCGTCGAGCTGCGCGGGGTTGAGCCGGGGTGTGGTGTTGGGGTCGGGGCCGTCCGCCGTCACGAGCGGAACCCTAGGCAACGGCGGGTCCGCCGTGGGTGGACGGTGCCGCGTCGGGGCGGGCACCCCCCCGGGCCGTTCGAGACTGTCCTACTGCGCGGGGATGATGCACGGGTGCCCGAAGCCCTGTCCCTCCGCTTTGCCGAGACCGTCCGCCGGATCGCCGGCGTGGGCCGTCGGGCAGGGTGGGTCGTACCGAGCTTCCGCAGCCCGCCGGGCGTGGCCGGGGTGTCGCGGACGTTGCGCCGCCGGCCCGACGGGTCGGTGGTGGTGGCGGTGGCCCTGCGCGACCGGCCCTGGACGACGGTCCTGGCCGACATGATCGAAGGCGTGGTTGTCGCCAACCGGCTCGGTGGGGTGGAGGCCGAGCGTTGCCGGGCGTTGCTGTGGCGGACGGTGGCCGAGGACCACCCCAGCACGTTCGTCGGCCCGACAGCGGCCCCGGCCGCCGTAGCCGGCCCCATCGCTGCGTGACCGTCGTGGGGGCCGGGGCGGTCGGCGGCTACGGTGAGCGAGGGCCCGGATGACGGAATCGGCAGACGTGGAGGGCTTAAACCCCTCTGGCCCGCAAGGGCCGTGCGGGTTCGAACCCCGCTCCGGGCACGTCGACCGTCGACGCCCGCCGGAGGGTGATCTCAGCCCAGTGCCGCCAGTACTCGGGCCACCAGGTCGCGCTGGAACTGCCGGGCGACCGGGCCGGTTCCGTGGCCGAACCCGTGTTTTTGGCCCGGGTAGTCGGTCAGCTCCACGGACCCGCCCGCCTCGCGGTAGGCGGCGGCCAGCTCGTCGAGCAGCACCGCAGGCACGTTGAGGTCCTCGCCGGCGCGGACCAACCACACGGCAGGCAGCGCACCGGTCCGTTCCCGGCACAGCACGGCGGTGATGGACGCGTCGGCCATCACTGCTTCGGTGCCGAAGTAGGTCTCGGCCGAGCGGACCAGGTTGGCGGCGTCGAAGCGCTGGCCCGCCGGAACCGGCTTGCCCACCATGGTCGCTGCGTACCGGGCCCGGGCCAAGGGGTCGACCGGCGGCCAGAACGCCCCGACGAAAGGGACGTCGACGCCGGTCAGCGCGGCGTACAGCGCGAGGTGGCCGCCGCTCGAGCTGCCGATCAGGCCGACCCGGGCGGCGTCGATGCCCATCCGCGGCCCGTGGGCGCGGACCCATTCCACCGCGGCGATGACGTCGTCGGATGCGGCCGGGTGGCGGGCCACGCGCCCGTCGCGGAAGTCTATGGCCACCACGCAGACCCCGGCGGCGGCGAGGGCCAGGCCGTATTTGGCCCCGAGGGTCCGATCCTGCGAGGTCCAGGCCCCGCCGTGCACGTCGATCACCGCGCCCCCGGTCCGCTTCGCCGCCGGCGGCACGTAGATCCGGGCCGCCAGCTCGTCGTGCCAGGTGACGTCGTGCCAGGTGACGTCGTGCTCGCCGAGATCCTGCCCGGTGTGATGCTGCCCGGTGTGGTCAGCGCTGTCGCTGTCTGCGCTCACGATCGTGCCTCCCCGGCCGGCGGCGCCCACCGCCGATCCGGGCCCGAGGTTAGACCCGAGCCGCGCGGCCGGTTTCGTCACTGCCTACACTTCCGCCCGCCCGACGAACCGGTCGGTACGGGCCCTGACGGAGGAGGACCGGCGTATGTCGCCGTTGCAGCTCGGCATCTACCTGAACTCGCAGTACCCCGAGGACCAGGACGCCGGACAATGCCTGGCCGACCTCGTCGGCCAGGTGAAGCTGGTCGAGACGCTCGGGTTCGACAGCATCTGGGCCGGTGAGCACCATCTCACACCCGGCTTCCACTTCTTCCCGCAGCTGGCGCTGCTGTCTCACCTTGCGGCGTTCAGTGGCGAGATGGCGATCGGCACGAACCTGGTCCTGCTGCCGCTGCACCGACCGGTCGATATCGCCGAGCAGGTGGCGCTGATCGACCTGGCCTGCGGCGGGCGGTTCATCCTCACCGTCGGCCAGGGGTACCGCCCCGAAGAGTTCGACGCCTTCGGGGTCCCCTTCGAGGAGCGTCTGGCCCGCATGGTGGACGGCATCGAGGTGATCCGGCGGCTGTGGCGCGAGTCCGACGTCGATCATGACGGTGGCTGGTTCCGCCTGCGCGGCGCCACGGTACGGCCGGGACCGAGCCGGCCGGGCGGTCCGCCGATCTGGATCGGGGCGACCAGCGACCGGGCCATCAAGCGGGCCGGGCGCATCGGGGATGCGTTCATGGCCACCCCGAACGACGACAACACCGGGGTGCGTCGTCAGCTGGAGCTGTTCGCCTCGGCCCGTGCTGCGGCCGGGTTGGCGCCCGCGGCGCAGACCGGCCGGATGCTCGAGGTGTTCTGCCACCGTGACGGCCCCACGGCCCGCCGCCTGGCCCGACCACACCTGCTGCGCAAGTACGCGGCCTACGCGTCGTGGGGGCTGACCGGTAGCGCCGGCGAGGCAGCCAGTAGCGCCGGTGGAGCGGCCGACGAGGACGGATTCGAGGCGCTCGCCGCGAACCGGTTCGTCATCGGCGATCCCGACGAGGTGGCCGCCGGGCTCGTAGCCCAGTACCGCGAGGTCGGGGTCACCCACCTGGCCATGCGGGTGGCCTGGCCCGGTAGCGACCAGGCCGACACCCTGGCCTGTCTCGACCTGCTCGGCCGGGAGGTGCTCCCACGAGTCCGGGCCGTGCTGGCCTGATCCGGGGCCCGGTCGCGGGTTCATGTCGCGTCGGAGCGGCGTTCGCGCGCAGTCCGGATTCGGTCCGGATTCGGTCCGGACCGTGCGCAGCCGGCCGCCAGCAGGTGGCCGAAGCCGGCGTCAGGCCGTGAGGCGGCGCGACAGCTCCGCCAGGCGCCGCCGCGCCGACCGCCGATCGACGTCGTCGCCCGGACCGTTCAGGCCGGTACCGGTGACGGAGAGCTCGGCGAGCACGCGCTCGGCGGCGGCGAACAACTTCGTGGCGCGCAGGGCTGCAAGCCCGATGCGGCCCTCCCCGACGGCGCGCGCCGTGGCCGGTTCGAGCGGGAGGAACGACACCGGGCAGCCGAGGATGACCGCCACGTCGGCAGGAAGCAACGGGGTGTCCCCGATCGCCAGCGGTCGGACCGCCGATGCGGCGCGCCGCAACGACGGCAGGCGTGCGGCGACGTGCTCGGCGCTGTCCACCGTCGGTCGCATCGCCACCAGCACCAGGTCCGACCGGGTGGCCCAGGCCTCGGCGGCGGCGCTGCCCCACCGGCCGCCGTCGACGATGGCCAGGCTTCCCGTCCGCCGCAGCAACGGGGCCAGCAGGGTGGCGGCGTCGGCGGCATAGCCACTGACCTGTTCGGGGTCGATCAGTCCGACCACCAGACGCACCCCGGTTGGCAGGACGTGGGCGTGCAGGCCGAGATCCTCGACGGCACCCCCGTTGCGGGCGTGCTCGACCAGGGTCGCCATACCGGGATCGAAAAGGGTGCCGGTACGGGCGGCGAGGTCGCCACCGTCGGCGTCGCCTTCGAGCACGATCGGCAGTGTCAGCGGGTCCGCCGCAGCCGCCAGGACCAGGGCGGTGGTGGTGGCGCCGGGAGCGTGCTTGGCCGACACAACGGTGATGAGGGGCAACCGAGCTCCTGGTGGTCCTGGGTGGGTGGCCGGCGATCGGCAGCTCGTTGACGGCGATCGCCAGCTCGTTGACGGCGGTCGCCTGTTCCGCCCGTTGCCGCGAACGTAGGACGTCCCCCGGGCGACCGCTACGTGCCCTTCGCCCCAGCCGGTTCTCGGTCGACTCCATCGAAGAAGCCGAGCGGGTGTCGGAATGGAGCCGTGCCAGAATGAACCATGATCGAGACCTTGCGTTCCGTCATCCGGTTCCGGCCCGTCGAACTCGACGGAACGGTCCGCCGGCTCAGCCGCGCCGCCAACACCGAGGACCTGCGGCGACTGGCCAAGCGACGGCTGCCGGCAGGGGTGTTCGACTACATCGACGGGGCGGCCGAGGACGAGCGCACCCTTGCCGGCAACACCGAGGCCTTCGCCCGGTTCTCCTTCGTGCCGCGCGTGCTGCGCGACGTCAGCGAGGTCGACACCTCCACCTCGCTGTTCGGCCAGCCGTTGCCGTTGCCGTTGGTGCTGTCCCCGACGGGCTTCAGCCGCATCGCGGACCCGCAGGGCGAGCTGGCCGTGGCCCGTGCCGCCCGCCGGGCGGGCCTTCCCTACACCCTGTCGACGATGGCCACCCGCTCCATTGAGGAGGTGCGGGCGGTGTCCGACGGCGACCTGTGGTTCCAGGTCTACGTGTGGCGTGACCGCGAGCTGGTTCGCGACATGCTGGCCCGTGCGGCCGCCGCCGGGTACTCCACCATCGCCATCACGGTGGACACCGCGGTGCTGGGCCGCCGCGAGCGTGACGTGCGCCGGGGGTTCTCCCTGCCGCCCAAAATCGGCCTCGATACGATCATCGAAGGCATCCGCAAGCCGGCATGGACCGCAGCGTTCATGCGCTCCGAGCCGATCCGCTTCGCCAACATGAGCGGCAGCGGTGCCGAGGACGGCAAGAACACCGCGGTCAACCTGTCGGAGTACATCAACAGCCAGTTCGACCCGTCGCTGTCGTGGGCCGACATCGACTGGTTCCGCGACCAGTGGCCCGGCAAGGTGGTCCTCAAGGGCATCCAGTCGGTGGCCGACGCCCGGATCGCGGTCGACCACGGGGTCGACGCCATCGCGTTGTCCAACCACGGCGGTCGTCAGCTCGACGGGGCACCGGCACCGATCGACCTCGTGGCCCCGGTGGCCGATGCGGTCGGTGGCCAGGTGGCGATCCTGTGCGACGGCGGGGTGCGCCGGGGCAGCGACATCGTCAAGGCCGTGGCTCTCGGGGCCGACGCGTGCATGATCGGCCGGGCCTATCTGTACGCGTTGGGAGCCGGCGGCGAGCGCGGCGTGGACCAGGCGTTGCGGCTGCTGGCCGAGGGCATGCGGCGGACCATGGCCCTCAGCGGGGTGACCTCGGTGAAAGAACTCGACCGCGAGCTGCTCACCGCGACGCCGTTGCGCTGACCTGCGTCGACCGCCCCGTAGCCGTCCGGTGCGGTCGGTGCGGTCGGTGCGGTCAGCCCGTCCGGCGACGCGGCGGCTGGACGTGGACGTAGCCGAAGCGCCCCTTGATGCACAGGTTGCCGTGGGCGACGCTGTGGTCGGAGGGGCTGGAGACCTTGAAGATCTCGTTGTCCTGCACGTGCAGGGTGAGGTTGCAGCCCACCCCGCAGTAGGGGCAGACCGTGGTCGTCTCGTGCTGGCGTTCCGGTGCCCAGTTGGCCGCGGCGCGTAGATCGAACTCGGCGGTGGGCAACAGAGCTCCGGTCGGGCACACCGCGATGCAGTTGCCGCAGTAGACGCACGCGGAGTCGGTGAGCGCCACGTCGAACTCGGTTGCGATGCGGGTGTCGAACCCCCGGCCGGCGGCGCTGATGGCGAAGGTGTTCTGCCACTGTTCGCCGCAGGCGTCGACACACTTGAAGCAGAGGATGCACTTGCCGTAGTCCCGCACGTACAGCGGGTTGTCCACCTTGGGTGGCTGGGCGACGGTGGCGGCGTGGTCGGGGTCGGGGTCGGGGTGTTCGCCGGTGATCAGACGGTCCCGTTCGCCTGCCGCCGCCGGTGCGGCCGGTTCCCCGAAGCGGCCGGGATCGGCGCCGTAGCGTTCGTTCCATGCCGCCACACCCTCGGTGAGGGACAGGTCCACCGACGATCCGAGCAGCTCGAGGACCAGCTTGCGGCTGTGACGGACACGGTCGCTGTCGGTGTGTACGACCTGGCCGTCCTCGACGGGCCGGGAACAGGAAGGGACCAGGGTTCGGTTGCCGTCGAGCTCGACCACGCACACCCGGCAGGCGTTGCGGGCCGTGAGGGTGTCACCGAAGCACAGGGTCGGCACGTCGGTGCCGAGCGAGCGGCACACGTCGAGCAGGCGATCGCCCTCGGCCGCGCTCACCGCGGTGCCGTCGACGGTGAGCTGTACGGTCCGCGGCGGGGTCGTGGTCGGTTCGTCGGTCACGGTTCGTCCTCCCGGAACAACGAGAAACGGGTCAACGCCGACTCGATGGCATTCCAGGCGGTCTGGCCGAGCCCGCAGATCGAGGCGTCGCGCATGGCCCGGCCCACCTCATCGAGCAGCGCGAGGTCGCGGTCCTGTTCGTTCCGGTCATGCCGACCGGAACGTAGGCGGACCAGGGCCTCCTCCTGGCGGACGGTTCCGACCCGGCACGGTACGCACTGCCCGCATGACTCGTCGCGGAAGAACGCCGCGATGCGTCCCACGAGGTCGACGAGGTCGGCCCGGTCGTCGATGACGAGTACCACCCCCGAGCCGACCGTGGTGCCCGCCGTGCGGGTGTCCTCGAAGGTCAGCGGCAGCGTGAGGTGCTCGGGGCCGACGAAGGTGCCGGCGGCACCACCGAGTAGCACCGCCTGCAAGGACCGACCGTCCGGCAGGCCACCGGCTAGCTCGATCAGCTCCCCGAGGGTCCTGCCGAAGGGGACCTCGTAGACGCCGGGCCGGCGGACCGATCCCGACAGGCAGAACAGCTTCGGTCCCGGCGATTGCGCCGTACCGATGCGCCGGTAGGCCGCGGCACCTTCGGCGACGATGGGCAGGACGTTGACGAGTGTCTCGACGTTGTTGACCAGTGTGGGGCGACCGAACAGGCCGACCTCGACCGGAAAAGGCGGTTTCGACCGGGGCTCGCCGCGGTAGCCCTCGATCGAGTTGAAGATGGCCGTCTCCTCGCCACAGATGTAGGCGCCGGCCCCGCGGAACACCTCGAGGTCGAAGGCGAAGCCACGCCCCATCACATCCGCACCGAGCAGCCCGCGGCCGCGGGCCAGCCCGATGGCCTCCTCGAGACGCTCCCGAGCCACCGGGTACTCCCCGCGGAGGTAGATCCAGCCGTGTTCGCAGCCGGTGGCGTACGCCGCGATGGTCATGGCCTCGATCACCGCGAAGGGGTCGCCCTCCAGGATGACCCGGTCCTTGAACGTGCCCGGCTCGGACTCGTCGGCGTTGCACACCAGATGGTGCGGTTGCGCTGCCTGGGCGGCCACGGCGGCCCACTTGCGGCCGGTGGGGAACGCCGCCCCGCCGCGGCCGACCAGCCCGGCGGCGTCGATCTCATCCACGACCGCCGCCGGTCCGAGGTCCAACGCCCGGCCCAGCGCGGCGTAGCCGCCGTGGGCCACATAGGCGTCGAGGTCGGTCGCCTCGATGACGTCGACGCGCCGCAGCAACGTCAGGTCGGGCTCGCCGCGTTGGGCGATCGCAGCGGTGGCGATCGGGTCAGAGGTGGCGATCGGGTCAGAGGTGGAACTGTCGGTGGCCGTGGTATCGACCCGGTGGCGGGCCGGGCTGCCCGGTTCGCTCACCAGGGTGGCAGGGGCCCGGTCGCACTGGCCCAGGCAGGGGCTGTCCACCACGGTGACGGTGGGGTCCTCGTCGTAGCGGCGGCGGTGCTCGGAGGCGCCCTCGGCGAGGCGGCATGCCAGATCGACGCACACGTGGGCGACGGTTGGGGTCGGCCGGGCCTCGAGCGGGATCAGG
The DNA here is from genome assembly GCA_947476745.1 of Acidimicrobiia bacterium. Taxonomy (GTDB): domain Bacteria; phylum Actinomycetota; class Acidimicrobiia; order Acidimicrobiales; family CAIXPF01; genus CAIXPF01. The sequence continues at coordinate 127,035 of CANJRG010000001.1, read as the reverse complement.
GCGTAGAAGCTGGCCACGCCATAGACCTCGGCCGGGGCGACGCCGAGGCGACCGCTGAGATGGTCGAGTCCTTCGGGGCTGAGCCAGCCCACCCGGTCGACGAGGGCGAGCAGCGCGGGCAGCAGCAGGTGCCGTCGGTCCCGTACCGCCTGTCCGCCGCGTTCGGCCCGCAGGATCTGCCCGGTGGCGGCGCGTTCGGCGGCGGTCCGGTCGGCAGGGGCGCCGAGGACGTCGTCGACCGCGTCGCGTTCTGGCGTGCTCGGTTCGTTGCGGGTGAGGTGCAGGTCCAACAGGGTGTCCGGTGCGCCGCGTCAGCGGTCGGCGCTGGGCGTGGTGGGCGTGGTGGGCGTAGTGGGCGTAGCGGTGGCGGCCGTGGCCGCAGTGGGCGTGGCGGGCTCAGGCCCGGTCAGTCGCTCGATGCGGATGGCGGAGGCCTTGAACTCGGCCGTGCCGGCCTTGGGGTCGCTGGCGTCGATGGTCAGCTGGTTGGTGTCGACCTCGTCCGGAAAGTGCATGGTCATGAACGCGAGCCCGCGGCGCAGTCCTCGGTCGAGGCGCACCGGTGCCTGCACGGCCCCGCGTCGCGACACCACCCGGACGGTCTCGCCCTCGACGACCCCGAGCGCCGCGGCGTCGGCCGGGGCGAGATCGATGGTCTCGCCCCGACGCAGGGGTGACGCGAATGCGCCGCTCTGGACCCCGCTGTTGTAGGAGTCGAGCCGGCGTCCGGTGGTGAGCCGCAGGGGGAACTCGGCATCGAGCCGGTCGATCGGCGGCGCGTCGTGGACGACGGAGAACGGCGCTCGCGGTCCGCGTTCGGCCGGATCGTCCGCCCACAGCCGCCCGTGCAGGAACGGGGGCTCGAGGCGGTCCTCGTCTGGGCAGGGCCACTGGATGCCGCCGAGTGCTTCGAGCCGCGGGTAGGACATGCCGCGGTGCATGGGGGACAGGCTGCGGACCTCTTCCCACACTGCCTCGCTGTCGGTGCTGCCCAACGGCCGGCCGAGTCGCTCGGCCAGCTCCGCGATGATGGCGAGGTCGTCACGGGCCCCGGCGGGCGGTTCGACCGCCTTGCGCACCCGCTGCACCCGGCGTTCGCTGTTGGTGACGGTGCCCTCGGACTCGCACCAGGCCGCGGTGGCGGGTAGGACCACGTCGGCCAGCGAGGCGGTACGGGTGAGGACGATGTCCTGGACCACAAGGTGATCGAGCCGGCCGAGGCGCTCGAGGGCCAGAGCCGAGTCGGCCTCGGTCTGGGCCGGGTTCTCGCCGATCACGTAAAGGCCCTTGAGGTGGTCTTCAGCCATGGCGTCGAACATCTCGCTGAGGTTCAGGCCGTACTCGGGTCGGATCGGGTGCTGCCAGGCGTCGGCGAAGCGCCGGCGGACGTCGGCGTCGTGCAGGTCCTGGAAGCCCGGCAGGCGGTTGGGGATGGCGCCCATGTCACCACCGCCCTGCACGTTGTTCTGGCCCCGCAGCGGGTTGAGGCCCGAGCCGTACCGTCCGACATGGCCGCACAGCAGGGCGAGGTTGATCAACGCCAGCACGTTGTCGGTGCCGTTGTGGTGCTCGGTGATGCCCAGCGTCCAGCACAGCTGCGCCCGGCCGGCCCGGGCGTAGGCGACGGCCAGCTCCTCGATGGCCCATGCCGGCACCCCGGTCACCGCCTCGCCCCGCTCGAGGGTCCACGGCTGCACCGACGCGGCGAAGGCCTCGAAGCCCGACGTCGCCCCTTCGACGAAGTCCTGATGGACCAGGCCCCGTTCGATGATGACCCGGGCCATGGTGTTGGCCAGGGCGATGTCGGTGCCCACCTCGGGGCCCAGCCACAGGTCGGCCCACTGTGCGGTCTCGGTGCGCCGCGGGTCGATCACGTAGAGCTTGGCGCCGCGCCGGACCGCCCCGAGCACGTGATGGAAGAAAATCGGGTGGGCGTGACGGGCGTTGGAGCCCCACAGCACGATCAGGTCGGCGTCCTCCACCTCCTGGTAGGAGGAAGTACCCCCGCCTGCGCCGAACACTGCCGCCAGACCGACGACGGAAGGAGCGTGTCAAGTGCGGTTGCAGGAGTCGACGTTGTTGGTGCCTACCACGACGCGCTGGAACTTCTGCGCCAGGAAGTTCACCTCGTTGGTGGCCTTGGAGCAGGAGAACATGCCGACCGCGTCGGGCCCGAGCCGGTCGATGACCGAACGGAACCCTGCTGCGGCCCGGTCGAGGGCCTCGTCCCAGGTCGCCGGCCGTAGCACGCCACCGTCGCGAACCAGCGGGGTGGTGAGCCGTTCGTAGGGGGTGGCGGCCCGCATCGGGTCACCGGTGCGGCGGGGTCGGGTCGGGACGTTCGCCTGCAGGGTCATGGGGTCTCCCGAGGGACGGACAGCGACGCCGGTTGCCGACGCTCGGGGGCAGCGTACCGGTTGCGGGCGCCGTGGGTGACCCTGTGGATGTGTGATCGGGTGGGACGCCGCCGGTGTCGGGGCTGCGGGTGGATCCACCGTGCCCAGCCCGTCGGAGGTCGCTCAGACGGCCGGCTGTTCGCGGTCACCGTCGACGTAGCCGACGCCTTCGACCCAGCGCCGGGCAGACGGTTCCGGCCGCGGCTCGGTGGGCGACGTCGCTGGTTTCCCGGCTGAAGCGTCGCGGACTGTCCCGTTCGGGCCTGCACCAGCCCCGGCCGGGTCGTGCCCGATGGTGTGGGGCAGTGCGTCGGAGGTCAGCGGGGGAAGTGGGAAGATCGGTGCGGGGTGCGGTCTGGGCATCTGCGGGGGTTGGGGCATCTGCGGCGGCGGTGGTCGCAGTGGGCCGGCTGAGGCCCCACCCGACGGTGGGGTGGGTCCGCCCGATGCGGGCCGTGTCCGGCCGGGTCCGTAGGTGCCGGCGTTGTCGGACACCGTGCTGCGTGTCATCGTTCGCGGCACGACGCTGGTGGGGGCGGCGGTCGTGGTGGTGCTGCGTCGCGGCCCGGTGCCCACCGCACGGGTGGTGCCCGAGCGGTAGGCAGCCTGCGAACGCGACGGTGCGGGTGTCGGCCTGGCGTGCCGGGACGGCTGGGAAAGGGTGCCGAACAGGAAGCCGGCGGTGATCAGCACGAGGCCGATACCGAACATCAGCGTCCCCGGGGCCGCCATGGACGAGGAGGCCGCGGTGGCGAGCCCGGTGACCATCACGCCTCGCCGGCCGAGCACGGTGGCCGACACCGCAGGCAGCACGTAGCGCAGCATGATCGTGGTGGCACCGAGCGACACGGCCCAGAAGCCGAGGCGGACCAGGGTCGACGGCCGATCCGGGCTGATGGCCAACCCGCCGGCTGCGCACAGCAGGGCGATCACCCCGAGCAGCGGGGCGAGCGAGGCGGTGAACTCGTTGACGGCCTTGACCGGGCCGAGTCCTGCCGCGGGGAGTTCGATGGCGATCGGGCCGAGGTCGGGTACTGCGGCCGCGAGGTCCGGGCGAACGGTGGCGAACTGCTGCCGCACGACCGCGGCGAGGGCCGTGGTGTCGAGGACGGGTGGCTGGGCGCTCTCGCCGATCACGTAGCGGTGGCTGTCGACCGCGGCGTTCTCGATGGCGTTGCGCACCGCCGGGTTCTGGAGGGCCCCGCCGGCCATCGCGGTCAGTTCCGGCGCAGACACCAGGGCGCGGACCGGCTCGGGCAGCGCGGCTTCGGTGGCCTCGACGATGGACTGGGCCATGGCCTGCTGGACGATGGTGTTGTCGAGGAGTTGGTCGACCATGGCCTCGGTTCGGCCGGTGTCGAACAGGGTGCGTTGCAACGTGAAGGTCGACCACGCCACCGTACCGGTCAGCATGGCGATGGTCATCAGGAAGCGGCTGAGCATCCGGGCGGCCGTCATCGCGGGGCCTGCCCCACCCCGGTCGTCCTCGGCTCCCTCGCCGCGGTCGCGGGGCGTGCCGAACCGGGTCCGAAGCGAATGGGGTGCCGACGGCCGGCGGTCGTGCTCACGATGTCCTCGATCTGGTGGCGCAGGCGAACAGGGGCTTGGCTCCCGGGGCGGTCGGCGTACCGGGTGGTGCGGGACCGACGATGGGACCGCCGGCGCGCGTGTCGGGGTCTTGTTGCTCGTCGAAGCTTCCGGTCGAGGCTTTATCGTCACGCTCGGCCGAGGGATTGAACGTGGGTTGGGTGGCCCGCAGCCGGGGCCCGGTTGGTCAGCTCGGTCGGTCCCGGCCTGGTGATTCCGCACAGGACGGCCGTCGGGGCCAAGCTGTGGGCCGGTTCCGCTAGCCAGGGGGAGAGGACGGTCATGCCCGTCGATGGTGAGAGGTCAGCGCTGCTCGTGGTGTCCTTCGGTGGCCCGGAGCAGCCCGCCGACGTGCGACCGTTTCTCGAGAATGTCACCCGCGGTCGCGGTGTCCCGCCCGAACGGCTCGACGAGGTCGAGTCGCACTACCAGTCCTTCGGTGGGCGTAGTCCGATCAACGACCAGGTGCGAGCCCTGATCGCGGCGCTGCGCGACGAGCTCGACCGCACCGGCCGAGCCGACCTGCCCGTCTACTGGGGCAACCGCAACTGGCACCCGTATCTCACCGACACCCTGCAGCAGATGACCGCCGACGGCATCACCGAGGCGTACGCCTTCGTGACCTCGGCGTTCAGCTCCTACTCAGGGTGTCGCCAGTACCGCGAGGACCTCGACGCGGCCCGCCGGGCCGTAGGCCCCGACGCACCGGCGCTGCACAAGCTGCGGGTGTTCTTCGACCATCCGGGCTTCATCGAGCCGCTGGCTGAACGGGTGGCCACGGCAATGGCCGGCTTCGGCGCCGCTGCGAGCCCCCGCCTGCTGTTCTGTGCCCACTCCATCCCGGTGTCCTCGGCGGCGACGTGCGACTACGAGATACAACTGCGCGCTGCGGCTGCGCTGGTGGTGGAGCGGGCCGGCGCCAGGTCGGACTGGGAGCTGGTGTGGCAGAGCCGAAGCGGTCCGCCGCAGGTGCCCTGGCTCGAGCCCGACGTGGGGGACCGGCTGCGCGAGCTGGCGGCGCAGGGCGTGACCGACGTGGTCCTGGTGCCCATCGGTTTCGTCTCGGACCATCTCGAGGTGGTGTACGACCTCGACACGGTGGCGTTGCCGCTGGCCGCCTCGCTGGGTGTGCGGGCGGCGCGCGCCGCCACAGTGGGGACCGACCCGCGTTTCGTGGCCATGATCGGCGAGCTGGTCGAGGAGCGCCGTGCCGCCGGCACGGGAGCCGCTCCGCTCCGCCGGAGCCTGTCGACGCTGAGGGTGTGGCCCGACGTGTGCCGGGCCGACTGCTGCCCGGCACCTGCCGCCCGGCCCACCGCCGGTCCCGGCGCGGGTCGCCCTGGGGCTGCCGGCGCGGGCACGGGCGCGGGCCGTCGCGGTGCAGCAGGTTCGGGCGCGGGCCGCCCGGACGCCGGAGGCCCGGACGCCGGTCGACCCGGCTGAGTACCCCGGCGGCGGTTCGCCGCCGGGGCCGGGTCAGGGCTGCAGGCTCGCCACGGCGGCGTCGAGGGCAGCTGCGAGCACGTCGACGAGCCGGTCGATCTCGGCCTCGGTGATGGTGAAGGGCGGGCCGAGCATGACGGCGTCCTGCACCGGATCACCCGAGCCGGCTGGGTACACCCACACGTCGCGGGCCAGCGCCTCGCGGACCACGGCCTGGGCGAGGTGGGCCTGGGCGGGGAACCAGCGGTGCGGATCGCGTTCGGCGACCAGCTCGAGGCCGAGCATCAACCCCAGGCCGCGAACCTCCGAGACATGGGGATGGGTGGCGAAGCGATCCCGCAGGCGGGCCTCGAGCACGCCGCCCATGCGGGCGCAGCGGGCCACGAGGTCCTCCTCCTCGAGGATCTCGAGCACCCGGTCGGAGATGGCACAGGCCGACGAGTGGGCACCGTAGGTGAAGAACATGAACGCCTGGCCCTTGTCGGCAAGGGACTGGGTCACCGCGGTGTGGGTGTAGACCCCGCCCATCGGGGCGTAGCCACCGCTGAGCCCCTTGCCGCCCACCAGGATGTCGGGGGTGACCCCCCAGTGCTCGATGCCGAAGTTGCGGCCGGTGCGGCCGAACCCGGTCATGACCTCGTCGATGATCAGCAGCACGCCGTAGCGACGGCAGATCTCCGCCACCCGGGGGAAGTAGTCCGGCGGCGGCACGAGGCATCCGGCAGCCGCGCCGATGACCGGTTCGGCGATGAATGCGGCCACGTTCTCCGGGCCCTGGGCCTCGATCATGGCCTCCAACGCGTCGGGATCGTCCCAGCTCACGTGGGGGAAGTCGAGCAGGAGCCGCTCGAAGCCGGCCCGGCGGCCGCGGTGCCCGCCGGCCGACAGCCCGCCGATGCCCACCCCGTGGTAGGAAGGCCAACGTCCGATCACCTTGTAGCGATCCGGCTCACCGTGGCACACCTGGTAGGCGTGGGCCAGCCGGATCGCCGCCTCGACCGACTCCGACCCGCCGGACACCAGCGCCACCCGGTCCAGGCCCGCCGGCAGCCACGACCCGACCAGACGGTCGACGAGCGCCTGGCGGGACGGGGTGTTCCACGGTGGGATCACGTAGTCGACGGTCGAGGTGCTGCGGGCTGCGACCTCGGCGATCTCGGGCCGGCCGTGGCCGATGTTGGTCACGATCGCCCCGCCCCCGCCGTCGAGGATGCGGCGACCGTCGGCCAGGACCAGCTCGGAGCCCTCGGTGGCCACGACGTAGGGCGTAGCCACGCCGGGGACGAAGTTGTAGTCGGCGTTGGCTGCCATCGCCGCAGGCTAACCGCTCCGGTTCTCCACTGGAGGTGCGCCGGTGAGAGACTGCGCAGGTGAGCAGGGGGAGGAGCAGAGCGAGCGGACGGGCCAACGGCGCGAGCGAAGCGACGCGGGCCCGCATCATCGAGGCCACCCTGGCGACGATCCGTAGCGACGGCATGCTCGGTGCCAGCGCCCGGGCCATCGCCCGCGCCGGGAACTTCAACCAGGCGTCGATTTACTACCACTTCGGTTCGATCGACGAGGCCGTCATCGCCGGTCTGAAGCAGATGAGCGAGGAGCGTCTGGCCCGTTACGAACGCCGCCTGGCCGAGGTGACCTCGCTGTCGGCCCTGGTGGAGATGGGCGCCGAGCTGCACCAGGAAGACGTGGCGAGCGGCACCATCCACGTGCTGTCCCAGGTGATGGCCGCCGCCTCGGGCGACGAGCTGTTCGCCAAGGAGATCGGCGAGATCTTCGAGGAGTGGATCGACGTGGTCCATCGAGCGCTGCAGCGGGTGCTGGGCGCTTCGCCGGTCGCCGGGTTGTTGCCGCTCCGTGAGCTGGCCTCGGCGGTGAGCGCCCTGTTCCTGGGCATCGAGCTGCTCGGCGAGCTGGGATCGTCGACGGGCCGCAACGAGTCGATCTACACCGCCATCGCCGGCCTGGCCCGTCTGGTGGAGGCGGTGTTGCCGGTGTTGCCGGTGTTGCCGGTGCTCCCGGCGGTCCCAGCCCTGCCGTCGATGCCGTCGGCGCCGGGCGCTGCCCCACTCGCGCTGTCCTAGACCTCCAGCTCGGCGGCGGAACCGTCCCCAGTAGTGGGGATTCGCTCGCGGCCACGGCCCGAAAGGTTCACACTCGGCACCGATCGGCCGACGAAAGGGGCATGGGTGCGTGGGCCGAGATGGGTGAGCCGGTAGTGCTGATCGCCCGTGTGGCGATGGTGGTGCTCGTCGGCTTGCAGCTGCGCCGGGCCATCAGCCGGGTACGGCGCACTCGTGACGACAGCCGGCGTCGTGCCGCCGAGCACGGCCGCAGCCGGGTCGGTGACCGCACCATCGTGTCGCTCTACAACGATGCGCTGCTGCTGGGCTGGCCGGCCGATGAGCGTGCCACCTTCGACGAGGTGGCCAAGCGGGTCGGTTCCTCGGTCGAGCACGTCAGCACCGTGGTCGACACCCACCGGGCGGCCTGATCGCGCGGTTCCGGCAGCTCGTCTGGTCCGACGGATCCTGCCGGCTCGGCAGCTCGGCCGACCCGGGCGTTTCCGGCGCTACCGGTCAGCGGGTCTGCATCGGCAGCAGCTCCGCCGCCAGCTCCTCGAGTTCCCGGGTCCAGTCGTCGGGTTCGGCCACCGGGATCAGTACGAACTTCGAGGCCCCGACGTCGACGAAGTCGAGCAGCTTCTGGCGGATGGCGGCGACCCCGCTCGGCACGATGTCGCTCGGGTCCAGGTCGGGGCGCCGGGCCTTCATGGCGGCGGCGTAGCCGTCGGGCAGTGCACCGGTGGCGTAGGGGATCAGCACCCCGTAGTGCTCCGGGTCGATCTCGCGGTCGTGCTCGGCCGCGGTCTGCCTGACCAAGGCCATGCCCTCGGCCATGTCGGCCGGGGTGGTGAACGACGGCAGCCAGCCGTCGGCGAGGCGTCCGACCCGGCGCAGCTCCGACGGTGCGGCCCCGCCGAGCCACACGTCGGGCGGGCTCTGGATGGGTCGCGGCAGCACCCGGATGTCCTCGAAGTCGTAGAAGCGGCCGTGGTGCGTGACGGAGTCCTCCGTCCACAGCCGGCGCAGCAGGGGCAGGGCCTCGTCGAAGATCGGCGCCCGCTCCTTGCGTTGCACCGAGAACGCCCCCCACTCGGCGAGGTTGGGCGCCCCGAGCCCGAATGCCGGAAGCATCCGCCCGTTGGACAGCCGGTCAAGTGACGCCAGCTGCTTGGCGACCAGCACGGGGTTACGGCCCGGCAGCACCATGACCGACATGCCGAACTTCAGCTTGCGGGTGCGCCCGGCGCAGAAGGCCATGGCGACCACCGGATCGGACGAATGGCCGGAGATCCGTTCCGAGACCCACAGCGAGTCGAAGCGCAGCCGCTCGAGCTCGTCGACGAAGTGCCCGTAGCGCTCCTCGTCGTTGGTGAGGCTGTTCACCCCGAGGCCGTATCCGATACGAATCTTCACCCGCGACCACCCTCGTCGACCTCAGAGCCCTCCGCAACCTACCATCGCCCCCTGTGAGCGACATCGACGTGACCTCTATGTGGGACATCAAGGGCCGAGTGGCCATCGTGACCGGTGCCAGCAGTGGCATCGGCGACCGGTTCGTGCGGGTTCTCGCCGCGGCCGGGGCGCAGGTGGTGGCGGCGGCTCGCCGGTTCGACCGGCTCGAGGCGCTGGCCACCGAGGTGCCCGGTGTGGTGCCGGTGGCATGCGACGTCAGCGACGACGAGGCCTGCCGGGCGTTGGTGCAGACCGCCATCGACCGTTTCGGCCGCATCGACGTGCTCGTCAACAACGCCGGGCTGTCCGACGCCCCGTGGAAGGCGGAGGAGGAACCCTTCAACGCCTATCGCGACGTCATCGAGGTCAACCTCAACGCCTGTTTCGTGCTGGCCGCGCTGGTGGCCCCGACCATGCTGGCGGCCGGTAAGGGCTCGGTCATCAACATCGGCTCGGCCCACTCCTTCACCGGGTCGGCTCCCAACACCCAGGCCGCGTACGTGATCTCCAAGCACGGTGTGGTGGGCCTGACCCGGGAGCTCGGCCTGCAGTGGGCCAAGCGTGGGGTGCGGGTCAACGCCATCTGCCCCGGCTACTTCGAGACCGAGCTGACCTCGGAGATGTTCGAGGAGGACAGCTCGGGGATCGCCTGGATCACCCGTAACACCCCGATGCGACGCGCCGGCGAGCTGCCGGAGCTCGACGGGGCCCTGCTGTTCCTGGCGTCGGACGCCTCGAGCTTCGTCACCGCGCAGACGCTGGTGGTGGACGGGGGTTGGACGGCCCGCTGAGCGGGGCGCGCCTCGGTCGGGGGGTCAGCGGACGGTCAGCCGGTGGCGGATCACGCTGCGGCGAGTGCCGCTCACCCCTTCGGTGCCGACCCGTGCCTCGAGCCGGACGGTGACGAACCCCGACCCGGGGGTTCCGCCGCGCAGGTGCAACTCGCCCGTCGGGGCGTGGTGCACCCAGTCGCCCGGGTGGGCATCGAGCAGCCACGGCGGCTCCGACTCCAGGCTGACCCGCACCGGGACCGGCGCGGTCCGGTCCAACTCGAAGGGCCCGAGGTCGATGGCGAAGCCGATCGCGAGCTCGGCGCCCGTCGCGGCGTCGAGTCGCGGACCCCAGCCCGGGGTGGTCTCGGCGTCGGGCAGGGTCACGGTGGCGAAGGTCAGCGGTGTCACGGTGCCGGTCTCGGGGTCGACCAGGCAGATCCGGTGCTGCGCCCGGTCGGCCACCAGCAGCCGCCCGTCGGGCAGGATGTCGAGGCCGGACGGCTCGAGCAGGCCGTCGACCGGCAGGGTCTCGAGCCGGTTGTTGCGCCAGCGGCGAAGCCGGTGGTTGTAGGTGTCCGCCACGTAGAGCGAGGCGCCGTCGAGTCCTGCCACCACGCCCTCGGGGTGCTGCATGCGGGCGGTCGAGGTGCGTCCGTCGCGCAGGCCCCAGTCGAACAGCCCGATGCCGGCGAGGGTCCCGACCCGTCCCCGGTTCTGCAACAGGCGTAACGCGGAGGACTCTGCGTCAACGAAGGCCACCGCGTCGGCCAGCCTGGTCAGTCCCGAGGGCTGGGCCAGCTCCGCGTCGCCGGCCGGGCCGTCGACGAGGCCCTCGTAGCGGTCGCCGGCGATGACCGCCGGCGACGAGCCGTCGGCGGGGATCCGCCACAGGCGCTGCCCGGCCGATTCGGCCACCACGAAGGACCGGTCGACGTCGGCGATGACGTCCGCCGGTGCGGCCAGCCCGGACGCGATGATCTCGTCGGGCCGGACCCGCAGGCGCACGATGCCGGCCGGGTCCGGTTCCACCTCCTCGTCGAGGCCGGGCCGACTGGCCAGATCCACGAGGACCACCCGGTCGTGGCCGGTGTCGCACACCACCAGGTCCGAGCCGTACAGGCGCACCCCCTGCGGGCGTGACAGGCCGGTCAGCAGGTGGGTGATGCGGGCCAGGTGCTCGCCGACGAGGTCGGCCACCACCACCCGGTCGTTGCCCGAGTCGGCGATGGCGATCCGGCCACGTCGGTTGGTCGCCACCTTGGCCGGGAAGGCCAGCCCACCAGGGGGACGGGTCATGGTGATGGCCGGGGGGCGCAAGGCGAGCCGATGCCGTTGCACGTGGGTGGTCTCGCGGTGCAGCTCAACCTGTTCCTGCACGACCCGGTGCAGCAGCGGGCCGTTGCCGTCGCCGGTGACGGCGCCGACCACCTCGCTGCGGGGGTTGACGACGACCACGGTGGGCCAGCCGCGCACCCCGTACTGCTGCCAGGTGATGAGGTCGGGGTCGTCGAGCACCGGGTGGTCGATCCCGAGTCGCGCCACCGCGTCGAGGACCACGTCGTGGTGGCCGGTGTAGGGGAACTTGGGCGAGTGCACCGAGACCGCCACCACCTCATCGGGGAAGCGGCGCTGTAGGTCGCGCAACTCGTCCATCACCCGCAGGCATTTGGCGCATGACAGCGACCAGAAGTGGACCAGGACGACCTTGCCGCGTAGAGCACGCAGCGACAGCTCACCCCCGGCACCGATCCAGCCCCCGTGGCCGATCAGCTCCGGGGCGGGGACGATCATGGTCGGACGGGTGGTCCGGGCGGTCCGCTCAGGCCCACTGCAGCGTCGAAGGGTCTTCGACGAGCCGGTAGTAGCACGTGCTGCGGGCCTCGCCGCTGGTCTGGTCCTGGGTATGACAGACCCCGCCGGTACGAGGCCGGACCCGGTACAGCAGCGAGTTCTGCTCGCAGTTGACGCGGACGTCGACCAGGTCGAGGGTGTCGCCCGAGGTGGCGCCCTTGTGCCACAGCTCGTTGCGCGAGGTCGACCACAGCACGGCGCTGCGGCGGGCAAAGGTCTCCCGCACGGCGAGGTCATTGGCGTAGCCGATGAACAGCACGTCGCCCGAGTCGGCATTCTGCAGCACGACCGGTACGACGGATGCCCCGGTTGCGGCGATCTTGGCCATCTTGTCGAAATCCAGGGCGAGGGCCAGGCCCTCTTCGAGGTCGTTCACGCTGCGACACGCTACCGAATCGATGTCGATTCGCCGCGTAGGGGAAATCGGTCACCGAAGTAGGGGCTTTGGCCTAGTTACGAGGCGTGGTCGTAGGCCTACTGTTCGTATTGGTCGTGGTGTGCAGGGTCACCGCGTAACCGAAGGGACACAAGTCATGAGCGAGCGCATCACCACCATCGATCACTGGGCCATCGCCGTTCCCACCGTGCAGCGGCTGTGGCCGCTGATCGACGTCTACGGCCGCATCGAGCGGGCGCTGGGCAGCGTGACCGCGCAGGTCGTCGGTGACGCCCGGACGCTCGTGGCGAGCAGCAGCCTCGCCTGATCGTGGCGAGCCCGGCGACCGCCCCGCCCACCCCCGCCATCGAGGTCCGTCGCACGATCTCGGTCGGCCGTGCCGTACTGGTCTGACGACTTGTCGACCGCGGCGGTAGCGTCATTGCATGGCCGCGTTCGAGTACCAAGACATCCTGCCGCTGGGCGCCGACGACACCCCGTACCGGTTACTCACGACCGAAGGGGTCTCCACCTTCGAGGCGGCCGGACACACCTTCCTGCGGGTCGCGCCCGAGGCGATCACCCGGCTGACCACCGAGGCGATGAAGGACATCGCCCACCTGCTGCGGCCCGGTCACCTCTCGTCGCTGTCGAAAATCCTCGACGACCCCGAGGCGTCCGACAACGACCGCTTCGTGGCCGTGGAGTTGCTGAAGAACGCCTGCATCGCCGCCGGCGGCGTACTGCCCTCCTGCCAGGACACCGGCACCGCCATCGTGAAGGGCAAGAAGGGTCAGTTCGTCTTCACCGGCGGCGGTGACGAGGCCGCCATTGCCCATGGCGTGTTCGACACCTATCTCACCTCCAACCTGCGCTACAGCCAGATGGCCGCCCTCGACATGTACGAGGAGAAGAACACCGGCACCAACCTCCCGGCCGAGATCGACATCTCCGCGGTCGACGGCAGTGCCTACAAGTTCCTGTTCATGGCCAAGGGCGGCGGTTCGGCCAACAAGAGCTACCTCTACCAGGAAACCAAGGCCCTGCTGACGCCGGGGCGCCTGGTCAGCTGGATCGACGAGAAGATCCGCACCTTGGGCACCGCCGCCTGCCCGCCGTACCACCTGGCCATCGTCATCGGCGGGACCTCGGCGGAGTACGCCCTGAAGACGGCCAAGCTGGCCTCGGCCCGTTACCTCGACTCGCTGCCCACCTCCGGCAACGACCTCGGCCGTGGCTTCCGTGACCTCGAGCTCGAGGCCGAGGTGCTCAAGGTCTCCCAGCAGAACGGCATCGGCGCCCAGTTCGGCGGCAAGTATTTCTGCCACGACGTACGGATCATCCGCCTGCCCCGCCACGGCGCGTCCTGCCCGGTGGCCATCGCCGTGAGCTGCTCGGCGGACCGTCAGGCGCTGGGCAAGATCACCGCCGAGGGCGTGTTCCTCGAGCAGCTCGAGACCGACCCGGCCAAGTACCTGCCTGACACCACCTACGACGACCTCGGTGGCGAGGTGGTCCAGATCGACCTGACCCGGCCCATGAGCGAGATCCGCCAGGAACTGTCTAAGTACCCGATTCGGACCCGGGTGTCGCTGACCGGGCCCATGGTCGTGGCCCGCGACATCGCCCACGCCAAGATCAAGGAGCGGCTCGACCGTGGCGAGGGCATGCCCGAGTACCTGCGCGAGATGTGCGTCTACTACGCCGGTCCGGCCAAGACCCCGGCCGGGTATGCGTCGGGCTCGTTCGGGCCGACCACGGCGGGCCGGATGGACTCCTATGTCGACGAGTTCCAGGCCGCCGGTGGCAGCTTCGTGATGCTGGCCAAGGGCAACCGCTCCAAGGCCGTCACCGATGCCTGCAAGACGCACGGCGGCTTTTACCTCGGCTCCATCGGTGGCCCGGCCGCGAAGCTGGCCCAGGACTGCATCCGCAAGGTCGAGGTCCTCGAATATCCCGAGCTCGGCATGGAGGCGGTGTGGCGCATCGAGGTCGAGGACTTCCCGGCGTTCATCGTCGTGGACGACAAGGGCAACGACTTCTTCGAGGCCGTCAACCAGGCGTCACCGGTCCGGCTCCGCTGATCATGGGTCGCCGCCGGTGATGACCACGCCCTGTGCCCTGTGCGAGTTCGACCCGGCGGAGTGGAACGACCAGGACACGGCCCGGACTCTGGGCCGCGCCGACTACCTGCTCGCCCACGCCGTCGCCGGCCTACCGGCTTCGCTGCAGCGCGCCGTCGACGAATTGCCGGCGTGGGCGTCGCCCGGCTTGCCCGCCCGGCCTGCCATGGCCGTCGGCGGTTCGGCCGCAGTAGGCGCGACCGACCGCGACGCCGTGCATCGGTTGCTGCACCACGTCGTGGCGGTGGCCGAGTTGCGGGCGGCGGCGGGGGACCTTCCTCCATCGCAGTACGGCGCCGTCGTCCAGGTGAACGCGTCCGGTGGCGGGGTGCCCAAGCGGTCCGTTACCGAGAACGTCGTCGGTCGCGGGGGACTGGTCGGCGATCGGCAACGATCGCGGGTCCATCACGGCCGTCCGTGGCAGGCGCTGTGCCTGTGGTCTGCCGAGGTCATCGCCGCGCTCGCGGCCGAGGGGCACCCGGTGACCGCCGGTGCGGCGGGGGAGAACCTCACCATCGGCGGCGTCGACTGGGCCTCGTTGCGGTCGGGGCTGGTGCTGGAAGTGGGCGAGGTGCGTTGCCGCCTGAGCGTGCCGGCCGAGCCGTGCAGCAACATCAACGGCTGTTTCGCCGGCACCTCCTCGCGCCGTATCGACCACGATCGTCACCCCGGTTGGAGCCGTTGGTATGCCACGGTGCTCGGCGGTGGCGTCATCCGGCAGGGTGATGCGGTGGTGGTCGCGCCTCGCTGAGCCCCACCGGGCCCGTCGGGTCGGCCGGGGTCCGGTCAGGTGATGCCGCTCAGCCCGATCGACTCCAGGCGGGCTGCGGTGGCGGCGAGCGCAGCCCGGTCGGCGCTCGCCGAGCGGGCTTTGGACTGCCGGCGCCATCCGATGACGCTCAGCACGACGGCGCAGGTGCCATAGGCGATTGCGGCCGTCCAGGCCGACACCGTCGTCGGGGCCTGCCGTTCCCAGGCGAACCCGGCACCGCCGGCGAGGGCCGACACCGCGGTGACCGCCACCTGACGGCGAGGCCGGTAGCGGAACAGGCCGAGCGTCTCGGCGCCGTACTCGAGTGCCGCCGGTAGGGGCAGCAGCCACACCAGCGGGTTGCGCCACCACACCGGCACGGCCGAGCCCACTCCGAGAGTGACCGCCACCATGGTGGCGAGGAGCACCGGGTAGAGCACCAGGCAGCGGCGGCACACGTCGTGGTCGGCAACCGTGGCGCAACGCCCGCGGTGGTCCTCGTGGTGGTGTGCCAGCAACAGGGAGCGGTGGCGGGCCATTCTGGTTCATCGGCAGCCGGACCGTGGTCGGTTGAGCGTCGGTGGTCCCGAACCCCGCCGGGTAGGCCGACCCGCGGTACTGCGAATTGCCTCGCGGGGTAGAGGGGGTGGCCCGTAGGTTGGGCCGAGACCGCAAGGGAGGCCCGATGACCGATCCGACCGTGACCGATCCGACCGTGACCGGCGACGGATCGGCGGTGCGTCTCGAGCATGACAGCATGGGCGAGGTTGCGGTCGCCGTCACGGCGCTGTGGGGTGCCCAGACCCAACGGGCCATCGAGAACTTCCCGATCTCCGGCGAGCGACTGGGGCCGGGGCTCATCCGGGCGCTGGCCCTGATCAAGGCCGAGGCAGCGCGGGCCAACCATGCGCTCGGTCGGCTCGGGGCCGCCGACGCCGACGCCATCATCGCCGCAGCCGAGGCCGTGGCCGACGGGCGTTACGCCGAGCACTTCCCGGTCGACGTGTTCCAGACCGGTTCGGGCACGAGTTCGAACATGAACCTCAACGAGGTGATCGCGCACCTCGCGGCGCGCCACCACGGCCGGGTCGTGCACCCCAACGACCACGTCAACGCCTCGCAGTCCTCCAACGACGTGTTCCCCTCGGCGGTGCAACTGGCGTCGGCGTCGGCGGTGTGGACCGAGCTGTTCCCGGCGCTCGAGGCCTTGCAGGCCGCGCTCGAGGCCAAGGCCGGGCAGTTCGCGATCGTCGTCAAGGCGGGCAGGACCCACCTCATGGACGCGACCCCGGTGACGTTGGGCCAGGAGTTCGGCGGGTACGCGGTGCAGGTGGCCGATGCCCGGGCGCGTCTGGCTTCGGCCTTGCCTCGGGTGGGACGGCTGCCGCTGGGCGGGACCGCCACCGGCACCGGGCTGAACTGCCCGGCCGGCTTCGCGTCGCAGGTCATCGCAGCGTTGGCCGCCCGAACCGGCCTGGAGCTGAGCGAGGCCCGCGACCACTTCGCCGCCCAGTCGTCCTGCGACGGTCTGGTGGAGCTGAGTGCGGCGTTGCGGGGCCTGGCGGTCAGCCTGGTGAAGATCGCCAACGATCTGCGCTGGATGGCGTCGGGCCCGCAGGCCGGCCTGGCCGAGATCCACCTGCCCGACCTCCAGCCGGGCAGCTCGATAATGCCCGGCAAGGTCAACCCGGTGCTGGCCGAGGTGGTGGTGCAGGTCGCGGCGCAGCTCGTCGGCAACGACGCGGCGGTCGTCTTTGCTGCGTCGCAGGGGGCGTTCGAGCTGATCACCTGCCTACCGGTGGTGGCCCGCAACGTGCTGTCGTCGATCTCGCTGGCGGCCAACGCCTGCCGGGTCTTTGCCGACCGCTGCGTGGCCGGGATCGAGGCCGATGCGGACCGTTGCCGGGCCTACGCCGAGCGCACCCCGCAGGTGGCGGCCGCACTCAACCCTCGGCTGGGCTACGAGGTCGTGGCGACGTTGGTGGCGGAGATGCAGCGCACCGGACGGTCGATTCGCGAGCTGGTGGCAGAGCGCGGCCTGCTCGAGCCGGCCGAG
The DNA here is from genome assembly GCA_947476745.1 of Acidimicrobiia bacterium. Classification (GTDB taxonomy): domain Bacteria; phylum Actinomycetota; class Acidimicrobiia; order Acidimicrobiales; family CAIXPF01; genus CAIXPF01. Next base: position 110,164 of record CANJRG010000001.1, on the reverse strand, counting down.
CTGGACGCGACGTTGGACCTTCTCACGCTCACCCGCGGCGGGTGAGGGTCCGCATTGCCCAGTTCGGGCTGTTCAGATCTGATCCAGATGTGCCGATACGCACCCCTGTGGCCCCCGACGACAGCAGCGGCATACAGGCCTTCATCGAGCAGCCGGTGCGGGTCTCGGGGGCGTTCGCCGCGGATCTGCCGACCCTGGCCGGCGCAGCGCCGGTGGGTTTCCTGGCACGCAAGTCGTCGATGCCCAGCAGGTTGTTGCTGGCGGTGACCGACGGCGCCCTGCATGCGGTCGAGCCGGGGATCGGCTGGAAGGCCCGTCGGCTGGCGGCGTCATGGAACCTGTCTGACGTCCGCGCCGGTCGTAACGGTGCACGCCTGGTGCTCACCGTGCCCGGGTTCTGGGTGGTGGCGCTCACCCCGCTCGGCGCTCCCGCGCGCCAGGTGGTCGACCGGCTGTGCGACCGGGTCTCGGTGAGCAGTCAGCCGTCTTCCTGACAGGCGGGGCCCGGCCTGGCTGGCGGGCCATCGCGCGGGCGAGGTCCACCCCGCACGACTACGGTCGGCCGCATGAAGGTTGACAGCGGAATCGGTTTGGATCTGTCCCATGCGGCGCGCGACGCCAAGAGCCGGGAGGAGGCGGGCTACTCGGGCATCTGGACGGCCGAGGTCAACCACGACCCGTTCTTCCCGCTGCTGCTGGCGGCGGAGCACACCGAGCACATCGAGCTCGGAACCTCCATCGCCGTGGCGTTCGCTCGGAACCCGATGCTGCTGGCCAACGTCGGCCACGACCTCCAGCGCTACTCCCAGGGTCGTTTCATCCTGGGTCTCGGTAGCCAGATCAAGCCGCACATCACCAAGCGCTTCTCGATGCCGTGGTCGCACCCTGCGGCGCGCATGCGGGAGATGGTGCTGGCCATCCGGGCCATCTGGGAGAGCTGGGACAACGGCGCCAAGCTCGATTTCCGGGGTGACTTCTACTCACACACCCTGATGACCCCGTTCTTCGATCCGGGTCCCAACCCCTTCGGCGCCCCGAAGATCTTCCTGGCCGGGGTCGGCGGGTTGATGACCGAGGTCGCCGGTGAGGTGTGCGACGGCTTCATCTGCCACGGGTTCACCACCGAGAAGTACCTCCGTGAGGTCACCATCCCGGCGCTGGCCCGCGGCCGGGCCAAGGCCGGCAAGACCATGGAGGGTTTCGAGGTGGTCGGCCCGAGCTTCGTGGTGACCGGGACCAACGAGGCCGAGATGACCGAGGCCGTCGCCGGTACCCGCCAGCAGATCGCCTTCTACGGCTCGACCCCCGCCTACCGCCCGGTGCTCGACATCCACGGCTGGGGTGGGTTGCAGGACGAGCTGAACACGCTGTCCAAGCAGGGCAAGTGGGTCGAGATGGGCAACCTGATTGACGATGAGGTGCTCAACACCTTCGCCGTCGTGGGCGAGCCGGAGAGCATCGCCCCCGAGCTGCACCAGCGCTACGGCGATGTCATCCAGCGCATCAACTTCTACGCGCCCTACAAGAGTGATCCCGAGCGCTGGAGCGGGGTGGTCGAGGCCCTCAAGGCCATCTGAGCGACCGGGCGAGCAGGCGACCGGGCGACCGACCGGGGCTTCGGCCCGGGTCGGGGCCGTGCCCGGTGCCGGGCACGGCAGCGCTGCCCGCTCAGACCGGGCTCAGACCGGGCTGCTCAGCGCCGGGCTGCCCTGGTAGGCGGCCGGGTCGCCCGCAGCAGGCACGACCGGGTGGGACCAGCGGCGTTCCCGTGCCACCTGGTGGGTCAGCGCCCGCCAGTCCTCGGGCTGCCATCCCTGGGCGATCCCACCGAACTGCCGGTTCTGGCGAAGGTGGAACAGGGCGGGCAGCGCCTCGAGTTCGGCGGCCTTGACGAAGTCCCTGTCGGGGTCGGCATAGACCAGCACCCGGTCGACCCATGGGCCACAGAACTGCTTGGCCTCCTCGATGGTCCCGGTGACGATGAAGCAGGAGCGCACGCTGGCACCCCGGTAGTTCTCGAGCACCCGGCCGGCGGTCTCGAGGATCCAGGAGCTCTCGTAGGTGAACGGGTCGAGCACGACCCCGAGCATCTGGAACGTGATCAGCCACTCGTCCATGGTGCGGGTCTGTCCATCGACGGCGGTGAGTTGGAGATTGGCGGGAACCTCGACTGCGGCCACGGCATCTGAGGCTATCCGCCGCGTCGGCTCGCACACAGATTCCGGGGGGCCACTAGCGTCACGGTCGTATGCATCCCATCGAACGGTTGCGGTATGTGGCCCGGGCATCGGGGGCCGAGCAATCGGCGTTGGTGCGCGAGACGGCCGGGTCGCTGTCGACCTTCCGTGACGATCCCGCCGGTCGGGTGATGGCCTGCCGGCGGATGCTGGCCCGACACCTGACCTCGGGGCCGTTGTGGTGGTTGTCCTCCCGGGTCTGCTGTGCGGTGGACCCGGTGGCCGAGGCCTATCGATCTGCCGACCTCTTCGACGCCGACCGCACCCCTCGCGAACTGGCGCTGGCCCTGCCCGAGGATGTCACGGTGTGCGTGCTGGGCTGGCCCGAACTGGCCTCCCAGGCCCTGCCGTCGAGGGGTGACCTCGAGGTGCTGGTCCTCGACGTGGCCCACGAGGCGTCCGGGCTCGTCCGCCGGTTGCAGCGCTCCGACGTCGACGCCGTGGAGGTGCCCCTGTCAGGTCTCGGGGCGGCAGCTGCGTCGAGCCATGTCCTGATTCTCGAAGCCCACATCCTCGGGCCCGATGCGCTCATCGCCGTGGCGGGGTCCCGAGCGGCCGCGGCGACCACGCTGCAGGCCGGCGGCGAGGTGTGGGTGGTGGCCGGCGTGGGACGCATCGTCCCCGAGCAGGTGTGGAACGTGGTGGCGGAACGGTTCGGTCACGGGGACGAGCCGTGGGAGCTCGACGACGAGATCGTGCCGTTGTCGCTGGTGTCGGCGGTGTTGGGCCCCCGGGGTCTAGAGGACGTCGGGACGGCGCTAGCCAACGGAGACACCCCGGTGGCGCCGGAGTTGTTCAAGGAAGGCGTGCTCTGACGCGCCGAGGGCCGGGTGGCTGGTGGGCCACCCGGCCCTCGGGCCGTGTCACGCAGACGTGGAGGTCGGCTCAGCTGCCGAGCAGGCGGCGGGCGATCACCTTGAGACAGAGCGTCTCGTCGGCGCCCTCGAAGATCGATAGCACCCGGGCGTCGACGAAATAGCGGCTCACCGAGTACTCCTCGGCGTAGCCCATGCCGCCGTGGATCTGCTGGGCCTCCCGGGTCACCCATTCGGCGGCCCGGCACACGTAGGCCTTGACCATCGACGCCTCCATCTGACCCTCGCCCTTGGCGAGGAGGCGACCCACCTCGTAGGCGAACTGCCGGGCGGCCTGGATGGTGATCACCATCCGGCCGAGCTTGGCCCTGGTGAGCTGGAAGTTCATGATCGGCTCGCCGAACACGATCCGGTTGTTGGCGTAGTCGCGGGCGGCCTCGTAGGCGGCCTGCATCACCCCGATGGCCCGTGCCGCGGTCTGCAACCGGCCGTTCTCGAAGCCGGCCATCTGGTAGTAGAAGCCGCGGCCGAGGCCGGCGTCGCCACCGATGACGTTCTCGGCCGGCACGAACCAGTTCTCGAACGCCAGCTCGTAGGAGTGCATGCCCCGGTAGCCCAGGGTGTCGATGGGACGGCCCTCGAGCCGGCCGCCCTGGGCGTCGTTGAGGACGAACCCGTGGCCGTCGCCGACCGGCTTGGGCACGATGAACAGGGTAAGGCCACGGTGGGTCTTGGACCGGTCGGGGTCGGTCCGGGCCAGCAGCATCAGCACGTTGGCCCGGGCGGCGAAGGTGCACCAGGTCTTGACGCCGTTGATGTGCCAGCCGCTGTCGGTCGGGGTGGCGGTGACCTTCAGGTTGGCGACGTCGGAGCCGTAGTCGGGCTCGGTCAGGGCCACCGCGGCGAGCAGCTCACCGCTGGCCAGCTTGGGCAGCCATTCTTGCTTCTGCTCCTCGGTGCCGCCGCTCTCGAGCGCACGGGCGAGGATCTCCGGACGGGTGATGAGCGATCCGGCGGCGCCCAGCGAGGCCCGCGACAGCTCCTCGGTGGCGATGATCATGCCGAGGTAGTCGGACTGGCCGCCGGTGGCGAAGCCGCCGTAGTTCTCGGGGATCGACAAGCCGAACAGACCCATCTCGCCCAGGCCGGTGATCAGATCCTCGGGGATGTCCTGGTTGAAGCGGTGGATGTGCTCGGCCCGGGGCATCACCTGCTCCTCGGCGAAACGCCGGAAGGTGTCCTGCACCAACTCGAAGTCGACATCGAGGTGACGGTTGCCGGGATCGTCGGCCAGGGCGGCGACGAAATCGGGGTGGCGGTAGCGGGCGACGAAGTCGCGGGCCCCGTCGAGCGCACCCGGTTGGACCCCCCACTCGCCCTCGCGGCCGTACAGCTTGGCGGCGATGTCGGCGACGGCATCGGCCACGAACGCGGCGGCGATCCTCGCCTCGTACTCGCCCTTCTGGCCGTAGTCGAGCATGCCCCGGGCGGTCTCGGTGGCGGAGGCGGCGTGCGCCAGCTCGTACACGACGACCTGGCGGGCGTCGGGGTCGGGGAGTGCAGACAGCTCGGCGACCGCGCTGCGGACCACCCCACTGGCCATCTCGATGACGGACGCGACTTCTTGCAGATCCACGCTGGTCATGACGGCCACGTTACCGGGGCGGAAATCACAGGTCCCACTCGGCCGACGGACCCGGCGCCGGAGTTGCTGGCACACTGAGTCGATGACGCGAGCGTTCACCCACTGGGGCACCTACGACCTCACCGTCGTGGACGGCCGTCTCGTCGGGGTGGAGGCGATCGCCGAGGATCCTGATCCGTCCCCGATCGGCCAGGGGCTGCTCGACCTCGCCGATCATCCGCTGCGGGTGCGCCGTCCGGCGGTGCGCCGGGGCTTCCTCGACGAAGTCGCCTCCGGTCGTCGGGCGAGGCGGCCGAGCGGTCGGCGGCGAGGTGCGGAGCCTTTCGTCGAGCTGCCCTGGGACGAGGCGGTCGATCTGGTCGCCGCCGAGCTGCAGCGGGTGCGTACCGAGCACGGCAACAGCTCGATCTACGGCGGCAGCTACGGCTGGGCGTCCGCCGGTCGATTCCACGACGCCCCGATCCAGCTGTACCGCTTCCTCAACGTCCTCGGCGGCTTCGTATCGAGCCGTTGCTCGTACTCCTACGCCGCGGCCCAGGTGATCCTGCCGCACGTCATTGCCGACTGGTTCGATCTGCTCGGCCACCACACCAGCTACGAGCAGCTCGCCCGCCACGGCCGGCTGGTGGTGGCGCTGGGCGGGTTGCCGGCCAAGAACCAGCAGGTCGACTACGGCGGCACCTACCGGCACCTGGCGCCGGCGGGGATCCGCCGACTCCGCGATGCCGGGATTCGACTGGTCAACGTCTCGCCGTTGCGTGACGACCTCGACGAGGCGCACGGGGCTCGTTGGATCCCCATCCGTCCGACCACCGACACCGCCCTGCTGCTGGGCATCGCTCATACGCTGGTGGCCGAAGGGCTGCACGACGAGGCGTTCCTGGAGCGGTACTGCTCGGGCGTCGACCGATTCCTCGAAAGCCTGGCCAGCCACGACGCGGACTGGGCCTCGGCGATCTGTGCGGTACCGGCCGAGCAGATCCGGGCGCTGGCCCGCGACCTCGCTGCGGGCCCCTCGATGCTGACCGCGGCGTGGTCCCTGCAACGCGCCGAACACGGCGAGCAGGTCTACTGGGCGGTGGTGGCGGTGGCGTCGCTGCTGGGCCAGATCGGTACCCCCGGTGGCGGGTTCGGACTCGGCTACGGCTCGTCGAACCGGGTGGGCTCATCGGAGGGCGCCCAGGCCCTGGCCAGGGTGCCGGTCGGCCGGAACCCGGTGGAGGCGTTCATCCCCGTCGCCCGGGTCACCGACCTGCTGCGCAGCCCGGGTGCGCCCTTCACCTACGACGGGGTCGAGTACCGCTATCCGGACATCCGTCTCGTGTACTGGTGCGGCGGCAATCCGTTCCACCACCACCAGGATCTCGGTGCCCTGGTGGACGCCTGGCAGGAGCCCGAGACGGTCATCGTGCACGAGCAGGTGTGGAACCCGCTCGCCCGCCATGCCGACATCGTGTTGCCTGCCAGCACCGGTTTCGAGCGCAGCGATCTCGGCGCGGTCGCCCGGATGGGGGCGGTCGTGGCGACCCGCCCGGTCCTCGCCCCGCCGGGCGACGCCCGAAGCGACCACGAGATCTTCGTCGCGATCGCCGGCCGCCTCGGTCTGGCCGCGCAGGTGACGGGCGGCCGCGACGAGGAAGGGTGGCTGCGCTGGCTGTGGGAGGAGACGTCCCGCCGGGCGCGCTCGCGGGGCGAGGAGCTGCCGAGCTACGAGGAGTTGCACGAGCGGGGGGCGGTCACGTTCGCCCGTCCCGACCGGCCGACGGTGCTGCTCGAGGCGTTCCGGGCGGATCCCGAGGCCCACCCGCTGCATACCCCGTCCGGTCGTATCGAGCTCTACTCGCCGGTGATCGACGCGTTCGCCGTGCCGGACTGCCCGCCGACACCCACCTGGTCGGCACCCCTGGAGTGGCTCGGGGCGCCGTTGGCGGCGGAGTTCCCCTTGCATCTGCTGACCAACCAGCCGGCGGGCAAGCTGCACAGCCAGCTCGACTTCGGGCGGGTGTCGATGGCGGCGAAATCCTCGGGCCGCGAGGTCCTCCAGATGCATCCCGACGACGCCTCGGCCCGGGGTCTGCACGACGACGACGTGGTACGGGTGTTCAACCGGCGAGGGTCCTGCCTGGCTGCGCTGCGCCGCTCCGACCGGCTGATGGCCGGGGTGGTGACCCTGCCGACGGGGGCGTGGTACGACCCGCTCGAGCCGGGCGAGCCGGGGTCGATGTGCGTGCACGGAAACCCCAACGTGCTCACCGCGGACCGGCCGTCGTCGGGGCTCTCCCAAGCCCCGAGCGCCCAGAGCTGCCTGGTCGAGGTGCAACGGTGGGAGGGCGAGCTTCCGCCGGTGCGAGCGCATCAACCGCCGGTGTTCGTGGCCCGGGAGCCGTGAGCGGCGAGCCGGCAGGTTCAGCCCGCCGGGACCGGCCGGCTGTGCCCGATCAGGCAGCGCTGCTGCGCTGGTTCGAGGCGCAGGGCCGGCAGGATCTGCCCTGGCGGGCGACACGGGATCCCTGGTCGGTGCTGGTGGCCGAGGTGATGCTGCAGCAGACCCAGGTCAGCCGGGTGTTGCCGCGGTTCGCTGCGTTCCTGGCCGACTTCCCGACGGCGAGGGCCTGCGCCGTGTCCCCGGTAGCGGCCGTGATCGAGCACTGGGACGGGTTGGGCTACAACCGGCGGGCGGTCAACCTGTGGCGGGCCGCCGGGGTGGTGACCGACCGTTTTGACGGGGTGTTCCCGCCGTCGTTGAGCGCATTACAGGAACTGCCCGGCGTCGGGCCCTACACGGCCCGGGCGGTGCTGGCGTTCGCCTTCGAGCATGACGTGGGCGTGGTGGACACCAACGCGGCGAGGGTGCTGGCCCGCTGGGTTGGTCGGTCGCTCACCCGCTCCGAAGTGCAGCAGCTTGCCGATGCGGCGGTGCCGCCGGCCCGAGGCTGGTCGTGGAACCAGGCCATGCTCGATCTTGGTGCCACGGTGTGCACGGCGCGGCACCCGAACTGTGGGGCCTGCCCGCTCCGCCACGGCTGTGGATGGTTCGGCTCGGACAGCCCCGACCCGGATCCGGCCGTGGGCTCCGCCGGGGTGTCGGGCGGGCAGTCACGCTTCGCCGGCAGCGATCGGCAGGGCCGCGGTCGCTTGGTGCGGGCCCTGCGGGCCGGTCCGGTCCCGGTGACGGAGCTCGCGCCGGTGATGGGCTGGCCCGACGACGTGGGCCGTGCCGAGCGGGTGGCGGCGACCCTCGTCGTCGACGGGCTTGCCGTCATCGCCGGCGGTCGATATCGACTACCCCGGTGACCGCCTGCCGTTTGGGCAGGATCGCCACAACCACAACCCCTCTGAGTGGCCATTTGGCAGGCCTGGAGTTGGCCGGAAGAACTTGTCGGGGCGATTCGACGTCGATTCGCTGCGAGCCGTCTCATGCGCAGCACCACGCCTAACAGGACAGATAGCGCAAAAAGTGGGCGAATCCAGCGGATTCGCCCACTTTGTCGAAAAGCGCAGACGGTGGTGTGTCAGGCCCGCAGGTTGCTCAGGAGTTGTTCGACCACGAGCTCGGCCATCGCCCGCATCTCGTCATCGGTGCGGTCCTGGATGGGGTGCGGGACGAACACCCGGGCCGGGTCGAGCCCGAGTGCCTGGGCCTGGGACACGGCTGCATCGAAGAACACCTCGGAGGCGACGAACACCGACGGCACGCCGCGGATCTCGAGGTCAACGGTGTCGTGCACACTGCACGACGTGCAGCTGCCTCAATCGGCGAGCGCCTCGATCACCAGGTTGCACTCCTGGGAGATCTGATGGCGCAGGTCGGCCGGGGCGGGCTTTGTGAAAGTGGGCTTGGCGTAGCGCTTCACGCCGAAGCCGCGTTCCTCGAGCAGCTCCTGCAGCCGATCGAGGAACACGTTGCCCCGCGGCTTGCTGATGTCGAGCAGCCCGACGGTCATGCCGTCGATCACGGCCGCCCGCTCGCTGCGCTGGCGGGTCACCGGCCTCTGCTCGTTGGTGGGGTCAAGGACGACGGTCATCGGTTCGCTCCTTCGGTTCACGCACTGGTCCGGATCGGATGGCAGATCATCTGGCTGCCGGTAGGTCCGGACACCCAACCCTCGATGAGGGCCGAGAACAACCCGGCGTCGCCGCCGGCGTAGACGATGGCGGGGCCGTCCCAACGGGGCGCCGGTGCCGGCTTGCCGATCTGGGCGAACACCCGCTCGTTGAGCTCCGCTCGGATCCGGGCCTTGTCCCAGCCGTCCTCGGCGAACACCCGGCCGTGCTCGGGCCCGATGACCAGCAGCATGTTGTCGATTCGCCGGGCGAAGAACAGGTCGATGTTCGCCGACACCTTGCGCACGAAGGCCTCGATCAGGTCCTCGGCGCGGCGCGAGAGTTGGTCCACGACTGCGGACGGTCCGTGGCCGGCGAACAATGCCACCGTGTCCGTCCCCACCGGGTAGCCGGCTTCGACCGACATCGGTACCCAGCCGGCGGGGAGATCGGCCTCGTTCTCGCTGATCGCCCAGCCGAGCTTGCTCGGTGCGCCGAACGCCGAGCGGTCGATGCCGTGACGACCCGGTCGGCCCCCGCCGACGTTACGGATGACCAGCTGCAGGGCCCGGCCGATGGTGGAGTTCGCCCGGTTGCCCTGGCCGAGCACGTTGTGGCCGGAGGCCATGCCGATGCAGTCGGCCAGCGGACCGTTCACGATCAGCAACGGGCCCGAGAAGTACGTGGTGCACAGCAGCCCGTGGATGTTGAACGTGTCGGTGCAGGCGGCCTCCACCGCGGCGAGGACCACCGGCAGGTACTCCGGCTTGCAGCCGGCCATCACCGCGTTGATCGCCACCTTCTCCACCGTGCACGGCACCAGCTGCGGCGGGACCACCGCCACGATCTCGTCGGGGGAGCGGTGGGTGCCTTCGAGCATCCGTAACACTCGGGCCTCCGTCGGTGGGACCACCGGCAGCCCGTCGGTCCATTCCCGCTCGAAGAGGGCTTCCATCTCGTCCTCGAGGCTGGCGAGCTCCAGACGGCGGGCATGCAGGATCCCGCCCTCGAAGCGCACCCGCAGCTGGTCGGCGATGGCAGGGTCCACCGACAACGAGCCACAGCCGGGGCGGTGCTCGGGCAGGCCGGTTCCGAGGCCGTCGATCCCGGTGAGCTGTTCCCAGGCCGGCCGTGACCAGCCCTCGGTCCGCGCCGATTCCTGTCCGGCCTCGACGCGCAGCAACGTCGGAACTGTCTCGATCGCGTGGTGGTAGGAAACAGCGAGGTCCTCGTCGTGCAGGAGCCGGGTGACGCCTTCGGGGAAGGCCGGGTCGTCCTGGGTGTAAACGGTCAACGCAACCCCTCGCCGTTCGAGCTCGGCCAGTACCGGGGCGACCAGCTCGCAGGTCGGACAGTCGCGTTTGACCACGGCGATCACGCCGTCGGCCAGTGCTGCCGCGGGAGAGTTCAGGGCCGAGGACGTCATGTCCGTCACCCTAGAGGGCCTGTCGATCCGGTGCTCGCCGGAACAAGCCCCGGCGTGAACCTCGTCACGTCGCCCAGGTGATCGATGCGTCGGTCGGTAGCGTTCGCCCATGGAGTCCGGGCACAGCCGGGTCCCGGTTCGTCCGGTTGACGCCTTGTCGGTCGCGTTCTACGGGGTGCGTGGGTCGACACCGTGCTGTTCGCCCTCGGTCAACCGCTACGGCGGGAACACCTCCTCCGTCGTGGTCGAGGCACCCGGTACGGTGCCGCTGCTGCTCGATCTGGGGACCGGCGCCCGGGAATACGGACGGACCGTCCCGACCGGTGACCCCTTCGCCTGCCGGGCGTTGCTGACCCATCTGCACTGGGACCACGTCCAGGGTCTGCCCTTCTTCGAGCCTGCGCTGGTCGCGGGCAACCGCATCGATGTGCATGCCCCCGCACCCGGCGGTGGGGTCGATCTCGAGACCGCCCTCGATTCCGGTATCCACCCGCCGTTCTTCCCGGTGACGCTGCGCGAGTTGCCGGGGGCGGTCGTCCTGCACGAGATCGTGGTGGGCGAACCGATGCGGTTCGGGGAGGTGTCGGTGGTCGCCCGGGCCGTGCCCCACATCGGCCCGACCGTCGGGTACCGGCTGGAGTGGCGCGACGTCGCCATCGCCTACATCCCCGACCACCAACAGCCGGCCCTCGAGTCGGTCATCGACCCGGCGGTGCTCGAACTCGCCGTCGATGCCGACCTGCTGATCCATGACGCCCAGTACAGCTCCACGGAGTTCGTGACGAAGCAGGCCTGGGGCCATTCCACGGTACGCTACGCCGTCGAGGTCGCCCGTCGTTCCCGAGTCCGGACGCTGGCGCTGTTCCACCATGATCCAGCGCACGACGACGCCATGATCGACGTTCTGGCCGACGAGGCCCGATCTCATGCCGCCGGCGAAGCCTTCGAGGTCATCGCCGCCGCCGAGGGTCTCCGGCTGACCTGGCCCGGTCGGCTTGGCTAGGGTTCGCCGCCATGAGTGAACGCCCTCCTGCGACCGATCCTGCCCACTTCCGTAAGGTCCTCGGCCACTTCCCCACCGGCGTCACCGTGGTGACGGCGATGGACGGCACCCAGCCGACGGGTCTGGCCATCGGGTCGTTCACCTCGGTGTCCCTCGACCCGCCGTTGGTGGCCTTCCTGCCGACGAAGACCTCCGGGTCCTACGCCGCGATCGAGAAGGCGCAGGCCTTCTGCGTCAACGTGATGGCCGACGATCAGAAGGCCCTCACCGGCGTGTTCGCCTCCAAGGCCGAGGACAAGTTCGCGGGCGTCGACTGGGAGCCCGGTCCGGTCACCGGGTCGCCCAAGCTCGGCGGGGTGCTGGCGTGGATGGACTGCAAGGTGCAGACCATCTACGACGGCGGTGACCACTGGATCGTGGTCGGGGCCGTGCAGGAGATGGACGTCGAGGACCGCGAGGCCGGTCCGTTGCTGTTCTACACCGGCGCGTACGGCACCTTCGCCGCACAGGCCTGATCGCCGCACATGGCCGTCTACGCCTTGGGGGACCTGTATCCCCGGATTCATCCGGATGCCTTCATCCACCCCGATGCCACCGTCATCGGTGACGTCACGATCGGTGCGTTCAGCTCGGTCTGGCCGAGCGCAGTGGTGCGTGGCGACGACGGTCCGGTCACCATCGGTGAGCGGACCTCGGTCCAGGACGGTGTCGTCGTGCACACCTGGGTCGAGCACCCGACCGTCATCGGTTCGGGTGTCGTGATCGGACACCTCGCCCACATCGAGGGCGCGCACATCGCGGACAACGTGCTCATCGGCTCGACCTCGGTGCTCCTTCGCCGGGCCACGGTGGGGGAGTGGGCCATGGTCGGTGCCGGTGCTCTGGTGCCCCCGGGCAAAGCCGTCCCGTCCGGTGCGCTGGCGGTGGGCATCCCGTGCGTGATCAAGGAGGGCGCCGCCCGCCGCGACGACATCGAGGAGTCGATGCAGGCCTACGTCGAGCGGGTTCGGCTCTACAAGGCCGCGATGCGCCGCATCGACTGAGCTCAGCCCGGGATCGGCTGCGAGTTCAGGTAGCGGCCGATCCCTATGGGCAGGTTCCGCACGACCGCGAACGCCACGACGACGGCGAACGCCACGGCGGAACCGGTCCGACCGAGACGTAACGGCGGCCACTGGCGACCGAAGGACGCCGCCAGCCAGCGCAGGTAGAGGTACGCCAGGGCCGGAAAGACGATGACCAGGCCGACGTTGTAGTCGAGCGCCGGGCCGATGCGACCCTGCGCCAGGCGGCTCAGCGCCCGGGTCATGCCGCATCCCGGGCAGTCAAGGCCGGTCAGGGCTCGGAACGGGCAGAGCACCGGCCCGGTGTCGGCCGGGTCGAGCAGCCTGAGCGCCAGGCAGCCCAGCAGGCCGCCGATGCCGACCGCCACCGGCGCAGCCCACGGCGCTGCCGACGCTCGCTTCTCCGTTCGCTGCACGTCCGCCAGTGTAGGAGTTACCGCCCGACGCCCCACGCCCCGTCCCGCCCGGGTGTCGGGCAGTCGGCCGGCCGCGCCGGGGTCCTGGCCTTGATCGGGGCCGCGATCCGGGGCGGTTTCCGGGTTGTTTCCCGGAATGTCGTACGGCGGGGGGTTTGTTACTATCGTCGTAGGAGAAATTGGCGGTCCTGTCGTGCCGCCCTTCTCCGGCATCCGTTACTCGCAGCTTTGGCCTCGACGCCGTGCGCGATCTTCTGGGAGACACAGCCATGACGAACACCGAGTTCGACCTCGACCTGGGCAAGTACAAGCTTGGGTGGTCCGACGAGGAGGACTATGTCTTCAAGCCCCGACGGGGCCTGAACGAGGAACTCGTCAAGGAGATTTCCTGGATGAAGAGCGAGCAGGACTGGGTGCGGGAGTTCCGTCTCAAGTCGCTCAAGCACTTCCAGCGCCGGGCCATGCCGAACTGGGGCGGGGACACGTCGGAGATCTTCTTCGACGACATCTTCTATTACATCAAGCCCACCAGCGGGCAGGTCGACGAGTGGGAGAACCTGCCCGACGCCATCAAGAACACCTACGAGAAGCTGGGCATCCCCGAGGCCGAACGCAAGTACCTCGCCGGGGTCACCGCGCAGTACGAGTCCGAGGTCGTCTTCCACCGCAATCGGGTCGAGCTCGAGGAGCAGGGGGTCATCTTCTGCGACATGGACACCGCGGTGCGGGAGTACCCCGACCTCGTCCGGCCCTACTTCGGCAAGATCATCCCGCCGAACGACAACAAGTTCTCGGCCCTGAACTCGGCGGTGTGGTCGGGCGGCTCGTTCATCTATGTGCCGCCCGGGGTCGAGGTGGATATGCCCCTGCAGGCCTATTTCCGGATCAACGCCGAGAACATGGGCCAGTTCGAGCGCACCCTGATCATTGCGGATGAGGGTTCGAAGGTGCACTACATCGAGGGCTGCTCGGCGCCGGTGTACAGCTCCGACTCGCTGCACTCCGCCGTGGTCGAGATCGTCGTGAAGCCTTCGGCCCGCGTGACCTACACGACCATCCAGAACTGGTCGAACAACGTGTTCAACCTCGTCACCAAGCGGGCGCGGGTCGAGGCCGAGGGCCACATGGAGTGGATCGACGGCAACATCGGCTCCCGCCTGACCATGAAGTACCCGGCCGTGGTCATGGTCGGGCCGAAGGCCTCGGGCGAGGTGCTCTCGGTGGCCTACGCCGGCGCCGGCCAGCACCAGGACGCCGGGGCGAAAATGACCCACGCCGCACCGGAGACCACCTCCAAGATCGTCTCCAAGTCGATCTCCAAGGACGGCGGCCGCACCAGCTACCGCGGCCTGGTCCGCGTCGAGGATGGTGCCTACGGGTGCAAGTCTCACGTCCAGTGTGACGCCCTGCTGCTCGACGACGAGTCGATCTCGGACACCTTCCCCTACATGGAGATCGGGGCCAAGGACGCCGTCATCGGTCACGAGGCGACGGTGAGCCGGGTAGCCGACGAACAACTGTTCTACCTGCGCTCCCGGGGTCTCTCCGAGGAACAGGCCATGGGCATGATCGTCAACGGCTTCATCGAGCCGGTCACCCGCACCCTGCCGATGGAGTACGCGGTCGAGTGGTCGCGGCTGATCGAACTGCAGATGGAGGGCAGCGTCGGCTGAACGACGTGGTGGACCGCTCGCTGCGGCCCAAAGTTTCCGCATTCGACGCAGACGCTGGCAGTATTGAGCCATGCCCATGCGGGAGGAATGCAAGAACTTCGAGTCCCGCTCCTATCCGGGCGGCGAGACAGTGCGGAAGTGCAACATCGACCTTGCGCCGGAGGCGCCGTGGCGTTGCCCCGATGCCTGTCCCGGGTATGAGCGGCGTCTGGCCGACGTGAACTGGAAACACGGCAGCCTGGTTACCCCACCGACGCCGGTCGAGCCGCCAGGGCTCGGCAGCGAGGATGACCGGGTGGCACGGCTGCTCGACGAGGCCGAGGACATCGTGAACGCCGTCGGGCCGCGGGTACTCGCCGAGGTCGAGGCGGAACGGGGCACGTCGTTGCGGCCGTTTTGGCGTCGGCTGTTCCGTCGTTGAGTTGACGTCTGCAGGCTTAGGTCGATACGGATTCGGGACGATCGCCACATTTGGGGATGACCGTCGTTGCCGTACGGTCTGAGGCAATGTCCACAGAGTCTGAGTCCACCGCCGGGGGCGTTGTCGCCGGACTGTCGATCGACGACGACTCGCTGCGGGTCGTGGTGATCGAACGTGGCGACGAACCGACCGTCATCGAGGTCGCCGAGGCGGACCTCGGGCCGGACACCGTGCGCGATGGGCGGGTCTCCGACCAGCTGGTACTGGCACGGCGCATCGGCGAGCTGTGGCACGCCCTGAACCTCGGTGGGGTCCCGACCTTCCTCGGCCTGCACCCGATCGACGGGGAGGCCCATGTGGTGGCGGTGGCGGGCTGGCCCCAGTCTGGTTGGCCGTCCGAGGTACGGGCTGCGGCCGCCCAACGTCGCCGTGAGCTCGACGCCGAACCGGTGTGGAACGCCGACCGGTTCGACTCCGATGGCGGCCCGGTCGCCCGGATTGTGTCCTGTCGACGGGAAGACCTCTCCTCGGCAGTCTGGGCGGCCCGTCGAAGCGGTGTCTGGTTGGCTGGGGTCGAGCTCTCTGCGCTGGCGGT
Source organism: Acidimicrobiia bacterium (assembly GCA_947476745.1). Classification (GTDB taxonomy): domain Bacteria; phylum Actinomycetota; class Acidimicrobiia; order Acidimicrobiales; family CAIXPF01; genus CAIXPF01. The sequence goes on along the minus strand of CANJRG010000001.1, from coordinate 94,825 downwards.
GGAGCGGGTGCTGCTGGCTGGTCCGCAGCTGTTGTCACTTCTGGTCGACACCACCGGTACCGGCCCGGTGATGGTGCTGCTGCTCCAGGCGGGGGTTGCAGTCCGGTGCTGGCGGGCCCCCCGCACGGCATCCGACGCCGACGCGCTGACCCTCGTGCCGCTCGATGCCACGACGGCGCAAGCGGTGCTGCGGGAGCCCGCCTACCCCTGGGCCGAACTCGTCGCTGGAAGAACTGCGGTGTCCGCGCCGGCCCGACTGGTGGGGCCGGGCCGCGGATTGGCGGCGACCAGTCCGGTGCCGAGGCCCGGTTTCGCCGCCGCGTTCGGCCTCGCCCTGGCCGCTGCGGGCGTCGGTGCGGTGCCGGTGGATCTCCAGCCGGCCCTTCTGCACGCCGGGGCGGCCCGTCTGCAGGCTCGGATGGGTTCCCTCTCGGTTGCGGCGCTCTCGTCTCTGCCTCCCGCTGCCGCACCGCCGCCACCGCCGGCCGTCGTGGCGGCGGCACCCACCGCAGTTGCCCCGATCCCGCCGGTTGCGCCGATCCCTGCGGCCGTTCCGGTCGCCGAGGTCGCCATGCCGTCGCCGTCGGTGCAGGACCAGCGATCGGTCGCGTTGTCGGCGCCGCCGGTTGGTCCGCTACGTACCCTGGCGGTAGAGGCGTTCCTCGCCGGTCCGGGACCGCTGGTGGTGCCGAATGGGCCCGACCTTGGTGCCGTTGCGGTGTCGCCCGTCAGATCGTCACACGGCTCGGGGGCGGCATCGGCGGCACCTACCGGATCTACCGGATCTACCGGATCTAACGGCCCGGCCGCGGTCGGGGCGATGCACGAAGGGGAGCGCCCAGCGGCACCGGTGCCGGTGGCGGGTGTCGAAGCCGGCAAGGTGGCGACGGATGAGACCACGTCCGCTGGGGTCGAGTCTGCAGCGAGCACGCCCACGGGGATCGCTCAGGCCGAGATCGCGCCTGCCGCCGACGCGCCCGCTGGGGTCGCGCCCGCCGAGATCGATCCGGCTTCGGAGGAGACGGCCGTATTGGCGCATCGGGGGCGTCGGGTTGCGACTGTGGCCGTCGTGGCCGGCGCCGCGGCGGTCGGGTCGTTCTTCGTCGTGCGGAACGTGCTGCCCGACTCCTCGGGCGGCGGCGAGCCGCCGACCACCACCGAGGCACCTGCGACTGCGCCGAACCCGGGCCGTCCCTAAGTCCGTTCCGGGTAGTTCGGGCTTTCCGCTCCGGCCGCCTTTTGTACTACGCTCTTAGGGCAAATTCGGTCGATGGCGCTGTCGCCGCATCGGCGCGAACCTCGTGCCCCGACCTCCCCTGACCGAGGAGACGCCCTGTGAGCTCGCCGAACTTTGCAGCCTCCGCTGCGCTCGATGGTCCTGACTGGTTCCGTCAGTTCCGCCGGGCCGGCACCGAGGCGTTCGCCGTGGCGGCGAGTCCCGACACCGACCAGGAGATCTGGCGATACAGCCGCATTGCGGACCTCGATCTCGACGGCTTCGGCCCGGCGGGGCCCGCGGTGCTCCCGGTTCCCGAGGGACTCGATACCGGTCTGACGGACCCTGCGGGCGTCGCCGTGGTGGAGAACGGTCGGGTGGTGCGCTGCGGGCTCAGCCCCGAGCTGGCCGCCAAGGGCGTGCGGTTCGGGTCGGCCGCGGGCATGGATCATGCCGAGCAGTATGTCGGTCAGGTAATCGGGCGGAGCGAGGACGCCCTCGCGGTCGCCAACGACGCCTTCGGAAGCGATCCGCTGGTGCTCGTGGTGCCCCGAGGCGTCATCGTGGAGCGGCCGATCGTGGTGGTCGACTGGGCATCGGCCCCTGTGGCGGCCGTGTTCAGCAGGCTCGTCGTACGGGTCGAGGCCGGGTCCTCGGTCAGCGTGGTCCACCTGCAGCGCAGCGACGCCGAGCGTTGCTGGCTCGCTCCGGTCGTCGAACTGTCCGCAGCCAATGACGCCCGGCTGGCCTACGCGGTGGTGCAGGATCTCGGACGGGCTACGTGGCAGACCGCGACGGTGGTGGCCGAGGCGCACCAGCAGTCCTCCCTCGATGTCGTCGCCGCTGCCTTCGGTGGGCAGTACGCCCGACTGCGGCTCGACCTGCGGATGCTCGGGCGCGGTGCATCGGGCAACCTCGCTGCGCTCTACTTCGCGGACGGCGAGCAGATGTTCGACTTCCGTACCCTGCAGGACCATCAGGCCCCCGACTGTCGGTCGGACCTGTTGTTCAAGGGTGTCGTGGACGATCGTTCGCATTCGGTGTACTCGGGCATGATCCACGTCCGCCCGGACGCCCGCGGGACCAACGCGTTCCAGACCAATCGCAACATCAAGCTCTCCGACAAGGCGTGGGCCGATTCGGTGCCCAACCTGCAGATCGAGAACAACGACGTGCGCTGCTCCCACGCCTCGACGGTCGGCCCGATCGACGAGGAGCAACGGTTCTACCTCGAGAGCCGAGGCGTGCCGACCCGTCGGGCGGAGCAGTTGATCGTGAGTGGTTTCTTCGACGACGTCGCCGCCCGCCTTCCCGCAGACGAACTGCGAGCCCGGATCGCTGCGATGGTCGGCGCCAAACTGGGGGAGCAGCGGTGATCCGGTTGTGCGCGGTCGACGAACTCGCCCCGGGGCGAGCCCGTCGTTTCGACGTAGCCGGCCTGCGGGTCGCCTTGGTTCGCTTCGACGACGACTTCTACGCCATCGGTGATCGTTGCAGCCACGCCGACGTGTCCCTCGCTGATGGCGATGTGTTGACGGAGTCGAAGGAACTCGAGTGCTGGAAGCACGGCTCGGCGTTCTCGGTGGAGACCGGTCTGCCGAGCTGCCTTCCGGCGCTCAAGGCGGTGCCCGCCTATGACGTGGTGGTCGCCGACGGGGCGGTGTTCATCGTGCAGGACAACAACCGGGAGGTTCACGACCGATGAGTTCGGTGTTGGAGATCAAGGGTCTGCGCGCGGCGGTGGCCGGCAAGGAGATCCTGCACGGTATCGACCTGCGGATCGCCTCCGGTGAGGTGCACGCGGTCATGGGGCCCAACGGGGCGGGCAAGTCGACGCTGTCGAGCGTCGTCATGGGCAAGCCGGGCTACGAGGTACTGGGCGGTACGGTCACCCTCGACGGGGCAGACCTGCTCTCCCTGGAACCGTGGGAACGGGCCCAGGCCGGGTTGTTCCTCGGCATGCAGTACCCCACCGAGGTCGGTGGTGTCGGGGTGGTCGACCTGCTCATGGAGGCGGCGCGCAGCGCGGGGCGTGATCCGTCGGCGGTCCCAGCGGCCGTTGCGGCCGAGGCCGAACGCATCGGTCTCGACGTGAAGTTGCTGCTGCGCTCGCTCAACGTCGACCTCTCCGGCGGCGAGAAGAAGCGCAACGAGACTCTGCAGTTGGCAGTGCTGCGGCCGAAGTTCGCCATCCTCGACGAGATCGACTCCGGTCTGGACATCGACGCGCTGCGTGCCGTGGCCCAGCGGGTCGAGGCGGCAACGGAGGAGTTCGGCCTCGGTGTGCTGGCAATCACCCACTACCACCGGCTGCTCGAGGAACTGAGGCCCGACGTGGTGCACATCCTGGCCCGTGGGGTCATCGTCACCAGCGGCGGGCCCGAGTTGGCGGAACAGGTCGAGGTCGACGGCTACGCAGCATTTGCCGCGACCGGTTGATCGTGGCGACCGGCCGGCCGATACCGGCCGGTCTGTGCAGCGCGCGGTCCGTACCGGTTGGTCGGCTCGGCACCAAGCGGTCGGTCGGCTCAGCCGGTGGGGCTGGCGGCCTCGTCGATGGCCTGGTTCAAAGTGTTCCACGACAGGATTGCGCACTTGATCCGAGACGGGAACTTCATCACGCCCTTCAACGCCTCGAGCTCGCCGAGGGCCACGTCGGGGTGTTCGTGGGGTTCAGAGTCCAGGCCGTGGCCGTGGTCGCCGACGTTGAGCATGCCCTTGAAGGCATGGGTCAATTCCGTGACCTGGGCGAGGGACTTGCCCTTCACCGCTGCCGACATCATGGAGGCAGAGGACTGGCTGATCGAGCAGCCCTGCCCGCTGATCTTGATGTCCTGGACCGTGTCGCCGTCGAGCACGAGGTACACCACGACCTCGTCACCGCACAGCGGGTTCAACCCTTCGACCCGAACGGCGGGCGGCGACGCCAGCTCACCGCGGTTGCGGGGCGTCTTGTAGTGGTCGAGCACGATCTCGCGATAGAGGTCTTCGAGGCCAGGCATGGGGACTACCAGTCGAAAAGGGCATCGGCGGCGCCGATGGCGTCCACCAGCGCGTCGATGTCGGAACGGTCGTTGTACAGGTACCAGCTGGCGCGGGCGGCGGCGGCCACGCCGAGGGACTTCAGGAGCGGCTTGGCGCAGTGGTGGCCGGCGCGCACGCAGACCCCCCGCTCGTCGAGGACCTGCGAGAGGTCGTGGGGATGGACGTCCTTGTAGACGAACGTGGCGATGCCACAGCGGCGACCCGGTTCGGCAGACCCCAGGATGCGGAGGTCCTCGCCGAACCGTTCGGCCAACTGGCGGAAGGCGTAGGCGGTGAGGGCCTGTTCGTGGGCCAGGACGCGGTCCATACCGATGCCGAGCAGGTAGTCGACCGCAGCCCCGAACCCGACGGCCTCGGCGATGGCGGGGGTACCCGCCTCGAACTTCTGTGGCAGGGCCGCCGGCGTGAACCCGTCGACGGTCACGTTGAGGATCATGGAACCACCGCCGAGGAACGGCGGCATCTCCTCGAGGATCTCCTCGTGGCCCCACAGGGCACCGATACCGGTCGGGCCACACAGCTTGTGCGCCGAGAAGGCGATCCAGTCGGCACCGAGGGCGGACACGTCGCAGGCGTGGTGGGGAACGTACTGGCAGGCGTCGATCAGCACCTTCGCGCCGGCCCCGTGGGCGGCATCGGCGAGCAGGCGCACCGGCGTCAGGGTGCCCAGCACGTTCGACGCCGCTGACACCGCGAGGAGCTTCGCCCCGTCGAAGAGCTGGTCGAGGTTGCTCAGATCGAGCTGGCCGTCGTCGGTTAGGCCGATCCAGCGGATCTCGAAGCCGTTCTGCTGCGCCATGATCTGCCACGGCACGATGTTCGAATGGTGCTCGAGCAGCGACAGGACCACTGCGTCGCCGGCGTGCAGGTGCTGGCGGCCCCAGGTCTGCGCCACGAGGTTGACCGCCTCGGTGGCGTTTCGGGTGAAGATCACCTCGCGGCTCGAGGCTGCCCCGACGAACCCGGCGACCTTGTCGCGCGCCCCCTCAAGGCAGTCGGTGGCCTCCTCGGCGAGCTGGTAGGCGCCGCGGTGCACGTTGGCGTTGTGCCGCTCGTAGTAGGTCGTCATGGCGTCGAGCACCTGACGGGGCTTCTGCGAGGAGGCCGCCGAGTCGAGGAACACGACGGGGTGCCCGCGTTCCTGACGCTCGCTGATCAGCGGGAAATCGGCCTTGATGGCGGCGACGTCGAGCGGGTCCGGCCCGGCGGCGGTCTCGTCGGTCAGTGGCGCCATGGCTCGTACCCTTCTTCCTCGAGTTGCAGCGCCAGCTCGGCGCCGCCTGATGCGACGATACGACCGTCGACCAGGATGTGCACGTGGTCCGGCGTCAGCTCGTCGAGCAGGCGCTGGTAGTGGGTGATCACCAGGGTGCCCAGCTCGGGGCGCTCCTTGCGGACTTCGCGCACGCCGCGGGCCACGATGCGCAGGGCATCTACGTCGAGGCCGGAGTCGGTCTCGTCGAGAATCGCCACCTCGGGCTGCAACAGGGCCATCTGCAGGATCTCGTTGCGCTTCTTCTCGCCACCGGAGAACCCCTCGTTCAGGTAACGCTCGGCGAACGCCGGGTCCATCTCGAGCCGGCCCATCCACTCCATGAGCGCCAGCCGTACCTCGAGCACCGACAGGTCGATTCCCTTGCGGGCCGACATGGCCTGGCGCAGGAAGCTGTGGACCGACACCCCGGGGATCTCCTGCGGGTACTGGAAGGCCAGGAAGATCCCGGCCTTGGCCCGCACCTCGACGTCCCAGGTGGTGATGTCGTCGCCGCGCAAAAGGATGCGGCCTTCGGCGATCTCGTACTCGGGACTGCCGAGCAGCACCTGGGCCAGGGTCGACTTGCCCGACCCGTTCGGCCCCATCAGGGCATGGATCTCACCGGCGCGAACGGTCAGGTCCACCCCCTTGAGGATGAGCGCGCCGCTCTCGGCGGTACGGACGTGCAGGTTCTCGATTCGGAACAACGCCGGCTCGGCCATGGCACCGATGATAATTCGCACTACGGCGATAGTGGAAATGTCGCGGGACGAACCGCGGTGTTTGGCGTCACGGCCGGTCGGCGTCAGCCGCGGTGCTGGTGGAGGTCTTCCTTCCAGGCCCGGAAGCGTTCGTGCACGGTGCTGCTCGGGCCGATGCCGTGGCCGCTGCCGTCGGCGAGCAGGGTGAACGTGCAGTGGATCGCCAGGTCGTCCCAGTGCAACGCCATCCAACGTGACGGTTCGGCTTGCTCGGGCGACCCCGGCCTGGGGGTGGTTCCCGGGCCGGCCCGCCACAGCAGCCAGGGCCCGATTCGGCGCAGGTACACCGCCCCGGCCCGGCCGAGGTCGTCGCCCAGGGAGATGAGCTCCGCGGGGGCTTCGGTCCACGCTTCGGCGGGGATGTTGCGGTCCACCGGCGGGGTGGCCGGGAGCTGCTCGGTGCTGACCGGTGTCAGGTCGAGGGGGCGGTCTCGGCGCGGGGCCATCAGCCGGCGGTGCCGTTCACCAGCCTCGCGTGACCCACGTGTCGAGCTGCGGCCGCTCGTTGCCGATCGTGGTGTCGCTGCCGTGGCCGGGCAGCACCAGGGTTCCGGCGTCGAGCGGACGGAACAGCCGGTCCTCGATGGAGCGGATGATCAGGTCGAAGCTGCCGAACTCGTAGTTGGTGGCACCGGGCCCGCCCGGGAAGAGGGTGTCGCCGCTGAAGAGGATCGGGGAGCCCTCCAGCCTGAAGCACATCGAGCCGGGCGTGTGCCCCGGCGTGGCGATGGTGTGCAGCTTCAGCTTGCCGACCTGGTAGACGTCGCCGTCGTCGACGACGAAATCGTAGGTCTCCTTGATCAACACGTGGTCGCCCGAGGCGATCCCCACATCGATGCCGGCGTTGCGAACCGCCGGGACCGCCTGGATGTGATCGAAGTGGCCGTGGGTCTCGAGCACCTTGTTGACCCCGAGCGCGCGGCACAGTTCGAGCAGCAGCTCGTGCTCGTTGGCGGCGTCGATCAGAACGGCTTCGCCGGTCTGCTTGCAGCGCAGGACGAAGACGTTGTTCTCGTAGGGGCCGACCACCACCTTGTGGATCTCGGCCTGGGTGTCCTCGTAATGCAAGGTGTTGGTGGGCGCTGCCATGGGCCGACACTAGGTCGCCGGGCCGTCCTCCGCTCGCCCGGTGCGCTCAGGCCAGCGGGCTGATGACCTCGAAGCCCAGCCCGGCCGCCGCCGGGATTTGCTGGCGGTCGAGGGTCAGATAACCGGCAGGCCGGGTCAGCCGATCGGCGGAGGCGAGCTGGAGGGCGTCCACGCTGCGCAGGCCGAAGTGGGCGCCGAGCTGCGCAGCATGGGTGAGGCACCGGGTATCGAGCGGGATGACCCAGAACGCGTCCCAGTCGCGCTGCAGCGCCGCGGTGAGCCGTTCGTGCTGGGCGGCGTGCGCGCTGAGACGGCGTAGGGCCAGGGAGCATTCGCTATGGGTCAGCGCCGACGCACACCAGGCGTCGCTGCTGTCCATGGCGTCGAGCACGAGGTCGCGGTCGGCGTTGTGCACGTATCTGCGCACCAGCGCCGAGGTGTCGACGAACAGCAGCGGACGGCGCTCGGTGCCGTTCATCGGCCGCGCAGCTCCTCGATGACCCGGTCGAGCCTGATGTCGACCGCCAGGTCCTCGGGGGCGGGGGCACCGGCCGGCCGGCCGGTCCGTGGCGGTTCGACCAGGCCCGCTGCGGCGAGGTCGGCCAGGGTCGGGGGGCCGGGCGCGGACAGTGGCCCGAGCTGCGCCATGGGTCGGCCGTCGACGCTGACGATGATCCGTTCGCCGGCCGCGGCCCGGCGCAGGACCGCCGCGACTTGGTTGCGCAGCTCGCGCACGCCGATCACCGCCACCGGGCCGCCGTGCACGGTCGGTACCGGCTGTCCCATCCGTCCGTTCGGTCCGAAACACCCGACTGCGAATCCGGGATCGGCGTCGAGGCACGCCGCGCAGCACACGTCCGCCACTGCGGTGCCGGTGGGGGCGAGCAACAGGTCGAGCTCGTCGAGCGGGTTGCCGCAGCGGGCGCACGGCGGGTCGGAGCGGCTCACCGGAGCACTGTAGCACACGTGTACACACAACGATTCGACGCCGATTCGGCGGGGGTCATAGCCTCTGCGGCATGAACTTTGCTTTCTCCGAAGAGCAGGAAGAACTCCGCAAGGTCGTCAAGACCTTCCTCGAGGCCAAGTCGCCCGAGGCCGAGGTCCGGGCCCAGATGGACACCACCGACGGGTTCGATCCGGCGGTCTGGCGTCAGATGGGCGAGGAGATGGGTCTGCAGGGCCTCATCATCCCGGAGAACTACGGCGGCTCCGGCTACAGCTACGTCGAGCTCGGTGTCGTGCTCGAGGAGATGGGCAAGGCCCTGCTTTGCGCTCCGTTCTTCTCGACGGTCGCCCTCGCCGCCAACGCGCTGATGCACGGCGGCAGCGAGGCTGCCAAGAACGAGTACCTGCCGGGCATCGCCTCCGGCGCCACCACCGCCACCGTCGCCTTCACCGAGGAGAACGGGCGCTGGGACGAGGCCGGGGTCACCCTGACCGAGGCCGGCGGCAAGCTCACCGGCACCAAGAGCTTCGTGCTCGACGGCCACACCGCCAACCTGGTCCTGGTGCTGGCCAAGTCCTCCGGTGGCGGGCTGGCGCTCTACGCCGTCGACGGCGGCGCCTCGGGCCTCACCCGCACCGCACTGTCCACCATGGACCAGACCCGCAAGCAGGCCAAACTCGAGTTCAACGGCGTCGAGGCCAAGCTGGTCTCCAAGGACGGCTTCTCGTGGGCCGACTGGTCGACGGTGCTCGACCTCGCTGCCGTGGCCCTCGCCGCCGAGCAGGTCGGCGGCGCCGAGCGTTGCTTGAACATGGCCGTCGAGTACGCCAAGGTGCGCGTGCAGTTCGGCCGCCCGATCGGCTCGTTCCAGGCCATCAAGCACAAGTGCGCCGACATGCTGCTCGAGGTCGAGTCGGCCAAATCGGCCGCCTACTACGCCTTCTGGTGTGCCGCCGAACTCAACGAGGAGCTGCCCTCGGTGGCCTCGTTGGCCAAGGCCTACTGCTCGGAGGCCTACTTCCACTCCGCGGCCGAGAACATCCAGATCCACGGTGGCATCGGCTTCACCTGGGAGCACCCGGCGCACCTGTACTTCAAGCGGGCCAAGAGCTCGGAACTGCTCTTCGGCGATCCGACCTACCACCGCGAGCTGCTCGCCCAGCGCATCGGTATCTGATCACCGACCTGATCGGATCAGACGGGGCCGGCCGCAACGCCGGCCCCGTTGCGGTTTTCCCGTTGCTGTTCTCCCGACCGGATCCTGCGCCGTCGGTGCCGCCTGCTGCAGGGCTCCGGTGGTTGCGTCTCGGCGAGGGCCCGGCCGGGTGCTCGCCGGACGGTTGCGTCCTGGCCGCACCGGGCTGCCTAGCGTGGGTCCGATGGTGGTCCTGTTGGTCGTCGTCGGCATCGTGGCCGTGGTGGGCATCGCCCTCGCCTCGGTCGGCATCGTGGTAAAGCGGCTCGGGCCGGAGCCCGCCCGCCAGGTGTTCGAGGGCGACGAGGCGTTGACCTTCGTTGCTGCCGCCATGCCCGACGAGGTCACCGCGCAGCTCTCTTACGAGGACGTCCGGCGTATCCTGCGCCTGCACCTGGACTTCCTGCACCGCCAGGGTGTCGCCCGTAGCGGTGGCGATCTCCCCGAGGGCGACGGCCCGTTGGTGGTGGAGTTCGGCGACGGGGTCGACGAGGTATTGGCCAGGGCCGCAGCGGCGCGGTTCCATCCCCAACGAGACCAGGTCGCCGCGGTGATCAGTGCCCAGATGGCCTACTTCGAGGCGATCGGGGCGCTGGCCGAGGTCGAGGGCCCCGACCTCAGCGCCGGCCCCAGCGGGCTACCGCTCGGTGGTCCCGAACCCGCGAACCCGGCGGGTCCGGCCGCTGCGTACACCGACGCCGCCGGCCCCGCAGATGGGGCGGCGTAGGTCTTGATGCCGTGACAGACTGGTTGTACCGAGGAAAGGAGGTGGTCCAACTGAGCGGTAGTAGTTCGTACGGGACCTATTCGGAGGTGGCTGGTCGCTAGCGCGGCCGCTGGACCACCTGGCGAATCCAAGCCAGTCACCCGCAACCCGACGGCCGGAGTTGGTCCCTTCCGGCAAAACAACGTCAGGTTGTGCCACCCAGACGATCCAGCGGGGAGGTTTCGGCCTCCCCGCTGTCGCGCCCGACATCGGGTGGGCCAGAATGATCGTGATGGAACGACCCGTCCGCTTCGAACATCATCGGTACCTCGGCGACAAGCGCACCCAGGTGGTGTACGACGTCGATGCCCTGCCCGAGTCGGAGGCCCACCGGATCGAGGAGTTGCTGGAAGCCGAGACCTTCCTCTGCTTCGGCCCCGACACCCTCGCCGAGGCCGCCAACCGCGGTTACCGCCTCTGGAAGGGCCAGCGGGTCGGCTGAGCCCGGCAGCGCCCCATGACAGTCGAGATCCGCTTTCCCTCGGGCGACCTCGAGCTCGTCGGCCACCTGGCGGTACCCCCGGGTGCCCATCAGACCCGTCCCGGCATCGTGCTCTGTCACGGCTTCCCGTCCCTCGCCGGGGCCGGCGCTGCGGTGATGTCCACCCTGCCCGCGTTGGCCGACCGGCTTGCGATCTCCCAAGGGTGGGTCGCTTTGGCCTACGCCGCTCGGGGGTGTCGTCCCTCGCAGGGGGAGTTCTCCCTCGCCGGCTGGTTGGACGACGTGTCCGCCGCCGTGGCCGAGCTGCGCCGCCATCCGGATGTGGGCGACGTGTGGCTGGCCGGCTTCGGTCGCGGTGGGGCGCTCGCCGTGTGCGCTGCCGCCCGCGACGAATCGGTGCGCGGGGTGGTGGCCTTCGCCCCTCCCGCCGACTTCGACGACTGGGCCACCCAGCCTCGGCGTCTGCTGGAGTTCGCGCGCCGTGCGGCGGTCGTACACGACCCGAACTTTCCCCGGCACTTCGAACTGTGGAGCGCCGAGCTGCGCGCCATCCGCGCGGTGCAGTGCGCGGCGCTGCTGCATCCCCGGCCGTTGATGGTGATCCACGGGCTCGCCGATGCGGACGTGCCGGTGTTCGACGCCCGGGCCATCGTCGATGCCCACACCTCGGCCGAGTTACGGGTCATCTCGGGCGCGTCCCACGACCTGCGCCTCGACCCGCGGGCCATCGCGGTGCTCGTGGGCTGGTTGGACCGGCAATGGAACGAGTTCCAGACCCGACGGCCACGCTGAGCCGGGCGCAGTGGCGCGGGTTCAGTCGCTCTTGGATCGGCCCTGCGCCCGCATGGCCTTCTTCCAGGCCCGCACCGCCGCCAGGCTGGCGGGATCGTGGATGTCCGCAGCGGTGCGCGGCTGATCGTCGCCGAAGGGCGCACAGGCTTGCTCCCAGCCGGCGGGCCGCACGGCGAACTTCTTGGCCAGCAGCGCCAGGAAGATCCGGGTCTTCTCCTCGCCGAACCCGGGAAGCCGCCGTACCCGCCGAACGAACGACGCAGCATCGGCGTCGCGCCACAGCGCCTCGACGTCGGCGTCGTAGCCCTCCGCCAGGGCTTGGCACAGGGCATGGATCCGCTTGGCCATTGCCGCCGGGTAGCGGTGCAACGCAGGCTTGGCCACGAAGACCTCGAGCAGGTCGTCGGGGGCCATCGCGGCGATCTCGCGGACGCCCCAGTGCTCGCCGAGTCTGGCGCGCAGCTTCGCCGGGGCGGCGAACGCCCACTCGATGGGGACCTGCTGGTCGAGCACCATGCCGACCAGCAACGCCAGCCGGTCCGTCTCCAGCAAGGAGTCGGCCTCGGTGTCGCCGGTCAGGAAGAACGGCTCGTGCTCGGCTGCGCGGTTCGGGACGAACCCGGTACGGTCGGGGCGGTTCACGGCTGGGTGGTCCGAGAAGGTGTCCGTCAGGGGGCTTCGTTCAAAATCGGGTGGTTCAGGGCAGGGCTGTGGGCGTGCGCTCGATACCGAGGGCGCCGCAGTACAACTGCGTGAGGGTCTCCACGGCCTGCTGCTCCTCGAACGGCTCGCCGAGCACCAACCACACGAAGGCGAACCGATCGACCATCGATCCGAGAGCGTTCGCAGCGTAGTACGGGTCGATGTGGGCCGGGACCTGGCCCTCGAGCTGCATGCGGTGGATGGCCTTCTCCGCACGCTTGACCCAGGTGTGGCGGGCGTCGAGCCGGATCTCCCGCACATCGGGGTCCATCACCGCCGCCTGTTCCAGCACGCCCATGAGCCGGGCATTGCGGCGGTAGGCCCACAGGTAGCCCCGGTTGGCCCGCTCGATACGTTCGGCCGGGCTGTAGCCGACCAACGGGACGCTACGGGCCTCGGTCACGAAGTCGCTGACCAGTATGCCCACGACCTCGCGGAACAGCTCGTGCTTCGACTCGAAGTAGGTGTAGAAGGTGCCGTGGGCCACTGCGGCCTCGGCGGTGATGTCGCCGATGCGGGTATCGGCGTAGCCCTTCTCCTCGAACACCCGGCGGGCGGCGTCTATCAACTGGGCACGGGTCCGGCGACCGCGCTGGGTAACCGGTTCGGGGGATGCGGCGCGGTGCGCGCCGCCGACGTCGTTTCCCTCGTTGAGCTCCAGCCGGTTCATCCCCCCGACAGGTTACCTGAACGACGGGCAGGACCCATTCGGGCCGACCGGGTCTGCCAGACTGCCCGGTCGTGACCTCGTCCCTCTCCACCGTGGTGTACACCGACGGCGCCTGCAGCGGGAATCCCGGGCCCGGCGGCTGGGCCTGGATCGTGCCCGACGGTGCCTTCGCCGCCGGGTTCGAGACGCGTTCCACCAACCAGCGCATGGAGATCATGGCGGCGTGGCGTGCGGTCGAGGCCATTGACGGGCCGATGGAGGTCCGCAGCGACTCCACCTACGTGGTCAACTGCTTCCGCGACCGGTGGTGGGAGGGATGGCTGGCCCGTAACTGGCACAACAGCCAGCGCAAGCCGGTCGCCAACCGTGACCTGTGGGAGCCGTTCATCGACCTGGTCCGGTCACGGTCGGGCGTCACCTTCAGCTGGGTCAAGGGCCACGGTGGCGATCCCTGGAACGACCGGGTGGACCGACTGGCCGTCGAGGCGGCCCGCAACCAGGCGGCCCGGTCCGGGCTGGAGACCCCAACCGCACTGGGATCGCCCGATCGGCCCGGCGCTCGGCGCGAGTCGTCTGGGCAGGGCTCGGCGACGGCGAAACCGACGAAACCGGCTGGAACGACGGGGACTCCCACCCCCGGTGGCGCAGGCGGGGCGACCGACGTCCCCCCGGCGGGGGTCCTCTCCTATGCCAACGGGGTCACTGGCCACTCGGTGGTCGTGCTCGGCCACCAGCCGCCCGAGATCGGTGGCTACGACGCCAACCCGTGGGCCGACGCCGTGCAGCGCCGCCTGGGGGAGATCCTGCAGGCCAAGGCCTCGCTGCACGAGGACCTCGTGGTGGTCAGCGGGCTGAGGCTCGGCAGCGAGCAGCTGGCGGCCGAGGCCGCGCTGGCGGCCGGCCTCGACCTGGTCGTGGTGCTGCCCTATCCCGAGCCCGACGCCCCCTGGCCCGCCCCACGTCAGGCCCGCTTCGCCGAGCTGGTGGCTGCGGCCAAAGGGGTTCTGGTCCTGCAGCACAAGCGGCCCGACAGCGCAGCCCAGGCCGGTACGGCGTTGAGCCGTCGTGACGGCTGGCTCGCCCGCCATGCCAGCGAGGCGATCCTGGTGTGGGACGGGCAGGACCAGCGTCTCGCCCGTCTGCACCGGTCACTGGTGGACCACCTCGGCGATGATGTGTGGGTACTCGACCCCCGGGAGGTCCGATGAACATCACCGAGCGGCTGGAGGCCGAGTTGCGTTCCCTCGGGGTCGAGGTGGACGTCGAGATCCGCGATGGCTGGGTCGGCATGGTCGAGCGGGTCGGTGCGGAACTGGCCGACGGTGCCGGGGGTTCGCCCGGGTCCGCCGCGGCGAGCGCCACCGTCGCCGCGGCCGGCGAGGGCGTCGGGCGGGCCGACGACGGCGCGTGGACCTGGCGGGCCGACCCGCCGTTGGGGCCGACCGGTCACGGGGCCCTCGACGGGGTCCGGCTCGGGGTGAAGGACCTCATCGCCGTGGCCGGGCGGCCGTTGGGCGCCGGCAGCGCGGTGTTCGGTGCGCCCGAGCCGCAATCGGCCGATGCGCCGGTGGTCGCCGCGCTGCGAGCGGCGGGCGCCGTACTGGTCGGTACGACCAAGCTGCATGAGTTCGCCTTCGGTGTGACCGGCATCAACGCGTGGGACGGCACCGCGGCCAACCCCGCGGCGGCGGGGTGTGTGCCCGGCGGGTCCTCGTCCGGTTCGGCCGTCGCGGTCGCCGCCGGCGAGGCCGACGTGGCGTTGGGAACCGACACCGGCGGGTCCTGCCGCATCCCCGCCGCCTGTTGCGCGGTCGTCGGGGTGAAGCCGCGGTACCGGGCGGTCGACGTCGCCGGGGTGTTCCCGCTGGCGCCGTCGCTCGACCACGTCGGCTGGCTCGCCGTCGACGTCGCCACGGCCCGGCGGGTGGCCGAGGTGCTCGGGGTGGTACCACCCGAAGCCCCCGGTGGCGCTGAGTCCGGCGGCGGCCGGCCGGCGGGGCGTCTCGGCGTGCACCGGACGGCGGTGGGGGCCGCGGACCACGACGTGGCGGCAGCGTTCACCGGAGCCGCCGAGGCGCTCGGCCGTGCGGGCTGGGACCTCGTCGACGTCGACTGGCCCGGTGGCGAGGAAACCTTCGCGGTCTCCACCGCGATCATGTTCACCGAGGCTGCCTTCGTACACCGCGATCTACTGGCTCAGGCTGCCCCGCGTTACGGCGCCGATGTCCTGGCCCGGCTGGTGCAGGGCCGCCTCTACGACCTGCCGACCTACCTGCAGGCCAGGCAACGGCAGGAGGCGCTGCGGGCCCGCTGCCTGCACCTGCTCGCCGGGGTGGACGCCGTGGTCGGCCCGACGTTGGCCATTGCGCCTCCGCCGGTGGACCGAGCGACCGATCCGGCGGTTGCAGCTCG
Source organism: Acidimicrobiia bacterium (assembly GCA_947476745.1). Taxonomy (GTDB): domain Bacteria; phylum Actinomycetota; class Acidimicrobiia; order Acidimicrobiales; family CAIXPF01; genus CAIXPF01. The sequence continues at coordinate 79,531 of CANJRG010000001.1, read as the reverse complement.
TCTGGTGGCCAACACCCGTTTGGCCAACCTCACCGGTCTCCCGGCGATCTCGGTGCCTGTTCACGGGCAGGGTATACCAGTAGGTATGCAGATCGAGGCGGTCTCCGACGATATGGCGTTCCGCGTGGCTGTCGCCGTCGAGGCGATCCTGCGGCGCCGGCCATGAGTGTCGACCCGCAGTCGGCGTCCGCAGCAGGTGCCCCCACCCCAGCCGACGCCAGAACAGCCGACGGTGATCGACCGGTGTCCATCGTGGGTACCGACACCGGCGGGACCTTCACCGATCTGGTCACCGCACGGGGCGATGTGGTGAAGGTCTCCTCCGACCCCGACGATCCGTCCGAGGCGGTACGGCGAGCCTTGCTGGCCCGGCCGCACGCCGACACCGATGCGGTCGCGGTGCTGGCCCATGGGACGACGGTGGCCACCAACGCGCTGCTGGAACGGCGCGGGGCGCCGGTCGCCCTGGTCACCTCGGCCGGGTTCGAGGACGTCGTCGAGATCGCCCGCCAGGACCGGCCGTCGCTCTACGACGCGCTCGTCGACCGGCCCGAGCCGCTGGTACCGCGGCACCGGCGCTACGGGGTATCCGGCCGCCTCGATGCCAGGGGAATCGAGCTCGAACCGTGCGATCCCGCCACGATCGCGCCGATCGACCCGGCGGTGGAGGCGGTGGCGGTCTGCCTGAACCACAGCGACCTCGAGCCCGCCCACGAACGACAGGTCGCCGACGAGTTGCGCCGGCGAGGTCACGACGTGACGGTGTCCCACGACGTGTCGCCGGAGTTCCGGGAGTACGAGCGCACGGTCACCACGGTGATCAACGCCTACCTCCGCCCGCTGTGCCGGGGTTACCTCGCCCGGTTGGCGTCGTTGGCCCGTGAGATCCGGGTGATGACCTCGGCCGGCGGGCTCATCGATGCCGTCGAGGCGGCCGACCGACCGGTCTTGCTGCTGCTGTCGGGCCCTGCCGGCGGGGTTCGGGCAGCCGCCGAGGCCGCCGTCGCCGCCGGATTCCACGATGCGGTGACCTTCGACATGGGCGGCACCAGCACCGACGTCTGCCTGGTCCTCGACGGCGCGCCCGAGCCGGCAGCACGGCGGGACGTCGCCGGGTTCCCCGTCCGGGTCCCGTCCCTCGACGTGCACACCATCGGCGCCGGCGGCGGCTCGATCGCCCGGATCGACGCCGGCGGGGCACTGCAGGTGGGCCCGCGCAGCGCCGGAGCCCGGCCCGGCCCGGCGTGTTACGGCCGGGGTGGCGACGAACCGACGGTGACCGACGCGAACCTGGTCCTGGGGCGGATTCCGCCCTCGGCCCGTTTCGGTGACCTGCCCGGCCTCGACCCGGCTGCTGCCCGTGCGGCGCTCGAGACGGCCGGGATCGACGCGGCGGACGTGGTGGCGGTGGTCAATGCCAACATGGAGCAGGCCATCCGTCAGGTGACGGTGGAACGTGGTGTGGACCCGGCCGGGCTGGCCCTGGTGGCCTTTGGCGGTGCCGGCCCGTTGCATGCTTGCGCCCTGGCCGAGGCGTTGGACATGGCCGCAGTGGTGATCCCGGCCCGGGCCGGGGTGCTCTCCGCCGTCGGTCTGCTCAGCGCACCCCGCCAGCGGGACCTGGTGCGTTCGTGGCCGACCCCGTCCGACCATAGGGGGGTCGCCGCGGCGCTGGCCGCCTTGGCGACCGAGGCCGCGGCGGCGGTGGGCGGCGCGCCTGAACAGGCCGAGGTGGCCGTCGACGCCCGATACCGGGGGCAGAGCCACGAGCTCACCGTACCGTTCGGTGTGCTCAGCGCAGCGGTGGTGACGGAGCAGTCGATGGTTGCGGCGTTCGGCGAGCGCCACCGTGCCTTCAACGGGTTCGACCGGCCCGACGCCCCGGTGGAGGTCATCGCCCTGCGGGCTCGGGCGTCGGGCGCCGTGCCGATCCGTTTCGAGGATCTGCCGACGCCGGTCCGTCCGGCAGTACGGGGCCCGGCCGTGCTCGAGGAGCCGGACTGTACGGTATGGATACCATCTGGTTGGGTAGGTGAGGCCGGGGGCGGCGGAGCCCTGGTCCTACGCCGGGAGGGTCGGCCATGATCGGTGAGCCGACGACCACGTTGGGGCCTGCGGCACTGCAGATCCTCATCGCCCGGCTGTCGGGCGTGGCCCGGGAGATGTCGGCGGTGCTGCGGCGGGCCTCCTACAGTCCGAACATCAAGGAACGGGCCGATTTCTCGTGCGCGCTGTTCACCCCTGATGGCGAGCTGCTGGTGCAGGCCGAGAACATCCCCGTCCACCTCGGCTCGATGCCCGCCTCGGTCGCCGCGGTGATCGAGCGGTTCGCCGGGCGGCTCCGTCCGGGCGACCAGGTGGCGGTGAACGACCCCTTCAGCGGCGGCACCCATCTCAACGACATCACCATCGTCGCCCCCTGCTTCGTCGGGTCGGCCGAGCGTGGCGGTGGCGACGGGGGCGACGGGGACGGGGGCGCGACCCTGATCGGATGGGTGGCCAACCGCGCCCACCACGCCGACGTCGGTGGTGCGGCGCCGGGCTCGATGCCGGCGCAGGCCACCGAGATCTTCCAGGAAGGGCTCCGGCTGCCGCCGGTGGTGGTGGACGAGGCGGTGCGCGAGATCCTGCTTGCCAACAGCCGCACCCCGCTCGAACGCGCCGGTGACCTCGATGCCCAGCTGGGGGCCAATCGCGTCGGGGTGGCCCGTCTGGCCCAGTTCGTCGGGCAGCCCCTGCCCGAGGTCGTGGCCTACGGCGAGCGGCGCATGCGGGCGGCGATCCGGGCGGTGGGAGACGGAGAATGGCGTTTCGCGGACCAGCTCGACAGTGCCGGGTCCGGTGAGCGTGACCCTGTGCCGCTTGCGGTGCGCATCGCGATCAGCGGTGACGAGGTGCTGATGGACTTCACCGGCTCGGCCCCGCAGACCCGTGGCAACGTCAACGCCGTTGCCGCGGTGACCACGTCGGCCGTGGCGTTCGCGTTGCGCAGCGCGCTCGACCCGACGATGCCGGCCAACGGAGGCACGATGCGGCCGGTCCACCTGATCATCCCGGCTCGCTCGGTGCTGGCCGCGGAGGCTCCGGCGGCGGTGGCGGCCGGCAACGTCGAGGTGAGCCAGCGCGTGGCAGACCTCTGTCTGGGTGCCTTGGCCGCCGCCTGCGCCGAGCGGGTGGGGGCCGCGTCGCAGGGCACCATGAACAACCTGCTCATCGGGGGCCGGGGATGGGTGTACTACGAGACGGTGGCGGGAGGTCAGGGCGGCCGGGCCGGCAAGCCCGGCATGAGCGGGGTTCACACCGCGATGACCAACACCAAGAACACCCCGGTGGAGGCCCTCGAGCGGACCTACCCGATGCGGGTCCTGCGCTACCGGCTACGGCGGGGCAGCGGGGGTGCCGGGTCGGCGCCCGGAGGAGAGGGCATCGAGCGCGACCTGCTGCTGTTGGAGGACGTGACGGTCTCGCTCATCACCGAGCGCCGGGTCTCACCGCCGTGGGGCTTGGCCGGCGGCGGGCCGGGTGCGGTGGGGGAGAACTGGCTGCTACCGGGCGGCGAGGAGGACCGGGCGGAACGCCTACCCGACAAGTGCACGGTCGAACTGCGGGCCGGTGACGTGCTGCGCATGCTGACCCCCGGCGGCGGCGGCTGGGGCAGCCCGTCCGGACCCGATCTCGCCCCGGCATAGGCCCACGTCAGCCGGCGCCCAGCGGCGAGCCGACCCATCGGGACCGCTCAGCCCTGGTTCTCGGCGCCTTCGACGAGTTCGGCGAGCCGCTGCAGGGTCTGCTCCATGTGCGGTGGATGACGCCGGGGGTAGCCGACGAGCTCGATGAGCGGCGGGAACCGTGAGCAGGACCAGTCGAAGGTCTCCGTCACCCGAGTGCCGCCGTCGACCGGTTCGAGCTCGTAGCGCCAGCGATGCCCGCCGAAATGGGCCCAGGTCAGCAGGCGGTCGAGTTCGTACTCCACCACGGTGTTGGCGATCCGGTAAGGAACCCACAGCCGCATGTCCATGCCGAAGGTGTCGCCCAGCTGCAGGTGCTGGTCGGGCCCGCGCGCCGCACGGACCGTGCCCGAACCGTCGATGTCGGGGTGGCGGGCCGGGTTGTCGACGATGGCGAAGATGGCCGACGCTGTGGTGTGGATGACCCGCGACACCGACACCTGGCGACGTGGAGCGGACGGGTTCGAGGCCATCGTGCCGCTCAGCTCGCCGCAGCGGTGGCGCCGCCGAGGACGTAGTGGAACGCCGAGGCCAGATCGGGATGGCGGAACCGGTAGCCGGCGTCGAGCAGCACCTGGGGCACGACCCGGGCCGAGGTGAACAGCAGCGCGTCGGCGAGTTCGCCGCCCAGCAGCAGCTTCGGCCCGAACGATGGCACCGGCAGCAGCGTGGGGCGGTGCAGCGCCTGGCCCAGCGCCTTGGTGAACTCGGCGTTGGTGGCCGGTGCCGGGGCGGTGAGGTTGACTGCGCCCGAGACCGGCTGCTCCAGCAGGAACTCGATGGCACCGACCTCGTCGGCGAGGGAGATCCAGCTCCAGTAGGCCCGGCCGTTGCCCATCTTGCCCCCGAGCCCGAAACGGAACAACGGCAGCATCTTGCCCAGGGCGCCGCCCCGATCGGCGAGGACCACCCCGGTACGCAGGTGGGCCACCCTGACCCCGGCCTCGCTCGCCGCGGTCGTGGCGTCCTCCCATTGCCGGCAGATGTCGGCGAGGAAGCCGCTGCCGGCATCGGACTGCTCGGTGAGCGCCTGGTCGCCGCGCTCCCCGTAGATGCCCACGGCCGACCCGGAGAGGAACACCTGGGGCTTGCGGTCCATCCGGGCGATCGTGTCGGCCAACAGCGACGTCGTGGCGACCCGGCTGTCGAGCAGTTCCCGCTTGTACGCATCGGTCCAACGCTTGTCGCCGATCCCGGCGCCCGAGAGGTTCACCACGGCGTCGGTGCCCTCGAGCGCCGCCGGGTCGAGGGTGCCGGCGCTGGGATCCCAGGGGACCTCGTCGGGTCGCGTGGCTGTCCGTCGAACCAGCTTGGACACCTGGTGGCCCGATCGAACCAGCGACTGGCAAAGGGCGGTGCCGATCAGGCCACTTGATCCACTGACGGCGACATGCATGGTTTTCTCCGGGGCGTTCGGGTGCCGGGTCCGGCCGCGGAGGGGCGGAGCCAGTTCGTGCACCCGTCTCAAGCCTCCGGGGCGCCGGGGCATTCCCGATCGGGCCGAATTCGTGGTCACCGCCGGTGATGGGCCCTTCCCTATGCTGATCCGGTCCGGCCCGGTGGGGTGCCGCAGAGGTCCGCCCGGCCCCGCCCGGACCGACCCGCCCGGACCGACCTGACCCGAAAGGCCCCCATGTCCGCTCTCCCGGTCGTAGCGAGCGCAGCGACATTCACCGCAACGGGTGGCGTAACCCTGTTCCGGAGGGTCTGGGAGCCCGACGGCGAGCTGCGGGCCGTGGTGGTCCTGGCCCACGGGCTGGGCGAGCACAGCGGGCGTTACGACGATGTAGCCCGGCGGCTGGCGTCGAACGGCTTCGCCGTGTGGGCGCTCGACCACAGAGGCCACGGCCGTTCCGCCGGGCGACGGGTCCACGTCGAGCGCTTCGCAGCCTACGAGGACGATCTCGAGTTGCTCCGGCGCCAGGCGATGGTGGCTCATCCCGACCTGCCGCGAGTGCTGCTCGGCCACTCCATGGGTGGGGCGATCGCCCTTGGCCACGTCATCGACCATCCGGGGGCCTTCGACGCGCTGGTGTTGTCCGGGCCGCTCACCGACGCCGCCCACGGGCTGCCCGCCGCCGTGGTCGTGGCCGGCCGGTGGTTGGCCAGGATCGCCCCCACGTTGCCCCTGATCCGGCTCGACGGCGCCGCGGTCAGCCGCGATCCTGCGGTGGTGCAGGCCTATCTCGACGATCCGCTGGTCTACCGGGGCCGGCTGACCGCCGGGTTGGGTAACCAGCTGGTGGCCCGTACCGCCCGGTTCCCCGACGAGGTGGGCGGGCTACGGCTGCCGGTGCTGGTGGTCCACGGCACGGCCGACCGGCTGGTACCGATCGACACCAGCCGGGAGCTGGTCGCGCGGTTCGGCTCGGCCGACGTCACCCTGGCCGAACAGCCCGGCCTCTACCATGAGGTGCTCAACGAGCCGGAGCGCGAGGCGGTGTTGACGGTGATCATCGACTGGATCGAACAGAGACTGCCGACGATGGGGGTGCGACCGTGAGCACGCGCATGTTGCTGGCGATGTCCCTGGCGCTCGGCCTGGGCATCCTCGCCGCCTTCGCGTTGCAGATGCTGCTGGCCCGCTGAACGTCCGGACGGCCGGCCCCGGCAGCAGGCCGCGGTGAGCCGAACACGGTCGGTAGCATGACGCCGCGACCCGAACGGAAGTGGTGATCGAGTGTCCGACCAGGTGAACAACCATGACGTCGTGATCGTCGGTGGCGGACCGGGCGGGTATGCCGCCGCCCTGTACGGGGCTTCGGCCGGGCTCGACATCGCCCTGGTGGAGCGGTCGAAGGTCGGCGGAACCTGCCTGCACGTCGGGTGCATCCCGGCCAAGGAGTTGCTCGAGACGGCCGCCGTATACCGACATGTCCGCGACGCCGCTCAGTTCGGTATCAACGCCGGCCCGCCTTCGGTCGACTGGTCGGTCACCCTCGAACGCAAGCAGCGCATCATCGATCAGCTGTGGCGGGGCCTTGCCGCTCTGTTGAAGGGGCGCAAGGTCACCGTCTACGAGGGAACGGGACGCCTGAACCCCGACCGCAGGGTGACCGTCACCGCAGCCGACGGCGCCACCACGTCGTTGCAGGCCGATCACGTGGTGCTGGCCGCGGGGTCGGTGCCGCGTCACATCCCCGGCTTCGAGGTCGACGGCCGGTTGGTGACCACCTCCGACGAGGTGCTCTCGATCGATCGGCTGCCCGTCTCGGCGGTGGTCATCGGCGGCGGGGCCATCGGCTGCGAGTTCGCCTCGATGATGTCCGACCTCGGTACCCGGGTGACCATCCTGGAGGCACTCGACAAGATCCTGCCCGGCTGCGACGGGGACGTGGCCGATGTCGTGGCCCGCAGCTTCAAGAAGCGGGGCATCACCATCCGCACCGGGGTGCCGGTGAGAGGGCACCGGCCGAGTGCCGATGGTCGCAGCACCACGGTCGACTTCGGCGAGGGCGAGTCGATCGAGGTGGAGACGGTGGTCCTCTCCGTCGGTCGCCGGCCTTTTTCGGACCTGCTCGGGCTCGAGGCGACGGCGGTGGCGGTCGATCAGCGAGGCTTCGTGCAGGTCGACCCGCTGTGCCGGACCACGATGGCGGGGGTCCACGCCATCGGTGACCTCATCGCCACGCCGCAGCTGGCCCACGTCGCCTTCGTGGAGGGCATGACGGTGATCAAAGACATCCTCGGCGAGTCGCCGTTGCCGGTCGACTACGAGCGGATCCCCTGGGCCATCTACTGCCACCCGGAGGTCGCCTTCGCCGGCTATTCGGAGGAACAGGCGCTGGCCAAGGGCTACGAGGTGGTCACCTCGAAGCACCGCCACGCCGGCAACGGCCGGGCGATGATCATCGGAGACACCGAAGGGATCGTCAAGGTCATCGCCGAGCGTCGCCCCGACGGGACCGGCGGACGCGTGCTGGGCGTGCACATGGTCGGTCCGTGGGCCACCGAGCAGCTCGGCCAGGGCTACCTCGCTGTCAACTGGGAAGCCACCGTCGACGAGGTCGCCCACCTCATTCAGCCGCATCCGACCATCAGCGAGCTCTTCGGCGAGTCGATGTTGTCCCTGACCGGTCGGTCCCTGCACTGACCCAGCTGTCGTATCGACCGCCAGTCCCGCCCGAATCCACAGTGAGGTAGTCGTCCATGGCCGAGATCGTGATGCCACAGTTGGGTGAGACCGTCACCGAAGGCACCATCACCAAATGGTTCAAGCAGATCGGCGACGTGGTGGTGGAGGACGAGATCCTCTACGAGGTGTCCACCGACAAGGTCGACTCCGAGGTGCCGGCCACCGCGTCGGGCATCCTCACCGAGATTCGCGTGCCCGAGGGCGTCACGGTGGAGGTGGGCACGATCCTGGCGGTCGTCGGTGCCGCCGGTGGCCCGGCCGCGCCGGCTGCCGCACCCGTCGCGGCCGCCACTGCAGCGCCACCGCCTGCCCCGGTCGCACCGGTCGCACCGGCCCAGCCCATGGCGGTGTCGGCGCAGGACGACGAGGCTGACCTCGGCACCGGCGACGGCCGTCTGCTCTCCCCGATCGTGCGCCGTCTCGCTCGTGAACATGGCGTCGACCTCGACACGGTCGAGGGCACCGGCGTCGGCGGCAGGCTCACCCGGGGCGACGTGCAACGGGCCATCGACAAGGGCACCCCGGCCGAGGCGGCGGCACCCGTCGCTGCTGCACCCGCCGCCCCGGTTGCCCCCGCCCCCGCCGCTGCCCCACCCGCCGCGGTCGCCCGCGCCGCTGCCCCTCCGGTCCCCGCAACCCCGGTCGCGCCCGCTGCTGCGGCTGGGCCGGCAAGGTCCCCGGCGGCACCGGCGGGTGCGCTCCCGCGCGGTGGGCAGCGGGTTCCGCTCAACCGCATACGCAAGCTCACCGGCGACCACATGGTGATGTCCAAGGCCACCTCGGCCCACACGCTCACCGTCATGGAGGCCGACTTCGAGGGCGTGGACCGCGTGCGTCGAGCGCGGCGCGACCAGTGGAAGGCGGCGGAGGGTTTCAGCCTCACCTACCTTCCGTTCATCGCCCGGGCTGCCTCCGATGCGATCGCCGAGTACCCGTTCATGAACGCCTCGGTCGGAGACGGCGAGCTGATCGTCCACGGCGAGGTGAACCTCGGCATCGCTGTCGATCTCAGCTTCGAGGGGCTCGTGGCACCGGTGGTCCGCCAGGCCGACGGCAAGCGGCTGCGAGCCATCGCCCGGGAGATCCACGATCTCGCGGGGCGGGCGCGGTCGCGGCAGCTGCGGCCCGACGACGTCACCGGCGGCACCTTCACCCTCACCAATCCCGGTCAGTACGGCACGATGATGCAGTTCCCGATCATCAACCAGCCGCAGGTGGCGATTCTGTCAACCGATGGGGTCCGGCGTAAGCCGTGGGTGGTGACCGACGCCCACGGCGCCGAATCGATCGCCATCCGGCCGATCGGGTTGCTGGCGCTCGCCTGGGACCACCGGGCCTTCGACGGTGCCTACGCGGCGGCGTTCCTCGACCGGCTTCGTGACATCATCGAAACCCGGGACTGGTCAGCCGAGGTCATGTGATGCTGCGGGTGCGGTGGCTCGGACGGGTCCGTTACGGCGACGCCTTGGTGCTGCAGCGCGGGTTGTACCGTCATTCCGGCACCGACTATCTGCTGCTGCTGGAGCACGAGCCGACCTACACGCTCGGGGTCCGGGCCGACCGGGCCAACCTGCTGCGCGATCCTGCCGAGCTCGGTGCCGAGCTGATCGTCGCCGATCGCGGCGGGGATGTGACCTTCCACGGGCCCGGCCAGCTGGTGGGCTACCCCGTGATGGACGTCGCGGGGAAGCGGGGCGGGGGCATGGCCGATACCGCGGCGTATGTCGCGGGGGTGGCCGAGTTGCTGATCGACGTGCTGGTCGATCTCGGCCTGCCCGGGTGCACGTACGACCCGCAATACCCAGGGGTATGGGCACCAGGTCAGCCGTGGCGCAAGATCGCAGCCATCGGCGTACGGCTTGGTCGCGGACGTTCGATGCACGGCTTCGCCCTCAACGTCACCGACGAGCCGCTCGGCTGGTTCGAGCACATCATCCCGTGCGGTCTGGTGGGCCGGGGCGTCACGTCCCTCGAGCGGGAGGGGGTGGCGGTGTCGGTGCGCGACGCGGTCGATGCCGTGTCCCGGCGTGCGGCCGAGCGTTGGGGCCGGGCAGCCGCCGGGGTCGCTCCGGGCGCGGTCGACCGTGCCGATGTGGTGTGGCGGACCTCGGTCGCGGACCTGGCCCCATTCAGCCGGGGCGAGGGGGCGGGCCGGCCGGTGCGGCTCACCGGCCGCCTGGCTGCAGCCGGGGTCGACGGCGGCCTGGAACTGAAAGAGCGCAAACCGGCCTGGCTCCGGCCGAAGGTCCGTCACGACGAGGGGGTGCTCGAGCTGCGGCGGCTGCTGCGGGAGCACGACCTGGTCACCGTGTGCGAGGAGGCGGGCTGCCCGAACCAGTCCGAGTGTTGGGCCGACGGAACCGCCACCTTCATGATCAACGGCGAGCAGTGCACCCGGGCGTGCGGGTTCTGCCTGGTCGACACCTCCAAGCCGTTCCCGCTCGACCCCGACGAGCCGCAGCGGGTGGCGGCGGCGGTTCAGCAGATGGGCCTGCGCTTCGCGGTGGTGACCGCCGTGGCCCGTGACGACCTCGCCGATGGCGGAGCCGCAGCGTTCGCGGCGACCATCGCGGCGATCCGCCGGGAGGTTCCGGCCTGCTCGGTCGAGGTGCTGATCCCCGATTGCAAGGGCGACGCCGTCGCACTCGGGACGATTTTCGCCGCCCGGCCCGACGTGCTGAACCACAACATCGAGACGGTGGCCCGGCTCCAGCGGGCGGCCCGCCCGTCGGCGTCCTACGCCCGGTCCCTGGCGGTGCTCGCGGCGGCCGGCGAGGCGGGCCTGGTAACCAAGAGCTCGATCATCGTGGGCATGGGCGAGCGCGACGACGAGGTGTTGCAGACCCTGGCCGACCTCGCGGCGATCGGGGTTGACATCGTCACCATCGGTCAGTACCTGCGGCCGACCTCCGCCCACCTGCCGGTTGCCCGTTGGGTCGAACCGGAGGCCTTCGATCACTTCAAGGCCGCGGGGGAGGAGCTGGGGATCGGCCATGTCGAGGCCTCGCCGCTCACCCGGTCGTCCTACCACGCCCGTCAGGCAGCGGCGGCGGCCAGGCAGCCAGGGGCGGTGCCGGTGCCGGTGCCGGTGCCGCTACCCACCCTCGGCCGTCCCGGGGTATGAACCGGCCGGTTCGCCCGCCCCCGGCTGCCCGATCCGGCCGCTGAACTGGCCGGTCGCCCGCCCCCGGTCGCCCGCCCTCGGTCGCTGAACTGCTTGCCTGCCGTCGCCGGGCCCCGTCGGGACACCGTCAGCACCGACGGTGTCCGTTCCCGATGCCCGAGGCGTTCAGCCTGCGGTCGCCGCCTGGTCGGCCCACGAACGTGCCGGTGCGGTGCCGTAGGTGCGGAGATAGGCGATGCAGTCCAGCCTGGCCTGTCCGGTCAGCCGCCCGGTGCCGTCGAGGTAGGTCAGGATGTCGGTCATGGTCACCGCGGCGTGCACGGCGATGCCGGTCTCACGGGTGAACAACCCGGCGGCGTCATCCCCGCGGTCGTCGGCTTCCTGGCGGTCCACCGCGATGACCAGCGCCGGGAAGCGCACGTCGGGAACGAGCCGTTGCAGCAACTGGACCGCCTCGAACTTGGTGGCGCCGGTGGTGAGCACGTCGTCGACCAGGACCAGTCGCTCGCCGACGGCGGGCCGGTGGCCGACCAGCAGGGCTGCGGCGTCGTTGCCGCCAGCTGCCTCCTCACCGTGGTCCTTGCGTTCCTTGCGGTCGAACAGGTACGGCACCCGCCGGCCCTGGGCCGCCAAGGCGATCACCGTCGACACCGCAAGGGGCACACCCTTGTACGCCGGACCGAACACGGCGTCGAAGCCGTCGAGCCCGCAGGCGGCGACGATCCGGGCCGCATAGGCCGCCCCGAGCTCGTTGAGGCCATAGCCGTCCTCGACGAGGCCGGTGTTGACGAAGGTGGGGGAGAGCCGTCCGCTCTTGAGCGTGAAGCTCCCGAGCCGGAATGCTCCGGTCTCCATCAGGAAATCGATGAATCTGCGCTGCCAGTCCTCCATGCGGAACAGCAGCCTAGGCGGGACCTAGCCTGGGGCCCATGTACGTCGCACGTCTCGATCGGGTTCGTTCCGCCATGGCCGCACAGGGAGTCGACGTCCTCATGGTGTCGGTCGGGGCCGACCTGCCGTACCTGATCGGGTACGAGGCGATGCCGCTGCCCCGTCTGACCATGCTGGTAGTACCTCGGGACGCCGAGGCCACGCTGGTCATCCCCCGTCTCGAGGTGGCCCGGGTGGTGCAGCGTCCGGACTGCTTCTCGATCCGCGGCTGGGAGGAGACCGAGGATCCCATCGCTATCGTGGCGCAGCTGGCCGGCCGCCCGGGGACCGCCGCGATCGGTGATCAGACCTGGGCGCGGCACCTGGTGGACCTGATGGGGTTCCTGCCGGCCACCCGGTGGCGTCGATCCGTGGAGCTGGTCGGCCCGCTGCGGGCCCGCAAGGACGCCGCTGAGATCGCGGCGTTGCACACCGCTGCGGCCGCCGCCGACCGGGTGGCCCGTCAGCTGCAGGGCGGCGAGATCCCGCTGATCGGCCGTACCGAGTCGGAGGTGTCCGAGGATCTCAGCCGGCGGCTGCTGGCCGAGGGCCATGCGCACGTCAACTTCGCCATCGTCGCCGCCGGCGAGAACGCCGCTTCCCCGCACCATCACGCGTCCGAACGGGTGATCCGCGCCGGGGAGGTCGTCCTGTGCGACTTCGGGGGGACCTTGTCGGTGGCCGAGGGCGAGCCTGGCTACTGCTCGGACATGACGCGGATGATCTTCACCGGCGAGCCGCCTGCGGAGTTCCGTGAGCTCTACGACGTCCTGTTCGCGGCCCAGGCCACCGGGGTGGCGTCGGCCACGGTCGGTACCGCGGCACAGGACGTCGACCGGGCCACCCGCAAGGTCATCGCCGACGCCGGGTTCGGGCCGCAGTTCATCCACCGTACGGGCCATGGCATCGGCCTGTTCGAGCACGAGGACCCCTACATCGTCGAGGGCAACGAGGTGCTGCTCGAGGCGGGCCACGCCTTCTCCATCGAGCCGGGGATCTACATCGAGGGTCGCTGGGGTGCCCGGCTGGAGGACATCGTGGTGGCGACCGACGCCGGGCCGGTGGCGTTGAACACCGCCGACCATTCCCTCGTCGTCGTCGAGGCCTGAGACAGTCGATGCACCTCGATGCCGCTGCGGTGCTGTTGCAGTGGGCGACAGGCGGCCTGTTGTTCCTGTGGGTGACGACCCGCCGTCGCGAGGTCGGCCTCGGGTACGGGTGGATGATGCGGGCCACCTTCGGGTTGATGGCCCTCGGGGCGTTCGGGGTGGCGCAGCTGACCGAGCGGTCCTGGGGTCGTGACCTCGCCTCGCTCGGGGTGTTCGTGGTGGCGTCCGGGGCGCTGGTCGTGTCGGTGCTGTGCCGCCGTGCGGGTGTCGCGGCCCAGCGCGAGCGGGTGGAGCGTCGCTCGGCCCGGGTGGCGGCCATGACCGGCATCGACCGCGACGTGCAGACCTTCGACAAGACGGCCCGGGAGTTCCCACCGCAGTTCGATCTGATCGCCCCTGCGATTGGCCTGGCCGGCCTGTTGGCGGCTGCCGGTGGTGCCGGGGGTTCGTGGCTGACCGCGGCGCTACGGCTGGTGGTCGGCGCCGTGTTCCTGGGGGCGGTCAGCGACGCAATGCTGCTGGGTCACTGGTACCTCGTGCAGCCGGGCCTGACGCGGGCGCCGCTGCGTGAGCTGGTGCGCTGGACGATGTACACCTGGCCGGCGGAGCTGATCGTCCTGCTGCTGCCGGTGGGGATGTTGTCGGCGCTCAACGGGAGCATCGACGACGGGTACGCCGGGCTGCTCGGCTGGTTCTGGGTAGCGAGCGTGATCGCCACCATCGCGCTCGAGGCCGTGACCTGGGCGGCACTCAAGGAACGCCAGTACGCCGCCGTCATGGCGGCGACCGGTCTGTTGTACCTGGCGATCCTGACCGCCTTCGGCATGGATCTGGTGGCCCGGGCCGTGCTGAGCTGAGGATCTTGCTGTCTCGAGTGTCGGACGGACCTGTCATGAGCTGAGGATCGGGGCGATACGCCCGCGAGGACGAGTGCCCTAGGAGGATGTCATGGCTTGAGCGATCTGGAGCGGAGCGATCAGCTTCGGGCTCGTGAGCATCCCGGTGCGGCTGTACGGCGCCGTGAGCCGGAAGGCCGTGTCGTTCAACCAGCTCGACGCCCGAACCGGCGCACGGGTCAAGCAGAAGCTGGTGTCGGCTGCAGATGGCGAGGAGGTGCTCCGGGACCAGATCGTCAAGGGCTACCCGCTCGGTCCCGGTAGCTACGTCACGGTGACCGACGACGAACTGGCGTCGATCATGCCGAGCGCCCAGCGGACCATGGAGCTCGAGGAGTTCGTGGATCTCCACGACATCGATCCCGTCTACTACGACTCGGCGTACTACCTCGTGCCCGACGCCGCGGCGATCAAGCCGTACGCGCTGCTCGTGGATGCGATGGAACGAGCGGGGAAAGTTGGTATTGCTCGATTCGTCATGCGTTCGAAAGAGTACCTAGCGGCACTGCGGGTGCGTGAGGGCAAGCTGGTGCTCCACACCATGGTGTACACCGATGAGCTGACCGCAGTCGAGGAGTTGCCGACGCTCGAGGCGGCAGCACAGGTCGAGCTGACCGAGCGGGAACAGGCGGTGGCCGCAATGCTGGTGGAGTCGCTGACCGCGGCGTTCGAGCCGTCGAAGTATCACGATGCCTACCGCGACCAGTTGCTCGACATCATCGAACGCAAGGCGTCGGGTGAGACGCAGATCGTGGTGGCCACCGGCCCGGTGGCCGATACTCGGGTGGTTGACCTGCTGGCGGCCTTGGAGGCCTCGGTAGCCGAGGCGAAGGCAGCCCGCCGACGGCATCCAACCAGTTCCACCACAGAAAGTGGTGAAATGTCCGACGCGCAGGACGCCGACGTCAGTAAATCAGTTGACGTCAACACTCGACGAACTGCCTGAACCTCACCCTTCGCGGGCAAGCCAACACACTCCATGACATTCGAACCTACGTGCTGCTCGTTTCGGCTTTCGTATCAGCGAATCGATAGCGAGTCGCTGCTAGAGGCTCGAATCGGGGCTGGAGGTCAGCTCGTCAGAGTTCGCGCGGAGAGTGGTATTTCGGATCTGCTCGGCATTGTTCCTTCCCGAAAGCGCACTCAAGGGATCTGAGTGTCACACCCGTGGTGCAGGATGGGTTCAGCGGGGTTGGGCCTGCCCTGGATCGTCGGGCCTTTGTGCGATGTGTTCCGTACGGAGTGTCAGCTCATGTTCCAACGCGTCGATCCAATTCGCCAGGAAGGCCCGCTGTTCGGTCAGCGGCGGGCCGTGGTTCGGGAGCGCTGCGATCTACTTGCGGATTCGATTGCCGAGCTCGACCAACGTTTGGGCGAGATCTCCGCCGAGCGGCGTCGCCTGGCACGCGAGCTCAAGGTCGAGCGGCGGCGGTTGTGGCCGGTGCTGTCCCAATGTGGCAGGCAGTCCGCCGCCGACGGGAGGGAGCAACTGCCTGTGGTGCGACAGGGGGCAACCTTCCTGTGGGGGCGACGTCTCCGCGCCGCGTGCGTCGCCCTGCTGAGTCGGTTCGGGCCGATGGCGTTGTCGGAGCTGCATGCCCTGCTCCATCGATGTCATCTGGCGGTGGCCGGAACGAATCCGGTCAAGGCCCTGGCCGATGCGCTCGGTCACGAACATGACGCCGGTCGGGCGAGACGCATCCGACGGGGCGTCTACCGAGCGTCGGGGGAAAGTACCGAGCGGTGGTCGGGTCCGGCCAGGCGGCTGTGGCCCGGAGGCCCGGCGATCGGCGATGTCGCTAGCCTCGGGTGATGCCACTGGTCGAGATCGACGGTCGTGTCCTCACGCTGTCCAACCTCGACAAGGTCCTGTATCCGGCAACGGGCTTCACCAAGGCCCAGGTCGTGGACTACTACACGCGGATCGCACCGACTGCGCTGGTCCATCTCGGCGACCGTTCGGTGACGTTGCGGCGCTACCCGGACGGCGTCGAGGGGGTGAGCTTCTTCGAGAAACGCTGCCCGAAGCATCGGCCTGACTGGGTGCGTACCGCAAACGGCCCCGGCGACCGCGACGGTCCGATCGGCTACTGCGTCCTCGATTCGACCGCGGTACTGGTGTGGGCGGCCAATCTCGCGGCGCTCGAACTACATGCCCCGATGGCCCGGGCGGGTGATGTGGACCACCCGGCGATGCTTGTCTTCGACCTCGACCCCGGTGAGCCGGCTGACATCGGCACGTGTTGCCGGGTCGCGCTCGAGATCCGTGACGTGCTCACCGCGGTCGGGCTTCGTGCGTGGCCGAAGACATCGGGGTCGAAGGGTCTGCAGCTCTACGTGCCGCTCAATTGTCCGCACGCCCACGACCAGACCCGGGATTTCGCCCACGCCGTTGCACAGCTGCTCGAACGCCGCCAGCCGGACCTCGTCACCAGCGTTATGAGCCGGGCGTAACGACCCGGCAAGGTGTTCATCGACTTGAGCCAGAACAGCCGGCACAAGACCACCATCGGGGTGTACTCCCCGCGCGCCCGGCCGGAGCGGACCGTGTCGACCCCGGTGACGTGGGAGGAGGTCGCCGCCTGCGCCGGCGGTGAGCTGCCGATGCGGTTCCGGTCGGACGAGGTGCTCGAACGGGTGGACCGGATCGGCGATCTGTTCGCCGAGACGGCGACGCTCATGCAGCGCCTGCCGCTCAGCGCGCCACGAAGTACTTTGCCTGCGGGTGGTGACAGATGATCGCTGAGGTGGTTTGCTCGGGCTGGTACTGCCAGCCGGTGTCCTCGCTGACCTTGATACCGAGACGTCCGGCCTCGAGGAGCTCGGCGACCTTGGCGTTGTCCTCGAGGTCAGGGCAGGCCGGGTAACCCCAGCTGTAACGACCACCACGGAACCCCTGTCGGAACAGCCCGGTCAGCGTGGTGCCGTTCTCGTCGGGGAAACCCCACTCGGAGCGGATGCGCTGGTGCCAATACTCCGCCAGGGCCTCGGTCATCTCGACGCCGAGGCCGTGCAAAAGCAGGTACTGCTGGTAGCGGTTCTCGGTGAACAGTACGGCGGTCTCCTCGGAAACCCGGGCACCCATGGTCACGATGTGGAAGGACGCGTAGTCCTTCTCGCCCGATTCGATCGGGCGGAAGAAGTCGGCGATGCAGAGGTGCGGCGATGCCGCCTGGCGTGGATAGGAGAAGCGCATGCGCTCGTGGCGCCGGTCTTCGTCGGTCCAGACCACCAGCTCGTTGCCGTCGGCATTGACCGGGAAGTAGCCGTACACGACCTGGGGCACCAGCAGGTTCTCCTCCTTGGCCAAGGCCAGCTGCTCGCGCAGGATCGGGCGCACCCGGTCCTTGAACTCGGCATCCGACTCGACGGTTTGCTTTCCGGCGCCGTCGACCGTCGAGATCGGCCGGAACTGCCACTGGTTGCGGAACAGCGCCGTCTCGTTGACGTAGGAGACGATCTCGTCGAGCGCGACGCCCTTGACGACCTTGGAGCCGAGGAACGGAGGCGTGAACACCGGGTTGGTGGCGTCGACCTCGGGCGAACGCCGCGGACCGTCCGTCGTGGGCTCAGCGGTGTGCAGCCGGGAACGTTCGGGCAGGCCTCTACCGGTCGGGGTGCGGCCGAAGTCGGGGTCGTCCTCGCCGCTGCGGCGCAACGCTCCGAGGCGGTCCATCACCCGTAGCCCCTCAAAGGCATCCTTGCCGTAGAACAGGCGCCCGGCGTAGACCTCGCGAAGGTCCCGTTCGACGTAGGACCGGGTGAGGGCGGCGCCGCCGAGCAGCACGGGGATGTCGGCGAGGCCGCGGTTGTTGAGCTCCTGGAGGTTGTCGCGCATGATCAGTGTCGACTTCACCAGCAGGCCGCTCATCCCGATGGCGTTGGCGCCGGTGGCGACGGCCTTGTCGATCATCTCGGCGATGCCGACCTTGATCCCGAGGTTGTGGACCTCGTAACCGTTGTTGGTCAGGATGATGTCGACGAGGTTCTTGCCGATGTCGTGCACGTCGCCCTTCACGGTGGCGAGCACGATGCTGCCCTTGGTGGAGGCGGTGTCGGCCTTGTCCATCAGCGGTTCGAGGTAGCCCACAGCGGCCTTCATGGTTTCGGCCGACTGCAACACGAAGGGAAGCTGCATCTCGCCACTGGCGAAGAGGTCGCCCACGACCTTCATCCCGCCCAGCAACGGTTCGTTGATGATTTCGAGCGGAGCCATCGACGCCGCCATGGCCTCGTCGAGCTCGGCTTCGAGCCCGTCCCGGTCGCCGTCGATGATCCGCTGTGACAACCGTTGCTGCACCGGCCAGTCGCTGCGGTCCTCCTTGACCGCCTTGGTGACGGTCACCCCGGCGAATACGGCGAGCAGCGTCTGCAGCGGGTCGTAGCCGACGGCAGGGTCGCGACGGTCGTAGATGAGGTCGAGGCAGACCTTGCGCTGCTCGTCAGAGATGCGGTTGAGCGGCTGGATCTTGCCGGCGTGCACGATGGCCGAGTCGAGCCCCGCTTGGACGCACTCGTTGAGGAACACGCTGTTGAGGACGTGACGCGCCGCCGGCGACAGGCCGAAGGACACGTTGGACACGCCGAGCGTGGTGAAACACCCGGGCAGTTCCTGCTTGATGCGGCGGATGGCCTCGATGGTGGCCATGGCGTCGCGTCGCAGGTCGTCGCCGCCGGTGGAGAGCGGGAAGGTGAGGGAGTCGAAGATGAGGTCCGACGATTCGAGCCCGTAGCGGTTCACCGCGAGATCGTGGATGCGGTGGGCGACCCGCATCTTCCAGTCGAGGTCGCGGGCTTGGCCTTCTTCGTCGATCAACAGGCAGATCACCGCCGACCCGAACTCCCGGGCCAGCGAGAAGACCCGGTCGAGGCGCGAACCGGGTGCCTCACCGTCCTCGAGGTTGGCCGAGTTGAGCACCGCCCGTCCGCCGATCCACTGCAGGCCCGCCTCCATCACCTCCGGCTCGGTGGAGTCGAGGGTCAGGGGAACCGAGGACTGGGTGCACAGGCGCCGGATCAGTTCGTCCATGTCGCCGGTGCCGTCCCGACCGACGTAGTCGACGCACACGTCGAGCAGGTGGGCGCCCTCCTTGATCTGTTCACGGGCCATCTGGACGCATCCGTCCCAGTCGCCCTCGACCATCAGGTCGCGGAACTTCCTGGAGCCGTTCGCGTTGGTGCGCTCGCCGATGATGAGGAACGAGGTCTCCTGCTCGAGCGGCACGGCGGAGTAGATCGATGCCGCGGCGGGCTCGTGGACCGGGTTGCGCACGGCCGGGGTCAGCGGTCGACAGATCTGGTTCAGGGTGCGGATGTACTCGGGGGTGGTACCGCAACATCCACCGATGACCCGGACCCCGAGCTCGGTGACGAAGCGCCGGAGGTAATCGGCCAACTGGTCGGCGGTCAGGTCGTAGTGCATGTGGCCGTCGACGACGGAGGGCAGGCCAGCGTTCGGCAGACACGAGACGGGCATCCGGGCGTGCTCGCAGAGGTAGCGGAGGTGCTCCCACATCTCGGCCGGGCCGGTGGCGCAGTTGATGCCGATGACGTCAGGCCGGAGCGGGTCGATGGCGGTGAGCGCAGCGGCGATTTCGGTGCCGGGCAGCATGCGTCCGGTCATCTCGATGGTGACCTGAGCCTGGATGGGGACCTCGCGGCCAGCCGCCCGCATGGCCAACCGCGAACCGGCCATTGCTGCCTTGAGGCCCAGCAGGTCGAACTGGGTCTCGATCAACAGCAGGTCGACCCCACCGTCGAGCAGGCCCCGGGCCTGCTCCTCGTAGGCGGCGCGCAACTCCTGGTAGGTGATCTGGCCCAGCGAGGCAAACTTGGTCCCCGGGCCCATCGACCCGGCGACGGCGCGGGGCCGGGTCGGGTCCACGGCGGTGAACTCGTCGGCGACCGCCCGGGCGAGCTGCGCGGCCTGGGCATTCAGCTCGTAGCAGCGATCGGCCAGACCGTATTCGGCGAGCGGCACGGCGAAGCTGCCGAAGGTGTTGGTCTCGGTGACGTCGGCCCCGGCCTCGAAGTACAGCCGGTGCATGTTCGTGATCACGTCGGGCCGGGTCATGACCAGCAGCTCGTTGCAGCCCTCGTAGGCGGCACCGCCGAAGTCGTCGGGACCGAGGCCGAGGGTCTGGATGTGGGTTCCCGTCGCTCCGTCGTAGATCACGACGCCACGTTCGAGCATTGACAGGAAGTCGGCCATGAACTCAGGGTAGCGAAGGCCCTCCCGGCCGTACGACGGGTCATTTGGCGCCGATCGCCGGTTTCGGGGTCCTGCTGCCGCTGGTCGGGCCCCCGGTGAGGCCCCCCGGGTCCGGGGTCAGTAGCCTGCCGTTCCCGTGAAGATCTACACGCGCAGTGGTGACGACGGAACGACCGGCCTGTTCTTCGGTGGCCGGGTGGCGAAGGATTCAGCTGCCCCGTGGGCGTACGGCACGGTGGACGAGGCGCAGGCAGCACTCGGCGTCGCCAGGGCGTTGGTCGTGCGCGGCAGCGAGCTCGACGGGATCCTCGTTGCGCTGTGCCGCGACCTGTACGTGGCGATGGCCGAGCTGGCCACCCTGCCCGAGAACTTCCACAAGCTCAGCCCGGGGACCACGGCGGTGACGACGGCGATGGTCGAGGCCCTCGAGGTGCTGATCGACGAGGTCAGCGAGCGGTTCAGCCCGCCCACCGAGTTCGTCATCCCGGGTCAGACGATGGTCGCAGCGCAGCTCGATGTGGCCCGTACCGTGGTCCGCCGATCCGAGCGCCTGGCCATCACCGCGGTTGGCGGGTCGTCGGTTGTGGTGGCCTATCTGAACCGGCTGTCGGACCTGTGTTGGACCCTGGCCCGCTGGGTCGAGGCGGACGAGGGCTCCTTGCCCAGTCGCGGGGCGTCCGACGCTCGCTAGCGTGCGAGGCGTGACCGTCGAGCTGCAACTCCTCGCTGAAGTCCCCGCCGACGCCGCCGTGTCGGTTCACGCCATCTTCCCCGGCCGGCTCGACGCAGGCCCTGTGCCCGCCTCGGTCCTCGGCGCCGTCAACTTCGAGGGCAAGGCCGACCAACTCCAGGTCGTCCCCCTCGACGGACGCGTTGTGGTCGTGGTCGGCCTCGGCGACCCGGGTGCGGTGCAGCCGGCGACGCTGCGACGCGTCGGTGCCCAGATCAGCAGGGCGGCCAAGAAGCACGCCCGGCTCACCGTCGCGGTATTGGCCGATCTCGAGGCCGCCCGCCGTGCGGCGCAATCCGCCGATGCGGCAGGTCCGCCGGCTCCCGCCGAGGACCGGGTCGATGCGTCTGACGGCCACGACCGTTCCGCCGAGGCCCAGGCGCTCGCTGAGGGCCTCCTGCTCGCGGCCTATGAGTTCACCCGCCACAAGTCCGATCCGCCTCGGCGCGTCCTGGCGACCATCGACCTGGTCGTTCCCAGCGACGCCGCGCGAGCCGGTGCCGAACGAGGCCGGGTCATGGCAGACGCCGTGTGCATCACCCGTGACCTGGTGAACGAGCCGGGGGGCTCGCTGACCCCGCGAGTTCTGGCAAACCGAGCCCGCAAGCTGGCCAAGAAGGGGGGATTCGAGGCCAAGGTCTACAAGCGCAAAGAGCTGGCCGAGATGGAGATGGGCGGTGTGCTCGGGGTCAACCGTGGCTCTTCGCAGCCGCCGCGGTTCGTCGAGTTGCGCTATCGACCCAGCGGCGAGTCCCGGGGAACGGTGGCACTGGTCGGCAAAGGGATCACCTTCGACAGCGGCGGCCTGTCGCTGAAGACCGCCGCCGGGATGATGACGATGAAATGCGACATGGCCGGCGCGGCGGCGGTGCTTGGGGCGTTCGTGGCCATCAGCCGGCTCCGGCCCCCGGTGGAGGTCCGCGGCTACCTGCCGATGACCGACAACATGACCGGTGGCGATGCGATGCGGCCCGGTGACGTGCTCCGGTTGCGCAACGGTAAGACCATCGAGGTGCTCAACACTGACTCCGAAGGCCGGTTGGTCCTCGCCGATGCCCTGTCGCTGGCGTCGGAGGCCCGCCCTGACGCCATCGTCGATCTCGCCACCCTCACCGGCGGATGTGTCGTGGCACTGGGACCGAAGCTGGCCGGGTTGATGGGCCGCAACGACCGCTGGCTGCAACAGGTCGAGGCCGCCGCGGCCGCCAGCGGCGAGCCGGTGTGGCGCCTGCCGCTGCCCCCGGTGTATCGCAAGCAGTACGAGTCGAGCGTGGCGGACCTGAGGAACATCGGCACCGGCAACGGGGGAGCACTGGTGGCCGGACTCATCCTCGAGGAGTTCGTCGCCGACGGCTTGGCCTGGGCGCACCTCGACATCGCCGGGCCGGCCTTCACCGAGGCCGAGGACGCCGAGGTGACCAAGGGCGGTACCGGGTTCGGCGTTCGACTGCTCGTCGAGCTCGTCGAGCGCTTCGAAAGGCCCGCCGCCGACTAGGGCCGTCCTGCTCCGGCGGCGTGGCCGTGTGCGCTGGTGGCCTGGCCAGCCGGTTCTTCGCTACGTGCGGTGCTGCAGAGCGGCCGTCCGCCAGCGATCGTGGTCGGTCTGGCGATCCTCGGGCAACCGAGCGAGCTGCTGGCGGGTGGCCGGTGGGAGCTTGCGGCGCACGAGCAGTCGCTCGTCGCCCCAACGCCGGGCGAACCCGAAGCCCACGCAGCGATGCACGGTGCGTTGGACCGGACCCCAACGGCCCAGGCTGGTACCGAGGCCGAGAATCCTGGCGGTGTGGGTGAGATCGAGGAGGAACCCGTCGGGTTCGTCCTCGAAGCGCTGGGCGAGATGCCGGACGAGCAGCACCGAGGCCGGCCCCACGATGCCGAGCCAGAACTGCTCGACGTAGGGCGACCGTGGGTCGATACCGACCCGGTCGATGACCGGGTCCGGCCACGGCAGGACGGCGAGGTGGGTGACTGCCGGTCGGGGCTCGACGTCCGGGGCTGGCCGCTCTGCCACGGAGGGACGTCGGGTCGAGGACGGGAATAGTTCGTCCGCCGTGGGCGGCGGGGACAGTGGAGTGGATCGCACCGGGGGCTCCTGGAAGGACAGGACCAACGAGGGGAAGTCGTTTCAATGTATTTCATAGTGTTTGATTGCGCAAGATGCTTCGTCGCCGGGAGATTCGGCGCTCGCTAACGTGGCGCCATGGGTGACGTAGGACACGGGCCGGAAGTGGCACAAGCGGCTGCGCTGCTCGCCGGTGCAGAGCGAATCGTGGTGCTGACCGGGGCCGGCATCTCGACCGACAGCGGGATCCCGGATTTCCGGGGCCCGAACGGGGTGTGGACCAAGAACCCGGCGGCGGAGAAGATGGCCACGATCCAGAACTACGTGGCTGATCCCGAGGTGCGTAGGGCGGCCTGGCAGAACCGTCTCCACTCGCCCAACTGGTCGGCGCAGCCGAACATCGGACATCGGGCGCTCGCCGGGCTCGGCCGGACCGGTCGTCTGCACACCCTGATCACCCAGAACGTCGACGGCCTACACCAGGCTGCCGGGAGCGATCCCGGTTCGGTTGTGGAGATCCACGGCACGGTGCGCGAGGTGGTGTGCCTGTCCTGCGACGAGCGGGCGCCGATGGAGCGGGCGCTCGCCCGGGTCGAGGCCGGCGAGGAAGACCCGGCCTGCCGCAGCTGTGGGGGCATCCTCAAGTCGGCCACGATCAGCTTCGGTCAGTCGCTGGTGATGGAGGACCTCGCCCGGGCCGAGCAGGCGGCACGGCAGTGCGATTTGATGCTCGCCGTGGGCACCACGCTGGCGGTCTATCCCATTGCCGATGTGGTGCCGGTGGCCAAGCGGAGCGGCGCGTCGGTGATCATCGTCAACGGCGAGCCCACGGCCATGGACGGCCTGGCCGACGTCGTCGTCCGCGCCTCCATCGGCGAGGTGCTGCCCGCCATCGTCGGGCTCGACATCGACTGACCTCGCCGGTGCCGGTCCGACGGACGGCGGGCGAATCGGCCCGTACAGCGAATCGGCGGCGAATCGGCGAACCGAGTTTCCGGCGAGTCGACGTCGAATCGCCTCGAGGGGTGGGTCGGGAGCGGAATAGGCTGCTCTCGATCAATTGTTGACCGCTCAGCTAGGGTTTCAGGCGCTGCAAGCCGGCCGGCCACACGGGCGGGGCGGGAGTGCGGTACGAGCCAGCAGAGGAGCACTTGCCATGGCCACCTTCCGGGAACTGCTGACCCAGACCAAGGCGGAGATCCGTGAGATCACCACGGCGACCGCCCAACAGCGGGTCGAGGCGGAGCCGACTGCCGTTGTGCTCGACGTGCGCGAGCCTGACGAGTGGGAACAGGGCGCCATCCCGGGGTCCATCCACATCCCTCGTGGCCATCTCGAGACCCAGATCGAGAACCGCGTTCCCGACAAGTCCACCCCGCTGATCGTGTTGTGCGCCGGCGGCGTCCGTTCGGCGTTCGCGACCAAGACCCTGGGCGATCTCGGCTACGCCGACGTGGTGTCGGTGGAGGGCGGCTTCGGGCGCTGGAAGGACGAGGGGCGGAACTGGCGGGTGCCGTCGGTGCTCACCCCGCAGCAGCGCAACCGTTACCACCGCCACCTTCTGCTGCCCGAGGTGGGCATGGACGGACAGCAGAAGTTGCTGAACGCCCGCGTCCTGCTGCTCGGCGCCGGTGGCCTCGGCTCGCCCGCCGCGCTCTACCTCGCCGCGGCCGGAGTGGGCACGATCGGCATCATCGACATGGACGTCGTCGACGAATCCAACCTGCAACGACAGATCCTGCACAACATCGATCGAGTCGGTGAACCCAAGGTCGATTCGGCGAAAAAGACCCTGACGCTGCTCAACCCCGACGTCAACGTCGTCACCTACGACACCCGGCTCGGCGCCGACAACGTGCTCGACATCCTCGGGGGCTACGACGTGGTGGTCGACGGGGCGGACAACTTCCCCTCCCGGTACCTGTTGAACGACGCATCGGTGAAGCTCGGGATACCGGTGGTGCACGGCTCGATTTTCCGCTTCGAGGGTCAGGTCACGGTGTTCGACCCCCGCAACGGCCCGACCTACCGCGACCTGCTCCCGCAGCCGCCGCCCGCCGAGTTCGCGCCGAGCTGCGCCGAGGCCGGAGTGCTCGGAGTGCTCCCCGGCATCATCGGCTCGATCCAGGCCCTCGAGGCCATCAAGCTGATCCTGGATCTCGGCGACAGCCTGTCGGGTCGCATCCTGGCCTTCGACGCCCTCGAGTTGAGCTTCCGTGAGTTCAAGCTGCGCGTCGATCCCGACAACGAGGTCACCTACGCCAACCGGGACCGCATCGGCATCGCCGATCTCGAGGGGCTGTGCGTGCCCCACGTGTCGCGCTGAACACCACGACCTGCGGGGGTAAGGTCATCGGGTCCCGACCTGCAGGCAGCGGCAACCCCGCGAGAGGATCCATGCCCGAACCTCGTATCGGAATCCTGGTCGTCGCCTACAACGCGGCGACCACGCTTGCCTCGGTGCTCGACCGGATCCCCCAGTCGTTCCGTCACCGGATCGAGGAAGTCATCGTCGCCGACGATGCCAGCCCCGACAACAACTCGACCTACCTCGTCGGCCTGGGCTACCAGAGCCGGGGGAGCGACCTGCCACTGACGGTGATCCGGCGGGAACGCAATCTCGGCTACGGCGGGAACCAGAAGGCCGGTTACCGCTACGCCATCGAGCGGGGCTTCGACATCATCGCCATGCTCCACGGAGACGGTCAGTACGCCCCCGAGGCGCTGCCGGAGATCCTCGAGCCGCTCATCAACGGCGAGGCCGACGCGGTGTTCGGCTCGCGCATGATGGTGCCCGGCGCAGCCCGCCGTGGTGGTATGCCGCTGTACAAGTACGTCGGCAACAAGATCCTGTCGACCACCCAGAACACGCTGATGGGCTCGTCGTTGTCGGAATGGCACTCCGGCTACCGGGCCTACCGGGTCAAGGCGCTCGAGTCGGTGCCCTTCGAGGCCAACTCCGACGGGTTCAACTTCGACACGCAGATCATCCTGCAGTTCCTCGACGCCCACAAGCGCATCGTCGAGGTCCCGATCCCGACCTACTACGGCGACGAGATCTGCCACGTCAACGGCCTGGCCTACGCCCGCGACATCATCGGGGACACCGTCCGCTACCGACTGCAGAAGATGGGCTTCGGCTCCGGCAACCTGGCGCGCGCCGGCGACGCCTACAGTCTCAAGCCCAGCGCCGACTCCAGCCACGGTCGCATCCTGCGTCGCATGGCCGGCGAGCCGCCGTGCAAGGTGCTCGACCTGGGCTGTTCCTCGGGGCTGCTGGCCTCCGAGTTGCGGCGGCTCGGCCATCACGTGATCGGGGTCGATCTCGAAGCGCTCGACGGCGTCGAGGACCGAGTGGATGCCTTCCACGCCGCGGACCTCGAGCAGGGCATCCCCGCCGAGGTCGGCACGGGGTTCGACGTTGTCCTCGCCGCGGACGTGATCGAGCACGTCCGCAACAGCGAGGCGTTGCTCGCCGATATCCGTAGCAGGGTGCGGCCGGGCGGGTTCGTGCTCGCCAGCGTGCCCAACATCGCCCACTGGTACCCGAGGCTGCGGGTGGCGTCGGGCCGGTTCGGGTACGACCAGAGAGGCATTCTCGACCGCACGCATGTCCGGTTCTTCACCGGGCGCAGCTTCCTGCAGGTCGCGAGCGATGCCGGACTGCGCTGCCGCCGCCAGGAGGCCACCGGCCTCCCCCTCGACGTGCTGGCCGACGACGGTGCCGCGGCGCCGGCTCCGGGGCTGGGACGACGAGTCGTGCGGGCCGTCGACCGCCTGGGGGTCGCCGCCATACCGAGCTTGTTCGGCTACCAGCTGGTGTTCGAGCTCGAACCGTCCGGCGCCTGACTGCGTCGTCGCCGTGCCCGGGCGACCAACGCGTTGCAGGCTACGGCCGCCAGGGACCCCACGGCGGTGACGGCGCTGATCGCAGCGCCGACGCGAAGGCCCGGCGGGCGATAGCGCATCGTCACCGTCGACTCGCCCGGTTCGAGCCGGACGGCCCGGAAGGCGTAGTCGACTCGGACCACCGGTGCCGCTTTGCCGTTGACGGTCGCCCGCCATCCGTCGGCCCAGTGGTCGGGGATCAGCAGCCACGCCGCCCGTTCGGCCCAGGCCGACACGGCGATGGTGTTGATGCCTCGTGTCGCCGCCACGACGGTGCCGGCCGCACCGTCGCCGGCGCCCGGTCCTGCCGGTCCGAGCGGATCGAGCGCGGTGCGCTCCAGCTCGGTCCGCTCGATGACGACACGGTCGGTCCAGGGGAATGCCGGGTCGACGAACCGCTCGAGCGCGGCCTGCCCGTCGTCGACCACCTCGTCGTTGGCCACGACGCGCGGGCCGGCGACGGCACCGGGGATCTGGTACAAGATGCCGTCGTTCGACGCCTGCACGACCTCGGCGCCGAGGGCCGCCCACGACGGTGACCACGACACCCCGGCGTCGGCAGGGGTGGGGACGGTGGCGACGTGGGTGATGCCGAGGCGAGCCAGCAGCTCGAAGCGGGTGCGGTCGCTCACCAGGCTCGTCCGGTACGCGCTGCCCAGGGTTCCGAGCCCGGGTGTCGCCGGGTCGGCGCCGTCGAGGACCTGCAGCAGGGCGAGGGTCCGCCGGTCGACGTTGGAGTCGTAGCCGCTGGTGGTGTCGAGGCCGACGACCTGCGGCGTGTTGCCGTACAGCAAGGGGCTGGGGTCTGGCCGGTTCGGAATCTGCAGGAGCACCGCTGCGGTGCGCGCCGGCCAGCCACCCGGCGCGCTCTGCGTCCGCAGGTACTCCGTCATCGGCGTCGGCGGCAACAGATAGCGGGTCTCGTGGGGTAGGAACGGTGGGTTGGCGCGCCAACCGAACGGGATCAGTTGCGCCGCCGTGACGAGGACGAGCACGGCGATGACGGCTATGCCGACGACGCCCCCGCCGAATTCGGCCGTCCTGGGCGATCTGCGGTGCCATGCGTCGGCGAGGACGTCGGTGCCGATGGCGGCGGCGATGACGATCCCGAAGGCGACGAGAACGATCAGCCGCGCGTATGCCTGGAACACGTTCATACCCGGTACGAACCGCCACACCAGCCAGGTCAGCGGGGTTCCGAGCATCACCGCCGGGGTGATCACGACGAGCGATCGGGCCAGCCATGCCCCGGTGCGGTTCCGCGACAGCAGGCCGACGACGGCGAGGGCGGCCGTGGTCATGCCGGTGTAGCCGAGGTAGTTCATCCCGTTGGCCGTCAGCGGCAGGGGCGGCGGTAGGAGAAGCCGGCTGAACATCCCCCGATCGGCCAGGGAGTGGGCGGTGAGCTCGTAGTAGGGGATCCTCGTTCGCTGCCCGGCCAGCAACGTGGCGGCGGTCGGGACCAGCAGCACGGCCGCCAGGCCGCCGGCTGCGAGCCCGAGACCGACGAAGCATGCCAGCACCCGGGCCGGCGCCTGCCACCGGCTGCTCGTCCCGTTCCCAGCCGACCGGTACTGCTCGATTGCAGCGGAAACGGTTAACGCCACGGCGTAGAAACCTGCCGCCAGCAGCGTGAGCCCGAGCATGAGGACGTGCCCGGCCTGGGCCGCCAGGGCGCACACCGCGCCGGCCCCGACTACCGCAGCGGCAGTACGGCGCGTCATCGCCCGGTGCACTGCGGCGACCGTGGCCGGCAGGAACAGCGCCATCGGGGTCACCACCTCGAGCTGCATCCAGCCGGTGTTCCACGTGGCGAACATCCAGGCCACCGCAGCCACCGTCGCCGCCGGCCGGCCCCTCGACAGCTGGCGGCACAGCAGGTACATGGCCACCCCGGACGCCCACAGGTGGAACACCAGGAACAGGTCGTGGGCCCGTGACGGCGAGGTCACGGCGAGGGCGAGCAGCCGCGGTGGATAGAAGAGGGCACTCGATCCGTTGGCGTAAAGGTCGTATCCGCCGGCGTAGGCGTCAGCACTCCATAGCGGAACCGTGCCCTGTTCCAACGCCGCGTCGGTGCGCACGTTCCACGGATAGCTCAACTCGGCGTAGTCGCTCTGCGGGTAGAAGTGCTGCTGGTCGTTGGGGACGGCGGCCCAGGGGTAGACGAACTTGCCGTAGGAGCCGGTCACCGTGCTCGTCTGACCGGTCAGCAACGGAGCGAAGTAGACGATGGTGAGCGCCGAGATCACGATGAGGGCGGCGACATCGCGCCACCAATTGCGGGTGGACCTCGAGCGCTGTTCCGGCGACGACCGGCGGGTCTTGGGAATTCGTTCCTTCAAGCTGAATTCCTGGCCTGTGTCGGTGCGCGGCGTCGGCATCTGGAGGCGTCGGCCCCCGCTGTCGGCCGCACCTGTCGATGGGTCACTGTAACCGTGGTGGGGCCGGCACCCGGGTCGGTCCGGCCCGGTCGCTCCGGCTGGCCCCGTGGGCTCCAGGCCGCGGTGCACCGACCGATGTGGCCGGAGGCCGGTGGGCGCGATGGGTAGGCTCGGGGGCCTATGCGCGGCTTGATCCTCAGCGGCGGGGCAGGCACGCGGCTGCGCCCCATCACCCACACCAGCGCAAAGCAGTTGGTGCCCATCGCCAACAAGCCGATCCTGTTCTACGGCATCGAGGACATGGCCGAGGCCGGGATCACCGAGATCGGCATCGTGGTTGGCGACACCCGCGACGAGATCATGGCCGCGGTCGGTGACGGCTCGCAGTTCGGCGTCACCGTCACCTACCTGCCCCAGGATGCGCCGCGTGGCCTCGCCCACTGCGTGCTCATCGCCCAGGACTTCCTCGGCGACGAGGACTTCGTCATGTACCTCGGCGACAACATGCTCGAGGCCGGGCTCACCGGGTTCGTGCAGAACTTCGAAGCGGAACGCGCCGAGGCAGGACGGCTGCCCCTCGGCGGGGTGGGTTCGGACCGGGCGGCGGTGGCCCGGATCCTGCTGAAGGAAGTCGACAACCCCAAGGCCTTCGGTGTGGCCGAGGTCGGGGCCGAC
This sequence comes from Acidimicrobiia bacterium, assembly GCA_947476745.1. Taxonomy (GTDB): domain Bacteria; phylum Actinomycetota; class Acidimicrobiia; order Acidimicrobiales; family CAIXPF01; genus CAIXPF01. The sequence continues at coordinate 49,659 of CANJRG010000001.1, read as the reverse complement.
GGCGAGGTGGTGCACCTGGTCGAGAAGCCCGAAGTGCCACCGTCGAACCTGGCCCTGGTGGGGGTCTACCTGTTCGACCAGCACATCCACGAGGCCGTGCGGGCCATCGCCCCCTCACCGCGCGGCGAGCTCGAGATCACCGACGCCATCCAGTGGCTGATCGACCAGGGCCAGCGGGTCCGTCACGAGGTGCTGCAGGGATGGTGGATCGACACCGGCAAGAAGGACCCGTTGCTCGAGTGCAACCGGCTGGTGCTCGACACCATCGTCGGCTCGGTCGCCGGGGACGTCGACGAGCACTCCAGCGTGGAGGGTCGGGTGATCATCGAGGCCGGTGCCCGCCTCGAACGCTCCCGGGTCCGTGGCCCGGCCGTCATAGGCGCAGGCACCGTGCTGCGTGACAGCTACGTCGGCCCGTACAGCTCCATCGCCGCCGACTGCGAGATCGTCGATTCGGAGATCGAGAACTCGGTGGTGCTGCAGGCGAGCCGCATCGTGGGGATCGCCCGTCTCGCCGACAGCCTGCTGGGGCGCAACACCGAGGTGTTCCGGTCCGGTCATCGTCCTCGGGCCACCCGGCTGATGCTGGGCGACCACAGCCTCGTCGATCTGGAGTAGACCTGCGCCATGGCCACTGTCACCCCGTCAGAACGCATCGCCGGCGTGTTCCACGTCGAGCTGCAGACCTTCGGCGACGAACGCGGCACCTTCGTGGAGACCTACCGCCGGGAATGGGTGCCCGGTGCCCGCGAGATGATCCAGTCCAACCGTGGCGACCGCAAGGCCGGCTGCGTGGTCGGGCTGCACTACCACCTGCACCAGGCCGACTACTGGTACATCCCCTTCGGTCGTTGCCGGGCTGTGCTGCACGATCTACGGGTCGGTTCGCCGACCGACGGGGCCACCGAGATGGTCGATCTCGGCGAGCAGGCCGATGGTTCGTTCGCTCAGCGCGGCCTGTACATCCCGCCCGGTGTGGCCCACGGGTTCGCCTCGCTGTCCGACATGACCATCACCTATCTCGTCGACGGGTACTACAACCCTGCCGACGAGCTCGGCGTGGCGTGGGACGACCCCGAGATCGGGGCCGACTGGGGTCTGCGCAACGCCGTCGTGTCCGGCCGTGACGCGGCCAACCCCCGGCGTTCCGCCCTGCCGCCGCACGCCGTGCCGCGCTGGCCGCTGCGGACCTGACGGACGCGACTCCCGTTTGCGGTCACGGTCGCGCCTTGGCGGCCGTGCGCCTGCGTGGTCCCGCTTGGTGTCGACCGATCGCGGGATGTCGGGGCGTCGTCGCCCTGCCCGTTAGCCTGAGCGGTCGTTATGCAGCTTCTCGTAACCGGCGGGGCCGGATTCATCGGGTCGAACTACGTACGTTGGCTGCTGGCCAACACCGACGATCACGTCGTCGTGCTCGACGCACTGACCTATGCCGGCAACCTCGACAACTTCCGAGGTATCGAGGGCGACCCTCGGTTCCGTTTCGTCCACGGCGACATCCGCGACCGGGATGCGGTCCGCGCCGCCATGGAGGGCTGCGAACGGGTGGTCCACTTCGCGGCCGAGACCCACGTCGACCGCAGCATCACCGACCCCGACAGCTTCGTGTTGACCAACTGCCAGGGCACCAACGTGGTGTGCGACATCGCCCGCCAGCTCGGCGCCGAGCGGGTGCTGCACATCTCCACCGACGAGGTCTACGGCTCGGTCGAGGAAGGGTCCTCCACCGAGGCCGACCTGCTGGTGCCTCGCTCGCCGTACTCGGCGGCCAAGGCCGGCTCCGATCTCATCGCGCTGGGGTACGGAACGACCTACGGACTCGACGTGGTGGTGACCCGAGCCTCCAACAACTACGGCCCGTATCAGTTCCCCGAGAAGGTCATCCCCCTGTTCGTCACCAACCTGCTGGACGGGCACCAGGTGCCGTTGTACGGCGACGGGCTCAACGTACGGGACTGGCTCTACGTGCAGGACCATTGCACCGGCATCGACGCCGCGCTACGGCGGGGCGCCGCCGGCGAGATCTACAACATCGGCGGTGGCAACGAGGTCCCCAACCGCGAGCTCACCGACCGGCTCATCGCCCTGTGCGGCCGGGACGAGTCGGCCATCGAATACGTCGCGGACCGGCCGGGCCACGATCGCCGCTACTCGGTGGACTGCTCGAAGCTGCGGGGTCTGGGCTGGGCCCCGGCACGGGACTTCGAGGCCGGTCTGGCCGAGACCGTGGCGTGGTACCGCGACCAGCGTTGGTGGTGGGAGCCGCTCAAGGTCCGCGCCGCCGTGGCCCGCTGACATGCGGGCCTTCGTCACCGGGGCCGGCGGGCAGGTCGGCCGGGAACTGGTGGAGCTGCTCGTCGCCCGGGACCGGCGCGACGACGTGATCGTGGCGGCCGACCACGCCACCATGGACCTCGCCGATCGCGACGCCGTGCTCGGCACGATCTGCAGCGTCGAGCCCGAGGTGGTGTTCCACGTCGGGGCGTTCACCGCCGTCGATCGCTGTGAGAGCGAGGCCGACCAGGCCTACGCGGTCAACGCCCTCGGGACCCGCCACGTGGCCGATGCCTGCCGCCGGGTCGGTGCCCACCTGGTGTACGTGTCGACCGACTACGTGTTCGACGGCACCAAGTCCACGCCGTACCACGAGTGGGACAGCCCCAACCCGCAGTCGGTCTACGGCCGCTCCAAGCTCGGTGGCGAGGCGGCGTGCGGGCCGGAGTCGACCATCGTGCGCACGTCCTGGGTGTGCGGCCGTTACGGGCCGAACATGGTGCGAACCGTGCTGCGTGCCGCGGCCAACCCGGGCACGCTGCGCTTCGTGCATGACCAGGTCGGCCATCCCACCTTTGCCGAGGACCTCGCTGCCATGTTGCTACGGCTGGGCATCGATCGCCGGCCGGGAATCTTCCACGTGACCAACGCCGGAGCGGTGTCGTGGTTCGAGTTCGTCCGGGCGATCCTCGAGGCCGCCGGTGACGACCCGGCGCGGGTGCTGCCGATCACCACCGCCGAGCTCGATCCGCCCCGGCCGGCGCCCCGGCCGGCGAACTCGGTGCTGGACAACGCTGCGCTGCGCTTGTCGGGCCTCGAATCCCTCGATGACTTCCGGGTGCCGCTGGCGCGCCTGGTGTCCCACCTGCAGGCCACATGACCGCGCCGGAGTCGTCCTCCGCCGCCGCCGGTGCGTCGCCGGTCTCGCCGTTCGTGTCGTCTGGAACGTCTCTGCCGCCCACACCGGCCGTGCCGCCTGTGCCGTTCGTCCGGGCGGTCGTACTCAACTACAACGGCGATCCGCACGTTTTCCGTTGTCTCGAGGCGCTGCGGGCCACCGTCTGGCCCGCCGACCGGTTCTCGGTGGTGGTGGTCGACAACAACTCCGCCGACGGATCGGCGGAACGGATCGCGGCCGAGTTCCCCGCTGTCGAGTTGCGTCGGCTGGGTACCAACACCGGCTTCCCGGCCAACAACGAGGCCCTACGCGACCTCGCCGGGGTCGACTACGTGGCGTTGGTCAACAACGACGCCTTCGTCACCCCCGGCTGGTTGGGGCCGTTGGTGGACGCGCTCGAGGAGGACCCGGCGCTGGGAGCGGCCTGTCCCAAGCTGCTGTTCGCCCCAGCTTTCGTGGAGTTGACCGTCGCCTCGACGACCTTCCGGGCACCCGGCGACGCCCGCGACCTCGGGCTGCGGGTCAGCGGGGTCGAGGTCGACGGCGTGGACCGGTGGCGTGCCGCGCAGTTCCCGCCGCCCGGCTTCTGGGGCATCGAACGGGGCGCGGGCCAGGAACCGCAGTATTGCTGGACCAACGGTCAGGCGGCGCTGCGAGTGCCCTTCCAACCCGGCGGGATGTCGAGCGGTATGAAACCGAGCGGTATGGAACCGAGCGGTATGGAACCGAGCGGTATGGAACCGAGCGGTATGGTGCGGGTGCGTTTGGCGGCGCCAAAGCCGACCGCGGTGACCCTGCGCTGTGGCCCGCAGGAGCTCGTCGTCGAGGTGGGACCGATCCCGGCCTGGTTCACCATCGAGGTAGGCGGCACCCCCTTCGACGTGGTGCAGAACGCCGGCAGCATCGTGTTGGTGGGTGGCTACGGGGCCGATCGCGGCTTCCTCGAGCGTGACAACGACCAGTACGGCAGCAGCGACGAGGTGTTCGCCTGGTGCGGGGGCGGGGTACTCCTGCGGCCGGCGTACCTGCAGCAGGTCGGCCTGTTCGACGAACGGTTCTTCGCCTACTACGAGGACACCGATCTGGCCTGGCGGGGCCGGGCCCAGGGCTGGCGGTACCGCTACGTGCCCACCTCGGTGCTGCGGCACCAGCACGCCACGACCTCGGTCGAGGGCTCCGCCACGTTCAACCGGTACGTCGAACGCAACCGGCTCATCATGCTCACCAAGAACGCTCCGCGTCGCCTGGCGTTCGATGCCGTGTGGCGGTACCTGCTGACCACGTTGTCCTACGCCCGGCGCGACGTGCTCGGGCCACTCCGCCGGGCGGGGCGACCTCGCCTCGGTGTGGTGCACCTGCGGGTGGTGTCCTTCGGGTCCTACCTGCGGCTGCTTCCGGCGCTGCTCGGCGACCGCCGGGCCCTGCGCCGGCGTCAGGTCGTCGAGGACGCGGTGCTGGCGACCTGGTTCCAACGGCGTCGCTGAACTCCCGGACCGCCGCCCAGACCGCGCTGTGGCCGGTCAGGGCCGCGGTCCGGTGTCGTCAGATGGGTTGCCACACCAGGATCGGGCGACCGTCGGCCCACCACCACAGCTCGCGCCGGCCGTCGCCGTCGGTGTCGATCGCCAGCGGCGTCGTGCCGTCGGGGACCCGGTCGCTCCGAGCCAGGCGCTCGTCGTCCCGCTGCCGCCACCACACCGTCGCGACGCCGTACGTGTCCACGGCGATCACGTCGTCGGTGCCGCCCCCGTCGATGTCGGCGAACAGGACGGTTTTCGCCGCTCCGTAGCGGTCGATCGTCGAGGGGGTGAACGCATCGCCGCCGAACCACACGGGCAACGTCCCGTTGGAGCCGCCGGTCGGGGTCGCCCAGATGATGTCGTCGTGCTGATCGCCGTCGAGATCGGTGCTCAGCGGCTGGTAGCCGCCGGTCATCGGGGTGTCCACGGTGTCGAAGGCGACGATCTGCTCGCCGCTGACGGTGTCGTGGGAGCCCCGGCTGTACCAGGTGCTGTCGGCCGGACCGCCCGGGGCGTACCACAGCACGTCGCTGCGTCGATCGCCGTCGAAGTCGCCGCTCACCGGTCGGTAGGGGCCGCCGGTGAGGGACAGGTTGGTGATGGTGTACCCGGTGTCCGGGTCGAACTGGAGCAGGGGCAGGCGAACGACCGACGCCCGGTAGAACAGCACGTCTTCGTCGCCGTCGGCGTCGTAGTCGCCGACCACCGGAACGGCGTTGCCCGACACCGGCAGGCTCGACGTGGCCAGGTTGCCGGTCGAACTGCCCCGAAGGAGCGTCACGGTGGACTGCCCCGGGGTGGAGAACAACAGGTCGCCGGTGCCGTCCCCGTCCCAGTCGAGCTGCGTCATGCGGGTCCCGACCCCGCCGCCGTCAGGCACGGCGATGGTCGACACGGCGAAGCCTCCGCGGCCGTTGGCCAGCCACACCTCGTCCGGTTCGGCCCCCGGTCGGTACCAGAACACGTCGTCGCGTCCGTCCTTGTTCAGGTCGCCGACCGCCGGCCGGCCCCGCCCGGTGAGCGGCACCGCCCCGTCGGCCAGGATCCGGGTGGCGTGCACCAGTTCGTCGTAGCGCTGGGACACCCGGGTCCGGATGTCGGGCAGGACGTTCTCGAGGTGGCCCGGGCAGGCGGTGTAGTTGACGTCCTGGTGGCCGACGATGCGCGGCAGGGTCACCGGCACCATGGCGGGGAAGCGGTCCTCGGCCCGGGGCAACATGGTGCCGCCTCTGGCCGGGTCGGCTCCGTGGCGGAACAGCTTCCAGGCGATCAACGAGATCGCTGCGGCTACCGCCTCCTTGGTCGGTTTGTACATGGTGAAGTCACCGAGGAGGTCGATGCCGACCGACCCGGTGTTCATGCCGTAGGCATGGCTGCCGACGGTGAGGGCGTCCATGCCACCTTCGCGGCCTTCCCAGACCCGTCCGAAGCGGTCGACGGTGAAGTTGTAGCCGACGTCCATCCAGCCGTTGGCGTCCATGTGGTACGCCTGAATGGCCCGCAGCATCGCCGGCACGTCCTTGGCCGCGTAGGAATCGGATTCGCCCGAGCCGGTGTGGTGCAGCACCACCAGCCGAAGGTTCGTGGCAGTCCAGGTGTCGTAGGCCGGCGGGCGAGCACCCCACTCGGCCCGGCTGATCACCGTCGGGCGCTCGTCGGTACGCCGGGGCGTCAGGGCGGCCTCGCCGCTGCCGTCGGAGGGAACGACGACGGGGTCCACGCCCGCCAGGGGACTGCTCCGTTGGGGCACGAGGCCACCTGCGCCGGTTGCCGTGTCGTCGGTCGGGCCGTGGCCGGTGGTGGTCGCGTTGCCGGCGGGCAGGGTCCCGTTCGGGCGCACCAGGTGGACGTCGAGGTCCTCGGCGTCGCCGTCGATGCCGAGTTGCCAGCCGTCCGCCTCGCCGACCCAGACCGGGTCGGAGGTCAGACGCAGCGAGGGCCCGCTGCCGGCCTGCTCCGGTGCCTCTGGGGTGTCGGGGTCCGGACCATGGTCGGCATCGCGGACGACCGGACGCCAATCGGACCAGCCGGCGGCGTGGTGGACCCGGAAACGGGCACCGGTCTCGGCCGGCCCGGTCCAGGTGAAGCCGATGAGCAGGAAGGGCTCGAGATCGTGTCCCTCTGCCAGGCCCCGGGGCGGCTCGGCGGGGACGCCGGCCGTGGCGCGCTGCAGGTCGAGTTCAACAGGTACGACGCCCGCCACACCGGTACCGACCGCTGCGCCCGGCCCGGTCGGGGCCCCGAGCCCGGTGGCCTCGGCCAGGGGGCGCAGCGCCACTTCGGTGCTGTGGGTGCCCATCGTCGCCTGGCGCCACTGATCGGCGGGTTCGGCGGTCGTGGCCGGGTTCCGGTGAGGTTCGGCGGTGGTTGCTCCGAGGCGCTCACCCGGCGATTCGGTTGGCACGTGGACGCCGCCATCCGCCGGTTCGCGGACCCATCCGACGGCGATCGGCGCCGCGGCGAGCTCCAGCGGTGCCTCTGCGGAGCCCGGTCCGGCCTCGGTGGAGGTGGCGACCGGTGTCATCGGAGCGGCACCGGTCCAGCCCGCGGCCCGTTCGGCCGCCCGCGGTGTCGCGCTCACGAGGAGCAGCGAGGAGAGCAGCACCGGTGCTGCGACGGTCGGAAGGCGGAAGCGCAACGGCATGGGAGGGGGTCCGGGGGCGGGGACGGCCCGGTGGCCATCGTCGGAATCGTCGTCCCGTCGGCCTCTTCACGGTACCGGGAGCGATACACGGTTGCGACGACACCACGACGAGTAGTTTCGGGGTCGGCCGACTGCGGCAAGGCGTCGGCCCGTGTGGCCGTCCCCGGCCGCCGGCATGCTCCCCGGCCGGGGTGAAGCCGTTCGGTACACTCGGGCTGCCGTGCCCACGGTGGGCCGGAGGCTGGTACGAGGTTCTGTGTCGACGATCGCGGAGTACGTGGAGGCGAGGGAACTCGCCAAGGCGCTCACCATGCGCGACATCCGCGGCCAGTACAAGGGATCGATCCTCGGCTGGTTCTGGTCGCTGCTCAACCCGCTCACCACCGTGGCGATCTTCACGTTCTTCTTCGCCGTGCTCGGGGTGCAGGCGCCGGTGGGCGACCCGTCGGGCCTCAAGATCTTCGCCCTCTACCTGTTCACCGGCCTGGTGCCGTGGAACTTCTTCGCGGCCTCCGTCAACGGCGCCACCGGATCGGTGGTGGCCCAGGGGTCGCTGATCTCCAAGGTGTACTTCCCGCGCGGGATCGTGGTGCTCTCCAAGATCAGCTCGGTCGGCTTCACCACCCTGATGGAGGCCTCGGTCGCGGTCATCCTGTTGCTGATCGCCGGCAACATGGTGCTGCCCTGGCTGCCGGTGGTGGCGATGTTGTTGCTGCTGCAGGGGTGTCTGGCCCTCGGGATCGGGCTGATCCTGGCCGTGGCCAACGTGTACTTCCGTGACATCCAGTACCTGGTCGGCATCGGACTGCAGGTGCTTTTCTACAGCACTCCGGTCGTGTACCAGACCAGCCTGATCGAAGCGAAGTTCGGTGCCCGGGGCCTGTTCATCTACCGGCTGAACCCGCTGGTCGACCTGATCGAGGCCTATCACCGGGTCCTGTACGACCTGCGTTGGCCCGACCTCGGGTGGATGGCCTACGTCGCCGGCTGGGCCGCCGCCCTGCTGGTAATCGGGGCCGTCATGTTCAACCGCTTCGAGCCGCGACTGGCCGAGGAGCTGTGAGCGACGCCGTGCCCGAGCCGATCGCATCCGCCTCCGATCCGGTGGCCATCGCCGTGCGTAACGTGTCCAAGCAGTTCCGTCGCTACTCGGTGCGCAACCAGTCGGTGAAGGCCGCGCTGTTCCGCGGCTCTAGAGGCACCTACGAGGAGAACTGGGTACTCGACGACGTCTCGCTCGACATCCCCACCGGTTCGACGTTCGGCCTCATCGGCTCCAACGGGTCGGGCAAGTCGACGTTGCTGAAGTGCATGGCCCGGATCCTCAAGCCGAACAAGGGCTCCATCACCGTCAACGGCCGGCTGTCCGCCCTGATCGAGCTGGGAGCCGGGTTCCATCCCGAGCTGAGCGGCCGGGAGAACGTGTACCTCAACGGTGCGGTGCTCGGCCTGCGCCGCAAGGAGATCGACCAGCGTTTCGACAGCATCGTGGACTTCGCCGGCCGGCAGGTGGCCCAGGCCATCGACCAGCCGATCAAGACCTACTCCTCGGGTATGTACGTGCGGCTCGGCTTCTCCATCGCGGTCAATGTGGAGCCGGAGGTGCTGCTGGTCGACGAGGTCCTCGCGGTCGGCGACGAGGAGTTCCAGCGCCGGTGCTACCAGCGTTTCGAGGAGCTCTCCTCCAGCGGCCGCACCGTGGTGCTGGTGTCGCACGCCCTGTCGACGGTGGCCGCCATGTGCGACCACGTCGCCTGGCTCGAAGGTGGGAAGCTGCTGCACGTCGGCCAGCCCCAGCAGGTCGTCGACGCCTATCTGACCCGGCTCGACTTCGGCCGATCGTCGGTGGTGGAGGTGTCCGAAGGGCCGGCCGTGCGCATCTCCGACATCGTCATCGAAGGTGCCGGTCGGCGGCAGATCTCGACCGAGCTCGGCGAGCAGGTGGCCGTGGTCGAAACCGGCCAGCCGGTGCGGCTGCGCATGAGCTACCAGACCGACCGGCCGACCGAGCTGCCGGTCTTCGCCTTCTCCGTGCACACCCTCGACGGCACGTTGGCGGCCAACCCCTCGACGTTCGGGGTGAACGGCCCCGATCGCATCGAGGGAACCGGCACGGTGGAGCTCGAGGTGCCGTCGCTGATGTTGGTACCCGGCGCCTACACCCTCGGCGCGGCCATCTTCGACGCGTCGGGGGAGCACGCCATCGACCGCAAGCTGCGGCTGGTCCGTTTCGAGGTCGACGGCCACAACCCCGGTGAGACCCGGGGGATCACCGCCCTCGGTGGGCGGTGGCACGGACCGTTGTTCGACCGCCAGTGAGCGCCGCCGCCGGGGGTGTCCGCCGCCTGCGGGTGGGGGTCTACAACCGCTTCTGGCGGACCGCAGGGGGCGGCGAGAAGTTCGCCGGCGGGATCGCCCAAGCCCTCGCCGGTCGTCACGAGGTCGAGCTGATGGGCCACGATGACGTGGACGCCTCACGGCTGTCGGCGCTGGCGGACCGTCTGCAGCTCGATCTCAGCGGGGTGGGCTGGCGTACGGTCGGACGATCACCGACCGAGATCGAGGCGGCCTCTGCCGGCTACGAGCTGTTCATCAACGTCAGCTACGGCAGCGTGCTGCGCAACCGCGCGCCCCATGGGCTGTACGTGGTGCACTTCCCGACCATCGGGGCACCGCCGCCGAGCGGATGGCGGCGGTTCCTGCTGCGTTCCGTGGGCCGCTCGGCCAAGATCACCGGGGCGTCGCTCGACGTCGGCCGCTGGACCGGCGGGGTGTACACCGCCGAGCCGCTCGGCCCGCTCACCCACCGTTGGACCGACGGCGACGGGGTGCTGCAGCTGACGTCGGTGCGCACGGTGCGCCTGGTGCTCAGCCGGCTCACCGCTGCCGGCGGGGTACCGGTGAGCGTGCAGGCCCGCACCGCCGACGGTCGGATCGTGGGTAGTACGACGGTCAGGCCGCCCGCCGGACGCCGCGGGCTGCCCGTCTCGTTGCTGACCGCGCGGTTGCCCGAGCCCGGGCCCGGTGCCGGCGGGTCGGTCCTGCACGTGGTCTGCCCGACCCGTCTGCCGGGCGGGCGGGCCAGCGACCAGCGCCGGCTGGGTGCTTCGGTGGTGGCCGTGCTGGGCGGACCGTGGTACCAGCAGCTGTTGCAACTGGTCGAACAGCCGTTGCGGGTCGGTGCCGCCGATCTGTCCTTCCTCGACAGCTACCAGCAGGTCGTGTCGAACTCGGCCTTCACCGCTCGATGGGTGCGGCAGCTGTGGGGTGTCGACTCCGACATCCTCAACCCGCCGGTGAGCGCCCAGCCCCAGGGCGACAAGGAGCCGGTGATCCTGCACGTCGGTCGGTTCTTCTCGCCCGAGGCCGGCCACAGCAAGCGGCAGCTCGAGCTGGTCCGGGCCTTCCGGGAACTCGTCGGCCGCGGGGCGGCGCAGGGCTGGACCCTGCACCTGGTCGGCGGCTGTGACGAGGAGGGTCGCGCCTATCTCGACCAGGTCCGGGCAGAGATCGGTGACCTACCTGTGGTGCTGCACGTCAACGCCGCCGCCGCGGAGCTGCGTGCCTTGTTCGCCCGCGCCGCCATCTACTGGCACGCCACCGGCCTCGGGCTGGACCCCGACGCCCATCCAGAGCGGATGGAGCACTTCGGCATCGCCACGGTCGAGGCGATGTCGGCAGGTGCCGTGCCGGTCGCCATCGGGGTGGCCGGGCAGCTCGAGGTGTTCGACGACGCCGTGGAGGGCTTCCACTTCCACGACCTCGACGGGTTGGTGGCCCGCAGCGCCGAGCTGATCGCCGACCCCGTCCGACGGCAGGCCATGAGCGAGGCGGCGCTCCAACGTGCTGAACGGTACGGCGAAGCGGCGTTCGAGCGACGGATGCAGTCTCTGGCGGACGATCTGGCCGGGTGACGGCGCCCGGGTTGCGCCCTTCGGTCGGTGTGGCCCGATCGGGTGGGGCGGTCGGCTCAGCCGGGCAGCGGCTTGTGGGCCACCCAGGTCAGGAACATGTAGGCCGGCTCGAACCCGAGCCGACCGGCGGTGTCGGCATCCAACGCGGCCTCGAGCTCGGGTCGCAACGCCGCAGCGCTTCCGTCGTGGGGCGTCGCCCGCAGCCGGTTGCGGCGCAGCCCGCGCAGGATACCGTCGACGTCGAACTCGGGTGAGACGGGCTCCGGCCACGGCACGGCCGCGGTCTCGGAGGCCGCCGCGCTCAGCAACGGCTGCGGTGCCAGAAGGGTCACTGCGAAGCCTCGCCCGGTCAACTCGTCGCTCAGGGCGGGTCCGAAGCGCCAGAAAACCGGGGTGCGATCACCGTGGAACTCGGGTTCGGCCGGCGGCGCCGTCAGCTCCTGCAGGACGGGCACCTGGAGGAGCAGGGTTCCCCCGGGCCGCAGCACCCGGTACAGCTCGTCGAGGGCCCGGCCGGTGTCGGGCACGTGCTCGAGGACGTGGGGCGTCAGCACGACGTCGATGCTGTCGGTGGGCAGGTCGATGTCCTGGAGGTCGATACGGATCATGCCGGCGTGTGCCCGCTCGTCGAAGTCGGAGCACAGGTAGTCGAACCAACCGGCCATGGCCTGCCGGTAGCGCTGGTCGAGCCGCGGGCTGGTCTCGAGCACCCGGAGCCGTCGGGTCGGGACCGCTGGCGCCACGGCGTGCTGGAGTGCCCAGAACAGGAAACGATCCCGGCCGATGGAGCCGCAGCGGGGGCACTGCGCGCCCTCACAGTGGACCGGCCCGCCGAAGGCGTCGCCCGACCATCGGCAGATGTTGCACCGGTGCGGCCCGTCGGTGCGCTGGGCCGTCCACGGATCGGTGCCCGGCTCGGCCCAGCCAGCGACCCGGCGAGGTCGGGAGGTCACCCGATGCGCGACGGCCCGTCGGATCGACCCGAGGCCGTGACGCAGCCCGTCGGGGATTCGCTCGGTGATCGCGCTCACACCCGGGCCCGCTCGCGGCGGGCGGCCCACTGCGCCGGTGCGGTCCGAACCGGTGGCTGGCCTTGCGGCGTCTGCTGATGGCGTGGTGAGGCTGTGGGCATGCGGGTCACCACCGTGATCGGGCGCTCACCCGGCGCGGGGTGCCCGCATGGTAGTCGTCGCTCCACCCGAGGGACGGCGGTCCCGGCGGCGTTCGAGTCGGGGCCGAGGTCGATAGCCTGCCCTCATGGCATTGCGGTTCGTGATCATCGGGGGCGGTCCGGCCGGGCACCAGGCGGCGACGTATGCGGCGCGTCTCGGCGGTCAGGTCACCCTCATCGAGCGCGACGTGGTCGGTGGGGCCGCCCACCTGTGGGACTGCGTGCCGTCCAAGGCCATGATCGCCACCGGCGGGGCCATGTCATTCCTGCAGCGGGTACAGGGATTCGGTCTCGTCCGGGCTCAGGGCCAGGTCGATCTCGATGGGCTACGGGCCCGGATCACCAACATCACCTCCCGTCTCGCGGGGGCCACCACAGAGCTGCTGGAGAGCCAGGGGGTTCGGATCCTGCGCGGTACGGGCCGTTTCGTCGGTCCGAACCGCGTCGTGGCCGACACCGCAGACGGCAGCGAGGAGATCGAGGCCGACCGGGTGCTGATCGCCACCGGGAGCCGCCCGCGCATCCCGGACTGGGCCGAGATCGACCACCACCGGATCCTCACCACACGCGACGCCTATCCGCCGCCGGAGTTGCCCGAGCACCTGGTGGTGATCGGCTCAGGCGTGACCGGTGTGGAGTTCGTCCATATGTTCAGCTCGCTCGGCTGTCGGGTCACCCTCATCGTGTCGCGCCAGCAGGTCCTGCCCAAGAAGGATGCCGAGGTGGCCGCAGCCCTCGAGGAGAACTTCCTCCAGCGGGGGGTCAACCTGCTCAAGGGGGCCAAGGCCATCGGTATCGACCGGCTCGACGACGGTGTCCGGGTCCGTTGCGACGACGGTCGGGTGGTGGTCGGCTCGCATGCGTTGCTGGCCATCGGGTCGATCCCCAACGTCGATCAGTTGGGCCTCGGGCACGCCGGGGTCGAACTCGACGAGCGGGGCTTCCCGGTCAACGTCGGCCATCACCTGGAGACCAACGTGAAGCACATCTACGTGGCCGGTGACGTGTCGGGCAAGCTCCCGCTGTCCTCGGTCGCCGCGATGCAGGGACGCAAGATCGCCGAGCACGCCATGGGCCTGCACACGCTGGATCATCGCCACCTCGACTACGACATGGCGGCGTCGGCCATCTTCACGGAACCGGAGATCGCCGATGTCGGCCTGCCCGAGGTCGAGGCGTTCAACCTCGGTCGCAAGATCCGGGTGACCAAGGTGCCGATGGCTGCGTCGCCGAAGGCCTGGATCGACAACGACACCCGTGGGTTCGTCAAGATCCTCTCCGACCCCTACACGGGCGTCGTGCTCGGCGGGTCGATCGTGGGTGGCCACGCGGCTGAGCTCATCGCGGTGATCGCGGTGGCGGTGACCAACCGGCTGAAGGTCGCCGACATCATCGACTCGCTGTTGGTGCACCCGTCGTTGTCCGAGCTGCTGGCCGACGCCGCCGAGTAACCCGACGGACGGGCGCCCCGGCGCAGACCGGGCGGGATCGCTTCGCCCGCCGCGTTCAGGTGCGGCGTGCCACGCGACGTGCCACGCGGCGTGCCACGCGGCGCCCGATGGTGCCGACCCGACGCATCGGGGCGGTCAGCCGCCACCACTGCGCGTTCTCGAACGCCGCGAGTCGGGCTTCGAGCTCGGCCACCCGGGGATCGGTGGCATCCTCGATGCGATAGTGCGCAGCGTTCGACGCAAGACGGCGGACGGTGCCCGCCGGCAGGAGCACCGGGCCGGCATCGAGCCGGTCGAGCACGGCCTCGCGGGCGACGTCCCACACCTGGGAATCGTGCTGGGCGAGCGAACCCTCGACGGCATCCCAGCGGCGGTAGAGCGAGGTGACGACCTCGGTGTCGATCACGCCGGTCCAGGTGCTCGTGCGCATCAACAGGTCCCAGTCCTCGACCACCGCCAAGCTCTCGTCGAAGCGGAGCCGGAGGGAGCGCAGCGTCTCCATGGGCAGGGCGAACGAGCAGATCGGCGTCTCGTTGTGGTGGTAGTGGGTGAGCGCGTCGAAACGCAGCGGCCGGGTGACGACCACCGGGCCCGTCGGCTCATAGGGCATGAGCGGGCCGGTACGCACGGCGTGGGACTGGTCGGCTGACGCGCTGCGCACGACCCGGCCCGGCCGGCGTTCGGCGCCTACCCGGAACTGCTCGACCCAGTCGCCGGTGACGAGGTCGTCGTCGTCGAGAAAGGCCAGGTAGCGACCTCTGGCCTCGTCGAGCGCAACGTTCAGTGGCCGGCTGCGGCCACCACCGACGACCTCGAGTATCCGCACCCGGAAGGCGAAGCTGGGATGGAAGGTGCTCACGAGCTGGCGACAGAACTCGGCTCGGACCGGATCGTGGTGGTGGACGGCCAGCAGGACCTCGAAGTCGGGGTCGGTCTGGGCGGCGAGGCAGGTGAGGGCGTCGAGCAGGGCGATCTCGCGGTCACCGGTGGTGCGCATGGCGACGGACAGGAACGGCGCAGGGGAGGTGTCGACCTCCGGCGTTCGCGGCGTGGTCTCGAGCAGGACGTAGGCCCGTACGAACTGGTTGACGAGGGTATGGTCGTCCGCCGCTTCCCGCAGGGCCCGCAGGAACGCCCCGAGGTTGGTCTGCGCCTCGATGTGGGCGAGGTCGGCGGGGAAGTGCTGGTCGCTCGGATCGAGGGAGAAGTCGTTCTGGGCGATCTGGCGCCAGCCGTGACCGGCGAGCATGTCGGTGAGGCGTGCCTCGCCGAAGAAGCCGACATGGGTCTGGTCCAGCAAGCCGCTCGGGCGCATGTCCCAGCGAGCAGCGGCGAGCTTCGCCACGACGTCGATGTGGGTGGCATTGGGAACGCTCATCAGCAGCGGCGGACGGCCCAACTGCGTCGTCGTGGTCCGCAGCGCAGCGAGGAAGTCGTTGGGCGCCGGAATGTGCTCGAGCACGTCGAGCATCAGGATCGCTGCTACGGGCCGACCCGCCACCAGCTCGACGATCTCCGCCGCAAGGGTCTCGTGCTTGCGGAGATCGAGCCAGCGGGCATCGATGCCCCGCTCGGTCATCAGAACGATTGCTTCCTCGTCGATCTCGAGGCCGAGGTAGTCGTAGCCGCGCTCGGCCAGCTGCTCGGCCAGCGGCGCGGTTCCACAGCCGATGTCCAGCACCAGGCCGGGGCTGAGGGCCAGCTCCTCGACGAGGCGGATGATGTGCCCGTACGGCGACCGCCAGGCGAAGTCGAAGGATTTCATGTCCGTCCCTCAGAACCGATGGAGGGCGTACTCGCCGTTGACGAACTCGGCGACGCGTTCGGCACCCGGTAGGGGATCGGGAGCGGTCCCCTCGTTCTGCCGCCGCATGAACTCCGCCAGCGCCCGGCGCTGCGGCTCCTCGCCGTGATGGGCGATCCAGCCGGCGATCTGCCGGTGGATGTCGGGCCGGCCGTATCGATGCGCCAGCATCAGGCCACCGAATGTCGAGTGGTACCGCTCGGTGTCCGACACCACGATCGCACCGCCGTTGCTGATCCGCTTGTCGTGGAAGATCGTTGCTTTCGGCACGTACACCACCCGGAAGCCGGCGAGGCGAACCCGCCACGACAGATCGACGTCCTCGCAGTAGAGCGGGAAGTTGTCCGGGTCGAAGCCGCCGACCTGACGGAACACCCGCTCACGGATCAGCACGCAGCAGCCGCTGGCCCAACTGGTGTCGCCGGCCCAGGGGTCGTAGGACTTGGGGTGTTCGAGGGGGATCTGGCGTGCCTCGGCGATGCCGATGGCCGGGTCGGCCGCGGTGCACAGCAGGTGGGACAGCATCGCCGGCGCGGCGTGGGTGTCGGGGTTGATCACCAGCAGGTGCTCGTCGGTCGCCGACGCCGCCAGCGTGTTGTGGCCACGGCCGAACATCAGGTTGGCGCCGAAGAAGCGATAGTCGAGCTCGATGCCCTCGGCGCAGCGGCCGAGGTCCCCGAGGTCGGCGTCACCGAGCCGAGGTGCGTTCGAGCAGTCCCCGACCACCAGGTGGGCCGACCCGAGCAGACCCTCGCCGCGTGCGTGGTCGACCATGGGCTTGATGGCCTGCATGAAACGCCAGATCTCGCCGATCGCGTTGTTGTAGAGAACCGTCTGGATCTGGACGGTGGCGGCCATACGAAGGTGATCCTATCGGCGGGGTCGGCGGGCGACGCGGCTCGGCGTCGACGGTCCGGGTCGACGCTGAGGCGGGCCCGGACCGTCCTCCGCCGATAGGCGTTCGCTACTCGATGACGACCACGACGTCGCCGGAGCCGACCGTGTCGCCCGGCTTGACCTTGATGGCCTTCACCGTGCCGGACTTCTCGGCGGCGATGTTGTTCTCCATCTTCATGGCTTCGAGCACGACCACGGTCTGGCCGGCCTCGACGGCGTCACCTTCCGCGACGAGCACCTTGACGATCGTGCCCTGCATCGGCACGGCCACCGAACCGGATCCGCTGCCCGCGCCCCCGCCGCTGGCGGAACGCTTGGCCCGGGGCGCCTTGGCGCCCCCGCTGCCGGCGGCGACAGCCACGACCGGGGTGTCGGGCACCCACATGGCCACGGCGAACTTCTTGCCGTTGACCTCGACGTCCACGGTCCGACGGACCTTCGCCGGCTCGTCGTCCTCGCCGGGCAGCGGTGCAGGGGCGTCGCCCTTGCTCGACACCAGGCCGGAGAGGTCCAGTACATCCTCCACCCACTTCGTGGAATGCTCGACGGCGCCGAAGTCGGGATGTTCGAGGATGGCGATGTCGGCGGGGATGGTGGTGTGCACCCCGGCGATCTCGAACTCCTTGAGCGCCCGAAGGGTACGGGCGATGGCGGTCTCGCGGTCCTTGCCCCAGCAGATCAGCTTGCCGACCAGGTTGTCGTAGTACTGGCTGATCTCGTCGCCGGCCTCGTAACCGCCGTCCCAGCGGGTGCCGTAGCCCGACGGTGCCCGCAGTTTGGTGATGGGCCCCGGCGACGGCATGAACTTGCCGGCGGTCGGGTTCTCGGCGTTGATCCGCACCTCGATGGCATGGCCGGTGGTGGACACCTGCTCCTGGGTGATCGGCAGCGACTCGCCGGCGGCGATCCGCAGCTGCCATTCGACGAGGTCCACGCCCGTGACCATCTCGGTCACCGGGTGTTCCACCTGGAGGCGGGTGTTCATCTCAAGGAAGAAGAAGCCGCCGTTCTGGTAGAGGAACTCGCAGGTGCCGGCGTTGAAGTACCCGCAGGCCCGGGCCACGGCCACGGCCGCCTCGCCCATCTGCCGGCGGATCTCCTCGGGCAGACCGGGAGCCGGTGCCTCCTCGATCAGCTTCTGGTGGCGGCGCTGGGCAGAACAGTCCCGCTCGGCGAGGTACACGTAGTTGCCCTGCTGGTCGCCGAATACTTGGATCTCGATGTGGCGGGGCTTCTCGAGATAGCGCTCCATGTAAATCTCGTCACGCCCGAAGTACGCCTTGGATTCACGCTGGGCCGATTCAATGGCGCTGTTGACCGACGCTTCGTCGAGGACGACCTTCATGCCGCGCCCGCCGCCGCCGTAGGCGGCCTTGATGGCGATCGGATAGCCGTGGGTCTTGCCGAATTCGACGACCTGGGAGGGGTCGGTGATGAACTCGGTGGTCCCGGGCACCCCGGAGACCCCGCCGCGCTCGGCGGCGAGGCGGGCCGAGATCTTGTCGCCCATCACCACGATGGCCTCGGGCGGCGGGCCGATGAAGGTCACGCCGAGGTCGGTGATGGCCCGGGCGAAGTCGGCGTTCTCCGAAAAGAACCCGTAGCCGGGGTGGACCGCATCGGCGCCGGAACGGCGGATGGCGTCGAGGATCGCCTCCGTGTTGAGGTAGCTCTCGGCGGCGGTCCTGCCGCCGAGCGCATAGGCCTCGTCGGCGAGGCGGACGTGGAGGGCGTCGCGATCGAGCTCCGAGTAGACCGCTACGGTCTTGACGCCGAGCTCGCGGCATCCACGGATGACCCGGACGGCGATTTCGCCGCGGTTGGCAATGAGCACCTTGGAGAACACGTCATATGGATAGTCGCTCCGGGACCCCGCTGGCGAGACCGGCCGACGAGAATGCGGCCGCGCGTGCGGCGTCGTTGCGCGAGGCCGTGGCCGGTACCGGCTTCCGCTCGGTCGACTGGGTGGACGAGACCGGTTCGACCAACCGCGATCTGATGGAGCAGGCGAACGCCGATCGGGACGACCCGTCGGGCGCGGGCCGTCAGGCCGCGGTGCTGGTCACCGACCACCAGACGGCGGGTCGAGGTACCAAGGGCCGAACCTGGTTCGATCCTCCCGGCGGCTCGTTGTTGCTGTCGGTCCGGCTGTTCCCGCAGGTAGCACCAGCGGAGCTGCACCGCTTCACGATGGCGTTGTCGGTGGCGGCCGCCGACGCCTGTGCCGAGGTGGCCGCCGTGGAGGTCGGGCTGAAGTGGCCGAACGATCTCTTCGCCGGTGACCGCAAGCTGGCCGGGGTCCTGGCCGAGTCCTCGGTCCGTGGCGGCGCGGTCGATGCCCTGGTCATCGGGATCGGCATGAACGTCAATTGGCCGGCGGAGCTGCCCGAGGACCTCGGTGAGTTGGCGGTGGCGCTCAACCATCTCGCCGGCCACGACGTCGATCGGGTCGCCTTGGCGGCGTCGTTGGTGTGCTGCCTCGACCGCGAGCTGGTCGGCCTCGCCGCCGGTGGCGGCGAGGCCGACCTCCTCGACCGTTACCGGCGGCGTTCGGCGACGCTGGGGCGCCGGGTGCGGGTCGAGTTGCCTGACGGTCCGTTGTTCGGGGAGGCGCTCGACGTCACCGACGAGGGACTGCTCGTGGTCGAGATCGACGGGGTCCGGCATCGTTTCGCCGCGGCTGATGTAACCCATCTGCGCCTCGGATGACCGCGTCGGCGAGCGCCCGGCCGCCGGCCCGGGTGCGCTGCCGGGTCAGGGTCCGCCCGGTCCGATGTTCGCGGGCCTGATGGCACCGGCGGATCACGGGTCGACGGTGGTCGCCAGCAGCGTGCGGAGGTACGCGGCGATTGCGGCGGTGCGGGGCCCCGCCGGCGGAAGCGGACGCCCGTCGATCGCGGCGATGGGCTGGCCGAGCCGCGAGGTCGAGGTGAGGAACGCTTCCTGCGCATGCCGGAACTCGCCGATCGCGATGGTGCGTTCGACGGCCAGTCCGGCCTCGAGCACCAGGGCTCGGGTCACGCCGGCCAGACAGCCCGAGGACAGCGGCGGGGTCACCACCTCGTCGTGGTGGACCACGAACACGTTCGACCCGGTGCCCTCGCACAGCTCGCCCGCGGTGTTGGCGAAGATGGCCTCGTCGGCGTGGGCGCGCTGAGCCCGGTCCAGAGCCAGGACGTTCTCGGCGTACGACGTCGTCTTGAGCCCGGTCAGGGCACCGTGTTCGTTGCGGGTCCAGGGCACCACGGCGACGGCGGCGGTGGGAGCGACGGTGCCGAGCGGGCCCGCGGCGACCACCACGGTGAGCGGGCCGTCGCCGCGACGTGAGCCCAGCGGCGAGCGACCGGCGGTCACCGTGATGCGAATCCGCAGCTCCTCCCCACCGGGGTGGGAGGCCACCACCGCGTCGATCGCCGCGCGCAGGGTGGCGTCGTCGGTGGTGAGCTCGAGGCGCAGCCCGGCCGCCGAACGGCGGAGCCGGTCGAGGTGGCGACCGACGGCGAAGGGGGTTCGTGCCACCGTCGCGACGGTCTCGAACACCCCGTCGCCGACGACGAAGCCGTGGTCGTCGAACGCCACCGTTGCCTCGTCAGCGGCGTGCAGCCGACCGTTGCACCAGACCAACGACCGGCCGGGCGGTGCAACATCGGTCCCGGTCATTCCGCTCGTCATGGCCCCAAGGTACGCCCTCGTCGGCTCGACCGTACGCGTCCGTCGACGCTGCCCGGGAACGGTTCGGTGGCGGCCGGGGCGCGCCCGGCGCGCCGCTAGCCGCTGCTAGCGTCATTTCACGTGCCTGCCGTTCGCCCCGGCGTGAAGCTTCGTCGTACCTGGCCCCAGCGGCTGTTGCTGAGCATCAACGTCATTCTCGTGCTGTGCTGTTTCGCAGCGGCCGGCGGTCTCGCCTACGTCGACAGCAAGACGAGCCAGATCCAGCACATCCACCTGTCACAGGGCCTGACCGGCCGTCCCGACGCCGATGTCTCGCGCGACCCGATCAACGTGCTGCTCGTCGGGGTCGACAGCGCCGACGGCCTCGATTCCGCCGACCCCGTCCGTTCCGAACGCGACGCGACCGGAGTGTCCGGCATGCGCTCGGACACCATCATGGTCATGCGGATCATGCCGGCGGAGGGCCGGGTGGCCCTGGTCTCGTTCCCCCGTGACCTGTGGCTCGAGATCGCCGACACCGGCCGCAAGGACAAGATCAACGCCGCCATGTTCTACGGCGGCCCGCAGCAGCTCATCGACACGATCTGGTCGAACTACCGCATTCCACTCGATCACTACGTGCAGGTCGATTTCGCCCAGTTCCAGAAGTTGGTCGACGTGGTGGGCGGGGTGAAGGTGTACTTCGACGCCGCGGCACGCGATGAGTACACCGGCCTCGACATCGCGGAGCCGGGTTGCTACACGCTCGGCGGCCCCCAGGCGCTGGCCTACGCCCGCTCGCGCTACTACGAGTACTACGACGAGGAAACCGGGCGCTGGAAGTCCGATCCCACCTCCGACCTCGGGCGCATCAGTCGTCAGCAGGATTTCATCCGACGGGCGCTGTCGCGAGCAGTGTCCAAGGGCATCCGTAACCCGTTGACCCTGAACCAGCTGGTCAACACCGGTTTGGGTGCCGTGGTGCTCGACGACGGCCTGTCGGCGTCGGACCTGATTGCGCTGGGCACCCGCTTCCGCAGCTTCGAGCCGGAGCAACTGGAGACCTACGCCTTGCCGGTGCTCCTGGACATGGTCGGCGACGCCTCGGTGGTCCGCCTGGTCGACAGCCAGGCCGCGCCGATCCTCGACCTCTTCCGTGGGGTCCGGCCACAGGAGCTCGGTCCGGCGGATGTCGCGATCCGGGTGCTCAACGGCACCGGGCGCCCGCTCGAGGGCAAGACCACCGGCGATGCCCTCGCCGGGGTCGGTTTCGACCTCGCCGGCGTGGGCGATACCACGGTGCAGAACGTCACCCGGACCGGCATCCGCTTCGCCCCGAAGCAGCGGCCCGGAGCCGAGTTGCTGGTGCGCTACCTGGCGGCCGGGGCCACCCTGGTGGAGGACCCGACGGTGACCGACGGCCTCGTCGAGCTGACCACGGGGGCCGACTACCGCGGGGTGCTGACCAGCCCAGCCGTGGCGACCACGACCACCGCAGTGCCCGGCGCGCCCCTGTCCACTACCACTGCGCTGCCGGCCCCCTCGACCACCCGCTATGGCGTCGTGCCGGGTGCCAACGACCCGGCGGCGAGCTGCCGCTGACCCGCGGCGGCGGCCGCCGCGCCGCGCCCAGGCGCTTGACGGGCCGGGCCCGGACCGGACCGCTGGTAGAAATGCGCGAACGACTGCGCCCTTCGGGCCGATGTCCTCTCCAGCGCAGCGTGCGCGGGCCCGGCAGTTTCAAGGCGGTCCTGCCAGTCGAGCGCTCCGCCCGGGCGACGGCCCGGGCCGGTGAAGTGAAAGGCACGTGCGAACGATGAGCAAGATCGCAGTGGTCGGCACGGGATATGTGGGGCTCACCACCGGGGCGTGCTTCGCGCAGCTCGGCCACGAGGTGATCTGTGCCGACATTGACGTGGAGAAGGTCAACCGGCTCAACCGTGGCGAGATGCCCATCTTCGAGCCGGGCCTCGACCGGGTGGTGGAGGAGGGCCGGGCATCGGGACGGCTGTCCTTCGTCCTCGGCGCCGCGAAGGCCGCATCCCAGTGCGAGTTCATCTACCTGTGTGTCCCGACCCCCCAGGGCGATGACGGGTCCGCCGACCTCTCCTACATCGAGGCCGCCGCCCGCGAGATCGGCCCGGTGCTGCAGGCCGACGCCGTGGTGGTCAACAAGTCGACCGTGCCGGTCGGTTCGACCAAGGTCGTCGAACGGGCGTTGGGCCGACCTGACGTGTCGGTGGTGTCCAACCCGGAGTTCCTCCGCGAGGGGGCGGCGCTCGACGACTTTCTGCATCCCGACCGGGTGGTGATCGGGGCCGACAACCAGTCGGCGGCGGTCCGGGTGGCATCGCTATATGTCGGGGTGCCGGCACCGCTGATGGTGACTGACCCCGCCTCGGCCGAGACCATCAAGTACGCCTGCAACGCCTTTCTCGCCACCAAGCTGAGCTTCGTGAACGCCGTGGCCGCCATCTGCGAGGCCGTCGGCGCCGATATCAACGACGTGATCCTGGGCATGGGCTACGACAAGCGAATCGGACACGAGTTCCTGCGCCCGGGGCCGGGTTGGGGTGGGAGCTGCTTCCCCAAGGACACCCTGGCGTTGATCGCCATCGCCGAGAGCCACGGCTACGACTTCCACCTGTTGCGCGGCGTGGTCGAGGTGAACGCCGAGCAGTTCGAGCGGGTCACGAACAAGATCCTGAAGGCCGCCGCAGGTCCGACGGGGGAGGTGGCCGGCAGGACGGTCGCCGTGTGGGGTCTGACGTTCAAGGCCCGCACCGACGACATGCGGGAGTCGCCTGCGCTGCAGATCATCGACCGCCTGTTGCAGGCCGGGGTGAAGGTCCGGGCTCACGATCCGGCGATTTCCCGGCCGTTGCCGGGCATCGAGGTGTGCGCTGACGCTTACACCGCATGCGAGGGCGCAGATGCTCTGGCCGTGTTGACCGAGTGGGACGAGTTCAAGTGGGTCGACCTCGACCGGGTCCGCGCTGCGATGAACGCACCGCGGGTGGTCGACGGGCGCAACCATCTCGATCGTGCGTCGCTGGTGCGCCGGGGCTTCACCTACGAGGGCATCGGGCGGAGCTGACCGCAGCGGGCGGTAACCTGCTCTCGTTCCCGGGTCGGCGGTGGCTTCGGACGAATTGTCCTGTCCCATCCCACGGAGGCCGCTCGCCCATGTCCCGGATCGTGGTCACCGGTGGAGCCGGCTTCCTCGGCTCGCACGTGTGCGAGTCGCTGCTCGCCCGAGGCGACCAGGTCGTCGTCGTCGACAACCTGGTCACCGGCGATCTGGCCAATCTCGAGCACCTCGTCGGCCGTGCGGGGTTCGCCTTCGTGCAGGAGGACGTGTCGCGCTCCCTGCCCGCCGACGGACCGGTCGACGCAGTGATGCATCTCGCCTCCCCGGCCTCACCCAAGGACTATCTCGAGCTGCCGATCCAGACCCTCGAGGTGGGCTCGCGTGGCACGCAGCTCGCACTCGAGCTCGCCCGCGCCCACGACGCGAGGTTCTTCCTGGCCTCGACCTCGGAGGTGTACGGCGACCCGCAGGTCCATCCCCAGCCGGAGACGTACTGGGGCAATGTCAACCCGGTGGGCCCGCGGAGCGTGTACGACGAGGCCAAGCGGTTCGCCGAGGCGTTGACCATGGCGTACCACCACCGCCACGGGGTGGACGTGCGCATCGTGCGCATCTTCAACACCTACGGCCCCCGGATGCGGCCGCAGGACGGGCGGGTGGTGTCGAACTTCCTGGTCCAGGCACTGACCGGCCGTCCGCTGACCATCTACGGAAGCGGCGAGCAGACGCGCAGCTTCACCTTTGTCGACGACGAGGTGCGAGGCATCCTGGGGTTGCTCGACTCGTCCTACGTCGGGCCGATGAACATCGGCAACGACGGGGAGTTCTCGCTCAACGAGCTCGCCCGGCTGGTGCTCGAGGTGACGAACTCGGCCTCGGAAATCGTGCACCAGGCCCTGCCCGTGGACGATCCCACCCAACGCAAGCCCGACCTGACCCTGGCCCGCAGCATGATCGGTTTCGAACCCCGGGTGGCACTGCGTGACGGGTTGGTCCTCACCGCCGAGTACTTCGCCCGGCGTCTCGGCCTCTAGCGGGACGGTCCCCCTCCCCGCCACCGTGGTGTGCCAGAGTGATCGCTGGTGCGGGTCGCCTACACGTTGGAACAGTGCTGGCACTCGGTGCCAGGGGGAACTGCCCGAGCGGCGCTCGAGGTGGCGGCCGAGCTGTCCGCCAACCCCGCTGCCGGCGTCGACCTGGTGGGGGTCTCCGCCCTGCACCGCCGTCCGCCGGACCCGCCCTGGGTGCCGTCGATCCCGGTTCGGGCTTTGCCCCTGCCCCGGTTGGCGCTGTACGAGTCGTGGCACCTGTTGCGCCGTCCGGCGGTGCAGCGGGCCACCGGGCCGATCGACCTCGTGCATGCCACCGGTGTGGCGGTTCCGCCGCATTCCGCCCCGCTGGTGGTCACCGTTCACGACCTGGCCTACCTGCACGACCCGTCGCAGTTCACGGCCAAGGGCCGCCGGTTCTTCGACCAGGGCCTGCGCCTGGTGCGCCGCGACGCCGACCTCGTGCTGTGCTCGTCGGAGGCCACCCTGGCCGACTGCGTGGCGGCAGGTCTGCCCAGCCGGCGGCTGCGGCTGGTGCCGCTCGGGGTGCGGCCGGTACAGGTCGATTCCGGTGAGGTGACCACGACCCTCGCTCGCTATGGGTTGGAACGCCCCTTCGTGCTCTCCGTCGGCACCCTCGAGCCGCGCAAGAACCTACCGACCCTCATCGAGGCCTTCGCCCGAAGCGCCCGCAACGATGTCGATTTGGTGCTGGTCGGCGCCACCGGATGGCACACCGAGATCGACGAGCTGGTCCGCCCGCTCGGCAATCGGGCCCGGGTGCTCGGCTTCCTGCCGAACACCGACCGGGACGCGCTCTACGCCGGGGCTGAGGTCTTCTGCTATCCCAGCCTGTTCGAAGGCTTCGGCCTGCCCGTGCTCGAGGCCATGGCGGCCGGGACACCGGTGGTGACCTCGTCGGGAACCGCCACCGCCGAGGCGGCCGGCGACGCCGGGTTGCTCGTCGACCCCAGGGATGTCGGGGCGATCACCGCCGCGCTCGACCGGGTGCTGGGCAGCGAGTCCCTCGCAGCCGAGCTCGCCGCTGCGGGTCGTGATCGGGCCGCGTCGTTCAGCTGGTCCCGTACGGCGGCGTTGACCGTCGAGGCGTACCGCGAGCTGCTCGGCTGATACCTGTCGGGTCGGAATACGTGGTCGGAACCTGCCGGAGCGTGCCTACGCGGTCGAACGCCGCTGCTCAGACCGCGGTCCGGGTGGGGTCGGCCCCGCGGCCGATCCCGGCGAGGACCTTCGAGGCGAGGTAGCGGGCCCCGAGGCCGCCAGTGAGGGCTAGTCGCAGCGGAAACTGCCAGCGGGCGGCATAGCGCCGGTTCAGGTACCGGATGGCGCTGGCGTGATGGGCCTTGATCATGATGGCGGGCTGATCTCGCCAGGAATGGCCGCCGATGTGGCGGACCAGGGCATCCGGTGCATAGACCACGTCCCAGCCGGCCCGGCCGAGGCGTTCGCACAGGTCGACGTCCTCGAAGAACATGAAGTAGCTCTCGTCGAAGCCGCCGACGGCCTTGAACGCCTCCCGCCGCAGTAGCAGGCAGGAGCCGGAGAGCCAGCCGGTGGTCCCCTCGACCGGGTCGCCGGTCTCCCGGCGGTAGCTGCGGGTCCACGGGTTCGACGGCCACCACCAGCCGCACAGGGCGTGGCCGATGCCGCGTCCCAACGAGGGCAGGGCCCGCGACGACGGGTAGAGCCGGCCGTCGGTGGTGACGATGCGCGGCCCGAGCACCGCGGCATGCGGCCAGCGGGCGGCGGCGTCGAGCAGGTCGTCGATACAGCCCGGGGTCCATTCGATGTCAGGGTTGGCGACGATCAGCCAGGGGCCGGCGGCCCCGGCCGCACCGAGGTTTGCGCCGCTGCCGTAGCCGACGTTGCCGCCGGTGCGCAGCAGCCCGGCCCTCCCGGCGGCGTCAGCCGCCTCGGGAGCGCCGTCGGTGGACCCGTTGTCGGCCATCACCACCTCGTAGGGCAGCCGGGTGGCGGTCTCGAGGGTGTCGAGGAAGGTCCCGAGGGTCTCGCCCGGCGAGTAGGTGACCGTGACGATGCGCAGCGGTTCGGCGGGACTGCTCATCGCAGCGCCTGCTCGAACGCCCGGACGTGGGCCTCGGCGCTGTGTCGCCAGGTGAACGTGGCCGCCCGCTGCCGGGCGGCGGTCGACAGCGCGGCGCGGCGTGGTGCGTCCTCGAGCAGCGCGGCGAGGGCTGCGGCGATGGCCTGCTCGTCGGGTTCGGTGTAGGCGACGGCGTCGCCGCCGACCTCGGGCAGGGCCAGACGGCGGGTGGTGAGCACCGCGGCCCCGCAGGCCATCGCCTCGAGCACCGGCAGACCGAACCCCTCGCCGAGCGACGGGTAGGCGACCACCGCCGCGCCACCGAGCAGTGCCGGCAGGTCGGCGGCATCGAGGTAGCCGGTCCGGATCACCCGCAGCGGGGCGGGCACCGAGGCGACGGCCGCCTCCACGGCATCGTCCCAGCCGGCGCCCCCGGCCAGGACCAGAGCCGGAGGGTCGGTGCGGCCGGCCATGGCGGCGGTCCACCCGCGGATGAGGGCCGGGACGTTCTTGCGCGGTTCGAGGGTGCCGAGGAAGGCCACGTAGCGGTGGGGCTGCACACCGAGTCGGCTGCTCAGCTCGGCGACCGCCGCTTCCGACGGCGGCCGGAACCGGCAGTGGTCGACCCCGTGATGGGCCACGATCAGCCGGCTGGGATCGGCACCGGCCCGCGCGACCAGTTCGTCGCGCGTGGCCGCGGACGGTACGACGGCGACGTGGGCGATACGCAGCGAGGTCCGGGTCCAGGCCTGGAAGAACTGCCGTTTGCCGCGGTGGTGCACGTCGGGGTCGCTGAAGAACGTGGCGTCGTGCAGGGTGACCACCCGGGCCACCGTGGTGGGTAGTGCCGTCGTGTAATGGGGGCTGAACAGCACCTCGCAGCCGGTGCGGCGGATCAGCAGCGGCAGCGCGGACTGCTCCCAGGCGAGGCGGAGCGGCCGGGCTTGGGCGAAGCGGCCGGCGGGCACGACGGTGGCGCCGGGTACCGCCGCGAAGTGCGCGGCGTCGCGGTCCTGACAGGCGATGACCGGGTCCACCCCGAGGGCCGAGAAGTCGCCCACGACCTGGTCGACGTAGCGACCCACCCCACCGCGATCGGGCGGCAGGGCGGTCGCGTCCACCAGGACCCTCACGTCCGCCGGGCTCCGGCGGCCTGCGGTGCGTGGCGATGGCTCGACTGCGGGCGACGGTGCGCCTCCGCCGGGTGCGGCCGGAGTGGGCGCGGCCGGGCCGACGACGCGAACAGCATGGCCACGACGCTAGACGATGGCGCCGAGGTCCCCAGGCCAGAGCCGGCCAGGGTCTTGGCCGGCGGCTGGTGGTGTTGCAGCGCAGGTCCCGGGCGAGATCGCGGTCAGTTGTCCGATGTCACGGGCTATCCTGGCCCTCGTCATGGCACCGTCGAACTCCGCAACCAAGAAGCTGGCCAAGGTGGCGCGCTCGGGCAAGAAGCGCACCATCCGTGAGAGCAGCGATCGCACCTACCCGCTCGCCATCGGGGCCATCGTCGTGGTGGGCTGTCTGATGGTGTTCTGGGGCCGCTCCGTCCGCGTCGAGGCCCAGAGCTTCCAGCCGAAGCTGTCCGACCACTGGCATGCGGCATACGGCACCTACACGTGCGACACCTTTGCTGCGCCGCCGGCCGACGCCGGTGCGGACAAGCTCGGTATCCACACCCACCAGGACGGGGTCATCCACATCCACCCCTTCAGCGCCGCCGCCGTGGGTGAGCGGGCCGACATCGGCAAGTTCTTCGACATGGTGGGCATGAAGGTCACCGACGGCAAGCTGGTCCTGGCCGACGGCACCACCTACGAGAGCGGCGTCACCACCTGCCCCGACGGCCAGGCCGGCAAGCTGGTCCTGGTCGCCTGGCCGGCCGCGGACGACCCGGCCTCCGAGCCGACGGTGATCACCAAGGACATCGCCTCGACCCAGTTCGCCAACGACCGGATGGCCTTCACGCTGGCCTTCGTGCCCGAGGACAAGATCGCAGAGATCCCCCGGCCCGAGAGCATCCCGAACCTCGACAACCTCAGCGATGTGCAGGGGTCCACGCCGAGCCTGCCGAGCGACCTGTCGATCCCGGTCCCCGGCAGCGACGGTTCGTCTCCGAGCAGCACGATGGCGACGGGCGATGTGCCCACGACCACCGCCGCCTCCGCTGCGTCGGCGACCACCGTCAGCCCGTCGACCACCGCCAAGGGCTGACGGCGATGCGGGCCGTCGTGCTCGTGGGCGGGTTCGGCACCCGCCTGCGTCCGCTGACGTTGCACCGACCCAAGCAAATGCTGCCGGTGCTCGACCGGCCGATGATCGAGTGGGTGGCCGGCTGGCTCGGGGCCAACGGGGTGGACGAGGTCGTTCTCTCGCTCGGGTACCGGCCCGAGGCCTTCACCGAGGCCTATCCCGATGGCCGTTGTGCCGGGGTGGGGTTGCGCTACGCGGTCGAGCCGGAACCGCTCGACACCGCCGGCGCCATCCGATTCGCCGCCCGTGCCGTCGGCCTCGACCAGGCCGACGAACCGTTCCTGGTGGTCAACGGCGACGTCATCACCGACCTCGCCATCGGCGAGCTGGTGGCGTTGCACCGCGCCCGAGGGGCCGAGGCCACCATCGCCCTGACCCCGGTGGAGGATCCGTCGCGTTACGGCGTCGTGCCCATCGGGCCCGACGGTCGGGTCGAGGCGTTCATCGAGAAGCCCGATCGGGCCAACGCCCCCAGCAACTGGATCAACGCCGGTACCTACGTGCTGAACCCGTCGGTGGTGGCCCGCATCGCGGACGGCAGGCGGGTGTCGATCGAGCGGGAGACCTTTCCGGCCATGGTCGCGGACGGCACGCTCTATGCCCTGCAGTCCGATGCCGCCTGGGTCGACGCCGGCACCCCGGCCACCTACCTGTCGGTCCAGCTCGACCTGGCCCGACGCACCGGCTGGCAGCCGGTCGGGGTCACCGTCGACCCGTCGGCCGCCGTCGAGGACACGATCCTGGCCGAAGGGGTCTCCGTCGGTGCCGGTGCGGTGGTACGCGCCAGCGTCGTGGGCCGCCGGACGGTGATCGAGGCCGGTGCCGTGGTACGGGACAGCATCGTGGGCGAGCGCGCCGTGGTCGGGGCCGGGTCCGTTCTCGAGGGGTTGAGCGTCGTCGGCGACGGCGTCGTCATCGAACCCGGGCGCCGCCTGCACGCCGAGCTGGTGCCGGACCCGTCGGGCTGAGCCACGCCGTCGATACGCTGAAGGCCATGTCCACGGTCCTGGTGACGGGTGGTGCCGGGTTCATCGGCAGCCACACCTGCGTCGAGCTGCTCGCCTCTGGCCATGTCGTCGTCGTCGTCGACAACCTGGTCAACAGCTCCGCCCGGGCGATCGCTGCAGTCGAGGCGGTGTCGGGTCGCGGCGTTACCTTCGTGCACGGCGACGTTGCGGACCGCAGCACACTCGACGGCCTCTTCGCCCGCCACGGCTTCGGGGCGGTCATCCATTTCGCGGCCCTCAAGGCGATCGGCGAGTCGGTGGCCGAGCCGTTGCGGTACTACGGCAACAACCTGGGTTCGGTGGTCACCCTGCTCGAGGCGATGCAGGACGCCGGGTGTCGGAACCTGGTGTTCTCCTCGTCGGCCACCGTGTACGGCAACCCCACCAACGCGCCCATCGACGAGACGGTACGGCTCGAGGCAGTCAACCCCTACGGCCGCACCAAGCTGATGGGCGAGGAGATCATGCGCGATCTCTGTGCGGCCGACCAGAGGTGGAAAATCGTGCTGCTGCGGTACTTCAACCCGGTGGGCGCCCACCCGTCGGGCGAGCTGGGGGAGGACCCCCGGGGGATCCCCAACAACCTCATGCCGTACCTGATGCAGGTGGCGGTGGGTCGCCGCGAGAAGCTCCCGGTGTTCGGCGGCGACTACCCGACCCGTGACGGCACCGCCATCCGCGACTACATCCACGTGGTCGACCTGGCCCAGGGGCATGTCGCGGCGCTCGGTGTGCTCGACGAACTCGCCTCAGGTTGTCACGCCTTCAACCTGGGCACCGGTACCGGCAGCACGGTCCTGGAGCTGGTGCGGGCGGCCGAGGAGGTCATCGGCCGCCCGGTGCCCTTCGAGATCGTGGAACGCCGGGCCGGCGATGCCGTGGCGGTGTGGGCCGACCCGACCCGGGCCAACACCGCCCTGCGTTGGCGGGCGACCAGGGACCTGCGCGACATGTGCCGCGACCACTGGGCCTGGCAGTCCACCCACCCCTACGGCTTCGGCGACGCGCCGGAGGGTTCCTGAGCGATCCGGACCGGCCGGGTCCGCTCGGACCGGGGCCGGCCGGGGTCAGCGGAACAGGTCCTCGCTGGGGTGACGGATCACCTGGTCACGTACCGAGCCCTCGCCCAGCCAGGCCGGGTTCACCCCGCGCACGACTGCAGCAGCCACCCCGGATGCCTTGCCCATGACCATCTCGGCGGCCGCGGCCAGTTCGTCGGCGACACACACCTCGGTCACCTGTAGCACCCGGCCCTTGGCGTCCTCGGTCCCACGGAGGTCGACGACCGCCTCGATGCCGGCGACGCCGATGGCCACGTCGGTCAGCCCGCGTCGCCACGGCCGTCCGAAGGTGTCCGACACGATGACGGCGACGTTCACCCCGAGCCGGAACTTGATGCCGTCACGGATGCGACGGGCCGATCGGTCGGAGTCCTCGGGCAGCAGGGCGGCGTAGCCACGGTCGATGTTGGACAGGTCGATGCCGGCGTTGGCACAGACGAAGCCGTGCTTGGTCTCCGACACGATCAGCTCGCCGCGGCGGCGCAGGATCCGCACCGATTCCTGCTCGACCAGCGGCTTGTGCGACAGCGGATCGTCGGGGTCGATGGCCACGAGCATGTTCTCGGCCTTGGAGATCACCTTCTGGGTGACCACCACGACATCGCCGTCGAGCAGGGGGTTGCCTTCACGGGCCGCGGCCTCGGCGATGAACCCGGCGAGGTCGTCGCCGGACCTCACCTCGGGCACGGTCTCGATGGGGAAGATGTCGAGCCTCATGACAAGCACTCCAGAACCGTGCGACCGAGCGCGGCGGCGCGCTCGGGGGTGGACATGATGGTGGGGGCGATGACCGGGCGGATGCCCGTGGCGGCCACGTCGTCGGCCAGGGCGGCGTCGACCTCGTCGATGACCAGTACCGCGGCGAGCTCGGCGTAGAGCCGGGCGACACCGACGACGGAGACGTCGTGGCCGAGCTCGCGCAGCATACGATCGGCCGGGCCCTTCAGAGCCGCCCCGCCGATGATGGGCGACACGGCGACGGTTCGGTCGCGCCGGGCGGCGATGGCGTCGCGCACGCCGCGGACGGCGAGCAGCGGCCCGATCGACACGATCGGGTTCGACGGAGCGATCACCACCGTGGTGGCGTCGGCGATGGCCTCGATCACCCCGGGAGCCGGCCGGGCCTCCTCGGTGCCGGCGAAGGCGACACCGGTGATCGGCACGCCGTGCTGAAGGCGCACGAAGTAGTCCTGGAAGGACACGGTGCCGCCCTCGGCGAGGGTGACGACGGTGGACAGCGGGTCGTCAGTGACGGGAATCATCCGAAGGCCCAGGTCCCAGCCGCGGGTGATCTCCGCGGTGATGGTGGACAGCGCGGCTCCCTCGCGCAGGCGATGGGTGCGGTAGAGGTGGGTGGCGAGGTCCTTGTCGCCGAGGCGGAACCAGGTCAACCCGCCGTAGCGCTCCAGTGCCGTCATGGCATGCCAGCTCTCGCCGACCAGGCCCCAGCCGGTCTCGGGGTTGATGGCACCGGCCAGCGTGTAGGTGCACGTATCGAGGTCGGGGCTGATGTGCAGCCCGTGCAGCACGGTGTCGTCGCCGACGTTGACCACCGCGGTCAGCTCGGCAGGGTCCACCACCTGCTGCAACCCGGCCAGCATCCTGGCTGCTCCGACACCACCGGCGAGGACACAGATCACAGCGGCCGACGTTAGCCGTCCGTGGCCCCGCGGTCGCCCCGGCACCGGTCGCCCGGCGCCGGCCGGCCCGGTCGCCCGCGGGTTCGTGCCGCCCGGCCGTGGTCAGCGGGGCGGGGCCAAGGCGCCGACCAGGGCTGAGGTCCAGCCCTCGGCGAGGGCCCGGTTGGCCTGCTCGCTCAGCAGCCGCGGGTTGTTGACCCCCTGGCACAGCACCAGCACCAGCTCGGCGAGCAGGACCGGTGGGCCGTCGGCGACGAGGCCGGCAGCTTGGCCGCGTGCCACGAAGGTTCCGAGGTGGGCCAGCGAGGCGGCTTCGCTGCGGCGGTACAGCTCGCGCAGCGCCCGGCAGTCCTGCAGCCGGGCCAGGGCGGCGCGGAACACCAGGGCATCGGCGGCGAAGGTCGAGATCAACTCGGCGACCAGGGCCGCGCAGGTGGCCTCGAGCCCGTTGTCGAGCAGGCGCTCGATGTGCAGCACCGCGTTGGTACGGTGCACCAGGTCGTCGAGCACCAGGGCGAACGACGCGGTGAGGGCGTCGTCCTTGGTCGGGAAGTGGGCGTAGAACGTCGCCGCCGAGGTGCCGGCCCGCAGGGCGACCCGTTCGGCGGTGAAGGAGGCGTGCGCCGCGAGCTCGGCCCGGGTCGCCCGGGCCAGGGTGGCGCGGGTGCGCTCGGCCTTGGGGATCCGGGCAGGAGGGCCGGCGGGTTCGAGCCGGGCAGATGAAGGGGGCACGGGGTTCGATGCTAGGCCCGTTGCTGCTGGAGTCGAACCAGGGGAACTTGCTCCAAAATCTGAGAGCTACTCCAGTTTCGTTACACTGCGGTCCATGGCCATGGTGAACGAGCGCGCAGCCACCGGGGCTCCGGTGTCGCTGCCGGTGTCGGTGTCCGGATTCGGTCCGGCCGACCCTGCGTTGGAGGAGGTCGGGCGGCGCGCCGCGCGCCGGGCCCTCGAGATCGAACAGGGCCGTCACCTGCCCGGGGACCTGGTCCGCGACCTCGTCGCCACGGGGGTGTTCCGCCGCTGGGTGCCCAAACGCTACGGCGGCAGCGAGCACACCCTGATCGAGGTCATGCGGGACATCGAGTCGATGACCTACCACGACGGGTCTACCGGTTGGTGCGTGATGATCGGCTCGACGTCCTCGTTGCTGTCGGGCTTCCTCGACCCGTACTGGGCCCAGGAGATCTACGGAAACCCGGTCACCGTGGTCGGCGGATATGCCATGCCGCAGGGCACGGCCCGGCCTCAGCCCGGTGGAGGCCTGCTGGTCAGCGGCCGTTGGCCGTGGGGGTCGGGGACCGACCACTGCAACTGGATCGGTGGCGGCGTGATGGTGGTGGACGACGCCGGACAGCCTGCGCCGCGGGCCGACGGGTTGCGCACGCCGTACGTGTTCTTCGAGCGCAAAGACGTCGAGATCGTCGACATCTGGCACACCAGCGGGCTGCGGGGCACGGCCAGCAACGACTACCAGGTGACCGAGGTGTTCGTCCCCGAAGGACGCTGGGGGGAGTTCCTGCGGGCCACCCCGGTCTGCGACGGGCCGCTGTACCGGCTGCCCTTCACCGCCGTGCTCGCCCTCGGCACGGCCTGCGTCGGGTTGGGGCTGGCCCGCCGGGCCCTCGACGAGTTCGTGGCGCTGGCCGCCACGAAGAAGCCCGCTCTGTCCAGCCGGACCCTGGCCGAACGCAGCGCGGTCCAGGCCGAGGTGGCTACCACCGAGGCCGAGTTGGGTGCGGCCGGGAGCTACCTGCGCGAGCTGGCCGGTCAGGCCTGGGATCAGGCCGTCCGGGGTGATGAGCCCACGGCCGAGCAACGACGCCGGATGCGCCTCGCCTCGATCCACGCCATGCAGCAGTCGGCGGTCGCCGTCGATCGCTGTTACCACGCCGCCGGTGGCTCGGCGATCTGGGACGACAGCGCGTTGCAGCGATGCTTCCGCGACGTCCACGTGGCGACCCAGCACGGGATGGTGGCGCCGCGCACCCTCGAGCCCCTCGGCCGCATGCGTCTCGGCCTGCCGACCGACGCCCGCCAGTTCTGAACAAGCGCTTGCCCCGGCGGATCACAGCCGGGAGACTGCGATCCCTTGTCATCAGGGAGACCCATGACCGATCTGCCGGACGCGCCGGGTGAGGGACCGACCCGAGCCGCCGACGACGATGCGCCGCTGACCGACCCCGCAGCCTCGCTGCCGGGCCGGGTCCGTCTGCCGTATCTCGCCCGGCCGATCGAGTCGCGCTTGCCCGTCCAGCCGGGCGTGGCACTGGTCGAGGCCTTGATGCCGCAGGGCAAAGGGCTTGGTGGCCCGGTTCCCGCCGCGCCGGCCGGCTCGGCGTGGTTGCACGGCCCGGTGGGCCCGGCCGGGGTGCGTGACCCGGTCGGACCGAGCGGTCAGGCAGAGCCGGCGAGGTCCCGCGGTCCGGGTTCGCCGGGTTCGCCGGGTGGAACCGGTCAACCGTGGGGCACGGCCGGACCGAGTGCGTCGGGCACTCCCGACGGATCGAGCGGTCCTTCCGGGTCGGCCGAGGCCGAACGAATCGGTGCTCGGCTGGTGGCAGCGCTCCCGGCGGCGGGACCCGACGACCGGGCCGGACTGCTCGATGCCGTCGCCACCCTGCCCGACGACGAGCTCGGGCGCTTTGCGGTCACGGGCGACGCGGCCGGCCCCGATCCCGGCCCCGATGCGGGCATCGAGCGCGACATGCTGCCCGGCGCGGTCGTGGCCGCCTTGCTGCGCAGCGGTTGCGCCGAGCACGCAGCAAGGCTGGCCGAGGTGGTGCTTCGTGACCGCGCCGCCCGTTTCGGGTCCGGCGACGAACGGGTGGTCGGGGCGGTGGCGCAGCTCGCGGACGCCCACCGGCAGCTCGACGCTGCCGTCCTCGCCGCGATCGAAGCGCGCGGCGTCGCGGCGCTGCAGGCCACCGAGGCGGCGCTCGGTCGGGCGCATCCGCTCACCCGCGACGCGATGCGCCATCTCGACCGGATCCGCTCGTCGTACGCCCGGCGCCGGGCGTACGACGGTGGGGTCGGCTGATGGAGGTACACCGGCCCGGTGCCCGGCGTCGCTAGCGTCGGGGCGTGCTCTCAGCTTCCGTTGGATACAACATCACCCTGTTCCTGCATCTCGTCGCGGTGGTGGCTGCCTTCGGCCCGCTGTTGGTGATGGGCCGGCTCTACGCCAGCGACCCGGCGGGAGCGGCGCGGATCTACCTGCGGGTCAGCCTTCCCGCGCTCATCCTCACCTGGGTGTTCGGCATGGGCGTCGTGGGCTCGTCGGGGTCGGGCGAGGACAAGATCGCCATGAGCGACCCCTGGATCATGCTGTCGCTGCTGGCGTGGCTGGCGATGGTGGCGGTGGCGTTCGCGGTCATCGTGCCGGCGATGAAGTCCAGCGGAGAGGCCGCCCGGTCCAAGCTGATGGCCGGGCTCGGCAGCAGTCACCTGCTCATGGTGGCGACCGTCGCCCTGATGGTGTTCAAGCCCGGTTCCTGACCCGGCTCACGTCGGGGCATCCACCCCGGTCCGTTCGCCTCGCGCCGAGCGGCGGCTCGGCCCGCGACCCCGCCTCAGCCGGCGGTCCTGTTCCGGCGTCGGGGCGGCGTGCCGGCGACCAGCTCGAGGTCGGCGTCGACCATCAGGTGGACCAGCTCGACGAAGCTGGTGCGGTTCTCCCAACCCAGCGTGGCGCGGGCCAGGGCGGGGTCGCCGATGAGCAGATCGACCTCGGCGGGCCGGTAGAAGCGCTCGTCCACCTTCACGAAGTCCTGCCAGTCGAGCCCGGCCCGGGCGAAGGCCACCTCGACGAGCTCGCGCACCGAGTGCGTCTCGCCGGTCGAGACCACGAAATCGCCCGGTTCGTCGAGCTGCAGCATGTGCCACATGGCCTCGACGTAGTCGCCGGCGAAGCCCCAGTCCCGGCGGGCGTCGAGGTTGCCGAGCCGCACCTCGGTGGCGCGCCCGTGTTTGATCTGGGCGACGCCGTAGCTGACCTTGCGGGTCACGAACTCCAGCCCGCGGCGGGGGCTCTCGTGGTTGAACAGGATGCCGGAGGTGGCGAACAGGTCGTAGCTCTCCCGGTAGTTCACCGTGATCCAGTGGCCGTAGAGCTTGGCCACGCCGTAGGGCGAGCGGGGGTAGAACGGGGTGCGTTCGGTCTGGGGGACCTCGACCACCTTGCCGAACATCTCCGAGCTCGAGGCCTGGTAGAAGCGGATGTCGGGGTCGACGACCCGGATCGCCTCGAGCAGGCGGGTCACGCCGAGGGCGGTCACGTCCCCGGTGAGCACCGGCTGGCCGAAGCTGGTCTGGACGAAGCTCTGGGCGGCGAGGTTGTACACCTCGTGGGGGCGGTGCTCGGTGATCACCCCGATCATCGAGCCTCCGTCGAGGAGGTCGCCCGACACCAGGGTCACCTCGTCCTGGATGTGGGCGATGCGCTCGAAGTTCACGGTCGAGGAGCGACGCACCATGCCGATCACCTCATAGCCCTTGGCGAGCAGGAACTCCGCCAGGTAGGAACCGTCCTGGCCGGTGATCCCGGTGATGAGCGCGCGTCGTCTCGACATGGTTCCGTTGTACCGACGCGCGAGGCCGTTGTCTGTAAAGCCACTTGGCATCGGCCAACCCGAATGAACTAACGCTGCTAGTCGATTTGGTCATCGTTCGCCGGGCAGCAAGGTGGCACCCTGGAAGGGTGGAAGCGCTCGGCCGACGAATCGCCAAGGAGCGCGCCACGCTGGGCTGGACCCAGGCTCGGCTCGCCGAACGCATCGGGGTGTCCCGGGTGGCGTTGTCCCACCTCGAGGCGGGCATGTCGGTCGCCAACGAGCGCACGGTGGTCCTGCTGGCGGCCAGCTTCGGCTTCGAGCCGCACGAGCTGGTCGGCGGGACCGACTACCCCGAGGCGAAGTCCGAGCGGTTGCCCCTCGTGGCCGCCCGGCACACCGAGGTCGATCTGCAGCTGGCCCTGCTGGCCAACGACCTGGATTGGCTCGATACGGTGGCTGCCCTGCTGGAGCCCGCGGCGGCGGCCCGCCTGCGCGCCGACACGCTGCAGCGGTGGGCCGATCGGCTCACCGAACTGGCCGGCCGGGTGGCGGACCGTGCGGAACGAGAGCGCCTGACCGAGGCGTCCCGGGGCGTGGCCCAGCACCGATCCACGCGGCATGCCGGAGGGTCCCTCCCCCGCAGGCCGGAAACCAGCACCCCGGTCCCCGGCGGGCCGGACCCGGGCGATCCCGCCGACCGCACCGATCGCTGAGGGCCGTGGTGATCGCTGAGAGCAGCGCCGATGGCCAGGCGCGGGCGGTCAGCCCCGGTCGCGTCGTGCTCGGTGGTCGTCGAGCAGTTCGTGCAGGGTCTGTTCGAGGGGGATGATGGGCGACCAGCCCGTCGCCGCATGCAGGCGGCCGGCATCGCCGACCAGCACCGGCACGTCGACCGGTCGGAACAGCGCCGGGTCGGTCACCAGGCGAACCGGGCGATCGGCGAGGGCCACCATCGTGTCGGCCAGGGTGGCGATGGCCACCGGGCGGCCGGAGCACACGTGATACACCTCGCCGGGCTCGCCCTGCACCACCGCGTCCCGGTAGGCCCGCACCACGTCGCGCACGTCGGTGAAGTCGCGCCGGGCGCTGAGGTTGCCGACGGTCACCTCGCCGTTGCCACGCTCGGCTGTGGCGATGCGAGCGGCCAGCGCCCCGGCGACGAAACGGTCGTCCTGGCCCGGGCCGATGTGGTTGAACGGGCGGACCCGGACCACCTCGAGGCCCCAACCCAGCCACGCCTGGAGCGCGAACTGCTCGGCCGCGGCCTTGGACGCCGCATACGGGGTCACCGGTCGCAGGGGTTCGGACTCGGTCAGGAGGCGATCGGTGGCGGCGGTTCCGCCGTACACGTCGGAGCTCGAGACCATCAGCACCCGGCCGACGCCGGCGTCGCGGCAGGCCAACAGGACGTGCAACGTGCCCTCGGTGTTGACTCGCAGGGTGAGCGCCGGGTTCTCCCACGACGCCGCCACGCTTGGCTGGGCCGCCAGGTGGTACACGGCGTCGGGCCGGACGTCGGCCAGCAGCCGGATCCAGCCCTCGGCATCGAGCAGGTCGGGCCCACCGATGAGTCGGTCGGTGAGGACGACTTCGTCACCGCTCGCCTCGAGATGACGGGCCAGGTGGGTGCCGGCGAACCCGATGCCGCCGGTGATGAGCGCTCTCATCGCCGGACCGTCGCAACGGCTTGGGGCGGCGGGAGAACGGATGAGGTGCGGCACGCCACCCCGTCAGCCTACGGCCAGGATCTGCCGGTAGAGCGCAGCCATCGCCGTCACGCAGTCTTCCCAGCGGTAGCCGGCGGCGTGCCGACGGCCCGCTTCGACTCTGGCCTGCCGTCCGGTGTCGTCGTCGAGCACCTCGGCCAGGCCGGCGGCGAGCGAATCGGGGTCGCCCGCCACGACGAGCCGGGCCGCTGCTCCGGCGACCTCGGGCAGGGGCCCGGCATCGCTGCACACCACCGGCACACCGACGCTCATCGCCTCGAGCGGCGGCAGCCCGAACCCCTCGTAGAGGCTCGGATAGGCCAGCACCGCAGCACCGGCCAACAGATCGGCGCGGCTGCGGTCGTCGACCCAGCCGACGCGCACCACCCGGTCACGGTGCCGGCACGCTGCGACCGCCCGGTCGAAGGCCTCGGTGCCCCAACCGTCGGGGCCGGCCACCACCAGGCGGACCTGCCCGCCCGGCGGGCGGTCGTCATCGTCGAGGGCGGCCACCGCGTCGAAGGCCCGGACCAGGTCGGGCAGGCCCTTGCGTGGTTCGATGGTGCCGAGAGCGAGCACGTAACGCGACGAGCCGGCCAGCTGCCGGCCGGCCTCGGGGTCGCCGCTGGTCGGCGGGTCCACGCCGAGGTGGATCGGCACGACCCGGTGGGCGTCGGCGTCGCCGACCCGCAGCCACTGCCGCACTTCATCGGCGACGTACGCACTGTCGGTGTGGATCCAGGCGCCGGCTCGCCAGGCCCGTTCGATGAGCGCCGGGTAGGCCAGGGTGTCCGCCGAGCACAGCTCGGGGTAGCGAACCGGGGTCAGGTCGTGGACGGTGACCAGCCGGGCGGCGCGTCGGGTGGGCGGCACCAGGAAGTTCGTTCCGTGCACGAGGTCGAACGAACCGGTCAGCCATTCCAACGGGGGGAACGGCCCCCGGCTCCACAGCGCCCGCATCGGTCTGGCCGGTAGCGGCCGGTCGACCACCTGCACCGTCGGCGGAGCCAGTGCCCGGAGCTGACCACGACCCCGCCAGGTGGCGGCATAGCCCACCACGTCGAGGTCGTCGCGCCGGGCGAGACCGTTGAGGAGTTGCCTGGTGAAGACCCCGATACCGGTCGGTCGGCCCAGCAACGGCGTCAGGTCGAGGACCACCCGGGGCCGTCGCGTCTCGCCGGTGCGACCCCGACCGCCACGGGTCACGGGCGCGAGGGGGAGGAGCCGCCGGTCAGGCGACCGACGAGCCGGGTAACCGCACCGCCCAGCTCACGGCTGGTGTCGGCCAGCGTGTGGCGGCCCAGGCGGTCCAGCTCGGCCTCGAGGTCGGGGCGCACACTCATCCAACGCTGGACGCCCAGCAGGGCGAGGCCGACCCCCATCTCCACTCCGCGGCGCGTCGGTCCTTCCATGGACTTCCACCGTACCGGGTGCCGTCCGCTCAATGGCGCACGTGAGCCACCCCGGTGGGGCCATCCCCGGTGGTCGGGGGGCGGGCGAGTAACTTCTCCCTATCGTGGATGAGCGCGTCGCCCTCGATCCGGATCCGCTAGGGGAGGAGTCCGTCGACGACGGTGCCGACGAGGCACGTGCCGCCGCGGCTGCGCTTCCCGCGGTTGTCGCCGTGGTGGTGACCCACAACCCCGGTCCGTGGTTCGAGGAAGCGCTCGAGGCCCTCGCCTCCCAGGAGTACCCGAACCTCTCGATCCTGGTGATCGACAACGCCGGTGACGTCGACCCGACGCCGCGCATCGCTGCCGTGGCACCACGGGCCTACGTCCGCCGGCTGGAGACCAACAACGGGGTGGGAGCGGCGGTCAACACCGCCCTCGGTATGGTCGAGGGCGCGCCGTTCTTCCTGGTCTGCCATGACGACGTGGCGCTCGCGTCGAACGCGGTCAGGCTGCTGGTGGAGGAGGCGTACCGCTCCAATGCTGCGGTGGTGGGGCCCAAGGTGGTGCGCTGGGATCAGGTTGATGCCCTGCTGACCACCGGGATGGGCGCCGACCGCTTCGGTGCGCCGTTCCCGTTGTGCGAGCGCGGTGAGCTCGACCAGGAGCAACACGACGCGGTGCGCGACGTCTTCTTCGTGCCCGACTCGTGCTTCCTGGTCCGGGCCGATCTGCTGCGGGCCCTCGGGGGCTTCGACGAGGAGATCACCTTCCACGGCGAGGACACCGACCTGTGCTGGCGGGCGCACCTGGTCGGTGCCCGCGTGCTGGTGGTGCCCTCCGCCCGGGCCCGTCACGTGGAGGCACTCGGCGAACGTCGCCCCGATGATCGCCGCCGCTTGCAGTTGCGCCACCGATTGCGCATGGTCTGCACCAACTACGGCTGGTTCTACCTGGTCGGCGAGCTGGTCCAGCAGGCCGTGCTGTCGATGCTGGAGTTGGTAGCGGTGCTCTTGGTCGGCCGGTTCGCCCACGCCCGTGACGTGGCCGGTGCGTGGACCTGGAACCTTCGTCGCACCGGTTCGATCGTGGCCAAGCGACGCCAGGTCAAACAGCAGCGCCAGATCACCGACCTGGAGTTGCGGCGCCTGCAGTCGCGCGGCTCAGCACGTCTCACGGGGTTCGTGCGCGGCCAGGTGGGCGACCACGAGGCCACCGCCTCGCTCGGCGACGCCGTCCGCCAGTGGCTGGCCAACCGGGGTGCGGCGACGCAGCCGCAGAACGTGCTGTTGGCGTTGGCCGTGGCGCTGGTGCTGCTGTTCGGCAGTCGCCACCTGATCACCCGGGGGGTGCCGGCCATCGGCGAGTTCGTCCCCTTCCCCGACCGTGCGGCCGACCTGCTGCGCACCAGCTGGGGAGGTTGGGTCGCGGCCGGCCTCGGCGACGCCGGCCCGGGTGCCACCGGCCTGTGGCTGACCGGTCTCGCCGGCGTGGTCGTGATGGGCGCCACCGGCCTGCTGCGCACGGTGCTGATCCTTGGTTTCGTGCCGTTCGGTCTGGTGGGGTTGTGGCGGCTCGGCTCGTTCACCCCGCACAGCCGGGCCAAGGGGGCGATGCTGCTCGCCTACGCCGCCAACCCGCTGCTGTACAACGCGCTGGCGGGCGGCCGATGGTCGGCCCTGGCCCTCTACGGCGTACTGCCGTGGCTGGTGCGGGCCATGGCGGAGCTCGGTGGTACCGAGCCGTACGGTCCGACGACGCGGCGTTCCCTGGTGCATGCCACCGCCGTCATCGCGCTCGGCGTCGCCGCAGTGGTGTCCCTCTCCCCGGTCGCAGCGCTGGTGGTTTTGCTCGTCGCGGTGGCTTTCGGGCTGGGTTCGCTGGTGATGGGAGCGGGGCGCAGCCTTCCGCGCCTCGCCGCCGGCACCGTCGTCGGCGTCGTGGCCGGCCTGGCCTTGCACGCGCCCTGGCTGATCTCGTCGTGGAAGGGCGATGACCCCGACGTGCACAGCCTCGGTGGCATCGGCGGTGCGGCGGAGCATCGCTTGTGGGAGTTGCTGCACTTCTACAGCGGCCGCCTCGGTGGTGCCTGGGTCACCTGGGGTCTGTTGGTGGCCGGTTTCGCCGGGTTGGCGATCGGCCGGTCCTGGCGGTTGGGATGGGCGGTACGCGGTTGGTGCCTGTACGTCCTGCCGCTGGCGGTGGTCGCCGTGGTGCAGGCCGGCTGGGTCGACGTCGCCCTGCCCCCGGCGGAGGTGCTGCTGGCCCCGGCCTCGCTGGGCATCGCCGTCGCCGTCGGTGCCGGCATGGCGGCATTCGATCTCGACCTGCGCGGGTACCGCTTCGGCTGGCGGCAGTTCGCCAGCGTCCTCGCAGCCGGGGCGTTGCTGCTGGCGGTGCTGCCGATCGTGCTGATCTCCATCGACGGCCGCTGGAAGATGCCACGGGGCGGGTACGACCGGGTCCTACGATTCGTCGGGACCGAACCGGCGACCACCGGGCCGTTCCGGGTGCTGTGGCTGGGGGCGCAGGACGTACTACCGGTCGCGGGCTGGCCCTTGGGTGACGGGGTCAGCAGCTACGCCACGACGGTGGGTTACCCGACGCTCGACGCGGTGTGGACCGGCCCGCTGACCGATGCGACCCAGGTCATCCCCGAAGTGCTCGACACGGCCCGGCGCGGTGGTGACAACCGCCTCGGTCAGACACTCGGCCTGCTCGCCGTGCGGTACGTGGTGGTCGTGGATCGTCTGGCCCCGACCCCGTTCGTGAGCAACGAGCGCCCGGCCCCGCCGTGGATCGACGCAACCCTGTCCAGCCAGCTGGACCTCGCCCCGGTCGACCTGAACGCGGCCATCCGGGTGTACCGGAACACCGCCTGGCAGCCGATGACGGTGCTGGTGCCCGCCGATGCCACCCGGGCTGCTGACCTGTCCTTCTCCGACGGCGCGGCCCCGGCCGCTGCAGCGTTGCAGGCCATCGGGCCACGGCGGTTCGAGGGCGAACTGTCCGGCGGTGACGTCGTGCAGCTTGCCGAGTCGTTCGATCCCCGGTGGAACCTCGAGGTCGACGGAAGCTCGGTGGCTTCCGGGGAGGGCATCGGGTTCACCAACCGCTACGAGGTGACCTCGTCGGGCACGGCGACGCTGCACTTCGCGTCGCCGGTGACCGGGCGGTTGCTGTGGGTGCTCCAGGCGATGGGTTGGCTGGGGCTGGCCGTGGTCGCGGTGCGGACCTCCGCCCGTCTGGCCCGTCGCCGTGGGGCAGCCGCCGCGCCCGAGGCCGCGACGGCGCTCGTTGCAGCCTCGCCGAGCCCGCCGCCCGTCCCGGCGAGCCCGCGGATCGTCACCGCGGTGCAGGTCGTGACCGCGGACCCCGGCGTCGATGAACCGGCCGTTACGGATCCGGCCGTCGTTTACCCGGGGGCCGCGCAGCCGGGGATCGGCGCGTCGAAGGCGGTCGACGTGGCGGACGGCGCCGGCCAGGACTGCGCCGGCCAGGACTGCGCCGGCCAGGACTGCGCCGGGGCCGAGGAGGGGCAGCGATGATCCTTCGCCGCATCCCGGTGGTCGTGGCGCTGGCCGGACTGGCCGGCGCAGCGTTGCTGCTCGATCCGCGCATCACTCCTGTCGCGGTGCAGGCCGATGCGGTCACCGCCGCTGCCTTGAGCCCGTTGATCACCCCGGACGACGCCGGGTCCTCGACCTGGTTCTGTGCCGGAGGATCGGCCATGGGCAATGGCCCTGCGGACCAGACCGTCACCGTCGCGAACCCGACCGATGCCCAGGTGGCGGGAGTGCTCCAGATCTTCGTCGAGGGCAAGGATGTTGTTCGCGTCCCGGTCGCGGTGGGC
This sequence comes from Acidimicrobiia bacterium, assembly GCA_947476745.1. Classification (GTDB taxonomy): domain Bacteria; phylum Actinomycetota; class Acidimicrobiia; order Acidimicrobiales; family CAIXPF01; genus CAIXPF01. Next base: position 5,769 of record CANJRG010000001.1, on the reverse strand, counting down.
CCGCACGACCAGGTGCAGACCGCTCTGTCGAGCGTGGCGAAGGGGGAGTGGGCGGCGGCGCTCGTCGAGCTCGATCACGGAGGGGTCGTGGTCACCCATGAGGTGCGCGGGGTCGGTGGCTGGGACAGCGACCGGTGCAGCTCGCGGGCATCGACGCGGTGGTACTTCCCCTGGGGCCAGACCTCGCCCCAGGACGGATCCTCGCTCCGCCTGGCCTTGTTCAACCCCTTCCCGGCCGAGGCGGTGGTCGATATCACCTTCGACACCGACGACGGGTTCCGCGCCCCCGAGGCCCTGCAGGGCTTCCTCGTGCCGGCCCGCCGCCTGGTGACCGTCGACGTGACGGGCACCGTGCCGGTGCGCCAACGGATCTCCACCACGATCACCGCCCGTAGCGGCCGTCTCGTGGTCGACCGGTTGCAGACGCTGACCGGTACCGACGGCACGGTCACCCTCGACGTCACCCCTGGCGCTCCGGCGCCGGCCACCTCGTGGTACTTCGCCGACGGGCGGGTGGACGCATCCACCTTCGAACGCATCGCCGTGTACAACCCGTCCGAGGAGACGGCCGAGGTCGAGGTGTCCGTGGATCGGCCGCGATCGACCCAGGAACTGGGCATCGAGCCCTTCGAGCTGCAGATCCCGCCGCAGTCCTACGGCGAGGTCGTCCTGAACGACGAGGGACGCATTCCCAAGCCCCTGCGGCACACGACCACGGTGCGGTCGCTCAACCGGGTGCCGGTCGTGGCCGAACGGGTGCAGCTCAGCGGCTCGGTCGTCGCTGCGGCGGCGGTGGCCGAGGACGAGGGTGGGGATGCGGCTGCCAAGTCTCCGGCCTCGCCGTCGGGTTCCGCAGCCTCGTCCAGCACCCCGTCCCTGGGGACCGAGGTGACGCTGGGTCCGCTGCCGGCCGGACTGTCGGCCTCGCTAGGCACCCCGGTGGTGGCGACGGACTGGGTCGTGGTGATGGCGGCGAGGTCCGATGTGAAGGAGGCCAAGGTGGTCATCACCAACGCCATGCCCGACCAGCCGGTCGATCTCAGCATCACCGCATGGGGCAAGGGACGTTCCATCACCGTCGAGCTGCCTGCATCGGCCCGTCGGATCGGCGCCCGTCAGCAGATCGAGCTGCCCCTGGCCTTCGCCGCGGGGTCCGGCCCGTTGCTCGTCCGGGTGAGCGGGAGCGGACCGATCGTCGTGGACGGTGTCCAGGTGTTCTCGCCGGTGCCCGACACCAGCTTCGCTCCGGCCGTGCCGATGGCCGTCGGTGTGGTGGTGCCCGGCCCCCTCGGCGACATCGCCGTCCCGGCGGTGGTCCGCACGACCGTGCCGGTCACCACCACGACCACCGCCGTGACGACGACGAGCTCGACCTCGACCACCCGGGCCTCGACGACCACCGTGGTGACCACCACCACCACGACGGTGGCCGGCGGTGTCACGACCACGACCGTGACCGTCTCGAGGGCCGCCGTTCCGACTACCGTCGCTGCCGTGACGGTGCCGGCCACCACGGCGCCCCAGGGGAGCAACTGAGCGATGGTGGGGCGTCTCGTCGCCGTTGTGGTGCTGGCCGGGGTTGCGGCGATCGTGGCCACCGTGCTGGCTCGGCGCAGCGGGCCGGTACCGGAATCAAGCCCGTCGTGGACGGTGCCGGCCCAACTGGACCGCCGTGATTTCGCCCGGCCCGACGCCCCCTGGTTGGTGGTTCTGTTCAGCTCAGTGACCTGCGAAGTGTGCGCCTCGGTATGGGAACGGGCCCAGATCGTCGAGGGCGCCGAGGTGGCGGTACAGAACCTCGAGGCCAAGGCCGATGTGGGGCTGCACGAGCGCTACCGAATCGATGCGGTGCCCCTGCTCCTCCTCGTCGATGCCGAGGGCGTCGTGCGTCGGCATTTCCTCGGCCCCGTCTCCGCGTCCGATCTGTGGGGCGCGCTGGCGGAGCTGCGCTGACGCCGCGAAGGGACCGACAGCCCGAACGCGCCGACGCCACCCCGCAGGGTGGCGTCGAGCTGTGGCGCCGGGGTCGACGGCGGTCCTTCAGATCACCGGGGCCGGGGGCGGGGGTGGCGGCGGTGGCGGCGGTGCCACCTCGGCGGCCGGCGTTGCCGGGGACTGCGACAGCTTGATCAATCGGTTCACTTCGCGGCCGTCGACGGTTTCCTGCTCGAGCAGCGCCCGGGCGATCATCTCCAAGGCCTTACGGTTGTCATGCAGCAACTGGCGAGTGCGGTCCTCGGCCTCCCGAAGGATCCGTTCGATCTCCTCGTCGATGGTCCGGGCGGTCTCCTCGGAGTACTCCTTCGTCTGCATCCAGTCCTCACCGAGGAAGACCGGGGCACCCGAGCCCCAGGCCATCGGGCCGATCCGCTTGGACATGCCCCACTCGCGGACCATCTTGCGGGCGAACTCGGTGGCCTTGCGCAGGTCGTCGGAGGCCCCGTTGGTGACCTCGCCGTAGACCGAATCCTCTGCGATGCGGCCGCCGAGCATCATCGCCAGGCGGTCCTCGATGCCCGACTGGGACAGCGAGTGCCGGTCCTCCTGGGGCAGGGTCATGGTCACGCCGAGGGCCATACCGGTGGGCAGGATCGTGACCTTGTGCACCGGGTCGCACCCCGGCAGTAACTCCGCGACGAGGGCGTGGCCGGCCTCGTGGTACGCGGTCATCTCCTTCTCGTGGTCGTTCATGACGACGGACTCACGGCGCTGGCCGATCATGACGCGGTCGCGGGCATCCTCGAAATTGCTGGCCCGGATCACGTCCTGGCCGCCACGCACGGCGAACAGGGCGGCTTCGTTCACCAGGTTCGCGAGATCGGCGCCGGCCATGCCTGGCGTTCCCCGGGCGACGATGCTGAGGTCTACGTCGGGAGCGATCCGCTTGTGCTTGCAGTGCACCTTCAGGATGGCCAGGCGCTCGGTGAACTCCGGCAGTGGCACGATCACCTGCCGGTCGAAGCGGCCCGGCCGCAGCAGCGCCGGGTCGAGCACATCGGGCCGATTGGTGGCGGCGATGATCACCAAGCCCTCGGTGGCCTCGAAGCCGTCCATCTCCGACAGCATCTGGTTGAGCGTCTGCTCGCGCTCGTCATGACCACCGCCGAGGCCAGCCCCGCGCTTGCGGCCGATGGAGTCGATCTCGTCGATGAAGATGATCGCTCGTCCCATCTTACGGGCGGACTGAAAGAGGTCGCGCACCCGGGAGGCGCCGACGCCGACGAACATCTCCATGAAGTCCGAGCCGGTCACCGACAGGAACGGGACGCCGGCTTCACCGGCCACCGCTCGGGCGATCAGTGTCTTGCCTGTGCCGGGCGGTCCGACCAGCAGCACACCCTTCGGGATCCGGGCGCCGATGGCGGCGAATTTCGCCGGGCTACGCAGGAAGTCGATGACCTCGCAGATCTCCTGCTTCACTCCGCTGTAGCCGGCGACGTCGTCGAAGGTGGTGGAAGGCCGTTCGGTGGAATACGTCTTGGCCCGGCTCCGGCCGATGGACATGATGTTGCCCATCTGCCCCGACGCCCGGCGCTGCATCCACCAGAAGAAGCCGATGAGTAGGGCGAAGGGCAGCAGGATGGGCAGGAGTTGGGCGACAAAGCCGGACTGGGGGGTCGCCGGTTGCTGGATGACGTTGTGCTCCTCGAGCAGCAACCGGTCGGCCTCGTTGAAGTCGAGGTACCCGGTGGTGTGGAACTTCTCACTGTTGGTGTAGGTCCCGTCGATGCCGCCGGTCGTGTTGTCGAACACGATCCGCTCGACCCGGTCCTCCTTCACCGCGGTCATGAACTCGGTGTAGGTGATCTTGGTGCCGGTCTGGCCGCGCAGGATGGTGGGCACCACCAGGACGAGGACGACCAGGCCGACCAGCGCCCAGATGGCCCATTTGGGGAAGCCGTTCTCGCCTCGGGCGCCTGATCCCGGCGTCTTGCCGCCGTCGGGGCCGCCGGGCGGGTTTGCCTTGGGTTCCATGAGTTCATGCTAGGTCTCACCTGGCCGGAATGCGGATCGGTGGGCATCGGCGTGGGATGGCTAACTTCGGGGCCGTGAGCCGTCTCGTCGGTCGCCTCGGCGCCCCTGCCCAGCCCGGTCCCGATCGTCACCCGGGGAGAGTGTCGGGATGGGTGTCGCTCTGCGTCGGGGGGTGGCTGGCCAGCCAGGTCGTCGGGGCGGTGGTGTTCTCACTCGCCGGCCCGTTGTTCGTGGTCGCCGGTATGGCTTCGGGCGTCGCCGCCGGTGGCACCCTCCAGGACGAGATCGTGGCCGTGGCCGCCGGGGCGCCGCTGGTGGCGCTGGCGGTGTGGCAGATCCCGGTGTGGGCCACCGAGCTGGCCGCCGTGGCGCTGGGCACCACCGGCCGCGGACGCAGCTGGCGCGACGATCTGGGTCTGCGCTTCTCTGCGCTGGACCCTATGGTCGGGATGGCCTGTGGGGTCGGAGCTCAGGTGGCGATCGGGGCGGTGTACGCACTGTTCGGCATCGACGCCGACGGTCCGGCTCGGTCCCTCATCAGCAAGGGCAGTGGCTGGGTGGGCCTGGTGGGCCTGTTCCTGCTGCTTGCGGTGGCCGCCCCCGTCGTCGAGGAGCTGATGTTCCGCGGTCTGCTGCTCAGAGGGCTCGCCGGGCGCATGCCCGGTTGGGCTGCGCTGGTGATCAGCTCCGCCGTGTTCGCCGCCGTCCACTTCCAGCCGGTGCAGTTCGTCGGCCTGTTCGTGGCCGGCCTGACCTTCGGCGGCCTGGCGCTGGCCTACGGCCGGCTCGGGCCCGCCATCATGGCCCATGTCTGTTTCAACGCCAGCACGGTGCTCTACCTGGCGAAGCGCTGACAGCCCGATGGGCCGGCGGGCCGCTGGGGCCGGACGGCCGTTGCCGGACGGGCCGGGACGGGTGCCATCGGCTGGAACCGGAGGGGGCCCCGGTCGCTCAGCGGCTAGGTCTATGGTCCCGGTTTTTTGTGTCAATTGGATGACGACGCTTCAGCGGAATCCCCAGAACGGTCGATGCAGTACTGCCGAAACGCTCCGGGTTGGGTAGGCCCCCGACCGGGCGGGAGCACACGAGGGGCAGGACATGGGTAGACAATCGAGGCCGGCGTCGACGGATGCGAACGTGACGGACGAGGTCGCCGCGCCGGTGACCGACGGACGTTGCAGCAACGGCTGCAGCGGCAACCTGGTCACCATCACCATCTTCGTCCGCAGCGAGGCGGTCACGATGACTTCTTGTTCGACCTGTGACAAGCGTTCGTGGAGCCGCGGTGGTGAGCCGATCGAGCTGCGATCGCTGCTCGAGGACATCAAGGCGGCGCAACCTCAGCGGGCCAACCCCGCGCCCGTGCTGCGTCGAGCCGGCTGATCGCCGACCTCCCGTGACGGGCCGGAGGTCGCCGGCGCCCGATCCCGGCATTCCGGTGCTCCCCGCATTCCGGTGATCCCGCGGTGTCGGTGACGCCAGCAACGGTGGACGCGCGGTTAGCTTGGGTCGAGCGCCCCGAAGGGGACGCGCACCCGGCGACTGCACGATGGACCCCACCACAGAACCCCTCAGCGACCCTGCCCCGAATGCGACCGCAAGCTCGGCCGACGTAGCGGCCGACCAGACCCGTGCGGTCATTTGGGTGGGCGAGGTAGGCCCGGACTCCCGGCGTGCCTCGGGCCGCCGCCGTGGGCGACACAACCGAGCCCGTACCGCTCTCACCACCGAGCAGATCGTCACCGCCTCGCTCTCCGCGGTCGGGGTGCTGGTGGCGATGGTGTTCGTGTGGCT